>NZ_SAXA01000004.1 GCF_004122035.1 Ancylomarina salipaludis
TTATTTCATAGTTATTGTAATTTATACTTTCACGTTTAAATCCACTCATTTCGTTGGTGAGCATCCCTTCTTTTCTTTTTTCCATTACCTTGACTTTTTGTGTCAAGCTATTTCAGGGTATTACAAATCTATGCGAGATACAGGAGTTTATTTAAGGGGATTATCTATTTAAATATTAAGGTTAAATTTTTAAAAAGAGTAATCGATCGTCTTTTTGTCGATCGCCATTTCTTTAATAATATGGGCGGCTTTAACGTGTTCAGGATGATTCATATATGCAGGCAGAGCCTCAATATTATCCAACACTACATTCACAACAAAATCGTAGGAAGATTCGCCTTGTAATTCATCAAATCCAATTTGAAGGAATTTTATTTCCGGCACTCGCTTGTCAAGTCCATCAAAAATGTCTCTGATTCGATTGTAATAATTCTCTTTGGCCTCTTCGGACTCAAAGGCTTTAAACTTAAAAAGGGCTATATGCTTAATCATGTCTAAATTATAAAATGAATAGGATGGCCTAAAGTTAGGAGATTTGACTAAATGAAGGCTCTTTTTTTGTTTTTTAATCGATTTGGTATGGGTCTGATTGAAATTGATCCTTCATTTTCTGGTTAACCCGAATCAGATATTTCCTATATTTGTTATTCTTTGAGAAAAGTGAATGTTTCACTTCCCTCAGGATTTATCTTAAATAAGAAAATTAGAATGAGAACAAAAAATATGAATCCTTTACTAAATCCTTTTGCTACGGTTCACCATACGGCTCCTTTTAGTCAAATTGAAATGGCGCATTATATGCCCGCTTTTGTTGAGGGGATTAAGCTTGCAAAAGAAGATGTTGATCTGATTGCGAATAATCCTGAGGCTGCCAGTTTTGAAAATACCATTGAGGCGATGGAATTTATTGGGGAATTACTGGATCAGGTTTCCTCTGTCTTTTTTAATCTGAATCATGCTGACACTTGTGACGAAATGCAAGCTTTAGCACGTGAAGTATCACCGCTTTTAAGCGAATTCTCCAATGATATTGTGATGAATGAGGCTTTGTTTGCAAGAGTGAAGGCGGTTCATGATAATAAGGAATCATTGAGTCTGAATACGGAACAAAGCATGCTTTTGGATAAGCGATATAAATCTTTTGTACGTTCCGGAGCGAATCTTGAAGGCGATAAGAAAGCGCGAATTCGTGAAATTTCAAAAGAGCTTTCTCAACTCACCCTTCAGTTTGGTGAAAATGTATTGGCAGCGACCAATGCATTTGAGTTGAACATTACAGATGAGAAAGATTTGGCTGGTTTGCCGGATGGTATCTTGGAAGCTGCTGCAGCCACGGCAAAAGCAAAAGATAAGGAAGGCTGGGTTTTTACTTTACAATTCCCGTCTTATGTGCCTTTTATGCAGTATGCTGACAATCGCGAATTGCGTGAGAAAATGTTTAAGGTTTATTCGTCGCGTTGTTTCAACGATAAATTCGATAACCAGGAAATCATTCGAAAAATTGTGGCTTTACGTTTAGAGAAAGTGAAACTATTCGATTACCCAAACTATGCTCAATTTGTTTTGGAGGAGCGCATGGCTGAGACTCCGGATAAGGTGGTGAAATTCTTGAATGAATTGCTCGAAGCATCAATGCCAAAGGCGAAAGAGGAATTTGATGAGCTACAAGCCTATGCTAAAAAAATAGGCGCTGATTTTGAATTGCAGCGTTGGGATTGGGCTTATTATGCTGAGAAATTGAAGACTGAAAAGTTTCAGGTGAACGATGAGCTGACTCGTCCTTACTTTGAATTGGAGAAAGTGAAACAGGGAATTTTCAATTTGGCTACCGATTTGTATGGTTTGAGTTTTAAATTAAACACTGAAATTGATAAATATCACGATGAAGTTGATGTTTATGAAGTGTTTGATAAAAAGGGCGATTTCCTTTCTGTATTTTATGCTGATTTTCATCCCCGTGATTCAAAACAAGGTGGGGCCTGGATGACCTCGTATCGTGAACAGTTCTTACAAAACGGGAAAGATAACCGACCTCACATTTCTATTGTGTGTAATTTTACACGTCCAACAGAAACAAAACCCTCTTTGTTGAGTTTCTCAGAGGTGACAACTTTCTTGCACGAATTTGGTCATGCTTTGCATGGGATGCTTTCTCGTTGTACTTATCCAAGCTTGTCGGGAACCAGTGTGTATCGCGATTTTGTGGAACTACCTTCTCAGTTTATGGAGAACTACGCCTTTGAAAAAGAGTGGTTGGATAAGGTTGCAGAGCATTACGAAACCGGTGAAAAAATTCCGGCAGATTTGGTTCAGAAAATTATCGATAGTGGCAATTTTCATTCGGGGTATGCTTTTGTTCGTCAGATCAGCTTTGGTTTGAATGATATGGCCTGGCATTCTATTGAGAAAGAAATTGATAAGTCGGTGTCTGATTTTGAAATGGAAGCCATGCAGTCCACGGAGCTTTTTCCACGTTTGGAAACCTCCTGTATGTCACCAGCTTTTTCACATATTTTTGCTGGTGGATATGCTGCGGGGTACTATGGCTACAAGTGGGCCGAGGTTCTCGATGCTGATGCTTTTGCTGCTTTCAAAGAAAAAGGAATATTCAATTCAGAAATGGCTGATGCTTTTAGAGTTGAAGTACTTGAAAAGGGAGGAAGTGAACATCCAATGAAACTTTATAAGCGATTCAGAGGTCAGGAACCTTCTATAGAGCCTTTGCTAAAGCGCAGCGGCTTAAAATAAACAGAGTTTAATGTACAAAATGGGTCTTGGTTTTTTAACTGAGACCCTTTTTTTGTCTTAGTTTTTGGGCAAATTTCGACAAATTATAGCCATGACTTGCTGATAAAGTTGAATTGAACATCAAATGAAGGAAATTCTATGAGTTACAAATGGTTTAAAAGTCCTAAAATACAGGATGTATAGAGGTCTTTTCATGTTGAAATAAACAATCTTTATATACAATAGACAACGCCTAATAAAATAGTGTTTTTCGACATGTTATTTTCTTTATGTAAGTGCTTGTTATTATGCGGAAGCCGACTATTTTTGTCGCCGATTTTAAACATATCTAAACATTGCAGGTACTGGAGTGTTTAGTTACTTAACAACAAAATAGAATGGCTTTTATTACTAAAGAAAAATTTTTGTCGAACGAATGGCTTTCTGCTTATACTTACCTTATTGTAGGGAGTATTATTTTTGCTGTTTCCGACATCTTATTTGTAGTACCCTACAAATTAGCACCAGGGGGTGTATATGGTATTGCAACAGTTCTAAACACAATGTTTAGCTGGAAAATTAGTTATTGTACTTTTGCAATGGAGATTCCGTTGGTCATAATTGGTACAATTATTTTGGGTCCACGATTCGGGATTAAAACAATTGTGAGTATCACTACAATTTTGGTGACAGTTTGGGTGATGGAAACTTTTATCTCTCCTGATTATGCAAAAGTAATTGCTGATCCAATGTTGAATACTATTGTTGCAGGTGTATTCTATGGTATCTCAATTGGTTTGATTTTTAAGTCGCGTGCGACTTCAGGTGGGTCTGATATTATCGCCATGATTTTAGCTAAGTTTACTAAAATATCTTTGGGTAAATTGGTTATGATTGTAGATGGTATCATTGTTCTATTCACTCTTGTTCAGCCAACTGAAACTGGTGCAATTGGATGGGAGTTTGCCATTTATTCACTAATTATTATTTATATCGAAGGTAAAATTATCGATATGGTTGTAAGTGGAGCTAGTTACCACAAAACAGTAATGATTGTTTCTGATAACTACGAGTCTATTGCTTCAAAAATTAAGAATGATCTTAAGCGTGGTGCTACGATTTTTCAAGGAACAGGAGCTTATTCTGGTGAGGAAAGAAAAATGGTTTATTCTGTAATGAGCCGTAGAGAACTTGAGATTCTTAAATTGCACATTAAGGAAGTAGATCCTGAAGCATTTGTTAATGTTACAGAAGCTAATGAAATTATTGGTAAGGGATTTCAGTCTTTGAATGAAGACTAATCTTTTCAACATATATATTAAAAAATGGCGACTGACAAGTCGCCATTTTTGTTTTTCAAATAGAATCAGCTTAAGCTTTTCGGTCTTCAGGTAAACCATATGTGTCAATCACATAATCAAGATCTTTGTCGCCACGTCCACTTAAGTTCACCAATATGGATTGTTTGGGATTTGCTTTAGCCAATTTAATCGCGTAAGCAATGGCATGTGAACTTTCCAAAGCAGGAATGATTCCCTCTAATCGGCTTAATTCAAAAAAGGCATCTATACATTCCTGATCATTGATATGATGGTACTCTGCTCGTTTTAAGTCTTTAAGCATAGAGTGTTCTGGACCGACACCAGGGTAATCCAGCCCACTGGCTACCGAATAGACAGGTGCAGGCTCACCGGCTTTATCTTGGAGGAGATAACATTTAAACCCATGAATCACACCCGGACTTCCCAGGCTAAGAGTGGCAGCATGTTTACCTTCTTTATCAATTCCTTTCCCGGCAGGTTCCACACCATGAAGTTTGATGTTTTTTTCATCGAGAAAAGCCGAGAAAATACCCATAGCATTACTGCCACCACCTACGCAAGCAACAATATTGTCAGGTAATTCACCTGTCATTTCTTCAAATTGATCTCGGGCTTCGATTCCCACAACACGTTGGAATTCGCGAACCATCATGGGGAAGGGGTGTGGACCAACGACAGAGCCAATACAGTAGATGGTATTGATTGGATCCTGAAGATAGGCTTGAAATGCAGAATCAACAGCTTCCTTCAGCGTTTTTAATCCGTGAGTTACGGGAACAACGGTTGCTCCAAGTATTTTCATGCGCATGACATTGGGATGTTCCTTTGCGATATCAACTTCTCCCATATGAATCTCACATTCCAATCCAAAGTAAGCTGCTGCAGTGGCTAGGGCAACCCCGTGTTGGCCAGCACCCGTTTCAGCAATGAGCTTCTTTTTTCCCATATATTTAGCCAACAAAGCTTCACCCATGCAGTGGTTTAATTTATGAGCACCTGAATGGTTGAGGTCTTCACGCTTCAGATAAATGCGACCACCGTATTTCTCGGATAAACGATTACAGTAGTATACGGGTGTCGGACGTCCCTGAAAGTGTTTTCGAATACTTCTGAGTTCTGAAATAAATTCATGCGATTTACTGATTGAGTAATAGGCTTCGTTTATACGTTTCATTTCCTCTTCGAGGACAGGAGGAATAAAGCTGCCACCAAATTCACCGAAGTAACCTTTTTCGTTTGGGTAATTTTTAAAGTAGTTTTTAAATGTCATGGTATTTTGGTTTAAAATTAGAATCTACGATTTAGAGCAAAAAAAAAGACCTGCGAGAAGCAGGCCTTTGGTATATGAATTATGTGTATATGGCTAACCCTTCTCGATATTTATTATTGAGAAGTTCCACCAAAAATTATTTTGTGTCATACATGTTTTCATGCAGCAATGTTATCGCATTTTTTTATTAAAAACAAATGATCTACGAAAAAAAAGAACAATGGGATTGAAACTTAGGGCTAGGATTCGTATCTTAAAGAGTTGATTTTTCATAGTTTATGACTTGGTGTTTGAGCACAAAATGATTTTGTAAGCTTAAGTTTGAATTTTGAGAGGAAATAAGACCGATGATAAGAAAATATAAGGACAGTGATATTGAAGAAATTCTTGAGGTTTGGTATCAGGCTTCAAGAATGGCTCATCCTTTTTTAGATGCTGATTTCATGGGAATGGAAAAACGGAATATTCGGGATGTTTATATTCCTAATACCACAACCTGGGTGTATGAAAAAGAGGGTGTTATTTTGGGTTTTATTTCCATGATGGGAAATGAAGTGGGCGCTATTTTTGTTAGACCTGATATGCATGGGAAGGGGATTGGACGGCAACTAATGGATTTTGTTGCAGCTTATCACGATGTGATGGAAGTAGAGGTATTTGAAAGAAACACTGTGGGCAGAGCCTTCTACGATAAGTATGGTTTTGAGCTTATTGAAGAGTATATGCATAAATTTACAAATAACAGATTGCTTCGTTTGAGGTATAGAAAATAGAGTTTGAAATTTATGATAAGACTGTCTCGTCCTATTATGAGACTTTTTTATATTAATAGAGTGCTTAAGAGCCGTGATTATATTGGGTAATGATTATCTTTATTAAGAAAAATAATTTTTAACCGGATATAAGATGATATTGAAGAATTCTATTTTTTTATTTTTAGCATTACTGTTGATGAGTTGCAGTAAAAGTGATGGACCAATTGAATATGGGATCGAAACTGAAGCAACATATACTGTTACATTTAAGATGAATTGGAATAGTACAGATTTTCCAAAGGATTATCCTGCAGGAGCACATTTCTCGAAGTTAATAGGTTGGAGTCATCCATCAACGACTAATCTTTTTAAAGAAGGAATGACAGCATCAGAGGGGATTGAATTGATGGCTGAAACAGGAGCAATTGAAGTGTTACAAGCTGAATTGGAAGCAAAAATTGCGAATAATGAGGGTTTAAATTTTGTGTTGAGTCAGGATGGCTTGACAAGTGGTACGGGTGAATTTACGGTTGAAGTTGCTGTTAATGCCGCAAATCCTTCTGTAAGTTTGGTTTCGATGCTTGCACCAAGTCCGGATTGGTATGTTGGAGCGCTTAATGTGAATTTGTATGACGGAAGCCATTTTGCCGCCAGCAAAACGGTGACAGCTAAAGTTTACGATGCAGGTACTGATAGCGGAACAACATATGAGGCAGCTGATCTTGATACTGATCCTCAGGGAACAATTTCTTTATTTGTGGCTGATCCTCTGGGAGACGGAACAAATTTATTAAAGGATATTGCAAAAGTGACTTTTACAAAGAACTAGTTTTAGTTTATTCGTAATTTTTTTTGGAAGAGTAGAAAGCTTTAAAGATCTGGTAATAACCAGTCATTTTCAGATAAATATGTTTTACAGAATATAAAAATTGATGTGATGAGCTACTATTTTAATAAGGTTTTGAAAACAAAGAATTTTGATGAAGCAATTGAGCAAGCTACAGACGAATTGAAAAAAGAAGGTTTTGGTGTTTTAACTCAGATTGATGTTAAAGCAACGCTTAAAAAGAAAATTGACGCTGATTTTAAGAAATATGTGATTTTGGGTGCATGTAATCCTCACTACGCTCACAAAGCACTGAAAAGGGAAGATAAGATCGGTGTATTTCTGCCTTGTAATGTTATTGTTGAGGAACATGAGAATGGAGATATTGAAGTATCGGCTGTCGATCCTATTGCATCAATGGCTACAGTAGAAAACGATAGTTTAGGTGAAATTGCTGTTGAAATTCAACACAAACTTAAGCTTGTTATTGATAATTTAAAGTAGTTAAGTCTTTCTAAACAAACAACGCCCAATCATATGATTGGGCGTTGTTTGTTTATTAGTTACTCATCAATGAAAAGATAGCCAGTGCGTATAGATAAAATCGCAGAAATCTGAAAAGTCCAAACATGAGATATCTTTTGAAGTCATAATTAATGATGCCTGAGGCTATACTAACCATGGAAAATGGGATTGGTAACAGGGCTCCTACAATAATTAGAAAACCGCCCCATTTTCGAATATTACTAATATGTTTTGCCATTTTGGATTCCATTGCAGTCTGAATCCTGGGGATAGTAAGAATACTTTTCCCAATAAAATAAGAAACGCAACCTCCTGAATAGGATAATAGGGCCAATAATGAAAGGTTCATAAATGGATTAGCCAGAGTTTTAACCCATGCAATAAACAGTTCCGGAGGAATTAAACCCAGAAATGATTCGGAAGCAAAAAACAGAGCAAACAGACTTGCTGATGAGTAATTTTTTGTAATAAATTCAAAAAAATAGTTGAAATCGATAACAAATCTGTCAAGTATAATAAGTCCGCTTACAATTAGAATAAATGGCAGAATTGCTTTTTTAATATTTCCCCATATAAAAGTGTAAAAACCGGTATAGGCATAGTATTGATGAATAAGTTGAAGTTTTGATTTTCGATTTTTTTGTGCTGATTGAGGTCTCATCATCTTCTTTTTTTAATTGATAATGTAGCGTGTAAGTCCTGAAAATAAGGAATTACAAAGACTGTCCTATTTATTCGGATACAGTATTCTACATATGGTTTACTGACCAATAATTGTATAGGTATATTGCCTTGATAGGACTGATCTATAAGGGTGAATTTTAGATTCCTAGGCCCTGAATTTGGGTGGGGGTAAAACAATAATATTGAGTCTGCTAAAGAATAGAGCAGAGGTCTGAAAAGTAACTGAAATTTTTGATGAGAAATATCTTATAGGTTTCAAAACCGGAGATGCGGCCCATGACTCACATTCTTCTGTGTCTTCATCAAGGGAGGTTTGGTCTGTATCAGAAATTGGGATACTGATATGTTCTTTTTGTTGAATTACCATAAGCATCTTCTGAATGACTGGCCCTCCAACAATAAGTACGATTATTAGTATGAGACGAATGCTAAATTTTTTCATATTCTTTTCTGATCGCGTAAATGTAAACAAAAAACAGAAGTCTAAAATGGTATAAGAAATCCGGGACTGGTTTTAATTGGGAAAACAGATGAGTTATCTTCTTAATGTATTCTTAGCGAGCACATTAGGTGTTGCGCGTATAATTGTTAAATTATTTTAACAGGCTTAAATGTAGGGTTTTCCCCCATTCGATTTAGGACTAGCCCTGTTTCCCCAATATGGGAGAGCCCATACATTTGTCCAATAAAAATTGTGATATGCCAACAGAAAAATTTGACAAATCTAAAAGGGAAAAATTGAATATTTTGATTTTAGCCGACTATTCAGAAGGCAATAGAGCTGCAATTCATTTTGCAATGCGATATCTCTATCGTCCGGGTTCATTATTTCATTTTATACAAACCTGGCATAAACCGAATTTTGGATCTTCGATGGTTCGGGATTTAACACCCATGCTTGAGGGAATCGCCAATAGTGAGTTGGAGAATTTGAGATTACACTTGAAAGATTGCTATTCGATGCCTGATGACCAGATTCGTCTAATATCTTTTGAAGGAGATTTATCGTCTTTTTTTAAATCTGATACCTATCAATCTCAGGATTGGACGCTTGTTCTGGGATCGCATGACTACGAAAACTTATTTGCTCATAAGTATAGGATGAATGAGTTAATCAATCAGGTATCTCAAGATTTATTTGTCTTGGCAGGATTTGCTAATGATAACACGATTTCAGAAATTTTTATGCTTGCCGATACAGATCAGACCGCAACTTCAAATTTATCCTTATTGAAAAAAATCGCAATTAGTGAAAAACCTGATATTCATGTTTGTTTATCTCAGCGATTTGATTCATCTGAAGCAAGAAGAAATAGGGCACTGCCATTGATCGAAGCTTGTAAGGGTGCTAAGATAAATTTTTCGATGATTGAAAATGGAGAAGGTCAGAAAGAGTTGAAAGAATTTTCGAGGTCTAAGGGGAATAAACTGATTCTGTTTGAGAAGAATTCTCAACGTCGATTTCAAAATGGAATGAGATCGTGTTTGGACGTTTGGTTTTTAAAAAGTAAAGGTATTCGTATTTGAAATTATTAGGAGATTGATATGAAAGATATTAAACTAGAACGTATTCTTGTGCCTGTTAGTCTAAGTGGTGATGGGGAAGATGCCTTGAAGCAAGCTGTTTTTTTTAAGAAAAAAATGGGTTCTAAAGTGACATTGATTCATGTAACACCAGCGGCTTCAAATTTAAAGAGCTTGGTTCAAACGGAACTTAACAAACGCCTTCAGGCAAGGGCTATGGTAAGATTGATTCGATTTGCTAAAATTCACTTTAAGGGACGAATTCCTGATTATGTGGATTTAAGAGTTGAAGTTGGTCAGCATGTATCAAGAATAATTGAAATTGCTAATAAAGAGAATTACGATTTGGTAATTATTCGAAAGAATGAGCGTATAGAAGGTCTGGTTGGGAAATTTAAAAAGCACAGTGCCGATAAGATTGTTCAGGAAATTATATGTCCAGTTTTGTCAGTGAAAGATCGATGGACATATAGGGGTGTTCGAAATATCTTGGTGCCGATTGACGTCAGACGTCAATCACGAGATTTATTGAATTGGTCAGTTTATTTTGGGAAGATATTAAATGCAAAGATCACTTTAATTTCGGTATTAAGCGTGAAAATTGAACTTGAAAAGAGTTTAGCTTATAAAAAAGCCAAATTGCTCGAACGTTCAATTAGTGCAGAAGGGATCATTTGTGAAGCCAGAATATTTGAAAATGAGGGTGAAGATAAAATAGAAAGTCTACTGCAATATGCTAAGCAGGAAAAAGCCGATTTGGTATTAGCGCAAGCTGCACAGGAAGTTCTGTTTGGTGATTCCGAGTCAGAAAACTTTACGTCCAGATTATTGCATGATTCTATAAAACCGGTTTTAAGGTTGGGGTCTGTTAGGGCTCGTTATTTGAAAGGCTTATTAGGCGCTCAGATACCTCTTAGTTTGACAGTTGAGCAGCTTGTTTCAGATCAGATTGAGGTAGAATCATAATGAGTTAAAATTATCATAAAGGTCAATTAACTGAAACAATCATGTGCGATAGTTTGGGGTAAATCGCAGTAGTTGACCATTAGGGAAACTTTCTTTATTTGTAGAAGGAAGTTTTCCCTATTTTGGCTCAAATTTCTTATCAAATAGGTTTAGAGCTCGTTAATAATTGTAATTTTGTTTAGAGTCGTGTACAATACAATCCTAAGAATTTCAATTTATGCTTTCAAAAAAGAATTTTCATACCAAGCAAAAGGTAATTTCTGTTTTGCTACTATTTAGCTTTTTTGCCTTTGCCGGAATTATTTACACCTTTCGAATTAGTTCAATAATAGATGCCAGGCACATAAAGCTGGTTGAGTACTCTGAAAATGTAGAGGTTGAAGTTTTCAATGGTAGAATTCAAATGGATGATGGTCTGATTCAGAAAGATAGCTTAGCTTATATTGGAATTAAAAAAAGTTTTGATAAAGCCATTTTATATGTCAATCGATTGGCTGAGATTGCAAATAAAACCAAAAGGGATGTTCCTGATAGTAATCAGATTTTTGAACAAAAACTTTCCGAAACCAAAACTTCAATAGAGCATTTGGAGCAGTTAATAATGTCGGGGCATTATCATAAGAGACAAAGCTTGGATAGTACCATGTTGCGGGCTTATCTTGATTTTAATCGCATATTTACCGAGTACGAAAAAACGCTTCAGAATTATATCAATGAGAGTAATTCAAGGCTTAAAAAAAAGATATTCCTTCTGCTGGGGGCTATTTTTGTTATTCTTTTGGTTAGTCTGTTACTTATAGCCAGATTAATGGATTCGTTGATGAAGGCTGATCGACAAATTCTCAGTAATACCATGGATGTAGAACAAAGAGAGCGACGAAGAATTGCCATGGATCTACACGATGGTTTAGGTGCTATTCTATCGAGTGTGGGCATGTACAGCAAAATTCTCGAGAAAGAACTTATAGACAATAAGCATGCGGGTGAAAAACTGAAACATATAACAAATCTTTCCAATCAGGCACTGCAGGCAGTTGGTGAGATTATTAATAATCTGAATCCTTCTATTCTGAATCGATATAATATTGTTGAATCCTTGGAGAAATTGTGTGCCAAAATGAACAGCATTGGGAAAATGACAGTTGAGTTTGATAGTAGCCAGTTTAGCGGAGAAATGACCAAAAGTAAGGAGGTAATGCTTTATCGTATTTCAGGTGAATTGTTGAATAATAGTTTGAAACATGCCAATGCTGATCATGCTACAATTAAGCTATCACGAATCCGGAGTCATGTGATTCTTTCGTATCATGATAATGGAGTTGGTTTTGAAATAAGTAAATTAGCCATGCATGGTAATGATAAAATGGGTTTGTCCAATATTGTTGAACGCGTCGAGTCTATAGGTGGGCATTGTGTTCTGGAAAGCTCACCGGGTAACGGTTTTACAATAAAAATTGAGTTTAATTAAAGGGATTTTAAAGAGCAATAAGATGGAAAAGATAAAGATAGTTTTGGTAGACGATCATAAGATTTTTAGAGATGGTTTTCGTCTTTTGTTGCAGAGTTTTCCCTATGTAGAGATTATTGGGGAAGCGTCAAATGGACAGGAATTTCTTGATTTACTAAAAATACAAGTTCCCGAAATTGTCTTTATGGATATTAATATGCCTCAGGTTGATGGGGTTGAGGCCAGTAGACGAGCCGTAGAGCAATTCCCTGATATTAAAATTATTGCTCTCACGACTTTTCTCGATGAGGATTATCTTGAACAGATGCTTATGGCTGGTGTAGAGGCTTATATGCTTAAAAATTCTGAATTGGATGAATTTGAGAAAGCGATCATGAAGGTTCACACAGGTGGCAACTATTTTTCTGGTGAGATTGTTAGTTTGTTGTCGGATAAACTGAATCGTTTTAGAAAACGTAAGAAGGAACAAGCTGTTTTACCCGTATTCACCGAGAGAGAAAAGGAAATTATTGATTTAATTTGTAAAGGCTACGGTAACAAGGAAATAGCTGAGAAGACATTTTTAAGCACTAAAACAGTTGAAAAGCATAAGAGTAGTCTTTTTCAAAAAACCAATACGTTCAATACGGTTAATCTGGTTATATATGCCTTCAAAAATCAGATTGTAAATCCGTAATTAAGCATGCATTATAATTTTATAGTGAGGACGTGATTTTAAGCAAGCTTGTTTTGAAGAGGTTTTTCGAAGTAGGGATTTCCCCCTTTATAAAGTTCGATTAGCCTAGTAATTTTGCCACGTACAGAGGGAGCCGCCTTTTTATTTTCTCATTGAAGCAATTGGGTTTTAAACAAAATTGCAAGCGTACAGAAGACCGATTTTGACTAAAAAAGAATAATGATGATACAATTTTTAAAAAAGAAATTACCACTCGATCGAATAAAAGATCCACTTGTTGAATTTGTTAAACTTGAAGCCTTTGGAGGAATAGTTTTAATGACTTTTACTCTTTTGGCCTTAGGGTTGGCAAACTCATTTTTGGGCGATATTTTTATAGCCTATTGGGAAAAGCATGTTGGTTTGCATTTTGGCGACTGGGAGCTGAGTAAAACATTAATTCACTGGATTAATGATGGCTTGATGGCAATTTTCTTTTTTGTTGTAGGACTTGAAATAAAAAGGGAAATGTTGACGGGAGGTTTGTCTTCTTTGAAAAATGCAACCCTTCCTATTTTTGCAGCTGTTGGTGGTATGTTAATACCTGCACTTATTTATGTTTTCTTCAATAGAGAAGGTGCAGGAACTCATGGTTGGGGAATTCCCATGGCCACTGATATTGCTTTTGCTTTGGGTATTCTGATTCTACTGGGGAATAGAATTCCTGTTTCCTTGAAACTTCTCTTAACTTCAATCGCTATTGTTGACGATATAGGTGCTGTAATTGTGATTGCTTTGTTTTATACGTCTGAGATCGATTGGATGTATCTGATTTATGGAGGAGGAATATATGTTCTGCTATGGGGATTAAACCTATTGAAAATAAGAAGTATACCTGTCTATTTGTTTCTGGGGCTTTTGTTATGGTATGCATTATTAAAATCAGGTGTGCATGCTACCTTAGCGGGTATCCTTTTGGCATTAACGATTCCGGCTCGTGCTAATTGTAATGTGCTTGAATTTATTAAGTCAGGTACTTCTTTGCTAACACAAATGAGTACAATGCCGGCCAACAGTACGGTAGCTGAAAAGGACAAGCACATTCAATCATCAATTGAAACGATAGAGGATAATTGTAAGGAAGTTATTTCTCCTTTACAACGTTTGGAGCATGCACTTCATCCCTGGGTTGCCTATCTTATTGTGCCTTTGTTTGCATTTGCCAATGCGGGTATTTTTATCGATCATCAACTTTTAAATCAGGTTTTCGAACCGATTTCACTGGGAATTATATTGGGGCTTTTTCTTGGTAAACCCCTTGGGATATTTCTTTTTTCTTTTGTGGGAGTTCGTTTGGGATTTGCTCAGAAGCCACTTGACGTTTGTTGGTCACAAATTTTAGGAATTGGTTTTCTAGGAGGTATTGGCTTTACCATGTCATTTTTTGTATCACAGCTAGCCTTCAGCGATGCCAGTGTATTGAGTCTTGCAAAAGTGGCTGTTCTGATTGCATCACTGCTGTCAGGTCTAATCGGTTTTCTGATACTAAAATATTTTTGTAACAATCAAACTAATTAATTTCAGATCAAGTTTAGTTTTTCAAGTTTAGTTTGTGGGCCGGAACCTTAGTTTCGGTCCTTTTTGTATATATATATAGATGTGAAATTGACAAAATAAAAGTGAACGTTCATTCATTTTTAAAATATTTATCTATATTTGCATGTGTAAAGACAATCTGATGTGTTGAATAATTAAACGAATTGAGAATAATGAAGAATAGTACAAACAAAATATGGCTAGCAGTGAGAATCCTTTTTGCCATTTTCATGATAATGGGTGGGGTACAGCATTTTCTAAAACCAGATTTCTATTTGCCATTTGTTCCGGGATTTATGCCATTTCCTATGGCAATTATTTATCTGTCGGGACTGGTTGAAATTTTGTTGGGAGCTTTACTTATTTTTCCTAAGTATAAAAAGCTTGCTTCTTTGGGAATATTCATTCTCATGCTGATATTCTTGCCAATTCATATTAGAGATGTATTTTCTGATACACCGGCAATTGGGAGTCATAAGGCCGCACTCATTCGTTTACCTTTTCAATTCCTGTTTATGGCAATAGCCTGGAAAATTTATCAAGTAGCATCAAAGAAACAATAGCAAAGCATGGCAACACGAGTAAAAAGTATGGATAAGCGAAATGCATTATTAAAAGCAACCCTAAATTTGGTTAATAATAATGGTTTTCATGATGCGCCCATGTCGAAAATTGCTAAGATGGCTAAAGTTTCACCTGCAACCATTTATATCTATTTCGAAAACAAGCAAGATTTAATTAATCAGTTATACCTGGAGGTTAAAATGGCTTTCACGCAATATGCTTTTAAAGGCTATTGTTCCGAGATGCCTGTTAAGAAAGCTTTCGATTATATTTGGCACAATATAGCAGATTACAAACTCAAGGAAGTTGATGAAGCCTGGTTTCTATCCCAGTGTGATAACACCATCATGATTGATGAGGCTAGTAGAGAAGAAGGTTTGAAACAATTGCAACCTCTTCTCGATTTATGGGAAAGAGGACAGAAGGAGGGAATTATCAAAGAGATGTCACCCTATTTATTATATGCTTATACCATTTATCCATTGGCTTTTTTGATGAATAGCCAAAAGCGAGGGTATTATCATTTGGATGATAAAAGTTTGGAGCAAGCTTTGCAAGCGGCTTGGGATAGTATTCGAATTTAATGGGTTGAAAAATGGGAAAAACAGCGATTATATTAGGTGCCACAGGGCTGACAGGAAAATTACTTTTAAATCGTTTATTGGCTGATGAAAGCTATGAAACGGTTAAAGTGTTTTCACGAAGAGTTTTTGGATTAGAACATCCTAAATTGGATGTGTATGTAGGTGATCTTTTAAAACTTGAACATTTTCAGTCCGATTTTACGGGAGATGAATTGTTTTGTTGCATAGGGACTACAGCAAAGAAAACGAAAGATAAAGCCATTTATAAGAAAATTGATTATGGCATTCCTGTAGCTGCAGCTAAACTTTGTAAGAAGAATGGTGTTGAAAGTTTTACGGTTGTATCAGCTTTGGGGGCAGATGCGTCCAGTCGAATTTTTTACAACAGAATTAAGGGAGAGATGGAGCAGGAGGTTTTGAATCTGAAAATAAGGAACACTTATATTTTAAGACCTTCTTTAATAAAAGGACTACGAATTGAAAAGCGTCTGGGTGAAGCTATCGCTTCGTGTTTTATGAATCTGATTCAGGTGTTTTTGGTAGGTAGATATAGAAAATACAGAGTCATTGAAGCTGAAACTATTGCTTCTGCTATGCATCAGTTGAATCAAATAAAACCTGAGGATCAGATTTTTGAATCAGACCGGATACAGGAATTTGGACAAAGATTATAAATAAAGAAGACGCTAAGGCAAAACTTTTTTTCACCTTAGTAAAGAATGAACGTTCATTAATAAATAAAAAGCTAAGATATGAAAACAATACTATTGAATAATAGACCGGTTGGAACACCTAAGTTATCCGATTTTAAATTAGCAACTGAAGAGAAACCTGATATAAAGGCAGGTGAAATGCTTTTAAAGGCAAGCTATATTTCAGTTGACCCTTATTTAAGGGGGCGTATGAGTGATGCAAAATCATATATCGCTCCATTTGAATTGAATAAAGCTATGAGTTCTGGTATGATTGCTGAAGTGATTGAATCGAATCTGGAAAACTTTAGCAAAGGAGATTTTGTTTCGGGTATGTTGGAATGGAAAGAATACCAAAGCTCAAATGGTGAAGGTTTGATTAAGGTGGATGCTGGTCAAGCACCTCTATCGGCTTATTTAGGTGTGTTGGGCATGACAGGTTTAACGGCTTATTTAGGAATGACTGAAATTGGAAAGCCTAAAGCCGGAGAGACCCTTGTGGTTTCGGGTGCAGCAGGTGCAGTTGGTAGTGTGGTCGGTCAAATTGCAAAACTTTTAGGTTGTCGTGTTGTGGGTATCGCGGGTAGCGACGAGAAAGTGGAGCAATTGAAGTCGGAATATGCATTCGATGAGGCGATCAACTACAACAGCACGTCGAATATGAGTCAGGCCATTGCTGAGGCCTGTCCCAATGGTGTGGATGTGTATTTTGATAATGTGGGCGGCGAAATTTCGGATGCTGTGATGATGAATGTCAACCGTTTTGCCAGAATCATAGTGTGTGGTGCCATCTCGCTTTATAATGCAACATCAGTACCTATGGGACCGCGTGTTCAGCCAATTTTGATTAAGAATTCCGTTTTGATGCAAGGTTTTATTGTTTCCAATTATATGGAAAAATTTGCTCAGGCAATTCCTCAATTGGCCCAATGGTTAGCTGAAGGGAAATTAAAATCTACAGAAACGCTTGTAGAAGGATTTGAGAATACGCCTCAGGCATTTATCGATCTTTTTGAAGGGAAAAATAAGGGCAAGATGCTTGTGAAAATCTAATTAGATCATCTTATAAATTATTAACTATTTATTATCCATTATTAAATTGTAAAAAATGAATCAGTTCGAATATAAAAACCCAACCAAAATCATTTTCGGACAGAATAAGATTGCTGAACTGGCAAAAGAAATTCCTGCAAAGGCAAAGGTTCTGATCCTTTATGGAGGAGGGAGCATTAAAAGCAATGGTATTTACGATCAGGTTAAAGCGGCTTTGGCTGATTTTAATGTGATGGAATTTGGTGGCATTCCTCCAAATCCTGAGTATGCTGTTTTGATGGATGCATTGGATTTCATTAAATCGAATGAAATAAACTTTCTTTTAGCTGTTGGAGGAGGATCGGTTATCGATGGAACGAAATTTCTTGCAGCTGCGGCTTATTACGAAGGCGAAACGCCCTGGGATATTTTAACGAGTAGAAAACCGGTACTGAAAGCCATGCCTTTTGCTTCTGTATTAACACTTCCGGCAACGGGTTCGGAGATGAATTCCGGAGCTGTAGTGACACGAAATGAGACTAAAGAGAAGTTAGCTATGGGAGGTCCTGCTTTGTTTCCTCAGTTTTCAATTCTCGATCCTCAGGTTATTCAATCAATTCCAGAGAGACAAATCGCAAATGGTTTGGCTGATGCCTTTACTCATGTTTTGGAGCAATATCTGACCTATCCAACTGAGGCTTTATTGCAGGATCGGTTTGCTGAAAGCATTCTGCAAACTCTAACCGAAGTGGCACCAAAGGTTTTAAAAGATCCGAGTGATTATAAGGCTGCAGCCAATTTTATGTGGAGCTGTACCATGGCTCTAAATGGTTTGATTTCACAGGGTGTGCCTTCTGACTGGGCTGTGCATGCGATGGGACATGAGTTAACCGCTCTTTTTGGAATCGATCATGCTCGTACATTAGCCATTATTGCTCCTAGTCATTATAAGTACAATATGGATAGCAAGCAGGAAAAGCTGGCTCAGTATGCCGAGCGTGTTTTTAACATCAACGAAGGCAGTACTGAAGAAAAAGCACTTGCAGTTATCGATGCCACAGAATCCTTTTTCCATTCTTTGGGAATTAAAACAAGGCTCTCAGAGTATACACAAGATTATAAAGGAACATCAGAATTAATATCTGAACGTTTTACTCAGCGAGGCTGGATGGGAATTGGTGAGCGAGGCAGTTTAAGTCCGGATGATGTGGCGAAAATTGTCGAAATGGCTTATTAAGAGTTGATATTAACAGTAATAAATAATTATAAAATTTAATTCAGATGTTATTAAAAACAGGAATCATGAATATTCTATTTGTATTGACCTCTCATTCACAAATGGGAGATACAGGACATAAAACAGGTTTTTGGGTTGAAGAATTTGCCAATCCTTATTATGCACTTCTTGATGCAGGAGCGAACATTACCATTGCCACGCCTAAAGGGGGTGTAGCACCAATCGATCCTACTTCGGATTTGCCACAAAACAGCACAGAAGATACCGAGCGTTTTAAGAATGATGCCGAAGCTCAGAAAAAGATTAATGAAACACTGGCTTTAGCTGATATTAATTTTGAGGATTACGATGCCGTATTTTACCCAGGAGGTCATGGACCGCTTTGGGATTTGGCTGAAGATTCTATTTCTGCAAAGTTGATTCAGGATTTTGATGGAGCCAATAAACCGATTGCTTTTGTGTGTCATGCACCGGCTGCATTGCGCCACGTTAAGAATGCTGAAGGCGAATTTTTGGTAAAAGGGAAGAGGGTAACGGGTTTTAGCAACGAGGAAGAAGACGCTGTTCAACTCAGTACCATTGTCCCATTTTTGGTAGAGGATATACTCAAATCTAAAGGGGGAATTTATTCCAGAGGTAAAGTCTGGGAAGCTTATGCCATTGAAGACGGTAATCTGATTACAGGTCAGAATCCGGCCTCATCGGCTCTTGTGGCAGAGATTCTTTTGAAGAAGCTTCAAAAGAAATAGCGTGATCCCATTATTAAAATTTAAAAAGCCGCAGCTTGATTTTGTTTAAGCTGTGGCTTTAGTTATGAATACTGATGGCTTTTTTATTAATCAGGACTTGCTGTAACGAGTGAGAATCTAAATGTTGAACCTTCTCCTTCTTTACTCTCGACCCAAATTTGGCCATCGTTTTTTTCAATGAATTCCTGACACAAAATGAGTCCCAATCCTGTTCCCGTTTCGTTATTCGTTCCAAGGGTTGATTTGTTCTTGCCTAGTTTGAAAAGCTGATTCATTTGCTCTTGAGACATACCGACACCATTGTCACTGATGGAGATAATGGTTTTGCCTCCCTTTTCTTCACCGGAAATTTTTATGGAGCCACCTTCATTGGTAAATTTTAGTGCATTATTAATCAGGTTCACCATAAGGGTCTTAATCATAAACATGTCAATTAAGACTTTTGATTTTAGGTTTACTGTATTTTCGATTGAAATGTTTTTAAGTTTTGCTGTTGCCTCGAGTGGCTCAATACTTTCTTTAATAAGTAAGGAAATATCCTCTTTTTGTTTCTGGATTTTTAGACTGTCTTGTTGTACTCTGGCCCATGTTAGCAGGTTATCGAGTAAGCTAAATGCACTCTCAGATGCTGTATTCAAATCATGAATGAAATTTTTTCGCTCTTCATCGCTCAGGTGATCATAGGATGAAGATAATAGGTTGCTGAGTCCAATTAGTGCATTGAAGGGGGACCTTAAATCGTGTGCAATGATTGAAAAGAATTTGTCTTTGGTTTTATTGAGTATTTCTAATTCAGATTTCTGAGCCTCAATAATTTGATGCGACTTTTTCTTGAGCCTGGCCCTGTTAAGTAAGATAAAAATCAGGCCAATAACAATGAGAGTGATGACAA
Organism: Ancylomarina salipaludis; assembly: GCF_004122035.1. Lineage (GTDB taxonomy): Bacteria > Bacteroidota > Bacteroidia > Bacteroidales > Marinifilaceae > Ancylomarina > Ancylomarina salipaludis. The sequence goes on from NZ_SAXA01000004.1 coordinate 20,069, forward strand.
TTAAGAGATCCCTAACTTGATTTTGTTTCTCTATCTGTAGCCTGTTTAAAGAAATATCCTTGCGTAACGACTCATTTTCAATCTGTTTTTGCTTTGTTTCGAATTTGGTTTGTAGTTCAGATATCTGTTGCTGACGTGATTCGTTGAAAATACTGTCTTTTAAATTCAGTTCTTTTTGTTTGTATTCTAGGGCTTGTTCAAATTGTTTTCTTTCAGAATAATAATAACTGTAGGTTTGGTATAAATCACCTTTGTTATAGTTGATATTGTATTCGTTTGCCAGGCCTAGAGCTTCATCTAAATTGTATTTAGCCTCTCTAAAGTTTGAGTCTTCGATATTGAGTTTTGCAAGTAGAATTAAATTAACAATAAGCTGATTTTGGGATTGGTTTTTTCGGTTTAGGTTGATTGCATTTTTTAAGTATTTTGATGCAAGTTCAACATTGTCAATAAAGTAGTTCGATTGTCCTAAATTGGTGTAAACCTGTGCAATTTGGTAGTTGTTATTTAGTTTGATATAAGCAGGTAGAGCTTTATCAAAATAGGTCAATGCTTTTTTATGTTTTCCCATTCGGCTATAACAAGCTCCTATATTATTTAAAGCGGATGCATAGGCTATAGTGACATTTGCTGTATCGGAAATTGAGATTACCTTTTCAAAATATTCTAGTGCTTTATCCAGTTCTTCGTTGTATAAAAAAGTGGTCCCAATATTTAGTGACAGGTTAATGAGCTTGTCCTTCATTACTAAACTATCTGCCAGATGATAGGCCCTTGTAAATTTCTCCAAAGCATCTTTATACTTGCCCTGAGTGAGGTAATTGGCGGCAATTGTGTTGAGGCATTTAAGTTGTAAACTTAAATCTTTGAACTGCATCCCTTTCTCATAAACCTGATTTAAAACTTTTAATGAACTATCGGGTTGTCCTGTGGCGTAAAGAATATAGCCCCTGTAATAGTTTGATAAAGCTTTTTCGTTGTTTAAGTTTTTTGATTCAGAGATGTCTGTTGCTTTTTTATTGTAGGCTATAGCCTCGTCAAGTCGACCTGCATTAATGGCTGCATATGATAGATAATTAAGGGCATTTACCTGAATGCTGTCAATTTGATAATGTTCAGCCAAGGAGTCTGCTTTCTTCGAATAGGCAATAAGTTGATGCGTGTCTTTGTATAACATCTCTTTGGCTAATAAAAAGTAGAGATACGCTTGATTTTTTTCGTCAGATTTTTTTAAAAGGCTCTGGAGGCTATCTGTTTTGCTTTGACCAAAACAGAACTGTGTAAGAAGTAAGAAAAATATAAGCAGAGGACGATGTTTCATAGTTGCTGATTTTTAGATGTTTTGATCTCAAAACCTTTTGAATAGTCTATTTTATCAGTATAGATAAGCAATATATATCGAATCAAAGTACAAAAAATAATAGGATTTGAAATAGATTGTGAGATAAAATATTCTTAAATAATTTGGGCAGAAATATTTCGTCGAATATAAAAGTTTCTTTTAGCCTGGTAGGGTGAAATCTACAAGAAGCCTTAAGATTGAGTTTGTTACCTATTTTTCAAGGGTGCGAAAAACAGATGCGTATCTGTCAGAATTAGATTGATAATTTTATTTATCTGGTTGATGAAGAAGGATATATTTTTATTATATTTAAGATAATTTATTCATTATGTTATTTTATTGGTGCTGATTTTTTGCAATATGAGAAGAATATTAAAATGTCGTTCAATTATAATTGTTGTAATCCTTATTGGCATCGCTTTTACAGGATGTAAAACTCAGAAGGGAATGGTTGACAATACAGTAGTCCGGGAATTAGATATTAACAGGTACCTGGGCACATGGTACGAAATTGCAAGATTCGATCATCGTTTTGAACGAGGACTTGTTGGAGTTACAGCGAATTACAGTATGCGCGATGATGGCAAAATACAGGTGATTAATAGTGGCTATAAAAATCGTTTAGATGGGGCGTTTTCAGAGGCAATAGGTAAGGCCAAGATTCCCGATCCTGAGAATGAGCCTGCTAAGTTAAAAGTGTCATTTTTCTTGTTTTTTTATGGTGATTACTTTGTTTTAGAATTAGATGATGATTACCAATGGGCCATTATTGGGAGCAGTTCAGATAAATACCTTTGGATTTTGAGTCGTACGCCTCAAATTGACAAAGACTTGTACACAGCTTTGCTTGAAAACCTGAAAAGGCGTGGCTATGATATTTCGAAATTATTGAAGGTTGAGCAACAAACGAATATTAAAGATTAAGAGTGTTTTTATAGGGCTTGAATATGTTTTGATTCTTTGGTTTGGTTGTATCGTTGAGTTTGTTTGACTCTAAGTTTATTTATAGTGTTGGTTTTAGAGGGAGCCAAATTGTTTAATTAAGATTATATGTATGTCTAAAATTGACACTTTTGAAATAAATGGAAAATTTCTTTACTATGCTTTTGTTGCTGGAGGGAATCAAATTCTTCAAAATCAAGTCGAATTAAATGCGATAAATGTTTTCCCTGTAAATGATAATGATACAGGCACTAACCTTGCCTCCACAGTTCGTTCTGTTATCGATAATATCAAACCCCATAAGTCGTATAAAACAACTGTAAATAATATTGCTGATGCCGCATTAACTGGGGCCAGAGGAAATTCGGGTGTTATCTTTGCCCAATTTTTACATGGCTTGAGTCGTGAAACTCAAAATAAAGCGAGTATTACCTTTTTTGAATTTGTTGAAAGTGTAAAGAAGTCGATCCCCTACATTTATGAAGCTATTGCCATTCCTATTGAGGGGACCATGTTGACCGTGATTAAAGACTGGGCAGAATTCCTGACTTGTAAAAAAGGGATCATTTCTGATTTCAAGAAAATAATGATAGACTCTCTGGTTGTCCTGGAGAAATCATTGGCTGAAACGACTTTGAAATTGAAGGCTTTAAATAAAACGGGCTTTGTTGATGCGGGAGCAAAAGGTTTTGTTCTTTTTGTAAAAGGGATTATTGATTTCATAAGCGATTGGAATATCCGGACCTTGAAAGTTGAATTAACCGAAACGATTTCTCTCGTGCATTCTGATAAAATGACAGACGAAGAAATGACTCACCGTTTTTGTACCGAAGCCATTTTAAAGAATGTCAATATTACTAAAAAAGAACTTCAGGAGATATTGACTGATCGCGGTGATTCAGTTGTTGTTGCAGGGTCGGAAAGTATTTGTAGAATTCATTTGCACACCAATCAACCAGATGAACTTTTCCATCATTTGAAAGATAAGGGAATTATCACATATCAAAAGGTGGATGATATGCTTCGTCAACACGAGGTGCTTACCAAACGTAAATGGAATATTGCTCTTGTTACGGATTCGACTTGTGACTTGTCGCAGGATCTAATCGATTATTATCAGATTCATGTTGTGCCTCTTAATTTAAATTTTGGCGACTATCATTATTTGGATAAGGTCACCATTCAACCCAATCGATTCTACGATTTGCTTGAGTCCAGTTCAGAATTTCCCAAAACATCTCAAATAAACGAACAGACATTTACCAATTTGTATTCGCATTTGGCTTCACATTACGATGCCATTATCGCCCTACACTTAACCAGTGAGTTTAGTGGCACTTGTTCGAATAGTTTAAAGGCAAGCGAGCGAATAAAAAAAGAATTTAATAAACCCGTTCATGTTATCAATTCGAAGAATTTATCAGGAGCACTCGGCTTATTGGTTCTGAAAACGGCTCAAAATATTGAAGCTGGAGAATCGCTTGAATTGATTATTGAATCGCTTGAGCGAGATGTTAGCACGACAAAAATTTTTGTCAGCGTAAGAGATTTAAAGCATATGATCAGGGGAGGACGCGTTTCCAAGCCTAAAGGTTTCATAGCCCGTTTGATTGGTTTAAATCCGATTGTTTCGATGGATGAAAATGGAAAATCACTTCTATTTGGAAAAACGTTTAGCCAACAAGCCAGTTTGAGAAAAATATATTCACATATAAAACAAATCGGACATGGAAAATCGGTTTGGAACTATATTATTCTTCACGCTCACAATCCTGAGGGGGGGCAAAATGCTGAGGACAAAATGTTTGAGATTACAGGAAAGAAACCCGTTTCGGTTATGGATATTTCTCCGGTAATTGGTATGCATGCAGGAAATGGAGCCATTGCCATCGCCGTGTTGTTTAATCACTAATTTGATACCCATGTTAACTATCTTTTTACAAGGATCGCTTATTATTTTTATTCTGGTAACACTGCTATGGGTATTAAGTGTTATGCTAACAAATGCAAGTATTGTTGACCTGTTTTGGGGATTTGGTTTTGTAGTGGTAAATGCCTTCTATTTTTTGGTTTCTGAGGATTTTAATTTACGAAAAATACTATTACTGACTCTCGTGACAATTTGGGGTTTACGACTTTCCATTTACCTTTCGTGGCGGAATATCGGTAAGGGTGAAGATTTCAGATATCAAAAATTTAGGCAAGATTATGGCCCGAAACGCTATTGGTGGTTTAGTTATTTTCAGGTTTTTTTATTGCAAGGTGCTTTAATAATGCTTGTTTCATTACCCTTAATGGGTACTAATCTTTGGGAACAATTCGATACGCTAATCTGGTTAGATTATTTGGGGATTGTGGTTTGGTGTATCGGTTTTCTTTTTGAAGCAGGAGGTGACTTTCAGTTGGCTAGGTTTAAAAAGAATCCTAAAAATAAAGGGAAGGTATTGAATACTGGGTTTTGGAAGTATACCCGTCATCCCAATTATTTTGGCGATTCGGCTGTTTGGTGGGCATATGCAATATTCTCAATAGCTGCCGGAGCTTATTGGCCTATTGTTGGTTCTGTTTTAATGACTGTGATTATTATTAAGGTTTCCGGAGTTGCTTTGCTCGAAAAAACATTGAATAATACGAAACCTGAATACCACAACTACATTAAGAAAACCAACTCATTTTTCCCTTGGTTCCCTAAAAAATAAATTATGCTTGATTATTTGAGTTCGAATATTTGGTTTGTGCTTTTCTTCGTTTGGGGGCTGCCCTTAGGTTTCTATCGAAGTAAGTTTCGTAAAATCGTATACCAAACCGATAGTTGGACAATCAATATCAAACCCGTTTTCATGAAAGAACTTAAAGGACTTTTCGGTAATATTTACCCCGATAATAAAAAATACAAGAAGTTTAGAAACTTCTATTTGTTTTATTTATCCATTTATTTTGTTTTGAGTACAAGCTTTGTAGTTTTTAAAGATAATACAGAGAAGATGAAAAAAATTGAAATAGGAAGTTCAGTACCAGTTTTTGAATTAAAGGATCAAAACGGGGAGTTGTTTCAGCTTAAATCCGTATTGGGGAAGAAAAATCTGGTGATTTATTTTTACCCCAAAGATGATAGCCCGGGTTGTACCAAGGAGGCTTGCGCTTTTCGAGATCAATTTGAAGTGTTTGAAGAAGCCGATGCTCTGATTATTGGAATTAGTGGACAGTCGGTTGAGAGTCACTTGGACTTTGCAACAAAATACAAGCTGAACTATACGCTGCTTAGCGATAAGGGAAACAAAGTGCGTAAACTTTTTGGTGTTCCTGGTAATTTATTCGGATTGATTCCCGGAAGAGTGACTTATCTCGTAAATAAGGAAGGGAAGGTAATTTATATGTTTAATTCTCAAATACAAGCTGAGAAACATATTGATGAAGCCTTACGCATATTACAAGAATTATGATGAGTTTAAGTCATGAAATATTATTCGTTTTATTTTCCTATTTACTAGGAGCAATACCTATGGGTTATCTATTAACTAAGCGATTTGCAGGGAAGAATATACTCGAATTAGGTAGTGGGAATATAGGTTCAACAAATGTAAGGCGCATAGCCGGAAAAAGACTTTCGATTGTAACACAAGTTCTGGATATGCTAAAAGGGCTTTTACCCATTGCTTTGTTTATGTGCTTTGATGATAAAGCGTCAGCTTCTTCAAATTTTATTTATTTTTTGGCTATAGCTGCAATTATGGGACACAATTTTAGTCTCTTTTTAAAATTCAAAGGAGGTAAGGGGGTTAATATTAGTTTGGGCGCATCCTTACTACTTGCTCCTTATTCTGTTTTGATTTCGGTAATGGTGTATTTTCTTGTGAAATGGCAGTTTAAATATGTTTCGTTAGGTTCCATTCTATTGGGAATTTCACTACCAATTACTGAACTTATTATTCACGGTTTAACATCAACATTTTATTATTTATGCATTTGTTGTTTTCTGATTATCATGATGCACATCAAAAATATTGGTCGTTTATTAAAGAATAAAGAACTCATTTCATAAGCCTTAAAACCTCAATATATGGGATTTTTTCAATTTCAGCGAGAACAGATCATTCATGCTTCCATGGACGAAGTTTGGGATTTTATAAGTTCACCTCAAAATTTAAAGAAAATTACTCCGGAGTATATGGGCTTCGATATTCGCACTCCCAATGCTGCAGACAAAATATACGAGGGAATGATCATTCGTTATACGGTTCGGCCCTTATTAGGTATTAATACCAATTGGGTTACAGAGATCACGCACGTCGTTGATAAATCGTATTTTGTGGATGAGCAGCGAGTTGGTCCTTATGCCTTTTGGCACCATCAACATAGAATTGTACAGACTGAAGAGGGAGTGTTAATGAGAGATATTGTCAGTTATAAACCTCCATTGGGTTTTCTTGGTAGCATTGTCAATACACTATTCATTGAAAAAATGTTAAAGCAGATATTTGATCACAGAACAAAAGTGTTTGAAAAATTATTTCCATTATGAGAATTTGGTCTTAACATCCTAAATGCCTTGATTCGAAAGGTCTGGTCGCTTTGTAGCCTGAAGCCTTGTTAGCCCCAAATGTACCGGAGGGCAAAATGAAGGGGTGTATCAATCATCCACGACTTATGCGTATTTGAAATTTACCCCATTCCTTTGCTTATATCATTCAATATTTGGCAGCAGTTTATGAGGAATCTCTAAACCGGGTATATAAATTACAATTTAGACATCCCCTTACTACTGCTTGTCGATTTTGGAAACTTATAAGGAAATAATTTATCTTGCAGTCTCCGTATTTTGATAAATGTATCAATGAAAAAGAGAGAACATATTGCTTAACAGTTGCAAATCTAAAACGAATCATATTGGAAAATAATATTTTAAAAATAGCCAAGCAGATACAGGCTATCTCACAAAGTGGAATCAGATTTACTAAAGATCATTTTGATAAGCAACGCTTTGAGGAATTGCGGGAATTAAGTGTTCAGTTAGTCGCTCAGGTGACTGATGCTAAGATTGAAAAGATAAAAGACTTATTTACCTGTGAAACAGGATTTCAAACGCCTAAGGTTGATGTGAGGGCTGTTGTGATTGAAAATGGAGAAATTCTATTAACTAAAGAAAAGTCGGATGATAAATGGTCCTTGCCAGGAGGTTATGCCGACGTGAATTATTCTCCCAATACCATTGCTGAGAAGGAGGTTTATGAAGAGACTGGTTTGCGAGTAAAAGCTAATCGTACTCTTGCTATTATTGATACCAATAAACACAATTTTCCTCCTCTTGAATACCATTTTTATAAAATAGTGATTCTTTGTGATAAAATTGATGGGGAATTACGAGGAAGTGATGAAACACAAGAATCCCGCTTTTTTAAGTTAGAAAACTTACCTGAGCTCTCGGTTAAACGAAACACTTATGAATTAATTGATTTGATACAAGAAAAAATTAAAGATAAACAGACCTATTCAGACTAATGGGCTACTTTTCTGTAATGGAAATGATGAAAGACTTTTTCATCACATATCGATAGTGTAATTTTTATGGAAGGCTTCGTTTATAAATGTTTGTTTGGGAGCCTGCTGTTGACTTTGGGTACAGAAAAGCTTATCTTACTGCTTATTCACTAAATGGAGGAAGAAAATGAGTGAAATTTTGTATGAGAGATTAGGAGGAACCGAAGGAATTACAAAGATTGCGAGTGATGCTGTAGATTTTCATTTGGCTAATCCACGAATAGCAACCCGCTTTCAGAATGCGAAGGCCAGTGTAGAAGAAATGAAGCATGGTGCAGCGACTTTTTTTATTGTAGGGACAGGAGGTCCATCTGTTTATAAAGGAAAGGATATGATGGGCACACACAGGGGTATGAATATTAGTAATACCGAATTTGTGGAAGTTCTATCGGATGTATTAGAAGCGCTCGATAAGAATAATATTGGGCAGAGAGAGAAAGAAGAAGTTCTCTATGTTCTTTTTAGTATGAAAGACGAGATTGTTTCAGTTTAGTTGATGTAAATTTTATAATAAATCCCAAGCCTAGAGGTTTGGGATTTTTTTGTGTTATTAGTTCAGACAAGGATTTGTTTCCAGCCTGTCTTGTTTACTGAGTTCAGATACAATAATATTGTTTTTTACTGTTCGGAAGACAATATCTTGTGCTTCAGCATATGAAATATCGTATTGTCTCGTTACATCGCGATATTCTTCGGGATATTTAGCCAGCAGCTTGTCGTAGAAACTATCCAGTAATTCCTTGCTAGGGTTTCTGAATTCCAATTTCAATTCGAAACGACGAAGCAAAGCCGAATCAATCATATCAATCTGATTGGTTGCGGCAATGATGATAGAATGCTTAGGCAAGGAGTCAATCAACTGAAGCATGGTGTTGACCACACGTTTCATTTCATTACTATCGGTATTGTCGTAGTCACGTTCTTTGCCCAGCGAATCGAATTCATCGAAAAAGAGAACAGCTTCCTGACTCTCTACCAAACGGAAAGCCGAAGCGATATTGGCAGAGGTTTCACCCAATTTAGAAGAAACGATTCCTCCCAGATTGATGACTTTGATTTTTTTACCCAGTTTGCGGGCAATAGCACGTGCCGTCATGGTTTTACCGCAGCCACTTTTTCCGTGAAGCAGAAGCTTATTACTTAAAGGGAGATTGTATTTTGACAGGATATCGCAATGTTCATATTCGCGTAAAAACTGATTGATTTCAGCACCAAGCTTCTCATCAAATACAATATCCTCAAAAACGACATGGCCCCTGTTGGGAACATATAATCTTTCCATTACTTATAGAGTTTTGTGTTGTTGTGTTTAGACTGCAAACCTACAGTTTTTTCATAATACGCTTTCAGTTTAACAACATCTTTTAACAAAATAAGAATGTCATAAAAGGCCTAAAGTCTGAAAAACAGAAAAATCAGGGGTTGTAAATACGTGCTGGGTTGTTTTAAATTTGAAATAAAGGTGAAAAATCGACGTAAGGTGATTCTCCAATTTTGAATTCAGGAATTTCGACAATCGGGCAATTGTAGCCATATTTATTTAAATAAGTTCTGAAAACCTCAATGGAATCTTTCAAAATCACATCGCTGTTGTTCGGATAGTGATTGTAGATTAAGCCTTGTATTGGGAGTTTTCTCTTTGCAGCCAATTCCAGGGTCATTAGGGTATGGTTTATACTTCCTAATTTTGATGAGGTAATCAGTATCAGGGGATGTTTGGTTTCTTCAAGATAATCCAGGAGAGAATATTCCAGTGTAATGGGAACATGAATACCGCCCACACCTTCAATCAAAAGCGTTTCAAACTGATCCTGAAGTTTTTTGGTTGAGGCATTTATCACATTCATATCGATTTCCTGACCATCAATCTTGGCTGCCAAATGAGGCGAAGCCGGATAAGTGAATACGTAAGGACAAGTGGTTCCGTCCTTATCCACATTGTAGGGGGGAACACCCATAATATCGCGATGAGCCAGAATATCTTCTGAAACACCCACGCAACCCGTTTGAGCAAACTTTTGAGTCATGACATTTACCTTTTTGTCGAGAAGGTATTTAGCCATTAAGCCCGTAGCGAATGTTTTTCCGGCATTCGTGTCAATTCCTGTAATAAAGTAAGTGCTCATAATTGATGATTTTGTTGATGTGTTAATTTGTTGATGTGCTGATTCTGTCAATCTGGAAATTACCACATCATCATATCAACACATCCTCTGGAAATGATCCGAGTAAAATTTCTTGACCTTCTCTCTTTAACCTTTATCCTTATTTTTCGGTTTTGCAATAAAGTAGATAGGCTGGTAGCTCAATGGAACTCCCAATTCGATACCAAAAAGATCCTTATAGCGTTCGTCAAAGTTTTTTAAATCGGTTTTGGTCCATACTTTACCGGGTAAGCCATTCACACCGGTTCGTTTCATATGATGCAGAACTTCGATGGGTTCAGGAAAGTGACGGGTGATGATTTCTTTTTCGCTCCAAATCACATCAAAGTGTTTTTCGAGGAGTTCCAAATGCTCGTTAAAGGATAGATAATTTAACCCACTGCCTTCAACGGCTCTGATTTCGCGATAGTTTTCAGGTCCAAAACTACTAAATGCCAGAAAGCCATTTTTCGAAAGGGCAGCATGACATTTTTCAAGAAATGTATCCAAATCGTGAAACCATTGAAAGGTTGATCCCGATAAAATGAGATCCAGATTTTGAGGTAAATCGGAGCTTTCAATGTCCCCGCCCATAAACTGAATTTTGGGATTGAGAGATTCTAAAACGGGGGCATATTCTTCCACAATATCGTTTGCCAGGTAAGTATCTGCATCAAAGAATTGGAAAAACTTTTCAGTCAGCACAGCCGGGCCGCAACCAATTTCCAATACCGAATGGTGATGCTCAGGACAACGCCACCTCATTTCAGCAATCAAACGGGAAGCAATGGCTTCCTGTACAATAGCGTGTTTGCGATAGGTTGTGATGCTCTTCACAAATCCCTTCTGCACCTTATCTTTATTTACCTGTTGTTTGTTCACCCTCTGTTTATTGACTTTTTGTCTCTTTGATCGTTTGATTTTTTAAGACTTTTCAAGTTTTAGTATCTCATCCCAACTGTTCCAGGCTGCGAAACAGAAATGGGGCAGATCGAAAATAAGTTTTTGAGATTTAGTCTCCCAGGCTTTTTCCAGATTCTTAAAGGGAAAGATCATATCCCGTGACGAAAGTAATACCTTATCGAAAATATCCCAAGTAATTGGCTGGTTCAAAATCATGTTTTGCAAACAGATCAACTCTTCTTTCTGATCGCCAAGCTGGCGTTTGGGTAGTTGTTCTGAAAAGTCTGCGTATCCCGAGCGGCCTCCGCACATACGCATGAAAAATTTGTCGCGGCCTTTTTCGTTTAGCCCGTCAATGGTGCCCTGAAATATGGCTGGCGGAATGCCTTGTTCCTCATCAATGGGAGATAAGCTACCATTAATTGCGAGACGGCTTTTGAATAATTCCTTATCATCTTTAAACAAAAGTGAACTGATAAATACACCCAATGACCAGGCAATCAGATGGCACTCCTGATAGGATTGAATCTCTTCTTTTAATTTCTGAATCTGGCTTAAATCACGATAGTCGTAGCACATCAGTACATCATATTCATTCGCCTCAATCTTAAGGAATGGCAGTTCGTCGCAGCCCCAACCGCTCATAAAGAGGATGAGTTTTGGTGAATTGTTTTTGTGTAAATATCTAAATTCCATTTCTTAATTGGCATTTGAATTAATTACTAATCGATAATCACGAATTGTATTTCGATTGTAAATTCTTAATCATGACCGGAAGTTCTTTTAAGTCTTCCCATTGCATATCAGCTGAAAGTGACAGTCGAAGTCTGGCCGTATTGGGTGGTACCGATGGTGGTCGGATGGGGAAGACCAGATAGCCCAGGTCTTGTAATTGTTCGGCCAATTGTTTGCATTTTTCGCTATCACCAATCATGATGGGAATAATATTGGAGTCGCCACCGGTTTGTATGCCGAGCTCCTGCAAAGCCGTTCTGAATTGGTTCGAAAGTTCTTGCAAATGCAAGCGCTCTTTTTGCATGCCAAGGCTTTGTTTAAGAATTTGAAGGTTCCAGGCAATGCTGATAGGAGGCAAAGCTGTGGTAAAAATCAGCGAACGCATCTTGTTAATCAAATACTCCTTGATAATCGCATTACAAATGAGATAAGCCCCTACTGAATTCATGGCTTTTCCAAAGGTTCCCACCAACAGATCAATTTGCGATAAGCAGTTTTGTTCTTCGGCTATACCCAAGCCTTTTTCACCTCGGGTTCCCAGGGCGTGAGCCTCATCCACATAAAGAAAACACTTGTGTTTGTTCTTAATCCTGATGAGTTCATGTAAATCGGCCACATCACCATCCATACTGAAAATAGATTCGCTTACGATAAATACCCGTTTGTAGTTGCTGCGGTATTTTTTGAGTAAGCGTGTCAGGTGTTGGGTGTCGAGGTGTTTGTAACGATGATAATCAGCATCACTCAGCTTAATACCATCAATAATACTGGCATGGTTGAGTTTGTCGGATAAAATGAGATCACCCTTTTGTGCCAAAGCAGGTAGAATTCCAATATTGGCATGATAACCTGAGTTAAAGAAGAGTGCCGGAGCCCCGAATTGCTTTTCAAGCTCATCTTCAAGTGCCTGATAGGCCTGAAAGTTGCCTGTAAGCAGACGGGAAGAACCCGATCCCATACCTGTTTCAGCGGGAAGAGATAAGCCCAGTTTGGCAATGCCCATATAGTCGTTTGAGGACAGGTTCAGCTTAAACTGACTTTCGTCGATCTGCTTTAAATAACGCAGATTGCCTGTCTGGTTTAGCTTTTCCAGCTCGTCCTGATAGGATTTTAGAATATCGCTCATTGTATCAAGGAAAAAGTATAAAGGTTAAAGTCAAGATATAGTTAAACTGACCTACTGTTTTTTCACAACTTCAATCATGGCCTGACATAAAGTTCGTAAATCCTTTTCAGAAATCACGAAAGGCGGCATGATATAAACCAGTTTGCCAAAAGGGCGCACCCAAATACCAGCTTCTACAAATTGTTTTTGGATCTGCGCCATATTCACCGCTTCTTTCATCTCAATCACACCAATGGCACCCAATATTCTAACATCTGCTACCTGGGCTAGTTTTTCTGCAGCTTTCAGTTCTTCATTTAGAATCTCTTCAATGCTATCAACTTTCCTTTTCCAATCGGATTGCAATAAGAGATTGATACTGGCTACACCCACTGAGCAGGCTAAAGGATTGCCCATAAATGTAGGGCCGTGCATAAAACAGCCGGGAACACCTTGCGAAATGCCAGCGCTGACTTTTTGATTGGCAAGTGTTGCCGCAAAACTCATATACCCGCCTGTAATCGCTTTGCCCACACACATGATGTCCGGTGAAATGCCGGCATGTTCGCAAGCAAAGAGTTTACCTGATCGGCCAAAGCCTGTGGCAATCTCATCAACAATCAGAAGAATATTGTGTTCATCGCAAAGCTGACGCACTTCTTTCAGATATTGAGGGTGATAGAAACGCATGCCTCCTGCACCCTGAACGATAGGCTCTAAAATGATAGCAGCTAATTCATGTTGATATAGTGTAATGGCCTCTTTCATTGAGAGGATATCCTTCTCGTCCCAATCATCATAGAATCCACATTGCGGAGCTGTGACAAAATGATTGATCGGTAAAACCCCTGTGAAGATTTCGTGCATACCCGTAACCGGATCGCAAACCGACATGGCATTAAAAGTATCTCCGTGATAACCGGATCGTATAGTCAGAAATTTGTTTTTTTTCTGCTGCCCTTTGGTAAACCAATACTGCATCGCCATTTTCATCGCCACTTCAACGGATACAGAGCCCGAATCAGCAAAGAAAACCTTATCCAATCCTTCAGGACTGATTGCAACCAATAATTTTGCCAGTTCGATGGCGGGTTTGTGGGTGATGCCTCCAAACATCACATGCGACATGTTTTTGATTTGTTCCTCGACAGCTTGATTCAAAACTGGATGGTTGTAGCCGTGTACGGCGCACCACCAGGATGACATGCCATCGATTAACTCTTGTCCGCTGTTAAGTTTCAGACGTACACCATCGGCTGAAGCAACCGGGTAAACGGGTAATGGGTTTTCCATTGAGGTATAAGGGTGCCAAATATGTTCTCTGTCGAATGTGAGATCTTCCTGTGTAATTTCTGCCATTTTTATCCTTCTGTAATAATTGGCATAAAGCTAATGTTTATGGCTTTATTTTGTAGCAAACAGAATCATGTTTTTGAATTGTTTTAAACTTCTTCATTTTCAGATGGTTTTTCTGTGTCCCATCTCTCAACAATGGCGGCACCCACGCTGTCGCCCCAAACATTTATTGTGGTTCTGAACCTATCAAGAAGCCAGTCAATGCTTAAGAGTAGGCCTATCCCTTCAATGGGCAGGTTTACGGCTCGTAAAACAATAAGCATGGTCACCAATCCGGCTTCAGGAATACCGGCTGCACCTATAGCTGCAAGAGTTGCGGTTAAAATAACAATCAATTGCTGAATCCAAGAGAGTTCAATGCCATATAGCTGAGCGATGAAAATGGCAGCGACTGCCTCATACAGGGCCGTTCCGTCCATATTAATGGTGGCACCCAAAGGCAGAACAAAATTGCTGACTTTTTCAGAAACCTTATTTTCTTCGTGCACGCCTTGTAGAGTTAAAGGAAGTGTGGCAGTACTCGAAGCGGTTGAAAAGGCATTCAGAAGAGCAGTTGCCACTCCTTTTAGATAGCTGGCAATAGATCGTTTCCCGAATAATTTCAACAGTAAACTTAAAAAGAGAAAACCATGCAGAGCAAGACCAATAAGCACAGTTAGTGCATATAAACCCAAAGAAAGGAGCTCGGGAATAAAGGCTTTAAATCCTCCGGAATGGGCAACGCGAGCAGCAATTAATCCCAGAATTCCTAATGGAGCTAAATACATCACCCAATGCACTAATTTGAGAATGGCATCGTTCATCACAGAAAAGAGTTCAATGCTTTTCTTTGCCTTTTTGCCCAGTGATGAGAGGGCAGCACCAAAAAAAATGGAGAATAGAATGAGAGGCAGGATATCCATTTTTTCCATGGCGAGAAAGAGGTTGTAGCCTATTAATCCTTGTTGTTCTTTTTCGGGATTGCCTACGATCAGTTCTTTTAAAGCCGTGAAAATATCAACCGGTAGAAATTCTGAATTGGCGGGGAGTTCGTTGGTGGCAATTACTTGATTGATGCCGGGTTGAATCAGGTTTACCAAAACAATACCGATACTTGCGGCAACGGCTGTGGTAATTAAATAATAGGCCAATGTTTTACTGCCCAGTGTGCCCAGTTGACTTAAGTTTTGAATGCGGGAGATACCCACAATCATGGATAGAACCACAATAGGAACAACCAGTAGCATCAGAATATTGAGAAAGATTTGGCCGAAAATTTCAAGTTTGATCCCAATGGAAGGGAAGAAGCCACCCAGAATAAATCCTAAGATGATTGCCGTAACAATGGCAATCAGCAGAATCAGGCTTTCTTTCGAAGCCTTGGGTTTTGTCTGGGATGCATTCATAAGAGAAAAATCATTGGTTTCTCATAAAAGTTACGAATTTTTGTTTTTATACTTGTCAGGATTGTTTCCTTTTAAAAAAAGAAACCTGATAAATAGAGTCCTAAAAGAGAGCTTATTATCAGGTTTAAATATCTGTAACTGTTCTGAAGATTTATAAGGAAGCTTCCTCCGTTTTACTTGAATCTTCAATTAGGGCTTTCAATTCCTTCAGTTCAGGTCCGGTAAATGAACGGTATTTCCCGCGTTTCAGACTTCCCAGCTTGATGTTCATAATTCGAATGCGTTTCAGTTCCTTAACCTCATAGTCAAGATAGTCGCACATGCGACGGATCTGACGATTTAAGCCTTGAGTCAGGATAATATTAAAGGTGTAAGTATCAATTTGTTTCACTTTGCATTTCTCGGTTACTGTATCGAGAATCGGAATTCCATTGCTCATTCTTCGGATGAAATCAGGTGTAATCGGTTTATTGACACGTACCACATATTCTTTCTCATGATTATTTTTAGCACGAAGAATTTTGTTGACGATGTCACCATCATTGGTCATGAAAATAAGACCTTCGCTGGGTTTATCGATTCGCCCCACCGGGAAAATACGCTCGGGGTAGCCAATGAAATCGATGATATTACCTTTGATACTGGTGTCGGTTGTGCAGGTGATACCCACAGGCTTGTTGAAAATCAAATAGATATTGCCCACCTCTTTTGTAATCACTTTACCATCAACCGTAATTTTATCGGCAGCTGTTACTTTCAGCCCCATTTCGGCAGGCTGTCCATTTACTTTAACTTTCCCTTCTTCAATCAGTCTGTCAGCAGCCCGACGCGAGCAGAAGCCTGTTTCGGATATGGCTTTATTGAGTCGTTTGTATTCCATGTTATACTCCTGTAATTTTTTACAAAAAACGGACTATTACAGCTTCTTTGCAATTAATTTTATGACTATTTCATTGTTAATGGCAAAAGTTCTGTCTGTCAGAAGCTAAGTTAGCTGATTCAGGTGTTTTTATCGTAAAATAAACATGCTCAAAAATCAGTTGTTCTGGGCTTGATTCTCTCTGTAAATGAATTTCTTGTGGAATGTACTTGCTTGGTGTGTAAAGATATTTCGTGAAAAAATAAAGTTGATTTAATACAGGGCGTATATAAATTTAATTCTAATGGTTAACTTCGTTATAATATGAAAACTATAAATTAAGCTATCAGGTGATGAAAAAAAGCTTGGGAATACTGGTAATTGGACTAATACTGGGTGTTGGTACGATTAATGCACAAGTTTCGAATAAACGATTTATGATTAAGTCGGGACATGTGGAATACAAACTTGAGGGAATGACTAAAGGGACATGCTCGATTTGGTTTGATGATTACGGGCGTTTGTATCGTGAGGAAAAGAAAGCAACTACAACTACAAATGTATTAGGAATGAAAAGTGTGGAAGATGATCATACCTTGAAGATTGTTGATGGCGTAAATTCTTATAATATTGATTTGATAAATCAAACAGGAACAAAACACCGTTTTAAACTTCCTGCCGAATTCCAGAATTTTGTAGATGGGATGGATGAGCAGCAAAAAAAGAAATTAGCACTTGAAACCTTACAGGCATTTGGGGGTAAAATGATGGGGATAGAAACGTTTATGGGACGTGAGTGCGAGATAATTGAAGTTATGGGAACGACTCAGAGTACATACAAAGGCATCCCGTTGAAAACGAAGTCAGAGATTATGGGAACTTCCACCGAAATAGCAGATTTATTCGAGGAGAACATTTCTGTATCAGCCAGTTTGTTTGAAGTTCCGGACGGGATCGAGATGATGGATTTAAATCAGGAAACAGATGCTATGGACCTGGACCTTTCGGATGATGATGCGGATGAGGAGATTGTGCCATTAACATATTCTTTCCAGAAGTTTGAGATGGCGATTGATAAGGTGCAATATCAAGGCTATAAAAAAAGCATGTGTATGCCAATGGGAGGTCAGTATATGGCTGCCTTTATGAAAGGTTTGCAAGAAAGTTTTATGATTTCGGCTCTTTCAAATCAAGGTTTTCAATCAGAGATGTTGAATACTGAGGCCAACGAATACGAACGATTCGTGAAGAATGGAAGAGAGATGTATTTTGGCAAAATGAGAGATGAGGAATCAGGCGAGGATGATGGGAATGTTTTGTTTATTGAATACCCTCAGCACGAAATGGTTATTTCGATAATGAGTCCGTCGGCCATGTCAAAAGAAAGTTTATTGGTTATAGCCAATCAATTGCAGTTTTAATGGATTCAATGTAATTAAAGTAAGCTTATAAAATAGTGTTAAAGCTATGGTACTGTGAGGATTCATTCCAAAGGAGTGCGGATTATTTATTATCTTTAATAGAAAATTGTTAGATATGCCTCAATCCTTAGTACAGAACTACATTCATATTTGCTTTAGCACTAAAGCTCGTCTGCCCTTAATTCATGATTCAATTCAGAATGAGTTGTTTGCATATTTAGGAGGTATTTGCAAAAAATTAGAATCACAACCGTTAATTGTTGGCGGAACCAATGATCATGTTCATTTATTGGTAAACCTTTCCCGCAAGATGGCTTTAATGGATTTGATTGAAAAGCTAAAAACACATTCATCGAAATGGATTAAATTAAAAGATCCCAAATTTTCAAATTTCTATTGGCAGCATGGTTATGGTGGGTTTTCTGTTAATCCCCAACAGGTTGATAGGGTGGTTGCGTATATTCAAAATCAGAGGGCACATCATCGTAAAGCATCATTTCAAGAGGAATATCGGATGATATTGAGAAGATATAGTATAGATTTTGATGAGCGATTTTTGTGGGATTAGTTTGTAGTGACGACGCACCTTTGGTGCTTAGAATTGTTTATGATTCTTGCATAGCCCTAACGGACTATGTTTTATGATTATGCACCTTCGGTGCTTTTCCTATTCAATTATTTATGTATAGCCCTAATGGACTAGGCATTATGATTATGCTCTTTGGTGTAAATTTTCTAATATCATAAGTCGCACCAAGGGTGCGATGTTTGCTAGCCTTGTCTGATAAGGCAAGGCTAATGTATATGGTTATCGAGGTAAGCTCTAAGGGAGCGAAATATTCTGATGAGAACTATTCATAATAGGAAGTTGAATTCATTGAATTAAGATGTTTAGCAATCACCCCAAACCCCTAAAGGGGCTTAAACAGTTTGGTTTCATTTAGATCCCCTTTAGGGGACTAAGGGGTGGATGTTTTTATGATTGTGCACCTTCGGTGCAAATTCCCATTTTGAAATCATATTGAGGTATGCGTATATGATTATAGCACGTTTGGGAAAATAGTTAGCACCAAGGGTGCGTTATTTTATAGTCTTGTCTTAATAAGGCAAGGCTAAGGTGTAGGGTCATTTGGCTAAGCTCCAAAGGAGCGAAATCTTTTTGGGAGCTATTTTTAACAGGGCGTCAGAGTCGTTAAATTTAAATGTTGTGATTACCCCAAACCCCTAAAGGGGCTTAAATATCTTGGTTTAATCCAGATCCCCTTTAGGGGACTTAGGGGTGGATGTTTTTATGATTGTGCACCTTCGGTGCTAGTTTTTTCTGTTATAATGCATTGAGGAAAGCGTATCTGATTTCAGTTGTGTTTTTTATTATAAGTCGCACCAAGGGTGCGATGTTTGCTAGCCTTGTCTGATAAGGCAAGGCTAAGGTGTATGGTTATCTAGGTAAGCTCTAAGGGAGCGAAATATTCTGATGAGAACTATTTATAATAGGAAGTTGAATTCATTGAATTAAGATGTTTAGCAATCACCCCAACCCCTAAAGGGGCTTAAACAGTTTGGTTTCATTTAAATCCCCTTCAGGGGACTTAGGGGTGGATGCCTTTGTTGTCTCATCATTTCTGCATAGCACCAAGGGTGCGATGTTTGCAAGCCTTGTCTGATAAGGCTAAGATGTATGGTCATTTGGCTAAGCTCCAAAGGAGCGGAATCATCGTTTAGCTCAGGCTTAATAAGGATCGATTGCATTTTACTATAATGTAGAAAATACCGGATGCTAAGCTCTAAATTATTATCTTTGTTCCCATTAATAAAAGACTACAAACTGAATCTCATGTCAGAACATTATAAGTTTTTCCAGAATACCGAGTGTGAATATTTTCCTTGCCATAAAGTTGAAAACGAGGCGGATTTTAATTGTCTGTTTTGTTTTTGTCCCTTATACATGTTAAAAGATAAGTGCGGGGGGAATTTTAAATACACCAATGGGTTTAAAAATTGTGCTGACTGTACCATTCCGCATACCCGAAAATCGCATGAATATATGATGAGTAAAATGGGAGAGGTGTGTAAACTGGCAAGTGAAAAGGAGTAATGCGTTGAGATCAGCTATTTTGCTAAAGCCACTCATCTGACAGCTAATACCGATTGCTATTTCAAATCAAATTGTTTGAGTGACGCTTGTTTTACGTGTTGGTTTCTAGGGTTTTAGTTAGGCTTTTTTAACGTTTAAACGTTTGAGAAAGATTGTTAGCTTCATTCTTTTCCATAATTTTGCACCGCTTTTAAAAAGCCAGCCGATTCTTTATTAATTAAGAGTCTGGTTCTGATTTGTATGCATTTATTTAAAAGAAAGGTTTTGACAATGAGAAATTTATTGATGGCAGTTTTGCTTGGTTTTAGTGCATTCGTACTTTTTAGCTGTTCGGGTGATGATACGGTAGTAAAGGATGACAGAAGTTTTGTGACGCATACCGATGTCGATTATTTTATCAATCGTGACGGAACTATCGATGTGATGCTGACCGGCGCCTTTGATGATGGATCTCAGAACCTGGGGAGCGTGGTCAGACGTGCCTTTGTGTATGGAACCGCATCGAAACCTGTCGTGAATACAAGTAATACAGCTATAGCAGTAGGCCCCGGAGATGTTCGTGCGACGCTTGAAAACCTGAAACGAAATACCCGCTATTTTATCAGAGGATTTCTAGAAATGAGCGATGGCAGCTTTTTTTATGGCAACGAAATACAAGCCAATACCCAAGTTGATGCCAGCCAAAGCCGATCGATAGTTATGGAGGTGATCACACCTAAATCCATTGCTATAGAAGCTACAGTTATTAATGCTGCCGTAAAAGTGATTGAACTGGAAGAGGAGTCGCCTGTTGAACTTGGATTGCAGTACAGTATGAACAGCGATTTTACCGATGCAGTGACCTTGCTTGCTGATAATTTGGAAGGCAATGTTTTTGAGACCAGTTATTTTGCTGATGCTACCAATCTAACTCCAAATACCGATTATCATTTTAGACCTTACGCCAAATATGCTGATGGCAGTATCAGTTATGGCGGATCTCATACGCTTGTTATTCGTACAAGAAACTAGTTTTTTTCGCCCTTTCAGGAGAGGTCCTCAAATTATAAAACAAGCCCCATAGTGTATTTCGCATTGCGGGGCTTGTTTCGTTTCGCTACTCATCATCATTATTCTATTGGATTCAGAACCACCCGAATAATTTCTGATTGTTTACCAACCTTTTTGCCACCGTATATGTAGTAGGCATAATACTCTCTGACCTCTGTCTGTTTTGGGTTCAATCGCGGACGCGTGTCGTCAAAACCAGATGCTCTCACGCTGGTTTGGAAATTATAGTCCCCGTCGTTGATCTTGCCGTAAAGCATGATGCCTTCGAAAGGAAATTTTGTAAAACTCAGATGGGGAACTCCACCCACTTCTTTTCCTTTTAAATCGGGTTTCTTATTATTGGTATTTTCTATTCGGTCCTCATTAACCAATCCCAGTTCCAATTTAATCTCAGGCGTTACCAAAGGGGTGTTGTCAATCAGCTTTTTATAATTTCTTAGGTTTTTACTTACCTGATTGTGCCCGCTTACATATATTTTTCTGGAATCGTAAGATACTTTTCTGTCTATGTTTTTTTGATTGCGCCGTGTTTCGTCGGCTTGCAATTCTGCGATTAGAGTTTCTGTGGCCTCTTTAGGTAAAATCCCCGATTCGATGTATTTGGGGGGCATTTAACAGAAAGTTATCTCTTTTCTGAGCAAAACCTTCTTCGTTAGATTCGATAAAATCCTTTTTAATAATTATTTGTGCCATTGTTTTTAATTTTATGGGTAAAACATATTGTTTAGGATCCTATAATAAAGTTATGGAAGTTTTTTTTTTGAAAAAACAATTATTTTGAACTGATTTTTTTTTAATGTACCCTACATCCCGAATTTACTGGTGTTTTGACTTATTGTTGTATTGTATTGTATTGTATTGTATTGTATTGACAGACTGCACATTAGTGTTTTGTGGTGCTGTTTTTTTATGTTGCAATTTGCAAAATAATATTTCGTTAAGTTTTTGGAAAAGGTAAAATGGGAGGTGTACAAAAAATCTAATGATTTTTAATGTTTGTTTCAGATTGATTATCTGGTGATTAATTGATTTTGTGGGGGATGGAGCATAAATTGACGTTTTATAAGAAATAATTTATTTCGTTAAGTTTGTTTTAAGGTTGAAAAGAGTTGAAACTCTCATAAAACATAGTCTTGCATGTGTTTGTTTTATTTTGGTGTAAAATACGTTGAGTCAGCGTTTTTTTGAGAAAATTTGTTTTTTTACAAATTGTAACGGGCATTTTGCAAATTGTAAAATGCCCGTTACAGTTTGCAAAAGACTCTTTTTAATTCATTTTGGACCTTTTTCAAGACGGAAAAGACCCTTTTTGAGTCCATTTTTCTCTTTTGCAAAACGTAACGGGTCTTTTGCAAAACGATTTGAGCCCAAACTAAAACGTAAAATGCTCTATATTTTCTGATTTTCCCCCTTCCCAATTTGACAAAAACGCTTTTATTATGAAGAGTGATTCTATTTTACACTTGTTTATAGTTTTACTTCAGCTCAGAATACTGTTTAGTTCAGATAATTTTTAATTTTAGTGAGCCAAATTTAGAGGTGTTCTTATCCCTTCAATTTAGGGTGTAAAAAGACCTTGGTAGAAGATATATAAGAAATAACAGCCATATGGTTGTTATAGCCCATTATAAATGAAGCAACGAACAACTATATTAATCATGATTTTGACTTCGATTGGTGTACAAGCCCAAACGATTGACACATTTCTTTTGCAATTTCCGATTTCAAAATATGATACAGTTGTTTACAAAAGAATAATTGAAAAATCGGATAAAAATAACTTGATTCATGTTCGTGATTTTTATGCAAACGGACAGATTCAGATGGATGCCACTTACTCGAATTTCGATAAAAACGTAAAAGAAGAGCTTCAATGTAATTACCGATCAAATACAAAACAAGGAAATTACAAAGAGTGGTCAAAGAATGGACAGCTTATTTACGATGCAAATTACAATAATGGATTAAGAGACGGATTAGCTGTTTCATGGTACAACACTGGAATTAAAGAATCTGAAAAAACATGGAAGAATGGACAATTAAATAATGTTTGTAAATACTGGAGTGAGAAAGGCGATTTGGAATTTGAAATAAAATTCAAAAATGGCATTAATCAATCTCCAGAAACAAAATCATATAATTACATTACTTATTTGCCAACCGATTATACAAATGATTCATCTAAAAAATATCCTTTATTAATTTTCTTACATGGTGGCTCTGCTCGGGGGACAGATACTCTTGATTTATATGATGCTGGCCCATTTGACCAAATTTATAGAGGACGTAGTTTCCCTTTTATAGTTGTTGCCCCACAATGTCCAAAACATATTCGCTGGTCGACTGAAAACTGGTTTGATAATTTCTATTCCGACTTGAAACAAAAATACAGATTTGATACTAACAGAGTTTATTTAACAGGAGCTAGTCTTGGTGGCTCTGGAACTTGGTATCTCGCAACAAAATATCCTGATAAATTTACTGCAATTGCCCCAATGAGTGGTTTTACCAGACATATGGATTATATTTCTGAAAATATTGAAAATTTAAAAAACATACCAATTTGGGCTTTTCATGGAGAATCAGATAATATCGTGCCAGTTGAAGAAACTGATTATTTGATAAATAAACTATCCGAAATAAATAACCAAACCAAATATACAAGAGAAAAAGATGTTGGACATTCAATTCATTGGTTAGTTTATCCAGAAACTGAAATATATGATTGGTTTTTGAAATATGAAAAAAGAAATTATAAATAACGGGGCTATAACAAAGTACATATTTCAGAGCGGGCTCGGTGCGGTTAGAAACGGCGGATTTTCGCATCACAATTCAGTCCTAGCGTACATGAACGCTCTCCGAAATCCGCTCCGCAACAAGTACCAACCGTTGGCGGTAATTTTGAAAACTGCATAATCATTGACAATATTTTGAGAAAATAAGACACTAAATAATTAAACCAAAAACGAACAAAATGACTACAGTAAAAGGAGTAATGCGTTCATATGGTGCTGCTGTCCGAAGAATTGAACGCGATCAACAGAGACAAGCCAGAGAAGCTGCAAAAAGATTTAAAGAACAACAAAAATTAAAAGAAATTGACGATGCCAGGCAAGCTGTAGAAGATTGGGAAAATTACGTAAATATGATTCAATCTGTTCATAAAGATTGCTGTGAAACAATAGATTGGGATAAAATTCAAAAAACTCAACCTCCCAAAGAACCAACGAAAAGATTTGATAATGAGAAATTCGCTAAAGAAAAATTAGATAGTTTCAAACCATCATTCTTTGACAAGTTGTTCGGTTCAACCGAAAAAAAGATAGATAAATTAAAAAAACAAATAGAAACAGCCAGGCGTAAAGACGAAACAGATAACGAATCAAGACACAATCAGTATCAAGAAGATTTGAAAGATTGGCAAGAACTTCAGCGAATTGCTGACGGAGTCAAAAACGGAGAAATTGAAGCATATAAAAATGCGATTGAATATTATAACCTATTCTCAGAAATCGGAGAACTAGGCACTCACCTAAACATAAATTTCGAAAGTAAATATTTGGATGTAGATTTAAGTGTCAATAGCGACGAAGTTATTCCTAACTATGAACTTAGACAAACGGCGACAGGTAAACTTTCTAAGAAAAATATGGCAAAAGGTAAATTTAATGAATTATATCAAGACCATATTTGCAGTTCTGTAATCAGAGTTGCGAGAGAAATATTTGCTTATTTACCTCTTGAGTTTATTCGAGTTAATGCAATGGCTGAAATATTAAACAGTGCGACAGGACATCTAGAAAATCAGCCTATATTATCAATTATTCTGCCACCTGTGACAATTGAAAAATTAAATTTAAAAACAATTGACCCATCTGATAGTATGCAAAACTTTGTACATAATATGAAATTTAGTAAAACAAAAGGCTTCGATGCAGTAGATAAAGTTGAATTAATAAATTAAAAAACTACCACCAACAAATTGTATATGGCTGGTGGTGGTTTTAGCGGTCTGACAAGTCAGACCTTGCGCCCACTTTCCTGTGAGTTTGACATGATTTCTTCCAGAAATCCCGCCCGACCACATACAAGTGACCGTTAGAGTTAATTTAAAAACGAAATGCATACAAAATGGCAATGATGATCATTTGAGTATTAACAAGGATATATAAACAAAAACCCCAGTTGGATCAGCCTAACAAGAGTGACCTTACATTTATTAACCCATAATTACACACTTAATGAAACCAAAATTCTTATTACCCTTAGCCTTCCTTTTATTATCGATTACCACTATTACAAAGGCACAAGATTGCAAGTATACCTATGATAAAGTAGATGAATTTTCCGGGAAAGTGGAAAGAAGAATCGCTAAGCAGTATAATTTCTATTTTAAGTTTGCTTTTTACAGGTCAGGCGATGATTTTAGGTTAGAATCCTATGTCAACATTCCTGGAGACCAGGCCTTTTTAATTCCTGAAGGGAGCAAATTGAATTTGAAATTAGGCGATAAGTCGGTAATGGAACTCATTTCTGTTAAAAATGCAACGCCTCAGTCGTTTGTGTCAGGCAGTCAAATATTTTCGGGCTTTGCAATGACCTACCCAATTACAAAAGAACAATTGAAGAAAATTGAAGAAGTGGGCATTAAATTTATTAGAACTTACCTGAAAGATGAATCATATTACGACATGGATTTGAAAAAGAAAAAGATTGAGAAGACTAAAAATTATGCAAGTTGCATTCTTAAAGACTAAACTAAATCAACATTTCGTGTCGCAGCTATAATAGCTAAAAAACAAAGCTTAACAATGGCTTATAAAGCCTGGCTTGCCGCAGGCGCAATGCAAGCCAGGCTTTATAGTCAAGTTCGTTTCCAAAAAAAAAATCAATCAAATAGAATTAAAAAAATGAATCGATCAATCGAGACAAACAATAGGATTTCAAGACTAGTAAATGTGGTGTTCGCACTATTTATTTTCTCATTTATATATTCACTTATCGACAATTATCCCACTTATCAATCAGCATTCGAGCTTGGTCGATCGACCGGACAAATGTTTGGTTATTTGCTTAAAATTTTAGGATCAATTGTTTTTCTGGCTTTGACCGTTAGAAGCTTTAAATCGCTTTTGTTAAAGGCATAAGAATGCCTTTTTAAAAGTTAAGATTGGTGAATACCTTTTAAACAGTGGGTAAAGCAAGTTTTTGAAATCGCACAGGAACCTCAGTAAGTCTTAAAATTGAATATCCCCATAAGAGCAGCAAATGGAAGAAACTAACAACAAAAATTTATTAAAAAAACTCCTTGATAGGTTACAGGAAGATTCCTGGCAATTGGAATTGCTGGTTTCCGGCTTTACCATTTTCGGATTGTTCTACGCACTTGAGGCTGTACGAAATGCTTATGATATAGAAGTGTATGAAGGTGGTATGCTTGAATATGTCTATCAAATAGTATACATGGCTATCTTAATTTTAATTTTCAACTTAATTCTGCATGTCATCTTACGTAGCATATGGATTGGAGCCTTGGGCTTGCGCTATGTATCTGGCGAAGTTGAAATTGACAAATTAAATTACAGTGAACGTTTTAGAAATTATCTGAATAAAAAAATTGGTTCGTTTGATGGCTATATCGAAAAACTTGAAAAATTCTGCAGTATTATTTTTGCGATTTCCTTTTTGCTCATTTTTTATGTCGCTGCATTTTTCATTGTTTATCTATTAATAGATGCTGTTGAATTGTTATATCCGGATAATGATTCGATATTGCTCTTTCTACTTGCGGGAGCAATACAATCTTTTTTATTGATAGGTGCTGTACTTACCTTTTTCGATTATTTAAGCCAGGGACTCCTTAAAAAAAATAAATGGGTCGCTCTGGTCTATTTTCCTTTTTATTGGGTATTCAGTTATATCACCCTGTCGTTTTTATACCGGCCTCTGTATTATAATCTTATCGACAACAAGTTTGGACGACGAGTCAGTATCCTTTTATTGCCTTTTTACTTTACGATTCTATTTATATCGACCACATACAATGTCAAATCCAATTATTTCAGTTTATCCTCAACGAATCCCTTAAGTACGATTGTATCCAATAGTGAAAACTATGAAGATTTAGTGGAAAAAAATGACCTGTTTATTGATGTAATAGCCATACAATCAAAAGTAATCAGTGATTCTTTTATAAAAGTGAAAATCCCCTTCTCGTATGCGATTGAAGACCAAATTTATGAGTTTAATGAAAGTTTGAGACCTAAAAAAGACAGACGTGGATATCATTTCAGCAAGATTATAACAATTGGAAGCAGTCAAAACACGACTTTGTTAAGAAAAACAGATAGTTTACAACATGAATACTTAAATACGTTTCAGAAAATCTATTCGATTAAAATCGATTCTATTCCTTATCAATCAAATTTTTCCATACTTAAAGAGAATAATGGTAAGATGCGTAGCATTGGTTTTGAAAGCTATCTGGGGACAAAGAATTTGGCAGAGGGAAAACATGTTCTGACTTTTTCAAGATGTAAACATCCGGGTACAGATTCAATTGTTACGATTCAGAAAATTCCATTTTGGTATTATAAAGATTAAATATGACTTGCTTGCTATAGATACAGGTCGGTGGGTAGGGCATTGGTTTTAATCGCCCACGAAGTTTAGAAAGATTATTATGGACAATATAAAAAAAGACAGTAGAATGATATACGATAAGGAAAAATACAAAATTTGGAATTGGAAAAGCCCTGTGATTTTACATTGGATTATTAATCCTGGCTTGGTGATTAATGAATTGATTTTGGGACAAACAATTCCTAAAGTGATGTTGATTGAGCGGGAAGGAGATAAACCTTTTATACAACGTTCATTAATACCATGTCCTCACTGTGGAGAACTACATTCAGGTTTGAAATATTCTGCTCAAAACAAGACGGCTATAAAAAACTGGTTTGGTTTCTATTGTGATAAGTGTACCAAAATAATTCCTGTACAGAGGAATCTGACCTCATTACTCGTTTTGATAATGACGTTCCCGATTTGGGGCTGGTTCAGAAATTCTCTAAAGCAGAGTTGGTTAGATAAACAACCAGAAAGGTATAAGAATTTAAATCTG
Source organism: Ancylomarina salipaludis (assembly GCF_004122035.1). Taxonomy (GTDB): domain Bacteria; phylum Bacteroidota; class Bacteroidia; order Bacteroidales; family Marinifilaceae; genus Ancylomarina; species Ancylomarina salipaludis. Next base: position 48,070 of record NZ_SAXA01000004.1, read on the forward strand.
GAACTGGTAACACCCCAAATGACAACTAAGAATTGGTTGAAGATGGGCTTAGCCTGGGGCTTATTTATGTACCTGACTATGGTTTTTATATTTCCATTTATTATGCAAGAGGAAATTACGCAGAAGAGTATGTTAATAGGCATTCCTATCTGGCTTATAGGGGGCTTGGGTTTTGGTTTTACGATGAAAATATGGATGAATAAAAAGGCAAGATAGTCTATAACAACTAAGTACTTGCGTGAAAGGCACAGACCAGCATGACCAGTGGCGTATCATCTGAGAGTTAGTTTAATTAATAAACACAGCAAGCATACTATTAAATCTCTACAGTTGATGTTAAATACATTATAAAAAAAACAATCATATTAATAAATATAATTTATGAGGCAAGTAACTAAGCTAATCTTTCTATTATTTATAATAACTCATATAAGTTGTACTAAAGAAACTAGTGAAACTCCTTTATCACAATTTTCTTTCCTTAACTCTTTAAATAAAATTGTCTCAATTCAAATCTCTAACAGTTGTAATGAAGGAGTTTGCAAAAACCTATCGCTTAATTATAAATTCATTTATGATGATGATAAAGTTATAGCTATTTCATCAGATACTACGCTTGATTTAAATTTTATTACTTCAAAACCCTTAATTAGAAAAGGATATGGTTATGAAAATCAAGAGGCACTTGGATTTTATTACTATTCATATGAATCAAAATATTTGCATGAATTTTATAGATTCAATTATACCAATAATGAGATTACAAGTTACATCCATATTTGTGAGAACGCATTTGCCAGTAGAACCGATTTTTGTAGTGTTATAAGATCAGCTGATGAATTAAGAATTGAAACTGATTCTAGTTTTTTATGGGGATCTGATACTGATGAAAAAATATCCCGAACTATTAAATTTCAATCGGGTTTACCTGTTCAGATCATCGATAGTAGTTATTACAAACCCATGGGAGGATCACTTATTACTCATGAAAAACAATTAAAATATGATGAGTTTGGGAATTTGAGGACATTAAATTATAGAAAAGATGTTCAGGGTTTAAATTCAGAATCAGATAATGTTTTCAATCTGTCATCAAAATATAATAACACAAATATTGAAAATCCATTATTGTACTTAATTAAGGGTATAGGTTTTCCTATATTATTTGATGTTGAGCTGATATGTAGCCAAAATATAATTGATGATATTTCCTCAGATTACAATGGTAAACTCATTAAACAAATTGACGAAGTTGATGTACTGAACAACAATTTATATAAGATAGTTTACGGTTATGATGAGGTGTTTGAAAATAATACAGAAATTTTAATTAGAACTGAATAAGAAACGTTACATAACAAAGATTGGATTGTTATTAACATTGATGAGTTGAAAGAGCACTTGAATAAGAATAGATATAAGCAAGTTGCTGAAATGAATCATGAGCTTTATTTTAAAATGGTATGGTTTCATAATTAAAAAAAACAGATTAAAGCGATTTGATGATGGATGATATGACACGTATAAGCAATTGGATAAATTCTAATTTGAAAGAGCTCGCACAGCTTAAGGATAAACAAGGGATTGATATACTGCATAAGTGTGGCGGGGCTTGTTGTGAATCGTCCGATCTTTATCAGGGGGCTTGTAAAGTCAGAAATGAAAATGCCTCTGAAACGGATATGGATGTTCTTTTCAATGCCTTTAAAACGGACTATTACAATTCAGACAATTTTACAAAAGAGGGAACACCCTAAGCTTGATATTTGAATCCTGTACTTGTCCTATGGTCAAAAATGGAGTGAATGATGCATTCCTGTGCAACTGTACAGTTGGCTACTCTAAAAACTTATTCGAGACCTTATTTGATAAAAAGGTGAGAATCGACCTGGAAAAATCGATTTTAAGAGGAGACTCTATTTGCAAGCAAATCATAAGCGTTTTAGATTAAAAGAGATAGCGTATACAGACATCAGAAATGAAATTCTGTTGAATACTTTTTAAAATATAAGCCTATAATATAATTCCTCACTAACAAAAAGAATCACTTAAATCCAGATGAAAACATATAACGAATACCTTATTGTATCCCTTTTTATTGGCCTCATTAGTTGCCAAAAGGATGGGATAATTATTAAACCAGAACTGGAAACTATATGAAATTTTTAAAAAAGATACTTACAATTTTAGTATTTGTGATTATAAGCAAATCATTAATTTTTGCACAAAATAAAGCTTGTATTAACAAGCCGCAAACGCTAAGCGAATTAGAAGCTTCAATTCAGAAGGTATTAACTAAAACAAGTACCCCTGGAGCAGGTGTTGTAATGGTTGCGGCCGATTCTATTGTTTTTTTAAAAGGGATAGGTAAAGCTGATATTGAGAGAAATCTCGATGTTGATGAAAACACCATGTTTCGACTTGGTTCAGTTTCAAAATTATTTGTTGGTTTAGCTATTTTAAAATTACAGGAAGAGGGGCGTTTAAATTTAAAAGATAAACTTGTAGATATACTACCTAATCTAGAAATAGTAAATCCATGGGAATCGGAATATCCAATCAGAATTGAGAATCTTCTAGAACATACATCAGGTTTAAATGATTGGAGTTTGGCTGAGCTAGGTAGTAATGATTCCAAACCTAAAACACTGAAAGAATCACTGGAGTATTATCCGAAAGGCCGAGTGGCGAGATTTGTTCCAGGCACACGGATTCAATATAGCAATCTTGCTGTTAGTATAGCCGCATATATTGTGGAAACAGTTTCGGGCATGACCTATGAGGATTATGTAGCTAAATATTTCTTTAAGCCTATGGGGATGAGGAATATGACCTTTCGTGAGTCTGAACAATACAAAAAGATAGGGGCAAAAGGATACGATAATGGTGTGCCGATGCCATATTTACATGTACTGTATCGACCTTCGGCAGCGCTTACGGGTTCACCCAAAGAGCTGGTTGGCCTGCTCAATTTCTTTATTAATAGAGGAAAGATAGATGGTACCCCGTTACTATCAGAGAGTAGTTTAGAGAGAATGGAAAGAAATGAAAGCTTACATGTTGAGAAATCGGAGTTATTTAATCGTAATGGATTAACAAATTATGCCTCACCTTACAAGAGTTTTATTTATCGCGGGCATGGAGGTTCTGTTCCTGGTAGCAATACGGACTTTTGTTATCTTCCAGAATATAATATGGGCTTTGCAGTCATGATAAATGACAATAATGAAAGCGTATTAAATGAAATATCCAATTTAATAAAAGAATACCAAACAAAGGATTTAGTTCAAGACATTGCTGAACGAAAAAGAAGTATCCATAAATCGGCAAAGGATCTTACGGGGTATTATATATCTGTCGGAGCTAAATTTGATTGCATTAAGTTTTTAAAAAAAATTAAAAGCATTCAAAAATTCTGGCATCAAGAAGATACTTTGTATGTGAAAAGTATGTTAGGAGCACCTTATGTTTATAAGTTTTATTCAAATGGGAACAAGGAATTTGTATCTGAATACTCAGATAAGTTTGTTATATTTCAAACAAATGATCCTTTAGAAGGAGAAGTTATTAACGGAAATATGGGCATGTTAAAAAAGATATCGCCTATCTATGCTTACACACTGCTTACTCTGTTTTGTGCATTTTTAATTGTTCCTGTTAGTGTGCTTATTTTTGTGCTACTACGACTATTTATTTACTTTTTGGGTAAGAAGAAAGATAAAATTGCATTGTGGATTTGCCTCTGGCCAATGGTCAGCACTGCTATTATTTTAGTAATTGCTTTAGCAATTGTTATAAGTCTACAAACCCCATTAGATACTTTTATCTTATTAGGAAACATGAGTTCACTTTCAATATTAATTTTCATTGGAACTATTGGTTTTGCAGTGACTTCGTTGTGGACTGTTTATTACATTTTTAAGAATCGAAATGTGAAAATGTCTAAGTTATTCTATTATCATTCCGCCTTAGCAGCTATTTTTAATTTAGCATTTACAGTTTACTTTTTTAGCAATGGTATAATTGGACTTATGACATGGATTTAACAATTTATGGACTGAAGTTGGTTAATAGTATTTTGAGAAGAGGGTGGTAGTTATTTCAAACACAGATAGCAGATATCTTTAAATTAAGGCTAAGGTATTGTAAGGAGGTTGGTGATAGAGCCCACCGCTGGTGCTCGATGATATCACGTTTCTTTAGATAAAGTAAAACCCACATGATAAAATCGTGCGGTAGAAAGGGAGGGTTTAAATAGAAGAAGATTAGTATGAAATATTTTTTAACATTAGTATTAGGAGTCACATTTTTATGTGTGAGAGGACAAGCCTTTATGCCTCTCAAAAAAGTTGAAAAGGGATGATTTTATGAATCAAAATCAGGCAATCATTTATGGGAGTTTTATACAACGCTTAGGATTTAGTAGTGGTGGATTTCCTCAGGATATTAGTATTCAGAATTTAGAAACTAAAGCGTCTTATAAGTCAAAAAAAGAAAATCCATTTATTTTTCACATTCCGGCAGGGCATTATAAAATTCTTAATTATTGGTGGACAAAAAGTCAATGGTATGGCGGTAAGGTGTTTACTGAGGCTATATTTAAAGGGATTGATACATCGACAAAGACATTTAAGAAAAAAAAGGAAAGTAATGGGATACTCGAAAAGGATTTATTGCAATATGAATTTACTGTTGAGAAAAATAGAATTAATTACTTGGGAACGTGGCATTTTAACACAGGATTGGTTTCATTTTCAGATGACAAAATTCAGCTTGACAAAGCATTTAAACTTAAATTTAAGACTTTTGATTTTGACAATGCTCTGATCAGCTTACCAAAATAACCTGGAGAATTAGGAACCTAAACAAGGTCTTTGAATATTGATAGAAAACGAATTAACAAGAAAATTTAATTATGAAAGGAACTATATGGCAACCAGTATTAATGACGATGATCGTAATGTGGAGATTATCAACAGCTGAAAAAAGGGTCGAATTACTTGAGGGTAATTTTATTCTATGGTTAATTATTATTGCATTTGTCGTAAGTTGGTTTGTTTATTTTATGCAAAAAAGAAAGAAGATAAAAAGGATAGAAAACGACCGTCCAATGGTGCGCGATTAGTTTCGTTGGACGCCTTTCAATGGATGGCTTTGCCTTCCTTTTTTAATTACCACACAAAATAGTCCCTCACTAACAAAAAAGAATTTCTTAAATCCAGATGAAAACATATTACAACTACCTTATAGTATTCCTTTTTATTGTCCTTACGTGTTGCCAAAAGGTTGATGAGCCAGTTATTAAATCAAAGTATGATAATTATTTTGAGCAGTTTTGGAAAGATTTTGATCAAACGTATTCATACTTTAGTCTGAAACAAGTCGATTGGGATGCTGTTTATGATGCAAGTAAGAGTAAGATAAACTCCGAAACGACTCCTGCCGAATTTGAAAATTTGCTTGCTGATATTATTCTTTCGTTTAGGGATATTCATGTTCGGTTAATCACCGATACGCAAACGCATAGTTATTCTAACAGCAATTTGTTTGATCGAAATTCACCGACAAATGCAAACCGGTATCTGACATCAGTTCGTGTCAACTCCGAAACAATGACTATTGGCGATATTCAAAACACCAATATTGCCTATGTGAGAGTGAAAAACTTGATTCCAACAGGCGATTTTAATCCTCTGAATTCGGTTTTAACCGAATTGCCCTCGAAGGATGGCTTAATTCTCGATCTTAGAGATAATTATGGCGGGAATGATGGCATCGCGAAGCAATTTGTAAATCGGCTCACACATAAAAATTTGATTCACGGCTATGTACGTGTCAGAAACGGGGCGGGGAGAGATGATTTTGGAGCATGGCAGGCCCGACAGCTGATATCTGATAATCCCGTTGACTTTAACAAACCCATTACGGTATTAACCAATCGTTTTGTTGTAAGCTCGGGTGAAGGTTTTGTTAGCATGATGATGGTGTTGCCTAATACAACTTTAATTGGTGATACAACACGAGGTGCTACGGCCAATCCTAAAGAGTTTACCTTAGCCAATGGATGGAAATATCGGGTGTCGAGCTGGCAGGCAACAACAGCAAGGCATCAGCTGATCGAAGATCAGGGCATTGCTCCAGATATACTGGTAACAAATACGGAAGAATCGATGAAAGAGGGTAAAGATTTAATCCTCGAAAAAGCCATAGACGTGATTCAAAGTTCTAACAGATAAGGCAGCCTGATACAGTAATATATAACTTAAAATAAAATATTGGATGAAAAATATAGGATATCGGATTTTAAACTTCCCATTGACACGTATTGTCATCGGATTTGTATTCGTAGTAGGTCTGTTTAATCTATCGCAAGCTTTCCTTTCAAAGGTATTATACCAAACGCCATTAGGTCGTGAATTTTTTTATTTGTGCATTGGTATCGTTCCTGCGGCATTAGCTGTCTTGTCCTATCTGTTTTTGTACAGGTTTTATGAGAAAAGAAAAGTAACTGAATTATCGGTAAACAGAATAGGTCGCGACTTAGCTCTGGGTGTTTTGTTGGGGGCTGTTTTGCAGTCTCTAACCATTGGGGTAATTTATTTAAAGGGTGGTTTTGTTGTTGAGTCGGTTAACAGCTTTCTTTTTGTAATTCCGGGTTTGACGATGGCATTTTCGACAGCAGTTTTAGAAGAACTCTTACTGAGAGGAATTGTGTTTAGAATTATGGAAGAAAAACTGGGCAGTTATCTGGCTTTAGCATTGTCGGCATTATTATTTGGTTTAATGCATTTAGCTAATCCTCACAGCTCATTTGTTGCATCATTGGGAATTGCTATACAGGCAGGGCTCTTGTTGGGTATAGCCTATATCTATACACGAAAATTATGGTTTCCTATCGCGATACATTTTGCCTGGAACTTTACACAAGCAGGTATATTTGGCGCAAATGTATCAGGAGGTTCACTAAGCAAATCCTTGTTAAATACAAAGATAACTGGTGCCGAATGGTTTACCGGTGGAGCATTTGGACCGGAAGGCTCCGTGCAGGCGACCTTGTTTTGTTTATGTGCAAGCCTTGTGTTATTCGTTTTGTGTCGTAAATACAATAAAATGATAAAGCCTTTTTGGATCAGGAATCAACAAAGGCTTATCAAGGCATAGAAGCTACAGCTAATCGTGTCGCTGAAGTTCACTTTGGGACTACCAGTATAAAAATAAATAATTGACTGACTTAATGAATAGGATAAAAATACATTTAATGGCATTATGCCTTATGTTGGTATTTGCTGCTTGTAGCCATCATAATGGTAGAAGTATCGAAGACATTCGGAATGCGAGTTTTGATAAGAAACAGATATCAAGAGGTGACAATAATCCGAATCGGATTGTTTACGAGGATGATGTTGATGCTTTAATGGTTTCTTTGTTTTATGGAAAAACACTTAAAGAGATCAATCGTGTTTTAGGATGGGATGATTCTAAAATGACCGAAACAACAAACTTGCTTATAGAGAATGGGATGCTTAGCGAGAAGAATGGCGTTTATACACCAACTGTCTTTGTTTTACCACTGAAAGAGGGGCTTGCCTTAATGGAAGAATCCAACTCAATTGCTAAGGAAATTGCTGATGGTATGATTGCCCAATTAGGCAGGTTTAAAGCCTTGCATGATAAAATGGATATATCGAAACAATATTCATTTCACGATTTGTCATTCTTTTACTTGAGTGATATTGTATTGGATATGGGACAGATTAGAGATGTGGAAAGGCTTTATTTGAAAAAAGAAAGACCCTTGAGAAATGGTAAGCAGTACTATTTTTCTATCATGGAAAAGGATACAACGAGAGGTGAAGAAGCATTGGGCATATATGGAAATCAAGGCTTAGTAAATAATGACTCTATTTATATCGGGGTTTATGGAAATACAAGATTTCAGAAAGCTGATTGGGACGATTATAAAAACAAAGAGATGTATTGCTTTAGCAAGAACGATTTCAATATCCTGTTCAATGAATTCAATAAACAGTTTCTTCCAACACTCATTGATATTTTAGAGAAGAACAGGGCGGAATTTCAGAAGCTCTACATTGATTATGGGTATTCGGGGAAAATTAGTTTTGAGGAGTTCTTTATCTGGTATTATCATTTGATTTATACGGAAGCAACAAACCAATTAATAAAGAAAGGTGTCATTAAAAAACCTGAATCGGGTGTTTTGTATTATCAATTAAAACATTAATTCAAGTCTGATAATAGACCTTTCCTGATACACATCTTACAAATGATGGTGAGATTTTAAATAATTAATACAGTAATATTAAACGTGACAAAATATTTATGAGAAAAAAAATCATCAATAAAAGAGTTCTTTTTGAATTTGTATCGATAAGCTTTGCGGTATTTTTAGGTATGATGTTGAATACATGGAAAGAAGCACGAGATAACTCTGAACTTGCCGAAAAATCAGTACAAAATATAAAAACTGAAATATTAAATAACAAAGAAGAAGTCGCTAAACTTTTAAAAGCCCATAAAGAGCTTTTGATCACAGTGGATAGCTTAATACTTGAAATAAAAGACTCAATAAAGGTAACAAACCGAACAGCGAATATGGATCTGTGCTTACTAAGTTCGACATCATGGGAGACAGCAAAAATAACACAAGCTGTAGCTAATATGAATCTTGCTTTAGTTACAGAGATTTCCGGAATTTATGAATATCAAAAGTATTACGATAGTTTAATAAAAGTTTATTCTCAAGAAAGGATGACGTCTATCCCTGAAGAAAATAAAAAAGATTTACTTGTAAAGCGACAAGTTTTTATTTCATCAATAATTGAAATGGAAGAAACATTGATTATATATTACGACGATTTTTTAAAGTCTGATCTCTTGGCGGAGGTGGATACCAAGAGCTAGGCGAAGTTTGAAGAAATTAGGAATAGAGTTGCAATTATTGTGACTCTATTTTTTTTGGATGAGGATCTATAATAATGATAAGCCTGTGATTTGTCGCGTATAACGAGAAAGGCCTATAGGATATAGAATAGAATTGAAATGCTCAAATAATTGGTCTATTTTGGGTTTTTGATTGTAACTCAAAGACTATTTTTATTGTCTAATAGATATTTTGATTACATATATTATACGAACCCAAATTAATTGATATGAATGACAATTATTTGAAGAAACTGAGTCTGTTTCTTGTCTGTTTTATAGTGTTTACGGCCTATGTACAGGCGCAGGGTACGCGTCTTTTGAGGCAGCCCACATTATCTGAAACACATATTGCCTATACCTATGCAGGCGATTTATGGGTCTCCGATATCAATGGAGGACAAACTCTGCGTTTAACCAGTACACCTGCTGTTGAAAGCGATCCGCATTTCTCACCGGATGGCCAAACCATTGCTTTTACGTCGAACCGTTCGGGTGTGGATGCCGTTTATACGGTTTCTGTTACGGGAGGAGAGCTTAAACAATTGACATGGTATCCTGCAGCATCGAATGTACGTGGCTGGACACCTGATGGCAAACGGGTATTGTACGCTTCAACCCGTGAGACAGCACCATCAAATTATGACCGTTTATGGACTGTATCACGAGACGGGGGTGTTTCGACCATGCTGAACGCGCAATGGGGAACCAAAGCGTCTTTTTCTGCGGATGCTAAACGAATTGTAATTGATAAGGTGCGTCGTTGGGATTGGGAATGGCGTGCCTACCGTGGCGGACAAAATACCCCATTGATTATTCTGAACCTTGATGATTCCAGTGAAAAACTACTGCCCAACGAATCGACCACTGATGTTCAGCCGGTATGGCTAGGGGATAAAATCTATTTCCTTTCGGACAGAGACTGGGCGATGAATATTTGGATGTATGATACAAAGACCAGCGAATTAGAGCAAATCACCAAATTCAAAGATATTGATATCAAGTCGCTTTCGGGTTATAAGAACAAACTTGTTTTCGAAAGAGATGGCTATTTGCATACTTATGATTTGGCTTCAGGAAAAACAACACAACTTGAAATTGAGCTTAGTGGTGATTTCCCCTGGGCTGCAACCCGATGGGAAGATGTGAGTGATCGTGTCGCTTCGGCATCATTGTCACCAACTGGTAAGCGAGCCATTATGTCGGCTCGTGGCGAAGTGTTTACCATTCCGGTTGAGCATGGCGATGCGAGAAACATCACCAATAATTCAGCAGCAGCTGATCGCGCACCTATTTGGTCGCCTAAAGGTGATAAAATTGCCTGGTTTTCGGATGTAAATGGAAAAGGCTACCAATTGATGATTACCAATCAGGATGGCTTGTCAGAGCCTGAAGCGATATCGATTGGTGAATCGAAAATGGCCTGGGAACCCGCCTGGTCACCTGATGGGAAATATATTGCGTTTACCGATGATGATGTGCGTATTCGTTTGATTGATATTGAAGCCAGGAGCATTAAGACCATTGATGTAGGGGGCAATAATCTGGAACGTGGTGATCTTGGCCTGACCTGGTCGAAGGATTCCAAATGGCTGGCTTATGCCAAGTCGGGAGCCAACAATTTCCGACGTATTTGCATCTGGTCGATGGCTGATGATAGAGTAAGACCTATTACCAATGTATTAGCCGATGCTTTTTCACCTGCCTGGGATGCCGATACGCATCACCTGTACTTTTTGGCAAGTACCGATTTAGCATTGCTGTCGGGTTATGTAAACACTTCGGTAATGGGAGCAAAAGCACCTAATTACGAGGCTTATGTGGTTAACCTGCTTAAGAAAGATGCTTCACCTTTTGAGCCAAGAAGCGATGAAGAAAAGGCGCCTAAAAAAGAGGATAAAAAGGAAACTAAGGATAAGAAAAAGGATGATAAATCAGCGAAAGCCAAGGAAAAAGCCGATAGCCTGATGCAAATCGATTTTAACGGTATTGAGCGAAGAATTATTCCTCTGCCTATGGAAAAAGGAAAATATCGTTTCATTCTGGCTGGAACCAAAGGCACTGTGTTTATTGCTGAAGCCAGTCCTAAAGGGAGAACCTCTACACTGCATAAATTCGATTTAAAAGAAAGAGAAGCGAAGGAGTTTGTTTCCGGTGTTCGATCTGTTTCGATTTCTGCCGATGGGAACCAAATGCTGACTAAAATAGGATCAGCCTGGAAAGTGATTGGAACCAAAGGACCTAACGGAAAAAGCGCAAAAGCTTTAAAGATAAACCTGAAAACACAGCTCGATCGTATGGCGGAATGGAATCAGATGTTTGAAGAGGCATGGCGATACCAGCGCGACTATTTTTATGATCCGAATATGCACGGCAGAGATTGGAATGAGGTTTACGAACGTTATACGCCTCTTATTCCTTACATCAAGCATCGCAGCGATTTAAATTATGTGCTCGATCAGGTGAATGGTGAACTTTCGGTAGGTCATAGTTTTGTCTTTGGTGGCGATTTTCCTAAAACCGATCGTCCATCGGTAGGTTTATTGGGAGCCGATTTGGTTGCTGATGGCAAGCATTGGAAGATCAAACGCATTTATACTTCGGAGAGTTGGAATCCTGAATTGTCAAGTCCATTGGATCGTCCCGGAATGAAAGTGGAAGAGGGCAATTATATTGTGGGAGTTAATGGTAAGGAAATCAGTAACAAGCAGGATCCTTATATGGCTTTGGATGGAACTGCTGGTCAGCAAACCGTTCTTCATATCAATAGCAAGTCTGATTTTAAAGGCTCCTGGAAAATTACTGTGAAGCCTATAAGTAGCGAAAGAGCCCTTCGTCAACGCGCCTGGGTTGAAGACAACCGACGTTTGGTTGATAAGCTTTCCGGCGGACGTTTGGCTTACATTTGGGTACCGAATACCTCAAGTAATGGCTTTATCTCCTTCAATCGCTATTATTTTGCTCAGCAAGATAAGGAAGGGGCTGTAATTGATGAGCGTTTCAATGGCGGGGGATTATTGGATGACTATATGGTTGATTTGATGAAACGGGAAACAAGAGCCTGTTTAACCAACGAGGTACCCAATGGCGATCCGATTCGTTTGCCTGCAGGAATTGTTGGTCCAAAGGTTTTAATTATTAATGAGCTTGCCGGATCAGGAGGTGATTTCTTCCCATGGGTATTCAAGCATCAGAAAATTGGTCCTGTGGTCGGCGCACGCACCTGGGGTGGTTTGGTGAAATCATCTGTTCATTATCGCTTGGTCGATGGCGGTGCACTAACAGCTCCTGATAATGCCGTATTTGATCCAAACAAAAACGAATGGGTTGGCGAAAACAAGGGAATCGCTCCAACGATAGACGTTCGTCAGGATGCAAAATCATTAAATAAGGGTATCGATCCACAGCTTGAGCGTGCAGTAAAGGAAGCCCTTTCTCGTTTACCTGAGACAAAAAGGAAAATAACACCACCACCGTTCTCAACACCTGCACTTAAGAAGTAGAACGGGAATAGGTATTGAATATTTAGCCGAATCTGAAAATGGTTTTTCAGATTCGGCTTTTTTATGGGGAATTTATTCTGTGTTATTTTTTAGTGTTATGATTATGAGATAAGTGTGTATTTGATTTTATACTGTTTTATGGTCGGTGGAATTTACTCGTAAATAAACCCATCAGATTAGTGTTATCTTTTCTATAGTTTTTATACTTTCGCACTCCCAATCAAAAGAATTCAGAAACCATGTTAGATTAAGTTTGGAGCATTTTGCTTCTTGCCTTGTTGTATCTAATCTGTAGGTTTTTATTCTCATGTGATGTCAATATTCTATTGCATTTCTATCTGAATCCCGTTCGAGGATTCATTATATAACTAATATTAATTAATTTAAAATGTTTGATTCATTTGTCATCGTACTTGCTTTTTCAGCACTTTTTAGTCTTATTAACACCAAATACCTGAAGTTAAGTCCGACTATTGGGATGATGATATTGGCACTTATTATGTCTGTCTTTATTCTTTTAGTTAAAGAGTTTGCACCTTCAGTTTATCAATTTATCCCAACCTTTGAAAGAGATATTCACTTTAGAGAGTTTCTGCTGGAGATTATTCTGAGTTTTTTACTCTTTGCGGGGGCAATGCACATCAATATTAAAGATTTGCAAAAGCAAAGAAAAGCCGTTTTTGTGTTTGCGATCTTCGGAACCCTTATTTCGACATTTTTGGTCGGAACCCTAACATTTTATGCGGCTCATTTGTTTTCATTGAACATCCCTTATGTCTATTCTCTTTTATTTGGGGCGCTCATTTCACCTACTGATCCCATTGCTGTACTTAGTATTTTAAAAAATTACAGTGTGAGAAAAGATTTGCAAATGAATATCGAAGGTGAGTCTTTGTTTAATGACGGTGTGGGTATGGTTCTTTTTGTTGTGATTTTACAGGTAATAAACAAGGGATATATGAATGTACAGGTTGATGAAGTGATCTTTTTATTCCTGAGAGAAGCTGTTGGTGGGATTGCTTTTGGATTGTTAATTGGTTTTTTAGGCTTTCAGATTCTAAAAAGAACCGAAAACAATGCGAAGACGCATGTTATGCTGAGCATAGTTATGGCATCGGGAGGGTATTCTTTAGCTGAAAATATTCATGTGTCACCTGCTTTGGCCATGGTTGCTGCTGGTTTATATCTTGGGAATATGATACATAGTAAGGACTATTCCAAAAAGAATATGTTGCAATTGGTGACCTTTTGGGATGTTTTAGATGAAATTTTAAATGGGGTTTTATTTGTAATGCTTGGATTTTTTATAACATTAATCAACCCTTCAGTGGTTCATATCCCATTTGCAATCATTACAATACTTGTGGTCTTAATAGCAAGGTATATTTCAGTTTTAGTTCCTTTCCAGTTAATTAAACATTCGAATAAAAAAGTAAACCGAAAAACGATTCTGATCCTGACTTGGGGTGGTTTGCGAGGTGCACTGGGGATTGCCCTGGCTTTAGCCGTTCCTCCGGAACATTTTGGTGACTTATTTGTCTTTCTGATGTATTCCGTAGCTTTATTTTCAATTATTATTCAAGGATTAACAATTGGTAAGTTGGTGAAAAAACTGAATCTGGTTAATCTGAAAGATGTGAAGTAATAAAACTGATTGAATCTGTGTCAATAGCTTTCTAAGATTCACAAAAAAAACCGAACTCATATGAGTTCGGATTTTTTTATACCTGTTTCTTTTAGAAAAATGATTTATTCCTCTGTGAAATTGTAAAGCTTATTATGGAAGAGGTAACTCGCCGTTTGGTAATAGGTAATGGCATCTCTTAATTCCTCTTGATTCAGTTTTGTTGTTTGTTGTTCCAAATTGTCAACCTGAAAGGCTTCTGTTCTTTTTGTTGGAACTTGAAGTGTTAGTTGATTGTGTTGCAACAAACCAATTTTTTGGTAAGTTCCCAAAAGAGCACGATTAGGCTGATCCAACAGAATATCTTTACCAAAGAATTTCGATTTGTAATCCATATTTAATAGGCCCAGAATTGTAGGTGCAAAATCGATTTGTGAAGCCAATGTGGTATTTTCCCCCGGTGTAATAATAGCCGGTGCGTAAACGATTAGTGGAATGTGATATTTCTTGATCGGAAGCGATGTTTTTCCTGCACTCGATGCACAATGGTCAGCAACTACAACAAAGATGGTGTTCTCAAACCAGGGATGTTTTTTCGCCTCGCGAAAGAATTTAGCTATCGCATAATCGGTGTATTTTACAGCGCCATTTCTTCCCGAGTGAGATGGAATGTCAATTCTACCCTCAGGATAGGTATAAGGGCGGTGATTGGACGTTGTCATGATGAAGTTGTGGAAAGGCTGTCCTTTTTTATATAAGCTATCAGCGACTTGTGTTGCTTTAGCAAACAGGTCTTCATCACATACTCCCCAGGCATTTTCGAACGTAATTTCATCACTTGAGAAATCTTTGTGATCGATAATATCATACCCGCTATTTCCAAAGAAATAGTTCATATTATCGAAATAGCCATTGCCTGCATAGATAAAATTATTGGCATAGCCTTTCGATTTTAAAACATTCCCTAAGGTGAACATGTTTTCGTTATGCGGGCGCTTTACGATAGAAAAACCGGGTGTTGGCGGTAAAGATAGTGTAAGCGCTTCCATGCCTCGAACCGTACGTGTTCCTGTTGCATAAAAGTTGGTGAAAAATAAGGATTGCAGGGCAATACTATCCAAATTAGGGGTGATGTTGTTTGTGTTACCAAAACGCGTAAAAAAGGATGCACTCAAACTTTCAACCGTTATCAGCATTACATTATAGTGTTTATTTTCACCTGTGTAAGTAATCTGACGAGTGATATCAAAGACATCATCACTGACAAACTCACTGTTTGAGGTTTTTAATAGCTGACGCAGGTGGCTGAAAGCTTCTTTATTATCTATGGTTTTGTAAAAAGCTTTATAATCCAACTCATTGTTTCTGAAAGCAGAAAAAATCTGGTAAATACCATTGTGGGCCAGTTCGTTGGAGTAGGTGTTGTCCATGATCTCGGCTGTACTCTTATTCACAGAATAGAAAGCCAGAAGGGGAATGAGCCATAAAATCAGGCTGAGTTTTAAACGCGAAACAAAACGCGACTCCGAATTGATACTTTTATCGAAATGCTTTTTAACAAGGGCAAAGATACTTGCCGAAAGCAACAACATGCCTAAAATGATAATGGGCATAGGGTATGATTCACGGATGTTCGAAATTACTTCATGTGTATAAACCAGATAGTCAACGGCAATAAAATTGTAACGCACGCTAAATTCTTCCCAAAAAAACCACTCACCAATACCTGAAAATACAAGTATGCCTATCGTGATAATAAAAAACACATAAGAAATCCATTTGTGTATTTTCGAACTAAATATACGATCCGGAACAATTAGCAGGTAAAATACAAAGGGGATTATAAAGTACGAGATGGTAACCAGGTCGTAGAATAAGCCATACAGATAAATCTGGAAGATGTGAATTAAACCAGGATCTGTATTTTGAAAATCACCAATCAGAAGTATCGTTCGGATGAGAAAGGA
This sequence comes from Ancylomarina salipaludis, assembly GCF_004122035.1. Classification (GTDB taxonomy): domain Bacteria; phylum Bacteroidota; class Bacteroidia; order Bacteroidales; family Marinifilaceae; genus Ancylomarina; species Ancylomarina salipaludis. Next base: position 64,104 of record NZ_SAXA01000004.1, read on the forward strand.
GAGGGTTATAAATATCAAACTGAATAGGAGCAGGCCTCCGTAGCGTGATTGCAGAATATTTTTAAATCTCATACTGTATAATTTGTATTTATATTATGTGGCCCAAATATACATCGTCTTTTTGATAAAAAGCGAATATTACCCGGGATTGCTAGCTAAAAAAGACTAATATCTCTTAAAATAAGGGAAAATAGGATCAGGAAAAGTTAGTAGAAAAGGGCTTTAATAATAAGTTGGATTGTCAGATTTCAATTTTAGATATCATTTTAAGACTATAAATACTTGAAGATAATGTTGACAGAATTTTGCCTGAAAATAAGGACGGCTTGAAATGTTAATTTGATTAAAATTTTAGCTTGTGAGATTTAATGTGTGAGAAGATACGATTATTGTAATGATTTATCCCAAGGCTTATGTTTATTGCTTTTTACTTATAAATATTGCTTTGAAATTGGCTTGTAATGATTTGTTAAAAATACAAAACATTAAATTATAGTTAACTTGTGCTTTTGTTTTTTTTGATAAGTTTATGATGAATTGATAATGGCGATTTTGCAATACATATAAAATTTAATGATCTGTAACTTTTTCATTATTCATTCGTTTTGACATCATAAAAAAACAATAAATCGATTATGGCAAGAACTCTATTCAGTATTCTTTTACTCTTCTGCTCACTATGGGGGCATGCACAACAATTATCCGGGCTTATCAGCAATTCTGAGGGGAAGCCTATTTCTTTTGCAAATATTTATATTCAGGAACTCGCTACAGGAACCACATCGAATATCGATGGGGAATACCAGTTGGCCTTGCCTGAAGGAGAGTGGCATCTTTCTTATCGTTACTTGGGTTATAAAACCAAAGAGGTAACAGTGAACATGCCGAAGAATGATTTGGAGATGAATGTCTCACTTGCTTCGCAAACTTACCAATTGAAAGAAGTTAAGGTTTTGGCCAGTGGTGAGGATCCGGCTTATTTTGTGATGAGAAAGGCTATTGTGATGGGGGACTATTACAGCAAGCAGGTGTGTGAATACAGTAATATGGTTTATCTTAAAGGTTCGGGTAAGGTGACTAAGGTTCCGGGACTTTTAAAAAAGAAACTGGCCGAGGAGGGCATCACAGCTAACAAAACCTTTGTAACAGAGAATATTTCTAAAATTCATTTTCTTCTGCCCGATAAGGTGGAGGAGGAAGTGATTTCTATTCGTTCTTCGGGTTTGGATAATGAGGCCAATCCCATGCAATTTATCACAACCAATTTGTATAATACCCGTGATGATGGTTTTATCTCGCCATTGGATAAAACGGCCTTCTCGGTTTATAAGTTTCGACTGGAATCGGTATTTGAGGATCAGGGACGAACGATTAATCGCATCAAAGTTATCCCCAGACGAAAGGGGAAGGATTTGTTTAAGGGCTATTTGAATATTGCAGAAGATTACTGGAATATTCATTCTGCCGATTTAAAATTGAAACTGCCCATGACCGATGTGCACATGCGTCAGATGTATGCTCCTGTGACTGATGATGTTTGGATGCCTGTGAGTTTTGATTTTAGTATTAAGTTTGAGGGGATGGGTTTTGGTATGAACGGGATGTATGTCGCTTCCATAAAGGATTATAAGGTCGTATTGAATCCTGATTTGAATCATGACTATTTGAAACAAGAGGAGCTTGCTAAAAAACAGGAGGCAGCAGCAGTTGCCGAATTGACCAATCAGGCTGAATCGAAAGTATTATCGGTAAAGGAGAAAAAGCGGAAAGATGAGATTCAAACCCTATTGGACAAAAATGACATGAGTAATGCTGAAATGCGCAAACTTTATCGTTTAATGGAGAAGGATAATCAGAAAGATCAAAAAATAAAAGTGAAAGAGCCTTTGGAAATTAAGATTGAAAAGGTAAAAATGGCCAAGGATGCCAAGGAGAAAGATTCCTTGTATTGGGCAGAGATGCGTCCGATTCCTTTATCCAGCGATGAAAAAATCAGTTTTATAAAGAAAGATTCTATCAGCCTGATTCGAAACAGTCCTGAGTATAAGGATTCAGTCCGTCAGGCCAATCGGAAGTTTAAATTCAATCATTTACTCTTTGGAAAAACATATAAGTACAAAGAGAGTCATTCTAAATTGTCTACTCCGGGTTTGCTGAGTTTTGATAAGCTTTCCTTCAATACGGTGCAAGGGATTACTTTTAGTGCGCCATTTTCGTTTACAAAAAAGGATACATTGGGGCATTATTTAAATCTTAGTAGTGATTTTACCTATGGCTTTTCAAGAGAACATCTTGATTTTTCGGTGGGAGGCCGTTACCGCTATAATGGCATGAAACGAGCCTGGATAGGTGGTGAAGCAGGCAGTAAGACCATCGATTTTAACGGACAAACGGGGATTGATCCGATGTTGAACGCAATGGCTTCGCTTTATTTTAAGGATAATTATCTAAAGCTTTACGATAAGAATTTTGTGAATATATGGCATCAGACTGATTTGGCCAATGGTTTAAGTTTATCCACCAAATTGGAATATGCAAACCGTAAACATCTAATAAACCATTCCAATCTATCTATCTCCAATCCTGATCATAAGGCTTACAGCCCGAATATTCCGGAGGGTGTTGCAGCTAATTTAGTTGGCGATAACAAAGCCTTGACATTTATGGCCAGCTTGGCGTATACGCCACGTCATCGTTATTCAGTTGTGAAGGGTGAAAAACGAATGACTGCATTTCATAAACAACCCACTTTTGCTTTAGCCTATCGAATGGGAATTAAAAATCTTCTGGATTCGGATGCTGATTATGCTATGTTACAGGCTTCTGTCAAACAGGAATTCCCTCTGGGTTTCAACGATTATCTGTCTTACTCAGTGAAAGCAGGGAGCTATCTGAATAAAAATAAGGTATTCTTTGCCGACTATCATCATTTTAATACCAGTAAACCGACATTGATGTTGGGTGGGGACTTGAACACTTTCCGCCTCTTGGATTATTATACAAACTCAAGTACAAACGATTATGCTGAGGCACATGTCCAATATACTTCGGATCGCTTTATATTGAAGCGTTTGCCAATTCTGAACAATGCTTTAACGGTACAGGAAAGGGTGTTTGCCAATTATTTAACTCATGCAGGACGCAAGAACTATTGGGAAGTGGGCTATGGTTTGTCGCAGATTTTCTTGTTACTTGATCTCGAAGTGGTTTGGAGTTTTGATGGCAATCGACATCAAGACACGGGAATTAAAATTAAGTTGAATTTCTAGAAGATCGTTTTATGTAAGTTTAGGATCAGATTTTAGAGGGGGTCGCAATAAGTTTTAGAGGTTTGGACTTTTATAGTCTAAACCTCTGTTTTTTTATGTGATTTTCAGTTGCTTGATTTAGATTTTTCTTATTTTGTGATGTGTTTTAAGTATTGATTATCTAAGTGTTGCTGAGGTGAGGTGTTATGTTTATGATAAGATGAAATAATTTTTGCTGCTTTGATAAAGAGATTACTTTTATTGTTTAATTTGTATAAATAAATACTATTTTTTTAAGAACTAGAATAATAATATAATGAGCTTTAATTAGCTTTTTTAATCCTTTATGCAGAAGATGAATATTGGGGTAAGAAAATCCGATATTGAGGATATTGGTTTTTTGTTAAAATTAGAGGAGGAATCTTTTCCTTCTTTTCAGAGAAGTACAAAACAGAGTCTAAAACATGGTATTCAAAGTGATTTTCAGGAAATTTTAATTGCTGAAACCGATGATATGAATAGGAACCAGGTTGGAGCTTTAGTTTTATTTAAGTACAGCAAGTCGCTGCGAATTTACTCCATAGCCATATTGCCCGAATTTCAGAAGAGGGGATATGGTGATTATTTGCTTAAACACGCCCTTGAATTTGCGAACCGTCAACATTATGAAAAAATATTAATCGAAGTCAGTGCCAAAAACACAGCCTTAATTGATTGGTATAAAACTAAAGGATTTAAGCCTCTTGGAATTATTGATGACTATTACTGCGAAGGGGAAGCTGCTTTAAAAATGGAGTTAAAGACCAGGGGCATGCCTTGTTTGAAAAGAACAAGTAATGTTATTGTGATCAACCAGCCTTACAAATGGACATTTAAAGATATAAACGCGAAGGTTATTTCGGTTAAAGAATACATTAATAACCCTATTTATCAGACAAACACAGATTTTAGAATATTTAACCTGTGCAGTTCTTATAAATATCAAACTTATGGTTATTACGTTTCCTTACTTGCATCTGCTCGTGGTCAACGAATTATACCAAGTACTATTACAATTCGTGATTTTGGAATATTAAATGTGATTCATTCTGCAGCTTATGATATTGAAGAACAGATTAACAGTTCATTGTATAAAGAGAAGGGGAATGCCTTTACTTTAAATATCTATTTTGGGCAGACGAAGATTAAAGGCTATAATTTTTTGGCATCAAAACTCCATCAATTATTTGAAGCCCCACTTTTTAAAGTCGATTTCATTAAGCATGATGAAAAATGGATGATTAAAAAATTAAAGGTATTAACCTTAAATAAGGTGCCTGAACCTGATTTAAATTCTGTGTACGAATTCGCAGAAAAGTATTTCAATAAGAAAAGGTTTAACAATACAAAGTTGATTAATTATAAGTATGACATTGCAGTACTTGTAGATCCTAAGGAAGCCAATTCACCATCTTGCCCCAAGGCATTGGAGAAGTTTAAAAGTGCTGCCAATCGTAAAGGATTATACTTAGAGTTTATCACAAAAAAAGATATTGATAAAATTAATGAATTTGATGCTTTATTTATTCGGGAAACAACCTGTGTAAATAATCACACCTATGAATTCTCAAGAATGGCTTATGCCGAAGGTCTTGTGGTTTTAGATGATCCCTGGTCGATACTAAGATGTTCCAATAAGATATATCAGAATGAAATTTTTAAAAAGCACAAAATTTTAACGCCTGAGACCAATATTCTTACCAAAAATTTATTTGATAAAAAGGTCTTAAAGCAGATGAATTATCCTTTGGTTCTCAAACAACCCGATAGTGCTTTCTCATTAGGAGTCATAAAGGTAGACGATGAAGATAAAGCCCTGAAAGCAATTACTGATCTTTTTAAGATTTCCGATATGCTTGTTTGTCAGGAATACATGTATTCGGAATTTGATTGGAGAATTGGCATAATTGATAATACCCCCCTGTTTGCATGTAAGTATTATATGTCAAAAGATCATTGGCAAATATATAACTGGAAAGGTGACGGAGAAGAAAATTCCGGAGATTCCGAAACTCTCAGTATTGAATTAGTGCCTGATATTGTTATTCAAACGGCACTAAAAGCATCTGCTTTGATAGGTGATGGTTTGTATGGAGTCGATTTGAAGATGATAGATGGAAAGGTTTATGTCGTTGAAGTCAATGACAATCCTAATATTGATGCAGACATTGAAGATTTGGTCTTGAAGGATAAACTGTATGATCAGATTATAGAATCCATTTATAATCGAATTGAAATATCTAAAAATGTTCAGAGAATAGATTTTAGAAATAAACAAAAGTAGTTGTTCGAAAGATCTGTTGCTGAAACTGAATTTTTTAAAAGAAACAATATTTCATAAGTAAGCTCGATTAAATTTTAAGGGTTGGACTTTTAGTCTGACCCTTTTTCGTTCCATAGTGAGTGTTTTTTTATCAATAGAATTCCCCGGACTTGTCTATTTCAAACCTTTAATCTTTCATCTGTGTTAAAGGATATCGAAAGGCTTAGACCCTTGAATTGGGATATTAAATATCATACTAAAATAGTTATCTTAGTTTCAAATAAATATCAAAACATGAGTCTATAAGAGTGCTTACGCTCAATAGTGCTATCTTGACACTTTATTAAAAATTAAGACTACTTAGAAACGAATGGAAAACAAACATTCCCAAAGGATAATCTATAAAGATAAAGACTACTATTGCTCTTTAGCCTTTGTTTTACAGTTGATTGGTGATAAATATAAGAGTTTGATTATTTTTCATCTTAAGGATGGTGGCATGAGGTCTGGAGACCTACAGAAAAGTATTACGGATATCTCCAACAGGATGTTTACTTATTCGATAAGAGGATTGGAAAAGGACGGCTTAGTTAAACGAACGGTATACCCGGTAAGCCCTCCAAAAGTGGAGTACGAATTAACCCAAAGTGGAAAATCACTAATCCCCATCATCCTTTCGATGGATAAATGGGGTCAGGATTTTGCAAAGGAGCATCACTTATATGCGCCTTCAGAATAGTGAAGTTCGTAGGAGTGCGAATAGATTTCGAAGACAGTGCCAAATGGATCTTCCACATAGCACATGCGGTAAGGCTTCTCTCCAGGATAATATTCGCGTATGGGCATGCGTTGCTTACCACCTGCTGCAACAATCTTTTCAACCAAACCTTCCACGTCTGGATCTTGAACTGAAAAATGAAATAATCCCGTACGGAAAGGTTCAAAACGAGGTTTTAAATCTTTACTTTGCTTAAATTCAAACAGCTCAATCCCAATTCGATCACCAGTTGACAAGTGTGCAATTCGGAATGTACCCCAATCCTTGCCAAAGACATCAATACACATTTTACCGATTGCGGTTTCATTCTCTTCTTTTACCTCTGTAGGCGGCATAATTACATAAAATCCCATTACTTCAGTATAGAATTTTACGGCTTTATCTAAATCAGGAACGGTAATCCCAATGTGTGAGAATGTTCTTGGGAATACCTGCTCTTTTACTTCTTTTTCATTTTTCATATTACTCTTATTAATTTGAGCCTTACTATTTATTCCTGAAAGTAATAATAAGGTTCCGATTAAAAATGTTTTGATATTCATGATGTATTTACGTTTTATTTCTCGACAAAGATAGAATTCAAGTTATTGAAATCCTATAGGTTACAACTATTGCGCATAGTTACATGAATGTGTATAATACTGTAATGGAGTCCGTTTTGGGAGTAATTTTTTTTTGTCTTTTATTGAATAGATATGAATGTTAGTACTGTTGAGTAGAATTAAAAGGTTTCAAGGAGAGATATCACTTAAAGTCGGTTGGTATTTTTAAAAGTAGAACCTTTTGCTTCCAGACTAATTTCAAAAATTTAATATTTATAAATGATCCATAACAGACTCATTATTCCACCAATAATAGAAAGTGCAGGAATAAAGAAAAGATGTCTAATGGGTTTCTTAAAGGCAGATAAATAGCAAATTAGAGGCATTCCAATGGCTCCAATTAGAAACAGTGCCGAGGGAAGGGGCACTTCCTGCTCAATATTTAAACTCTTAGCCGTAAAAGTAAAAGCAATATTTATAAAGGCAATGCCGAAAAACGAGATGTGCCCCAGACGCATCATTCTTCTTTGCCAAGAGCCATAGCCTCCTAACCATTCTTCCTTGTGAAAGAAAAGACCTTGAACAGCACCCAGTATTCCACCTAACAACATGCCAATCCATGCTGCGTATAAGTTTATCTCAGTCATTAGTCGAAGTTTATGGTGAGAATATAATTAAATCTCAATCTTCCTTTTCACCGTCACATAGCATTCAATCATCAGAATAAGCATGATTAAATCGATAAATCCAAAAAGAACCAAAAAGATGATGTGAGGTAAGTCACCAATTATAAAATAATAAAAAACGATAGAACAGTAGGCGAATTTGTACAGTAAACCAATAAGAATCAAATCCAGATTTTTATTCAGGTTACCTCTGTAGATTAATAAATAAGCAATGCCAATGATAAGTAAGTACGCACCTATCAAACTAAGATAACCCATAAAGCCAGGTGCTTTCTCCAGAATACCTATTAAATCAAAGGCGGATTTTGGAAAGAAGGTAAAAACCAGCCCTAAAATAAGGTCATAGATTGCCGCTACCAGAAATAAGCCTTTGTAATATTTTAATTTGCTCATAACATTATAATTTAGTTCGTAAACCTGACTTATAAAGTTACGGAACTTGTGTCTTTTTCTCTAGGTTTGATATAATCCAGAGTGATTATAAATAGCTAACAGTCATGATTTTGATTAATGATCGGCTGTCTGTAATGAAAATGTTTTACCATAAATGCTTTAACTTTATAGAACGTAATCACCTTCTTTTTAATACCTCGTAAAATGAAGAAAGAATACAAAGTCATATTAATTGCAATGAGTGGTGTACGGGTGTTCAATGAAAAATTATTTAAGACTGGATTAACCCTGCCAGGTTTTGTTGATCGTAGCCGTGTAATTGCGAGCTTGCCAAGTTTGGGTTTATTAACCCTTGCAGCTCATACACCCGAAAATTGGGACGTTATATATCGCGAGTTGGATCGTTACTCCGATAATGATATTGAGGAAATATTGAGTGAAGAGCCAGATATCATTGCTTTCTCGGCTTTAACTGCCCGAATTAATGAAACCTATGAACTCGCATCACGGTTCAGGAAACAGGGCATAACTGTTGTTATTGGCGGCTTACACGCCTCTGCATTACCTGATGAGGCTATGGTTTATTCGGATGCGGTTGTTCAAGGGGAATGCGAAAGACTCTGGGAAGTTTTATTAAATGATTATGAGAATAAGGCATTAAAAAGTTTATATAGTTCTTTGAACGAGCCTCAAATGGCTTTTCAGCTTGAGGATTCAAAAGTGCCAATTTATGATCTCCTGGATATAAGCAAGTATAACCGATTAACCATTCAAACCACCAGAGGTTGTCCGCATGATTGCCATTTTTGTGCAGCATCAAGAAGTATTAGTGATTATAAAAAGAAGCCTATTAAATTAATCAAAAAGGAACTGGATAAGATCTTCGAGATATGGGATGATCCTTTTATCGAACTGGCTGATGATAATACTTTTGTGGATAAAGAATGGTCTAAGGATTTGCTTAGGCTTTTTGCTAATTATAAGATGAAATGGTTTACCGAAACGGATATTTCTATTGCTTACGATGATGAACTTTTAGAATTATTGGCAAAAACCAATTGTATACAAGTTCTTATTGGCTTTGAATCAATCAATTTTAATAGTATTAAGGGCTTAGATGGCGGATGGAAGTCTAAGCAATTTAAAAATTATTCGAAGGCCATTGATAAGATACAGTCATATGGAATTACAGTAAACGGATGCTTTGTACTGGGATTCGATTCTGATACGAAAGAAACTTTCATAGAGACTGAAAAGTTTATAAAGGAAAGTAATTTGTCGGATGTACAAATTACAATTCTGACAGCTTTCCCATGTACTGATTTATATCAGCAATTAAAAAATGAGGGGCGATTATTGACTGATTATTGGGATAAGTGTACTTTATTCGATGTCACTTATCAACCTAAAAATTTTAGTGTTGAGGAATTAGAAGATGAATTTCAAAATCTCATGACTAAGGTTTATTCTGACGATTTGGTGAAGAAAAGGAAGGACATATTTAAACAAACTTTATTGAATAGAAGAAAGTTCGTTAGGTCTTAATATTATTTGTATGTTTTATTCTCTCAAGTCGTATTCATCTATCAATTCGAGTGTATCGGGGTTCTTTACTCTAACTTTTATTTTATTTCCGTCTACATCAATAAGCACAAGTGCATTTTGAGTGGAGAAATTGCGTAAGTGTTTCATCCAGGGTGTTTTTTCCTGGGCGTAGTAGGGTGCACCCGCTGCACCGTTGTTGATTTGGTAAAACGTTCTTGACAGTTTCACTTTCTTATGATTATAGATTTCCGGATAGCGATCCATTTCTTCGGTAATGGTAAGCATGTTGTAGTTATGCTCATCACCCGTAAGTGCGGCTACAGTCTTTGTGCTTTTATTTACAATGATATCCAGTAGTTTGTCCCTGCGTTCAATGATACCTTCTTCGTATGTTTTTCCATTGACTGTAGGTCTCATTCGATTGTCGCCATTATACCACATATCATCTTTTACATGCCCCCCGTTTGGAAAAAAGGGGGTGTGTACTGTCACAAATACATGATCAATGTTTTCGTCTTTCTCTAAACGTTTCAAGGTTCTTTCCAGCCATTTCATCTGATTGTCCATAATGTAGGCATGCAGGTTGCCACTGACAACGCTCAAGCCCTGTGGGCTGTACCAGTAGTCTGAATTCAGTACAACCATGGCTACATTGTCGTAGGTATACCAAAAAACCGATTCTTTATAGGAAGGAAAATCATCCTTACTCTTATCAGGATCGTATTGCGAATTATCTTCGCTTCGGGGACCATTCTCAGGCAATACAAAATTATCCTGAAAAAGAGACTCTCCCGAATCATTTGCAAAGGGGAAATGATCGATCAGATAATTAAAATCCCTGATGGTATCATGAAAGATATAGTTGTAGGCTTCATGATTTCCGAATCCCGGTATAAAAGGGATATAATGCCAATAGGCTTCTACTGCGTGTTTCCAGTTGGCATATTGCAGGTTCATGCGTTGGCGACTCACCTCGTAACCATCTATCAGATCGCCTGTAAACTGAACAAATTTGGCTCCTTCAGCCATACTAAGCGAAGCAATGCGTTTCATGATATAGGCATTGGTGCCAAAAATATCCCGTTCACCGCCACCTTGTCCCGAGCGGGAATCACTACCATAAGCAAAGGTAAACTTTTTACGGCTTCCGGGTATAGGTGCTGTTTCAAAATTATAATTGAACTCAAATTCGCCCAGTGATAACTTATACTTGTATCTGGTTCCAGCTTCCAGATTGTTGATTTCAATTTCGTGAACTAATTTAGCCTTTTTGTCTCTGAAAGTCTTATCGTTCACTTTTATACTTGCCTTCACCTCTTGAGACGTAGTGAATGAAATCACGCAGCTTTTGTGAGTCAATTTATTGACAAATGGTCCTTCGATGGCAGTTGGGGTAGCAGTGAACAGTTTATCCTTATAGATGAATGCTGCTTTTCCATCATAGAGAATCATACCTTTATCGGTTATTATTCGGTAGCCAAGGATACCTTTTCCGGATTTTTGCCAACCAATCATGTCGTATCTGTCTGATAGTTTCCTTGCTATGGGAATATTGGTTTTACCATTAGCAATGGGAGTACTTTCCCTAAAATAGACAGGTTGAGGATATTGACCATCCTCATAGTTGATAAAACCATAGTAGAGTGTTCCATTTAGATCAGGAATTCTAAAATTGAATTCCAGTCCTGTCTCTGTTCCTATTATATTGGTGTAGAAATTGGTAAATCGGAAATAATCGTCGGCGGGTTGTGCGTATATCTTCTGATTGGATATTTGTAGAAAGACACCCTTCTCATCAGATCCTATATTGGAATAAACATCAGGAACCTCCTGAGCTTTTAAGGGAATTATAAGAAGTAGGCAGTACGCCCAGATTAATATTTGTCTCATGGCATCTTGTTTTTTTTGATTTCAATCTCTTGATTTCCATTAAAGATACAATAAGAATTCGACTGGGGAGGTTTTTTTGTGATGTGAAAAAATAATGCGAATCATAGTTTTTAATTTGATTTACCTCCTTAGTTTTTTTTATATATAAAAATTATGCCGTTTTATTTACATGTTTGCGTATTGTAATTTAGTGATAGAATTCATACAAAATACATTTGAAAGATACTAATTGTCTATTGGTATTAGTTTGTTAATGTGGCACTTATTTATAAATATATTGTTGTTGTAGGAGTTCATGAAATATAAAAATTCATTATAAATAAAACAAGCAGAATTAGTCCCAGCTCCAGTAGGAGGTACATATGAATCGTATGTGTTGTCTACAGAATTAAAAATATGAAGAAAATGGACTCGGTTCCATCCTTTAGAAATTATAAACGCCTTTTGATCTTTAATAGCAACGGTTTTTTTTGAAAGAATATTCAAAGTGAAATTATAATTTTCTTCCCAGGAGTCATTTGTGAAATCATATATGAAAGATTTTTCTTGTTCTTCTTGTTTTCCGTATGGATCATAATAAGTAGTAACTGCGAAATAGATTTTATTCCCAATTTCGAATGTTAACGGTTTGCTCTGCCATTTTGAGATTGAAGGGATAGGAGTTTTATTCTTCCATTTTAAAGTTTTTAGATTAAATGATTTTAGCATGCTTTTATTCCCAATAAATAATTCATCCCCTTTTTCAAATGAGAAAAGGTTTCCACTAAACTCTTCACTATCACTAATTATAAATTCTGTTTTCCATTCTTTATCGAATATGGCGTATGATTTAAGTGTTATTTTATTATCATTTCGCAGTAATATTATCAACTTATCTTGAAATATGGTTCTATAAAATCCATTCATAGGATATGAAAAATCAGATTTAAATTCCCATTCTTCACTAATGGGATTAAAAAGATATAGCTTCCTATCTGAAAAAATGAGAGGGGATTCATTTATATTTCCCAGGTATGTGACATAATCGTGATAACTTTTATCTTTTATTGGTTCCCAGGGATTTTTATAGGCTAGCCCTTCAGTAAATTCTGCAAGTTGGCTACCATGTTGTAAGCTAATTTCGGGTTTAGTATCAATAGAAATATAATGATCAGAATCAAATAGGACTTTATAGCTATTATCACTTTTTTCTATTTGTGTTGTGTATTTATTCAGGATTTCAATATGAGGTTCTGAATTAGGATTCACGTTTTCTGTTGTAATTGTATAAACTTGTCCACGCATGAGTACTTTAGGCTGAACATCGAGAATTTTCGCAGGTAGCACATTCAAGACGAATGGTGTTATGGTGTCGAAGAAACCTTCATAATGAAGTGATATGTTTTGAGGACCAGGATAGGCTAATGTTCTTACAGAAATAGTATTTTCATTTATAAATGTTACAGCACAATATTTATCCCCAATTTTTACTTCAGTCTCTTTAATGAAATTTTCACCTTTTATTAAAATTTCATCATCCCCATAAATTGTTTGTTTATTTACCGATTCGATACTTGGTTCTAGCCAACACAGCTCTTTATCGGAGTTTATAATATGCCTATTATACTTTGCTTTAATTTTTTGTTTTAGTACAGGTCTTTTAATTAGTATCTGAATTAAACTATCAGTTTGTTGTATGATCTTATTAGAGTTATCATATTTATCTAATTTAGGGTGCTCAAAATCGTAAATTCCTAGTAGGTTTGTTCCTTTAATAAGCAGTGTGTCGTTATACCAAACCTTCTTTGGAGAAAAAGATTCAATTATTGGTAGAATACCTTCAAGTTGATCAGGGTAAGTAATTTCGCGATCTAAATAATCAAAGGAAATGGATAGTTTACCCAAAGGTATATTCATTGGTATTCTGATTTTTAAAAGGCTGTCAGTTACCAAATCCATAGTGTATTGATATGTATTAACTTTATGCTCATTAATTTTTACTTGTTTAATTGTACTAAAGTTTACTCCATAGAGATTGATTTCATTGCGGGAAACCACTTTAGATTTCGAAACAGAATCAATTCTGGGAGCTTTAATTGTGAACAAATTATTAGTATATACGTTTTGGCCAGCAACATTTAGTTTTAGTTTAAAACTACATTTTTCCATTCCTTTGGGAACAATTACTTTCATAGAGGTATCACAAACCGAAAAAGGGACTGATTTAACGAGATCAAATTCCACAAAATTTCTGTTTCCAAAATAGTGTCCTTTGATTATTAGGGTATCACCAATATTTGCTGAGTCAGGACTAAAAGTTAATTTATCCTCACTAGATCCTCTATAGCTAGTAAACTCTACTTCTTCACCATAGTTTATAATATCATTAACTTTAGCAAATGCCCGAACGACAAATCTTCTATTCTCAAGTAAATTTTCCGTTAAAATACCCTCAAACTCAAAATTGTTGTCTGATGGTGATCCCAATGATAATTTTTCAACTAATGCTTCATCTGGCATTTCAAAGAAATAATTATCTAAATAATAAATGAATCCGTAGTCCTGTATGAGTTCACCTATTGGTGTTTCAACTGTACCAGTAACCCAAACTCCATTAGTATTCGATTCTTCAACTAATAATGTCTTAACTGAAGTTGTCTTGATTTCTTGTTTTTCCGTGTCATTTTTACAAGAAATAAAGATAAAACATAATAGAATTGAGATGAGGAATGAGCTTTTCATATCAGAGAGTATATTCTAGTTTAGTACGAATATAGTTGAATTTTGATTTAGTATTTTCTTTCAACAAAATTACATATATTAATATTATGAAAGGTTTAGTAGGATGATTTTAATGAAAAATAAATTTATAAGTATAGTAGTGATAGGCACATAGATAGGTTAATCGTTTTCTCATGACATTTTCTTTTTTTTGAGGTTTCAATATCTTGATTCTCAATAAATATTCAATATGCGAGGGAGAGAGGGAGCGCGTTCGATTTTGTTTTAAATGTTTGAAGAGTGTGAAAAAATAAAGGAGCCTGTACAGGCTCCTTTGTTTTAGAAATATAAACAATTATTTATTCTTTAAGGCTGATTACTTTGCCAAAAAGTTTTGCATTTTCGTTTACTTTTGCTTCGTTACCATACACACAAATAGCATTCTGTGCTAAAATGTCTTCCACCATTTTTTTCATTTCTTTAATATCTTCCGGTGTGGTTGACAAAACGGCTGCGCGCTCAGCTTTTAACTCTTCGGGTGTTGTTTTCTCGAAGTAATACTGAATGGCACGATTTCCTCTTTGTGAAGCTGTCATAGGGCCATCCATTCGTGAAATTGTACCAATAATATAACGAGTCATCTCTTTTGCATCGGCATCAAACTTTTCCAAATACTCCGGAGTTTTGTTATAATTATTGATGGTTTCTGATAAATTAGGGTCGCGATAAGAAGCAAAATAAACATTGCCACTATTTGAGATCCCTGAAAAACCACCGTAAGCACCACCAATTACACGTATCTGTTTTTGAAGCCAGTCAGTTGAAAGCACTTGATTTAGAACTTTCATTTTACCAGTGTATTCGTATCCCAGTTTTTTCAGGTCGTAACCTTTAACGACATATTGTACTTTCGACGCCGTTTTTAAACCTTCGTTTTTCTTTTTGAAGTCAAATTTCCAATTGTTTAGACTAAGAGATCCTTGTTTAAGGTTTCCTGCAAGGTTTTTAATGCCTGTTGTGTAGGCTATAAAATCTTTTTCATCACAGGTTACTGAACCAATCATATTCTCTTTGGTGAAAAGTAAAGCGGCTGTTTTTTCAAGATTTGCAATAAGCTCGTCGCTTTTTGCCTCGAAATTCTCTGATAAATCAGTTACGAAACGGTAGTAATCCAATCCACTGGTTTCTTCACTGTAAGCACCATATGTTGAGTAATAAGAACGAAGGCGAGTCATAGCATAACCTAAACCATTATTCTTAATGTCAGAGTCAACTCTGGATTGATGACGAGTAAGCAGTTCTTTTAAACGATCCTTATCATTTAGTTTTGAATGATTAATGATCTCATTAGCCAATTCAAACATTTTTTCAGCCTTTTCAGCTGTAGCCTTAGTATAAACGGCAAATTTTGGAATGATCTTGTCATCAGAGTGATTTTCCAAGAAAGTGGTTGTATATGTGTTGAAACCACCTGTTTGAATATTCAAAGCATTATCCAGTTCGCCGTAGGTGTAATTTTCTGTATTCAGTTTACCTAAGAAGGAAGATAAGAGTTCTGCATAAGGAATGAGATCCTGAGGTAATGTGCGGATATCGAAATATAAGTTGCTGTATAGAATATTGTTGGTAAAGGTGTTGTGATGTAAGACCTCTACGTCTGAAATATTCTTTTTATCGATGCCAAACCACTCAATATCACTATTGATATCTGCCAATTCAAGCATTGGGATAGTCGCTATCGCTTCAGGTGTATCCTCTCTTTTTTGATGTGCAATCAATTCTTGTGTTTGCTCAATTAACTTCTCTTTTTCTTCGTCGCTTAAGCCATCCTTAAATGCTTTTAATTCAGCCTTTGTTTCAGCAGTTAATTTTGCTTGTAAACCAGGTTCTGGTTTTAAAACCATCAATAAGGCATGTGGGTTGTTTACCAGATATTTGCTTGTAGTTGTTTCAAGAATATTTGTCGTCAGCGCTTTTTTAGCCTCTTCCAGAGGTTTATTAAACTCAAGGCCAAGGAAAGGATTATCAGCAAACATCCAGCTTTG
Organism: Ancylomarina salipaludis; assembly: GCF_004122035.1. Classification (GTDB taxonomy): domain Bacteria; phylum Bacteroidota; class Bacteroidia; order Bacteroidales; family Marinifilaceae; genus Ancylomarina; species Ancylomarina salipaludis. The sequence continues at coordinate 80,233 of NZ_SAXA01000004.1, forward strand.
ATAAGATTGGAACAAATACATCATCCCTTTTTGAGGTGTATTGCCTTCTTTCATATTGAATTCCATACGATTCAGAATGCCTTCAATCATGGTTTTATCAAAGCCTTTTTCGGCAACCGTTTTCATCGTTGAAAGAACAATTTCTTTAAAGCGGTCTTTATCTTCAGGGTTGGCATTTTCTACAGTGATATCGAAAACACCTTGTTTTGTCTGGTTGTAATAAGCACTCACGTCGCGACCAATGCCTGCTTCCTGTAGAGCCAGACGTAGGGGAGCTGATTCGTGATTGACAAGTGCATCAGCTAAAACATCGAAAGTTAAACCTAAAGCAATATCGATTCCTTCGCCAGCAACAAAACTCATGTTTAAGAACGTTTTATCTTTAGTTGAATCTCCATCCGAAATGGCATAGGTTTTCTCGGCTTCCTTCATCTTATCGAAAGGCTTTTGCAAAGGAATCTCTATTTTTTCAGTTGATAAATTGTAATTTGATAAATACTCCGTATCGATGAACTGCAGTTCTTTATCTAAATCGCCATTACCATATAATAAAATGTAGCTGTTACCCGGGTGGTAATACTTTTCGTGAAAGGCTACAAATGCTTCCTGAGTTAGATTTGGAATTGCTTTGGGGTAACCTCCCGATGAAACGCCGTAGGTATTATCCGGGAAAAGGATTTTGTTAATCTGGTAGCCCAATTCTCTACCAGGATTCGAGAAAGCCCCTTTCATTTCGTTATAAACCACACCTTTGTAAACCACATCCTCATCTTTACTGGCCAGTTCGTGGTGCCAGCCTTCTTGCTGAAGAACTTTCGGATCTGTACGAAGATTGGGGTTAAAAACCGCATCAAGATAAACATGCATCAGGTTAAAATAATCCTTATCGTTCATACTTGCTACCGGATAAGTAGTAAAATCAGAACCCGTCATGGCATTCAGATAGGTATTTAAGGAACCTTTTATCAGAATATCGAAAGGACTTTTTACAGGGAAATTTTTTGAGCCATTCAATACTGAGTGCTCCATAATGTGAGGTGTGCCACAATCGTTTTGAGGGGTTGTTTTAAATGCGATATTAAACAACTTGTTCTGATCGTCGGCAGCAATTTTTAGCAATCGAGCCCCACTTTTGTCATGTTTAAATAGCAGACAGTTGGCATTTACCTCCTCCACAAATTTTTTCTCGACCAGAGTAAATCCATGGTACTTTTCGCCTGATTGAAATTTCTCTTTGGGGCTACAGGCTGTAAATACAGCTAATACTGCCACCAGAAAGAAAAATGCAATGTTTCTTTTCATGTTAAATGTTTTAGTGATTGTTATTTTGATTTGTTTGGTATTTATAAAATATGATATTTTACAAACTGTAGTAAATATAGTAAAATTCAAATTGGCTTTAGATCTGTGTTCTGCTGATTAATGTTTAAATTATGTGTTTAATCAGATTAATGCCTGATATAACTTGAATTTAAAGCAGATGATATAATTGTTAAAAAAACATAAGATAGAAAACGTGTTACTTTAAGTGGGTTTTTCAGTATGAAGCATATTGGAATAATCAAAAGATGATTTTATGCCTTTTAAAAATGAGCTTTGGGGATTAAATAAATAGATATACTTCAATTTATAATTTTATTTGGTGGCTCTATAACTAGATTTTATTGAATTTTGAACGAAAGCACGAGACATTCTGACTTTTTCAATGAATTTTGACGGAATGGGAGCAATTTATTGATAAGCATTTAGAGTGAATTTAGATATTCCTCATCTTGATAATAATCCGTTTTTCCAGTTTCTTAAAATCAACAGTCATAGCTTCTTTGTTCTTCAAATTATGAATGCATTGTTCGATTAATAAACTGTGTTTGTGGTATTGTTTGCATTTATTACATAGTAGTTTATGGATCTTTAGTTGAAGCTTTTCTTTATGCTTTAATTTGAAATGAATATCTCTTTCTATCAGTTCGCTTGCTTTAAGGCAAGAGAGGAAAAACAGGTGTTTTATCTTTGTTATCATCATTTATTTTTTTAGCCAGTGGGTTTCAATACAATTTCTGAGTTTGAGCTTTGCCCGATGAACGATTTGCCAAAAATTAGTCGTGTTTATTCCCACTTCCTGCCAAATGTTTTCGTCCTTTTTTTCTGATAGATGTTTCAGTTTGACACAGGTTTGCCAATTTTCGGGTAAAGTCTCAAGGCATCTTTTGAGAATAAATTGGAATTCTTCGTCGTTAAGCACCTCTTTTTCATCCTTATGCCAAGCTTGTGGCTTCTTGTGAGAATACCAGGTTTTTTGTTGATTAAAGAAAATGGGTAATCCATTGATTTTAGCTGAATTGTCTGAGTTGAGTTTTTCGCGATAAAAATCGATGATTTTGAGATTCAGTATAGAGAACAACCACGTTTTGGGTGAGCTATCCTCTTTAAGCTGGTGTGTTTTCTCTAAAGCGGTCAGAAAGGTTTCTTGTACCAAGTCTTCGGCTATATCTGTCCGGAAAGTATTATGAAAGGCCCAAGAGTAGAGATCTTTAGTATGAAGATAAACGAGTGTTTCTAAAAATGCTTTGTCCATGAGTATCGGTTAGATAAACTTTATTCATTAAATAATGATGGCAGCAGTTTTTAGTATGTGTAGGAGTAAGCTTAAAGGTAAGAATAAAATACCAAAAACTCTTTTATTTTTTCGCGAATGCTAAGAGTTTGTTATTAAGTAGGATATTCAATTTTGACAACTGGATGGATTCATATTTTTATTGTATATTATAAATCGAAATATGCTATTAACCAAAGCAAATATCTATGTACATACCCAAAAATAAGATTAGAATTGTGACCACAGCTTCGTTATTCGATGGTCACGATGCTTCCATTAATATTATGCGTCGCATTCTTCAGGCTTCAGGTGCCGAAGTGATTCATTTAGGACACAATCGTTCGGTTCAGGAAATAGTCGATTGTGCTATTCAAGAAGATGTTCAGGCAATTGCTGTAACTTCTTATCAGGGAGGGCATAATGAATTTTTCAAGTATATGAGAGATTTATTGATTGAGCGGGATTCCGAACATATTCGAATCTTTGGAGGCGGAGGTGGTGTGATTCTTCCTTCTGAGATAGAGGAATTGGAAGCCTATGGTATTTCTAAGATTTATTCCCCGGATGATGGGCGTGTATTGGGTTTGCAGGGGATGATTAATCATCTGCTTGAGAATTGTGACTTTCCAACAGGAAAAGATGTTTATCTATCTGCAAAGGAAGTAGATAAGCACAATCATCTTGCTTTAGCGCAACTGATATCGGCCGTTGAGAATTATCCCGATGGCGTGGCAGATATCATGTCCATTCTTCGGGAATCTGAAAATGCTTCAAAGGCTTTAACTTTGGGCATTACAGGTACGGGGGGAGCCGGTAAGTCTTCGTTGATTGATGAGATTATTCGCCGTTTTTTGGAGGTTTATCCTGATAAGGAACTGGCTGTTATTTCGGTAGATCCCTCGCGTCGGCGCACGGGTGGCGCACTTTTGGGTGATCGTATTCGCATGAATTCGGTGCATTCCCCTCGGGTTTTTATGCGCTCATTAAGTACGCGTCAATCCAATCTTGCTTTATCCAAACATATAAAGGATGTGCTTTGTATCACTAAAAATGCCGGTTTCGATCTCATTATTCTGGAAACCTCTGGTATTGGGCAATCGGATACCGAGATTATCGATCATTCGGATTGTTCTCTTTATGTGATGACGCCGGAGTTTGGTGCAGCCACACAATTGGAGAAAATCGATATGTTGGATTATGCAGATATCATTGCCATAAATAAGTCGGACAAGCGAGGAGCTTTGGACGCTTTGCGTGATGTGAGAAAGCAGTATCAGCGGAATCATTTGTTATGGGAATCTGAGCCAGGGAGTATGCCTGTATATGGAACGGTCGCTTCTCAGTTTAATGACCCGGGAGTAAATGCCCTTTTCTTATCCATTTGTGAGAAATTAAATGCGATTAGTTCGGGTCAATTTGATTTGAGTGGGGCCAATAAATTGGGGGTTAGTGAAAAGATTCAGGTGATTCCACCTTCTCGGGTTCGTTACCTTTCAGAGATATCAGAAACGGTTCGATTGTATAATAAACGCAGCGAAGAGCAATCTGTAACAGCAGACAAATTGTATTCGCTGCACAAATCAAAGGAAAGCATTCATTCGGGGGGAAAAGATGAGAAGCTTTTGACTGGAAAATTAGATCAGTTAATTGGAGAATATGAAGAGAAGCTGGACAGAGAAAATCTGAGACTAATAAACAATTGGCCTGAGAAGCAGAAACGTTTTTCGGCTGATTATTATACCTATCAGGTTCGGGGAAAAGATTTTAAAATTGAAACCTGTGGTGAGACCTTATCGCATAATAAAATACCTAAGATTGCTTTACCCAAATATCGGTCATGGGGGGACATTCTGAAATGGAATTTAAGAGAAAATGTGCCTGGTGAATTTCCTTACGCAGCAGGTGTTTTCCCTTTTAAACGTGAGGGGGAAGATCCAACGAGAATGTTTGCAGGCGAAGGTGGTCCCGAAAGAACCAATAAGCGATTTCACTACCTGTCAAAAGGAATGCCGGCCATTCGTTTGTCTACAGCCTTCGATTCGGTAACCCTTTATGGTGAAGATCCCGATGATCGCCCGGATATCTACGGTAAGATTGGAAATGCAGGGGTCTCAATTGCTTGTCTGGATGATGCGAAAAAATTGTATTCCGGTTTTGATTTGATGTCACCCATCACTTCTGTATCGATGACCATTAATGGTCCTTCGGCTACTATGGTGGCTTATTTTATGAATGCAGCTATTGATCAGCAATGCGAATTGTATATTAAACAGAATGGTTTAGAGAAGATAATTGAAGAAAAACTTGAAGCCATATTTAAAACAAGAAAAGCCAAACGACCCAGCTATCAGGGGCCGCTTCCTGAAGGAAATAACGGGCTTGGTTTAATGCTATTGGGTGTGACCGGAGATATGGTTTTGCCTGAAGAGGTTTATCAAAAGATAAAGGCAGAAACCATGAGCCGTGTGCGTGGCACTGTACAGGCTGATATCCTGAAGGAAGACCAGGCTCAGAATACCTGCATTTTCTCAACGGATTTTTCATTGAAGTTGATGGGGGATATTCAGGCTTATTTTATCGATCATGAGGTACGTAATTTCTATTCGGTTTCTATTTCGGGTTACCACATTGCTGAAGCGGGGGCTAATCCTATTAGTCAATTGGCGTTTACCTTAGCTAATGGTTTTACCTATGTGGAGTATTACCTTTCGCGGGGAATGGATGTGAATGCCTTTGCACCCAATCTTTCTTTTTTCTTCTCGAATGGTGTGGATGCCGAATACGCCGTTTTAGGCCGCGTTGCCCGTTTGATCTGGGCCAAGGCCATGAAGTTTAAATACGGGGCTGACAAACGCTCTCAGAAGCTAAAATACCATATTCAGACTTCGGGTCGTTCGCTGCATGCTCAGGAAATGGATTTTAATGATATTCGAACCACTTTGCAGGCCCTTTATGCCATTTACGACAATTGCAATTCCTTGCACACCAATGCTTATGATGAGGCCTTGACCACACCAACTGAGGAATCGGTTCGACGGGCTATGGCTATTCAGTTGATTATCAATCACGAATTGGGTTTGGCCATGAATCAAAATCCCATGCAGGGCTCTTTTATTATTGAGGAACTGACCGATTTGGTTGAGGAGGCCGTTTTGCTCGAGTTTGATCGAATTACCGATCGTGGCGGTGTGTTGGGAGCAATGGAGACCATGTATCAGAGAAATAAGATTCAGGAAGAATCGCTTTATTACGAACGCCTTAAAAACTCGGGCGATTTGCCTATTATTGGCGTGAATACCTTTTTATCAAGTACAGGTTCTCCTACAGTTATTCCCGAAGAGGTGATTCGGGCAACTAAGGAAGAGAAAGAATACCAGATTGCTTCGATAGAAGGCTTGCATGAAACCTATTCGGAAGAGGCGGCTAATAGTCTGAATGATTTAAAAGCGAAAGCTATAGCCAATCAGAACATTTTTGAAACTTTGATGGATGCGGCTAAGTATTGCTCTATTGGGCAAATTACCCATGCTCTTTTCGAAGTCGGAGGTAAGTACCGTAGAAATATGTAATCGGCCTTATTGCCAAGCTACAATCTGTACAAAAACAAAATCCCAACCTGGCTTAATAGGTTGGGATTAATTCTGTATGCACTTCCAAATTTTAATAGATATCCAAATCTTTACCTACAATGACTTTCCCTTTATAAGTTGTTGAAATTTCATCAAGTAATTTCTTGTCGTCAGAACCCCAAAATAGAATATGATATAACACGATAAGTTTCGGTTTGGCCTGATTCGCAATAGCGGCAAGCTCAAGGGTCGAAGTATGATTATGCTTGTGGTAGTTTCTCCAAAAATCATTTTTAGTATCGTATCCTTTTTTGGAATAAACTTCATGAATCAGGATGTCTGCACCCTTAGCATATTCAACGACTTTATCAGATGGAGCGGAATCACCTGATAATACGATGACTTTATCAGGTGTTGTGAACCGGAATCCCCAGGAATTAGGCCATGTTCCATGTGGTACAGGAAAGGCTTCAACTTTAATATTTTCATCTTTATAGATAAGTCCTTCTTTTGTAAACTCGTGGCTGTTGACGCGCCATCCCTGATTATTGGCTGGTTCGTATCCATATAAACGGTATTTGATATCATCTTCGTAAGCTTCCAATATATGATTGGTCATCTTGTTAATACCTTCGGGGCCATATACCTCAAGAGGCTCATTACGTCCCATCACCCAAGGAGTGAGAATCAGATCGGGATAACCCGTCGTGTGGTCAGAATGCAAGTGGGTGAGAAAAGCGTGTTTGATATTCTTGATATCAAGCCCTTTTATTTTGCCTTTATACCGGGGACTCATGGCAGCTGCCTGTCTAATTAAACCCGGACCAAAATCGACAATATATGGGGTGTCATTTACAACGATGGCTACTGAGCAACCTGACTGTGACGGACTGGGATTGGGGTTGCCCGATCCAAGCATCACAATTTGAGTTGTTTTGGAATCAGAATAGTCGGTTTGAGCCAATAGGCTAACAGAAGATAAAATAAATAGAAGAGTAAAAAAAGTCAGTTGTTTCATAAGTTACTGTTTTTATCAGGTTCGGTTTTGGATTGCTAAAAATAGTGAAAATGTCATATAACCTTGTTTTGTACCCGTATTTTTGTTTTTATGTTTGGACAAAAAAAATCCCAACCTGTTTCTGTAACTTGTTGGGATTTAAGTGTTGGAGTAGAGCCTTTTCTAAAATAATTTAATCTTCATTAAGAACTTTCGCTTTTTCTACTTTTTCTTTAAGCTCTTTTAGTTTTTCTTCAGCTCGATTAATTTTGTCTTTTTTCTCTTTGTATTGTTCTTCAGAAAGCTTTTTGTCATTTTTGTCTTTTTCGAGTTGCTCCTTCGACTGTTTAATTTTTTCCTTTGCTGTTTTTATTTTATTGTCTTTTTCTTTAATCGCTTTGTCAAGCTCTTCAGCTTTTTGTTCTTTTAGCAATTTTGCCTGACGAGCTCTTTCTTGTCCAAATTCTTTTCCTTTAAGTTCTTTATTTTTACCATAAGCATGTCCTTCTTTATCCATTTCGGATTTAAGCTCTTCCTTATCCTTATTCATTTTAGCTTTTTCGGCATGCTCTTTTTTTTCCAGATGTTCTTTTTTCTCTTTACTCATTTTTTGTAAAGAGTCTTTTTTCATCTTCACTGCTTTTTCAGTTTTTGCTTTTTCCTTTTTGTCTTTTCCCTTTTGCGCAAGTGTTATCTGGCTTGTACAAACCATTAGAAAAAAGGACAATAGAATTATCATATACTTTTTCATAACTGTTCTTGTTTAGATTATAATTCGTCTAATAATTCGTCAACTTCTTTGGCAGCTTTATCAATATCATCCTTTGCTTTTTCTAATTGAAGGGTGACAGAGTCGATTTGATTCATTTCGTTTGTTGAATTCTCGAGTTTGGGAGCAGTCATTTTTTTCTCATTCTTCGTTTTCTTATCAGCACAGCTGAACAGAAACAGAAATGAAATTGCCAGAATAAAAATACTTTTTTTCATACTTGGGGGATTTAAATTTTACTTCTCATCCTTTAAAGTTAATGAAAAAGTGTTGATTGTCAATAAATAACAAATCCCAACTTGCAAGCCTGCAGGTTGGGATTTCTATTGTTTTTCAGTTCTTATTAGAATACATATCGGACTGAGAGTGCAAACCCATCACCCCAAAGGCCTGAATAGCCAATCAGGTTCAAGGCAGGTTTCCAGTCCACACTTAAATTAATCGGAATTTCACGAATATTGTATTCCAAACCTAAAATACCATCTAATCCAAGTACTGTGTAGTCCTTACCATCATCTCCCCAATGCGCATGATCACCATCCCAAAAGCCAATATGACCACCAAAGCCGTAATACCAATTAAAACCTGGTTCGTTAAAAGCCCTAGCGTGAATTTCATACAAACCGGTTAGGTTCACACCTTGCCATCTCGATGAAATAATACCCTCAAGGGCAGCATTATTCTTAATGAAATGTTTGATCGTCAATCCATTTGCTGATCCCCCTCTAATACCGATTCCCGTACCATAATCTTGCGCCTGAGCTAAAGTGCCAATACAAAACAGGCAAACAATTAATAACAGTTTTTTCATAATTTTCAGTTAAATGTATTTTTATATCTAAATGTAAAAGTAAACAATTTTGAATCTTTATACACAAACTATTTGATGGTTGAAATATTGTGGACTGACTGTTATTTCTAAGATTAATCAAATTAATGTCTATTATTTAGATACTAAAGCTTGATTGCTTCGAGTTCACTTTTTGAAAAAGGCTCAAATTCCGGATTATCATTAAGCGTGATTTCGGGATTGTAGTTTTGAATCTTATAATGCTGATTAAAACGTTTCTTTAAGCTGTTAATTTGATCGATTTTATGAAGTCCCTTTACGATAGTTGTTCTGAATTCATAAGCAATACCTGAATTTTCGATAAGTCCTATGGATTCCATAACGTTTTTGAAGCCGATGGTGCTCAAAGCATAACCGACACCTTGTCTGTAGCTCTCAAAGTCCAATACGTGTTTGATATCCATAGCAATGGAATCAATCAGTTTATTTTCCGTGAGATACTTAATCTGATTGGGATAGGTTCCGTTAGTATCTAACTTGACCTTTAGGCCCATATTCTTAATTTTACGGATGAAGTCAGGCAAATCGTTGTGAATGCAAGGTTCTCCTCCCGTGATACAAACGGCATCCAGGAGGTGCTGGTACTTTTGCCAATAGGCGAATAGTTCACTTTCCTTATAACATGAGCCAAATTTATCGGGTAAGACGAGGTCGGGGTTGTGACAGTATGGACAGCGAAAATTACAGCCCTGTGTAAAAACCACAGAGCTGATATTTCCAGGATAGTCGATAAGACTTTGTTTCTTGAATCCTGCTATTTTCATTGAGATAAAAGTTTAAACAAGTTCCGGTTCTTCTATTTCAATCATTTTATCAAAGAGTTTTCTGTCTTTGTATTCGGCTTGTTTGCCGTTGTTCCATTGATCAACGGGACGTAAATACCCCACAATTCGGGAATAAACTTCGCAGATATGATGCTTTCCTTCAGTTTCACATTTGGGACAAGTTTTGTGCTCGCCGTAGATGTAGCCATGTTCTGGGCAGATACTGAATGTTGGAGACAGGGTGAAGTAGGGCAGTTTGAAGTTTTCGCAAATGGTTTTGGCTAATTTTTTTACCGATTCGGGAGGCAACTGACTTTCGCCTACAAAGGTATGGAATACGGTTCCTCCTGTGTATTTGGTTTGCAAGCTGTCCTGCAACTCCAGTGCTTCAAAAATATCGTCAGTATAACCCACGGGCAACTGGGTGGAGTTGGTGTAATAGGGCGCTGCGTTCTGTTCTTTCACCTGACTTTCGTTGGCTACAATGATATCAGGAAATTCATTTTTATCGAGTTTAGCCAGGCGATAAGTAGTGCCTTCTGCCGGTGTGGCTTCCAGGTTGTAAATATGTCCCGTTTCTTCCTGAAAGGCCTGCAATTTGTCACGCATAAAGTCCATGATTTTTTCTGCAAAAGCATGTCCTTCTTTTGTTGTGATATCCATTCCCAGAAAGTTTAACAGTAATTCATTCATGCCCACCAGACCTATGGTCGAGAAATGGTTGTCCCAATAGGCACCATTCTTTTTATGGATGTTTCGCAAATAGAACTTGGAGTAGGGATACAAGCCATTATCGGTAAGTTTTTCGATTACCTTGCGTTTGATTTCCAGACTATCTTTAGCCAGATCCATCAATTTGTCGATTCTTTGCAGAAGTTCGTCTTCGTTTTTCGATTCGTAAGCCAGGCGCGGCAGGTTAAGTGTCACCACACCCACAGAACCCGTTAGGGGATTGGCTCCAAACAAGCCGCCACCACGTGATTTCAATTCGGTGGTATCCAAACGCAGGCGACAACACATCGAACGCACATCGTCGGGTGACATATCGGAGTTCACGAAATTTGAGAAATAGGGAATCCCATATTTGGCTGTCATCTCCCAAATGGGTTGACGGTATTCGTTATTCCAGTCGAAATCCTTGGTGATGTTGTAGGTGGGTATAGGGAAGGAGAATATACGGCCACAAGCATCACCTTCAGTCATTACTTCGGCAAAGGCTTTGTTGAAGATATCCATTTCGTGCTGGTAGTCGCCATAGGTTGTTTCCTGTAGTTCCCCGCCAATAATTACCGCCGTATCCTTCATGTTGTTGGGAATTTCCAAATCGAGAGTGATATTGGTAAAGGGGGTTTGAAACCCCACACGTGTGGGTACATTCATATTAAAAACAAACTCCTGAAGAGCTTGTTTGACTTCCTTATACGACAAATTATCGTGGCGAATAAAGGGAACCAGGTAGGTGTCGAAGTTGGAAAAGGCTTGGGCTCCGGCAGCCTCGCCCTGCATGGTGTAAAAGAAATTGACGATTTGCCCCAAAAGGGTTCTTAAATGTTTGGCAGGCTTGCTTTCAACCTTGCCCGGTACGCCTTTAAAACCAAGCCGAATTAGTTCTTGTAAATCCCATCCCACGCAATAGACACTTACAAATCCCAAATCGTGAATGTGGAGTTTCCCTTGCTTGTGCGCCTGACCAATTTCACTTGGATAAATTTTATTTAGCCAGTACTGCGAGCTGATAATGGTGGAGATATGCTGGTTCATTCCCTGCAGTGAATAGGAAGAATTGGCACTTTCTTTTATTCGCCAATCGTTGTTGTTCAGATAGTCATCAATAATGTCGATGTTCGAAAAAAGTTCTTTGACATCCCGGATACTCTCGTGTTGTTTTCGATAGATGATATAAGCCTTGGCAGCTTGATAGTGTTTCTGCTCGAAGAGTTCAAACTCGACCGCATCCTGAATGTCTTCGACACTTGGGGCATCCGTTTTAAGTTTTGCGATGACACTTTGCGTGATTTGATCGGCAAGGGCTCGGTTGGGCGAACCAACGGCACGTAAGGCTTTGAACACAGCAAAGCTGATTTTTTCCGATTCGAAGTTGACGATGCGACCGTCACGTTTTTGTACTGTTTTAATAGCACCATTAATTTTCATCATGTCTTAAATTTTAAATTAAAGAATTAATGGTAGCTGGGGGTAAAATACAAGAAAGCAGTAAAGTCTTCCTAAGCTTTTTCTCCCGAAAGCTACGAATTACGATCAAAAATGACAGGTCTTCCGGCTTATTGCATTTTACCTGGCCTTCCCATTCGCTTGAGGCGGACAGTGGCTTTTGAAAAGGTAAAACCTATAGGCAATTTACGGCTGCGGGGACAGCTACTGATTTTAACAGTATTCCCTTGATCAATTTTGCTTTATAAAAGTAGAATGAAAATTGACATGTTAAATGAAAAATCCATTATACTTATTAAGAAGTAATGAACAATTGAAATTAATTTAAGATTCCAGGATTTTGGATTTTCAGTGGGCAGGGGTAAAAAAAATCCCGACCTGCCAGTGCAAGTCGGGATTTGAATATATTAAGTGTACAAGCCGATCTTAATTCAGCAACTTATGTGGGTATTTCTCATTTCTGTTTTGGAACGACAGAATTTTTGAATTCTGGATAACCCCTTTATTTATTTCAATTGCTTTGGAAATTGGATCGTTTTGTTCCCAGACTTTAGAACCGCCTATAATAATGGGCAAAAAGGGGAGTAAGGCTTCTGAAATTTCCCATGATGCAGATTGCCAGTAATAACTGGGACTGTGATCGACTGAATAATAGAATTTGCCTTCTGACTCAAACATAGGATGTTCAAAACTTGTTGGCTTGGCACACCAAAAGCCCATATCTTCATCGCAACTGATATCGATAATAAGAGTGCCTTTTTTTAATTTATTTTCATCTTCTTTGGGGACAAACATAATAGGATGTTCTGTATCCTGAAGGATACCATTAACAATAATATCAGTATCTGACAAAACTTCAGAAAAAGGGCGTGTATTACCGTCAGGTTCAACTGAATGTAAATTTCCTAAGCTGTCATTTTTCATTTGTTTGAACGATATACCAGGCAGTTGATCACTCACATCTGTTGATATTCGGTTGGTATAAACAGTTATATCCTGAATACCCTGACCTTGTAAGGCATAGACAGCCCCTCGACTTACCGAGCCAAAACTCAGCACGACTGCCTTTCGAGCTTTGCCATAATTACCCGCAATTCCGACAAGGCTTAATGCGTGGTTGACTCCGGCATAGCCAGCCATTTCGTTGTTCTTATAAAAAACATGCATGTTCTTATCACCAGAACGGCTCCAGGTAAACATTTCTTCCCAGGCGATGAGGGTTAGTTTTCGATCAATGGCAATTTGGGTATTTTCTTGTTGCTGCACACAGTGTGGCCAGCCCCATACAATAGCACCTTCTCGTACTTGAGACAGATCAGCTGCTAATGGCTTAGGCATAAGAACACAATCGAAATTGTTTAATATTTCTTTTCTTAAGGCAACTCTCCCAGATGTGAGTTGAGCAATAGTTTGATCGTCTACACCAAATCTTAAGCCATAGCTTTTTTCAAAAGTCATTTGTTTTCGTAATTCCAGAGGAATACGTTCGATGTGTTCCGGATGAATTGCAACGCGTTCTTCATTTTCTTTTAGTGAGCTGCCGACAATGCCGACAGTTAAAAGTTCTGACATATTATTGGGTGTTGATTACAGAAATAAAATATTTCATATCTGCTTCATATGGTATATATCATACCACACACTTTCTAACATTATTAATGACAGGCATGCTTTGTGCATATGGATAGAGTCGTGATGGAGGATGGTTATGTGGTTTGCTCTATCCGTCTGTTTGAGGTCGATTTAAAATATCGAATTCTCAAAGGTAGTCAATTTATTACATTCTGTTTGGTAAATATCTTCTTAGATTAATTATTATAAGGAACTTATAGTTGTTTGTGTGATTGGGTTGATTCCAGCTTGCATCCTGTCAGGTAGTAACGCTTACGGTTATTCTATATGAAAAAAAATCCCGACCTGCCAGTGCAAGTCGGGATATCATTGTCTTTTCAGATATTAGGACTATCTTTTTTGGGGCTGATCTTTTTGCATTTCGACATAATCTGCAGACGATCTGAAATCACCGATCAGATATTTACAAAAATATTCGCCACGCAACCAGAATGAGTATTCGCTCATATTACCAAAACCATGACGTTGGCCAGGGTATAAGAAGAAATCGAATCGTTTGTTCGCCTTAATCAGGGCATTGGCCATTCTGATGCTGTTGCCCGGATGTACGTTGTCATCAATATCACCCGTTACAATCATCAATTTCCCTTTCAGGTTTTTAGCCAGGCTAGGGTTGGTGTCAATTTTATACTGGAAAGTGGTATCACCCTTTTCGCTCACAACTTCTTTCACACCATGATGCGTTTCGCTCCACCAGCGGTTGTAAATATTGTTATCGTGATTCCCTGCTGCAGATACGGCAACTTTAAAGAAATCGGGATAAACCAACATGGCAGCTGTTGACATGAATCCACCACCTGAGTGACCGTAAATTCCGACCTTATTGATATCGATAAAAGAGTATCGGTCAGCCAATTGTTCGATACCTACTTTTTTGTCTTCCAAACCATAGTCTCTTAGGTTGCCATAACCGTAGTTGTGGTACCATTTCGAGCGGGCAGGATGACCACCACGGTTTCCCATAGTTACAACGATGAAACCCAGTTGAGCCATACGATCGGCTCTATCCATACGCACAGAGAAGCTTTTGTAAACCGCTTCTGTCTGAGGACCGGGATAAACGTAAGTTAGGATGGGGTACTTTTTGTTTGGATCGAAATCGAATGGCTTGTACATCACGCCATAAATGTCCGTAATACCGTCGCCTGCCTTTACTTTAAAGGTTTCAGGGAATTGATATCCTGTTTCGAATAAACGGGTTAAATCTGTTGTTTCAAGATCCATCAATTTATTCCCTTTTGAATTGTAAAGGGCAGATACGGGAGCGGTATTTACTCTGGAGGCATTATTGACAAAATAATGAGTTTGATCGTTTAAATCCGAATCATGATTAAAGTCGCCTTTATTTAGAATCTGTAAGCCGGTACCATCGAAATTCACACGGTAAAGATGCGAGTAATAAGGGTCTTCACCTTTTTCGCGGGCATTGGCTGTAAAATAAAGCACACGGTTTTGCTCATCGATTCCTTGAATTCCATCGCAATGCCAAGGACCTGAAGTGATTTGATTCTTTAGTTTTCCTTTTTCATCGTAAAGGTAGAAATGAGCCCAACCATCGCGCTCTGACCAATGAATCAGTTCTTTTCCGTTATTTACCAATGCAAAAGGACTTCTGCCTTCGATATAGGTGTTTAAGCGTTCTTCTATAAGGATGTTTACTTCACCAGTTGTGGTATTTGCGGTACAAATGTCCACACGTTTCATATCACGACTTGTGCGTTTGAAATAAAGCAAATCACTTCCCTTATTCATCCATTTCGAGAATTTGACATCATCCGCTTCGTTACGTTTTTGTCTTGGAGCTGTCAGGATAGAAATTGTTTGATCTTTGAAAGCATTGGCTTTCACTTTAACCGCTTTCTTGCTTTCCCAGTCGAAAATTTGGAGCTCGTATTGAGGCGCTTCTTTCTCGCCAGCCATGTGGTATTTATAGCTTTGCAATGTTGGTCGGCCTTTGGCAACCGAATTGATGACCCAAAGATCTTTTACTTCGCGTTCGTCTTCACGGGTTAAAGCAAATTTTTTCGAATCGGAAGAGAAGGTGACATAAGCCTCTTTTCTCTTGTCTTTATCTTCTTCTTTTTCTCTATTGGTTTTGCTATATGAGTTGGTGCCGTAGCAGTAATGCTCAACACCATCAGTAGTAAGCTGGTGCTCAACAATGGTTGAGTCCTTTTCATTCTTCTGAGCTTTTTTGTAGTTTTCAGCATCCATCCACCATAGGTTATGCTGTTTGGCAAAAATCACATATTCCTGGTTTGGTGCTACAGATGCCCAGTCTTTTTGTTCAAGGGGCTTTTCAAAATCGTCAAGCAAATTCAGTTTTTTCGAAGCCAGTGTGTATTCAAAGTGCCACACTTTCGCAACCATTTTCTTTTTGGCTTTATCTTTTTTCTCTTTATCGTTCTTTTCTTCCTGCTTGTCGCCCTCTTCATCTTTGTCCTCTTCTTCAACCAGTTTACTCTTTACCTGAAACTGAAGAACTTTTTCATTATTGATGAATTTGATTTTATCAATGTAAAGATGTTGAGCGTCGAATGGATCACCGGTCAGGCGACTCATGTCAGCAGCCATTTTAACCACATCGAACAATTTGCTTTTTGTGTTTTTTACAGGATCTACTAAATAGTAAAATTGTCCTTCCGGAGTGCGGTAGGTGTACCAAAATTTTTCACCATTTTTTAACCAGTGTGGATTTACACTGGTCGAGAAGACCATTTTTCTTAATCGGTTTGGCGAAAATTTGGCCGCCAGTTCAAAGTTTGCTTTTGTCACAGGCGTTTCCTGTGCAAACACACCAATTCCTATCAAAACGAATAGGAGCGTGAGTAGGTTTCTTTTCATGTTTGTTGGTTTATGATTGAGTTGTCCAATCCCTCTTTGTGAGAGATTCTCATTTAAGCCCACTAAAATAGATAACTGCCCAACATAAAACACTAACAAAGTTCAGTTTTCGATAAAAAATAGAATTGGCGGGTTGTAAGGGTAAGAAAACAGTTTAGTTATGGGATAGAAAAAAGAAAGTGACAGATCCTCTGATAAGGAAATGCCACTTTCTTAAAGAAAACCGTTTAAATTGAGTTTTTGTACGGTTTAGACTCTATATTATTACCTCTCCGTTTAAAAAGAGCTTGTACTGAATATCAACGGAACTTTGTAAAGTGATAGACACTGAGCAATATTTTTCAAAGCTTAAGGCTGCTGCACGTATGACTTTTTCGGCAGGTATATCACCTTCCAAATAGATTTCAAGCGTTATGGCTTTAAAAGGTTTGGCATCTCCAAGTTCCCGGGTTTCGCCGTCTATTTCAACCTTATAGGATTTGATTACCTGGCGTTGTTTTTTCAGGATGTTGATGATATCAATGGCGGAACAACCGCCAACGCCCATTAACAGGAGTTCCATAGGACTGGCACCCTGAACCTTTTCAAGTGTCGAGTTATCCATTAATACGGGAACACCACTGGCACCTTTAGCTTCCATCAAATAGTCGTCATTTATTCTTTCAATACTTACTTTCATATGTTTATAATTTTCTTTTTAAGGTCATATGGAAGTCGCCAATAATCATCCCGAGTGTGAAAAGGGACTGCTCATGGCTCGTTTCATATTCTCGTGTATTTTATATTGTTTTAAGTAGTTGTGCTGTGTTCATTATGCTTGCGAATTCGTCTTTTAAATTGCAAAGCGAAATTTGGTGAATCATCTCTGCCGGGTATTTTTCACCCTTTATACCCATCCGATCAAATGTGGCTGTGGCATCTTCGATGAGAATGACTTTATAGCCATAATTTCCAGCCATACGGGCTGTGGTTGATATGCAGTGGTTGGTTGTCAGGCCCACTATAACCAAATCTGTAATTCCATTACTATCAAGCCTTTCTTTCAAGTCGGTACCAATAAAGGCCGAGTTTACATTCTTAATAATGAGAGGCTCACCCTCTACAGGTTTAAGTTGATCGCAGATTTCGAATCCGGCATGCGATTGGTGTAATCGGGATTTGGGATCTTGCGAGCTATGAATAATGTGATAGATGGGAAGATCTAATTCTCGCCATATCGAAAGTATTTCAGCAGCTTTTACTTCTGCATCCTTATTGTTCCTGTTTCCACCCCAATAGGCTTCATCATCAAAACCTTTCTGAAAATCAATTAATAACAGAGCCGGATTGCTTTCTCTTAACTTCATAAGCGATGTTTTATGGGTTAAAAATAAATTATTTCTTCTCAGTGATAAGGGTATTGATCAGATTATCAAGAACCGGATTCGTATTCATATTATTCCAAACCATTTTTAAAGTTGTGCGTTGCGGGATATTATTCAATTCGATGAATTTAATTCCCATATCGTAGCCCAATTTCAAAGATGTGGGAACAATGGCCACTCCAAATTTGTTTTCAACCAGTCTGAAAATAGAACTGGCATTAACCGTATAATGTGAAATCAGAGGAGTGAACTGACTTTGATCGAATATCTGCATCACTTTTTCGTGATACGATTCACTGTATGAGGAATCAAAAAGAATAAAGGATTCGTCTTTAAGTTGACTTAAATTTTCAAAGGTCGATTCGTTAAGGACATGATCCTTTGGAAGGACCAGCGAGAACGTATCTTCGAAAACCGATTGAATATTGATTCCCCTTGGGACGCGTTCCATCCTCACAAAACCCACATCGATTTCATGATTCAATAGGGCTTGAATCTGCTTGTTGTTGTCCATTTCATTTAAATTGAAAAGAACCCGTGGGTGTTTGCTTTTGTATTTTAGAAGCAGATCAGGGATCACCTTTTGCATGGCTGAGCCCACATAGCCCAGTTTAAGGTTTCCATCTATACCATCATTTAATAATTTGGCGTGTGCAATCACATCATCCAGTCTTTTAAATGTATTGGTGAGTTCTTGATGAAGGTACAAACCGGCTTTCGTCAGCTCCACTTTTCGGTTATGCCGTTCAAACAAGCTGATGCCCAGGTCATTTTCCATTTGTTTGATCTGACGGCTTAAGCCCGGCTGCGAAATGTAAAGGCGTTCGGCCGCTTTTCTGAAATGCAAATCTTTGGCTAAAGCCAAGAAGTATTTATAATGCCGAAACTCTATTTGATTACTCATAGTTATTAAATCTTAACAAAACTAGTATTGTTAGGTATCAAAACTAAGAATATCTTTGCAAATAATAAAATAGAATAACATTTGGTTTTAAAAGTGAATTAACTTTAAAGACTGTAAAGATATAACACAAAACTTAAGCTAAAAATATGACGTTTCAAGAACAAATTTTACAAGGGATTCCAGCTGAATTACCTGTAAAGAAAGCTTATCCGAAGGATGCCAACCGGGCACCCAAGAGAAAAGATATTTTAACTGTTGAAGAAAAGCAATTGGCCATTCGCAATGCCTTGCGTTATTTTCCAAAGCCTTGGCATAAGGAGTTAGCCACTGAATTTGCCCAGGAACTATTGGATTATGGTCGTATTTATATGTACCGTTTCAAGCCTGATTATAAAATTTATGCTCGTCCAATCGAAGAGTATCCTGCTCAGTCGCAGCAGGCTGCCGGTATCATGATGATGATGCAAAACAACCTGGATCCGGCTGTTGCTCAGCATCCTGAAGAGTTGATTACTTATGGTGGAAACGGTGCTGTATTCCAAAACTGGGCGCAGTATTTGCTAACTATGCAGTATTTGGCAACCATGACTGACGAGCAAACGCTTCATATGTATTCGGGTCACCCAATGGGTTTATTTCCTTCATCAAAAGGAGCCCCTCGTGTGATTGTAACCAATGGTTTGGTTATTCCGAACTACTCGTCGCCTGATCATTGGGAGAAATTTAATGCGCTGGGTGTGTCACAATACGGACAAATGACTGCGGGTTCTTTCATGTATATCGGACCACAAGGGATTGTTCACGGAACAACCATTACCGTTATGAATGCCTTCCGTAAGATTTTGAAAAAAGGTGAGACCCCTGCGGGTAAAATTTTCCTGACAGCTGGTTTGGGTGGTATGAGTGGTGCTCAGCCTAAAGCAGGTAATATTGCGGGTTGTATCACAATTGCTGCTGAGGTGAATCCTAAGGCGGCGACCAAGCGTCACGAGCAAGGATGGGTTGATATCCTAATTGATTCGATGGACGAGCTGATTGCACGTGTAAAACAAGCTCAGGAAGCGAAAGAGGTTGTTTCGATTGCATTTATTGGAAATGTGGTTGATGTTTGGGAACGTTTTGATCAGGAAGATATCTTCATTCATGTGGGGTCCGATCAGACTTCTCTTCATATTCCATGGACCGGGGGTTACTATCCTGTTGATACCTCATACGAGGAATCAAACCGATTGATTCGTGAAGAACCGGAAGTGTTTAAAGAGAAAGTACAGGCAACCTTGCGTCGTCATGCGGCTGCGGTGAACAATCACACAGCTAAGGGTACATATTTCTTCGATTACGGAAATGCGTTCTTGCTTGAAGCTTCACGTGCCGGTGCCGATATTATGGCAGAAAATGGCATCGACTTCCGTTACAAATCATACGTTCAGGATATTTTAGGCCCAATGTGTTTCGATTATGGTTTCGGACCATTCCGTTGGGTATGTGCTTCGGGTAAGCCTGAAGATTTGGATATGACTGATGAACTTGCAATGCAGGTTTTACAGGAAATCAAAGAGAATTCTCCTGAAGAGATTCAATTGCAGATGCAGGATAATATTACCTGGATTAAAGAAGCGAAACAAAATAAGATGGTGGTGGGATCACAGGCTCGTATCTTGTATGCCGATGCTGAAGGTCGTTCGAAAATTGCAGAAGCTTTCAATAATGCTATTGCTGCCGGAAAGATTGGTCCCGTTGTATTGGGTCGTGATCATCACGATGTGAGTGGAACTGACTCGCCATACCGTGAAACATCAAACATCTACGATGGTTCTAAGTTTACAGCTGATATGTCGATCCACAATGTGATTGGCGACAGCTTTAGAGGCGCAACCTGGGTATCTATCCACAATGGTGGTGGTGTAGGTTGGGGTGAAGTGATGAACGGTGGTTTCGGTATGTTACTTGACGGAACACCTGAAGCGGATGCCCGCCTTAAGAGCATGTTGTTTTACGATGTAAACAATGGTATTGCCCGTCGTTCATGGGCGAGAAACGATGAGGCCATGTTCGCTATCAAGCGTGAGATGGAACGTCGTCCTGACTTAAAGGTTACTTTGCCTAACCTTGTTGAAGATAATTTGTTAGCTGATCTTTTTTAAAGATTAGTTTTGTGTAAAGGGAAAATGGGTTCAGGTACGTTCTGAACTCATTTTTATAACTTTGCTTAAATCTTAAGAATTAATCCCGGCTGGTTTTCTGGTCGGGATTCTTATTTATATACATTCTAACTTCTTTGTACAGACCTGTTTGGCATGATTAAATCTGTATTTTCTTAATTAAATATTGCAGGAATTGGCGTAAATTTATAGGTGATTCATCCTCGATAAAGCATAAGTGTTTAGAAAAAACAATATTCACTCCATAATTTTAAAATTATGCTTATTCAAAAACAAATGTCGATGAGATGGCTGACAGTGGTGTTGATGATGTGCCTCATGTTTAGCGTGAATTCCTGTAAGGATGATGACGATGATGATGGTAATGGTAATCATGTGATACCATCTTATGTGGGAACCTGGCAGTTAACCGATGAATCAGGGCTTGAAAAGCAAGTGCTGGTTATTACCGAAACTACGTTTAAAATGACCCTGGCCTTGTATATCGATGAGGAATGGGTCGATATTATGTCGGTTCAGGGGAACTATTCGGAGCTTGGAAATATTTTTATGCTTACGATTACTAGGCTTGGTATAATTGCTGATGAAGAGACCTATGAAATGGTTTATTATACCCCCGATGATCCTGAATGGGATTTGCTTTTAGATGATGAGTTTGAAATTGAGGACCAGTTTGAAGTTAAATTTGTGGTTTCAGGTAACAAACTGACGGTGATATCTGATGATAATGATGATGGTGTATTTGATCCGGTTGAAGAAGGGGAAACCTTTACCAAAGTTTAAATGCGATATAAAATGAATCTGAACTAATCAGGCTTCGGTTCAATTTATTCAGATCGGTTTGCCAAAAACAAAAAAGTGGACTCAGAATCTTTCTGAGTCCACTTTTCTGTTAGTGATTTTCTTCCAGCCACTATTAATTTTTCTTAATCTTATCAAAAATGGTCATGTTATAGGTTTTGCGTGGATTTTGCTATTTAATAATTTAAAATTATTGAGCATAAATGGGAGTTTTGTTTTCATAAATTCTTACGAAAACTACATCTTTAAAAACAAAGTTTGAATGTTCTCCAATCTCAACTATCAAATTGGATTGTGAAGCTCTTTCTTTTGTATATGTTAAATTATTAACTTGTTCAAAACTGGCTGTAACTATTCCAAGTTCTTTTATCCAATTTTTAACTAATTCATAGGTATTCTCACTTACTTTTTCAAATGAGATTTGTACTTGGAAAAATGGATTGTTTGTTGAATAATTTTGGTTGTTTTCATAGAAAAACTCTTGTACAATAGAAGGCTCACCGTCACCCTCTGTATTTTCATAAATCTTAAAAGAATAACCTTTTATTGGACAAACGATATCTCCATTATACTTAATTAATGTGTGATATTTTCCATAAGTATTTTCTGGTGTTATAACTAATATATTATCCTCGTCCTGTGATAGTGTGTAACCATATGATTTAAGTTTCTCTTCTAATTCGTTGGATTGTAATCCAAACTCAGAAACGATTTTAATTTTTTTAATTTTCTCTATTAGGATTTCTTCTTTTGTATATTCTTCTTCATTTGGTGAGATACTTTCTTCATTTGAACTGCAAGAAATTAAAACAAGTAGTAAGAGATAGTAGATTTTTTTCATTGTAAATTGTTAAATTTTGATATGTTTTTTATGTAGGTCACGCATTAGTTGTACCAGGTTCTTATAAATGTGTAATTAGTTTTATTTGTATATACATTGTTGTGCTTAGTCCTTATTCGATTTTTTATAGTTTTTAATCATTTTTCCAAAATCTTTGTCTTTTTTACGCGCTTCTGCAATGGTTGATTCAAAATGCTCTTTTTCCCGTTCCATTTTCAAGAAGTTTTCGTAGGATGATTTGTCTATTTCGCCACTTTCAACGGCCTTTAAAACGGCACAGTCTACTTCAGTGGTATGTGTACAATCTTTAAATTTACAGTCTTTGGACAATTCAATTATTGCGTTGAATGTAATTTCTAATCCATCCTTAGAATCTGCAATTCCAACTTCTCTCATTCCCGGATTGTCTATTAGAATCCCACTATTTTCGAGAACTAATAGTTCACGGTGACTTGTAACGTGTCGCCCTTTGTTTGTACTTGCACTAATCGTATTGGTTTTCATCAACTGTTTACCTGATAAGTTGTTCAACAAGGTAGATTTTCCTACTCCTGATGAGCCCAATAAACAATAGGTGTTACCTTTTTCAATAATTGTTTTGAATTTTTCAAATCCTTTTTGAGACTCATTGCTTATGGGAATTATCAGTACTTGTTTTATCCTTTCTTGAATTTTACTAACCAACTCTGATAATTTGCTATCATTTATCAAATCAATTTTATTGAGAATGATAATTGGTTTTACCTTGGATGTATTGCAAAGGGTCAAATATCTTTCAATTCTGTTAATGTTAAAATCCCTGTCAACAGCTTGAACAATGAAGGCATAATCAATATTTGTTGCTATGATTTGCTTTTCTCCTTGTTTTCCCACCGCTTGTCTTTCAATAATTGTTTTTCTTGGGAAGACAGAATGAATAAGCACTTTATTGTTGTCATATTCAGATATTGCGACCCAATCACCAACAGCAGGGAAATCAGACCTATTCTGTGCTGTAAAACGCAAGTTTCCAACTATTTCACCTTCATATTCTTTTTCAGGGGTTTTCACAACATATCTTTCCTTGTGTTCTGAGATAACGCGTCCCACACCAAAACACTCAAGATTTTGGTCTTTTCTGTAGTTTTCTAATTCTAAATTATATCCTAAATCTTCAAGTGTCATTTATTTTCTCTTGCATTAACCACAACGGTCTTGATAAGTTTTCGTGGGCGATTTCAAAGAGTAATCTTATCAAATCGCTAAAGAAGCAAGCCGAGTAAATTTGTTTATATTTTTGAACAAACCAATTTTATGGCTTGCTGCTTTTTATTAATTGGACTAAACTATCAAACTGCTCATCACCGCCCATGACAATTTAGCTTTTGTTTGTTTAGTAATTTCTAATTCTCCTCTAATATCGTGACATTAGTATAGTCCTCGTCGGTAAAAAAATATGAATATCTAAATGATAAGTCATCTAATTTTTCATATTGATAATTTGATTCAAGGTAGAGGCCATCTTTCCCTGCTTCATCTTTCTTAAAAATTAAAAGTAGTTCTGAATTAAAGATTATCTTTATTGAATCTCCAAGTAAGTTGTTCTGTTTCAATATACCTATTGGCCTTTCTACATTTTTGTTATTTGTGGGAAAAGTACCTTTAATTACGATTTCATCATTGGGAGAAATTAATATACTTTTCAAAGAACCTTCAGAGGTTGATAAAGTTTCGGATTCTTGTATTATACCCATTAAAACTAATTCTAATTGAGATTTTGAATTATTGCGATATACAAATTCAATATCAAATTCTCGCTCAGTAATGGTTTCACAACTAAGGGATAAAAATACGGAACTAATAACAGCAAAGGATATTAACCACTTGATCTTTAGAACTCTTTTCATATTTGGGTTGTTTATTATTAAACACAACGATTGTATAACATCAATATTAATGTTATTTCTCTTATGTTCTATTAAAAAAGTACTGCTGTCATTCCAATATGCAGGATAACAACCCCTTTGAATAGGGTACACTAAATTTAAAATTTATTTGAACGAAACAGGATGATGGAGCTAAGTAAAACGATAAACAGATGTAAAATAGAATGACTCTTCATAATAAAAGAGCAAATGTCAAATTGGGAAGGGAAAATCAGAAAAGTCTTAGAGGTTCTTAAGAGATAAAATGTGATTTATATAGCGGGGATAGCTTTTGATTTGGCTCTCTGACAATTTTCAGTCTGGAAGCCTGGTGTTTTCGCTATCTTTTGTGGGGCTAAAACTAGAGGTTTAAATCACATGGGCTTATGAAGCAAAAAGGAAACACCACCCCGTCGAGTAAACTCGCCACCCTTCCTCATAAAGGAGGGGAAACTGTTAGTTGATTTTGAGAGAGTTTTCAATAAATTAAAGAGCTCTTCTTTCTCCTCCTTTTTAAGGAGGAGTGCCTTCTTCCGAATTATCGGGAGAAGGCGAGGTGGTTCTTTTAACCTCATCTATTAGTTCTTCTAAAAACTCAAAAAATCACTTGTTTTCACCACCCCGCCAAGCAGAGTTTGCCACCCCTCATCCTTCGACAGCATCTCGGCAACACTTCGACTACGCTCAGTGCGGCGTCTCGATATAACAGCTCAGGAACCGGGAGAAGGAAATTGTTACCCCGATTCAAGTCTGAACAGATATGGGGTTTAGTCATACTCTGATATTTACAGCTTACTCATAATCAGAGTATAACAATTCAATTCTCTACGCATTTCTCTATTAAGGGGTTTCTGAGTGCGTTGTCCCGGGTTTTTCGAAGGATAGGGCAGTGTTCGTTTTTTTCACTTTGATTCAAAATCAAATTTGCTCCACTAAAATTTAGATCTGTTGCTTTAAAAGATACGCCACTTGCTTTAAAATTAAAATCACTTGCTCTAAAATCTTAATAAGTTGTTTCAAAATTCAAATAACCTGCACTAAAATTCTGCTCAGTAGTCTTAAAATTTAAATTACTTGCTCTAAAATCTTAGTAAGTTGTTTCAGAATTCAAATAACCTGCGCTAAAATCCTGATTAGTTGTCTTAAAATTTAAATTACTTGCTCTAAAATCTTAATAAGTTGTTTCAAAATTCAAATAACCTGCACTAAAATCCTGCTCAGTAGTCTTAAAATTTAAATTACTTGCTCTAAAATCTTAGTAAGTTGTTTCAAAATTCAAATAACCTGCACTAAAATCCTGCTCAGTAGTCTTAAAATTTAAATTACTTGCTCTAAAATCTTAATAAGTTGTTTCAAAATTCAAATAACCTGCACTAAAATTCTGCTCAGTAGTCTTAAAATTTAAATTACTTGCTCTAAAATCTTAGTAAGTCGTTTCAAAATCTAAATAACCTACTCTAAAATTCTGATTAGTTGTCTTAAAATTTAAATTACTTGCTCTAAAATCTTAATAAGTTGTTTCAGAATTCAAATAACCTGCACTAAAATCCTGATCAGCTGTCTTAAAATTGAGATCTGTTGTTGAAAAAGGATGCAATAATGGCGTTTAAAAAAAACTATTGCATCCTTATAAAGAGCTTAAATATAATCCTTATGGATTTCCAGGCCTTTTTCTTTCAGTTCCTGACTGATTCGTCTTAATAACTTCACTTTTTGATTTAAGGGAAGAAAAGCCGATTTAAAACCATTCGTAATCAGGTACTTTATTTCTTTAGGAGAGAAATTAAATTCCTTAATGGCCAACATGTATTCGTCGGTCAGTGTGGTTTTCGAAATTAATCGGTTATCCGTATTGATGGTGACCCTTAGCCCCATATCAAAATAGAAACGAATGGGGTGTCGGGAATAGGATTCAATCGCTTTGGTTTGAAGATTCGAGGTGATGCACATTTCAAGCGGAATACGATGGTCATTCACATAGTTGAGCAGATCGCCATCTTCTTTTAGTCGGGTGCCATGTCCAATTCGGTTGGCTCTTACATGATGCAAGGCCTGATGGATGGATTCCGGTCCGTAGGCTTCGCCCGCATGCACCGTTGTGTTGATATTGTTATTGATGATCAGATAAAAGGCTTCTTTATGGTCTTTGGCAGGGAAGTTTTTTTCGGCACCAGCCAAATCGAAGCCCACAACGCCGTAATTCTTATAGGCAACGCAAAGTTCGGCCAGGATATTGGTTGTTTCAGGACTTAAATGACGCAGCCCGCAGATGATGATCCCAATGGTGATATCAAAATCCTTTTCGGCTCGGCTTTTACCATCGAGCACGGCTTCAACCACTTTACTTAGCGACAGGCCCTTTTCAACATGAAGAATAGGAGAGAAGCGAATCTCGAGATATCTGATGTTTTCTTCGGCACAATCCTCAGCCAGTTCGTAAGTGGCCCGTTCCAAAGCAGCTTTGGTTTGCAGAACCGAACAGGTCATATCAAATGGTCGTAGATAATCGGTGAGGCTTTTACAATTGTGACCGACTTCCAGTATTTTGCGCAATTTTTCAGGATCTTTTTCGGGTAATTCAACCTGATTCTGCTTGGCTAGATCGATAATGGTTTCAACGCGCATCGATCCATCCAAATGGCAATGAAGTTCTGCTTTGGGTAAGCTTTTTATAAATTCTCGTGTTAGTTCCAATTTTAAATGATTTTGTTAATAGAAAATAGCAAGCTTTCTAATAATAAAATGGTTGTGTATTTATCTTGTCAACAGAGATTGGATGATTGTTATTACTTAACGTTTCACAAAGGTATCACTAATTTTTTGAAATGATAGAGTCAGTCTAAATAAGATGCTGTTTTCAGATTTTATTTGGGGGTTAGGCTTGTATAATTCAATAAAAGAGAGCAAATTGCATGACCGAATGTCTAACCTAATTTAAAGTCCCGATTTAAGAATGAAACCCTGCACTGCCTTTATTTTTCTTTGTTGCTGCCTGTTTGCCTGTTCAAAACCGCAATACCCCCTTGTTGAAATTAAAACCGATTTGGGGATGATAGAATTAGAGATCTATGAAAACGAAGCACCGATTACAGCCAAACATTTTTTAGCCAATGTAGACAAGGGTATTTTTGCTGAGGCGTGTTTCTATAGGGTTGTGCACATGAACAATCAGGAGGGGAGAGAGATTAAGATTGAGGTGATACAGGGCGGTTTATTTCACGATTCTATTGTCGATAGCATGCCGACCATCCGTCACGAACGAACCGATCAAACGGGCATTCTACACAAAGATGGTGTGATTTCGATGGCGCGCAATCTGCCGGGTTCGGCCAGTACCGAGTTTTTTATTTGCGTAGGCGATCAGCCTCAATTGGATGCAGGCGGACTTCGAAATCCAGATGGGCAGGGGTTTGCCGCTTTTGGAAAAGTCATCCGCGGAATGGATGTGGTTCGGAAAATTCAAATGCAAAAAGAAGAGAACCAGATGCTCGTTGAACGCATTCCAATTCTTTCGATGAAACGGATAAGATAACAAGATCTTTCTCTTTAATTGAGAGGGAATTATGCCTGGTTAGGGCCGATTTCAGGCTAAAACCATTTTTTCCTTTTGAAATAGATTAATGGAAAGATAAAACTTAAAATCAGAAGCAGAATAATAAGGGGATATCCCAAAACCCATTGTAATTCGGGCATGTATTTAAAATTCATGCCATAGATGCCGACAATCAGGGTTGGTAAGGAAATACAAACGGTGATGATGGTCAGGATTTTGAAAATCTTGTTTTGTTCCAATTCGATTTTACTATTGATATTCCCACTCAAGTCATCCAATCGGTTGAAGTTATAGCGTAAATAGTCTGCAATGACTGTCAGGTCGTCTATTTCTTCGTTTATCTTATCGAATGAAGTGTCGTTATACTTACTGCTCTTTTTTAATAAGAGAAGGATTTTTTGAAATTCAGAGAGGGACTCTCTAATGAGCAGGTTATTGAATTTTAAGGCTGCAATATAATCCAGATCATTCTCTTTAAATTGTTTGGATTGAAGCGTTTTTTGAAAAAGATCCTTTATTTTTTTTGAAATCAGTTCAACGATATCGGCATAGTAGTCCGAGATGACACCAATCTGAAACAGAAAGAGTTGATGATAGCTTTCAAATGAAGTGCTCTTAAGGTTGTAGATATACTGGGTTAATTGATTTAAACTTTCCTCGATATCAGGTGAAAGAAATGTAAAAACAATATTGTTTTTAATCAGAATGTAAATATCCTTTTCTTCAAAATAAGTGTTGGCTGAATAGCTTGGAATCGTAAAGTTTAAAGATAGTTGCGTGTTGGATTCGATATAATGCGAACTGATTTCGATATCCTCTTTTTTACTGAAAGAAGTTAAGTCCAGATCGAATTTTTGGGCAATTGTTTCCAAATCGGAATGATGGAATCCGATAAACCGAATACTAAAAATGGAATCGGCTTGGTATTCAATTTCATTTACAGACTCGTAAGTTTGTACCTCATTGTTTTTGTAGTAGATTTCAATCATGCTTGGTTATTTACTTTAAAATCAATGGACTCATGCATTCAGTTTGATACGACCTTTAAATTTTAGATTCGGTTTTTTTGCATATGGACTGAACCGGATTTCAGGTGATCTCTAATAGCTTAGGATAAAGTTGGAACGGCCAGGACCGTTCCAACTGTTATACCTTATTTTTGCCTAAACCGGAATTTAATTCCCGTTTTTAATTTTCTTATCAATATACTTAGAATTTATGATTCTGAGAATACCCATATAATCTAATTTGAATTCAATTAAATCACCAACCTTATAGTTCTTTTTATTTTCATCAAGGTCAATGACAATCATATCTGAACTTGCACCTGCAAATTTGATGTTTTTATCAATCAATTCAAGATGATCTGGTTCCACATCGAGCAGACCCAAATCAATAATTGCCCGATACGATGTTTTTCCAATATTCGACTGGTCAAATTCAAAGCTTTCACCTTCAACATTTGTCCCAAATTCGCCCATCGGAACAACAGGCTTTTCGATGAGTTCAATTATCTCAGAATACAAACGGAACACATCCGAATGCATTTTCTTAAATTTGGTATTGTTGTAAATGTCTGTCCCTAAAAATAAGGTTTCGCCTACCCTGAAATGGTTAATCCCCTTAGGTAAAAGATTTTGAAAAATCAAGGGGATTGTTACAGATGAACCCCCTGAAACATAGGGGATTTGTTTGTTAAATTTAGCTTCAATCAGTTGTTCGTACAAACTGAGCTGAATTAACTTGTCGTGATTGGGTAAAACACCATACAAGCACGACAGATTTGCTCCAATTCCCACAACCTGTATGTTTTCCAACTGAAACACACTTTCATAAAAATCCATAAAATCCTCACCGAGAACACCTTCTCTAAGCTCGCCCAATTCAATCATAATAATGATTTTATGAGTTTTATTCTGCTTTTTGGCTTCTTTTGACAGGAGCTTTATGGTTTCAAATTCAGTATTTAAGCTGATATCCGCGTATCTTACGATACTTGCTATTGAACGTTTAGCAGGCGGTTTAATGTAAATTGTTTCAATATCAGGTTTGATGGATTTTATAACCTGTAAATTCGAAACACGAGAGTCGCACACCTGTTTAATATCAAATTTCAATAATTCGCTTAAAAACGTTTTGTTTCCACTCAAAATTTTTGAAACGATAGACAGTTCAATATTATTCTTTTTAAACAGTGTGTTGAGGTAGTTAAAATTTGCTTCTAGTTTTTTTATATCTAATGTTATAAACGCCATTATTTCTCCTTTTTATATCGCATTTCTATATACTTGCTGCTAAACCCAACTTTTTCGTATAAAAATCGTGCTGGATTTTCGGGTTCAACATGTAGAGCAATGCTTCCTTCTGCGGAGTCGATGGCTTTTTGCATTAGGGCTTTTCCTATTCCTTTCCCTCTGTGGTTTTTGTGAGTTGCAATATAAACCAGGATATTTTCCGGAATATAGTCTTTCATTCCGGTTTGGTTAACGACTACTGCACCTGAAATCTCATCGTGTAAGTACGACACCAAAATGAATCCACCAAAAGAAACGCTTTCTTTCAATGCATAAGCAACTGCTTTTTCAATATCGGGTTTGGGATCTCCGTATTCCTGCAAGTTGTCAAATAGGAAGTTAATTAGGTTACTTTTTTCTTCTAAATTCGGTTTGTTCTTAGTATTAAATACTTTTGTTTCAACCATAAAAATTTATCTTTTTTAAATTAAAATATCGTAGTCCATTATAATTAAATATTTGAGAAATCCAAGTTTAAAGGCATTTTCCTGGGTTTTGCAAGTGTGGTGATTGGGCTTTTTTCATCTCTGAATAGACTGTATTTAGTAGATTAACAGTTAATTAGGATATTAGGAAGTGCATGTATTCATCTTGGTTTAAATTTTTTGAGAATTAGTGTGATATTGGTTTAATGGTATGATTTTTGACACGCTGGAGTTGTATATACATTAATGATAACCTAATGCTTCTACTGATGAAAAATGCATTTTTAGTTTTGTTTTTTGCTTTACTGTTCACAAGTTGCGCAGTGAAGCAATATACTGTTCAGGTACCCCAAAGTGTTGATATGCCTAAAAAGGTTCTGTTTCTTTCTCAATCGGGAACTCAGTCTTCTCTTTACCAAACCGTAATCGATTTGGAGAATAATGAGATGGTTATTTTGGAATTTGCCTCCAGTCGTTTGTCTATTGTTTATCGCACCGGTGTGATTCTTGATCCTAAAGATTATAGAGGAATGAAGGTGGAGGGAACAGATGCACCTACGAAAAGTGAGTCTGATAGTAAAGATTTGAATGAGAAGAGCGGAAGTCATACGGATGGCAGCTCAGGCTTGAACGCGAATCCGACGAATAAGTTATAAGGATTGTTTTTGTCAACTCGGGCGAGCAGATAATAAATCTGCAGGAGTCAAACAAAAGGCTATCCATCTTATTGTATGGACAGCCTTTTTTAAATTGTTACAGTTTAATGTTGAAAAATACGCTACTCCACCACAAAGCGCTTTTCTACGATTAAGTTCTCATCGGTGTCATGAGCCGCCATGTGATACTGCCCGGGAACAATTTCATCTTCCGTCTCGAAACACCATCCCATGAAGATATTGGAGCTACTATAGCCATTCTGTTCCCATTGCGAACAGGATTGAACGATCTCTTATGATGAGTATTCGTTGTTTTGAGTATTATATCGACTGTCTTTTTTGATAAAAGGATGTTCAATATAGTTTGTTCTTGAGTTTTTTTCTGGCATTCTTTTAATTGATTTGTGATAGTTGCCCCATTGTAATCTTGGTTCAGTTGCAATCTTTCTTTGGGAACTGGTCGAATTTGGGAAGATTTTCTAAGTTAGTATCCCAGTTTGCTTTGCTTTTTAAAAAGACATGAGCCTGAGCTTGAATGGGAACATCAGTTTCGAGACAGCCTGCGGGAACAACCAGATGTTTACCATCTATCTGTATATTTGGGAGTGCAGATCCACAGTTCGGGCAAAAGCTTTTGAAATGCCTGGTTGATTTGTATTGAAATGTTTTGACTTGATTCTCACCTGATAACCATTTTAAGCGTGCGGTTGAAGAAAACAAATTTGCAGCGTGAGCAGAGCCGGTATCCTTACGGCAATATTCACAATGACAAAGAAAAAAACTTTCAAAATCGCCATCTATCTCGAAGCTAATTTTGCCACAAAGGCATGATCCTGTATGTTTCATCATTTAATTCTTTTTAAACCCAATTACTTGTGCGATATCTGATTCCAATACCCGTTTTGAGATATCGGTAAAACCGGCTTTTTTCATCCATTGACTGACTTCATTTTCGGAATAACAATTACCACCTTCAACCCCAACCAGCATATTAATCGAAAAAATAGCCCCCTGTGCAGGTTCTGTTTTTGCATCGTTCATGATCCAATCCTGAATGATTATTTGACCACCGGCATTTAAAGAATTGTAGCACTTTTTTACTAAGGCCTGGTTGGTTTCGTATGAATTGCTGTGAATGATGGCCGACAAAAAGATCAAATCGAAATCTAGGGGAAGTTCATCCCTCGTGTAGTCGCCGCTATAGTGTTCAATTTTACCGGAAAAACCTTCTTCTTCAACAATTCTTTTTGAAATCGGGATGACATTGGGTAAATCGAAAATTGCAGCTTTTAAATCCGGTTTTCTCTTTATGAATTCCATAGAGAAACAACCCGAACCTCCACCGACATCCAATACCGATTCTACATTTTGTAAGTTGAGTTTTGAAATTTGAGAGGGGGCTTGCTTTTTTCCTCTATCGTGCATGGCACTGATAAATGCCTCCAGCCATTCATTACCTCTTTGGTTAATTTCAGTTGCCTGGGCAGGCTTTCCGGTTTTCACCACATCAGTCAACTGACTCCAGGTATGCCATAAATGATTCATATGCATCAATCCACCCAAATAATCCGGACTGTCTTTCGAAAGCTGTTGATAGCTTTCCTTTGTATTGCTGTACTTCCCATTGGTTTTTATCAATAGGTTTAAAGCGACAAGAGCGTTTAACAATCGTTCTGTAGCATTTTTATGAGAGTTTAAGGCTTTTGAAATTGTTTCAGAATTGTAATCGTTTTTACCGATAAATGTGAAAAGATCCAATTCGTAAGCCGTTAATACTATTCTGCTCTTCTGAAATGCCATTGTCATTTCTCTGAGTGCCATTGGATTCATAAGCTTTTTTTTTAAAGAGATGGGATTATTATCAAGCAAGTCGTGCGTAATAAATTTACTTAAATTATATTTCTATGAAGCTTAATTTAATGATTCTTAATTAAATATTTATAGACTTATGATTCTGAATAAATATCCAGAATTTGTTTTTGACAGTAAACTTCGAATGGCATTCATTTTTTGAATGACGTTTAAAAGAGTTTTGTTATTTGATTTAATATCAGAGTACTTAGGTATAAACCAGATCCGTAGACTGAGTGTGTGATAAGACTCATCAGTCTTGCTTTATTGGGATCAGGTAAATTTGAACCTGCTATGCCAAAACCAAAAGCAGGTTGCATCAAAAAAAAAGGAGCAATAATGGTGATTATACCCACAAGTAGTGCGGGAGTAAATGTTGGGGTCTGGAACCATTTTTCGCCAAAAACGAATAGCAATAAAAAGGCAAAGGTGATCCCGATAAGGTAATGAGCGATCCAGCCCAAAATTTGCTCATGGGAAACAGGTGGTGCATCTGTAATCTTCTGATGAAAAAATTTACCATTAGGAAAGTGGCCTATCCAGCGCCCCACAAATTGATAATCAAGAGATTTAACACCCAGGATTTTTAAAATCAAGGCATATCCATCCATGGTAAGCGTAGCTCCTATGCCAATTAAAATTGTTTGTACGATTGAATTCATATTGATGTTTTTTATTTCCAACAAAAATAGATCAGGAAATAAGCTCACTAATAGGACAAAACTCAAGATGAATAGGACTTATTTAAAATTCTGCCGAAAGGATTCGGGTGTTTGTCCTGTCTGCTTTTTAAAGAATCGAATGAAATAGGAGGGGTCTTCGAAACCTAAATGATAAGCAATTTCTTTGACTTGGCTTGAGCTTGCCATAAGGTTTCTCTTAGCTTCAAGTGTAATGCGCTCATTGATTAGTTGAGAACAGGTTTTTCCTAAAGTCTTTTTTGTTATGGCATTGATCTGATAGGAAGTTAGTTTTAGCTTTTGGGCATAATAGCTCACTTGTTTATTCTCATAAATATGAATTTCTAACATCTCTAAAAGATCTTCAAGGAGCGCCTGGACATATGCATTGTTGCCCGTTGAAATGTTAGCGTTTTTGGTATGTCGGAACAATTCTATAAACAAAAGATCCAGATTTGCCCGAATGCTTTCCAGGTACATTAGCTCCTTATTAGCATACTCATTAAAAATACATTCCAAAATAGGAATGTATTTTCGATAAGTTTTAGCATCGAGCTGGTAATAGTTATTCAGGCTTGCGAGGCGAAATGCTCGTCTTTTCTGCTTATTTTCAGTAGAGATAAAACTGGGGACGAATCCCATTAAGTAGCCTTTGCTTCCTGCTTTTAATAGAAGTTGATGAACTTGTCCGGGACGTAGAAAAAAAATGGAGTAATCCTTAATTGGATAGTTGGCAAAATCAACTTGATGTTCGCCGTCTCCTTTTTCAATAGCCAGTATAAAATAGAAATTATGACGGTGAATTCTTTCAAGCATATCGCATTCAGCGAGTAAAGCATCGAGATGACTCATCGCAAAACTACCTGACAAATTGGGCTCTTTAAGGTTTCTTACCTGAATTTCTTGCATTCGAAATATGACGTTTATATTTTGGACAGACCTCAGTTTAATCACATACCCCTAAAATAAGGTAGGTGAGTCCACCGGTATTTGTTAATTGTACTAAACTTTGGCACTGTTCATCAGAACCCATGAAATTTAGCATTTGTGTTTGTTACGTAACTCAAAAATATAGAAAACCGCATAATATACTATTTTCATACAAATAGGACGAGTTGATTTATAGGTGTTGATTTTTTTCAAGCTGGAAAAAGGTAGTGAATTATTCAATTTGTCGAGTTGTGCAACGGTTACTTTTGTTATAAACATATTGGGCATCTTTGCTCGTGCTGCAAGCCAGGGCTCGTTTAGTTAGGACATCAGACCTTTGATATAGAAAAAGCTATGGGAGAGGGGAAATGCTATCAGGAAAGATGCCTGAAAGGCAATGCAAAATAAGCCATTGTAAAAGTGCCCGGAGAAATCATGTACGTGATGTGCAATAGAGTGAAATATGAACTAGGAATAGCCTAAAGCAAACAGAATGCATTTTAGTGATGAGTAATTAATAGCGCGGCGGATTGACTTTTCATTTCTTTCAAAAGCTAATGACAAGAAGAGATCTCGTCAACCAGCAAGGGGTAGGACTGAACCTCTTATTGCCATATTTTTGAATTCTACTCATATTTCAATGTCTCTACAGGATTTGCTCTTGCAGCTTTCCAGGATTGCCAACTTATTGTAAGTGCAGTAATCGTAAAAATTATGAGTGCACCCAATAGAAATACCCACCAGTTTAATGAGATTTTGTATGCAAAATTCCCGAGCCATTTTGTCATGAGATACCAGGATATCCAAGCGCTAATCACAACTCCTACTAGGAACCATTTCAGAATATCTTGATTAAGGTAAACAACAATCTCCGTAATTTTTGCACCACATACTTTTCTTATACCAATTTCCTTCGTTTTCAATTCAGTGTTAAAGGTAATTAGACCAATCAGTCCGATACAGGATAGGAGAATGGTTAAAATGGTAAACACAATAATTCCAAGTGAAATTTTATTTTCATTTACATACAAACTTTTAACCTGATCATCGATAAAACTATAACTGAATAGTTGGTCGTAAAACTGAGTAAATTGATTTTTTATGGCATTTAGTCCTGGTTCTGTGTTTTGATTGATTTCCACAAACATTCTATTCTTTGTAGCGCTGTAGGCGAATAACTGTGGTTGAATAGTGTTGGAAAGGTTCTGAAAATGGAAATTTTTAACAACTCCAATAATTTCAAATTTATTTTCACCTTGCCATAATATCTTACCAATTGGACTGCTAAAGCCAAGTAATTGCGATAGCTTTTCATTTATTATCACTTTAGTTTCATCCGTTTTTGCTCCTGAGAAATTCCTTCCTTCCAAAAGTGGGATTTGGAAAATGTTTAGGTAGGAATCATCCACAGTCAAACGATAAATGGAGGTTGAAGCTCCTTCCTCTGATCCATCCCATTTCCAGTTGTCTGTCATGAAAAACGGGCTCACATCAACAGGTGAATTCCCCGCAAAAGAAACTTGTGTGATATTGGGATTCGACAGAAGATTATTTTTTATGGTCTCAAAATCTTTCTCGCCCTGAGGGGGCAAGTAAATTTCAACAATATTATGAGAATTGTATCCTAAATCGAAATTATTTAAGTAGCTAGTTTGCCGAATGATAAACAAACAAACGATAGTCAGTGAAATTGATAAGATAAATTGACTGATTACGAAAGCATTTCTTAACCGGCCTTGATAAACCGAAGACCTGTTGCTTTGAATTTTAGAGAAAGGCGAATAGGAGCTCGTAAGCAGTGCAGGATATAAGCCCGAGATGATTCCAATCATCAGGAATGCTCCAATCGTCCCTAAAATGTAACTAATTATCAGATACCTTGAAGAAATATTAACATCTAAAATTAATTTAAAATAACGAATGAACAATGCAGACAAAAGAATAGCCATTACACTCGCAATAATCGAATTAATAGCGGATTCTACAAGAAAGTATTTCAAAATAGTTTTGGAACTTGCCCCGTGAATTTTTCGGATACTCACTTCCCCTGTTCTTTTAATTAGATAAGCGGACACCAGATTGATGTAGTTTAAGGAAGCTAATAGTAATATCAGTATAGCAATCCCAATAAATGAAAATAACTTCAGGTAATTACCATGCTTCGCATTAAAAGCCCCAAAATTAGCGCCATACCTGTACTTTTCGATAGGCAACAGATCAATACTAAATTGTTCGTATTTAATATTTTCTCTCCAAATCGTATTTGCCATTTGTTTGGTGCTTTCGATGTCAGTGTTGGGGATCGTTTTAATAATAGTGTTCGTCGAAAGCGGCCACCAGCTTGAATCATTCCCCTCTTCGATTTGATTCGAAACAATGAAATCAAACTTTAAACTCGAGTTCTCAGGGATATCCCTAAGGATGCCTTTCACCGTTAATAGGTTATTATTAGGATATTCTATGACTTTACCCACCGGCGATTCAGCCGGAAAAAGCTTTTTAGCAAGTTTTTCTGTTATAAAAATAGAATTCGGCTTGTCTAAATCGTTTATACTTCCATATAGTAAGGGGAAATTTAATACCTCCAGCATTTTTGAATCTGCTGCTACGCCACTTTCTGGATATTTATTGTTTCCAATTTTTAATACTCTCTGCCCATATAGGTACATAAAATTGAAACTGTGTTCAACAGAAGGTATTCTGTTTTTGAGTTCCTGAGCTAAGGCCGTTGGCGTTTCTGCTAAGGTCACATTATCCCCATTTTCAATCTTCATCTCAGTTGTCACCATATAAATAGACTCTGAATGATCATGAAAGCTATCATATTGTAATTCTTGAATCGTCCAGGCAGTAATTACAAAAACACAAACTAAGCTAATGGTTAATCCAATTAAGCTAATTACCGTATGGTTTTTTAACAGGGAAATTTTTCTTAAAGCAGTTCTGATATTGTACTTCAACATAATAATTCGTTTTTTTCACAGGAAAATACAAGAATCACCCCACTTTTTTTATCATTCACAAAATCAAATGTTTATCAAAGAAACACAATAATTTAATGTGTCAAATTATCATACAATCATTGTCAATGTTTTGGACATTGTATAGGATCGTTTAGCATGAAGGCTAACAATCCTGCTAAGTTTAGTGGGCGATTCAAAGAGTTATTTTATCCACTGACCAAGGGGAGCTCATGAAACGAAGTGAGTAAACCGCCAAGTAAGCAAGCCGAATAAATTTATATATTATTTTATTATAGAACGCTTGTGTTGTTAAATAAAGAAAGCATTTAAATAGGGAAGGCATGCCTCAAGGCAGTCCCTTAAGTCCTTTATTGTCCAATATCATGTTGCATGAACTGGACACGGAATTGGAAAAGCAGGGTTTGCGGTTCATTTGCTATGCTGACGATTTTAGTATTTATACTAAATCAAAAACTACCGCCCGAAAAGTAGGCAACAGGGGCTACACGTTTTTACAAAATAAACTCAAGCTGACTATTAATCGGGGAAAGAGTGGTATTCGGCGACCCGTTCATTTTACAGTTTTGGGTTTTGGTTTTGTGCCAACCTACAAGAAAGGTGAATGAGGCAAGTATCAATTGGTGGTGTATGAAAAGAGTTGGAAGAAGCTCAAACAAAAGCTAAAAATCATCACTGGTACCGAACGAAGTGAGATTATGAACACCTTTTTTAATAGAATTCGTGAATAAAAAACCCGAAAAGAAAAGGCGTAGCCTTATTCAGTTGGGAGTTGAAGCTGGACAATCCTATACATGGTCACGTTCACGTAATGAGGAACGAATTCATGAATGCCTTGTTATAAAATTATTAGTGAATAGACCCGTATGTACGGCGGTGTGAGAGGTGGTTGTTGAGCTTGCCGAAATATTCTCCGCTAGGCCATTAGCCTAGCGGCAGCCTACTCGATTAGGCACTGGCGATTTATTTTTTGTCATATATAATCAATCTTTACAATCGAAGTGCTTCCCTCGCAAAGTGCGTCTGCGTGGGAAGGGCTGGGTGGTTGCTACTGCCCTAGCTTGTCCATTTTTTATGATTTCTATCTTAGATCATTCCACCAGTTCGTAAATGTTTGATTGGTATCGTTTAGATTTAGCGGTGCTCCAATCATTGGAGTTAAATGTGGGATTTTGCTGTTTTTGCCAAGTTCGGTGATTGTTTTCAATGGATCGAACCAAGCGTGTTTTCCTAATGCAAATTTTGAGTTATGAACGGGCATTACTCTTTTCGCCTTCAAATCGGTTGCTGCTTGAAAAAATTGACTGGGTAACGTATGTATGAATTTCCAATTGTCATGATACTGTCCCAATTCGAGAATAGCCAAATCTACCGGGCCAAATTTGTTGCCGATTTCGGCAAAGAATGTATCGTAACCACTGTCTCCGCCAATAAATATTTTGGTTGAAGGAGTACTGAGGACGAATGAAGCCCAAAGAGTTTTATTTCTTACAAGTCCTCGGCCAGAATAATGTCGGGCTGGAGTTGCGTGAATTTCCCATGCTGAATCTAAAACTGCTTTCTCGTACCAGTCGAGTTCGGAAATTTTGGTTGTATCGAATCCCCAGTATTCAAAATGAGAACCTACTCCCAGAGGACAAATAATATGTTTTGTTCTGTCTTTTAGTTTCAATACGGTTTCGTAATCAAGATGGTCCCAATGGTCGTGCGTGATAATTAAATAGTCGATATCGGGCATGTTTTCAGCCTTGTACCAATCGGTTCCGTTAAAAGCTTTGTTCATCGATTTAAAAGGGGCTGCATTACTACTTAATGCGGGGTCAACAAGTATTTTCTTTCCTGCAATTTGCATGAAATAAGAAGAGTGACCCAGCCAAACCAAAATATCGGTTTTGGGGTCTAAAGCCTTTAAATCGGTTTTAACAAATGGAATTGTGTTGACAGGATTACGGTATTCAACTTTTTTAGAGAAAAATCTATACGCTTCAACTACGACACTTCTGTCACCAGCCCAAATAGGAGATTCAGACAGGTTTACAAACTTACCGTCTTTGTAGTTGGGCGATTTTTTAATTCGTTCAAGCCGCTTGTCATTTGGATTTTTACCGTATTTCGATTCGCTGAAAACGACTAATGATGTGCTAAGAAGTGCAACTATTAAAATAAGTATAGTCCACATGATATGTTTCACTTTAATTGATTTTACAATTTTCAAATTATATTTGTTTTTCATTGCCTGTTAATTCTTGTTTCGGAACTCTAAAGGCGACATTCCTGTTTTGGATTTAAATATCCTTGAAAAGTATTGAGGATACTCGAAACACAACTTATAAGCTATTTCGCTAACTGTGCTATCGGAGTTCATCAATATATTTTTGGCTTCTTCGATTAAAAAGAAATGTATATGGTCTTGTGCATTCATCCCTGTTTCTTTTTTTAATAAATCGCTCAAATAATTGGGTGAAAGATGAACGCTTTCGGCTAGATATTTCACCGTAGGCAAGCCTTTTTCTTTTATTGAACCTGCACAAAAATAGTTCTGCAAATGCGTTTCGACTTGTGTGAGAATATCTTTATTCGAGTTTTTGCGGGTGATAAATTGCCGTCCGTAATAGCGTGAACAATAATTTAAAAGCAGCTCGATGTTCGAAACAATGAGATTTTGTGTATGTGTATCGATATTCTCGTCCAGTTCGCTTTGTATTTTAAGAATGCAATCGTAAAGGATTTGCTTTTCTTTGTCGGACAGGTGCAATGCTTCTGAAGTTTCGTAAGAAAAGAACGTATAATCCTTCATCTTTGCGCCCAAAGAAGTTCCTCGAATAAGGTCGGGGTGAAATAACAAACCCCAACCTGTCATATTTTCTTTCTTTTCTATCTGGCTATCCATTACAATTACTTGCTTTGGAGCTATGCAAAGAAGGCTTCCCTCTTGGAAATCACACTTTTGCTGACCATAGCGAATGTGATTTGTACAGTAGTTTTTAAACATGATGCAATAAAAATCCATTGTTATTTGAGTACCTTCTTCAATAGATTGGTCAATTTTGCTAAAATCAACAATGGTAATCAGTGGATGTTTAACACTTTTATTTGAGCCAAACTTATTAATGTCATTTATGCTTCGAAATTGGATAATCGGTTTCATCTTAATTTATGTTAAAAAAAATGTAAAATATACAAAAAATACTTAGCCCAAACTTAGTATCATTTTATCGAACATTTTGTCACTTAACCATTTCCTCATAAACAATGATGGTTTTGCCATATAACCTGCTGCGTATCGAGTTTTTGGTTTTTTAGTGGTAGCCGCTTTAGTAATAACTTTTGCCAATTCTTCTGGGGTTGTAAGTTTGTTAGAACCATAGCTTTTATTCATAAATGCTAGAGTTTTATTAACTCTTTCAGAGTAAGCTCCTTTGCCCGATATTTTTTTTAGGTTTTCTACTGCAATTGGTCCCCAAGGAGTATTTACTCCACCTGGTTCAACAATAACAACATCGATACCGAATGGTTTTGTTTCAAGCCTTAGACAATCTGACCAACCTTCAAGGGCGTGTTTGGTAGCGTGATACCATGCACCGAAAGGGCTATAAACTTTACCACCCATCGAAGAAATATTAATGATTCGACCGTATTTGTTTTTGCGCATACTTGGCAGAACTAGTTGCGTAATGCGTGCCAAACCAAAGATATTTACTTCAAACTGCCTACGGGCTTCATCAATTGGCACATCTTCAATCGCTCCGTACGAACCATATCCTGCATTGTTTATTAATATATCAATTCTCCCTTCTTTTGAAAGAATTGTTTCAACACATTTTACTATGGATTCATCATTTGTCAGGTCTAACGATATAATTGATATTCCATGAGTTTCTATTTTTTTCATTTTATTCACACTTCGTGCAGCACCATAAACTTTATAACCTTGTTTGCTTAATAAAATTGCCGTGGATTCTCCCATTCCGGAAGATGCACCTGTTACAAATACTACTTTTGTCATATCCATTCATTTTATAATTATGATACAAAAGTCCGACAAAAAAGACAGCGGGTGTTAATACAAATCCACGATAGTTGTATAGTTTTTACGGTTTTAAAGTTTTCTGAATCAATTATTGCAGAATCTATCAACGAAGCGGGTGCTGTGGAAAAAAAGTAAGTATTTAGCAGCGAGGCTTCAGGGAAGGACTGCCAAACTGTTGCTTTGTGCGTTTATTCTTTTTTTATCACTGCAAAATTATCACTGACTTTTCTTTCTTAGGCTTGCTGGTACTTGTTTAAAACAACCATATGGCTATTATTTCCTATATCTCTTCTGAAAAGGTGTTGTTATCCTGACCTAATTGGAGGGATAAGAACACTTCTGAGTGTTGGCGCATTATAATTATAAATTATCTAAACTAAACAATATTCTGACCACAAGTAAAACCATAAACAAATGTAAAATAGAATCGCTCTTCATAATAAATACTTAAAGACAGATCTTAAAAGTATCAGGGTCTAATCCACTGTTCCATTATCAAGCCTAATAGCCATAAATTTTGCAGGTTTTACCTGTTGACCTGCTTGAGATATCGATTATAATTTCAAGTTTGTTTAAGGGCATTGCCATATCTGAGTTAATCAAAATGTTCTCGATAACAAAGCAGGACATTTGTTCACATTTTTGGTCAAATCGGATATGTTCCTCTCCATGATTGCCGATGCCACAAGCATCAATTAAAATGAATTGTGGTTTTTTTGAAAGAATACGATCGAGAACATTTTCTGATAAGAATGTATTTGTCTCTCCGTAGGACTTTGTACCGTAGCCGTACTTATCCAAAACGCCGGTGTAAAGTATAAGGGCTTTATTTTCGAGTTCCAAGTCTTCAATATCGCTTGCTGATGGCATGCCATCTAAACAATTAATAAGGAGAAAATCCAATTCGTAGTGAGATTCCTCAGGAACCTTTGAATAGCAGTCAATATGAGTGCCTATATGACCAAAGGCATTAACCGAATCGGATTGCTTTTTAGCCCATTGGTAGGCGGGATGATCTTCTGATAGATTAAGATTTAATTGATGTTTCATTTTTTTCTTGTCAATAATCGATACAAGAGGGCTATACGATATAATATTGTGGTTGCGAGGGGGATGACTTTCAGAATAGTCTTATTATTAATTCTATTTCAATCATTAAAAATCTACCTCAAAATTATTTTAGCTCATTTGCTTATTTAATCAGCTGCTTAAAATAGCTGGGCGTATTGGCTTCAAAGGTCATTTCCTTTTTGGTATGGGGATGTCTGAGGGTTAATTTTGCAGAATGAAGCGCTAGGCGTTTGATTCCCATGCTTTTCCCACCATAAACCTTATCACCGGCCACCGGACAGCCTTGTTCGGCAAAATGCACACGAATCTGATTTTTTCGTCCTGTATACAAATGGATATTCAATAAACTAAAGCGTTCCGACTCTTTAACAACCTTGTAGCCGGTTTTGGCGAACTTGCCCTTGTCAGCATTTCTGACTGAGAAAACACGATGAATACTATTTTCAGCCAAATAGGAGGTAATGATGCCCTCTTTCTCATGCATTTTACCTTCAACCACCGCTACATAACTCTTACTAAAACTTTGCCATTCATCCTGAAGGAAAAATTTTGCTTTTTCTGTTTTTGCAAAGACCAATACGCCTGAGGTATCCTTATCCAAACGGTGTACAATAAAAATTCGGTTCTTCGATTTCAGACTGCCTTTCTTCACATACTGACTTAAAAGAAAATAGGCCGTTTTTTCTCTTTCCCGGGCACTTGCCATGGTCAGTAAACCACTCACTTTGTTTACGACAATAATATCCTGGTCTTCGTAAAGTATGGTTAGCCCTTTGGGTTGGTATTTATTCGACGGTTTTTTATTTTTCTTCTGAATTTCTTCCATATGTATCAATATAAATAGCCAGGTTTTTTGTTTGCTCGTTATACAAAACGAGGGCGATTGGTTCCGCCGGTAGTAAATGATTTTGGTTCATTTATTATTCTGCAAAGATTGCGCTTTCATTTTGATTTTTTTTTAGAAGGATTCTAAATCATATTAAAAAGTGAGGAGAGTTAAAATGGAATCTGATAGGGTGTAATCTTAAAAATGAGCTCAATTTTATTATAACTTAACTTTTAATTAGGATAAGGCTTCTGCATTAAATTTTAGCGTACATTTGTTATAATCATGTCAACAAAAACAATTACATATATTCTTTCCAAAGGCTATCCAAATCTGGATGGTCACTTGATGTTTTTGTATATTTTTTCCGAGCTTTAATTTATTACCATCCTATAGATTATTCACTCGTTTTACGAACAGGTCGTTTCTAATGACTGACTTTGGGTAGGACTTTGTCGAATTTCTCTCTTGAAAGCGATGGTTCTTTTGATGAACTGTTCAATTGCAGTGCTTTATCATATTTATGTTATTAATTTCACTTAACGAATTGAATCAATGGAAGCCTCAGACATCTATGACAATGACCTTGTTAATAGAAATTGTAAAGATTTTATAGAATTCCCTCAAATTAAATGGCTTAATGCCTATAGGGATGAAGACTTATTAAGCCGAAGAGCCGACTTGTTGGATTTTACAAAAGACAGTCTGTTGTTTAAGGGGACTAAACCCTTTTATAAACAAATTTCCAAGGGCTGTAAGCTTTGCGGGGCAGGTTTTTGGAGCTGTTTGTTTATCACGGGCAGATGCAATGCAAATTGTTTTTATTGTCCCACATCGCAAACGCATGACGATCTGCCTACCACTCAGGGGCTAAGTTTCGAATCGGCATCGGCTTATGCTGAATATGTCAACCATTTTAAGTTTAAAGGGGTTGGCTTTAGTGGAGGAGAACCCTTCTTAGTTTACGACAGAGTCATCGATTTTCTCAAGAAGCTCAGAAAAAAGTGTTCTCCCGATTTATATATTTGGCTTTATACCAATGGGATACTGGTTGATGAAATTAAGCTGAAGAAACTGGCTTCGCTGGGTTTAAACGAAATAAGGTTTGATATAGGGGCCACAGACTTTAGTCTCGATAAGGTGAAAATGGCTAAGGGGATTATTGAAAATGTGACCATTGAAATTCCTGCCATTCCTGAGGAATTGGAAAGAATGAAATTGCTCTTGCCTGAGATGATAAAAGCAGGAGTGAGCAATCTGAATTTGCATCAGCTCAGACTAACAAAATACAATGCTCCTAAACTTTTAAAAAGAGATTATACCTATGTAGCCGATGAACGACCGCTGGTTTTGGAATCGGAAATCATGGCGTTGGAACTGATAAAATATGCCACGGAGGCTCATCTTGAAATAGGGATTAATTATTGTTCATTCAATTTTAAACATCGTTTTCAGAAAGCAGGATTCCGTTCTCAAATTGCCAAT
Organism: Ancylomarina salipaludis; assembly: GCF_004122035.1. Taxonomy (GTDB): domain Bacteria; phylum Bacteroidota; class Bacteroidia; order Bacteroidales; family Marinifilaceae; genus Ancylomarina; species Ancylomarina salipaludis. The sequence goes on from NZ_SAXA01000004.1 coordinate 125,184, forward strand.
GCTTTAGCCGATGATTCTGAAATCATTAATACCAATGGTTTTGTCCGCAATTTGAAAGGGCATCAGTTAAGTTACGAACGGATTTCGGTTGCTGACTTTGATAATCAAACTGGTTTGACTCTGGATTTAGAGTACAAAAAATATAGTGTAAAGAGGGATGTTATCATGAAGAATATCGAACTGACTCCTGAACAGTTATCGGAAGTGGAAATTTTAATTAGTAAAGGAGAGACCGAAATTCCAAAGGACGAGTTATTGTATCAGATTTGGCGAATAGAACATATCGAAAATAAACTGCGTAAGTTTTAATGGAAATTCTATTGTTAAATTAAAGAGTTTTAGTAAGTTCTGTTTTATAAGACCGACGTATTAACCTAAAGAGAGTTTGTGATTTGCTGAAAACGCACAATTACAAACTCTTTTTTATTAGCAAATTTAATATTTGAAAAAGATATATATGTTGCTATATAAAGTAGAAGGCTTTTATTTATGAATAAAGATGTGAATGTATTGAAATATAATAGATTGTTTCTAAATTAAGTTTAATGTTTTGTTGTAATTTTTGTTCATAAAATAAATACTTATATTAACTGATAACTTTGTTATAATGAAGCATATTACAAAAATTTGCTTTATAATATGCTTTTCAGGGAGTATATACAATTATATTAAGCTATGAAAAAGGTATTTCTATTGTTTTCTATCCTGTTTTTTTGCTGTTATGACATGCAATCTCTAGCTCAGAGTACAGGAAAGGTCTTAGTTCCAAATTTATCTGCATCTTATAAAGGGGCATTAAAAAAGGGTTTAGCTCATGGTGATGGAGAGGCTATCGGAATAGATTCATATATGGGGCATTTTAAAAAGGGTTATCCTGATGGAAAAGGAACCTATATATGGGAAAATGGAGATTCCTATACTGGAGAATGGTGTAAAGGCTTACGAAGTGGAGAAGGCGAATTCCATACCAAAATTAACAATCGGGATACGTTATATAAAGGTCTTTGGAAAAATGATAAGTATTTGGGACCAAAAGTTATTTATCCGAGAGTTCTTTGCAAAAGGAGTATTGATCGTTACCAATTTAAACGAGTTAGTGAAGGTCGCCTTTTGAGTATAAAAATGATGCAGAATGGGAACATTAATAATTCAATAACAAATCTTATTATCGATGGAGATAGTGGTACAAAATTCCATAATGGTAATATGTTGGGGTTTGAAAATTTTGAGATTCCGTTTAAATGTTCTGTCCGGTATATTACCCAAAATAAGCTCAGAAGGGATAGTTATACGGTGATATTTGAATTTGAAATAACACAAATGGGAAATTGGGAAGTACTTTTACACAATTAGATAAAAGAAATGAAAATCTCTCTCTTTTGGACATTGATTCTTAATTTTAGACCAAAAACTCTTTTTTTTTATTTGACTTGCCAAATAAAAAGCGTTTCTTTGTCAAAAATTTATCAATTATTAAAAGATTTAAGTTATGACTATTGCTAAGGATAAAGTAGTATCAGTTATATATGAGTTAAGAACTGATCTTGAAGGAGAAATCATCGAGAAAGCAGTTGCTGAAACTCCATTAACATTTCACTGTGGTGCAGGACAAATGTTAGAGAAATTCGAAGCGAACCTAATGGGTCTGTCTGTAGGTTCATCATTCGATTTTAAATTGGCTACTGAAGAGGCTTATGGTCTTGCTTCTGAAGAGGCTGTTATCGATTTGCCAAAGAACATTTTCGAAGTTAACGGTGAGTTCGATTCAGAAATGATTCAAGAAGGTAATGTTGTACCTATGCAAGATAGCTCAGGACGTCGTATGAATGGTATTGTTCTTGAAGTTGGTGAAACTACTGTTAAGATGGACTTCAATCACCCATTAGCTGGTGACGATTTGTATTTCAAAGGTGAAGTTATCGAAGTTCGTGACGCAACTCAGGAAGAAATGGATGCGCTTAAAGCTGAAGCTCAGGGGTGTAGCCCAGGTGGTTGCGGTGGCGGATGTTCTTGCTAATCCTCGAAGAAAAGAATCAGAGTTGAATACATTCACTCTGTAAAGATATAACCCGGGAGTCATTGACTTTCGGGTTTTCTTTTGGACTCTATTTTTAACCACAGATTATACAGATTTTCACAAATTAAAATTAATAGGAGGATATATACATTAACAAATCTCCATATCCTCGCATCCTCTCATTTATGTATTTCGCTAATTATTGTATATTTAGGCTTCATTAAAAAAACGGGAGATATGACAAAGAAAAAGATGCCACTTTATGTGAAAATATTAATCGGAATGGTTTTAGGTGCTCTTGCAGGTCTTTTGGCCGTTAAGATGGGTTGGGATCGATTTACCTTTAATTGGATTAAACCCTGGGGAGCTATCTTTTTAAACCTATTGAAACTGATTGCCGTTCCTTTAATTTTTGTTTCTTTAGTCAAGGGTATCTCAAGTTTATCAAATATCTCAAAACTTTCACGAATAGGTTTTAAAACCATTTCGCTTTATGTGATTTCCACAGTGATTGCGGTGAGTTCGGGTCTGATTTTAGTTAATACCATACAGCCGGGCAATACCTTTCCTCAGTCCAAGAAAATAGAGCTTCAGGAGAAATACCATTCAACAGTTGATTTAAAGAAAGATCAGGCTGCTAAGGTGAAAGAAGAAACGCCTCTGCAATTTTTAGTTGATATGGTGCCGTCCAACTTTTTTCAGGCGGCCAGTGATAATACAAAGATGTTGCAAATTATCTTTTTTGCGATTTTGTTTGGCATCGCAATGGTTTTGCTTGAAGAAAAGCAGGTTAGGGTGGTTCGTGATTTTTTCGATGGGATAGATGCCATTATTCTTAAAATAATCGATCTGATTATGGCTTTTGCGCCTTATGGTGTCTTTGCTTTGATTGCAGGTTTGATCGTTGATTTTTCAGCAGATGTCGATTTGTTTGCTGCCTTAGGTTTATATGCCATAACTGTAACTGTGGGTTTGATGGTGATGATTTTCATTATTTATCCACTTTTCTTGCGTTTGTTTACACCTGTTTCTTACCGCGATTTTTATAGAAAGATTAGTCCGGCTCAGTTACTGGCTTTTTCAACTTCTTCTTCAGCTGCGACATTACCTGTTACGCTTGACCGGGTTGAGAATCATTTGGGTGTTGCCAACGAAGTCGCCAGTTTTGTATTACCTGTAGGTGTGACCATCAATATGGATGGGACCAGTTGCTATCAGGCTATTGCAGCTGTATTTATTGCCCAGGTCTTTGGTGTGCCCCTTGATATTTACGATCAGTTATTAATTGTAATGACGGCGACTTTGGCTTCTATTGGGACACCGGGTATTCCGGGTGGGAGTATTGTAATGCTGATTATTGTACTGTCCTCAGTGGGAATTCCTATAGAAGGACTAGCCTTGATTTTGGGTATCGACAGACCTTTGGATATGTTGCGAACCGTAGTAAATGTAACTGGTGATGCTACCGTCGCTACCATTGTGGCCCAATCTGAAGGTAAATTAAACTACAAGCCCCAATTAATACCTCAAACTGTTGAAGTGAAAAAGTAAGATGATATAACCCGACAGAGTCGAAGACCTGTTGGCGTTAGAAAATTGAAATAAATCAATGCTGTAGGTTACAAGCAAATTGATAGCCTATTAAACTTTTCAAACCTGACAGGTTAATATACGAGGTGTAAATTAAACCTGTCAGGTTTTGAGTCAAATATTATTTGTGTCGTTGAGTCAATAGCTCAACAACTTCCTCAAGCTTATAGCCTTTAGCCGATAGCAGCACCAAATAGTGGAACATCAAATCAGCCGCTTCGCCCATAAACAAGTCTTTATTGTCATCTTTGGCCTCAATCACCAATTCAACAGCCTCTTCACCCACTTTTTGAGCGATGGTATTCATCCCTTTTTTAAACAGACTGGCGGTATACGATTTTTCCGATTGATTTTTTTTTCGTTCTTCAATCACATCCTGCAATTGCAAAAGAAAATCAATTTTCGATCGTGTATTGGTCTCATTCCAACAGGTATCAGTCCCCTTGTGGCAAACCGGCCCCTCAGGATTGACTTTAATGAGCAGACTGTCCTGGTCGCAATCCAGGCTCATGCTTATAAAATTCAGATAATTGTCACTGCTTTCACCCTTTGTCCACAAGCGTTGTTTACTTCGCGAATAAAAACAGACCCGTTTTTCAGCCAGTGTTTTTTCCAACGATGCTTTATTTACATAGCCAAGCATCAAGACCTTTTGTGTCTGAACATCTTGTATAATGGCAGGAACGAGGCCATCACCCTTACTGAAATCGATTTGATTAATTAATTCTGTATCGTTCATTTTTTATGTTTTTTATATTCGAGTTTATGATGTTTTTATCATTTCTAGTACGATAATGGCATCGGCAACGCAAGTGGGTCCCCATAGACGAAGAAGGTGTTAAAAACAAACTGTTGTTTGAGTGAGGAACGAACGAGTTCAGTTTGTTTAACCTTCAAGTCGTGATGGGTCACTGAGTGCCGCCGCCTTGAATTTTTGGTCCTTTTTTTTCAAGAAAAAAGGACAAGCCTGTCCGGCTCAAGGACAATAATATTTGTTTAATCCTTATTATTAGATTCTGACAGGGATTTGATTCTTTTCTAAAAACGTTTTAAGTTCCGGAATCTCAATTTCCTTATAATGAAAAACACTGGCTGCTAAAGCCGCATCCGCCTTTCCCTCGGTAAACGCATCAGCAAAATGCCGCATCTCACCGGCTCCACCCGAAGCAATCAAAGGAATATTGATCATTTCAGAAATTTCAGCCAGGGCTTTATTGGCAAAACCATTTTTTGTTCCGTCATGATTCATGGACGTAAAAAGTATTTCTCCAGCACCACGCTTTTCTGCTTCCTTCAACCAATCTATGAGTTTGATTCCAGTTGGAATTCGCCCACCATTCAGGTAAACTTCCCAGTTCTCATTAGTCTCCCGGGCATCAACGGCAACAACCACACATTGTGAACCAAAGCGATTGGCCAATTCAGTAATCAATTCAGGACGGCGAACAGCCGATGAGTTAATGGCGATTTTATCTGCACCAGCCTTTAGTATCTGAGCCACATCTTCGCAACTGCTGATACCACCCCCCACGGTAAAGGGAATAGTGAGCACCTTCGCAACCTTTTCAACCATATCTAGTAAGGTTTTGCGTTTTTCGTGAGTGGCTGTAATGTCTAAAAAGACCAATTCGTCGGCACCTTGCTCTGCATAAGCTTTAGCCAATTCAACAGGATCTCCGGCATCTTTCAAGCCCACAAAGTTGATTCCTTTAACGGTTCGTCCATCCTTAATATCCAGACAAGGTATAATTCGTTTTGCCAGCATCGTTTAGCGTATAAATTCATTAACTAAATCCTCAAGTTTAATTCGATTTTCATAGATGGCCTTGCCAATAATCACACCCGTACAGCTTATTTCATTCAGCGCTCTCACATCTTCAAGGCAGGATACGCCACCACTGGCAATAAGCTGTATTTCCGGGAATTGCTTTAAAATCGATTGATAGAGCTCAATAGCTGGTCCTTGTAACATCCCATCTTTGGAAATATCGGTACAAATGACTCTGCGAATTCCCTTTTTAAGATGGGTTTCAAGAAAATTGAAGAGCTCAATGCCCGAATCTTTTTCCCATCCCGATGTGGCGATCCATCCATTTTTAACATCCGCACCCAGAATAGTGCGGTCTGCACCATATTCATCTAAACACAGCTCAACGAGTTTTGGATCACTTATCGCTAAGCTCCCAAGAGTAATCTGCGAGGCACCTGATTCAAAAGCCAAATCGATGGCTGCTTTAGATTTTAAGCCGCCGCCAAAATCAAGCTTCAAATGGGTATTTGCACTGATCTCTTTTAAAACAGATGCGTTGCAAATGTTATTCGATCGAGCGCCTTCCAGGTCAACCAGGTGCAACTGTTTAATGCCGGCTTTTTCAAAAGTCTGAGCAACATTCAGAGGATTTGAATCGTATACAATTTTGGTATCGTAATCCCCTTTGCTTAATCGAACACATTGTCCGCCAATAATGTCGATCGCAGGAATGATTTCTATTTTATTCATGTCTTATAGCTTAATAAAGTTCTTTAATATCGCTTGTCCAATATCCCCTGATTTTTCGGGGTGAAACTGGCAAGCGTAAAAGTTATCTTTCTGAAGACTGGCAGAGAAAGCTTTGATATAATCTGTTTCAGCTCTTGTATATGCGTTTAGTGGAACATAGTATGAGTGAACAAAGTAGACATAGCTTTCCGCTTTAATGCCTTCAAACAGTTTGCCCTTCAATTGCTTAATCTGATTCCAACCCATATGGGGCACCTTGTCTTCAGCAGGAAATTTTAGCGCATCTACAGGAAAAAGCCCCAGTCCTTTGGTGTCGCCTTCTTCCGAACGGGCACACATGAGTTGCATCCCCAGGCAAATCCCCAATACAGGTTGTTTAAGTTGAGGAATCAATTGATCCAAGCCAGTTTCTCTTAGCTTTTTCATAGCCCAGGCTGCTTCACCAACTCCGGGGAATATCACTTTGTCTGCCTGCCGTATAGTCTTCTCACAATTTGAGACTTCAGCATTTACACCAAGACGTTCGAGGGCATATTTTACTGATTGAAGGTTGCCGGCTTCGTAGTCGATAATGACAATATTTTGTTTTTTCATAAGCATCGTCTTATAGCATTCCTTTGGTTGAAGGAAGTTGCAGATTATTAACATCACGTTTAATGGCCATCCGAATAGCACGGGCAAAAGCTTTAAAAATACCTTCAATTTTGTGGTGCTCGTTATTCCCTTCGGCCTTTATATTCAGGTTGCACAAGGCCCCATTCGAAAAGGATTTGAAAAAGTGAGCAAACATCTCTGTGGGCACATCACCTATCATTTCCCGGTTAAAATCGGCTTCCCAAACCAGTTCGTTCCGTCCTCCAAAATCGAGTGCCACTTGCGCCAGGCAATCGTCCATGGGCAAACAAAAGCCATAACGCTCTATGCCTAATTTGTCTCCCAGGGCTTTCTTAAAGGCTTCGCCCAATGCAATGCCTGTGTCTTCAATACAGTGGTGTTCGTCTACATCTAAATCGGCTACAGTTAAAATGGATAGATTGATGCCTGAGTGTTTGAGAATTTGTTCCAGCATGTGATCGAAGAATCCCAAACCTGTATTGATTTTTCCTTGGCTATTGCCATCCAAATCCAATTCAATTCTGATTTGTGTTTCAAGGGTGTTGCGTTCCACAATGGCCGTCCTTTCACTTAAGCGTAAAAACTCAAATACCTGTTCCCAGGATGTGGTACGCAAAGCGATTTGTTTCTTTAAATCATTTTGATCTTCTGATTCCGGTTGATCTGCCTGAATAAAAATGGCTTTGGCATTCAGGTTCTTCGCTAATTCAACATCGGTCCAACGGTCTCCAATGACATAGGAGTTTGCTAAATCATACTCATCAGAAAAGTACGGCTCTAATAGGGCCGTGCCGGGCTTACGAGTGGGCGCATTGTCTTCAGGAAAGGTCTTATCGATGATAATGTTATTAAAGGTGATGCCTTCGTTGGCAAATGCTTCTGTCATTTTGTTTTGGGCAGGCCAAAAATCCGCTTCGGGAAATGAATCCGTTCCCAAACCATCCTGATTGGTGACCATAACCAATTCGAAATCGAGTTGAGACGCGACTTTGCCTAAGCCCCGAAAGACTCCGGGATAAAATTCTAACTTTTCCAAGCTGTCGACCTGAAAATCGATGGGGGGCTCAATAATCAGTGTGCCGTCTCTATCGATAAAAAGGACCTTCTTCTTTTGTGTGGGTGTTTGCATGAGTCGATTTATTGGGTTTGAATTGTAAATGCTTTTTCTAATTCTCTCAAGGCCTTAAATAAGCTTTGGTTTTCTGCCGCGGTTCCAATGCTTATTCTAAGGCAGTTTTCAAGTTGTACTACAGTGCTTCTGTTTCTGATCACTATACCTTTCTCAATTAAGAAATTGTAAAGTTTGTTGGCATCAACAACCCGAATAAGAATGAAATTGGCCTGAGAAGGGAAGACCTTTTCTACGAAAGAAAGCTTTCTTAGTTCTCTTATCAACTCATCTCTTTCTTCAAGTAAGAGTCTTATTTCTCTCTGACTTTTCTTTTCGTCACTTAAGCGTTCAAGAGCTTTCTCCTGACTCAGTGTATTGATATTATAGGGTGGCTTAATTTTATTCAGAACCTGAATGATTTCAGAAGAAGCCATGCCTATCCCCAGACGAATACCAGCCATAGCCCAGGCCTTTGATAGGGTTTGCAGGATAATCAGATTGGGATATTGATCAAGCTCCTTCACCAGACTTGCATCGGCAGCAAAATCGATATAGGCTTCGTCCAAAACAATCAAACCTTTAAACTTTGCCAGCAACTCTTCTAAAATTCCCTGATCAATCAAATTCCCTGTTGGATTATTCGGAGAACAGAGAAATAAAAGTTTGGCATCATTGTTCTCAAGAATAGCCTCAACATCGGGTTGAAAGTTTGTATCAAGCTTTATGTCACAAATCTTCAAATCATTGATTTGCGCAGCAACCCGGTACATTCCGTAGGTTGGACTGCAAATAATGACCTTATCTTTCGCGGGTTCGCAAAAAGCTCTCATCACCAGATCAATAATCTCGTCGCTGCCATTACCTAAAATCAGATTCTCTTTGGCTAGCCCTTTAAGCTCTGCCAAGCGTTTTTTTAAATCCCATTGCTGCGGATCAGGATACCGATTGATGCCATTATCAAAGGGGTTTTCGTTAGCGTCCAGAAAGACAGAACTTGTGCCGGAAAACTCGTCCCTGGCCGAAGAGTAGGGACTGAGCGTTTTCACATTTGGACGAATTAGATTTTCTAAATTGAATGTTGTATTCATCTTATTTGGGGTTTAAGCGTATTCTTAACAGGTTTTGTTTAATCGAATGCTAACGGCATTTTTGTGAGCTTCCAATTGTTCAGCTTCTGCCATAATTTCGATGACAGGTCCCAGATTTTGTAAGCCCTCACGCGTAATCTTCTGAAAACTGATGCTCTTCATAAAAGAGTTTAAGCCAACTCCCGAATAGGATTTAGCGTATCCGTTTGTAGGAAGCGTGTGATTGGTTCCTGATGCATAATCGCCGGCACTTTCGGGTGTGTAATTGCCAATAAAGACGGATCCTGCATTTTGGATACCATTCAATATCTCTTCTTCATTCTTAACGGAAACAATCAAGTGTTCCGGAGCATACATGTTGCTGATTTCAAGAGCGTCTTCAGCAGACTGCACTAAAATCATTCTGGAATTGTTCAGCGCTTTTGTTGCCACTGCTTCTCTCGAAAGCTGTTTAAGTTGTTTGCTTAGTTCAAGCTGAACCTTTTCAATCAATGCCTCGTTCCATGAAAGGAGAATCACCTGGCTATCCGGACCGTGTTCGGCTTGTGACAGAAGATCAGCGGCTACAAACTCAGGAACAGCACTTTCATCGGCCATAATTAAAACCTCTGATGGACCTGCGGGCATATCAATCGCAACCCCCAATTGAGTTGCTGCTTGTTTGGCAGCCGTGACGAACTGATTTCCCGGACCAAAGATCTTATACACACCAGGAACCGATTCTGTCCCCAAAGCCATAGCAGCTATGGCTTGAATGCCACCCAAACGGAAGACTTGTGTAATGCCAACCAGCTTGCATGCGTAAAGTATTGCCGGATTAATCTGGCCGTTTTTATCCGGGGGGGTACACAAAACCACCTCCTGGCAGTTCGCAATTTTAGCCGGAATGCCCAACATGAGCACGGTAGAGAATAGGGGAGCAGAGCCTCCAGGAATATAGAGTCCAACTTTATCAATTGGAGTGAATTTTCTCCAACAGCTAACGCCCTCAGTGGTTTCGATAAGTTCCGTTTCCACTTTTTGTGCCTTGTGAAATTTCTCGATATTTTGAGCCGCAATTTGTATCGCATTTTTTAGCTCATCAGAAATGAATTGTTCTGCTCCATCTATTTCTGATTGACTTACAGCTAGCTCATCAATTTTAACACGGTCGTAAAACCAGGTGTATTTTCTAAGGGCAGCATCGCCATCGGCTTTTACTTCTTTGAATATTTGCTTGACCACTTCTTCCATTTCCTCCAATTCAATAGTCGGACGGGCAAGAATTTGGTTCCATTCGTTTTTTTGCGGGTATTTTATAGTTTGCATTGTCTTGTTGTTTTAAAAATTAAAGAATCATTTTTCCTATTGGAATGGTCAGGATGCCTTCTGCACCATTGGCTTTAAGCTGATCGATCACTTCCCAAAAGTCTTTATCATTGATAACGGTGTGAATAGAACTCCAACCTTCTTGCATCAGTGGCATTACTGTTGGGCTTTTCATTCCCGGTAAAATGCTATTGATGGCTTCAATATTATCGTTCGGCGCGTTTAGTAGTAAATATTTGTTGTTTTTGGCAGCTAAAACGGCACGCATTCTGAATAGCAAGTCAGACAGCAGCGCATTTTTGCCCTCTGAAATGTTGACGTTTTTTACCAGACAGGCTTCTGATGAAAGAATTTCCTCAACTTCCTTAAGACCGTTTTTAAACAGCGTACTTCCGGAACTGACGATATCACAAATAGCATCAGATAGTCCGATGTTTGGCGCAATTTCTACGGAACCTGAAATAACGTGGATTTCTGAATCCAGATTGTTTGCATCTAAGAAGGCTTGTAACGAATTGGGGTAGGAAGTTGCAATGCGTTTGCCATTGAAATAGTCTAAGCCCGTGTATGCTTCATCTTTTGGGATAGCCATTTTCAATCGGCATTTCGAGAAACCCAGCTTTTGCAGAATTTCAACCTCCTTTTGCTTCTCAATCACAACATTTTCTCCCACAATGGCAATGTCGGCAACACCATCCTGCACATACTGGGGAATATCTGAATTTCTCAGATAAAGCACCTCCAGAGGGAAGTTGCGCGCTTGTGCTTTTAATTGATCTTTTCCATTATCAATTGAGATGCCGCATTCTTTAAGAATTTGAAGCGAATCGTTTTGAAGTCTTCCAGACTTTTGAATGGCAATTTTTAATCGTGTACTCATTTTGTTTTTCTGTTTTTAAAAACCTGATTCCAGAAATGGGTACAAACAAAAACGCCAAGCTGAAATCAGGTTGGCGTTAATAGTTATGGATTGATTACTTGAGATTTTTGCATAACATCATCGGCTCACCTGCGGTAAGGAAAAATGATGATGATGATGTTGTGTTACAAAAATCATGTTTGGTGTTTTAATCTTGTCAGGGTTATATTTTTAGATTTATTCTTGAAGTTGGGCAAACAAAAACGCCAACCTGATTTCAGGTTGGCGTTAATAGTTATGAATTTATGATTTAAGATTTTTGCATAACATTATCCGCTCACCTGAGGTAAGTAAATATGATGATGATGTTGTGCTGTAAAAATCATAGTTTTTGCGTTTTATCCGCGGCAAAGGTTAATATTAAAATTCGTTTAAACAAATCTTAATTCGTGAATTCGGTTTTCTCTCTGTTTTGCTATTGTGTTGTAATACCTATAAATACAGGGGTTGTGGCTTTTGATTTTTTCTGAAATAAAATTAATGAAAGGATTAAAAACACGATTTTTAAGCTTATTTCTTTTTAGTGAACTTGTTGCATTTTTAGTATATTTGCATGGAATTTTGAATAAGAACTATTAATAATAAGAAGCTATGGCGAGTAGAAGAAAATTAAAAAAAGATATTGACTTTTTGACTTTTGAAGTTATTTCTGATTGCTACAATTATATTTACCTGCACCCGGGAAACGAAGAAAAAGTAATCGATATTATTAAAGAGACCGTTGCAAATCGCAACAAACTTGTTGCTCGTGTTAATCATCCTGATGGAAAAGATAATGCTAAGTTGGTAAAAGCTCATTACAAAGCAGTTTTTAAAGAACTTATTGATAATACGGATGCATCTTTCACAAAATTGAGTGAATTGATTAAAGCATAAGTTTTCCTAAAAGGAATATTTCTGATAGCTTTGCCTTCCGGGTAAAGCTATTTTTTATTTATGAAGATTGAGAAGATAATTGAACTTGATGGCTTGGGCGAATTGGTGCTTAAAAAGGATTCACGTTTTAAACGTTTATCCTTAAGAATGGCACCCAACAAAGGAATATGGCTGAATGTTCCTTATCATTTGGCCTGGCAAACAGCAATTGAATTTGCCCAAACTCATAAAGACTGGATCCTAAAGAATCGATCAAGAATTCAAGCGAAGGAAAAGCAGAATCTGTTTTTCGATTCGAATACCGTATTTAAAACCAAGTATCATGAGTTGAAAATGAATCCGACTCAGGAGAATCGGGTCAGAGCTTCAGTCAAGCAGGGGATTATTCAGATTAATTACCCGGTGAACTTTGATTTAAATACAGAGGGGTTTCAGGATTTTATCAAACACATGATTATTGAAACGCTTCGAAAGGAAGCCAGACAGGTTTTACCCAAGCGTTTAGCTGACTTGGCATCTCGTTTTGGTTTTAAATACAATAAGGTGAGTATTCGCAATGCCAGCACACGCTGGGGTTCGTGTTCGGGAGATAACAATATCAGTTTAAACTTGCATTTAATGCGTTTGCCTGAGCATCTGATTGACATGGTGCTGCTTCACGAGTTGTGTCATACCATCGAAAAAAATCATTCAAAATCGTTTTGGGATTTACTGGCTAAGGTGTGTGATCAGCTTCCCGAAAAGCGAAAGGAAATGAAAGCGTACTCAACACATTTTTAGAAAAATAGGATTAATATAACAGAAGATGAACAGAGAAATATATATTCTGATTGGTTTAAGCATTTTTGCTTTTTTATTGGGAACGCAATTGAAAAAGAGATTGTCTAAGAAAACTGTTGAAGCGCCTAAAATACACAAGTCGCAACGCTCAAAAATGGCCAAGTTAACTCAGGATAAACCTCAGAAATCCAAAAGCAAACATCCCAAAATCAAACGTTTCTTTCTTTGGTTACAACTGGTTGTTTTGTTCTTTATTATCATCTTCATGATACCAGCCTTATCCCGCGATATCATGGTGGCTGAAGGCAATTACGATCAAAGTCTGATTTTAAGAATTCTGATTGTGGCCTTTGCAACTTATACTCTGTTTGTTGGTTTAACCAAGCTTTTTAAGACTAAGGGGAAGATGGAAACTGATTTATAACATATATTTTCGCTTCGTTTGTAATTTTAATAAAGAGTTTATTCGTCATTTTAGATGGGTAAACTTTTTTTTTTGAAAAAAATCTCAAAAAATGAAATTTTTATTTCCAATCTTAAATCGTTTTCGGAGAGCTCTCTCTTAGTTTATAAAAAAAAAATGATTTTTTAAATGATAAATAGCATATAAGCGTCTTTTTATACATTTTATTGGAGGAAATTTTTCTGTAAATTTGATACGGACCCAGCCCTTAAAAGCTATTATAAAACTCAAGATATGGAGAATATTAAAACAACTTATCGCGAAATCCAATCGAAAAATGGAGAAGTCGATCAAAAGGATCTGATTCGTTACATCAATCTGCAATTAGCAGCTATGGGACAACCCATCTTTTATGAAAAGAATAACGATTTGTCAGATGTTAACTTTATTGCTTTAACTGATAGTTTGATTCAGAATTATCGTGTTAAATCTCGTTTGTTAGCAGATCATCATTGTCCCTCAGATCAGAGAATTCAGAACTTTTTGAATGATTATTTTAAAGATTTGAATCAGGAAGTTCCTCAAATCCCAACCTCGACTTTTACTTTAGATCAGGAAGGAATTGCTCGTGAGTTAAGTTTGCCACCCAATAAGAATGAATATATAACCGAACATTTAAGTTCATACCGTATTAAGCAAGGTGTGCTTCATAACCCCAAGCATGACAGAAGAACAACCAAAGGTTCTTTTCATATTGTGGAGGGGAATTTACCGGCACCATTGGATAAGATTGAATTGCCTAGAACAGCTTTCCTAAAGTTTTTGGAATCGGCTTTCAATCCTTGTGATGAATTAAAAACATTGCCGTTTACTGCTGCTCAGGATGCCAAAGCAAAGATGATGGTTTCTCTATTATTGCGTCCTGTTGTTTGTCCTGAAGTAAAAGGGGTGATTTCAGAAAAAGCAATGGAGGTGCGTTTCTTTGTACCCGGTTCATTTGTAAGTAATCTGGACTTTGTTGAATCGATCTTTGGAAATGCGGGTGATCCTCATTTGCCATCGAATGATGCCGGTTTGGATATCGAACACTGGACAGGTCATACAGGATGTGTTGTATTGGCTCCACAGCTTTTGGAAATGACCAAAAAAGAGCTTGGCTTACCTCATTATGACGATGCAACTGAACGTCAGCGCCGCGATGGGGTTTGCTGGAAAGAAGAAGGCGAACTGTATAATGGCGGACAACCTTTTAAAGTAACTTGCAGAAGTGAAAAAGGGGTTGTCATTACCTTGATTGCCGATAACTATTTTGGTTATTCAAAGAAAGAGATTAAAACGCAGATTAGTTTCTCTGCAAATCTATATGGCTTAGCCGAAGAGGAGCACTCTGGCGGGGCAATTGCTTTCCCACGTAAAAACCTGGGGGATAATTTCGACGGAACGCTTTTTATGAACAACATTCTTAAAAAGCAGTTTAGTTTTGATGAAGTGGTGAAACAATTGGGTGACTCAGTAGAGGTAAAACCTGAGGGTTACGCTATCGATAAAGAATATCAGAATATCATTTATATCGACGGACATGCCAAGATTGATTTGTATAAAAGCACGGTTAGTTGGGTAAGAGATGGCAAAGAGCAATCCATTCGTTTGTTGCCTGAGCATTACTACGTGCACCCATCGGGATACAAATTGCATATGGAAAAACACCCATCGGCTCCATCCTGGCGCTTGGTGAGTACCTATGCAGAGGGAACCTTCTGTCATAAACCTTGTACGGTTTCTGGTGGTGGAAAGTCTGAGATTTCGAAATCCTTATTAAATGCGATTATTTACAGTTCATTCTATATTCAGGATATGGATAATGACTTTGATATGGCAGATGAGGTTTTTGAACACGACTATTCGAATCGATGGAAAAAACATATAGAGCGTTCAGAACCTTCGCGTCCCTTATTGAATTCGAAGCGTTCTTTAGGATCTGTGGTGAAACTTTTAACACCATCTAAATACTATACCGATGAGTACAATGCTTATTTGGCATCTATTCCGGATCATGTAAAAGGTTTGGTTCTGTTTGTGAAACGATTCTACCGTGAGGGACGTACCGGTCGCGACTGGAGAAACTATTTCTCGGTGGATATGGTGAACGGTAAAAAAGGCCATGAGCTACTTTATAATAACCGTAAAATTGTAGCCAGTTACCTGCGTGTTGGTTTTGCAACCGATAATTCATGGTTTCTGCACAAACTACGTCAGGATTTTATTGCTTCTGCAAAAATTCAGATGGAGGATGATATTACAGCTTCGGTTGTGTTGCCTGCAAGCAGTCTTTCCTATTTGAATGAGGCTTACGATAACAAGTCTGTAAAATTGACAACCAACTGCGAGCGTCGTTTCTTCCAGCGTCCTGATGAAGCGGTTCACCGTGGATACGATAAGGAGGCAGAGGCCGATCTTTCGATGCGTGGTAACTTTACATCGAACTACGAACCGATGACAAAAGAGGATGGTCAGGAATTGATGGCTGATGCTATTGGTTTCGATTTATATACCAAGCCAATTCAGGAATTGATTCGCAGAGGAGCAACCAGCGAGAAGGATAATTATTTTATCACACCATCGCATACTCGTATTGTGAATGGAAAGCCTTCACAGAATCCACGTTACTTGCAAATTCGTCCCGATTTGGTAAACCCTATCGATGATAAGTTGGCTGAAGTGGGAGTGCGTTTGGCCAGAAAAATTCCAATGGATCAACCGGTTCATCATCCTGTGAATGCTGTATTGCCGGGACGTCGTAACAATCCTGCTGATAAGGAAGCGGGTATTCGTGCCTTGAGTGTGTATAACCCGATTCATTACCAGGAGTTGCCTGAGTTGTTTATGGACTTTATTTGTTCATTAACGGGTAAATCGCCATCGACAACAGGTGCTGGTACCGAAGGAGCCTTAACCAAGGGGCCTTTCAACATGCTGAGCCCAACCACTGATTTGAATAATGCTTTGTTATCGTATATCATTACAGGCTATCAGGGTTTTTCATCAGCAGCAGGTTATGTGGGATCGGAGAATCGTTTCGATCATGATGTGTCTCTTTTGATTCCGGAATTGTGGTGTCGTTTGAGCGAAGACAGTCGTGATCCTAAATTGCTGATTGCAGAAGGTTCACTTGAAAAGATGAATGACTTTGAATACAAAGGCGAGAAGATTATGGCGAGCCGTTTGGGTTACCGTATTACCGAAGGCTTCTTGTTCCGTTACTTGAATCGAATTTTCGATGAGCCTCAGAATGTATTCAACGAGAGAATGCTGAAGCCTGAAATTCAGGATATGGATGCTTTTGCCGATGGAATTAAGAATATCGTAGAAGCACAGGAGAAAGTTGCGATAAACTATTTTAATGATGATAGTATTTCAGCAGCCATTCCGCCACTACAGGTTTTGTTAAGCATTATGGCTTTCGGACAGTATGATGGTAAGGATATTAGTGATCCTGAATTGCGTCAGATGTTCGATCGTGATGTGGTGATTAATTCGGACTGGTATAAGGCTCGATTGAAGCGTAAGCAGGATATCGATATCCAATACTACGAGAATCAGATTGATTATTTGAATCAGTTTATTGCTGATAAGAACAATACAGAATGGAATGCGAAAATGAATCTTGAGGACCGTTTGACAAAAGCGAAATCGGATTTGGAGCATGTGAAATCGGAAGCTTATCTTCAAAGCCTGGTGGGAACCATTGGGGCAGATCCTTTGTTTAAAAAATAAGCACAGGTTTATTTATTAGAAAAGGGGATGAATCAAACGATTCATCCCCTTTTTCTGTCTTACGATTCAAGTCTAGCGTTTGCGTAAAATGAGATATAAGCCTAATATTGCCGATATAGACCCCACAACAATACTTCCGACTGCATTGTTATCCTTTTGGCCTAAAGCACGAGTGAGTTGCGATTCCAGGCTGTTGAGATGTGTAAAGCCATAAACAACGAGTATAATGCCCAGAACTATGAGAATGGCTGCCATGATTTTTTTAAAGTCCATAATTGTATATTTGATTAGTTATCGTTTAGATTGTTGAAAGTGTAAAGATCGCTTTTTAGTTTGACTCTCCAAAAATTCGTTTCACACCCGCGTAATTAATTTCTCCTTTGTATCTTAAAAAATCGATCAGGCAATCTGCACTGATGATAAAAGAGTTTTGCCCTGCATCGGAGTGATTAAAGGTGTAGGCACTTGCTATATAGGAGCTCAAACCAACTTTATAAGTTTTTGTTTCGTCGAGCAAACTGCCATCGTAGTTTTCGAGCTGAATTTCACCCTGTCCCAGATAACGATAATTTATACCGGCCACCTTTAAATCGCCAGAATTTGCACTATTGATTAAGGAACGAATTTCACTGGCTGTCATTTCGAAAACAATCACTTCATTGTTGAAAGGATCGAGTTCATAAACATCTCCGATTTTAATATCACCCACAGGTAACCAGCTGCGGATGCCACCTGAATTTTGGAAGGCAATATTCGTTTTGAGTTTCCAATTAATGGCATCGGTCATCAGCGAGCCCAACTCATCTTTATTGCTGAATTCAGCTAAATTTTGAGCGATGACCTGATCTAAAACCGGATTCTTATTGTATTCGCTAACTATTGAGCCTATTTCCGAATCTGTTTCGCTTAAGTTTTCCACCTTGATGAGTTTTGCTGTTTTTGAAAGGATAAGGCCATCTTCAATTTTAATATCGATCCGACCGATATAATTTCCATTCGAACCCGCCTGGCAGATTAAGGCATTGTTCTGACGGTAAGGCGAACTGATGACGGAGTGTGAATGCCCGCCTATGATCAGATCAATTTCGTTGTATGTATCGGCTAATGTACGGTCAGATCCCTGGCCCAGGTGGGAGAGAACAACAAATAAATTGTTGCTTTTTTTCAGCTCCGTGTAGTCTCCTGTTGTGTACTTGTAATAAGGAAAATGGATGCCCTCAACTTTGTCGGGGTGAGTGGATGGTATGTAGCGGTCTCCAATTTTTGTTTGGGTTTCGATAAGCCCCAATACGATAATGGGAAAATCGGTTTTGGTTTTAAGTGTGATATAGGCTTCCGGTTGATTCAAGTTGGCGCCTTTGGTATCCATATTGGCACAGATGAATGGAAAGTCGGCCTGACTGATGCGTTTGTTTAAAATATCTTGTCCGTAATCAAATTCGTGATTCCCAATGGCCGAAGCGTCAAACTTCAATCGGTTCATCAAATCAATCATGGGGTAACCCTTTTCGGAATACTGATCGACAACAGGATTCCCGCTAAACAAATCGCCGGCTGACAGCAAAAACACATTGTCGTTGTTTTCTCTAACCTGATTGATGTAGGCCGCAATTTTCGGAAAATTATTAATAGTGGCGTGCATGTCATTCATATGAAGAATAACGATGTTTTCGCTCCTTGGCTGATCAGGTTGGTTCGGTTCGTCATTGGAGTTGTTGGTGGTGCAGGCTCCAATACACAGAAGGATAAGGAGAAAAAGAAGGTTTTTAAATGTTTTGATCATTTTGTTTTGTCTTTATAAAAAGTTGAATGCCATCCCAAAGTCTGCCATCAGATTCCATTGCGTTGCCCCGCTCATCCTCAAGCCAAATCTGTTTAGCCATCAACTGCTTGTAGCAGTCCTTCGAATAGCTTAACAGAGCGTCGGATAACCGGGCACCATTAAAGGTTTGGATTTCGATATGATTGATGTAAACTTTCATAAAACGAATGGTGTTTTGCCCCCAATAGGGGTGCCTACAAAGTTAGTTCCTTTTTAGTAAAAGAAACATAATGCGATGTCAGAATTCTCCCCGGAAGAATTGAAATTTGAAGAGGAGACACAACTTATTTTTACAGGTTTGGATATTTTTTGTTATATTTAATACGCTTATACTGAGTCTGTATCAGTAATTTAGACAAAAGCAGTTGGCAGGACTTGAAATGCGGGATGAAGGAAGGCCACTGCGGAGGGAAGGAATGAAGATGCAGGTAGAAGGAACACAATTGCAGATTGAAGGAGGTGACATGCAAGCCGATTTTATGCAATTGTAAGTTGTAGGTGCGGATATACAGGCTGAAGGCATGAATAAGGGGCTTTGAAACTTAAATTTTCAGAAACATAAATCCTTTAATCAGAATGTCATGGGAACAAATTTAAAACTATCCGAAGTTGAAACTTTGGAACTGTACCGCAACGCATTGCATAATGCCGAACACCAACCCAAAATATCAGCAATCATGGCCGACCTGGGTTTCGATTCAGCTGTAATAGGAGAAGGGAAAGCGATTTTGGCAGCCACCCGCCAGGCTTTCGATACCAACAAAATTGAAGACGATGAAACCTCAGCAGCCTTTGCCGAGTTTTCAGGTATTAAAACAAGGCTCGAAGCGCTTTTTAATGTCCACCGCAAAAAAGCCAAGGTGGTTTTTCGCAAGGATGCCTTAACGGCCGATAAGCTGGCCATTTCGGGTGTACTGCCCCGCACATACATCAAATGGATTGAAGTGGTTAAGAAATTTTATAGCGAGGCTTCAGGCGATACCACTATTCAAAGCCAATTGGCCCGATTAAAAATCACTCCCGAAGATTTAAGCGCAGCTACCGCTCTGATTGCCGATTTGGAAGCGGCCCGTTCGCACTATCTTATCGAAAAAGGGGAATCGCAGGATGCCACAAAAGCCAAAGATGCTGCGTTCTATAAAATTGACGATTGGATGAGCGAGTTTTTTGCCGTGGCTCGAATTGGTTTGGAAGATAACCCGCAGCTCTTGGAGGCATTGGGTAAGATTGTCAGGAATTAAGGCCGTAAGGTCAGACTCATGTTAAAGATTATTGGCAAGCTTTCAGAGCTTGCCAATTTTTTGTTTGAAGTATTCCGAAAAATAAATTCCGGGTTTAAATTTCCTTATTAAGTAAGGCCTTATTGATGGCCTTCACTAAAGCGGGTCCTTCGTAAATAAAACCGGTGTAGAGCTGTATAAGCGAAGCGCCTGCTTCCAGTTTTTCCAGGGCATCTTCCTTGCTCATAATGCCACCCACACCAATAATGGGAATACTGCCATTCGATTCGTCGTGAATGTATCTGATCACTTCGGTTGATCGGTCGCGAAGGGGCTGACCACTCAGTCCACCTGCGCCAACCTGTTTGATCTGATCTTTGGAATAGCTCAAACCCTCACGCGAGATGGTGGTGTTGGTGGCTACAATACCATCGATTGAGGTTTCGGTCACAATCTCTATAATATCGTCGAGCTGGCTTTGATTGACATCGGGAGCAATTTTCAGAAGAATGGGTTTGGCTTTTTCTTTGGAACGATTGACTTGCATCAATTCGTTTAAAAGATTCTTAAGCGGTTCTTTATCCTGAAGTTCTCTTAAATTAGGGGTGTTGGGCGAGCTGACGTTCACCACAAAATAATCGACAAGCGGGTACAGGGCTTCGAAACATTTAATGTAATCGCTGGTCGCTTCCTCGTTTGGCGTAATTTTATTCTTGCCGATATTCCCGCCAATAAGCACCTCTGTTTTCTTTTGGCGAAGGCGTTTGACAACCTCTTCAACGCCCTGGTTATTGAATCCCATGCGGTTTACCAGAGCCTTATCGTTAACAAAGCGGAAAAGCCGGGGTAGGGGATTTCCATCCTGAGCTTTTGGGGTAACAGTCCCAATTTCGATAAAACCAAAACCCATGCTGCCTAAAAAGTCGAAGGCTTCGGCATTTTTATCCAAACCTGCAGCCAGGCCAACCGGATTCGGGAATTTTAAACCAAAGAGTTCTCTTTCGAGTTTGGGATGTTTCACATTGAATTGTGCTGAAACAAGGGAACGCATCAAAGCTGATTTCTGAAACAGTTTAAAACATCTGAAGGTAAACTTGTGGATGCTTTCCGGATCGAACTGAAGCAGAATGGGGCGAATGGCTAATTTGTATAAACTCATCTATTGTAATTTTTATGCAAAGATAATAGTAATATTACAATAAAAGACGAGTGGGTCTGATTTATGAGGTGTGGGTATAAAAAAAGAGATTGCTTGATAAACAATCTTTTCTCTTCGGTATTCCTTTTACAATCCAGTTTTTGGATTGGTTATCGTGGAAAGTTTGTGTTTATCAATTCTCTAATATTCTACTTATCTTTACATACTGTAAAACCTAACGACCATTGCAAACTATGAACTATCGTGCTTTAAATTGGCTCAAGCAGAAATTTCCGCAAAATTACATTCTACGCAAGCCTTTTATTGGAATTATAATTGTTGCTGTATTTTGTTACCTGTTTACCATTTTATACAAACCGCGGCATACAAACAGTTCGGATCCGTTTAGTTATGAAGTAACAATGGCAATCTATCTGTTTGCTCTAATGCCACCGCTCTATATCACAATTAGAGCATTAAAACTATTGCCGGTTTTTAAGAGCAAGGAGCATTGGACCCTTTTAAAAGAACTCGGATTTCCTTTAATACTTTTTCTGATTTTAGGTGTATGGAATTACTTTTTTGGATTTATAATGGAAAATACAGAAGGAAGATGGAATATCTATACTTTTCTTGATTCGGTAAGAAGTACGCTTATTACAGGTACGCTACCATATTTTCTATTTACCATTCAAAATAGCAGGTATTTACTTTCGGCAAGTACTTGCGATCCCAATGAGAACAATCATATAAATGAGACGAGTGAACTGATTCACATCAACTCTAAATTAAAAAAAGGAGACATTCGTTTCGATCCGGAATCATTTCTATATGCAGAATCAAATGGAAATTATGTGATTTTCTATTTTCTTAAGAATGACAAGATCGAGAAAGAAATGGTTCGAAATTCGATAGGAGACATTGAGAGTCAATTGAGCGAGATGCCTTACCTGATGAGAATACATCGGGCATTTATTGTGAATTTAAAAAAGGTAACTCTTAAAAAAGGAAACAGTTCCGGTTATCGTTTACAACTTGTGGGAACAGACAGCGAATTGCCTGTTTCACGACAACATGTTGCCAACTACGATCAGGAGGAACAGAAACTGAAGAAATCTCAGCTTGCCATTCCTACCAATTAATGATCATTTGTAACAACTTTCAAAATAAGATTAGAGAGGCTTTGTTTTTCGTCACAAAAGCCTGATGTCTGTACCACAATTTTGTCTCTTGAGCCTTTATTTACTGACTTTGCAATGAATATCAATTGTAAAAACAAACCCGTCAGGAAATATGAATTGTTACCATCGAATGAATTTAAAAAGCTTAGTCTTGTTAGCTTTTATTCTTCTAGTATGTAAAGTGCACGCTACTGAACGAAAACAAAAAATGCATGGGGTCGTATGCGACCAGAAGGATAAAAGTCCGATTGCATTTGCTACCGTGTCCTTGCATCAGCAGCGAGATACCTCTTTAATAACTGGAACGACAAGCAATCAGGATGGCTATTTTGAAATCGGCCAAGTAGAAAACGGGAATTACCTACTTCGTATAAGTTTTGTAGGCTACCAGACATGCATGCTACCCATCAGGCTTAGTGAGAAGAATAATTTCAATTTGGGAACTGTTCCTTTACGTGAGGAAAATTTTCATATGGCAGAGGCTGTAGTGGTGGGGGAGCGAATCAAAGCAAAGACCATCGATAACGGAACACGTTTCTTTATGAATAAGAAAATCTATAACAGCTCCAATTCGGGCGTTGATATCCTAACACAGCTTCCGGGAGTTCAGGTAGATTTGATGAAGAATATCAGTTTGGAAGGCAGTTCGAATATTAAAATATTGGTGGATGGAAAGGAGCGTGATAAGCAATACCTGGAGCAATTGGATGCCAGGCAGATTGACAGAGTGGAAATCATCCGAGATCCTGGAGCAAAATATGATGCGAGTATTACGGGTGTTATTCATGTCATTCTAAAAGAAAGAGAGGTGGGGATGAGTGGACATATTTTTTCTGAAATTCCGACCAATACGCAGGAAATATTCCTGGATCCAACTTGTGGGTTGAATTTCAACAATAAGAAATTGAATTTATACACTTCATACAACGGAAATCTACGGTATTTCGACAATACAGAAGAGAATACCAAAATACTAAATACCTCAAATGGATTGCACACTTTTTACTCGGCCCTGGATTTGAGGCAAAAAAACTGGAAACACAATATCCATATGGGGGCCGATTATTATCTTGATTCACGAAATCAGTTTAGTTTGTATGCATTTCTTTGTCCGGAGAATCAGAGTTTTGAGGGGAGAGCAGAAATGGAGGGAAATACCAATGGACAGATCAATTTGAAAAAGACAAGTGCCAGGATAGAGAAAAACGACTACATTTTGTCGCATTATTCCATGTATTACAAACATTTGTTTCTCAGGAAAGGAAGAGAGATTGCTTTCGATTTAAATTACTTTCGATTGCGAGGGGAGCATTCCATCTGGTATGAAAATCAGGAAAACAAGGAACTTAATGGAATAAAACCCCAGAATCAGTTTGTTGGTTTTCGTATGGATTACACGTCTCCTGTCGGATCAGATTTAAAAGTGGATGCAGGATGGAAGAGTCAACTGCGAAATATGGAAGATCGCAATTCCACAGATTTTAATTACCAGGAGGATATACATGCTGCATACATGGCATTATCAGGTAAAAAAAATAAAATGAAGGCCAGCCTTGGATTACGAGGTGAGTATTCTTACGCTGGTTTAAATGTGGGAGAGAAAAAAGATGAAATTTCCTTCCTGCCTAACCTACAACTGACTTGGCAAGTTTCTAAGAAGCAGAGTTTTCGATTCAATTATCGAAAAAGCATCACTCGCCCACATGTTTACCAATTATCGCCTATTGCTACCCGAATCGATCCTGTAAGTATCAAACGTGGAAATCCCGATTTGATTCCAGCCTTACATCATCGCATTAGTTTGAATTATTCCAGCGCACTAGGCAAGAGTTATGTTTCTGTTCAAATGTATCACAGCATTTCAAACGATTTGATACAGAACCATGCCTTTATCAATCAAGAACAATTGTTGGAGAATAACATTGCCAATTTAGCAGACAGAAAGGAATATGGATTAAAGTTGAGTGCAGCCCTTAGTTTTGGTAAATCCATTGGAATTACGCCTTACCTAAAAATGTATCATCGGTCTGACCGTCCGAATCCATTGGCGCGACAATTGGATATTTCAGCGAAAAACAGTTCCGGGTATGAATTTGGCTGTTCATCGCGAGTGAACGTGACTAATGAACTTTCTGCCTCTTGTACTTTTCAATACATTAGTCCCACATACGATTTGCAGAACAGACGTTACTATAATGCCATCTACATGTGTTCGCTTAATCAGTCCTTTAAAAGTGGTTTGAAACTTGGAATCTCATCAACCATTCCATTGAAAAAGGATTTTACCTATTCGGCAGTAAGAAGTTCAGGACCAGATTACCATTCCAATACAAAAGGGCAGGTGCATGTGTCGACCTTCTTTGTTCGTCTTCAGGCTAGTTACCAGTTCAAATGGGGAAAGCAGAGAGCCAAAATTGAAAGACAAAATCGAGTGGAGGAGGAAAAGCAGGGGAAGGGGTTTTGAAAATTTTGTGCAAAAAAAAGAGCCGCCAATATTTTGGCAGCTCTTCGTTTTAAAGTGATCCCTCTGGGGTTCGAACCCAGGACCCCAACATTAAAAGTGTTGTGCTCTACCAGCTGAGCTAAGGAATCGTGCTGATTTTATTCGAAAGACTTTTGCTTGTCTTTAAGTGATCCCTCTGGGGTTCGAACCCAGGACCCCAACATTAAAAGTGTTGTGCTCTACCAGCTGAGCTAAGGAATCGTGCTGATTTTATTTCGAAAGACTTTTGCTTGTCTTTAAAGTGATCCCTCTGGGGTTCGAACCCAGGACCCCAACATTAAAAGTGTTGTGCTCTACCAGCTGAGCTAAGGAATCGTGCTGATTTTATTCGAAAGACTTTTGCTTGTCTTTAAGTGATCCCTCTGGGGTTCGAACCCAGGACCCCAACATTAAAAGTGTTGTGCTCTACCAGCTGAGCTAAGGAATCGTGCTAATTTTATTCGAAAGACTTTTGCTTGTCTTTGTGTGATCCCTCTGGGGTTCGAACCCAGGACCCCAACATTAAAAGTGTTGTGCTCTACCAGCTGAGCTAAGGAATCAGTAAGAAGCTTTGTTTTCAAAAGCGTTGCAAATATAGATCCTTTAAATTAAATACGCAAACCATAAACGCTCGTAATGCCCAGTTATTTTAATGTTGGAACACTGCAAGTGCCCTTATAACGCTGGTTCGTAAAATGATATCAGAAGGGAAAAAAACTGAAAAAAAAGCGCATTTTTTTTTGTGGTTGATTTAGCCCTTATGATAAGATTTAAAATCGAGCATTAAATCTGATTTTGATTACTGCAAGTTAAAACCTTTTTAGCTTTATCTAAAGCTTTGTTATAGAATAAACTGACGATTTTGCTTGAAAAATATTGAATAGAATATTAACTAATTTAAGCGTTTTGAGCATAAAATGCGTCGAAATCACGATTTCCTGAGTCTTAACTTATAATTTGGCTGAAATTGTATAATAAAGATTAAAAAAATTAAATTTGTGCTTCTGAAAAGAAGGTGAATTAAATATTGCTTAAGAATCTTCTGGTATTACTTCAATAAAAAAAGAAATAATAAGTATATGATTGATAAAATTGTTCTTGTTACTGGAGCATCATCCGGAATAGGGAAGGCTTTGGCTTTTGAATTTGCATCGCGCGGATCGAAATTGGTTTTAGCCGCTCGTAATATTGAAAAGCTAAAAGAGGTTGAGAAGACTTTAACAGAACAAGGGACTGAAGTTTTGTCTGTAAAAACTGATGTGAGCATAGAGAGTGACTGTCAGAATTTGATTTCAGAAGCGGTTGCTAAATTCGGACGGATTGATGTTCTAATTAATAATGCGGGTATTTCGATGCGTGCACTGTTTAAAGATTGTGAGCTCTCCGTTCTTAAAAACCTGATGGATGTCAATTTTTGGGGCACTGTTTATTGTACAAAGTATGCTATGCCTTATATTACGCAATCAAAAGGATCAGTGGTAGGGGTTATTTCTATAGCCGGTTATGTGGGTTTGCCTGGTCGTACCGGTTATTCAGCTTCGAAATATGCCATTCGTGGATTTTTGGATACACTTCGGGTTGAAAACCTAAAGACTGGTGTGCATGTTTTGGTGGCAGCTCCCGGCTTTACTGCTTCGAATGTTAGAAACGTAGCTTTAACGGCTGATGGCAGCTCTCAGGGCGAAACACCGCGCGACGAAGCTAAGATGATGACAGCCGAAGTTTGTGCCGCACATATTGCCAAAGCAGTCGTGAAACGCAAACGTGAGTTAATTCTTACCTTTGTAGAAGGTAAATTTACGGTTTGGTTGAAAAAATGGTTTCCTTCTCTGTTAGAGAAATTAACTTACAATCATATGGCTAAGGAGCCAAATTCAGGACTGGAATAATTGAAATACTGAAGGTTTGATCGTTTTTCACACTTAATTGCAACAGGTGGCGATTTTTGATCAGCGATATTAATCCTCGAAAAATTTTATAGAATAAAAGGCAAGTATTACATTTGCCCAAAATTATAATCATAAATCATGGGAAGAGCATTTGAATTTAGAAAAGCACGCAAATTTAAGCGTTGGGATAAAATGGCTAAGACCTTTACCCGAATAGGAAAAGAAATTGTAATGGCTATTAAAGAAGGTGGCCCTGATCCAGTATCTAATTCTCGTCTTCGTGCAGTAATCCAAAATGCTAAGGCGGCCAACATGCCTAAGGAGAATGTTGAGCGTGCGATTAAGAAAGCGACTTCAAAAGACCAAAAAGACTATAAAGAGATTGTTTATGAAGGATATGCACCACATGGTATTGCAGTATTGGTAGAAACAGCTACTGATAATCATATGCGTACGGTTGCTAATGTTCGTAGCTATTTTTCTAAAACAAAGGGTAGTCTTGGAACAACAGGCAGTGTTGAGTTCATGTTCGAGCATAAGTGTCATTTCAAAATCGAAAATACAGGTCAGGATCTTGAAGAATTAGAACTTGAGGTGATCGATTTGGGAGTAGAAGATGTATTTGCTGAGGAAGATGGTATCATGTTATATGCTCCATTCGAAGAGTTTGGTAAGATACAGGCTTATCTTGAGGGAAGTGGTATTACACCCCTAAGTTCCGGTTTCGAGCGTATTCCAATGGATACTAAAGAGCTAAGCGAAGAACAAATTGCTGATGTAGAGAAATTGCTTGATAAATTGGAAGAGGATGACGATGTACAACATGTTTTCCACAATATGGCTTAAGTTATAGATCGCTATACAACAAAAAAGACCTTCACATGAAGGTCTTTTTTGTTTTTAAGAAATGCTGTGTTATTCCATTGTATCAGTAAGCGATTTGAAACCTTTACCTAAAATCTCATTCGTTTCCATAACGGTGATGAAAGCTTTGGGGTCGATATGCTCAATAAAGTCTTTTAGAATAGACAATTCCCGGCGATTAACTACAATAAATATCATGTTTTTGTCTTCACCGTCATACATGCCTTGTCCTTTAAGATAGGTGCCGCTTCGTTTCATATCAACCACGACTTTATCCCGAATTTCTTCGGTTCTATCCGAGATGATAAATAAAGCTTTCTCAAATGTTGAGCCTTGAATGGTAATATCAATCACCCGACCTGAGATGTACAAAACAATTAAAGAGTAAAGGGGGATTTGCCAATCCATTTCGACATATAAACTGCATAGTATGATAATCAAATCTACGTAAATAATCATTTGTCCAAGAGGCAGGCTGGTGTATTTTGATAAGCTCATGCCAATGACGTCAGTACCTGTAGTGGTGGCTTTGGCTTTCAAGATTAATCCAAAACCAAAACCAATAAAAATACCCCCAAACACGCAGGATAGGAGAACGTCATCAACTAAAGGGATGATCCCCCACCATTTAGTTAAAAGATCAATAAACAATGCACTAAGGAAAAAGCCGAAAAAGGTTTTGTATCCAAAACGAGGTCCCAATATTTTGATCCCTACCACAACCAAAACCATATTGATAATTAAACCAGTCAGGCCAACTGGTATACCTCCCTCGTACTGACGAAACATTTCGTTTTGAAATGTCATAAAATGATAGGCGATATTGGAGAAAAAGCCTGAATATTCGGAAGCATCTAAAACATTAAAGGGGCCGTGTGGAAACAAACCAATAGAAAGTTTGTGAACGATAATTCCAATACCGTTAGCACCTCCAGGGACTATAAAATAGGGTGTAATAAAGAAGACATAGCCCATAGCCAGAATAAGAGCCCCTGCCACAAGCAGGACATAATTATAAAACCATTTGCCAGAGAAAAGTTTGTCGTGTTGAATAAATGCCATGAAAGAGTTTGATTTTTAAGTTGTAAGCTGAGCATGTGCACCCGTTTGCAGTCTACTCACTACAAAGCAAATAAGAATTTTCTAAATAACAGATATTAAACCCGTGAAATTTAAATTTATCTTATGGCAGGAAAGTATTAAGCAAAAAAAATCTGTGAACCGAAGCCTGATTGACTTTCAAATTCACAGATGATATTTTTTTGATAGAAAATTCTACATGTTGCCAATATCAGTACTTTTCACTCTTTTGACACTTTTATAATTGTTTATCTTATAACTTAAACTGAGTTTAAAGGTGGGAGCATCTCTATCGAAATTGTTAACCAAGCTGTAATCATTATTGTAATATGATTTGCTTAAATCAGCCGTATTGAAGACATCTGTCACAATAAAGCTTGCAGATAGTTTTCTTTTGAAGAAACTGTGTTTTAATGACATTGTTGTTACAAAGGAGTCGTCTTGTTCTCCCTGTGCCCACTTTGTTTTCGAATTATATTTTAAGTTTAGCTCAAATTGAGTCAGCTTACTTAATTTGAATCTGGAAACACTTATTATTTTCCAATTGTTGCTGGATGTAGAAAATTTATGTTTTTCAGTGCTTCCTGAATCAGCACTATCAGTGTAGTCTCCATCAATTTTGTAATGAGAAAAGTCGACTGACATTAAGTAACGCCACCATTTTGAAATTGATATGTTTGTGAAAGCTTCCAGCCCCAAACCATGATCTGTACCTACATTTTGATAACTACTGATGATCACATCGGGGTTAATTGCTGAAAGGGTTTTAATTCGTTCAATTTTATCCTCGTTTGATCTGTAATAAGATGTCAATGAAAAGCTATGCTTTCCAATTTTTGTATTGTATTGTAATTCAAATGAATTTGTCAATTCAGGATTGAGTTCAGGATTACCAATTGTTCTATTATAAACATCATTCCAGATTTGAAATCCTTCTAGTTGACCGCTTGAAGGACGATTGATACGTCTGGAATAGCTAGCGGATATTTTACTGACCTTACTTATGCTCATTTGAGAGTGAAATGAAGGGAATAGATCCCAACGATTAAGATCAGACTTGTTACCATCATATTTGATTTCTCTGTTGAGATGTTCAGCTCTTAATCCAACTTGATAGCTAATTTTATTTAATTTCCCCGAATAGGTCGTATACAAGCTTTGTATTGTTTTTTTATAATCAGATGGTTTGCTAAAGTTTGGTTTTATACTTGTATTTTCCACAAACGAACGATCTCTATTAAAGTCGAAAGATAGGTATTGGTATCCCGCTTCAAACTTTCCGTTCCCAGCTAATGGCAGAGTGTAGTCTGATGAAATTACAATCCCTTTGGCATCTTCTTCAATAGATGAAAGATATGTGTTGTTTTCAGTTTCCGATTGGTTCTCGTTAGTTATAGATTTGTCAAATGTTTTGCCAGAATAATCAATTAAAGTATTAAGTTGATGACCTTTTTTATTGAATTTACGAAGATAGGTAAGGGTTGCTACATAATAATTCAATTCATCATTAGTGGCTTCCTTACTATTGTCAATTAAGATATTGTCTTGCGTTTCATATTTTTCATAAGTCAACTTATCTAATTTATCCATTGTGGAATGACCAATTTCAGCAGTGATGCTAAATAAATTTAGACTATCGATCTCAAAATCATACGCAGAAGATATCTTATGACTCTTGTCTTTAGAATCTAGTTTACCAAAAGCATTCAAATACGATTGAGGTCCAGAGAATATAGTTTTGAAGTTTTCTCTTTTCCCACCATAAGCCCGAACATTATAATTTGCCCCAAGGTAAAAGTTGCTCTTTTTCTTTTTAAAATTAAACATACCTGTACTGGCAAAATTTTCATGACTTCCAGGACTTAGGTTTAGAAAACCACTGGCCCCTTTAAAACTGACTTTTTTACTAATGATATTGATAATACCAGCACCACCTTCAGCTTCATATTTTGCCGAAGGGTTGGTGATGATTTCAATATTCTCAATCTGACTGGTTGGAATTTGGCTTAATATTTCCTGAGCGCTTCTTACGCTAGGTCTGCCATCAAGCAAAACTGTAAAATCTGTACTCCCTCTTAGGCTAACATTACCATTCACATCAACACTTACCGAAGGTACAGTTTCTAATACATTTATAGCTGTACCACCTTCAGCAGATAGTTGGTTACTTACAGGTACAATTTTTTTGTCAATTTGATAATCTATTGCGTCTTTATCTGAATTAACAACAATTTCTTGAAGTGCTTTGGTCGAAAGGTCAAGTTTTATGTCATTGAGTTTATTCTCTCGTTTATACGATCGGATGGCGATATCCGAAACGATTTTTTTTTCATAACCAATAAAAGATACTTCGATATAATAGTTTCCTGCTCTTAGTTTTTTGATTTCGAAAAATCCGTCTTTATTTGTGATTGTACCATCGATTAATTTTGAATCATCCTGTGTAAATACTGAGACCGTAGCATATTCGATTGATGCATTAGATTTCATGTCTTTTATGTACCCATTTATAACTCCAAACTTTTCAGTATTGGTGGTTTTAGTAGCAAAAATTGGATAAGTAGATAGTAAAATAATAAATAGAAAAATGAGGCGTTTCATAGATGTTGAGATTGACGAATGCATAAAAAGTTTATGCTAATTGGTATTTAAGTTAGTTAAGGGTTTAAAATTTGGTCAGTACAAATATAAGCTTGTTTTTCTTTAAACCTAATTACCGGCTTGTGTTTTTTTACATAAAACCCAATTACTATTGACGATAATGATTCGCATACGAAAACAGGCTATTCTCAATAAAGAGAATAGCCTGATAAAACTGTTATTGTTGAAGAATTAGATTTCTTTCAAACAAGATGCAATTCCATTTTCAATTCGAGTGTTAATATTAGTTGTATCAGCTTTTACAAATTTTTCGCCAATAATTTGTTCATAAAGCTCTATATAACGTTCAGAGATTTGCTTGATACGATCTTCGTTCATTTCAGGGATTTCTTGCCCGTCTTTACCCTGGAAACCATTTTCCATTAACCATTCACGAACAAATTCTTTAGAAAGTTGTTTTTGAGGTTCGTTTCGGTCAATTTTTTCCTGGTAACCTTCAGCATAAAAGTAGCGTGATGAATCTGGAGTGTGAATTTCATCAATTAGATAGATTTGACCGTCTTTTTTACCAAATTCATATTTAGTATCAACCAAAATCAAGCCTTTCTCTGCAGCAATCTCAGTACCTCTTTGGAAAAGGGCATGGGTATAGGCTTCAAGTTTTTCGTAATCTTCCTGACTCACGATTCCTTGAGCCAAAATATCTTCTCTTGAGATATCCTCGTCGTGGCCTTCATGTGCTTTAGTTGTAGGTGTGATGATAGGTTTCTCAAATTTTTGATTCTCAACCATACCTTCAGGAAGTGGTACACCACAAAGGGAACGTTTTCCTGATTTATATTCTCTCCAGGCATGACCGGTTAAGTAGCCGCGAATCACCATTTCAACCATGAAAGGCTCTGCAAGGTGTCCAACTGTTACCATTGGATCCGGAGTTGCGATCTTCCAGTTAGGCACAATATCAGCAGTTGCATCCAGAAACTTGGCCGCAATTTGATTTAAAACCTGTCCTTTAAAAGGAATGCCTTTGGGTAGAACCACATCAAATGCTGAAATTCTATCAGACACAACCATGGCAAGGTACTCATCGTTGATATTATATACGTCACGAACTTTTCCTACGTATAAATTCTTTTGATTTGGAAAGTTGAAATCTGTTTTTACAATTGCTTCGTTCATCTTTACAGATTGATTTATAATTTAATAAAATGGTAATTTTTTAATTAAATAGGTGCGCTTGCTCCTTTGCTTGCAAATTTAAAAGATTTATTCCTCTTTTTTCCACTTTTTTGCTTCGTTTTCTTCATCAATTTCGTAGGCACTTACAATTTTCTTAACCAAGGGATGTCTGACAATGTCTGACTTATCAAACTCGACCATAGCAATGCCTTTGATACCCTTTAAAATATGGAAAGCTTGTACCAAGCCCGATTGTTGCTTTTTAGGTAAATCAATTTGGGTAATATCACCTGTAATCATGAATTTTCCACTTGTTCCCATTCGTGTCAGAAACATCTTAAGCTGTTTACTGGTTGTGTTTTGTGCTTCATCCAATATCACAAAAGCATCATTGAGCGTTCGCCCGCGCATATAGGCCAGTGGGGCAATCTGAATGACTTCAGCTTCCAAATAGCCAGCCAGCTTTCTGGGGGGGATCATATCCAGAAGAGCATCATAGAGGGGTTGCAAATAGGGATCAATCTTTTCTTTTAAATCACCAGGAAGAAAGCCCAGATTTTCTCCTGCTTCTACAGCTGGACGACTAAGGATAATTCGTTTGACTTCGTTGTTGCGAAGAGCCTTTACGGCTATAGCAACTGCTGTATAGGTTTTTCCGGACCCTGCTGGACCAATAGCAAAAACCATATCGTTCTTTTTCGATTTTTCAACCAATTTTCGTTGGTTGGGTGTTCTGGAACGGATTATCTTACCATTATTCCCAAAAAGAATCAGGTTTTTAGGATCATCAGGATTTTCAATTTCTTTAGTGTTTTCGAGTACAATTCGTTTTAGATTTGCAGCTGTTAAAACATTATACTGGTTGTAATGCTGGAGGATGAGATTAATTTTGTTTTCAAACAGGTTCAGAGTTTTGATTTCACCTTTTACAATAAGTTCATTTCCTCTTCCTACAATCTGTAGTTTGGGAAATAATTCTTTAAGTATATCAAGTTTACTATTGTTTATACCATAAAAGTCCAGCGGATCGATTGAGCCTATAGATATTATTCTTTCTATCATAAATTTTGTTCGATATTTATTACTTTTGAGCTTACAAATTAGTTATTTTTTTTCGATTGAATCAGATTTTATCCATTAGCATTTGTAGGCTTTCTTTAAATTCCTGACTGATAAGCAGGCACTGTTTATTCATGGAATGAAAAACGAAGCTTTAAGAAAAGGGTTTTATTCATGGGAGTTATTACGATATGCAGCGACTGGAATGATCGCGATTATTATTTGGGTGCATTAAAAGGACGTTTGTTGTCGCTTTGTGAGGGGGTTCAAATTGTTGATTTAGGTCAGAATATCGAATTATATAATATTTCACAGGCTGCTTTCATTGTAAAAAATGCCTATCATTATTATCCGGAAGGTAGTATTCATATTATTACAGTCAATTCAGAAGAAGGAGCTGAGCAGCCACATGTGGTGGTGAAGAATAATGGGCATTATTTTATTGGAACGGATAATGGCATTTTTAATTTAATGTTTAGAGATTTGCCGGATGAAATTATTCAATTAAAGGCTGATGTGACAGATATTCATCTTTTGAATTTTCCGGAATTGGCCATTTTTGCTCCTGCTGCGGCTCATCTTTATAATAAGAAACCATTATCTAAGTTGGGTAAAAAGACCAAAACGCTTTATAATATGGTTCCTATTCGGGCATTGATTCAGCAAGATACGATGACAGGGAAGGTGATTTATATAGACTCATATAGCAATGCAGTTGTAAATATTTCAAAAGATCGTTTTTATTCAAGTTTGGAAGGCCGTGATTTTGAAATACTGGTTCAGAGTAACCAACATTTAATCACGAAAATAAGTCAGCGTTACAGCGATGTGCCTGAGGGTGATATTCTGGCAATATTTAATTCGGCGGGCATGCTGGAGATCGCAATGAATAAAGGGGAGCTGTCTAAATTATTGCAGATAGATACAAATTCAGATATTAGAGTTAAATTTCATGATCGTTAGATTTGTTAAATTAGAAATACAAAATCAGCACATTGCTGATTTCAAGGCATTGACAGCAGGGGAGAAAGAAGAAATTGTGGCTTTTGAAGGTTGCTCTTTTCTTGAAATTTTGCAGGATGTGAATAATAAGAATCTTTTTTTCTCTCATAGTCATTGGCAGTCAGAAGATGCTCTGAATAAATACAGAGAATCAGATTTTTTTAGAGGGAACTGGACACAGGTGAAACAATGGTTTGCCGCAAAACCTGAGGCCTGGAGTCTGGAGAGATAGAAATAACAGAATGTTATAAAACTAGAAAGAATGAATGAGAATTTAAAAGCTTTTGAAGAGCTACTACATATTATGGATGAACTGCGTTTGAAATGCCCCTGGGATAAAAAACAAACGCTGGAAAGCCTGCGAACATTAACCATTGAGGAGACTTACGAATTGGCTGATGCCATTTTAAAAGATGATAAGCAGGAGATTAAGAAGGAGTTGGGTGACTTGCTGTTGCATATTGTTTTTTATGCCAAAATTGGATCAGAGACTAATGATTTCAATATTGCTGATGTATGTAAAG
Source organism: Ancylomarina salipaludis (assembly GCF_004122035.1). GTDB lineage: Bacteria > Bacteroidota > Bacteroidia > Bacteroidales > Marinifilaceae > Ancylomarina > Ancylomarina salipaludis. Next base: position 160,206 of record NZ_SAXA01000004.1, read on the forward strand.
GCATTAGTGAGAAGTTGATTTATCGCCATCCACATATTTTTTCAGATGTGCAGGTTGCCGATGCCCGCGAGGTGGAAGAGAACTGGGAACAATTAAAACTAAAGGAAAAAGGCGGTAACGGAACGGTTTTAGAAGGTGTTCCACAATCGTTACCTGCAATGGTAAAGGCCAATCGTATTCAGGATAAAGTCAGAGGTGTTGGTTTTGATTGGGAAGAAAAAGAACAGGTATGGGATAAGGTGAAGGAAGAGATTTCGGAACTTGAGGTTGAAATTAAGGCTGGTAATCAGGATAAGATTGAGCAGGAATTTGGTGATCTGTTCTTTTCACTCATCAATACGGCTCGTTTGTATGGGGTGAATCCGGAAAATGCTTTAGAACGAACAAATAGTAAATTTATAAAACGATTCAATTATTTAGAGAGTCAAACCATCAGTCAGGGCCGTAATCTAAAGGAAATGAGTTTAGAGGAAATGGATGTGATTTGGGAAGAAGCCAAGCAGTTCGACTAATAATACATTTTGATTTTAAATTAATTACACTTTAAGCCAAAGCGACGCCTTATTATTCTATGAAATTTTTAAGTTTTATTTTTCTTCTGATTAGCCTGAATGTCTTTTCTCAACAGCAGATGACTTTGTCTGTAAAAGTTGAGAATCATATTTCCGAACAGTTTTATCTACAAACGGGAGATGAAATGGGCATTGTGACTATTGATAGTTCCCGTGTAAAAGCTTTTGGTATTCTTCTTTTTAAATGGGAGGGGAAACCTAATCTTTACCGCTTATCTGATGGAAAGGGGCATTTCATCGATTTTAGAATGATACGTCCGAATCTGTCCTTTGAGATAAAAGGCAATTTTGCTGAAAATGAGTTTGTTTTTGATCAAGAGGATAAGAATAACCAGGTACAATACTATTTATCTGAGTTTGATTATTATCAGGCTGAGGCAGAAAGATTAGCACAAATGTATAGGTCGGCCAATCTTACTGATCAGAAAGAAGTAGAAAAGACCTATAAAGATCTGCAAAAAGAAAACGAGAATCTTATAAAAGATCTGTGGTCGAGAAGAGCGAATGATTGGTCTTTACAACTTGCTCTAACTAATGCAGACAGACTTCAGGATCTGGATCAGAAAATAAAATTAAGACCATTTATCGATCAGTTTTTTGAATATTTCGATTTTGCAGATAGCATAGTTGTAGGATCACCATGTTTTTACGACAAATTGGAACGTTTTTTTGATTCAAAGCAAATGAAAGCTTTAATTCAAAGCAAGGAATCAAAAGAGATCGAATCAGCGATTCAACAGGTTTTTTGGCTGTCGGAAGTGAATAAGCATGCGCAGGAATGTTTGGTAAATTACCTCTTGAATAGATTCCCCTTTAAAACGGATCCCAAATTATATGAAGAGGTTGTTAAAACTTATAAGTTGGCTAATAGCTGCGAATATGTTTTGGCAAGTAAAAGCATGAGAGATCGGGTTGAAAATGACAAAAGCTTTACTAAAGGAGCAAAAGTACCTGATTTTATCTTAAGCAATTGTTTGAATATCAATCTGGAATCTTTTTCAAAGGTTAATAGTGATCTGACACTTTTGATTGTATGGTCGGCTCATTGTGAAGAATCTCTTGATTTGTTGATACGAATAAACGATTTGTATCACAGTTATCAGGAAAAGGGTTTGGAAGTTGTAGCCTTTTCGATTGATCACAATATTATGGATTGGGGAAATTTTGTTGAAGAGAACAATTACACATGGATAAATGCCTGTGATAAGGCGGGATTGAAATCTGAATTTGCCAAGGCATATAATATTGTCTCAACACCCAATATGTTTTTGATTTCAGCTGATCAAAAATTGGTATCAAAGCCTCTGACTTTTTTTCAACTTAAAACAGATATTAAACATTTTCTTGATTAGGCTTGAAGTTTTTTCAGAATGCGTTTCCCTCTGGATTTAAACCCAGCCGTTCCTTCCGTCATATGTTCTTCAATAATCAGAGCCAATTCGTTTTTGATATCGGGTTCTTGCTGAGAAAAATTGAAGAGGATTTGCATGGCATAAACACGCACAGCCACAGGCGTTGCATTAGCGATTAGTAAATCGAAACAGCGGTTAATAAAATCGCCGGATATCGTCTTAGGAAGCGGTTCATTACTGATTAGTTTCAGAAGTTGTCTTTGCTTACTTTGGCACTCCAGATTGGGAAAAAGCTTTATCATATGTGGAATATAGGGACGAATCAATTCGGGGGCTTCATCATAAACTTTATCCATTAACCAGGTGGCACGCCATGTGTTTTTTTCTGAGCGCATGGCATACTCCCAAAGTTCTTTCATATACTTTGGCTTTTGGGATATCTCTTTTGCTATAAGTACAGCGGCTTCTTTTCCCGGGAAAGTAGATAGGATTGCATTAAAATCCATAAATTGTCTTTATTTTTTTGTAAGCTTATTGATAATTTCTTCGTATTCTTTAAAGCGATGTTCCCTAATCGGACGGATTTTGGGTTCAGTGGTAAAGTGTAACAACAAACAGGGACTGATCGATTTGTATTGATCAACATACTCGTAATCTTTCAGTTCATTATTTTTTATTCGCTGTTTTATTTTATTGTGGTAGGGATACATCTGAACTTGTGTTTGAAATCATTTCGACGATTTTAATTTAAACAAATATTTTTTTAAATCTTTGGGGAAGTTCATCTTTCAGATGTAAATTTTCATTTGTAAACGGATGTGTAAATTTTAAAGAATAGGCGTGCAGATACAAACCTTTCCCCTTTAAAATTAAATTCTCAATTCCATATGTTTTGTCACCTAATATTGGATTTCCAATGCTCGACAGATGGATGCGCAATTGATGCCTTCGTCCTGTTTTGGGCTCCAATTCTACCAGATTGAGTTTGCCAAATCTTTCTGATATAACGGATTGGCAGACTGTGTAATTCGATTGTGATTTTTTGCCCTCAATTTCTGAAATGATTTCTCCTTTTGATTCCATTTCGCCTATAGTGATTGCATAGTAGTTTTTGTTCAGTTCTTTGTTTTCGAACATTTTGTTGAGAGCACGAATACTACTATTCGTTTTACCAACTAATAGAATACCAGTGGTTGCATAATCCAATCGGTGAACAGGTTGGGGCCTTGCAGCATCAGGATGCTGGCTTGGTTTGATATTCTGAATCAGGGCATTGGCGATGGTTTTAAACCGATTACCGCTCACGAGTATACCTGCAGGTTTATGAATTACGGCTAAATAATCATCTTCAAACAATACGTCAAGTGGGAGGATCAGTTTTTTCTTAGGACCAACTGCTTCAGGAACGTAAATATTAATAGTTTCCGCACCTTTTATAAAAGTAGCTGTGCTTGCAATATGGCCATCAACCGTAATTTGTTTTTTCTTTAAGGCTTTTTTTAAGGCAGATTTGGTTAATGCAGCATTAAAAATTCCGACACCATATTCCTGCAGACGGGTGGGAGTGAGTTGTTTGGGGACAAGATGACTTTCGCTTGGTTTGGTACTGTTTTTCTTCATATTTACTGATGGTCTTGCTAAGTTTCTTTTGGATTCCTAAGACTTATTTTTCAATAATACTTTTAGCAAGGCCTTTTTTTATTCAAATAGCTGAAGATACTACATATTTGGGGATCGGTCAAGTTTGGTTGTTTTGTTTTACCATTTTGTTTTTAATGGCATGCTCAAATAATAGGGGTTGAATCATTGGGTAAGTCAGTTCAGTAGGTAGTTCACCAAAAGCACGTTTCTCAGCTATTTCGAGAGTTAAGGTTTTGCCAAATTCCTGAACCTCAGCATAAGCAAGAAGACCATAAGTTATATTGGAATCGATGCTAACCGAATAGATGCATATGGCTTTTAAACTAAAGCGAGTCGCTCCGGTTTCCTCAATTAATTCTCTTTCAGCTGTTTTTATTATTTCTTCATTAGGTTCATGTCTGCCACCGGGAATTTCCCATGTCGTCCGTTCTTTGTGTCTAACAAAAATCCAATTACCCTTATTATCAGCTGTGACAATCACGGCATATTTTAACAATTCCTCTGTAACTTCGCCTGATGGATGAAAATCAACTTTTATCATTTTTATTAGATCTTTTTTATTCTTGATGAAGGTTTACCTGTAAAGCCGTCCTTTGTTTTTTAGTTGTAATATTTATTGATTTTTGTTTTGACATGGAAAAAACGCACAATTCCAATTAGCATGACCAGAAATGCGATGACAATAAAGAAATAGGCTAATAGGATTAGATTGTGCAGAATGTCAATTTTCAGGATAGCAAATCCCGAACTCAAAAAAACAATGAACGTTCTAAAATAGGCTAAAAATGTCCGTTCGTTCGCCAATTTTGTTCTTTCTATAGCTAAGAGATCAGTTCTGTTGATTTTGTTTTGGTCCATATGATCTGTTTTTGATATATATGATTTTTGTGACTTTTATATCTCTATCTCTGTTTTAAAAATGACAGTTGCATGACCTTTAATTTGAATCAAGGAAGCTTTATTATCTTGAATTTTAACCCTAACATTGACTTTCCCAAGTCTGTCAATCTGCTCTCCTTGTCTTCCATTAAATTCAAAGATATCGCCTTTATAATCCACAATTTTGTTTTCTACCAGATAGCCACCTAAAGGTCCGTTTGCATTACCTGTTACGGGGTCTTCATCTATTCCAATTGCAGGGGCAAACATTCTTCCATATGTTAAGATATCCTGATCGTCAGAATCGAAGGTGAATACAAAATACCCGTTGCAATCAATCAGTTGGCTCAAGTTTGCTAAGTCGTTAAGATTAGGAGTTAGTGCATTGAGTTTTTTCCTGCTTTTAATTCCAATCATGACTTTTGAGTGTCCTGTTGAAGCAATTTGAATTGGGCAGCGATCATCTAAATCAGATGTTTCAAGACCAAGTGCTGTAATTAGTTTTTGCCTTTTCCCCAGATCAAGAGCAGGGCTTAATTCAAATTTCCCCTGCGTCATAGCTATCTGATAGTCATCTTCGTCTTTAATAATCTCAAAAGGGAGAATTCCAATCTGGGTTTTATAGTTTAAAATACATGAATCCAGATTTTCTTTTATGGCTTTAGCATACATGGCAGCAATGGTTGCATGCCCGCATGTTGGAACTTCTTTTTGGGGAGTGAAGTATCTTATTTTCCCATCGTGGCTGCTATCATTTGATGAAAAAAGAAAAGATGTTTCTGAATTATTTAATTCTCTGGCAATATTTTGCATCTGCGTTTCATTTAAGCCATCCGCATTTAAAACAACTCCTGCAGGATTTCCCTTAAATCGTTCCTTTGTAAAAGAGTCAATTTGATATATGATTCGTTTTGTCATTTTCTTTTCAATTTAGCGTTGGGCCTATTACATCATTTTAAAATGTTCTTTTAGCCAGATAAAGTAATTGAGATCAAAAGGGCAAATTTCCCAAATCCACATTCCCTCCGGATAGTATGATGCCAATTTTTTTGCCTTTAAATTTGTCCTTTTCTTTTAAAACAGCAGCCAGAGCAACAGCACTTGAGGGTTCAACGATGATTTTCATTCGTTCCCATATTAGTCGCATGGCAGAAACAATCTCGTCTTCTTCTACTCGGATGATTTTTTCAACCAACTCCTGAATAAGGGGAAAGGTTTTGTCCCCCAATGATGTTAGTAGCCCATCAGCAATGGTTTTTGGATTGGTTTGTGGAATCAATTCTCCTTTTTCAAGCGATTGCCAGGCATCATCAGCACCCAAAGGCTCACCGGCGATCACCTTGGTTTTAGGTGAAAAATGGCGGGCAGCCAAGGCTGTTCCGGCAAGTAAACCGCCACCACCAACAGGGGCAATGATAAAATCCAAATCAGCGTAGTCCTCAATCAGTTCCATAGCAGCTGTTCCTTGTCCTTGAATCACCTGATAGTCGTTGTAGGGATGCAGGAATGTCGCACCTGTTTCTTCAACGACTTTATTTAGGGTCGTTTCTCTGGCTTCAAGATTTGCTTCACATTCGATGATTTTGCCACCGTAGCCTTTTACCGCTTTTTTCTTCACTTCAGGTGCATTTTCCGGCATCACAATATAGGCTTTAATATTCTGCATTTTTGCAGCCAAAGCCAGTGCTTGGGCAAAATTCCCTGACGAATGGGTTGCTACACCACATTTCTTTTGCTCATCGCTCAATTGCAGAACGGCATTGAGTGCCCCTCGCATTTTAAACGCACCCATTTTCTGAAAATTCTCACATTTGAAATAGAGCTGTGCGCCTGCAATTTCGTTGATCAGGTTTGAACTTAAAATAGGAGTGCGATGGATATATGGTTTAATTCGGTTGTGAGTTTCGAGAAGGTTCTCTTTACTGATGTGCATAATTTTGGTTTGAGTTTGTTATTTGATTTAAGGGAATTGTAAATCTACAAAATTTGAATAAGAGTTAATTTAAGATGGTCAACTATCTAATTAATTTTCTGTATCGGTAAGTAATCAAGTTAGTGATATTAAAATACGGAGAGGCTGTTCTGAGTGGGACAGCTTTTTTTTTTTTGGAATGAAAGCTTTAAGTTATTTAATGTATCAGTGTATCTGTTTTTAAAGAATAGACATCCCTCTGGTGACAAGAGTAAAGTGATTGGATAGATGAGACAGTTCGATTTGGGAAAGAGTTATACTGATTGGATAGGTGAGTCACACCGAATTTGAGTAGAGACACAGCATCGGGACAGGTTAGACAGGTCTCAGGATAGATGAAATAGTTCGATTTAGTAAATAGAAAGGAGAAATAACTGGAGATAACATTAAGACTATAATTTTCTGTTACTTTCTCTTTTTTGGAAAATAATTATTGCTCAATATACTTGTTGATAATTGTGATCAAGTGCTTGTGTAAAGAGGCTTTTTATTTGAAGTGTTTTCTTTCTAAGTTCGAACTCTCAGTCTGCCTTTTAGGTCAAGTTGATTGTACAGAGGCAAATACAGGTATTTTGTTTATTTATGCCTGATTGTGTTGAATGATACCGTTAAATATAATTGGAAAAATACAGGCCAAATATGCTGGTTTATATTAAAAAATGGTTTGTTTTGTAACAGTAAATTTTTAAAATATCTATTATGGTGAGAAAATACTTGCGGCTGATTATTGCCGGAATCCTGTTGGTAGGAAGCATCGTGCTGATTGTTAAAGGTTCAGTTGGATTGGGCGTTTGGGGAATTTTGCTTTCTGGTTTGTTTGTTTTACTTCATTTCAAGAACGAAAAGAATCTGCTTGCTTTTTATTTTGTTAGGAAAAATAAGTTTGAAAAAGCTGCAGGAGTATTGGCAAGAGTAAAACATCCGGAAGCAATGATAAAAAGCCAGGAAGCTTATTATTACTACCTGTCAGGCTTGGTTGAGGCACAAAGCAATAACAGCTCTAAAGCTGAGAAACACTTTAAGAAAGCATTAAATACAGGTCTTCGATTAAAAACAGATCAGGCTGTGGCGAAATTGAATTTGTCGGGTATCTATCTGTCACAAAGGAATAAGAAATTGTCCAGCTACTATTTAAAAGAAGCAAAGAAACTGGATAAGCAAAAAATGTTATCTGCTCAAATTAAGGAAATAGAAGCCATGATGAAACGCATCTAAGGCTTTCATCTTATGGGATAAAATAAGTAGACCTGACCGATTTTGATAATCAGTCAGGTCTTTTTTTATATGAGAAAGGCAATAGGCTTAAGTAACAGCAATGAGCTGAATGTCGAAGATAAGAACCGAGCCGGCAGGGATAGGGCCATTGTCCTTATTTCCATAAGCCAAATGCGAAGGTACAAATAGAACGCCCTCTCCACCTTCTTTAAAATATTGTAAACCTTCGATCCATCCTGTAATAACCTCAGTCAGATTAATCTCCAATTTGTCATTTTGGTCGAAAGTATCCCCATTGATAAAATAACCAATATAAGCAATCTTGATATATGAATTGATGTTGGGTTGTGCGCCTTTACCTTCCTTGTTTATCAGGTAATATAAGCCTGTTTCAGTTCTCTGCGCCTCTAGTTGATGCCTGGCTATATAGGCCTTGATTTCCTCTTCGTTTTTCTGTTTGAAATTTTGTTTTTTCATTTTTTGATGACTTCCAATTCGTAAAATGTTGTTTCCTGATCTTTAACACGGGTAAAGTTCAGCTTTTTATTGTTGAGAAGGACAATTTCGGCTGTGGTATAGATGATGTTACCGTCAACCAAATGGCCGCCAAGGGTATGACCTGTGCTATCTGATACCGCTATGTGAATATGGTTGTGTTTGCCTTTATCGGCAAATGTGCCTGTAAGGGAAACAATTTCGAAATGCCCTTTTAAATGCAAAAGTTCTTTTTGGTTGGCTGGTCGAATAACCAAGTCTCTTAAACTTCCCACACAGGTTGAAACGGAAGCCGATTCAAGTTGATTGGCTTCAACAAAATTAGCCATCTCTTGTTTCAGATCCATGCCTGGTTTCAATCGCAGGGCATAAGTGTCAACCAAATTTTGTTTGCAGGAGCTAAAACCTATTAAAATAAGGAATATAATGCACGTGTTTAATTTTAGCATAAAGGAGTGATTTGTTTAAGCTAGCAAAATTAGAAAATAAAAAGTTTTTTCATTGTTTATAGTTTAGCTTTTAAAATGGAAATGACGACTTAAATGAATTTAATTTATGAAAATTTGGTCAGGCTGTTCCGAAAGGGGTAGCCTGTCTTTTTTATGAGAATTGGATGCTTAGGTGCGATTTCGTAACTTAAGACTTATAATCTTCAAATAAGGTATTGGGTCAATTCTATTTTAGTAATAAAGAGAGATTTCCTTTTAATCGAAATCTATATTTATTCCGGGAAGCCCTTATACTTGTGTGGATCTCAAATAAGACTGATAAATGATGGCATTTCGTTCTGATCAATATTGCATTGATTTACCCACTGTGCCAGCTACTGAGAATAAAATTTTGGTAACTGGCGCAAGTGGTTTTATTGGTGGGGAACTGATTCCTGAGTTAATAGCAAGGGGGTATCAGCTTAGATTGATGGTTCGGTCTAATTTAGGCGAGTATAAAAAACGGTGGCCTTCTGTTGAAATTGTTGTGGCTGATGCACTCGATTATTCACAATTGAAAGAGGCTTTGGAGGGTATTGATTGTGCTTATTATTTAATTCATTCTTTACATTCATCTGGTCAATTTCAGGAAATGGATAGTCAGGCTGCATCCAATTTTAGGCAGGCCGCTGAAGAGAATCATCTAAAACGAATTATATATTTGGGGAGTTTGGGCAATCCTGAAGCCAAGCTTTCAAACCACATTCGGAGTAGATTAAAAGTGGCCGAAGAGCTTCAAAAAGGCAAAACGCCGATCACATTTTTAAGAGCAGCTGTTATCATTGGTTCGGGAAGTGCTTCTTATAAAATCATTCATCATTTGGTTTTGAATTGCCCTGTTTTTGTATTTCCTGCTTGGGCAAAATCAAAGTGTCAACCCATTGCCATTCGCGATGTTATCAGGTATTTGGTGAGTTGTCTTGAAAATGAGGAAACTTCAGGAAAAGTTCTGGATATTGGAGGACAGGATATTTTGACTTATCGGGATATCATCAAAATAGAGGCTCAAATTTTAAGAAAGAAAAGATTGTTTCTGAATTCGGGATTTTCGCTCATGTCGATTTATATGCGGATAATTAATGCCTTAACGCCTGTTGATTCTGATTTGATAAGGGTTCTTTTGGAAAGTTGTGTGAATGATGTGGTTTGTCTCAATGCAGATATCAGAAAGATGATTCCTTTTGAAACACTTCCTTATAAAAAAGCTCTTAAAGACGCTTTATTATCTGGTTCTGAAAAAAAGTGTTTAGATACTATGGAGCTAAAACCTCCTCTTAAAAGCAAGGGATTTTTTTCTGACATCAAATATTTTTTATTGTCAAAACCTGATAAAGATACTCTGATTCATTTCGACAATCTTTCAGATAGGGAAAATTACACCTATCGAATTTTACAAAGACTTGGGGTTGAGGTCACTGCCTTCAAGATTTTAAATGTTCATAAAATAGGGATTAATGCACCGGCAAAATATGTTTTTGAAGAATTGCTTAAATGGGATGGCGATTCGAGTTGCTGGCCCAATCATATAGCCAGGGTTGTGAACAGGAACAATAGTTTGGAGAATCTATCAATATTTTTATTTGGGTGGACAAAATTTATTCCTTTGTTCAGCCTTAATGCCATCATTATAAAGAAAATTCCTGATCCTGTGGAAACAGACAATGCTCGGTATTTGTTGTATAAGTGTCGAGGCGGTTACCCCATTGGCGTTTTCTCTATGTATGTGCGATCTTCTATTGAAAATCAAAACGAAATAGAGCAGTCTCAATTGTTTTTGATGGTGGGGTTTAATTTTTATGGCAAAGAAAAGTGGTCCAACAGAAATCTGATTAACAGAATGTGGGAAGCAATCCACGATAGAGTGACTTTAAATGTGATGCATCGGTTTAAACAGTTGTGCGAATGGCGATTCGAAAAATTTAAAAAGGGTGTGAACCAGAATAGGTGATCTTGAGTGTGTATAAAAAGGGGCGAGAAATGGAACTTTATATGCTCACAGCCAATCATAAGCTTAGTTTGTTTAATATATAAATTGACAGGTTCAACAGTCTCAATTTATCAGAAGATTGTTTAGATTTATATCAGGATTGATGGAAGTTGGTAAATCAGGACTTTTAAAATCTTCAAAACAAATCTAAACCTATCCATAAAACTTATATGAGTCAAACAGATCCAAATAATAAGCCGATTCTTATTAGAAAAGCGTCAGGTGATCTTGAGCCTTTTGCTCTTGATAAATTGAAACGTTCCTTACATAATGCCGGGGCAGATAATGATTCTGTTTTAATGATCATTGCCGATATTGAGGCTTGGATTTATTCGGGCGTTACAACCAAGCAAATTTATTCGCGAGCCTTTAAAATTTTACGCCGCGAAAAGGCTCATACTGCCATGCGTTACAGGTTGAAAGAAGCCATTTTTTCATTGGGCCCTACGGGGTATCCGTTTGAGCAGTTTATTGGGCAATTGTTCGAAAAGCAAGGTTATGCTACAGAAGTGGGAGTTGTGGTTGACGGCTATTCTGTAACGCACGAAATGGATGTGATTGCTACGAAGAATCAAATACAATATTTGGTTGAATGCAAATACCATAAAGATCAGGGTAAGCAGGTGAGTGTTCAGGTGCCTTTGTATGTGCGTTCAAGAGTAAATGATATTGTTCGGAAGAGAGAAAAGATGGAGGAGTACAGAGCGTTATCGTTTGAGGGATGGGTAGTGACCAACACGCGTTTTTCACCCGATTCCATACAATATGGTGAAGTAAATGGTCTGCATCTGTTGGCTTGGGATTATCCACAGAATAAGGGCCTCAAGTATTTGGTTGAAGAGTTGAAATTGTATCCTATAACTATCCTTCACAAGTTAACTAAGAAAGATAAAGACTTGTTGATGAGTTTGGGAACAGTTACCTGTATGCAGGTTTTGAATAATTTGGATTTATTAAATCCCTTGCAATTAAATAAAAAGAAACAGATGGCCTTAGTTGAAGAGTTGAAGTCGATTTGTCGTTGAGTTTTTTTGAGAAGATCAGAGTTTGTTGAGAATATTATTGAGAGCTGTACTAAAATGTGCAGCTTTTAATTTTTTCATCAAGCCCGAATAGCTTTATATTTGCGTCTCAAATAAAAAAAACAAGCAAGTGATGATAGATACATTGGAGCAGGGATTTTTTGGTATAGGCATACAGAACGGGAAAACACCCGAAAACTTAGGAGTGCTTTGGCGATCGGCTCAGAATATGGGAGCCAGCTTCATCTTTACGGTGGGTAAACGATATGCCAAGCAAGCTTGTGATACGCATAAGGCAGTGGGAGCTATGCCCTATTTTCATTATGAAAATTTCGAGGATTTTTATCAGCATTTACCTAAAGGAGCTGTTTTAGTTGGGGTAGAATTAGACGAAAAGGCGGTTGCTTTGGAAGAGTTTAAGCACCCGCGCCGTTGTGTTTATTTATTGGGAGCAGAGGATAATGGTTTGACCAAAAACGCCATTGAGAAATCGCATCATTTGGTCAAATTCGATACCCGTTTGAGTGTGAATGTGTCGGTTGCAGGCAGTATTATCATGTATGACAGAAACTTGAAACAGAAGTTTGGAAACTTGTAATAGAACTTTAGAAAACCAATTCCTTGTTTTTATAGGCTTCGGCCATCTTAATTAGATGCTGACGAAAGGGAGCCAGTTCTGTTTGTTTTGATTGAATAAAAGAGAACCGAAAAGGGGCATGTCTTTCGGCAGTTTGAATGAATTGATCGCTAAAATCATCTTGATTTTGAAAAACTGAAGCCAAAATAAGAAAACCAAAACTGCGCTGAATCAAGCCTTGAAAAGAAAGTTCGTTAGGATACCAATTTTTAATATCCTGATAGAAGGATTTACCTAAATAATACGTTTTACAAAGCAATTGATCCAGTTTAGTATGGGGTAGATTTTTGGAAAAATGAGTCATGATACCTTCATTGTAATCATCCCTGGCATCTTGCAGGTCATCGAGTATTTGAAGATAAGCTCCATATTCGTAAAGAAAATGATATTGTTTTTCGTCCAGATTTCCCAAAACCAGATACCCATCTGCAATAACTGAAGTTGCTCCTTTTTCTATTGCTATCTGAAAGCTTTCTTCATCAGAAAGTTTTGATTTGGGATTGACTAATTTTAGGCTGGTGGTTTGAGCATGATGTATGGCCAGTAAACTTTCATAAACTTCGGGGTAGGTCTGTCTCTCAAATTCGCTTTCTATCATACTTACCAGATCAAAAATCCGACTTTCAATTTGCGATTCAGCTGCAACTTGTTCGCCGGCTAATCGAAGCGCAAAGCGAGAACAAAAATCGAGTTTCTCATTTTTATTAATGTTGGCACTATCAATTAAATTATCGGTGTATGGATATAGCAAGCTATAAGCCATCAGTGAGGGAGTAGTTTTGATTTCTTTGCCAAAGAATGATTGCAAGCCAAGCATGATCCAAAGGTTGCGAAGAGCCTGAAAAATATCCTCGAAGCTCAATTCGGAATCAAAAGTCCAGGCTTTTCGGATAAAATCTTTGGTCGCGTCCAGCATGTCTTCAGAAAAGATGAGTTGCATCTGGTCTTTACTGTAGGCTAAATTTTCTTCGAAGAAGCTTTTTGAACGGTCTAGAATTTTTGTTTTATCGGGTTTTTCAGTTCTGAATTCTTTTTTGATGAGACGAAGAAAATGATTGAATTTGATTTCCCAAATTCGTTTTTCGAGGTAGTTGAATTGTCTTTTCGATTCGGGAAATTGATCCGGACATTCGTTCCATTTAGCTATAAATTGAGATTGGAGGCTTTTGCGAAAAGCAGATTGAATTATCATATCGATTATATCATTTCAAGTTTGAGCACTAAAGAGGACTATTTATGGATTTGTTTGAGGTGAGATTTCGCATTCATCCAAATCGATTAATTTAAATTTAGCTGCGTATATGATCAGCCCAACTAGATTTTTAACGCCGGTTTTTAGATATAGATTTTTACGATGTCCTTCAACTGTTCGCTTACTGATAAACATTTGTTCAGCAATTTCGCCCGTTGTTAATTGTTTGCATAAGAGTTTCAGAACAACAAGCTCACGTTCAGATAATTGTTCTTCAATTGTAATATTGGGTGCTTGGAGGTTATGAGAGAGTTGGTTACGAAGGATATCAATTTGTTCGGAACTTAAATAAAATCCTTTTTTATGGACTTCATCAATAACCTGCACGAGTCTATCGGGAGAAATTTCTTTGGGTAAAAATGCTGCAACTCCCGTTTTAACCATATAACCCAAATTGGAATCTTTATAATGTGATGTGAGACTGATAATCTTTATGTCAGGAAAGTTGTTTCGAATGAACTCCATGGTTTCAATTCCATTTACGCGTTTCATTTTTAGGTCGAGTAATACGATATCGGGGATTGTCTTGGTATCCTTTAGATAATCAATAAACTCTGATCCATCATTTGAAATGGAAATAACTTTAAAGCGATCAATGGCACCTAAGAATTTACTTAGCAGTTGATTCACGAGGCTTTCATCATCAACTAAAGAGATTTTTATTTTGAAGCTACTCATTAGGCTTTTAAGTTTGATTTGTGTGTAAGAATTAAGAATGAACTTCCTTTACCAATTTTTGATTTGGGCTGAGCAAAGGCTTTTAAGTATTCTGAACGAAGCATGATATTTTTTAAGCCTAAACCTTTGTTTTTAGTTTCTGTATTGTATCCTATCCCATTATCGGTAAAGTAAAGGGCAAAATAGGCTGAACCAAAATGTATATGAATCGTAATGCAGTCGGCTTGGGCGTGTTTGAATATATTGTTGAGAATTTCCTGAGAAATACGACTCAATTGCAGTTTGCTGTTTTTACCAATGTTTTCGTATTCAACACCAGAGAGGCTTAGTTGAATATTTACCTCAACGGGTTTGGAATAAGTGAATTCTTCTATAATTTCAATTAAGCTCGACTCTTCAATTAAGGGTGGACAGAGATCATGTGAAATATGACGGGTTAATTTTATACTATCCTCAATTTTGCTTTGAATTTCTTGAGTTGACCAGGCTTCATCACTATAAAACAGGTATTTGATGGAGTTTAATTTTCCAATCAGGGAATCATGTAAATCAGCAGCAATGCGTTCTCTTTCGTATTCTTGTATGGTAATACTGTCGCGGATTAGGTTTGTTTGATATTCGAGTTTGAGTTTATTTGCTTTTTCTTTCTCCGAATGAATGCGTAAAAGATAAATTCGAATGATATAAATGATGGAAATACTTAAGAATAGGAAAAAAATCAAAACGATTGATAACCAAAGAGCGACAGTTTGTGAGTTGTTCCAACTTTCCATATCAGTAATGAAATTGACAAATAATAAAGTGCTGTTAAAAATGAATAGAAAATCCAAAAATAAATAGTTATTGTTGTATCTCCATTAATAAGAAAGTTGATAAATATAAATAGAATTAAGGACAGTACATAATAGATAAAGAAAAGACTGTTTAATGCAACTTTTGAGACTCCATTGGGAGACTTCCCTTTGGCTAAATTTAAAAAGAATTTTAAGCTGTAAATAATGATGACAAAGTTGACCAGAACTTTCCCATAGGCATGAAATGAATAGATTTGCTCGTGGAAAATACTTCGGTAACCTTCGATACATAGAAATAGTTGGATCAGTATAGCAATACCTATACTGATCCAGTTTATTTTGTTGTAGAAATACTTAAAAAACAAACAAGTCATGATGAAAAATTCAAAATTATAATAGAGTGGAATAACAAAGAGATTATTCTTTTGTTCGAGGATGTTAATATAAATATAGGAAAATGCCTCTGTGCTTATCCCCAAGAGGATAAATAAGAAGAAAAACTTTAATTCAGATCCTAGTTTTCTGTAAAATCTTAAGCTTAAAATAAAACTGCACACCAAAAGAATTAAACTAAGTTTATTACAAATCTGCCATATTATTTGAATTGTACTCATGCTTTATTTGAAAATGAATTGTTTTTTTAGAATTATTGGATATTACTGGTTTCTAAACTTTTTTCCGGAAAGATAATAGAGAAACTATCAGAATTTCCAAGATAAGGTGGACAAATTTGCGTTAAATCCTCAACGGGGCTTTCATTGTGAGCCAATGCCAGACGTAAATCTGATGTTCGAGTGTTTAATCCCCAGAAACACAGGTCTAACTGATAAGGTGATTTTTTATAAACGATATCATCTTCATTTTTTGTTTCCGATTCATCTTGATGTTTGAGTCCCATAACTGCTAGAATATCTGCATTTTCATCATGATGAAGTATATTCTCCAAATCAGAAAAAGGAGTCGAGAAAACACGGGCAATTCCGACTTGCATATCTCTAACGCTTTCGATTTGATCTTTTACCCAGCTTCCTTTCATCAATTGCCAGAACAAATTGCGTGAAAGTGCTTCCTTAACTGTAATATTTCCATCAATAGTTTTGTCAATGAAATTTGGAGTGAAAATATCGAGATTATTATCAAACTCACGAATAATAATTTTATCCAGTTCAAAGCTTTCTAATTCTGACAGTGGTTTTCGATCGGTTTCACTATCGATTAAAATAAAATACAATTTTTGATTTTCTACTCCGATATATGAATGGATATTTTTGGGTTTGATTGGGGCATTAGCCCACATTTTCACCTCGCTTGATGAGATTGGGAAATAGGAGCCTGAACTTAAAAGTCTAAGAGCTTTTTTATTATTCCAACGAATCTGATTCCATTGATTAACCATGTTTGTTATTCTGATTTTTTTTTCTTCTGATGCCATTATTTTTTGATTTTAGATGTGAAAAAGGATTGAAATAAAAGTACATAATATATTATAAAGTATTTATCTAAGTTTTATTTATAATCATAAATTTAAATTCATATTGATTATTAGAATATGGGGTTCAATTCAATTCTTATTTGTCTTTTATAAATTAGTGTTGAATCGATTGTTTCTAGATACAATTGATTGATATCTTTTACTTTTTCGAAATAGATCGAAAGCTTTTTCATTCTTCTTATTGATACAATGAAGTGTAGTTGTTTTAGTATGGATGAGCTTATCTAATCTTGTAAGAGTGTCGTTTTTCTTTGCCATGTTGCTTGATAATATAACTTATTTATAGAGTTTCGATTTGATCATATAAATATAAAGAGGCCCAATGAGACAAATAAGAGGATTTTTACGTGTTTTACTAAAACACGTAAAAATACGTAGCTCACGGGTCCTTATATTAGAACCATATGACAGAAGGGAAGGTCCGTTAATTTAATTAGTAAACATCCCCTGAGAGCTTTATAATTAACATCTCATTAACTTGTCTTTAGATTATAATCGTTTATATTTGTTGATAGAATCTAAATAGAATGTTGAAAAAGATCAGTCATATTATTTTAGCCCTGCTCATATTGGTGACCACCATGGGGATGACTGTATCTGCACATTATTGTGGTGGAAAGTTGAAATCTGTTCAGGTATTAACGACATCTGATTCATGTTGTGGGGTAGCTTGTGATTCGTGTCACAATGAGATTATACAGGTGAAGATTAAGGATGACTTTTCAATTAGTAGTTTTACGGTTGATTTTACTTCCTTCCCAACAGTACTTCCTGCATTGATTCAACTGTTTCAGGATTCCATCTATACCGATGAAGTGGAACAAATAGCTTATTGTAAGCCACCTCCATTAAAAATTCAAAGGATTCTTTCTGATTTACAGGTTTATCGTTTATGATTTAACACAATAAATTCATACAAGGGTTGAGAAATGTCTCAGCTTTTGCTTAAATTAATGTGTTTAAAAATTATAAAAAGATAATTATGCTCAATAAAGCTATCCGTTTTTTTCTTGAGAATAAACTGGTTACATTTTTGGTGCTTACTATTTTCATTTCATGGGGGATTATTAATTCTCCTTTTGGGTGGGATACTGGTTTTCTACCAAAAGATCCTGTGCCTGTTGATGCCATTCCTGATATTGGAGAAAATCAACAAATTGTATATACCGAGTGGCCAGGCCGTTCGCCTCAGGATATCGAAGATCAAATCTCTTACCCCTTGACAACGTCATTGTTGGGGATTCCTGGTGTTAAAACAATCAGAAGTAACTCTATTTTTGGATTATCCAGTATATACATCATTTTCGATGAGGAGGTCGAATTCTATTGGAGTCGAACACGAATTTTAGAGAAATTAAATTCACTTCAATCAGGTACTTTGCCTGATGATGTCGCTCCAGCTTTAGGACCTGATGCTACGGCTTTAGGTCAAATATACTGGTATACCCTCGAGGGGCGGGATAAGGATGGTAATCCTGCTGGTGGTTGGGATCCTCACGAGCTGAGAAGTTTGCAAGACTTCCATGTTCGGTATGCTTTAACAGCTGCTGAAGGTGTTGCGGAAGTCGCTTCTATTGGTGGTTTTGTAAAGGAATATCAGATTGATATTGATCCGCATGCCATGCGAGCACATGGGGTAAATGTATCTCAAATTATGGCAGCTGTAAAAAACAGCAACCTGGATATTGGGGCGCGTACCCTGGAATTTAATCGGGTTGAATATTTGATTAGGGCTTTGGGCTATATTAAAAACCTCGAAGATCTTGAGAAATCGGTTGTTACAGTGCGTGATAATGTGCCCATTCGATTGAAAGATGTGGCTAAAATTAACTTTGGACCAGCCACTCGTCGTGGAGGTCTCGATAAGGGAGGATCTGAAGCTGTAGGAGGTGTTGTTGTAGCTCGGTACGGTGCAAATCCATTGGAGGCCATTGATAATTTAAAAGCAAAAATAGCTGAGATTACACCTGGTTTACCTTCAAAAACACTAGCTGATGGTACGGTTTCTAAAGTAACGATAGTCCCTTTTTATGATCGAACAGGTCTGATTAAAGAAACGCTTGGTACGCTTGAAGAAGCGATATCACTCGAACTCCTTATCAGTATTCTGGTTGTGATCGTTTTGGTAATGAATCTTCGAGCTTCCTTTCTGATCTCCTCTTTATTACCTATTGGGGTTCTAATCACCTTTATCACCATGCGTCAATTTGGTGTGGATGCCAATATTGTAGCCCTTTCGGGGATTGCTATTGCCATTGGTGTTATGGTTGATGTGGGGATTGTCTTCACCGAAAATATAATTCGGCATATCGATTTGCCCGAAAACTTAGGAGCCAAGGGAAAGCGCTTGCTGAATGTAGTGTACGAAGGAACTGTTGAGGTTGCAGGTGCTGTGATTACGGCGCTTACTACTACCATTGTCAGTTTTTTACCGGTATTTGCCATGGAGGCTGCTGAAGGGAAACTCTTCAGACCCCTTGCATTTACCAAGACTTTTACCATGCTTGCAGCTCTGTTGATTGGATTGATTATTATTCCAACTTTGGCTCACTTAATTTTCTCAATTCGATTCGATAAAAATAAGTTTAAGAAAATCTGGAGTATCTTTTTGATTGCGTCAGGTCTGCTTATTTCAATTTTTTCGGGTTACTATATTGCTATTGTGATTTCGGCTTATGGATTAAACAGTTTAATGGCTGATAGATGGGATGAAAGCAAGAAGTTTCTGGTAAATGTTATCAATGTTGCCATCACAATTGTAGTCATTGTATTCTTCCTGACAAAGGCGTGGATGCCTATGGGAGCACAATACAGCATGTTTGCAAATTTCATGTTTGTTATTTTGATCGTGGCTTTAATTCTAGGATTGATGTCAAGTTTTGTGTACTTCTATTCAAGAATTCTAAGCTGGTGTTTAAACAACAAATGGAAGTTTTTAAGCCTGCCAATTTTGATTGTTTTATTTGGGATTACCAGCTGGCAGGGCTTCGATAAGCTATTTAGTTTTGCACCCAATTTTGTAAAAGAAACAGCTCTTTATCAGAACCTGGATGAAAAATTACCAGGTATTGGAAAAGAATTTATGCCTTCTTTGGATGAGGGTTCTTTCTTACTGATGCCTACAACCATGCCTCACTCGGGTATAGCAGAAAACCTTGAGGTGATTCGTATCCTCGATAAAAAACTGAATAACATCCCAGAAGTAGAGTCGGTAGTTGGAAAGTGGGGGCGTGTGAATTCAGCACTGGATCCGGCACCAACCTCTATGTATGAGAATGTAATTAATTACAAATCAGAATACATTTTGAATGAGGATGGGCACAAAATGCGTTTTAAGGTAAACCGTGATGAAGCCTTTATTTTAAAGGATGGTTCTGTTTATAATCCGAAAGAAGATGGGTTTCGTTTGATACCCCAGGAAGATTTGATTATAGATAAGAATGGTGAATATTTTCGTCAGTGGCGAGATGAGATTAAATCGCCTGATGATATTTGGGATGAAATCATCAAGCAATCAAGTATTCCAGGTTTGACTTCAGCACCTAAGTTGCAGCCTATTCAAACCCGATTGGTAATGCTACAGACAGGTATGCGAGCGCCAATGGGAATAAAGGTTTTTGGGCCTGACTTGGAAAGCATTGAAAAGGTTGGCTTTGAATTGGAAAAACAGCTAAAGCAAGTGGAAGGTGTGAATGGAATGTCTGTTTTTGCCGATCGAGTTGTAGGTAAGCCTTATCTGGAAATGGAAATTAATCGTGATGCTATTGCTCGCTACGGTTTATCCATAAAAAATCTTCAAGCGGTTATCAGTTCAGCCATTGGCGGTATGAAGTTGACTTCTACAGTTGAAGGGCGTGAACGTTTTCCTGTAAGGTTGAGATATGCCCGTGAATACCGAGATAATCCGGAAGCTTTAAAGAAAATTTTGATTCCCACACCAACAGGTGTTCAGATTCCTTTGGGTGATTTAGTAATATTTCATTATGTACGTGGACCTCAAATGATCAAGTCTGAGAATACTTTCCTTGTAGGTTATGTGATTTTCGACAAAAAAGAAGGATTTGCTGAGATCGATGTGGTTGAGAATGCACAGGAATATCTGAATGAAAAACTTGAATCAGGTGAATTTGTTTTGCCAGCTGGTGTTTCGTATGTGTTTACGGGTAATTATGAGAACCAGATAAGAGCGACCAAACGTTTAATGATTGTGGTACCTGTATCACTAATGATTATTTTCTTGATTCTTTATTTTCAATTCCGGTCTGTTGTATCAACATCTCTGATTTTTACAGGTATTCTTGTTGCCCTATCAGGAGGATTTATCATGCTTTGGCTATATGGTCAGACATGGTTCTTAGATTTTTCTTTGGCAGGTATGAATTTTAGGGACTTATTCCAAGTACAGACCATAAATCTGAGTGTCGCCGTTTGGGTCGGTTTTATCGCTCTTTTTGGTGTGGCAACTGACGATGGGGTCTTGATCAGTACTTATATCAAGCAATTGCAGGATAAAAAACCAGCTAAATCAGTAAAGGAGGTTCGGGAATTGATTATCGAAGCTGGCTCAAAAAGAGTACGTCCAGCTATTATGACGACCGCTACTACCATCATTGCACTTTTACCTGTACTTACTTCAACAGGAAAAGGATCTGATATCATGATTCCGATGGCGATCCCTTTATTTGGAGGTATGACCATTGAGATATTAACCATGTTGGTGGTTCCTGTACTTTATAGCATGTGGCAGGAAAGGCGAGTAAAAAAATCAGGTTTCTAATTAAATGGCGAGAAAATGAATACACAAAAATATTATATATCGATCTGTTTCTTTCTGGTTCTATTGATCGCGATTCCTATCACAGGATTTGGACAAAGCGAACTTGGGAACTATTTGGAAGAGGCTGCAGAAAATAATCCCGGACTTAAAGCGAAGTTCAACGATTATTTGGCAGCATTGGAACGTGCTCCTCAGGTAAAGGCATTACCTGATCCACAAGTAGCTTTTGCTTACTTCATAAAGCCCATTGAGACAAGAATGGGACCACAGGAATTTAAATTTTCGGTTTCTCAAATGTTTCCCTGGTTTGGAACATTAAAGGCAAAAGAAAATAGTGCCATTCAGGCTGCTAAGGGGAAATATGAGGCTTTTGAAGAAGCAAAAGCTAAGCTCTTTCATGAGGTTCGCAGTAATTATTACAATCTCTATTTTAATAAGAAAGCCATAGCCATCAGTATGGAGAATATTGATATTCTTCAGTCTTTCAAAAAAATGGCTGAGATTAAATTAGAGGCAGGCTTGGTATCTGCCCTGGATGGTTATCGCATCGAGATTGAAATGGGCGATCTGGAAAATCAATTGGCTTTGCTAAAGGATAAGCAGTTTGTACTTGAAGTGATGTTTAATAATCTATTAAATACCGAAAGCAAAAGTGAAATTTTGATTCCTGATGATTTGTGGCAGACAGATTTAACATTAAGCAAGGAAGCTTTACTGGATTCAATTCAAAGGAATAATCATCAGCTTTTAAGTTTAAACTTTCAGCAACAAGCTTTAGCTTTTAGGAAAGAAGTGGCTAAAAAAGCTGGAAATCCCAATATCAATATTGGTCTTGATTATATCGTAACAGGTAAGGGGGATATGAATTTGGCTGGAACCGATGCTTTTGTTTTTCCAAAAATAGGTTTAACCATTCCTCTTTATCGAAATAAGTATAAAGCGATGATTAAAGAAGTGGTTTATCTGGAGACAGCCAAAGCCCTTGAAAAGGATGATAAAAGTAATATTCTTGAGAGTCTCTTTGAGAAGGGCTGGAAAGATTATCGTGATGGTGATCGTCGCATTTATCTGTTTCGCTCGCAACTCGAATTGGCACAAAAAGCTTTGCATTTATTGGAAACCAATTATGCAAGCGGGAATAAGAATTTCGAGGAGGTCTTAAGAATGGAACGCAAACTCTTGAAATATAATTTAGAATTAGAAAAAGCTAAAGCAGATAAGCAAGCAGCTATTTCATTTATCTCCTATCTAATGGGTAACTAATTCCGAACCCTGAGCGGAGTCGAAGGGTGGTAATAGATTAATAAAAATATAATACGATGAAAAGTATAATCGAGAATATTAAAGAGAATTACAAATTAGCTATTGGGGTTCTATTACTAGGCTTGTTTCTAGGATGGTTAATTTCAAACAGCTCTGATAATGTAAATACATCAGAAAAAGGGATTGAGAATCATGAAGGTCATAAGCATGAGAGTGCAGATCCTCAAACATGGACCTGTTCCATGCACCCGCAAATTAAGCAGGATAAGCCAGGTTTGTGTCCAATTTGTGCTATGGATCTTATTCCATTAAAAAGTATGCAGTCGGGTGGTGATGATGTTGATCCCAATGAAATCGTGATGTCGGAATCAGCAGCCAAGTTGGCTGATGTGCAGACTCAAATAGTGAAAAAGGGGAAGCCGGTTATGACGATTAATTTGCAAGGGAAAGTTCAGGTGGACGAGCGTCGTATATCGGAATTGACCTCTCGTTTTGGTGGTCGGATTGAAAAGCTCTTTGTTAATTTTACCGGGCAAAATGTAAGAAAAGGAGAGAAATTAGCCAGCATTTATTCCCCGGCTTTGTTAAGTGCCCAGCGCGAATTGCTTGAAGCTATTTCATTTAAAGAAACGCGTCCAGGTTTGTATTTGGCTGCAAAGGGGAAATTGAAACTTTGGGATTTGACGGAGGATCAAATTGCAGCTATTGAAGAAAAAGGAGAACCTCAGTCATATTTTAATGTTCTTTCGCCTATAACGGGAACAGTCAGTATGCGTCATGTGGCACTTGGTGATTATGTGAAAGAGGGGATGCCTTTGTTTAAAGTGGTTGATCTTTCGAAAGTTTGGGTGATGTTTGATGCCTACGAAAGGGATTTGCCATGGATTAAACTGGGGGATGAAGTTAATTATAATCTTCAGGCAATACCCGGTAAAATATATTCTGCAAAGGTGAGTTATATCGATCCTTTTATCAGTAATAAGACCCGTGTAGCAAAAGTTCGTCTCGAAGTTTCGAATAAGGATCAGATGTTGAAACCTGAAATGTTTGCCCAAGGGATTTTACAATCCGAGATTGCTGAAAATAAAACTGAAATCATGGTGCCAAAATCGGCTGTACTTTGGACAGGTAAACGATCGGTGGTTTATGTGAAAGTACCCGATCGCAAATCGCCTTCATTCCTTTATCGTGAAGTGGTTTTAGGCCCGGAGGCCGGAGCCTTTTATGTAATTAAGGACGGTTTAAAAGAAGGCGAAGAAATTGCAACCAATGGCGTATTTAAAATTGATGCTGCGGCTCAACTGATTGGCTTACGAAGTATGATGAACCCTGATGGTGGGTCTGCCCCCACAGGTCACAATCATGGAGGAGATACTAAGACGTTGATGCCAGGTATGGATGAGGCTAAGTTTTTTGTAAATGGTGCTTGTGAAATGTGTAAAGAGACTATTGAAACGGCTGCTTTGGCAGTGAAAGGTGTTGCTCATGTTCTATGGGATAAGGAAGCCAAAGCACTAACCATGCATTATGATGCTAAACAAGTGAATCCTGAAAAAGTGCAAAAAGCAATTACTGAAAAGGGCTACGATGCTGGTGATTTTCGTGCAGATGATAAGATATATGCTGAGTTACCTGAATGTTGTCAATATTCCAGAATGGAAAAAGTTTCAGTTTGGGTTAATGGGAATTGTGATATGTGTAAAGCTACTATAGAAAAAGCTGCATTATCGATTGATGGTGTTCTTCGTGCCAATTGGAATAGTGATACCCATATGTTGAATTTAGATTTGGGTTCAAATAATGTTGATGCTGTTGAAAAAGCCATTGCAGCAAAAGGATATGATACAAAAAATCATAAGGCAGCTGATAGTGTTTATAAGGCCTTGCCAGAATGTTGTCAGTACGATAGAAAATAGATTGAATTAATAGAAATATGTTTTTTAAAAAGCAAAATTATGAAAATAATAATGATCAGTTTGATTGCCGCAAGTTTGTTATTTGTTGGATGCGAAAAAAGCAATGATTATGAGAATAATATTGATGGAACTTATGTTGGAACCCTCTCTTCCATTGATGTTTTGAAATCACTTTCAACACTATCACCAATTGAGGCTTTTGCCAATGTAAAATTAATTGGCGATCAAATTGAGGTACACTGCTATGGTGGTGAATTAGATACTACATTTATGCTTGATTTTTATCAACATAACGATAGTGTGTTTGTTTGCCATACTGGTGAAGAATTTGAAAATCTATATGGACATATGAAAGGGGATGGCCATATGTCAGGAGGAATGATGGGTGATATGTATCATGGAGAAACTGAATGGATGCACCACTTGAACGATGAGCATAACGAAGGTGATGAGCATTTTGGTGGTTTTGATCTGGAGCATCAATCTTTTAGTTATTCATTCACTATGGAAGCTGGAGAAGTCATCTTTCAAGGAACAAAGTAAGTTGTTCGACTTAAATAAGTGTAATTGACAGAGCGATTGTTTTAGGTGGAGCTGTTTAAAATCATGTAGTTATGGACTGTGTGAGTTAGTCATTACCTTTTTTGTGGGTGAGTAAAGAAAGTTATTTTAATAATCTAGTGTGTTATTCCGATCCTGAACATTATTGGGACGGCTTTAAATTTAAAAAAGATGAGAACAAAAATTCTAAGTTTAGGCGTATTATTCCTAATGGGAACAATGAGCTTGTTGGCTCAAAGCAAAACCGAAAAATTCAAGGTTTATGGTAATTGTAGCATGTGTGAAAAAACGATTGAAAAAGCAGCTCAATCAGTAGAAGGTGTGACTGCCGCAGATTGGAATAAGGAAACAAAAATGATGGAAGTTTCTTTTGATAAAGCGAAAACCAATGTGCATAAAGTACATATGGCAATCGCTAAAGTAGGGTACGATACCGAGATGCATAAGGCAAACGATGAGGCTTATAAAAAATTGCCTGCTTGTTGTAAATACGAAAGAGCCAAATCGGTAGAGAATGAACATAAAAGTCACAAGGGACATGATCATTCAAATTGTACAGATTCTCAAAAGAAATCTAAAAGCAGTTCTTGCTGCAAAAAGTAATGATTTATTAAGCTAACGAGTAGTGGGTGACAGTGTCATAATCTGTTTGCCCACTATAAACCAACCTAACTTTCATGCTCATCACCAATATCTAGATCTAAAAAAAATAGTATTCATGTAAATAAGAGAGTTATGAAAACACTTTTTTTAACATTATCGATAATGATATTCTTGACTGCAAGTTTATTCTCACAGTTAAAATATGAAGGAAAGCTTGATGCTAAGTATAAAAGTATTAAGCTTGATGACGGAAATTTAAAGTTTGTGAAGTACAATAAGAAGGAGCAAGAGGTTCTGATCTTCAACTCAGATTATTCACTATGGCGAACTATAGATCTGCCTCTGCCCAAACAGCATCTTCTCGATGAGATCAAGTACATTTCTCAGCGTACTTTTAACAATGATGATTCTGTTGAGTTGGTTTATTCATGTCTTGTGTATAGTTTGTATGATGACTATGAAGATCCTGAGAATGAGAGTGTGAAAATCGAATTTACATTAAATATCATAAACGAATCGGGAGAGATAATTCTAAAGGTTCCTGACAGTAATGATATGGAAATTATCGACTTTAATGGTACAAAGAAATTGCTAATTTATAAGCATCCCAGTAAACATTTTGAAGAAAATGGAGAAACACTTATTTATACTTTGCCTGCTGATTGATCTTCAATAATTATCTGTTATAAGAAATACATTGCGTCTTAATATCGATATTTTTTTTTAAAATGAATGAAAATGAAATACACAACAATGTATTACTATAGAAAAATCCATCGATATTTTGGTGTTGTTATTGGAATCCAATTTCTATTTTGGACTTTAGGAGGATTGTTTTTTGCATGGAGTGATATGGATCAAATTCATGGAGATAATAATCGCAAGCCTATTAGTTTAATTAGTGATTTGAAGGATTGGCAATCACCGTCTGATGTTTTTGAGGAACTATCAAAGGCTTCAAAAATCGATTCAGTTATTTCTGTAAAAACAATTAATTTTCTGAACCATCCATACTATCAATTGCGTTATTTTGAAGGTTCTCAAAAGAAATTCGCTTTAGTCAACGCTAAGACTGGTGGAATTAAAGGTTTCGTTAATAAGAATGAAGCAATCGATCTTGCCAAAGAGGCATTCACCCCTGAATCTGCGATTGAAAAAGTAGAATACCTCGAAAAAGGTTCTCTTAGTAAGCATCATGAATATCGTGGTGGACCATTACCTGCCTACGCGATAAGTTTTTCAAATGATCCAGAAACTGTTGTTTACATTAGTGCAGAATATGGTCAACTTGTTACGATTCGTAATTCTAATTGGCGAATTTTCGATTATTTATGGATGATGCACACCATGGATTATCAGACTAGAGATAACATTAGCAATCTTTTATTGAAGGTGTTTTCAATATTGGGTCTTGTGACAATAATCAGTGGTTTCATCATTTATTTTAAATCGATGAGGAGATTAAGTTTTTAGGTAATTGCGGTGCTTGTGAACTTAGAATTGAAAAAGCAGCTCAATCTGTTGATGGTGTGACGAGTGTTGACTGGGATAAGAAAACGAAGATGATTGTCGTTACATTTGATGAGAAAAAAACGGATTTGCATAAGATACATATGGCCATAGCGAAAGCAGGTCACGATACCGATATGCATAAGGCAACAGATGAGGTTTATGAAAAACTTCATGGCTGTTGTCAATACGAAAGAGCCAAATAAAGGATTGTTTTTGTGAAATTCAGTAGGGATAGAGCTTGGTTCTATCCCTTTTTTAATCGATGGAATTCTCTAAAAACCATTCCGGATCAGCATATCGTTTGCAATGTTCACCATATGATAATATTTTTTTATTATCCACATGATAGGTTACTTTTTCGCCATAAATTTTTGAAAAAATGACTGTCGACTCATGTCCGTTAGGGTCTATATATTGTACTTGAGCAAAATTTTCATGCTTTTCTGTCTCTAAATTGGAATGACAAATGGAACAAGATATCGTAAGCTCTTCACCGATATCAATTTTAAAATCTTTATTCTTAAAGCTGGTATAATTTCCTATTTCTGGATGAAGCAACAGCAGTCCACTTTCATCGTTAGAATTCTTAGCAGAGAAAATGATATAATCCTTTACATTTAATAATCCTCTGCAATGCGGACATAAATAATTTGTTCCCATAGCGGTAGTTTTTAAGTGAATATTATAAACCTTCGAAATTGAGTCTGTTATACTTGAAACTCGCCTTAGTTCAAGTTAAGAAATATCAATATCAAAATAAAACGCTTGAGTTGAAATTTAAGTCTCACAGGCGTTTTGTGAAAATAAGCTGGGTTTATTCTGGATTTTTATTGTGAGATTTTTGATCTTAAAAAAAAGTCATAAATTTGCGAGCTCTAAAGGAAATGGGGTTTTCCTACTTAACTGCCTTCTGGCTGATGACTCCTGCGAAAATAGTATCCAAATTCACAGGATTGTTATGCAAAAAAATCTATACAGCTCATATTCACGTGTTCGTAAATTTATTCTGACCCGGCAACCGGCTCTTTTATCCATATTGGAGTGGTTACTTTTATCTATAGTAATCGCTATTTGTGTCGGTTCGGCTTGTGCATTTTTCTTAATTAGTTTGGAATATGCCACTGATTATCGAAATGCGCATGAATGGCTTATTTACCTGTTGCCCTTTGCCGGAATTCTGCTGGGCTATGTCTTTTTTCGATGGGGGAAAGAGATTGCACCGGGAAACAATCTGGTGATTAGTAATATCCACAAACCCAAGAAGATTCTTCCTTTTCGTTTGGCACCTTTTATTTTGGGAGGGACTGTTTTTACACATCTTTTTGGTGGGTCAGCAGGACGAGAGGGAACTGCCATACAGATGAGTGCTGCAATATCGGATCAACTGACCCGGGTATTCAAACTCAGTAAATACAATCGACAAGTGATTCTGATTTCGGGAATGAGCGCAGGTTTTGGTGCAGTTTTCGGAACACCACTGGCCGGGGCAATCTTTGGTTTAGAAGTTTATCATATGGGAAAAATCAAGTACAATGCTATTTTCCCGGCCTTTGCTTCATCGTTTATGGCTGATTATGTCACTCGTTTATACGGCGTCTCTCATTCTCACTATATTCTGGGTTTTGTGCCGCACATCGATTTGCAAGGCTTACTGATTACAATATTGGCAGGAATCTGTTTTGGTTTGGCTTCATTGGGCTTTATAAAGCTGACATCCTCATACAGTAAGCTCAGTAGTAAATACATTAAAAGAGCCTATATGCGACCATTTTTTGGAGGTCTTTTGATTTTATTGATCGCCGGACTTTTAGGCACTACAAAATATCTGGGTTTGGGTTTACCTACAATTGCTGAATCATTTACTGTTCAGCAAGCGCCTTACGTTTTCTTTTTTAAACTGCTGCTGACTGCTATTACGCTTGGAGCAGGATTTAAGGGAGGAGAGGTGACGCCTTTGTTTTTTATCGGCGCAGCCTTGGGAAGTGCCTTATCCCTATTTTTACCTTTACCAGTAGGCCTTTTAGCGGCTATGGGCTTTGTGGCTGTTTTCTCAGGCGCATCCAATACGCCACTGGCATCGAGCATTATGGCGATTGAGCTTTTTGGAATAGCCTGCAGCCCTTATGTTGCTATTGCTTGTATTGTAGCGTACTTGATTTCGGGACATCACGGTATTTATAGTTCTCAGGTTATTGGTGAAACTAAAATTGCCACTAAAATTAGGGAAACCGGGCGGACACTGGGCGAAGTGTAATCGAATTTTTACATTTTACGATGTAAAGAAAAGAGATGCTGCATATAAGAGCATCTCTTTTTTTATATCCGAGTTAATCCTTCACTAAGGACAAACATATTCTTTAAGATCTGAAACAAGAATATCCTCAATTTCAATGAATTGATCTTGCTTGCATTTGGTGTAGAGTATGCCAAAGATATTGTAGGTTTTGTAATCGGTTTTTCTCAGTTCTAAAGGATTTGAAAATTTGGTCAGCAGTTTTTCGTAATCGAAATGAGAAATGTCTGTCGATGGAATACCTGTGGAATTATCAAGAATGATTAGGCTATATATTTCATCATCCATTTCATCTAATAGTTGTGTCCAATCCGGAGGCGTGTTATTCAGATATGAATAATAGGGATTTAAGCCGGTTGCAGCATGAGTCAGATCGGCCGTGGTGCACCAGCCTCCAAATCGCATTGGATTGACTTCAATGGGAATTAATTTGCCTTTATCATCCACACGCACCTCGATATGTACCGGGAAGTTCCTAATGTCAGCACGTCGGCCCAAAGCTTCAACAAATTGGGTAAACTGAGGTAAATAGGATTGGATCAGTTTCTTTGAGGTGTAATAAACACGATCGCTAACATCTTTTTCAGAAGCAAATAAGTGTTTTGATATCCCAAGGATAACAGCCTCACCATTTTCATCAAAGTAGGCATCAAAAGCAAATTCGTCACCATCAATTACTTCTTCAATTATAAACGAAGAGGCATTTACGACCTCAATGGGAAACAATTTTTTCGCATTTGTAAATTCATCCTGGATATCTTGTTTAACCTTGAGCCATTCTTCTTTATTAACGACTTTATGTACGCCTAAACTTAAGAAGCCAATTGCGGGCTTAATAATGAAGGGCATAGGAAGTTCTTCTAAATTAATCTGATCAAGATCCTTTAGTGCCACTTCTTTGAAGAAGAAATCAGGATAAATGCTTTTAATTAATTTTCGAAATTCGAACTTGTTTTTGAACAGGTTGATGTACTCCGGAAGCTTTGTAAAACCAAGATTGTTGATCACCCAATTGATTGAGTTTTCCGAATTTGTGTACAGTCGGCTATCTGGCTTGTTTTTGAAGTTTTGAATGATTTGTTCCGAATTGATCAAAGAGATCTCGCCATCTTCTATAATATCTCCCGTATCAATGGCCGGAAGCTTATACTTCGTAATTGTGTTTTTAAGAAATTGGGATACGTAGGGTTTATCTAGTAGTATCATGGGTGTTGTCTGTTTGTTTTAAAAGTTTTTTGAATTTCTGCTAAAGCTACAAAATTTGTTTATGGTATTTTTCAAACAAAAAAGCCAATTAAAAATCCCTCACCAAATAAATGATGAGGGATTAACTTAAACAGGCTCGTGGAAGCCAAGCCTGAAAAGATCTTTATATTATTTTAACGGAAGAAGTTGACGTCCGTATACAGCTTCAAGAAGTTGAGCAATTGCCATATAAACAGCAGTTGAACCACAAATAACCCCTTCGATACCCGCAATTGTGTGAATCATATGGCTACCTGTAAAGTTTGCAATTGCCAATAGAGCAAATAATAAAACAACAGTTGCAAAAAGGAAAGCCATTACTTTACCCAATTTTAATGTTGCAACAAAGAATCCTAAAGAAAGAATCCCCCAAACAGTCAGGTAATATCCCATTGCAATTGGAGAAGGAGCAGTGCCCAATCCCATTTTAGGAAGCATCATTAAAAATACCAGTGTTAGCCAGAAGATACCATAAGATGTAAAGGCCATGGTTCCAAAGATGTTGTTCTTTTTCCATTCCATAGTTCCGACAATCACTTGTACGATACCTCCCATAAAGATACCCATTGCAAGAATCATGGTATCCATACCGAATAGACCTGCATTATGCAAGTTTAATAAGATGGTTGTTAAACCAAAACCGCAAAGTCCTAATGGTCCTGGATTTGCTGTGTTGTCTTTTTGAATAATGAATTGTGTGTTTTCCATATTAGATATTTGTTGTAAAAAAGCAGCCGCAAAAGTATTCTTTTTATCAAATATCACAAGGTCAAAAATTGATTATTATTCAATGCTTAAATTTGGACAAGATTAATGTAAAATAAACTAAAAGAGTCTTTGTTGAAGATGTTGTGTAATTGGCTTTTATATAAGGTTTTAATTGTTTGATTGTAGTTGATTTTCACCTTGCTTAGAGTTGTTTTAAATAGCTGGATCTGGTTTAGATTGGTGGCGGTTTATTAATGCAAAAAACCCTTACCAAATAAATGATAAGGGTTTAGCTTAGCTCACACAGGTGGAAGCCAAGTGTGAGAAAGATCTTTATATCTAATTCTTAATTAAAAGAAAGGTTTAATCAAATTTGATTTGAACTAAGAATACAGTGTATGTCTTGTTTCAAAGCGTTGGCAAAAGTATTGTTTTTATTAGATAATACAAGGCTTTTAAAGGAATTTATTGAAAATAATTTTATCTGTGATATGTGAAACCATTTCAAAATAATTTAAAGGCTTGATTCTAATATGTTTGAAATTTAAAACAGAAAATTCCTGTGCTGAATAGCGAGACAATTGATTATACGCAAAGCTCAGCATTTTCTTTTAAATGATTGAGACAAGAATTAACCTTGCGGATATCCAATGGATGTCCAAGCCAAAACATAGCAGCTTCCAGAGAATTAAATATTTTCATTGTTTGCGGTAATTTGACAGAAAACATGCTTAGAAATGTGCTAAAGACGACCTGATAGGGCTTACTTGCTAATACCGCTAATTTTCTCTTACCAGATATGTCTTTATGGGATCTGACAAATTCAATATAATCCTTGATATCTTTTACGAAGCCTTTAAAAGTGATTTGTCTGATATCCAAAAGCAGGTCAAAATTGGGAGAATAATCCTGATTTGAAGATTCTTTTAAATTGAAATTCTTCATTTTTTCCAGAGTCATAATCCCTTCATGATACTCAATAATAAATTTTTCATCAAAAAAAATCTGATAGCTACTTAGGAATTGCATAGGCTGGATTTTAAATAGAACGATTAGTTATAGTAAATTACAAAAAATTAACTATAATAAAAATATGAGTCATGAGTTATTATTGTTTTGAATGTGTGGGTTTTTATAATTAATGAGGCATTAAGAGAAAAGAAAAAATCCATCTCGAATCAACGAAATGGATTTTAAGAAATATATTTGATCAGGAACTGACTTATTCCCAATTCAGGATCTTTTTGAATAGATAGTTTTCTGCATCAGGTAAATAAGCTTTGGCAGCTTCTAAATCTTCCTCACAAAGGTAATGCAGGTTATTATTCATAACTGTTTGAACCTTCTCGCTGTTGATATCAACTAATCGAGGTTTAACTTTTCCGTTTTCGTCTTCAACATCTTTAAGGAACAGAGGAGAAGCATCACCTTTAGGATCAACTGTGATCATACATTTGGATTTACCTGCTTTAAATAAATTATAAACGCCATTTCCAAGCATGGTGCAAAGATCCAAATCGTAAGCAACAGGTGGGCAACAACGTAATCCAAATCCCAATTCAACCGGACGTGTTCCAATGTTTAGTTTATATGATTTAATTTTTCGCTGAATAAACATATTGAACACATGTGATTTACTCACGTTGAATAATTCAGGATGTCCATGGGCATCGTAGGTGAAATTAATACCTGTACTTTCAATTTCTTCCTGATCCATAAAATGGAAAACCCCTTCACTAATAATGGCTGCACCATAATTCAGTCCCAGAATACGTCGTTTGATAATGGAAGAAATAACCAAGTTAGCTATTTTCTCAGCTGAAATTTCAGTTTTATTAAACATCTCAGGAATGATAATCATAGGGAAATGACAAGATGTCCCGATTCCGAAGGCTAAGTGTCCCGCTTCACGTCCCATGGCAGATAAAACAAACCAGTTTTGTGAAGTGCGGGCATCTTCATATACAGTTGTGGCAATACGAACGCCTTCATTTTTTGCTGAATGAAAACCAAATGTTGGTGAACCAACTGGCAAAGGCAGATCGTTGTCGATGGTTTTTGGAACATGTATATTTGATATCGAAATCTGATTGTCTTCCAGATATTTCGCTATACGGTTGGCTGTTGAAGCTGTGTCGTCACCACCTATGGTCACCAATAGTTTGACATTATTCTTAACAAAGAAGTTGGTGTTGAAGTCAGTATCTTTGGGTTTAAAACGGCTCATTTTAAGTGAAGAACCTCCCTTACTGAAGATGCCATCTAAAAATGGGAAATCCAATTCTATGGTTTCGGGATTATCGGAGAAAAGCCCTTTATAACCTTCGTGCATACCAATAACACGGTAGCCATTTTTTAAGAATACTTTTCCAACACTACTTATTACGGTGTTAATGCCTGGAGCTGGACCTCCGCCACATAATATTACTATAGAATCTTTCATGGTTTTTAGTTGTATTTTACGACTAGCTTTCAATTTTAAGTCTTCCTGTATTATGAAATTTGTCAAACTTAGTTTGGCTTGACTCATTTCTGACAATTAGTTGGCAAAGATAAACCTATCGTATTTAATACAAAACATTATTTGTACATATCAAGCTAAAGTGTTAATTTCCTTTAATATAAAAATATGCGGGGTTAATCTATGATGTTATAAATTCTTTATATATATAGATAGTTGGATATGTGTTGAATTTTATATAGTTTTGAGCCATCAAAGAATCTAAAATCAGAATATATATGCAAAAGTTATCCTATCGATTGATAATCATTTTTGTTTTTTTTAATGCTTTTTACGGAGCAGCACAGACTAACGAGCTAGCTATTAGCCTTAAGGAGGCTTTGGTAAAAGCAGAACAAAATAATAAAGAGATTAAAAAATCAAAAGCCCGTATTGATATTGCTAAAGCAAATTATCAACAATCACATTCCCTGTTTCTTCCGGGAATTAATCTTTCGCACACAGCTATCAGAACGAATGATCCCTTAGCTAGCTTTGGTTTCAAGCTTAAACAAGAGGTGGTGACAAGTGCTGATTTTAACCCGGTCTTACTAAATGATCCAGGTTCAATGGAAAATTTCCAAACACAGGTTAAGGTTGAACAACCTTTATTAAATTTTGACGGGATTCATGAGCGTAAGGCTGCTAAATTTGGTTTTGAAGCAGTGAGTTTGCAAGCCGATAGAACCAGCGAGTATATCAAATTCGAAGTCAAGAAAGCCTACAAGCAATTGCAAGTTGCACAAGAGGCTGTAAAAGTTTTTGAAAAGGCTAAAGCGAGTGCTGATGCCAACTTAAAACAGAGTTTGGATTTTTTATCTGAGGACTTGCTGATGGAGGCAGATGTTTTATCTGCAAAAGTTCGTGCATTAGAGGTCGAAAATCAATTGAATCAAACTAAAAACCAACGCAAGGGAGCGGCAGATTATTTAGCTTTTCTACTCGGATTTGAATCTGCAGAGATTTTAGTAGCGGTTGATGCCTTTCAGGAACCTCTTTCGGGATCAACGATTCAGGATGAGAAAAACAACGAAGATCGATCAGACATTCTAGCCTATAAAAAGGGTGTAATGGCAAAAGAGCAGATGTTAAAATCAGCTCGTAATAAGTTCCTGCCACGTATTAATGCTTTTGGAGCTTATGAATGGAATGATAAGGAGTTCTTAGGGACTAAAGCTAATAATTATATGCTTGGAGCTTCTCTATCTTGGGATTTATTTAAAGGATACCAGAATGTTGGAAAGATAAAAAAAGCCAAAGCTGAACTTCAACTTCAGGAGCTTGATTTTCAGGATTACCTCGAGAAAAATAATTTGAAGTTGAAAGAAGCTAAACGTTCTTTAGTTCTGAGTATTCAAAAAATTGAAACAGGACGATTAGCAAAAGAGCAAGCTGAAGAAGCTATGAGAATCCGAACCAATCGTTTTAAACAAGGTTTGGAAAAAACGACTGATTTAATTCAGTCAGAGAGCATGTCTGCGCTTAAGAACTTAGAATATCTAAATGCAATTTTCACCTACTATACTGCGAAGTTTTATTTAGAATTTCTATTGGAGAAAGAATTAAACTAAAATCAAAATCATCAACAAGAACTATTCAAAAAAGAAGATATGAACACACGATATTATTTAAGCGTTATAATTGCTTTAGGATTTTTGGTTTCATGTAGCAGTGAGCCGGTTAAAAAGAAAACCGAAGGATTTGACCTGACAGTTGAAGTTGCAAAAGCAAAAACCATAAAACAACCCGAACTCTTAAGCTTTACAGGTAGGCTTGAGGCAGCGACTTATTCAAGGTTGAGTACCCGAATAATGGGGCAAGTCGAGAAAGTATATGTCAAATTAGGAGAGCAGGTTAAACAAGGTCAACTCCTCTTGCAGATTCGAAATACAGATATACTTGCAAAAAAGAAGCAAGCAGAAGCAAATGTTCGTGTTGCAGAAACGCTTTTGGCAGATGCCGAAAAGAATTTAGAACGCTATCAATCTTTATTCGATAAAAAATCGGCATCAAAGAAAGAGTTGGAAGGGATGCAGATCCAAAAACAGGTAGCTGAGTCGAAATTACAAGCTACAAAGGGAATGCTTGTTGAAATTGAGGAAACCTTGAAATATGCCAACGTCAGAGCGCCATATAATGGACGGGTAACCAAGCATTTTGTTAAGGCTGGTGATTTGGCTTCACCAGGGATGCCCTTAATTTCAATTGAGAAAAAAGGAGAATATGAAGTGGTTGCTCAGGTACCTGAATCCGAAATTTCGCAGTTACAGGTTGGTGACTATGTTGAAGTTGAACTCTCAGCTCAGGATAATCGTCGCATACAGGCACGCGTGTCTGAAATTAATCCATCAGCACTCGATTCCGGTAATCAGTACGAAATGAAGTTGCAGCTTGATGATTTGAAAGACACAAAATTTAAATTGTATTCGGGAATGTTTGCTAAGGTTCTTATTTGTATGGGTGAAAAAGATCGCATTCTTATTCCAAAATCAGTACTGATAGAGAGAGGGCAACTTGTTGGTGTTTATACCTTAAGTCAGAGTGGAACCGCTCTTTTACGTTGGATTCGTGTTGGAAAGACTTATGGCAGCTCAATTGAAGTGCTTTCAGGTTTAAGTTCCGGTGAGCAATATGTTGTGTCTTATGAGGGTAAGATATGGGATGGAGCTAAACTTAAGGTGAACAATACAAAATAAGGTTTTTCAAAATTCAGGACTAATTTTCTATAATATATGAAACGAGCCATAAGTAAAGCTTTCTACAGACTGAAAGAAGATTATTTGGCGACTTCCATATTGCAAGAATATGAAATAAAAAACATATGAAAACAGGATTTGCTGGCGGTATTGCCAAACTTTTTATAAAATCGAAGCTGACCCCACTACTGATGATTGCCTTTTTGGTGATTGGGGCTTACAGTTCGTATCTCACACCTCGGGAAGAGGAACCGCAGATTGATGTTCCTATAGCTGATATTTTTTTAGCTTACCCGGGAGCCACACCCATTGAGGTTGAATCAAGAATTGTAAAGCCACTTGAAAAAGTGGTTGCAAATATACCAGGCGTAGAATATGTTTATTCCACTTCTATGTCTGAACAAGCTATGTTGATTGTACAGTTTTACGTAGGCGAGGATGTTGAGCGTTCTCTTGTGAAGATGTACAATGAGATCATGAAACATATGGATGAGATGCCTAAAGGGGTTTCTTTTCCACTGATTAAAACACGTGCCATTGATGATGTTCCGGTTTTAGGCTTAACGCTGTGGAGTGAGAAATATGACGATTTTCAATTGCGTCGAATGGCTCAGGAATTGAATAATGAAGTTGAAAAAGTTGGCGAAGTCTCATCTACAGCGATAAGGGGTGGCCGTTCGCGTCAGCTTCAGGTGATTTTGAACCGTGAATTGATGGCTAACTACCATATTGATATTTTGAGCATTGCGCAAAAAATTCAGACTTCAAATCAACAAATGGGTTCGGGTTCTTTTAATAATAACGATAATCAATTTTTAGTTAAGACAGGGAATTTTATTGAGAATG
Organism: Ancylomarina salipaludis; assembly: GCF_004122035.1. Taxonomy (GTDB): domain Bacteria; phylum Bacteroidota; class Bacteroidia; order Bacteroidales; family Marinifilaceae; genus Ancylomarina; species Ancylomarina salipaludis. Next base: position 197,602 of record NZ_SAXA01000004.1, read on the forward strand.
CCGAAGAGCTTTCAAACTTGGTTGTTGGTGTAAACAGTGGTAGTCCTGTGTACTTGAAACAAGTGGCTGAAGTTCTTGATGGACCGGAAATTCCTTCTCAGTATGTGAGTTTTGGTTATGGAAAAGTGAATGATAAGCATGCAGCTTTTAAAGGAGAATACCCTGCTGTGACACTTTCGGTAGCCAAACGTAGAGGGGCTGATGCAATGAAGATTGCAGATCAGATTTTAAATAAGTTGGAATTTTTGAAAAAAGATTTAATTCCTTCGGATGTACATGTGGAAGTAACTCGTAATTATGGTGCAACGGCATCAGATAAGGTGGGAGAGTTACTCTTACACCTTTTAGGGGCTATTCTGGCGGTAACTTTTGTTGTGATGCTGGCCATGGGATGGCGAGGTGGATTGGTTGTATTTCTTTCGGTACCGATCACCTTTGCTTTAACCATGTTTAGTTATTATTTTCTGGATTATACTTTAAATAGAATTACCTTATTTGCTTTAGTTTTTGTAACGGGAATTGTGGTGGATGACTCCATTATTATTGCTGAGAATATGCACCGTCATTTCAAAATGAAGAAAAAGTCCTTTATGGAGGCGGCTCTTCTTTCTATCGACGAGGTTGGGAATCCGACTATTTTGGCAACATTTACCGTTATTGCGGCTGTTTTGCCCATGGTATTTGTTTCAGGTTTAATGGGGCCTTATATGAGTCCTATGCCTATTGGCGCATCCATTGCCATGATATTTTCCTTATTGGTTGCACTAACCATTACGCCTTATTTGGCTTATCGTTTGTTGAAAGGTGGTGAGGATGATAAAAAAGAGATTGAGAGTAAGTTTAAGTTGGAGGATGGTTTTATTTATAAAATTTATAATAAAACCATGCGTCCCATGTTGGAATCTCCAAAACTGCGCTGGTCGTTTATTATTTCAGTAACGGTTCTTTTACTGGCTTCAACCACCTTGGTTTATTTTAAGATGGTAGCGGTTAAAATGTTGCCTTTTGACAATAAAAATGAGTTTCAGGTGATTATTGATATGCCTGAGGGAACCACCCTTGAGCGTACGGCTATGGTGACGAAAGAGCTTGCTGCCTATGTGGCACAACAAGAAAATGTTTTGGATTACCAGTGCTATGTAGGAACGGCAGCTCCAATGAATTTCAATGGTTTGGTTCGTCATTACGATTTGCGTAGAGGGGCTAATATGGCTGACATTCAGGTTAATTTAACACATAAGAAGGACAGAGATGAGCAGTCGCATGATATTGCAAAAGCCATGCGCCCGGGTTTACAAGCCATTGGTAAGAAATTTAATGCTAACGTAAAAGTCGTCGAAGTTCCACCCGGGCCACCGGTAATGTCAACATTAGTGGCTGAGGTTTACGGACCTAATGATCAGGAACAAATTGCGATTGCTTCTCAATTGAAAACGCTATTTTCTAAAACACCCGATGTGGTCGATGTGGATTGGTTGATTGAAGATGATCAGAAAGAATTTCAATTTGATGTGAATAAAGAAAAAGCCATGCTGGCTGGTGTGAATACACAGCAAGTTGTTCAGTCTATTGCCATGACTTTAAATGGTCAGGATGTTTCTCAATTTTATAAGGAAAAAGAACACGAACAAATTGGCATTAACCTGCGTTTGAAAGAAGAGGAGAGATCGAGTTTGAACGATTTGAAAAAAGTGAATATTCTCACTCAAACAGGCGAAATGATTACCATTGGTGATATCGTTGATGTGAATGAGGTTACCAAAGAGAAGAGCATTTACCGCAAAAATCAAAAGCGTGTGGTTTATGTGACTGCTGATGTCGCTGGTAAGCTTGAAAGTCCTGTTTATGGTATTATGGGAATCTCAGAAAATCTGGGTGAGATTAAAGTTCCTCAAGGTTTTTCATTGACAGAGGAATATACACATCAACCCTTTTTTGAGGATGATTACAGCCTGAAATGGGATGGTGAGTGGCAAATAACCTATGAAGTGTTCCGAGACTTGGGAACTGCTTTTGCTGTTGTCCTTTTGGTGATTTATATGCTTATTATTGGCTGGTTCCAGAACTTTAAAGTACCTTTTGTGATGATGGTAGCCATTCCTTTATCTTTGGTTGGTATTCTGATTGGTCACTGGTTGATGGGAGCTTTCTTTACGGCAACATCGATGATTGGGTTGATTGCTCTGGCAGGAATTATGGTTCGTAATTCCATCCTACTTATCGACTTTATTAATTTAAGGTTGGCTGAAGGGATTCCTTTGAAGGAAGCTGTGATTGAAGCGGGAGCGGTGCGAACAACACCTATTCTATTAACAGCAGGAACCGTTGTGATTGGAGCAGTTGTGATTTTATTCGATCCGATTTTCCAGGGATTGGCCATTTCACTTATGGGGGGAACTATCGCATCAACATTTTTAACGCTCCTAATTGTTCCTTTGATTTATTATATCACTGAGAAGAAAAATTATAAATAGTCTGATTTTATATGTAATCCAACGCCCCAAACCTATTCTGGTTTGGGGCGTTTTTGTAATAAGTATTTAGAATATGCAATGAAAAATAAGATGTAATGCAATATATTGCCTTTTGGCATTGCATTATTATTTATGAACCACCTTGATAAATTCTTCTACTTCAGGAATTCCTCCCTGATACAGCAGATATCCATTGTAGGGCTCTCTTTCAGTTATTTCATCGTTGATAGGGGTTAGCATTAATCTGTGTACTTCATCAAGATCGTCTGTCTGACCCAATGCCCACCCCAATTTGATGTAGGCCACTTCAGGCAGCATATTTCCTCCGGGAACGATGCCTCTTGCCATCATTTCACGCCCGGTTTCGTATACAAACATCTGAACATAGCCCCAAAGGGTTTGAAGGGTCATAAACATATACACACCTTTTTTCTTAGCTCTTGCGATGGATGGATACAATTCTTTATTCACATGTCCCAGCCCAGTTCCTATAAAAACAATGCCTTTATAGCCACAATCAACCAAGGCATCCAAAACATCGGGTTTCATACCCGGATAATAATAAAGCATGGTTACCTTATCACTAAAATAAGGTTTGATTGTTACATTTCTATCCTTTCTTCTGGGCCTGTATTCTTTTTTGATGTAGTCTATCTTATGACGATTGACCATGGCCAGCGGGGTGTCTCCAATGGTTCGGAATGTTGATCGGTAGGAAGAGTGCATCTTACGAACACGGGTTCCTTTATGCAACAAGCCGTATTCATCTGAAGTGGGGCCGAACATGCAGACCATCACCTCAGCAATATCCGAATTCCCGGCAGCATACATGGCATGCATCAGGTTTAAAGCAGCATCGGAACTTGGCCGGTCGGATGAGCGTTGCGATCCTACAATCACAATAGGTACGGGTGAGTTCTGCACCATAAAGGTTAGGGCGGCACCAGTGTGATGCATGGTATCGGTACCATGACCAATGACAATGCCATCAATTCCGTTTTCAATTTCTTTACCAATGGCTTTTGCCAATTGCAAATACTGTTTAGGCCCCATGTTTTCGCTAAATACGGCAAAGACTTTCTCTGTGGTTAAATTACAGATATCGGCCAACTCAGGGACAGCACCATATAATTCACCGGGTGAGAATGCCGGAATAACGGCTCCGGTTCTGTAATCCAGACGCGAGGCTATAGTTCCTCCCGTACCGAAGAGTTTGACATTGGGTAACCCTTCCGTAGTAGGAAATTCCTTTTCCGGAATTTTATAGTTGGCTTTTTTATAGCCTGTTTCCTGCATATCGGTAATGGTCAGGATATCTACACCTATATTATACCCGGTAATGATTTTTAAAACAATATGCTGATCGTCATCATTCTCTGATCGGGGTAAAATGGTGCCTTCAAAATCGCCACGGGTTGTGGTAATTTTTGCCGTTCCCCAAACTCTGACATTATAGTTTTTTAGTACTTCGAGCGCACCGCCCTTATATCCTTGAAAAATATCTTCCATAATAGTCGACTATTTAATAGCTTTCTCAATTTTAGTTTTCAATTCACTTAATGCTAAATTACCTGTAGCCTGCTTGTGAAGCTGCCCCATAATCCAATTAACCACTTTGTCTTTATGAATTTGAGAGTTGCTTTCTCTGTATTTTTCGTTCAGATAATTGACAGGAGCCAATAATTCTTCAAGACTTTTTTTCTTAAAATTGATAATGGTTAGAATTGAAGAAAAATCCATATTGGGATGCTCAATTAGCACAGGAAGCATCAGCTTGGATATGGTATAATGCAGTTTGTTCTTTTGAATGTATTCGAACATTTTTACAATTCGGTTGTATTTAAAGTCATCGTGCTTTTTGTATTTGCCTTCTACATATTTAAAGGTGTGCCCGAAGAAAGTGCCGACAAACTTGGCCGGGATTTTTAGTTTTTCGCTTTTCTCGATAACCGGAACCAAATTATTTTTGAGGATATAATGATCGGTATCGCTTGGTATACCCCAAGAGCGGAGTTGCTCATAGCGTTTGAATATCTCAACTGGCAGGTTTTTGTTGAGACTCTCGATATAATCATTGGGCAAGGGGATAGGAGCCGAATCGGTATCTGGATACATTCTGTCTGCTCCCGGCAAAACTCTTTCGAAGATTGTGGTACCATCCTTAAAGGATTTACGGGTTTCCTGGGGAATGATGTCGAATGCCATTAGGCATCTTTCCTCAATGGTTTCAAGCGCTGTAGGGATATCTTCTTTGGGTCCCCAGAAAATAATTTGTGCATCCTTATCGTTTGCGTTGAGAAGTTGCCCTATTTGATTAAAGTCTTCTTCATAACTCGAACCATCAATTTCTTCGGAATGGATCATATTTGGCTTTTCGATACAAGCAATGACTTTTAACCGATCGGTTATTTCATTAGCAAAACATTGCCCTGGTTGAGTGAAGTGGGAGAGTATGCCCCGAAAACCTTCCAGATTGACAGCATAAACCTCTTTGTTGGAGAAATCAATAGAAGCCATCAGTTTATTTTTAAGATTCAACTGATCTGGATCAATCTTGATACTTTTGATTTTCCAGGTTTCCTGATTTATCACCTGATGTTTAAGCAACTTTTGGATATGCAGTAAAGCCCATTGCCGGAAAGCTTCGTTGTGCGACAGTTCAGGTATCCATTTATTATGGGCAACCCCTTTTATTTCGATACGCGTACCGCCTTTGCAGCTTACATTCACATCTTCGCGCCCTGCGCCCATTCCAGTCCTAACTTTTCCCGTACTGCGATTAAGGAATCGAATGTATTCAGCCGCCTCTCTTAATTCATCAGGTGTTTCACAATCGGGATAGGTTACGGTTTCAATCAATGGCATACCCAGGCGATCGGTTTTATACACCCGGCTGTGGCCAATGTCTGAAATTTCCCGGCAGGAATCTTCTTCTATGCTCAATTGAATCAAACGAACCTTTTTGTTTTTGAGTTGAATATGACCTTCAACGCCAAGAATGGCGGTTCTTTGAAAACCTGCAGGAATACTACCATCCAAATATTGTTTACGCGTGATGTGGACTTCTCCCACAATATTCAGATTGGAAAGCAAGGAGATTTCAAGAGCATATTCCAGAGCCTCCTTATTTATAATAAAAGGTGGGGTATCATCAATTTCGTAAGTACAGGCCGAATTGTTGTTCAGCCGATAGGTTATCTCTTTACGGGTTTTAAATTCCATCAGGGCCGTTCCGTCATATTCGCCAAGTTCGGAAAGCGTGGGACGCATGTGGCGGATAATTTCTGCATCAAAATCGTTGTGATTGTGCAGAATACCTGCCGGACAATGACAGAAGAGTTTTTTTTCCGTTTTGAGTTGTTGATGTACTTCGAGGCCAGACATAAATCCGATTCTTTTGTAGTCCTTCTCTGTCGCCTCTTTTCTGGAGACATACCCAATCGTTTTGCGGGTATTCTGGTAGTTTTTTGCTGGGTTAAATTTAGGCATAGTGTTGTTTAATTTTGGATGTCATAAGGTAAATAAGATAATTAAGTTTAGCAAGAGGTGAAGGTAGAATGGGCTAAGACTTAATTGTTTATAAAGCTGTGGGTAGAAGAGTGAATTCGATGAATGAGAGGTGTTCTCTGTGCTCGTGGAATATTTGTAGTATTTAAAGAAGTATGTGGGAAGGTGTATTTTAAAATAAATATAAGTAAGGGAATTCAATTTAATCTTTATGAAATTTTTAGACTCTAGCTGTAAAATTTAAATGATTCGTTAAAATGTTATTTAACCTTGAATTACTACTTTTGCGAGCAAATTTAAATTTTAAGTTAATTAGTTTATGTTTTGTATTGCTAATTATTAATAATCAGAGTAGAAGAATATATTGGATGAGAAGAGTTGTTTTTATTGCAGGTTTATTATTTATTGTTTTTATTGGATATGGACAGAAAAGTTCCTTTTCAGACTATCAGGATTTGGTTCGTATTGTTAAATCTGGTGATACCACAGTTATAAGTCAGTCATTGGGGAGGAGAGATGTTAATTTAGTTGAAGATCGTTTTGAGGTGCCTTTGATATTTTATGCATGTTCAGAAGGGAATGAAGGTATGGTTAAGTTTTTACTCTCGAAAGGGGCTAATTCCAATATCCCTTCGGTTTATGGAACTGCTGCTCATTGGGCTATTGAAAAGGGACATATGAATATTATCCGTATTCTGTTGGATCATGGATTCAATCCACGAACAGAAGAAATGCAGTATTGGGTTGATCGATATGAATCCGGCGATTCGCTTAGTCCGGCATGGATGCCTAAGCTTATTGAGTCATTGTATAAGCATAAAGTGGATTATCAAAATGCCCCATACATGGAATATGTAGATCCTTCGGATCCCTTATTGTTGGCTGCAGCAATTACCAATACTGAGAGTGACGATTTTATTCTCGCTAAGGAATTGATAGAAGATGGTTTAAATGTTAATCTAAGAGATAAAAGAGGTCTGTCGGCGCTCCATTATGCAATTCTTTCATTGAATATAAAGGCTGTTTCCTTATTAATTGATAGCGGAGCGGATGTAAACCTACCGATTTATAGTCGAAAATTATCAGAACTTAGTTCAAATATTATTTTTGATGATAATCTGACCCCTTTGCACTTTCTTATGTATCAGTTAAAGGGAAAATCAGAAATACTGGAGACTAAAAGAGATCAGGTTTTGAAAATAATTAAGCTTTTAATGCGGGCTGGTGCCGATGTAACACTCAAAACCAAGAATAAACAACAATCAGTACTTGATGTTGCAAAAGAAATAGGGGACAAGAAAATTGTGAAACTATTAAAATGACAGTCAGGCAGAATTTATATTCTTTTTGAAATCCGACAGGGACACATAAAGTGTGTTAATTAACTTTTAGCCTTGGGAAGGGTGAAATAAAAACAAGAACCTTCTCCCAAAGTAGATTTGACACCAATTGTTCCTTTATTGATTTCGATAAATTCCTTGCAAAGCAACAAACCTAATCCGGTTCCTTTTTCACCGGAACTTCCTGTGGTTTTGTATTTTTTATCAATTCGGAAGAGTTTGTTTATGTTTTCTTCTGAAATACCTTCACCCTGGTCAGTGATTTCTACTTTATAATTTGAATCCTGCGATTTAAGTATGATATGGATTGTGGAATTTAGTTTTGTGAATTTGACGGCATTATTAATCAGGTTTCGAATAACAGTACTGATCATTTCTTTATCGGCAAAAGCCTTAGGCTCATCGGGTAAATCACAGTCTATATTGATGTTTTTTTTGTTGGCACTTACCATATAAAGGGCGATGTTTTCTTTAATTAAATCAGACAGGTTGCAGATTTGTGGATCGTACTTAATTTTCCCGGTTTGCGAACGTGACCAGGTTAGTAGATTCTCCAACAAGGCATAAATATGATTGATCCCCTCATTAATCTTTTTAATACCCATCTTTTTCTCCTCATTGTCAATTGCCTCGTAATTTTCGTCTATCGCCTGGGAAATAGACATTAAACTGGTGAAAGGATTTTTTAAATCGTGTGAAATAATTTTAAAGAACGTGTCTTTCGTTGCATTCAATTCTTTGAGATTCTGCTCGGATTCGGTGAGCTTTTTATTGGCTGTACTGATTTTTTCATTTTGAATCCGAAGCAGTTTGTTTGTTCTGATTTTTAAAAGGTATCGGTAATTAAAAATAATAATGGCTATTAGCAGTAAAATTTCGAGAAGGATAAACCACCATTCCATCCAAAATGGCGGATTGATTATAATGCTTAATTCACGGGTTTTAGGACTCCAAATGCCATCAGGGTTTTGTGCCTTTAGCTGAAATAGATAGTTGCCGGGTTTCAGATTTGAGTAGGACACAAAATTCCGTTCACCCGCATCAATCCATGTTTTATAGAGGCCAAGCATGCGATATTTGTAAGCTACATTCTCAGGCGTAAAGCCTGAAAGTGATGAGAATTCTAAAGAAAAATGTCTTTGTTGGTAGTCAAGAACAATATTGTCTGTGTAGATGATGCTGTTTTTCAGCCAATAGTTATCATGTTGTGGATCGTAGTGTAAATCATTATCATCAATTGAATCCTTCTCCTGAGCGACGACCACATCTTTTCCTAAGATTTGTAGTTTGGTAATGACTGCATTATAAGCTGGACGGGGTTTAATTTCTTTTTTAGGATCGATAATATTCAAACCGTAAACGCCACCAAAGTAGAGCAGACCTGATGCACCTTTATGAAAGGCACCACCGTTGAACTCGTTGGATTGAAGACCATCCTGTGTGCTGAAATTTTTTACTGAGTAGTCTTTAATATTAAATCGACAAACCCCAAAGTTAGTGCTCAACCAGATATGGTTCTGCTCATCGGGCAGAATACCATAAATCACCTCATTGGGTAAGCCTTCGCTGATTCCAAAGTGAGTAAACTGTTTGCTTTTGGGATCGAATCGATTTAATTTATCGTTTGTTCCAATCCAGAATATGCCATTGGGATCTTCATAAAATGAAAAAACAACATTATTCGATAGGGAATTGCTGCTATTGGGAATAAACTGATAAGACGTGAATTGATCTGTCTTTTTATCCAGAATATTAAATCCACCACCATAATTTCCTATCCAAAGTCGTCCTTTGTGGTCTTCGTAAATAGATGAATAAATAAAATCATGCGAGATGCTGTTTGGATCAGAATTGTTGTGCAAATACCTTTTGAAGGTATTTGTTTGCGGATTGAAACGATTTAAACCTCGACGGGTACCAACCCATACGATTCCTTCGCTATCTTCAAAAATAACACGCACCGAATTGTTTGACAGGCTATTTGTATTCTGGATGTTGTGTTTGTAGTTGATGGTTTGTCCCGTTTGAGAATTCATTTTGAAAAGACCTTCACCATCGGTGCCAACCCAAATTTGACCTTTGCTATCCTCATAAACATCACGAATGGCTGGATTGTTAGGGAATTGGTAATGCTTGAAATTTCCTGTTGTTCTGTCGTAGGCACTCAGTCCGGCATTATTGGTGCCTATCCAAACAGTTTGTTTGTGATCTTCCCAGATGCTCCACACAAAATTGCTGGCAAGACTGTTAGACGAAAGAGCATCGTGTTTGAGCAGTTCAAATTTGTGTGCTTGCGGATCGTAAATACTGATGCCAGCACCAAAGGTTCCTAACCAAATGCAAGCTGATCGGTCTTCATATAAACAGTTGATCGAGTTTTCAGAAAGACTTTGAGGATCGGCAGAATTGTGTGTGTAATGGCTGATTTTACCATTTAGTGAGTTGATTTTATATAGGCCCGATCCGAATGAACCATACCAGATGTTTCCAATTTGGTCTTCGATAATCGGTTTGATTGTGTTTGTGGCCAGACTGTTTGAGGAGTCATAAGCTTCAATGACAAGTTTGTATTCCTTCTCGCCGTATCGTTTTCCATAAAGCCCATTTTGTGTGCCTATCCATATGTTATTTTTTTTATCAATATAGATGCTTTCTACATGAGAATTGCTCAATAATGTTTCAGACTTAATTTCAGGTTGAGTAGTTAAAGCATAGAGCCCATTGGGACACCCAATGAGAAGACTGTCATTGTAAATAGCCAGGCAGTTAATCTTTTGAGAACTGAATTGATCGGATGGTGATGTTGCAAACTCATCAGTTTTGCTATTGTAAAGAAATAGGCCATTGTCAGTCGCAATCCAGATGGAAGCATCAGCGCTCGGTAAGAAAGCATTGATCCGACAGGCTAGATTAAGCCCTGATGTTTTATTTTTTAGAACTTTTAGTTGCCGGGTATCTATGAGGTTTAAGCCATTTTTTGTACCTACCCAAAGCGTTTTATTATTATCCTCAAATAGTTGGGTAATGGTGTCGTTACTAATTTGTTTGGAGGGATCAGATAAAGTCGTGAACTGGGTGAATCTTTCAGTTTTCATGTCAAAATGAGTCAACCCACCTTGTGAAGCAAACCACAGTTTACCATTGCTGTCTTCGTAAATTTGTTCAATCCACTTGTAAGCTATTGAGTTTGCATCGTTGCTTTTGTTTCGAAATATGGTAAAACTTTGTCCATCATACCGATTGAGTCCATCTTCGGTGCCAAACCACATAAAACCTTTGGAATCCTGAAAAATGCAGTAGACAGAACTCAACGAAAGCCCATCGTAGATGGTAAGTCGTTTGAATTGGATGTGCTGCTGTTGTGCAGACAGGAAATTGACGAGCAATAGGAATAAGACCAGAACTGTTGTTTTTGTTCTAAACATGGAGCCTTTTATTGATTTGTGACTATTAATTTACTTAAAAATGTCCACTTATCGAATTAAAAATCAAATTGTTCTGTCTGTTAGTTGGAACGGTGTAGATGTAAAAAAAGCCTTGACGCTTATGTCAAGGCTTAGCTATTAATATTACAATGCAACTTACAGGTATAAGTCTTTTGCGAAACTACCTTCTGGTTTTGTTCCTAATAATAATTCTTCAACGGTTGCAGCAATATCTGCAAAAGTTGAACGGGTTCCCAGATTGATATTGGTTTTGATATTTTTACCATAAACCAAAATTGGAATGTATTCACGAGTGTGATCGGTTCCTTTATAGGTTGGATCACAACCATGGTCAGCGGTAAGGATTAGGATTTCATCTTCTTTCAGACGGCTTTGAATTTCCGGCAATTGGCTATCAAATTCTTCAAGAGCAGCCTTATAACCTTCAGGGTTTCTACGGTGACCATAGCTCATGTCGAAATCAACAAGGTTGGTGAAGATCAAACCTTTTGTATCCTCTTCTAACGCTTTAAGTGTTTTGGCAACGCCATCATTATTGTCTTTATTGGTTCCACGGGAATCGGAGATGCCTTGTCCGGCAAAAATATCGCTGGTCTTACCAATACCAATCACATCCAGTTTGTTTTCCAATAAACGATCGAGAACTGTTGGACGAGGAGGCGTAACCGAATAATCGTGACGATGTGATGTTCTTGTGAACTGACCTTCGCCGCTACCCAGGAATGGTCGGGCAATTACACGAGCAACCGGAGCCAATTCGGTACAAATTTCCAAGGCAATTTCACAAGCTTTATATAATTCCTCTAAAGGAACAATCTCTTCGTGAGCAGCGATCTGAAAAACAGGGTCAGCTGATGTATAAACAATCCAATTGCCCGTTTTCATATGCTCTTCACCGTATTCATCCAAAATAGCTGTTCCGGATGCAGGCTTATTAGCCATGACTTTACGTCCCGTTCTTTCTTCGAATCGACGAATTACTTCATCGGAAAAACCATTGCTGTAGGTTGGGAAGGGTTTATCTATAGCAACTCCTGCAATCTCCCAATGACCAGTGGTTGTATCCTTACCTTTAGCCGCTTCGGCAGCTTTTCCATAAGCACCTGTTGCATTCTGAGTGGGTTCAACTCCCTGAATATGGGTTAGGTTACCCAAACCTAATTTTTGCATATTTGGAAGATTCATACCGCCACAATGACTGGCAATATTTCCAAATGTATTTGAGCCTACATCTCCAAAATCAGCAGCATCAGGTAAAGCCCCAACACCAGCACTGTCAAGTACTACAATCGTAGCGCGTTCAATTTTAGGAATCATATCTTTAATTTTAAATTATTTAAGATAGCCTTTTGAGTAGGGTAATCATAACAGGTCTATTCAGCAGGAGCTGTCTAAACAATAGGTTATGGTCTCGTAGTTATCTGTATTGATTAAATATTTATTCTGAATATTCAATCGGAGGGATTTCCTCGTGGTTGCTTGTAGTGAGGCAAAGGTAAAAACAAATTAATGAAATTCAAATCTTATTTGTAATGATTTCACATAACAGGGATGCGAATGTCTCTATCTTTTTTTAAGTTTGAAATCTTTTGGAATAATTGAATGAACAAAGTAAAAAAAGCTAAATTTCGAAGCATTATTCTTTAGGTAATGGTCTAATAAAAATATTTTCATGCAATATAATTTTGATAAAATAATCGATCGGAAAAACACAAATAGTGTTAAGCACGATGCTCTACAAACATTTTTTGGAACTGATGATATTCTGCCTCTTTGGGTGGCTGACATGGATTTTGAAACACCGGATTTTATAAGCGATGCCTTGAAAAAGAGGGTAGAACATCCGGTTTATGCTTATACATATTTTAGCGAGGATTTTTACCAGTCTCTGATCAACTGGATGAAGAAAAAACACAGTCATCGAATTGAGCCATCGTGGCTTAAAGTTACACCGGGGGTGTTAAGTGGAATTTCCATAGCTATTATGGCTCTGACTAATCCAGGCGACAAAATCATTATTCAGCCTCCTGTGTATCACCCATTCTTCCATTTAGTAAAATCCAACGATCGTGTATTGGTTCAAAACGAATTGTTGTTTGAAGATGGAAATTACAGAATGGATTTTGAACAATTGGAAGATAGTATCGATCAGGATACAAAGATGATTATTATTTCGAATCCTCATAATCCGGTAGGGCGAGTGTGGACAAAGGATGAACTTAAAAAGTTGGTGGACATTTGTGAGAAAAACAAAATTCTGATTATTGCAGATGAAATTCACTCTGATATTGTTTTCGCCCCTCATCAATATACACCTATTGCGAGTATCAGTTCCTATGCTCATAATAATAGCCTAAGTTTTGTGGCACCAAGCAAGACATTTAATATTGCAGGTTTGGGTACTTCGGTTGCGATTATTCCTCATAAAAAACTTCGCAAACAATTTATAGCATTGGCTTCCCGTCTGCATCTTGATTCGGGGAATGTGTTTGGGACAGTTGCCTTTGAGGCGGCTTACACACATGGAGAAGAGTGGTTGAAGCAGTTGTTGATTTACCTTAAAAGTAATGTTGAATTGGTAAAGTCTTATTTTGCAGAGAATTTACCTGCCATAAAAGTGGTGGAGCCCGAAGGGACCTATCTTTTGTGGCTCGATTTTTCGGCCTTGAATTTAGAGGACGAAAAATTGTATCAGATTCTTGTAGATGATGCGAAAGTTGGCCTTAATAAGGGCTTGTCTTTTGGTTTGAATGGTTCAAATTTTATGCGTTTAAATATTGGATCGCCTCAGTCTGTTATTCTCGAAGGTCTGGAAAGAATGGTGTCAGCTCTAAAAAAATACGAAAGAGTATAAGTCATTATAGAACGTAAGTTCATAGTGCTTAAACCCCTGTCATACTAACTTAATGTGTCTACTGAACATATAATTTGAGTTTGATTTTACCATTCTTAATGGTATTCAATGAAATATATCGTCTCTTTTTCTTGATGAACAGAGAAAAATATGTAAAAGTTGAATAATTTCTGTATCTTGCACGACCTTTAGGACTTGATAAGTGATAGCATAGTTATTATGAGATTGGATCTTAAGAGGTATATCATTGTAAAAGAACTAAATAATTAAATGGCCAGATCAAAAGAAACATTCGGTAAAAAAGAGTTAGAAAAAAAGAAACTCAAAAAAAGAAAAGAAAAAGAAGCACGCAAAGAAGAAAGAAAAGCTAACGGTGGTAGCCTATCTTTTGAAGATATGTTGGTTTACGTTGACGAAAACGGACAACTTGTATCTACTCCTCCAGATCCAACTAAGAAAACAGAAATTGACGCTGAGAGTATTGTTCTAGGTGCAAGAAATAGTAACGCAGGACACGTTGAAGATCCTATTCGTAAAGGAACAGTTACTTTTTTCAACACAAGTAAAGGGTACGGTTTTATTAAAGATGCAGATACAGGAGAGAGTATCTTTGTTCACATTAATGGTCTAGTCGATCAGGTGAATGAAAATGACAAAGTAAATTTTGAAACAGAGCGTGGTCCTAAAGGGATGAATGCCGTAAATGTGACTTTGATTAAAAAATAATACTGATACAGTTTAAAAACTGTTCTTCAATATTTAAGGATACTTATCGATAAGATTTGTATCCTTTTTTTTATTTAAAATCGAATAGCGAGGCGATTGTATTTGTACAATAAGTTTGTCTGACTTTCTTATCTAAAAATGAGATTCGATAATGTGAATAACTAATATGAGAAACTGTAACACAGATAATGGGGAGTGTGGAAAATCAGAGTAGAACCAGAAAAATCAGGGCATAAAAAAACCACCTCGGAAGGTGGTTTTCTTTATGTTGCGTAGTAATGGACTTAGTCGATTACTCTTACGTTTACAGCGTTCATACCTTTACGGCCTTTTTCCATATCGTACTCAACTTTATCGTCTTCACGAATTTCGTCAATAAGACCTGTAGAGTGTACGAAAATGTCTTCACTTGAATCTGCTGGCTTAATAAAACCAAAACCTTTGGTTTCATTAAAGAATTTTACTGTTCCTTGCATTGTAATTTTTTTAAAATAATAAATATTTGTGGAAAGCCTTCCTGTCAGTATAATTCCAAGTAAAGATTCAATAAATTTAATTCTCGAAAGAATCAGGTAACGAATATTAATGATATTATCTTCTTGTTAATGCTTTACAACGCAACAAATGTAATAGTAATAATTTCAGAATCCAAAATAAACGCCAATAGTTTTAGTTAAAAGTGTCATATTTATGATAAAAAAATATTTCGAGCAGAAGACAGTTGATGTAAAATGAAGCGTAAAAAGCTCTCTATATCCCATGGCTATAGACTTGTACGATTTTTCATTGGTCTGTATTTTATAAAACTTGATGACATAATAGGCAAAAGAAAAATCTGATTTTTTTTCTTGGAATTAAAGAAATTAGCGGTTGTTGCGTCTGAAAATGGCTCTTTTATTCCAGAAAAATATAGGCTCCAAATTGTTTGTTCTGGTTTGGACTGCTAAGAGGCAGGTAGCCTTTGAGCCATTTCCCATCTATCATTTCGAAAGGGTGTTTTTCCGACATCACTCTGTTAAAAGTAACAAAATCAGATTTTGAATCTGCAAAAATATTAAAACTGCCTTTGGCATTGGGATGTAAATATGGAGATAGGTGAGAGGCGATCACACTCATATTATATCTTAGGTTGATTTCCAGACAAGGCTGAATTTTTGTTTCTCCTTTTGAGTTTTTAAACAGCATGCAATCGATTCCTAGATATCCACAGTATTCATCAGGAATGTGGTGAGCTATAAGCGTATCTTTCAATCCGGAAATTAATTCTTTCTGAACATGAGAACTTAGAATTTGTTTCAATTCGTGAGGAATATGACCTAGTATATTAGATTGATACTGACCGTTTTCATTGGTTTTAAAGTATGCGAATTCTCTAAAATCGAGATTGCCTCTGCCGTCAGCATAAAATTGAACGGAGAAATCACTTTGTTTATTGACAAATGCTTCAACCATAACGTAACCCTGAGATTTTAAAGCACCTCCCAAGGCTTGCTCAACGGATTGATTCATGAAAGCTTTACGTAAGATTTGTAAGCCCCGACCTGATGAACTCCAGGGTGATTTGATTACAATTTGTTGCCACTTTTTTTGTAGATCAACCACTTCAGAGAGTTTTGTGCAGATTACCGGGAATAAATCTTTCGACATATATAAATCTGAAGGATTGTGTTCAACCAGGTGTTTAAGACAGGATAGAGCCATTTTTCGACTGTACAATTCCTTGTGATTATCCTTCCAATAGGCATTGGGTTGATCGAGAAAATCTTTTTGACATTGTGTTTTGAAGGGTGCCAATTGATAATGCATGCGCGGACTCCAGCCCCAGGGTTTAAGTCCGGCTTTGCTTTGTTTTAAAAAATCGGAATCTTTTAGTGCTTCTGCAAAAACTTTAAATTGGGGAATGAGTACGCCCTTACTTTTAAGATTATTTATAAAAGCAGAATCCGGCAATTGATTAACCAGGATAATATCCTGTGAATTGGCATAATACATCGGGAGAACATCCAAATCGTGTTCGAAACGCGTGAGCACTTTATTGGGCATGAAACTAACGGTACCATTCGATATAGCCATTTCGCTTGTGGCGTTGAAAATGTATAATTGGGGTGCTCTGTGACTCATATGATTGTATATTTACAGCAAAAGTAATATTTAAGCAAGAAGTTTCAAGTTGAAGATTGACTGCTAAAAGGGATAAAGTCGAAATGAATCAATAAATCAGTCGTCTGACATCTGTAAGCTTTTTTGTAATTATAAATACACTTATCTATTATGCAATTTACAAATCCTTTGATACATGGCAGACTCATTAAGCGTTACAAGCGATTTTTAGCAGATATTGAACTCGATACGGGTGAAATTGTAGTGGCACATTGTACCAATTCGGGAAGCATGAAAACCTGTCTCGAAAACGGTGCTGAAGTTTACCTTACATATGTTGATGACCCCAAACGAAAAACAAAGTATACCTGGGAGATGATTCATATAAATGGCGATTGGGTTGGCATTAATACCGGGATTCCCAATGTTTTGGTTTACGAAGCAGTGAGGAATCAGGAAATTGAAGAGCTTCGCGGATATACTGAAGTAAAACGGGAAGTGAAATTCGAAGATTCCCGTTTTGATGTGTTTGCCCAAAATGAGCAGGAAACCTGCTTTATTGAAGTGAAAAATGTGAGTATGAAAGTGGGAGCGTATGCCCGTTTTCCGGATGCTGTGACAACCCGTGGTAAAAAACATTTGGAAACTTTAATGAGAGTTAAAGAATCGGGACTTCGAGCGGTGATGTGTTATGTGATACAACGATCAGATGTCTCGGTTTTTGGTCCAGCCTGGGATATAGATCCCGCTTATGCGGAAGCATTAAAGAAGGCGATTGATAGTGGTGTAGAGGTTTTTGCTTTCCAAGCAGAGGTAAAACCTGAAGGGATTAGGCTGGTGAAACGCTTACTTGTGGATATGATACCTGAAAGGTTAAAGGTTAAAGGTTAAAGGTTAAAGGTTAAAGGTTGCAATTAGATTTGATTTTTAAATCAACTCAATTCACAAAATATTTCATTACCAAATTAAGATTTTATCTTTGTTGAAATTTAAAAAAACAGAATAATGAACGAGAAAGCCATACAAGAGATAAATAAATACCTGCAATTAAGAACCGAGATTAGTGAATTGAGTGATAAGTTGGGCGCTTTGCATAAAAATGAGATGGCTTGCAAAAAAGGTTGTTCGTCCTGTTGCATGAATTTTCAGGTTTTGCCAGTTGAGTATTTCAGTATTTTAAAAGAGCTGAAAAAGAACCCGCCTCAGCAATTTAATGAATTGGATGCCGAGCATGATGATTGCTGTTTCTTGATTAAAGATATGTGTCAGGTGTATGGAGCTCGTCCTATTATTTGCAGAACTCATGGTTTGCCATTACTCTTTATGAATGAGGGAGGAGACGCCTGGGAATTATCGGCTTGTCCGCTAAATTTTACAGAATTTGATGATTTTCATACCGAAAATACCTTTCCTCAGGATACCTACAACAGCAAACTTTTTCTGATAAATAAAGAATTTATAAAGCATTATAATGAAGAGCAATTTGGCGAGTTTGATCTGATATCGATTAACCGATTGGTTCAGGATTTGAAAAAATAAGGACAGGAATTCGATTTTATTGCATAAAAACAATAAGGGATGAAACGTATACAGCTAACAGAAAATCTGGAGTTATCAAGAATTATTCAGGGACATTGGCGACTGGCCAACTGGAAGTTGTCTTCCCGGGAATTATTGAAACTAAGCGAACAATCCATCGAACTGGGTGTCACAAGTTTCGATCATGCTGATATTTATGGCAATTATACTTGTGAATCGTTATTTGGCGAAGTGCTTGCTT
This sequence comes from Ancylomarina salipaludis, assembly GCF_004122035.1. Classification (GTDB taxonomy): domain Bacteria; phylum Bacteroidota; class Bacteroidia; order Bacteroidales; family Marinifilaceae; genus Ancylomarina; species Ancylomarina salipaludis. The sequence goes on from NZ_SAXA01000004.1 coordinate 215,829, forward strand.
TAAAACCATCTTTGCGTCAGAATATGGAAATTATCAGCAAATGTGGTATTAAGCTGATGTCGGATAAGTATCCTGAAAGGAAATTGAAGACCTATGATTACAGTTATGAGCATATTGTGAATTCGGTTGAAAACTCATTGCGAAATTTGCGAACCGATTATCTTGATGTTTTATTGCTGCATCGTCCATCGCCCTTTTTCAATCCCGAGGAAGTGGCAAAAGCTTTTTCTGATTTGAAACGAGAGGGTAAAGTTTTGCATTTTGGCGTATCGAACTTTTCAGCAGGCCAGTTCGATATGCTCAATTCGTATACCGAAGAAAAATTGGTGACCAATCAGGTTGAGATATCGCCTTATTGTTTGGATCATTTCGAAAATGGTAATATGGATTTCTTTCTGAAGGAAAGAATTAAGCCTATGGCCTGGTCGCCACTGGCTGGCGGACGTTTATTGAATCCTCAAACCGAAAAAGGAAAGGCGATATTTAAAGTGCTCTCTGAAATTGCTGAGGAATTGAATATCGAGCAGATTGATCAGGTGATTTACGCCTGGTTGTTGAAACATCCGGCGGGTATTATGCCCATAGTGGGAACCAGCAAAATTGAACGTGTGAAAAGTGCTGTAGATGCCATGAAGATTGATCTGAGTCATGAACAGTGGTTTCGGATATATGCCTCAACGGGAGCTGCTATGCCTTAATTAAAATACCAATTGTTTAAACGTGTATCTAAATCTAATTTTATGAAATCCCCATTTAATCTGAAGCTAATTTATCTGATTCTTATTGGTCTGTTGGCAAGTTTAAACGCTTGTCAATCCAAACAGGAATTGAGAGTTCTGCAATTTAATATTTGGCAGGAAGGAACTGTTGTTACAGGTGGTTTCGATGCGATTGTTGAAGAAATTGTTCGAACAAATGCTCAACTGGTGGCATTTAGCGAGGTTCGAAATTACAATCAGAGTAATTTTATCGAAAGGATTATTGCTGAGCTGGAACTTCGGGGATTAAAATTTTATGGTGACAAAACGTATGATAGTGGATTGATTTCAAGCTACCCGATTGAAACTTGTTCGGCCCTTTACCCGGTGAAAGATGATCATGGTTCCATCACAAAAGCCAGAATCAATATCGATGGTCATATTGTGGCCTTTTATTCGGCTCATCTCGATTATCTGAATTGTAGCTATTATATGCCAAGGGGTTATTCGGGTAATACCTGGGAAGAATTACCTGAACCGACTATCGATGTCGCTGAGCTTCTAGCTGTAAGCAGAGCTTCAAAACGCGACGATGCCATAAAAATATTTATCAAGGATGCCAAGGAAGAAATGGCAAAAGGAAGCCAGGTGATTATTGGTGGCGATTTTAATGAACCCTCCCATAGGGATTGGATTGCTGAAAACAGCAATCTTTACGATCACAATGGGGTGGTGATAGAATGGGAGTGTACCAAACTACTTGAGAACGCTGGTTTTATCGATACGTATCGCGAACAGTATCCCGATCCGGTGAAGAATCCGGGCTTTACCTATCCCTCATATAATCCTCAAATCCCTATTGATAAATTGACCTGGGCACCAAAGTCTGATGAACGCGAACGGATTGATTTCATTTTCTATAACAAAACATCCCGGCTTCAGCTTAAAGATGTTGTGGTAGTGGGGCCTGATGCCTCAATTGTAAAATCGGAGGTTTTTGTAGAGGATAAGGATGTGTTTAGTCAGCCAACAAAGGTGTGGCCATCTGATCATAAAGCTTTATTAGCCGTTTTTCAATTTTAAGAGAATTGTGAATAATTGGGATGAGTCGGTCTTTGCTTGTTCTTTTATCAAGAAAAAAATATGTTTTCACATAAAAATAAAACAGCATAAGTTTTTGTCTGCCGAAAAAGATTAATTTAGGCTAACCTAAAAATTAATTAATGGCAATAACAGAACAAGTTAAAAAAATAAGGGTATCTGATAGTATCCTGTTGAAGCAAATTGAATTGTCTGATTCAAAAGATATCTTCCGAACTATTGATAGCCAAAGGGCGTATCTGGGGGAATGGTTACCTTTTGTTGAATTTTCCCGAAGACTTGAAGATACTGAGGGTTTTATCAAAAAAATACTGGAACATCCTCATGATAATTACGTCTTTGTGATTCATTTACATGGAAAATTTGCCGGCTTAATCGGATTTAAAGACAGTGACAAGCAAAATAGGAAGACGGAGATTGGTTATTGGCTTTCCGAGAACTTCCAGAAGAAGGGGATTGTTACCAAATCGGTACAAAGACTATGTAAGTTTGCTTTTGAAGAATTGGGAATGAACCGGATTCAAATTAAATGTGCTGAGAGAAATTTTCCCAGCAAGAAAATACCCAAACGATTGGGCTTTGTGTTCGAAGGGATCGAACGTGATGGGGAGCTATTGACGGGTGGCGTATTTACCGATTTGGAGATCTACAGTAAATTGAAGAATGACTAATCAGCTCTATCTGCTGATTCAGGAGAATACAAGGGCTTGAAAAGAATAACAAGATGATACACTTAATTGTAGGGAATACAGGATCGGGTAAAACCACTTATGCAAAAGGTTTGAAAGAGGAAACCCAGGCTATTATTTTCTCTATCGATAAGTGGAATAAAACCTTGTTTCTTGATGATAAAACGGAGGATGATGGTTTGGAATGGTTTCTGGAACGTATAGAGCGTGCTGAGAACATTATACTTAATTTGCTGAGTCAGTTGGAACATGCAGGAACGGATTCAATTCTTGATTTAGGACTTTCAAAATTTGAACATAGAGAGAAGTTTAGAAATTTTGCCGAAGAAAATGGTTTTGATATCAAACTTCATTATTTAGATATTCCCAAAGAAGTTAGGTGGGAACGTATCTGTCGACGCAATAAGGAGAAAGGGGATAGCTTCGAATTTGAAGTGAGTGAGGCTAATTTTAATTTTATGGAATCCTGGTTTGAAATTCCTCAATCTCATGAATTAGAATGTTCAGTTGTCATTACAAAATAAAACTGTCCTCAAGTCATAAAATTTGTTCAAAGCCCTTTTGATATTGACTTTCATCACCTATTTCCGAATTTATATAGCTAACTTGCGGCCCGAAAACTCAACAAATACAATTTCTATTAGCATTTTCAAGTTTAATAACTGCTTTGTTTATTCAAAGCAGCTTTAATTGTGTGCATAATAGACTTAAGAAAACAAGACATGGATTTAAAAAACAAAAGAGTATGTATCATAGGCTGTGGTAACCTGGGCAAATCGATATTAAATGGTTTAGTTGATGATACGGACTACCCCTCAGAACATATTATAGCAACCAAGCGAAGTCTTGCAGCCATTGAGTCGTATGAGGCGCATGGGGTGAGAATCACGACCGATAACGTTTGGGCAGTAGGCGAGTCGGATGTGATTATTGTTGCTGTGAAACCCTATAAGGTTTTGAGTGTATTGAATGATATTAAGGAGCATTTGAACCCAGAAAAACATACAGTGATTTCCCTGGCAACTAACGTGCACGTAAACGAGCTGCAAGAAGCTCTGCCTGCTAATTTGCCTATTTTTAGAGCCATGCCCAATACGGCTGCGGATGTGAAGGAATCGATGACTAGTATTTGTCACAACGAAGCCGGGTTATCTGAACTTAAAACGGTACAATATTTTTTCGATAAAATCGGAACCAGTATTATCATTAATGAAGAACTAATGGATGCGGCTACGGTTCTGGGCTCTTGCGGAACCGCTTTTGTTCTGCGTTTTATTCGCGCCATGGTGCAGGGGGGAATTCAAATTGGTTTGGATTCGAAAACGGCTACTGCCATCGTGAATCAAACCGTAAAAGGAGCTGCTGATTTATTGATAGAAAGAGGGAATCATCCGGAATTCGAGATCGATAAAGTAACCACCCCAAAGGGTTGTACCATTCTTGGATTGAATGAGATGGAGCACAATGGACTGAGTTCCTCGCTGATCAAAGGGATTGTTACTTCGTACGATAAGATTTCATAAGGAAAGACTTAAAAAAAACAGCTTTACTCTAAGCGGTATTAAATCTGACAGGTTATTTACAATAATGAAAATTAACCTGTCAGGTTTTGAATATCGATATCTCTCCTAAGCCCCTTTAGGGGTTTGGGGTATTTTTAGAAATTCCAACTCCTCACAAGTCATGCTGGGCACAAATTCTGTGACTATATAATCCGCTAAATTGTTTTGATTAAAAGGATCTTGTGCCAATACCGCATTTAAAACCTCTCTATTTTCCATATTGGAAAGAATCACACCGCCCGTGCGAGGGACTTGTCGTCCTGAGGCTATAAAATTTCCAAGGGCATATTGTTGTTTCAAATAGTCGACATGAGCTGCCAAATGCTGCTCTATGATATCCAGACTGACTTTGTAATTTACAGATACAATAAACATTTGCATTTTTGTTTTTAGTTATGTTCAGACAAATCTATAAAAAATATGCATTTGAATCATTGTGTCAGATTTGATTTGTCGATACGCTTTTGTTTAAATAACAGATTTTTTATTCCAATGCTTAAGTTGCAATTGTGAGATAGTGACAATGCCCCAAAAGAGTGGATGAAATTTCGATTGATACAGAAAAACAGTATTAAGATATTTACTTGGTGAAATAAATATGATTACTGTTGTGAGATGAGTTTGTAGTTTTGAGTTGCAATTTAAATATCAGGTTTTGTAAAATGTAATTTCGTCTGTATGTCTTGTGAATAAACGGAATTCATTGATAAACAGACATTGTTTTAGTTTAAGCGTAAATAAATGTTAAGTTGTAATGATTATTTAAATATTATTTTATTAAATTAGATCTGTTCAAAAAATGAATGTCGGTGTTGTGGATTTATTTTTATGTTGCCTTAGTAGTTTTGATCGACTTTTGATCCATTTCACCAGCCAATTAATATTAGGATACACTAAAATTTCTTACTTCAGATGGATGAGAGTTTATATTACTTGCTAAAACAATTATTGACCAGAAACAATATAAAAGTTAACAATGACGAATTAAGGCTTCAGTTGCTTGGTCATCCTTCATATCCCAGTTTACATTCAATTACAGGTGTATTGGATCATTTCCATATCCCAAATCTTGCAATAGAAATTCCCCAAACGCAAGAAAGTATTGATCTTTTGCCCCTTCATTTTATCGCTCATGTTGGAGTTAATGGGAATAATCATTTTGTGTTAATTAGCAAGAAAGAGAAGGGGGTTCAAATTACATATGAGGATCAAAAGACAGAACTTATATCCATAGCTGATTTTATTGACATTTGGAATGGCGTTGTTTTGGTTGTTGAAGCAGATGAGAATATAAAAACAGATTCAGCACCTTGGCTTTCAAGAGGATTACTTATTACAAGTCCAGTTTTATTAGCGATCTGTTTTTATTTCATGAGTTTGAATTTATATGAATTCCTTTATTTTGTTTTATCACTACTGGGACTTACTATATGTGTGTTTATCCTTCAGCACGAGATTGGAGCATCGTCTCAAATTCTGAATAAAATTTGTACGGGTGTCAGCAACAAAATAAGTTGTGATGATGTGATGCAGTCAAAAGGAGCCATTGTTTTAGGTTTATTTAAACTGAGTGATCTTGGGATTATATATTTTCTAACATCGATTGTAGCTACTTTCCTTATTGTCATCAGTAAGTCTAACTTCAACCCAATCTATCTGATAAGTCTTATTGCACTTCCGTTTACAATTTATTCCATTTATTATCAATTTCGGATTGTTAAAAAGTGGTGTCTCCTTTGCCTTGGGGTTGTGTTTGTGTTGTGGCTGCAATCAGCTTTGGCAATTGCGAATATTCAGTCAATACCAATAGAGATTTCAGAAGCCGGTGCATTTATAATATTTGCTTTTAGTGCATATCTTATCACCGCAGGATGGTTGTATGTTGCTCCTCAAATAAGACTAAAACCTGAATACTTTAAACTGAGTATACAGTTTAATAAATTCAAAAGAAACTTCGAAATATTTTACAATCTGCTTTCGCGATCCCAAGCAATAAACACAACTATCACAGGTGCTAATGAAATCATATTGGGTGCAAAAGCATCTGAATTGGAGCTTGTTATTATCACTAATCCTTTATGTGGTTTTTGTAAAAATGCTCATAAATTGGTTCATCTATTATTAAACCATGAGACAGATGTGAAAATTATTATTCGTTTCAATTTGTCAAATAATACTGAGTCAATTGATAATAAAATATCAGCAAGACTATTGGAGATATATCATACAAGTGGTGAGCAGATGTGTCTTGCAGCTATGAATGAAGTTTATTCTGATACATCATATTTAAAATGGTTAGACAAATGGGGCGAAACGAGGAACGAGAGGTATTTTCATGCTTTATTAGAAGAGAAAAAATGGTGTGTCAATAATAAAATTCTCTTTACACCTAAGGTTTTGGTTAATGGGAGATCTTATCCGGAAGAATATGACTTTGAAGAATTACAATATTTCTTAAGTGACTTGCATGAAATAGGGGAACAGGTTGATTCAGAGCTTGTCATGAGCTAAGGGACGTTGATTAATATAAAACTGAAGTTCCGACAGTTGCAAAAAGTTCGGAACAATTAAATACAATTCAAATTTATATTATGAAAAAGTTACAAGATTTAACCGAAGCTAAATTTTTAAGCAAAAAAGAGCAACAATCTGTTAAAGGTGGGTACATTAAAGAGTGTAAAACCAATGCTGAATGTTGGGTTGGATTTACTTGCTATAGAGGGATTTGTGTTGAGGGTGTTATGTAGATTTAAGTTTGATATAGCTTAAAGAAGTATAAAACTTTTAATAGGCTAAATAATTCTAAACTAAAATTTGAGTCATTTTAATTACCCCAAATATTAATTACATTAAAATTTTATTTTATGAAAAAGTTACAAAATTTAACTGAAGCTAAAATTTTAAGTAAAAAAGAACAACAAGTAGTTAAAGGTGGTAAAATGCAATGTTATGCTGACGGAACTTGCCCTGCAGGATGGACTTTTATTAATGGTACTTGTGAACGCTATATGTTAGAGTAATTGACTATTATATAAAAGGAAGGTTGGTTCAGGATACCTGGACCAACCTTCCTTTTATAAAGCTATTTATTCTAAGTAAGGAACAAAATTTTTGATGATTATAAATATTCAAAACAGATATTAATAAGATTTAATAAAATGAAGAAATTACAAAATTTAACCGACGCTAAAATTTTAAGCAAAAAGGAACAGCAAACTGTTAAAGGTGGACAAAAACAGTGTTCTGTAGATAGTGATTGTGGTGATGTTTCTGCCTGGGAATGTAGAAATGGTTACTGTCGATTGAGATATATTTCTGATCTAAACCGTTAATCTTTAAGTTTATAAATCCATGTAAATGAGACTGTCTTCTGTTTGAGATAGTCTTTTTTTTATTTACAGAGTGGATGACAAACAGGTTTTTCTGGTAGAAAAAACTAAATATTGACAGGATCAGAAAATGGACTTCTTAAGGTTTTGATTAGAAGTTTGGAGTTTTATAGTTTTTGTAGAAGTGTGGTATAGCTTTCCTTTAGCATATAGGGTGTCATCTATTTAAATTGAAGCAATAAAGCGGCAATTAATTTAAAATTTTCAAAAAAAATAAATCCTTATTAAGGCTAGTATTTACAGGTGTTTAACTTCGGAATATAAAAGCGCCGCACACCTTTGCAGGGATAGAGCAGGCTATCATCATTTGGATTTATTGAAAAATTGTTTCTACATTTGTCACAACAAAAAACAGAAAGAGCATGGCTACAAAAATGATAATCCGACGACGCAGATCTTTATTCAAACAATAAGGAAGCAACGTTTATGGATTATTGTCCAGGCTTTCCTTTACAGCGGAAGGCTTTTTTTATGCCCAATTTCAAAATATAAACAAAGAGTAAAACAGAGAACAATGAATCAATTTTTTAACATCCGACGAAGACGAAGCGCACTTTCAAAGAAAGCGGTAGGTGTCTTATTGTCGTGTAATCAGAATTGATCATGATATATTTTAAAGGCTTACCGTTTGAACGGTAAGCCTTTTTTTTAAACTATTTTTTTCACAACAGTTTCATTCACAAGAGTAACTCATATGCCAACAACTATCTACACAGTAAGCCGACGCCACTTGCGTTCGAACTGCTACCCAGAAGGGGCGGATGAGTCTGATGTGCTATTAACTGAAATAGGATATGTATAAGCTTGCCGTCGACCACGGTGGGCTTTTTTTGTGCCCTATTAGTGATAAAAGGTGCAGATAAAGAGTGATTTAAAGAGAAAATAAAGATATCAATCAGAACTAAATTTTAACAAGATGAACACATTTTTGACCAGGAAAAGGCAACTAAGGCTCCGACAAAGCAAACTAACAAATGGCTTAAGAGAAAGCTTCAATATTGACATTAACAACAAATGGTTAAGCCTGACAGGTGTAGCCTTATTTTGGGAAACATAGATTTTTAAGAACAAATGGAATTGACTGTAGATATAAAACAAGAAATAGCTGTTATCGAAGCAGGCGTAATGCACACCAATTATGCGACTGAAATTTGCGAAATGATTGAAACAGCTGCTAAAATAAGAGGAACAGGGATTGCTAGAAGAAATCCCTTATACATCGCTCAAAAACTTCAGGAAGGAAAATCGATAATTGCCTTTGCCGGGAATCAGGTTATTGGTTTTTGTTATATCGAAACCTGGGAGCATGAGCAGTATGTGGCCAACTCGGGACTGATTGTCCATCCGGACTACCGTTATGTTGGTTTAGCCAAACAAATAAAAGAGAAAGCCTTTGCTCTGTCGAGAAAGCGTTTCCCCGAAGCTAAAATCTTCGGACTCACCACCAGTTTGGCTGTCATGAAAATCAATTCAGACTTGGGATACAAGCCCGTTACTTTTTCGGAACTCACCACCGATGCTTCTTTTTGGAAAGGATGCGCCTCGTGTGTGAACTACGACATTCTGCAAAGAACTCAACACAAAATGTGTTTGTGTACAGGTATGTTGTGCGAACCGAATAAGCCTCAAAAAACATTTTAGTAGTCACGCATTGCAAAAAGAAAAACATGGTAACAAAAGATAAAAAAGTCGTTTTAGCCTACAGTGGCGGATTAGATACAACCTATTGTGCCCTTCACTTGTCGAAGGATTTAGGAATGAAAGTTTATACCGTATTGGGAAATACGGGCGGATTCAGCGAGCAAGAGCTGGCCGCAATTGAGAAGAAAACTCAAAAGCTGGGCGTAATTGAACACATCAGCATCGATTTGACTGAAGACTATTACGCAAAGTGTATCAAATACCTCATTATGGGCAATGTTCTGAAGAACAATTGTTACCCTTTATCGGTGAGTTCAGAAAGAGCTTTTCAGGCCATGGCCATTGCCCAATATGCCAATGAAATTGGAGCCGATTTTATTGCCCATGGGAGTACAGGTGCTGGTAACGATCAGATCAGATTCGATTTGATTTTTCAGATAATGGCTCCCAATGCCAAAATTATAACCCCTACCAGAGATTTGGAGCTGAGTCGTGAGGAGGAAATCCAATACCTAAAAGAAGCGGGTATTGATGATGCTTTTGAGAAGATGGCTTACTCAATAAATGCCGGGATTTGGGGAACCAGTATCGGAGGTAAAGAAACCCTGGTTTCAGATCAAACCATTCCTGAGGAGGCTTATTCTTCACAGGTAACACAAACTGAACCTTCAGCCTTGAGTATCGGTTTTGAAAAGGGTGAACTTGTGTCGGTAAATGGAGAGATATTTGAGAATCCTCTTGATGCCATTAAAACCATAGAGAAAATAGGATCGGCCTACGGAATTGGCCGTGATATGCATATAGGTGACACCATTTTGGGCACCAAAGGGAGGGTTGCTTTTGAAGCAGCTGCACCTGTTTTAATTTTAAAAGCTCACGAAATGCTTGAGAAGCATTGTTTGAGTAAGTGGCAAATGCATTGGAAAGACCAGTTGGGTGATTTTTACGGCATGTTGCTGCATGAAGCTCAATATCTTGAGCCATTGATGAGAAATATAGAGTGTTTCCTCGAAGATTCACAAAAAACCGTTTCGGGAGAAGTGAAGTTGATGCTTTATCCAAAGTATTATCAAATGATTGGTGTGAATTCAGAACACGATTTGATGAACGATGCTTTTGGTCAGTATGGTGAGAAAAATGAGGGATGGACAGCAGAGGATGTGAAAGGGTTCACAACGATTTTGGCCAATTCGATGAAAATTTATCATACCGTAAATGCAAAGTAAGATGATTAAAATTGGAATCATAGGAGGAGCGGGTTATACCGCAGGTGAGTTGTTGAGACTCTTACTTTGGCATCCTGAAGCAGAAATTGTTTTTGTACAGAGTAGCAGTCATAATGGACAGGCCATAAGTAAGGTACATAAAGACTTACTTGGCGAATGTTATTTGAATTTTACGCCAGCCAATTTTGAGGCGGTAGATGTTATTTTTCTTTGCTCGGGACATGGTCAGAGTAAAAGTTTTTTTGAAAAGAACAAATTGCCGGAAAATCTAAAGGTCATCGATTTGAGTATGGACTTTAGATTGGAAAATAAGGAACATGAGTTTGTGTATGGTCTGCCGGAAATGAATAAAGAAGCGATTGCCAAGGCCAAATACATTGCAAATCCAGGCTGTTTTGCTACTGCAATTGAATTGGCATTATTGCCCTTGGCTAAGCATCAGGCTTTAAACGAAGAAGTGCATGTAACAGCCATTACAGGTTCGACAGGAGCCGGTCAGGCACCTACTGAAACGTCTCATTTTTCGTGGAAGAATAATAATGTATCACTTTATAAAGCATTTGAACACCAGCACTTAGCTGAGATTAAAGAGAGTCTTTGTAAATTACAGAATAGTTTTAAGCAAGCGGTAAATTTTATTCCGGTTCGGGGGAATTTCTCCCGAGGGATTTTAGCATCGGTTTATACCCAATGTCAGTGGAGTCTTATCGAAGCCATGGTTCATTATCAGAATTATTATCAGGATCACCCTTTTGTGGTGATTAGTGATGCGAATACCGATGTGAAGCAAGCGGTGAACACCAACAAATGCATTTTGCATTTGGAGAAACACGGTGATAAACTGTTGATTGTTTCAACGATTGATAATCTGTTGAAAGGAGCATCAGGACAGGCAGTTCAGAATATGAATATTCTGTTTGGATTGCCTGAGGATTTGGGATTAAGACTGAAACCAGTCGCTTTTTAATTTATGAATTTTGAGTTGAGATGGGTGATTAGAGATTTCTACGCCATTCAAATTTCTGATTCATCTGTCTCAATTTCTAAATAAGTTTTGCTATGCAATTATTCAATACATATACAAAATACGATATCAACCTGCTATCAGGCGAGGGCATTACGCTCGCCGATGCTAAGGGGAAAGAATATAAGGATTTTTACGGAGGACACGGTGTGATCTCAATCGGCCATTCTCATCCACATTACCTGTTTCGTATCGAAAATCAGATAAGATGTTTGGGTTTTTATTCCAATGTGGTAGAGAACAAGCTGCAAGATCAATTGGCAGAGAAATTGGGTGAGCTTTCGGGCTATACCAATTATAACCTGTTTTTATGCAATTCAGGAGCAGAAGCTAATGAGAATGCTTTAAAATTGGCGTCTTTTCATACCGGGAAATCAAAGGTTATTGCCATAAAAGGTGCTTTTCATGGAAGAACTGGTGGCGCACTTGCTGTTACAGATAATGCCAAGCTGGCCTCAAGCTATAATGCCCAACACGAGGTGGTTTTTATAGATATGAATGACAGTGAAGCCTTAAAAACGGAACTTGTAAAAGGTGATGTTGCTGCATTTATTGTGGAGGGTATACAGGGGGTTAATGGCGTTGTCATCCCCGAGAAGAAGTTTTTAAAAGAGGCAGAAAGCCTTTGTCAAAAATATGAGGCCTTGTTGATTCTCGATGAGATTCAATCGGGTTACGGAAGAACAGGGATGTTTTTTGCACACCAGCACTTAGATATCAAAGCCGATATCATTACAACTGCTAAGGGGATGGGGAATGGATTTCCTCTTGCTGGTGTGCTGATTCATCCTAAAATTGAAGGGAAATCAGGACTTTTGGGAACCACTTTTGGTGGCAATCATCTTGCTTGTGCTGCAGGAATTGCGGTTTTGGAAGTGATGAAAGAAGAAAAACTGATTGAGAATGCGGCCAAAGTGGGGCAGTATTTAGAAAATGAACTGAAGAAACTTGTGGGAGAAAAAGCCATAAGAGCCAAAGGTTTGATGATAGGCGTTGATTTGGAAAATATGGCTGAGATAAAGTCGGCCTTACTTTTTGAGAAAGGCTATTTTACAGGTGCTTCAGGGGAAAAGACCCTGAGATTATTACCGCCTTTAACCCTTAGTATGAAAGAGGCTGAAACATTTATTAGCGAGTTTTCATCTTTGATAAAAAAACAATAGAGATGAAGGAACTAACGCTAGTGAAAATTGGAGGCAAGCTGATTGATGATGAAAGTAAGTTGTCAGCCAGTCTTGAAGTCTTTTCGAAGATAAAAGGGGCTAAACTTCTGGTTCATGGAGGAGGCAAATTGGCGACAGATATGGCGAAGCAATTGGGAATTGATTCACCCATGATTGATGGTCGTAGAATCACCAATACTGAGACTTTAAAGTTGGTTAGTATGGTGTATGCCGGTTGGATCAATAAAAAAATTGTAGCAGGTCTTCAGGCTTTAAATCAAAAAGCGATGGGTTTATGTGGTGCCGATGACAATTTGATTTTAGCAGAAAAACGTCAGCATACAAGTATCGATTATGGTTTTGTAGGTGATGTGACTGCAGTTAATAAGGAGGCTTTATCAACCTACATTGAACAAGATAAGGTATTGGTGCTTTCAGCTATCACACACGATGGGAAAGGTCAGCTTTTAAATACCAATGCGGATACAATTGCTACGGAAATTGCTATAGCTTTGAGTGAGAATTATCAGGTGAAACTGATTTATTCTTTTGAAAAGCCTGGTGTTTTAATTCATCCTGATGACGATATGAGTTATCTGAAATGTTTAGATGCCGTATTGTATCAGGAAATGAAAGAAAATGGGACCATCAACAAGGGCATGTTGCCAAAGACTGAAAATGCGTTTAAAGCTTTTAATAAAGGGGTTGACGTGCTTATTGGAGATCTTTTGAGAATGTCGGGTGATGATTATTGTGGAACCGAATTGATAGCCTGTAAGTGATGAATTTAGAGAGATATAAAATACTTGCCATTGAAAGCCTTAAAGGATTAATTGGCATACAATCATACAGTAAAGAGGAAAATCAGGCTGCTGATTTAATCGAAACGATTCTAAAATCACAGGCTTATCAGACCTATAGAAAAGGGAATAATGTATGGGTTTACGGCAAACACAATGCCGATGGGAAACCCTTATTGTTACTGAATTCTCATTTGGATACGGTAAATGCTTCTGCATCCTGGACAAAGAATCCTTTTGAAGCTCTTGTGGAAGATGGGAAACTGTACGGCCTTGGATCGAATGATGCTGGTGGCTGCTTATGCTCGCTGATGGCGACTTTTCTGGCTCTGGATGAAAAGGAACAAGCCTATAATTTGGTTTTTGCCGCTTCTGCTGAAGAAGAAATTTCGGGTGTAAATGGTTTCGAACTGATTCAGAATGAAATTGGAAAGATTGACTTGGGAATTGTTGGGGAACCCACGCTTATGCAAATGGCTATTGCCGAAAAGGGTTTAATGGTTTTGGATGTTGAAACCAAAGGTGTTGCCGGACATGCAGCCCGAGGCGAAGGGGTGAATGCCATTGATAAAGCCATGAAGGATTTGCAATGGTTTCAAACCTACAAATTCGAAAAAGAATCGGATATACTGGGACTAGTAAAAATGACGGTGACTCAGATTGAAGCTGGTTGTCAGCACAATGTAGTGCCGGATAGTTGCCGATTTGTTGTGGATGTGAGAAGTAATGAACACTATAGCAATCAGGACCTTTTTGATTTGATTGATCAGCAAATTGAAAGTGATGTAAAAGCCAGATCTTTTAGAATGAATTCTTCAGGCATCGATATGAATCACCCGCTGGTTCAGGCTGGGATTAAGATGGGGAGAAGCTATTATGGTTCGCCAACCACATCGGATCAGGCTATCATGAAAGGCTTCCCAACTTTGAAATTTGGACCGGGAGATTCAGCTCGTTCGCATACGGCTAACGAATACATCAATTTGTCAGAAATAGAAGAGGGGGTTGAGATCTATTATCAGCTATTGAATGGACTTGATATTGAGATAAAAGGATAACTAAACGTAAAATCAACAGATATGAAACTTTGGGATAAAGGCACGAAGATTAATCAGAATGTAGAAAACTTTACGGTTGGGAAAGATCGCGAGCTTGATTTGCAATTGGCTCCTTTTGATGTATTGGGTTCATTGGCGCATTGCAAAATGCTGACAAGCATTAACCTTTTGGAATCAGGGGAGTTTACTTTGGTTGAAAAGGAGCTGCAAAAGATATTTACTGATATAGAAAAGGGCGATTTTCTGATTGAAGAGGGCATAGAAGATGTGCACTCTCAGGTTGAATTTCTTCTGACTCAGGCTTTAGGCGATGTGGGAAAGAAGATTCACTCAGGCCGTTCAAGAAACGATCAGGTTCTTTTGGATTTGAAACTGTTTACACGTCATCAGATTGAGCAGTTGGTTGGTAAAGCTCAGGAACTTTTTAAGGTCTTGATTGAAAATTCAGAGAAATACAAGGATATTTTGATTCCAGGTTATACCCACTTGCAGGTGGCCATGCCATCTTCATTTGGTTTATGGTTTGGAGCTTATGCTGAAGCATTAGCTGATGATTTGGCTCTCTTACAGGCAGCTTTTAAGTTGGTTGATCAGAATCCATTGGGATCTGGTGCGGGTTATGGCTCTTCATTTCCTCTCAATCGTAAGATGACAACCGAATTGTTAGGATTTGATGACCTGAATTATAATGTGGTTTACGCTCAGATGGGTAGAGGTAAGATGGAATTCGCCGTTTTGTCGGCTTTGTCCAACATGGCTTACACCATTGGAAAACTAGCAATGGATGCTTGCTTGTATAACTCTCAAAACTTTGGTTTTATCAGCTTTGCTGACGAGTTTACAACCGGAAGCAGCATTATGCCGCATAAAAAGAATCCGGATGTTTTCGAGTTGGTAAGGGCCCGGGCGAATGCGCTTCAGGTATTACCGGCACAAATACAGGCTGTGAGTTCAAATTTACCTTCAGGCTATCATAGAGATTACCAGCTGACTAAGGAGTTCTTTATGCCGGCATTCGATCAGCTGATTTCATGTTTAGAAATGACACAAATCATGCTTTCAAATGTGAAAGTCAATAAGCATTTGTTGGATGATGAGAAATACCAGTACCTGTTTACGGTTGAGATGGTGAATGAATTGGTGCTTAAAGGTGTTCCTTTCCGTGATGCTTACAAACAAGTTGGTGCACTGGTTGAGTCTGGTGACTTTAAATTCGACGGTCATTTAAACCATCAGCACGAGGGCAGTTTAGGAAATCTCTGTAACGAAGAGATTAAACAGAAGTTAGAAAAAACGATATCTGCGTTCAATTTCTCTAAGATTGATAAAGCTTATCAGGAATTATTAGGCAGAAGTTAGTATCTTAATAGACGATTGATTTTAAATATTATAACAACCATTATATAATTACAATTTATGTTGAAACAAGCAAAGTTAATACTTGAAGATGGGAGTGAATACCTGGGTACTTCTTTTGGTTACGAAGGCTCTGTAGCCGGAGAAATGGTTTTTAATACAGCCATGACGGGTTATCCCGAAAGTTTAAGTGATCCTTCGTATCGCGGGCAGATTTTGGTGACAACTTTTCCTTTAATTGGGAATTATGGTGTTCCGGGAGACCGAAAAGAAGATGATTTGTTTCGTCACTTCGAGTCAGAGAAGATTCAGTTATCTGGTTTTGTCGTTTCGGATTACACTGAGGATTTTAGCCACTGGAATGCCAGTTTGAGTCTTTCGGATTGGATGAAAGAACATCAGATTCCTGGTATTTATGGTGTGGACACACGGGCACTAACCAAGAAGCTTCGAAATGGGGGAAGTATGAAAGCTAAGATTGTTTTCGATGATCAGGATTTGCCTTTCGAGGATCCAAATTCCCGTCATTTGGTTTCTGAGGTCAGCACTACAGAAATTAAAACATATGGTAACGGGAAGCACAAAGTTCTTTTGTTGGATTGCGGGGTTAAAAACAATATCATTCGCTGTCTGTTGAAACGAGATACAACAATTACACGTGTTCCTTACGACTTCGATTTTACGAATGAAGATTACGATGGTTTGTTTATTTCGAATGGCCCTGGCGATCCAAAACTAAATGTTAAGGCTATTGAGCATGTTAAAACAGCCATTAATCAGGATCGTCCTATTATGGGAATTTGCCTCGGGACCCAACTGATGGCTTTAGCTGCCGGAGCAGATACTTATAAGCTGAAATACGGGCATCGATCACACAATCAGCCTGTGCTATTAAACGGAACCAAGCGTTGTTTTATCACCTCTCAAAATCATGGTTATGCGATCAATACAGATACATTACCATCAGATTGGGAGGTTTTGTTTGAAAATGCCAATGATAATACCTGTGAGGGAATTAAGCACAAAAGCAAACCTTTCTTTGCCTCTCAGTTTCACCCGGAAGCCTCAAGTGGGCCTACTGATACTGAGTTCTTGTTTGATGAGTTCATCGAATTGATGGAAAAGTACAAGGGTAAAGCGTAAAGTAAAAAAGGAGAAGATTTAAAAGAAAAGTGACTTAACATTAACTCAGAAAAGTATGACTCATAATATAAAGAAAGTATTGGTATTAGGTTCCGGAGCTCTAAAAATTGGAGAGGCTGGAGAATTTGATTATTCGGGATCGCAGGCTTTAAAAGCCATGAAAGAGGAAGGGATTAAAACCGTTTTGATTAATCCCAATATTGCAACCGTACAGACATCCAAAGGGATTGCTGATGAAATTTATTTTTTACCTGTGACCCCATATTTTGTGGAACAAGTGATTCTTAAAGAAAAACCCGATGGTATTCTTTTGGCATTTGGCGGGCAAACAGCCTTGAATTGCGGGATTGAGCTTTTTAATGCCGGAACACTTGAAAAATATAATCTGAAGGTTTTAGGTACGCCTATCGAAACCATCATCAAAACAGAAGATAGAGAGATTTTTGCTAACGAGCTTCGCAAGATCGACGTGAAGACGCCAAAGAGTATGGCTGTAGAGTCGATTGATGATGCTTTAGCGGCAGCAGGAGAGTTGGGTTTCCCGATTATTGTTCGTGCAGCCTTTACCCTTGGTGGACAAGGTTCAGGTTTCTGTAACAATATGGATGAATTGAGAACTCTGGCAGAAAATGCCTTATCCTATTCGTCTCAAATTTTGGTAGAAGAATCTTTAAAAGGATGGAAAGAGGTTGAATACGAGGTGGTACGCGATGCTTACGACAACTGTATTACCGTTTGTAATATGGAAAACTTCGATCCGCTGGGAATTCATACGGGTGAGAGTATCGTGATTGCTCCTTCGCAAACCCTGACGAACTCTGAATATCACAAACTCAGATCGCTGGCTCTTAAAATCATCCGTCACATGGGTGTGGTTGGGGAATGTAATGTGCAGTATGCTTTGGATCCAAATTCCGAGGATTATCGTGTGATTGAGGTGAATGCTCGTCTGTCTCGTTCATCAGCTTTAGCTTCAAAGGCAACGGGATATCCTTTGGCTTTTGTTGCTGCAAAACTGGGCTTGGGTTATGCCCTTCAGGATTTGAAGAATGCGGTGACTAAGACCACAACGGCTTGTTTTGAGCCTGCTTTGGACTATGTGGTGTGTAAAATTCCCCGTTGGGATTTAAATAAGTTCGAAGGGGTAACCAAGGAAATTGGTTCCAGTATGAAATCGGTGGGTGAAGTGATGGCCATTGGTAGAAACTTTGAAGAAGCGATTCAGAAAGGCCTTAGAATGATCGGACAGGGGATGCACGGTTTCGTTGGTAATCCACATTCAAAGTTTGAAGATGTTGATCAGGAGCTTTCTAATCCAACGGATATGCGAATTTTTGCTATCGCACAAGCTTTTGAGAAAGGGTATTCTGTCAATCAGATTCACGACTTAACAGCGATTGATAAGTGGTTCTTAAGTAAATTGGAGAATATCAGCAAGCTAAAATGGGAGCTTAAAAAGTTTAATCAGCTTGATGCTTTGGATTCGACTCTTTTGAGAAAAGCTAAGGTGTATGGTTTCTCTGATTTTCAGATTGCACGTTTTGTTTTAAAACCACAAGATGGCAATATGGAAGCTGAGCTTTTGCAGGTGAGAAATGCCCGTAAAAAACTCGGTATTGTTCCTGTTGTGAAGCAAATTGATACCCTTGCTGCTGAATATCCTGCTCAAACCAACTACCTTTATTTGACTTATAGTGGAAGTGAAAATGACTTGACTTATGAGAATGATAATAAGTCTGTTATCGTTTTGGGTTCGGGTGCTTATCGTATTGGTTCCAGTGTGGAATTCGACTGGTGTAGTGTGAATGCTTTAAATGGTGTGAAGAAAGAAGGTTACCGATCAGTCATGATTAACTACAATCCGGAAACGGTGAGTACGGATTATGACGTTTGCGACCGTTTATACTTCGATGAACTATCATTTGAAAGAGTTCTTGATATTATCGAATTAGAGCAGCCTAAGGGCGTTGTGGTATCAGTAGGAGGTCAAATACCTAATAACTTATCGATGCGCTTGCACAAAGCGAATGTAAAGGTTTTAGGCACATCTCCCGAAAGCATCGACAGAGCGGAAAACAGAAAGACTTTCTCAGCTATGCTTGATTATTTAAAAATTGATCAACCCCGTTGGGAAGAGCTGACAAGCATTGAGGCCATCCACAATTTTATAGATGAAGTTGGATTCCCTGTGCTGATTCGTCCAAGTTATGTCCTTTCAGGTGCAGCTATGAATGTGGTATCCAATAAGAATGAATTGGAACATTTCTTAAATCTGGCGACTCAGGTATCAAAACAATATCCGGTTGTGGTTAGTGAGTTTATTCAGCAAGCCAAGGAAATTGAGTTTGATGGTGTTGCTAAGGATGGTGAGGTTTTGATTGATGCGATCTCTGAGCATGTTGAGTTTGCTGGGGTTCACTCAGGAGATGCCACATTGGTATTTCCACCTCAAAAGCTGTATTTCGAGACGATTCGTCGAATTCGTAAGATTGCAAAAGAAATTGCGAAATCCTTAAATATTACCGGACCATTTAATATGCAGCTTCTGGCAAAGGATAACGATATAAAAGTGATCGAATGTAATTTGAGAGCCAGTCGTAGTTTCCCATTTGTATCGAAAGTTATGGATTACAATTTTGTGGAATTAGCTATGAAAGCCATGCTGAATGGAACTATTCCATCGCAGATGCCTTCTATGTTTGAATTGGAAAATATTGGGGTGAAAGCCTCACAATTCTCTTTCTCAAGACTGTCAAAAGCAGATCCAATTTTGGGTGTCGATATGGCTTCGACGGGTGAAGTGGGCTGTATAGGACCGGATTATTATGATGCAATACTAAAGTCAATGATTTCAGTGGGTTATCGCATCCCGAAGAAAGCTGTTTTAATTAGTAGTGGACCTATTCGCTCGAAGATTGAACTGCTTCAGAGTACTCAGATGCTTCAGGAGAAAGGTTACAAACTATATGGAACACGCGGGACAGCAAAATTCCTTTCTGAGAATGATGTTGAGATAGAAGCTGTCGCCTGGCCGGATGAAAAGGGTGAGAAAACAGCCTTGGATTTAATTCGAAACAAAGAAGTTGATTTTGTCATTAATATTCCAAAGAATTTGAGTGAAAATGAGCTTTATAATGATTATCAAATCAGACGTGCAGCTATTGATCTGAATGTGCCTTTGGTAACCAATGCTCGATTAGCCAGTGCGTTTATTTACTCATTCTGTAAAAAATCGTTGGAGACTTTGGATATCAATACTTATAGCCACTATTTATCCTAGGCTTCTAATCAATTAACCAAAATTAATCCTGACAGGCTTTGAGCTTTGTCAGGATTTTTTTTGATACAGGAATCATACTCCATGCATATCTTCTGTTTTAGTATGGAAAATAATTAGTTTTGTTTTCATTTATATGACGATTGGATCAACTATGGCTTTAAACTTCGATTATTCTAATGCAGCAGGTCAGTATACCTTTTCAACTTTTGAAAGTAAAGTTCGATCGAGCGTACCCTATTTCGCTTACTTACCACCCAATTGGAATCCCAATGGGAGTTATCGATTGATCTTGTTTTTGCATGGGCAGGGAGGTGATGAAACAACTTTCTCAAAGTATGTTAGGGAGGATGACTTAAATCAATGGATTAAGTTGGGAGAGATTCCTGATGTTGTGATTGCAGGTATTCGGGGAAATGAAGATCCGGATCTGATTCAGTGGTTTACACCTGAAAATGAGGCTTTGCTTGTACCGGAAATCAACGGGGAATTTATCGAATTTTGCAGAACGAATTTTAAAGCCGGGAGTATAGAAAAAGGCGTGTCGCTTGAGGGGCATTCCCGGGGAGCCGGAGGTGCCTTGCATTATCTGTTTAAATATCCGGAGAGTTTTAAATCTGTTATTGCCATAGGCTATGTTAGCGATTACAGCCTTGAGATGAATAAAGATCTGGCTGAAAGGAACAGACAGGCTTTAGTTGAATCAGGAGTGAACTTGTATCTTGAAATTGGAACTGAAGATCGTTTTGTTAGAAACCAAAACAGAAAGGCCTCTTTCGAGATGCATGATTTTTTGGATAAAATAAAACTACCCCACAGCTTTGAGTATCTGTATGGGGTAGAACATGGTTTTGATAGCTTTTGGCAGCATTATTCTGATGATGACATGCAGAATGGTCTAAGACATCTGAAAAGGCATTGTGATGGACTATAGTTAGGATCCTAAAATGATTTTTCTAACGAGAGATTCCACATCAATTGTATCATCAGTGAATTTGTATCCAATCTGGAAAATGAGACCATCGTGCCATGCGTAATAGATCGAAGCCCCGGTTGAGGTGTGTTCAATATAGTTTTTAGACTCATCGTATGAGTAATATGGATACATGGTCGACCAATTCCTGAATCGATCTTTATAGAATAGTGGCAGTTCGGGAGTTAATTCCAATTTCTGATAGATTCGAACATCTACCGGTTCACTGGGCCCATCCATTTTGAATTCTTCAATCCATTTGTCAATAGGATCATCTTCTGATGCCGTATCAATAAAGGGGTTATCCGGAAGTTGGGTTGCAGATATAATGAAGAAATCCTGGTTGTTTGCCTTGTATTCAGCTGCTTCTTCTAAATAAGCGATCTGAATTTGAAAGACAAGCTTATTACTTCTATTCCAAAACGTGACAATATTTGCTTTTTCAGTACCTGTTGTAAAAGGAAAATCATCTACAGATGGTAAGTGAATGGCAGCCTCCATTTCTTCAGGAATACTTGTTAGAGCTTCAGAAATAAGCGTTGGTTTGTAATAATTGACCCCTTCAGCCTTAGGATTTTCTAAAATCTTAAAATCGTAATTATATGTTCTCGCATCACCATTTATCTTCTCTAATTTTTCAACTAAAGCTTCGTTTTCATCAACATATCCAAGATATTTGGACTCTTTCTTGCAAGAGAAAAATACGATGCTCAAGGTAATGATCGATAGGGGTAAAAACGCTCTCATAAGTATGAAATTATTGATTATATTCCACAAAAATAGTGCTTCTTATCTAGAAAATCAGAATTTTACTGAACAAATAATAATTAAAAATGAAATGACATATTAAGTTTTTGTTGATAAAAGAATCTGAATTGTGGATGAGTGACCTTAATTTTAAGACTTGAAGCTTTGCTTCAAAGTTGATTAGCAAGCTCCCAAGCAGTAAGGAAAACGAGTTGTGCAACACGCTCAATATTTTTATTGTTTAATTTATCTGCGGTGTCATTTTCTGTATGATAGTCTTGATGGAGACCATTAAAATACATGATGGCAGGAATGCCTTTTCGAACAAATGAGGCTTGATCAGAAGCCCCGTAGAGTGGGTTGTTGGGCTGATCGTATTCATAATCGAGAATGAGTTTGGGATGCAGAGTGTTAAGACTATCACTCATCTTTTTCAGTTTAGGGTTTAAATGAGAAGTTCCTAAGAGGTAGATATAGTCGCTTTTAGAATGCTTGTCATCCATTCGACCCAGCATATCTAAATTCAGATTTGTCTTAATAGATTTTAAAGGAACCGGTGAATGATCGATAAAGTATTTAGAGCCCAACAGGCCTTTTTCTTCCCCTGTAAAGGCGACAAACAGAATGCTGCGTTTGGGTCTGATTCCATTATTGACAGCTTCTTTAAAAGCTTTTGCGATTTCGATTACGGCAGCAGTTCCCGAAGCATTATCATTTGCACCATAGAATAAATGTTCTCCCTGTTTGCCTAAATGGTCGTAATGCGATGAAATAACAATGTACTCATTAGGTTTTTCAGAGCCTTCAATCAGAGCATATACATTTTCAGTTTTAATAATATCGTCTTCCTTATTAAGTTCAAAATGGATTGGACAGTTTGTCGTTTTATTGAGATGTTTTTGTTTATTCGCTATTTCTTTTAATTCTTTTGTCTTCAGTCCTGTCAGTGTTTTTGCCATTTGTGTTGAGATGGGAATAATGAGTTTCTCTTTTAAGCATGTGTACAAATCAGTTTGACTGGAGAGATGTGTTGAGTCTTGAATGGGTTCATTTAGCAGAAATCGTTGATTTCGTACACGCTTTTTTGTATTCAAAAACCGATTGAATACTTTATTATTGATGGGATCATTAAAAAGAATTAGTTTGGGAGTTGAGTGTTTCCATATGTGATGGGCACGGCCGTATGCTTTATGAAAATTTGAAGTTAGAAAAAGTACGGCTTTATCAGTAAAATCAATTTCTGAAAAGTTTTCTATTGGCTCATTACCAATAAAGACAACATTGATATTCAATGAAATAGAATCCTGTCGGGGGTCAGCAATAAAGTCTTTATAATTAGAAAAGCTCTTTCTTTCAGTCTGTATTTTACCTGAAGGTAATTTGAGTTTCGATAAATTAAAGCTTTGGAAATAGTTTAAGCTATCGGTGTTTTTGTTGATACCCGTAAGTCCGCAATTTTTGAATTGATTGTAGATAAAGTTCGCAGCAAGTTTCTGGCCTTTCGTTCCCGTTTCGCGACCTTGCATTTTGGCAGAGCTCAAAACTTCAACATTTTTTTTGAGTTCTTTCTCGTTAATTTGTCGAGCGAAGTCAATATTAGAATAGTTTTGTGAAAAACCAGCCAACGGAAGGCCTATGGATAATAATAAGTAAAATCTTAATCGTTTCATACAGAATATTAGATATCATAAAATTTAAAAATAGTGATTTTATATTAAGATTAGATACCTGCACCTTAGGTTTAATTTTAATAGTACAAAATAAATGCATATGACAAGAATACATTTTCACGAAAGCTTTTACGATATGATCCTGCAAGGGGAGAAGACTCAAACGGCTCGTATTGAAGAGCCACATTATCCACTTGGGACGGCTATGGCTGATTTTTCAGATGGGAAAAGTTTACCAATTGAGATTGTTGAAATTACGTATCAGACTATTAATGAAATGAGTTTGAGTGCTGTACAAAAGGATGGCTTTAACACCAAGGATGAATTATGGAATGCTTTACTTGGTTTTTACCCACATTTGCAAGCAGATGATCTGTTAATGTTGGTCGAATTTAGATGCATTATGAATAAAAAATAAAATATTTAAAGTCTTTCTTCGTTATAGATATTAAACTACTTGTTTTTGAGGGTGATATATGTTGGTGTGATTTCTTTAGTCATAATTATTTTGACGTTAGTCTAAATAATTTCATATTTCATCATTAATTATTAATAAAAAAGTTTTATAATTGTCAGAGAGAAATTTAATTAAATAATTCTCATTGATATTTTGAGTACGGGAATATAAGTTCTCAATAGTCGTTTATTAGGAACATTAATTAGAGATAAAAAATATACTTACAACCATTCACTTGAAAAATAGATCAAATTATGAAGAACGTTGCAGAATATAGCCATATTGTAGAAAAGGAAATTGAACAACATAAAATTGAGGCTCGTAAAATATTAGACAAATTCGAAAAGAAGTTTAATAAAGGAAGTTTGGTTGTTGCTCATCATTTTAATCATGTGAGTTCTGAATTAATCAGATTGGTAAAGTCGGAGCTTGAAGCTGCAGGTTTTAAACCTGAATTTGTAGGCAATAAACCTAACGGACACATTGTGTTAAGGGTGAGTTTAATTCAATCTGCAATGATGTGTAATTAGAATATTATTTTGGGTTAATAATTTTTACACAAGATATGAGAGTTGTTGGTTTTACCTTCAACTCTTTTTTTTGCCCATAAAATATTAAAGAAAGCTTGATAATATGAAGCTCTAATGTGTATTAAGTATAATATTATTGTAACTTTATTTCCAATAAAAAGGAAAATAATGAATAAATACCTATTAATAAGCTTCTTCCTTTTAGTTGGCGTGTGCGGACGAAATGGGGAAGCCAGAGCTCAAAAGATGAATTACAAGCAGTTGCGACATAAAATGGTGAAGGAACAAATTGAAGCTCGGGGCATTAACGATAAGGATGTCATTAAAGCCATGCAAAAGGTCGAACGTCATCTGTTTGTGCCCATTCAGTTTCGTCATTTAGCCTATTCTGATTCGCCATTGCCTATTGGCTTTGGGCAAACTATATCTCAGCCTTATATCGTTGGAATTATGACCCAATTATTGGATATTAATCCTGATAGTAAGGTTTTAGAGATTGGTACAGGTTCGGGCTATCAGGCAGCTATACTGGGAGAGTTGTGTAAGGAGGTTTATAGCATCGAAATTGTTGAAGGCCTGGCTCTGAAAGCAAAATCGACAATAGAATCATTAAACTACGACAACTTGCATTTGAAATGGGGAGATGGTTATATGGGATGGGAGGAACATGCGCCTTATGACGCTATTATCGTAACCTGTTCGCCGAGCAAGATTCCACAGCCTTTGATCGATCAGTTGGGTGAAAATGGTAATTTGGTGATTCCAATTGGTGCTAAAAATGTAAAGAGTTTGGTCCTTTTGAAAAAAATAGATGGTGAACTTGTTCGAAAAGATGTGATTCCGGTTCGTTTTGTCCCAATGATTGATGAAAAGGGCAGAGAATATTAAATAATACAGACTTAAAACAAAAACGCTCGTTCCTGATGGAACGAGCGTTTTTAGTTTCTATTTACAGGCTTAGAATCCCAAGCCAAATTTTCCCCAATACTTGTTTTCCAATTCTTTCCAGCGAAGCATTGTGGCTCCGGTGAAGTCTTTGGTGTATTGATTTAGAAGCTTACGAGCTTCATCTTTCTGACCTGCTTTAATCAGTTTCTCGATTTTAGTTTCAAGAATTGCGCCATCTTCAAGACCTTTGGTCTCAAAGTGTGCAACATCAGCCATCATTTCTTCACGTGTGGTTTGCCATTCAACAGTGGCTAATTTGTTGGCTTTACGATAAGCCCAAATAGCGGCATCAGCACGGAAACGCTTTTGTCCGCAGTAATTGAATGATTCAGGTAATTCAGTTGTACCAGCATATATCGGAATACGCGGACTTTGACCCGGATTGTCAAATGAGAACCATGCTACACCACCAATTTCATCAGGTAACCAATCTCTCAATTGTGTAACAAATGAATAAGAACACCACGATACAGCAACGGTACGCTGGTATTCAATGGTTCCTTCTTTCAGAAAATTACTTAAGTTGCGGGTGTTACCCGTTGGCCAGGGATGTGCATTAGGAGCAATTACAGTGTCCTGACCAATCACTTCTTTTTTGTCATTGTATCTTTTCTTAATCACCTTAAGATTCTGAGTCATGTCATATTGAGTGCCTTCATAGGTTTCTCTGTACATAGCCATCACGTCATACACAGAGATTTTTTTATCAGGTTTTACTGAAAAAGGCAATTCATCAGCTTCAAAATCAAGATTCAGTGAAGGAGCGAAGTGATTTAAAACGAAAAACTCACGAATTTTGAAAGGTTTCTCAACGCCACCATAGACTTCCCAGAATTTGAATTCTTTTTTGCCATCCCAACGCTTCAAACGTTTAGCCGCTTCAAAGACGTTATCCGATGCCATAAAATAGTCTGAATTCTTAAGATCAAGTTTTCCAATTCGGGAAATGTTAGCAGAAATACCTACGTGATCGTCAGGAATACGTTGTGCGGCCCAAACGCCACCAATCTGATCCGGACCTTCACCAAAGATTTCTAGTTGCCAAACTTCTTTCTTATCAGCTATTGTGATGCATTCACCCCAATCGCCGTAACCATGTTTTTTTATCAGTTTGCCAATTAGCTTGATCGCATCGCGAGCCGTTGTGCAACGCTGCAGAGCAATACGTTCCAATTCTTCAATCAGAAACATCCCTTTATCGTTAACCAATTCTTCGGGGCCAACAATGGTTGTTTCTCCAATAGCAAGTTGTTTTTCGTTAAGACATGGGTAAGCGGTATTTAAATAGGCAAAAGTCGATTTTGCTTCATCAATTTCACCCGCAAGTTCAACCTTTCTTTGATCCCAGGCCGTTTCTGTTTTCAAAGTTCCTTTGTAGACCTTATGAGTCTCTTTTTTGTCAAACTTTTGAGCATTTTCTATGCTTAACCAGGTGCGGTAACGTCCGTCGCAGGTATGACTGGTAATAACAGAACCATCGGTTGTTGCTTTTTTACCGACCATAATACTGGTACAGCTTTCCCCAAAAAACGGATCGTTTTTTTGTTCTAAAGCGCCTTGAGCATAAGTAAATTGCAGTGCAATACTCAAGCTCATAAGGGCTAATAAAAATGTTTTTTTCATGTGTTGTTTAAAAAGGTTTATTATTGGTTTTAACAGCTATTTCTAGCTAGGGTTGTGTTCTGTAAAAATTCAGATGCCCAATATAGTTTATTTACAATTGCTATTTCATGATAAATGCAATGTTTATAGACAGATTTTTTTGATGAAAAAGAGTGGAGCTTCCGGTTTGAAAGATTGAAGCTGTTAAATAATGCTTAACATCTGCATATTGTTTTTAATTATTTGAAATTAAACTTAACTTGAAGTCTCAAATTTTCATGAGTCATTTCATAACAAAACAATATAAAACACAGATTATGAATAATTTCGATTTTTACAATCCCGTTAAGATTCTTTTTGGAAAAGGGAAAATTTCAGAATTAAATAAACATATCCCTGCAGATGCTAAAATTTTAGTCACTTATGGTGGGGGAAGCATTAAGAAAAATGGCGTTTACGATCAGGTAATGGCTGCTTTGGATGGTTATAATGTAAAAGAGTTTGGCGGTATTGAACCCAATCCGCATTTTGAAACTCTGATGAAAGCCGTTGAGTTTGTAAAAGCTGAAGAGATTGATTTTTTATTGGCCGTTGGTGGGGGTTCGGTTCTTGACGGAACTAAATTTATTGCGGCGGCATCATGTTATAAAGGCGAAGATGCCTGGGACATTTTGGCAAAACGAGCACGTGTTGAGTCGGCAATTGATTTGGGTGCTGTTTTAACGCTTGCAGCTACAGGTTCTGAAATGAACAGCGGTGGTGTTATTACAAAAGTGGCGACCAAAGAGAAACTCGCTTTTGGTTCGCCTTTATTGTTTCCTAAATTCTCAATTTTAGATCCGGAAGTGACTTATTCTCTTCCAAAGAGACAAATAGCAAATGGTATTGCCGATGCTTTTGTTCATGTGATGGAACAATACCTGACTTATCCGGTGAATTCGCCTGTTCAGGATCGTTTTGCAGAAGGTCTGTTGATGACTTTGATTGAAGAAGGCACCAAGGCTTACAATTCTGAAACACCAAATTATGACGAGTATGCCAATGTGATGTGGGCTGCAACTATGGCTCTGAATGGATTGATTGGTGCTGGTGTACAAAGTGACTGGGCAACGCATATGATTGGCCACGAGCTGACCGCTTTTCATGGTATCGACCACGCTGTTACACTAGCGATTGTGCTTCCGGGTTTGATGACTCATCTAAAGGACAAGCGAAACGTAAAACTATTGCAATATGCTGAGAGAGTCTGGAAGATTACCGAAGGAAGCGAGGAGGAAAGAATAGCGATGGCTATCGTGAAAACCGAGGACTTTTTCAATCGAATTGGTATTCAAACCCGTTTGAGTCAGCATAAGGTAGGACGAGCGACCATTGATACCATTATCAAACGATTTACTGACAGACAACTGCCATCTATTGGCATGCTGCCTGATGTGAAAATTGAAGATGCAGAAAAGATTCTAGTCGATAGATTATAAAAAATAAGTTGGAGAGCTTGCGTCTGAGGATGTGAGCTCTTTCTTTAACCCTTTTACGAACCAATACTTTCCCTAATGAAACAATTCCGCTATGTATTCGTCAATCTATTAATTTTATTAGCTCCAATTTATGGTAACTGGGATTTGATTAGTAAGGGAGAGCGGTGTCAGGGAACAGTGGTTGATATAAAAGAGATCAAACAGCAGTTGTTCTACGAAACGTACCCGATTATTAACTATAGAGTGGGAGATAAGACCTACAAGATACAAGGGCCTGAGAATGCTGACTATCCTATTGGGAAACAATTGGAGCTTGTTTATCCAAAGGACAAACCCTCTGCTGCGATTATTTATTCAGTGTCTGGTTTTTTGAGTCAGTGGTACACCATTCTGGCCTTGGTACTCCTTATTTTATGGAATGCATTTTACCTGAGCTTCCTAAAAGGGAAGCCCGCATACACCCGTTCAGCTAATACCAATAAGAATAAGTTGTTGGAATAGAATTAATTCGTAGCGACTTTTTGAACCTTCAGCAAACGAAAGATCAGTCTCTCAGCCCAAGTGGGAAGATAAGAAGCAATCTTTACGATGATTTGTTTGCCAAGAAGATATAAGGCTGAATAGAAAAAGACCTTATTGATTATATAGGTCCCTGCAATGATCAGTAATTTGTTTTCGGCAGGTAAGTTTAAAAAAGGAAAAGTGAGGTAAAGTAAAAAGGTTATACCTGCTAAAGTCATTAAAATATAACCAATCAATTTCTTCGAATTCATACGCCCCTATTGGTATTATTGTTTTAAAATCTAACTGTAGGAAGAGTTAATTTTTACAATTCGGTACGCAATGTAGTGTTTTTTAGAGATATATGGCCGTTTGAAATGTTAAAAAGATATAAAGATCTTAAAAGGAAGGCATTGAAATACAATTTTCAATGCCTTTTATTTTTACAATATAGTTAGCCTTTTTTGATGACAGGCCTTACAATTCTTGCTAAACCGCCCAAACTGGTTTCCCGATATTTCGATTGCAAATCTTTACCTGTTTGCATCATTGTTTCAACAACCTGATCGAAAGAAACCTTGTGCGAACCGTCAGAAAAAAGAGAGTAGACGGCACATTCTCGGGCTTTTTGCGAAATAAAGGCATTTCGTTCGATACACGGAATCTGTACATAACCGTCAACCGGATCGCAGGTTAGTCCTAAATTGTGTTCAAAACCCATTTCGGCAGCATATTCAACCTGTTTGGGCGTACCACCCATAATTTGTGCAGCAGCACCGGCAGCCATTGCACATGCCGTTCCTAATTCGCCCTGACAGCCAACTTCTGCGCCTGAAATAGAACCATTGGTTTTGACAATATTTCCAATCAGACCAGCGGTTGCCAAGCCACGAATGATTCGCTTATCGCTGTATTCCTGATCCACCTTAAGGAAATAAAGTACAGAAGGCACAACACCCGAAGCACCACAGGTTGGTGCAGTAACCACCTTACCACTGGCTGCATTTTCTTCGGCAACGGCCAAGGCAGCGGCAAAAATTAGTCCAATATTCCCGGTTGACCCGGTTGTGGTTTTGGAGCGGATGTAATAGGAGCCAGCCTTACGGGCAATTCGTAAAGTGCCGGGCAAAACGCCTTCTTCTTCCAGTCCACGTGCGATTGAATCTTTCATCACTTCCCATACATCTTCGAGGAAAGACCAGATTTCTTTGCCTTCGCAAAACTCCACATATTCCCAAAACGATCGTCCTTCTTCAATACACCAGGCCAGAATATCATTCATGGTGGTCAGTTCGTAAACCTGACTGGCATCGTTTAAAAGACCTGTGTTGTCGCGTAAATCGCCACCGCCAACAGAGTAAACCTCCCAGGCATCAATAACTTTATCGCCCTCTATGGCTTCAAAAAGTAAACCGTTGGGGTGAAGAGGCAATTCAATTTCGGGTTTCCAGATAATTTCAACATCCAAAGGCTTAATTACAGTTTCGATCACCTTATCGGTACCGTGCCCCACACCGGTAGCCGCAAGGCTTCCGTAAAGGGTCACACGAAAACTTTTGATGGTGGGATGTTTGTCGATAAACATTTTAGCTGCCCGCCCCGGAGCAATGGTATGACTGCTTGATGGGCCATAACCTATTTTGTAGAGTTCTCTTAATGATTGCATGATTGTTTGAAGTATTTAATGTTTCCGGCAAATGTAAGAAATTCTGTTAGATTGTTGATCTTATTGTGATATTTAGTGCCTGGTGTTAGATCTGAAACATTAAGCCGACTTAAATGCTTTATTTATTGAGTAAACATCACTGGAATTCAATATTATTCAGAATAAATACAGAAGTCTTTAAAAACAAAAAAACGAACACCGGCACGAGCCAATATTCGTTTTAAGTTTCAGGTATCTATCCACTGCCTTATATTGTCTTCCAGCCGGGAATGCCATTGGATCGAGATTATAGAATAACTCACACCCCGATAAGAAGAAATATAAAACCAGCCAACGCCGCAAAGGTAGTAAAAAGATAATTCGAAGAAAGCATCATTCCAATTCATTTATTGGGCTGATTTAAGGTGAGTTTGTTCTTTTGTTTTGATTAAACAATACATATAAGCTCATTTTCCCATTTTACGATCAAATACTGATGTTTATCTCTATTAATAAAAGGCTTATCATGAAAATTTAAATTTGATAAAAAAATATTTTTTACTGATTGGCGCATGAAAGCCTAATAATTACAGTGTATTTGGTTTGTTGTGAACGTGTATTTTTTACTGACCAATGACACTATTTGTATGATTAGTTGAATTAATAATTGGACATTAAAGAAATTTATCCTTAACTTAGTATCACGGTTTAACCTCCAAGGCGTACTGGATTACAGATCATAAACCTTGTTTTTTGACTGTAAGTTGATTCTGAATATAAACAAAACGTATTTTGTATTGACTGAAACTCTCACCTCGATACCGATATCAATCGGAACCTTCGCTGTCAGCCATCTACGATTAGAGAATTATTTCATCCTTAAAAAAACAAAGCACTTTACTTTCATAATTATTTGAAGCATTTGCAGTATGTCCTGCAAAGCGAGTTGTAACAAATTCAAGACTTGCTTCAAGCCATTCAGAAACAGGTTTATGGCATTCAAGAGCTGCTTCAAGCCATTCAGAAGCAGGTTTATGGCATTCAAGAGCTGCTCCAAGCCATTCAGAAGTAGGTTTATGGCATTCAAGAGCTGCTCCAAGCCATTCAGAAGCAGGTTTATGGCATTCAAGAGCTGCTTCAAGCCATTCAGAAGCAGGTTTATGGCATTCAAGAGCTGCTCTAAGCTATTCAAAAGCAGGTTTATGGCATTCCGGAACAGCTGAAAAGCTTGTTTGAATAGCTAAAGCGAATACAGTTAAGAGGTGAATTTTGAAATTTACAGCCTCCTGATAAAGTCAAAGTAAAGACAAAAATGAAGATTGATAAGGACCAGGAAAATGGCTGAAAGCCCCATGAAATAAGATCTTCATCAATTAGGCTTATCCGTGTTAAATGACTGAACTGTTTGTGTCATACAAACGATTCGAGTGTTAATCATGCAGTATAATTTAAGGAAGAGCTCTGCTTTTCATATGCTCTCGATTTATTTGTACTGCCTAAAACCCAACTAACATGAATACGTATGATAGTTTAAAAGTAAACGCATATATCGACACAAACCAATTGTTGGTGAAGAATATAAGCTGTTATGAAACCGATGTAAGGACGAAAGCAGAAGTTGACTCATTTTCAAGTTTATTGGCATCTTTATTAAGTTATTCCAATAAAATGGACGAACCCCTGGGCTGGTTGATTGCTGATAAAAATACCATAAAAGCATCTCTTCTTCCGCAGCTTTACCTTGTAGTAAATGCTTTAGAGTGTTTGGCTGATAACCTTTCGGATAGTTCGATGCTACAGAAGGTGTCTATCTCGAATGCCGAATTGAGGCGAATGTCTGAGGTTAAGTTTACAGTCTATACCAAACAGGCCTTAGTTATATGTCGGGAACATATCGATGAATTGACGCCTTATGGATTAACAGAGGCTAAACTTGTAAGCCTGGAAACTGATTTTGCTTCTTTTGAAAAAAAAATAATAGAGTATAAGATTCGGATGGATGCAAAGAAAGATGATAAAAAGGGATTTTCCAGCTTAAAGAAAGAGATCAATAGCCTGTTGAATAATAAGCTGGATCGTAGAATCGAGAACCTTAGAGCAAGCTATCCCAAATTTGTAAGCCAGTATTTTTCCTTGCGTAAAGTTAGCAGACCAGCTCATCATTCGTACGACCTGCTGGGGTATATTACCGATGCTGCAACGGGCAAGCCTATTGCTTATGGTACGGCTTGGATTGAAAAACTCGATATGAAGGCCGACATCACACAAACCGGGGCCTTTAGGTTTAAGAGCATTCCATCGGGTAAATACCAGCTGAGAGTGGAGAATATGGATTACAAGACACTTTATGTGCCAATTAGTCGGTATGCGCCCGAAAAACTGAAGCTGAACTTACAAATGGAGGCACTTCCTGTTGAGCAAACGCAGCTTGCCTAAGACTTGCTAAAAACTTTCGACAATGGCCATAATTGTTGAAACATCTGCCTGTTTAAAAAGAGCTTGGAGGTTTCTTTTTAAACAGACAGACCTAAGCTGTGGTGTGAGAGCCACAGCTTTTTTTGTGTGCGAGTTGCCGGGCATCGAGCGGAGTCGAGATGCGCCGTATTGAGAGCCTCACAAAAAATAAGTGAGACCCTCAATTACGTTTCAGTGCTTATGCTCATTTTCCCCCAAGCCCTTTACGGGCTTCATGTACAGCTTATAAAAAGTTTCTCTTTAGCGCCTGGGTTTATGAAGCAAAACGTAAAAATTCTCCTGCTAATAAGAGGAGAGAAGCTGTTTTTTTAAAATCAGCTTTATTCTATACTAACAGTTTCCCCTTCTTAATAAGCACCTCCCCCAAACAAGTTTGGGTACTCCTCCTTAAAAAGGAGGAGAAAGGGTGGCTTGCGAAGCAGGATTGGGTGGTGCGTTCTCTTTAAAAATTAACCCCAAACCCCTGAATGGGCTTAAAGTATAGCTAAAGAAAAGTTCCCCTTTAGGGCTAGGGGTGTTCGTAATTATGTAGACCTATTCTATTTTATGTGTGTCTGAGGTTTTACGATATCCATATTTATTGTTTGATATCTTATTTTTATAAATTTGATAGGCTCTATTATTTTGAAAAATAATAAAAGACCATAAACCTGTACATTATATCCCTTATTTGGAAATATAGGTCAGGTTTTGTGAATATATAAATAAGTTGTGTGGCATACCAAATTCGTACTAAACAATAACTTTAATGGACTTAAGAGACCTACAAAAACATATAGACCAAGTAATGAACGAACAGAACAATCGGGAAATCCCAGATTTTGAAGGATATTCACCGTTTGAAATGCACCATATTCTACATTTTACGTTCGAACCTAACAGCCCGATAATTTTGCAAAAACTTGCAGACTCGGATTTTTCTATGTGCCCAATGTTTAATGTGGTCAAATATTACTTGGACTTAGTTAAAAATCTAGGAGAAATTAAATTGACTACCAAAGGATTTTTACCAACAAAAATTGTCCAAGAGATTTATAGTCAAGGATTTTTGGAGGAATATCAGTTTTCATCAGGAATTTCGAAACTTTACAAAGAAACTGATTCCTTAACTGTTAATCTAACCAGACTTTTGGCTGAATTAGCCGGACTTACTAAAAAAAGAAATGGTAAATTAAGCCTAACAAAAACCGGAGAAAAAATGGCTTCGGATAATCAGGAATTGTTTGATTTGATTTTTAAAACAATGACTCAAAAATTTAGTTGGGCATTCTATGACGGCTATGAAGACCAACAAATCGGGCAATTTGGTTTTGGTTTTTCATTGATACTTTTGTCAAAATATGGTGCAGAGAAACGGTTGGACAATTTTTATTCCGATAAATACCTAAAAGCATTTCCGCAATTTATAGAATCGATTACACCGACTTATGGGACTGTTGAAGAATATGCTAGCCACTGCTATTCGGTCAGGACTTTTGAACGATTTCTAAGTTATTTTGGACTTGTTGAAATTGAAAAACAAGGGAAAACCCTTGATAGAAAGAAATATATAACAAAAACAGAATTGTTTGACGAATTAATAAAAGTACGACCACACAACAATGTATATAGCAAATAAGGCAGAAAGTAGGTTATTCAACGGCAGCTCTTCGTTGCAACCCCGCCGAAGCTTTTGCTTCGGCTATAAAGTAAACATTTCAGCGGTGCCAAAGTAAACATTTCAGCGGTGCCAAAGCAAAAGCTTCGGCTCATTAGCGGTCGGACAAGTCAGACCTTTGAAGTGCCTTACTTGCCATACACGTCAACGTTATGTGCAATCTGAAAAACTAAAATCATGAAAACTGAAATCAATACTATTTGGATTGACCTTAATGAAGAACTATATAAGTTCATTTTAGGAAAAATAAAAGATGAACAAACATCAAAAGATATTCATCAAGAGGTTTTCTTAAAAATTCAAACTAAAATTCATCAACTAAAACATACTTCTAAACTCACATCTTGGGTTTATCAAATTACAAGAAATACCATTATTGACTACTTCAGAAAAGTAAACAACAAAAACATATCAATAAATGATTTAGAAATTCCAGAAACGGAAGCTAATAATTTTGATTACTCAAACCTTACTAACTGTATCAATCAAAAAATAGAAAGCCTTTCGGCTCCTCATAAAGAAGCAATTATTTTGACATCCTTTAAAAACTACTCTCAAAAAGAGCTAGCAGAACATCTAAAAATCTCATATTCTGGCACAAAGTCAAGAGTTCAAAAAGCTAAAGAAATTTTAAGAGAAAATATTTTAGATTGCCCAAATGTGGAATCTGATAGCAAAGGAAAATTACTAGACTTTGAAAATAATTAAAAGTAATAACGTCCTTTTCTAATTAACTGCGTCCATTATATAAATATAAAACATATTAAAATGGAAAATTCAAAAATAGTTACAGTACAAATTCTTAATGCTTTCGCTGAAAACGGCAAAGGCGGTAATCCAGCAGGTGTTGTTTTAAATGCAGATAAATTATCTGATAAGAATAAGCTTGAGATTTCTAAAAAAGTAGGTTTATCAGAAACTGCTTTTGTTTCAAGATCAAAAACCGAAGATTTTAAATTAGATTTCTACACACCAAACAAACAAATAGCGCATTGTGGGCACGCTACAGTGGCAACATTTTCATATTTAAAACAAATAGGTGCTTTAAAGAATGATAGTTGTTCAAAAGAAACTATAGATGGGAAACGAAAAATAGAAATGATTGGAGACCTAGCATTTATGGAACAGTTAGCTCCAAAATATTTTGACATAAGCAATAAAGAAAGGGTTATCTTAAAATCTTTGGGATTAAAAAAGAATGACCTTATACCCAACGCACCAATTCAATTGGTAAATACTGGAAACTCATTTATATTGATTCCTGTTAAAAACAAAGAGATTTTAAAAAATATAGTTCCAGATTTTAACTTAATAAGCGAAATTAGCGAAGAATTTGATTTAATTGGTTATTATGTATTTTCTACCAATACAGAAAATGCTGAATATGATGCCACTTCAAGAATGTTTGGACCGCGCTATGGAATATTAGAAGAGGCAGGGACAGGAATGGCAGCTGGACCACTTGGATGTTATTTATTTGATACTTTAAAAATTAATAAAAAAAGTTTTAATATTCAACAAGGTAAGTATATGAAAGAGCCTTCTCCAAGTTTAATTATCGTTAACTTACGAATAGAGAAAGGAGAAATTAAAGATTTAATGGCTGGTGGAAAAGGACTACTAAATAAACAAATAAAATTAGAACTGAATAACTAAAAACCAGCACGTAAAACCGCATAAAAGTAATAGCGGTTTAGGTGTCAACCTTAATCACTATTTAATTTTAATAATGCAAATTGTTAAAAAAAAATAGAGCTTTTTATCCGCGACTACTCTTATACAAGACCGTTGTGTGTAATATACAAACTCAATTAAATGAAGCTATATTTTATAATTCTTATTACTATTATCCCGAGTATAATATTCGGACAAAATTATAATTCAGCTGCAAACTTAAGAATTGGAGCAAGTCATTGTTGTGATGCGTGTTGTGTATTCCAAAAAGATTATTATTTCCTTCCTGATAGTGTAGCAATAAAGAAAGAGCATATTAGTGATTATGACAATTTTACAATGATCGGCACTTGGAAATGTCATCAAGGGATTGTTGAAATGGAATTTTCAGATTTCTATGGCGGAGAATGTGTTGGGAAACAAGTCCCATCACAAGTAGGATGTAATACGATGGATTGTGATAAATACAAATCAATCCATAAACAGATATCAGAAAATGAAATAATTGATTTAAACAATTTACCTGACTATGGAGGTTATGTTATCGACTCTTTAAAGATTACGGATTTCAAAACTTTTAACTGGGTAACATTCCAAAGTTCCTCAAAACTTCTAAATGAAACAGATTTGTTGAGTTTGACAAAAAAGGAACTTAGAATTAAAAGAAATCTGATTTTTGCTAGATATGGCTACATTTTTAAATCAAAAGATTTAAAGGACTATTTTACTAATAAAGATTGGTACAATCCACGTTATATTAATGTACAGCACTTTTTGACCAATATTGATAAGGAAAATATAGATTTAATCCTAAAATTTGAAAATAAATAAATAAATACTACATACAACAACTAAGCGTTCGTGTGGCGGGAACCGCCTAACATGTTTCGAAGAACAGCGGAGCTAACATTCGGTGGGTTGACGTAACCGTTCAGAGAATTGCTACCTTATGGGGAATGCTTTGTTTTGCGAAGCAGGATTTGGTGTTGCATTTTATTTAAAATTAACCCCAAACCCCTGTAGGGGTCATGTACAACTTAGGAAAAGTTTCCCTTTAGCGCCTGGGTTTATGAAGCAAAACGTAAAAATTCTCTTCCTAATAGGAGGAGAGAAGCTGTTTTTTTTAAATCAGCTTTATTCTATACTAACAATTTCCCCTTCTTAATAACCACCTCCCCCAAACAAGTTTGGGTACTCCTCCTTAAAAAGGAGGAGAAAGGGTGGCTGTCGAAGCAAGTCGGGGTGTTGCATTTTATTTAAAAATTGCCCCCTAACTCCTTAAGGGTCTTCATGTACAACTTAGGAGAATTTCCCTTTAGCGCCTGGGTTTATGAAGCAAAAAGTAAATATTCTCCTCGTAATAGGAGGAGAGAAGCTGTTTTTTCTAAAATAGGCTTTATTCTATACTAACAGTTTCCCCTCCTTAATAAGCACCTTCCCCAAACAAGTTTGGGTACTCCTCCTTAAAAAGGAGGAGAAAGGGTGGCTTGCGAAGCAGGATTGGGTGGTGCGTTCTCTTTAAAAATTAACCCCAAACCCCTGAAGGGGCTTAAAGTATAGCTAAAGAAAAGTTCCCCTTTAGGGGCTAGGGGTGTTCGTAATTATGTAGACCTATTCTATTTTATGTCTAGTTTGTATTTTGCTTAATCATAATTTATTATTTGCTGTTTGTTTTTCATAAATTTAATAGAGTTTAAATAATTGGTGTATTTATGTGTCTGATTAATAGTGCTCTTTATGGGTGAATGAAGAGGATGCTATAAGTATATCTGTCGATTAAGGCAATGTGTGGTGACTTTTATTATAAAGAGATTCCCCTTTTTTAATATTAAAAACTTAAATGATGAATAAAAATTTAGTAACACCTAAACAAGCATGGGATGAGCTGATCTCATTTTGGTCTCCTTTTTCATTTTTATTGGTGCCGGGGGCAAGTACAGAACAAATTGAAGCTTTCCAGATGAAGGAAGATGTTATACTTCAACCCAGACTTAAAGAATTAATTAGCATTTATAGTGCATTTGACATTCCTTCCGGATACAGTATCGATTTTTCTGCCGAGGCCACTCTCGCTCCTATAGACACATGGGTGAGATTCGATAAATCAAGCATGAACACCATAATGGATGATCCGGATTGGTGGCCTGGTATTTTTAGAGATAATAATTGTCCAAGTACATCAATGAAAGACTATATCGTAATTGGATCAAACCCCTGGGCAGCAGATTATGGTTTTTATGTGATGTTACACCAATCAAGTAATACTGTTTTTAGCATTGATGAGAATATTCCGGTGATTAAACCATTGGGAGATATTGTTACCTGGCTTGCTGAAAACCGTCTTGGAGGTTTTCAAAATGTGAAGGCTTATGTCGATAGTTATAATGAGGAATCGGATAATGGCGGAGGCGCAGGTATGTCTAAAGAAAATCGTTTTTATTTAGAACTGGGATACCCTGAGGCTCTGGCCAGATGGAATAAAGTCGAATCAAAATTTATATCAACTTTCGATGAAATTGGCGCCGGGCAAGCTGCATCAACTGACAAGAAAGAAAAAGCTGCGGGTCTGCATTAGTGCCCGTCCGATAGAAAAAAAAATGTAAATAATAATAAAAACAAAAGGAAGGGGATGTAAATCGTTTATTGTAAATGATAAAATAGATGAAAAACCAGTAGGCGATAAAAGAAAGTAAGCTTTTGCTTGGTAAAGCAATAAGCTTAAAATTTAAACAGACAGACCTAAGCTGTGGTGTGAGAGCCACAGCTTTTTTTGTGTGCGAGTTGCCGGGCATCGAGCGGAGTCGAGATGCGCCGTATTGAGAGCCTCACAAAAAAAAGTGAGACCCTCAATTACGCTTCAGTGCTTATGCTCATTAACCCCCAAGTCCTTTACGGGCTTCATGTACAGCTTATAAAAAGTTTCTCTTTAGCGCCTGGCTTTATGAAGCAAAACGTAAAAATTCTCCTCCTAATAGGAGGAGAGAAGCTGTTTTTTTAAAATCAGCTTTATTCTATACTAATAGTTTCCCCTTCTTAATAAGCACCTTCCCCAAACAAGTTTGGGTACTCCTCCTTAAAAAGGAGGAGAAATGTGTGGCGAATTGAATAGTCATGCTCTGATTATAAGTAAGCTGTAATTATCAGGGTATGACTAGACCCCATATTTTACCAAAATTGAATCAGGTTAATAAATTCCCCTCCAGTATCCTTAGTCTTCAAAACCTTTTTCAATTATAACCACCTCCCCCAAACAAGTTTGGGTACTCCTCCTTAAAAAGGAGGAGAATTTATAATGAATGAAGTTGCTACATTTATACGGACAGTGAGTTAAGATATAGAATATTAATAATTTATATCTTAGATTATGGAAAAAGAAAGACGAAAATTTAGTAGAGAGTTTAAATTGAATGCTGTTGAGTTAAGT
>NZ_SAXA01000040.1 GCF_004122035.1 Ancylomarina salipaludis
TCGTTGCTTTCGTAGCAGCATCTGTGGCTGCACTTGCTATAGCAGCAGCTTCAGCAGCATTGGCCTTAGCTGTAGCATCTAAT
The DNA here is from genome assembly GCF_004122035.1 of Ancylomarina salipaludis. Taxonomy (GTDB): domain Bacteria; phylum Bacteroidota; class Bacteroidia; order Bacteroidales; family Marinifilaceae; genus Ancylomarina; species Ancylomarina salipaludis. The sequence goes on from NZ_SAXA01000040.1 coordinate 84, forward strand.
TGAGCTGAACTAATGGCAGCTGCCTCTGCATTATTCGCCTTAGTTGTAGCATCATCAATGGCACGTTGTTCTGCCTCTGTGACAATACCATCAGCATAAGCTTTAGCTTTCACGGTTTCGGCTTCTGCCTTTGCATTAGCTGCAGCAATGGCATCCGCTTTGGCCTGATCCGCTTTGAGCTTAGCATCCGCCTGAGCAGCAGAAAGAGCCGCATCGGCTTTCGCTTTTGCATCAATAGCCGCCGCACTAATCGCAGCATTCTTAGCTGTTGTTGCTTTTGTAGCAGCATCTGTGGCTGCACTTGCTATAGCAGCAGCTTCAGCAGCATTGGCCTTAGTTGTGGCATCATCAATGGCGCGTTGTTCTGCCCCTGTTACAATACCATCAGCGTATGCTTTAGCTTTCACAGTTTCGGCTTCTGCCTTTGCATTAGCTGCAGCAATGGCATCTGCTTTGGCTTGATCCGCTTTAAACTCAGCATCTGCCTGAGCAGCAGAAAGAGCCGCATCGGCTTTCGTTTGTGCGTCAGTTGCAGCATTTGCCTCTGCTTCAAGTCGTGCCAAGCGAGCTTCTTCAGTTGCATATGATTTTGACGCGATACTGTCTGTATTACTAACTTGAGACCAGTCCAAAGTAACATTACTACTGAATACTACTCGACCATCCGCATTAAATACAGCTGCTCCATTCGCAAAGGAAGCTGTACCATCTTTATCCAAAAAGTATGCAGGTGTAGATAATCTTGAATCATTTAATGATATGCCTCCAATCAAACCTTCTTTGGCATTAATCCAACCTTCGAAAAATCCGTTCTGTGCCCACAAGCCATAACCTGAAAGTACCTTTCCTGTTGTGCTGGTAATCCCATCCAAGCGTCCAAATCTGGCTTTGGTCTGACCATCATAAATCACATCGTAGAATGGGGCGTAGGTAGAGCTGGAACTCATATAAAGCAGACCTTTTCTGTCCGCATCTGAACTGTTCCATCTTAGTAAAATGTCATTAACTTCGATTGTTCCTGAGCCGGTTTTATCTGTGAATGTGATATATTTCATCAATTCGCCCTCTTCATCGGTTCGACTCTGTGAGGTTCCTTCACTCTCAACTGTGATGTAGTAGGATTTAATATTT
>NZ_SAXA01000041.1 GCF_004122035.1 Ancylomarina salipaludis
CATGATGGAGGTGCCTGACCAGGCCTGCTTCGTCTACGCGCCCGATGCCGGCGTGTTCGAACCGGCGACGGAGATCGGCGACGGGGTTCGCAAGGGGGACCTCTGCGGCCGGGTGCACTTCGTCGACGATCCCGCGCGCCCGCCCGTGTCGGTGTTCTTCAAGCGGGACGGCATCGTCGTCTGCCAGCGCCACCCGGCGCGCTGCGAGAGGGGCGATTGCGTCGCCCATCTCGCGCTCGACGTCGACTGAGGGAGGCGCTGCGTCGCGGGGGTGGCGCTGCCGCCCCGCGGCGCTAGCCCCGCAGATGGCAGGCCACCCAATGCCCTGGCCGCGCCTCGCGCAGCGGCGGGTCCACCTCCGTGCAGGGGCTCGCCTTGGCGATGGGGCAGCGCGTGTGGAAATGGCAGCCCTTCGGCGGGTTCAGCGGGTTCGGCACGTCGCCCTGCAGCATGATGCGCTTGCGCTTCACCGTCGGGTCGGGGATCGGCACGGCGGAGAGAAGCGCCTCGGTGTAGGGGTGAAGCGGCGTCGTGTAGAGGTCGTGCGACGTCGCGTTCTCGACGATGCGGCCGAGATACATCACCGCGACGCGGTCGGAGATGTGCTCCACCACCGAGAGGTCATGCGCGATGAAGAGGTAGGTCAGGCCGAACTTGGCCTGCAGGTCCTCGAGCAGGTTCACCACCTGCGCCTGGATGGAGACATCGAGCGCGGAGACCGGTTCGTCGCAGATCACCAGCTTGGGCGAGACGGCGAGCGCGCGCGCGATGCCGATGCGCTGGCGCTGGCCGCCCGAGAACTCGTGCGGGAAGCGGCGCATCTGGTCGGGCCTGAGGCCGACCGTCTCGAGCAGCTCGACCACCCGCTCCTCGATCGCGCGCCGGCCTTGCGCGAGGCCGTGGATCACGAGCGCCTCGCCGATGATCGAGCCAACCGTCATGCGCGGGTTCAGCGACGCATAGGGGTCCTGGAAGATGATCTGCATGTCGCGCCGCAGCGCAACCATCTCCTGGTGGCCGAGCCCGGTGATGTCGCGTCCTTCGAACCACACCTCCCCGGCCGTCGGCTCGATGAGCCTCAGGATCAGCCGCCCCGTCGTCGACTTGCCGCAGCCGGACTCGCCGACGAGGCCGAGCGTCTGGCTCCTGCCGAGATCG
>NZ_SAXA01000042.1 GCF_004122035.1 Ancylomarina salipaludis
TGGCCGAGGTCGTGAGCCGTTTCCGGGCCGCGACGCTCATGCCCGCGCTCCTTTCACGATCGCGATGGCCTCGGCCCATTCATGCGGCTCGACGCGGAGGAAGTGACTCTTCTCCCGCGCCTCGAGGAACGGCACGCCGCGCGCCATCCGCGTGTCGCAGATGATCACCCGGGGGCCAGGCACTGTGGCCGCACGCGCAGCATCGAAGGCCGCGACGAGGCTCGGGATGTCGTTGCCGTCGACACGCTGCGCATGCCAGCCGAAGGCCCGCCACTTCTCCTCGAGCGGCTCGAAGCCGAGCACGGAGGAGGAACGGCCATCAGCCTGCATCTGGTTCACGTCGACGAGTGCGATGAGGTTGTCGAGCTTCCAATGGGTGGCCGACATCGCGGCCTCCCACGTCGCACCCTCGTTGAGTTCGCCATCGGACAGAAGCGTGTAGACGCTGGCGGCGGACCCCTTGCGCTTCAGGCCAAGCCCCATGCCTATGGCCACTGTCAGCCCCTGGCCGAGCGAGCCGCCCGTGATCTCCATCCCCGGCGTGCAGGCCGCCATGCCGGACATGGGCAGGCGGCTGTCATCCCCGCCATAGGTCTCGAGTTCGGAGAGAGGGATGATCCCCGCTTCTGCAAGCGCGGCATAGAGAGCGATCGCGTAGTGCCCGATCGACAGAAGGAACCGGTCACGCCCCTCCCAGGACGGCTCTTCCGCCCGGTACCTCATGGCGTGGAAATAGGCCACCGAGAGCACGTCGGCGATGCCGAGCGCCTGGGCGATATAGCCCTGCCCCTGCACCTCGCCCATCCTCAGCGCGTGCAGGCGGATGCGGCGCGCGCGCTCCGCGAGGCCGGGGGCGTTGGTGAGCCGGGCTTCCGCCATCAGTGGATCAGCATCCCACCATTGACGTCGATCACCGCACCGGTGACGTAGGCGGAGAGATCGGAGGCGAGGAAGAGATAGATCCGCGCCACGTCGATCGCATCGCCCAGCCGGTTCAGCGGAATGCCCTTCCTGATCTCGTCCTTCATCTCAGGCGTCAGCTTGCCTCCGGTGATG
>NZ_SAXA01000043.1 GCF_004122035.1 Ancylomarina salipaludis
TAACGTTTAGTGTATGATTTCGTAAGGGACTGCGGATTTTAAACCTATCAAGTTATCACCCAAAATTGATGCGGGTGATGCCATTCGAAAACCTCTGAAACCCTTATGAATTATACACATTGTTAGCGGTTCGGTGTTTATTCAATTTTAAAATCGTGTGTCAATTTATAATATTCTTTTGTTCCAGCCCACCAAATAAAGTTCTTTTTCTCTTCATAAATTCCAATTCCAATTGATTGCCACTTTTTTGCTAGCATTACTTCAAATCTATAATCAAATGGAACTAGTTTTTTTCTAAATCCAAATGAACCGACTGATGCAATTTTGGTAGAATCAGGATACAATGGTGGCGAATCTACAAATTCATAATCTAGAATTCCAGTTCTGGTCATGAATGTAGAATCATTTCTTAAATATGACAATGTTCCCCAGAAATAACCTGGTAAATGTTCGCCGTATAAGGTGTCTGTCGAATTATTCTTTATTTTGAAAAAAGGACCTTTATAATATTCATTACCAACATTCCCTTTGTCAATCGAAATCTCAATTGTTTTAGGTGCATCATAGAATTTATTTATTCTAATATATCCATTGAGAACACTATCTCCTTTCTCATATATGTTCCCTTTTTTAATAAGTCGCTCTCTAAAATCAAAATCCACTGAAATTGTGGTTTTTATTTCATTTCCTCTTAGTTCGAAATCATAAACAATTGAATCTTGTCCGTATTTTTCAGCACTGAAATAGATTGACAGAACATATTTTCCTTTTGATGTAAAATTCTCGTTATCTGAAAAATCGTATTTAGTTATAGAATCTGAGTACAAATTTGAGAGACGACCTTCAGGATATTTTATTAAAACCTTCGTTTCAATTGGTGATTTGATTGTTTCTTCGCATTCGAATGAAAACTGCAATTCATTTTGTCCACGCAGATTTATGCTTATTAAGCAAACGAGAAATATTATAATCAATCTGTTTATCATCTTTGGTACGTCGTTTTTTCACTGACCGCTAACGG
>NZ_SAXA01000044.1 GCF_004122035.1 Ancylomarina salipaludis
CTCGGCATCGGCGTGCGGGCGGTGGGCACGGTCGCTGGCCTCAACTACAGCCGCGGCCAGCGACTGACGCTGGTTCTCTACGCGCGGGACTAGCCGCCCGAGCGTGGCACCGAACCGCCGGCCCGGCGCGGCGAGGAGGAAGGCGGCGGCGGCGCAGGCGGCTGGCCGCCCCATTCGTGCGCGAGCTTCTCGAGCGCTGCGACGCGGTTCTCGGTGGCGGGGTGGGTGGAGAACAGGTTGTCCATCCGCGCCCCGGAAAGCGGGTTGACGATCCAGAGATGGGCCGTCGCCGGGTTCGCCTCGGCGTGGTGGTTCTCGATCCCCCGCGCGTAGTTCTGCAGCGAGACGAGGGCGGAGGCGAGCGCGCGGGGGTCGCCCGAGATCTCCGCGCCCACGCGGTCGGCCTCGTATTCGCGGGAGCGGCTGATCGCGAACTGCACGATGCCGGCAGCGAGCGGGGCAATGATCAGCATCGCGAGCATCACGATCGGGTTCGGGCGGTTCTCGCCAGACCCGCCGCGGAAGAAGAAGCCGAACTGGGCGAGCATCGAGATCGCGCCCGCGACCGTCGCCGTCACGGTCATGATCAGCGTGTCGCGGTTGCGGATATGGGCGAGCTCGTGCGCGACGACGCCGGCGACCTCTGCCTCCGACAGCCGGGTGAGCAGGCCGCGATTGACCGCGACGGCGGCGTTCTGCGGGTTCCGCCCCGTGGCGAAGGCGTTCGGCTGGTCCTCGTCGATGACGTAGAGCTTGGGCATCGGCAGCCCCGCGCGCTTCGCGAGCGCCTCGGTCATCGCGTAGAGCCGGGGGGCGTCGCGCGGGCCGATCTCCTGCGCGTTGTGCATCCGGAGTACGACCTTGTCGCTGTTCCAG
>NZ_SAXA01000045.1 GCF_004122035.1 Ancylomarina salipaludis
AGAGTGCAGCCCAGGGCCCGCGCGGGCCTTGGGCATGGAACACGGCAGATGGACCTCGGTCGTCTCGGCTTCTTCAAGGTTGCGGAACAGCGCCTCGGCTGGCTCGACCGGCGCCAGGACGTGCTCGCCCAGAACATCGCCAACGCCAACACGCCTGGCTACGCCGCGCGCGACCTAGCACCCTTCGCCAAGGTTCTGGCGCGCAACACCGGCCCCGGCCTCGTGCGCACCTCCGCACAGCATATCGTTCCGGCCTCCGCCGGCGCGCACGCTGCCCGTCCGGAGCGTCTCGCGCAGGAGCGCACGCATGACGGCAACGCCGTGCAGATCGAGGACCAGGTCGCCCGCGTTGCCGAGACGGAGAGCCAGCACGAGCTGACCGTCGGGCTGTACCGCAAGTATATGGGCCTGTTCCGCATCGCGCTGGGCCGCGGCGGATGACGACCCCGCCAGGCCGCTGCCCCGGTTTTTCCTGCCGTCGCAACGCGGCGGAAAGGTTTGCCGGGCATGATCTGCCGCGGTGCCGGCGTGGCCGGCCCCCCGCACGGAGGGCGTGATGGACCTTTTCAGGACGTTCAGGATCTCGGCAAGCGGCATGGATGCGCAGGCGCTGCGGCTGCGCGTCGTCGCCGAGAACCTCGCCAACCGCGACACGACCGCGACGACGCCCGAGGGCGATCCGTACCGGCGCAAGACGGTGAGCTTCGAGAACCGGCTCGACCGGGCGCTCGGCGCCGAGACGGTGCGCGTCAAGCAGGTCGGCCGCGACCAGAGCGAGTTCGGCACGCGGTTCGAGCCGGGGCACCCGGCGGCCGACGAGAACGGCTACGTGAAGGTGCCGAACGTGAACAGCTTCATCG
>NZ_SAXA01000046.1 GCF_004122035.1 Ancylomarina salipaludis
AGCACCGCCCCGTGCGAGGCAGGCGCCATCGTGAAGGCGACATAGGCGCAGAGCGGGAAGCCGAGCCCGGCGAAGGCGCCGAGCGCGAGCACGCGGTAGCCCGGGATGGCGCCGAGCGCGCCGCCCGCGGCGAAGGGCGCGAGCACGGCGAAGGCGACGGCGTGGCGAAGCGCGGCGAGATCCCACGGCGTCAGCACCCCCGTCGCGCCGGCGCGGCTGACGAGGATGAAGCCCGACCAGATGACCAGGACGAGGGAGGCGCAGGCAAAGCCGATGCGCTGCTCGCGCCCGTCGCTGGCGGCCACTCAGCGCGCCTCGCGCTTCAGCAGGAACTCGCGCCCGACCTTGACCCTCGGCACGCCGTCATAGGCGACGATGTCTGCCGTCGCGTAGGTCTCCGACCAGACCTCGGGCAGGTACGAGCCTGTGCCGACGACATCGAGCGGGGCAAGGCATTCGGCCATGATCCGGCACTTCGCCACCGAGAAACCCGAGGAGCCGACGATGCGCGCGCCGCCGAACCCCGCCTCGTCGAGTGCCTCGCGCATCCGCCACACCGCGGCGGCGGAGACGCCTGTGCCGACGAGCCAGCGCAGTTCCTCCTCCGAGCGGTAGCGGCGGATCGCCTCCGGCGCGTGCCGCTCGAGCACGGCGTAGGAGGCGGCCGGGTCGAGCGTCTCGAGGAAGCGGCCGCCATGGGTGTCGAGGCGGAAGGAGAGCCTTCCGGCCGCCGCCATATCGGGGAAGCGGCGGCAGACGGCGAGCGCGTCGGTGATCTCGGCGCCGAAATAGTCGACGAGCACGGTGAGCGGCTCGTCGGGGAAGGTCTCGACGAACATCTCTGCGGCGCCGAGCGTCG
>NZ_SAXA01000047.1 GCF_004122035.1 Ancylomarina salipaludis
AAGTAGTTTTTATTATCACTTGAAGTCTTTACAACAAGTGGATAAGTATGAACAGGTAAAATTGAAAATACAAGAGATTTACCACAAGCACAAGGGAAGATATGGTTACAGAAGAATCACATTAGCATTAAAACATTTGGGGTTCTGTATCAATCACAAAACGGTAAGCAGGCTCATGTGTGAGTTGGGGTTAAAATCACGTATCAGAATCAAGAAGTACAAGTCTTACAGGGGAAAGCAAGGAAAAACAGCTCCTAACCTGCTAGCCAGAGATTTTAAAGCTGATGGGATGTATCAAAAATGGGTAACTGATATTACGGAGTTTAAAGTGGCAGGCAAAAAACTGTACCTGTCTCCAATTTTGGATCTTTACAATCGGGAAATCATTAGTTATCAGCTTTCGGAATCACCAAATTTTAAACAGGTAGCCTGTATGCTGAAGAAAGCTTTTAGAAAATTACCAAAGCAAAAGAACTTACTCTTACACTCTGATCAGGGATGGCAATATCAAATGCCCATGTATCAGAAAATGCTTCAGAAGAGAAAGATCAGGCAGAGCATGTCAAGGAAAGGTAATTGTCTTGATAATTCTGTGGTAGAAAATTTCTTTGGCACCCTAAAATCGGAATTGTTTTACTTGAAGAAGTATAAAACAATCAGGCAGCTGAAAATCGATATTGAAGAATACATACAATATTATAATAAAGAAAGAATATCTTTGGCTCTAAATGGAATGAGCCCGATAAAGTATCGAGCTCATTTTCAAAATTAATTTTTTAACCGTCCAACTTTT
>NZ_SAXA01000048.1 GCF_004122035.1 Ancylomarina salipaludis
GCTAACAATGTGTATAATTCATAAGGGTTTCAGAGGTTTTCGAATGGCATCACCCGCATCAATTTTGGGTGATAACTTGATAGGTTTAAAATCCGCAGTCCCTTACGAAATCATACACTAAACGTTACAAGCCATTCGTACAAAGCATTAAATTGTAACGAATCGTCAGCGGTCTAAGCCCTGACTTGAAAACGACTTGAGCATCCTGCTCCTTATTTGGTCCGTCGGGCTGATGTGCTGCTCTCCACTGCCTGCGCCCTGATGGGCCACTGCCTTGTGGATGCATGAGGCTTGAGTTCAGAAGCTCCGCTGAGCTGAAAAATGCGCCTGCTCGGAGGGCCTTATCGGGCTGATCACAAAATTTGCAGAAAATCAACTCCAGCGCCAATTTGCTCCACGCTTTTCTCAACCTAGTTGACTAAACAGATGTGCAAGTCGGTTGGATGGAATAAGAAGGAACCTTCTGCGTTCAAGTAGAGTGCCTTTGTTGACTTACACCCTCATGCGCTACTTGTCGCAAATTGGCACTTCACTTGGGAGGGGCAAATTTTACTGCCAGCCCTCGCTGAGAATCAACCATCCCTCCCACCCGGGCTGAATTAAAATGGGAAGAATGGCTTGTAACAGCGGGTGCTATGTAATGCATAAACCTTGATACAAGCCCAATTTACGGCATTTTTTTGTTTTTCCCATCTCGTAAACATCAAAAAAAATGGCAATAAGAGGTTCAGTCATACCCCTTGCGGGTTGACGGGTTC
>NZ_SAXA01000049.1 GCF_004122035.1 Ancylomarina salipaludis
AAGTCGTATCGTTTTTTAAGCAAAAGTCAGATTTGGATATTCAAAAGTCTGCAGATAGGGGATTCATAAAAAGATGCAGAACGCATAAAAAATATTAATTATGGATAGTATAAAATACACAACAAACAATGCCATTTTAGGTTTACTTCTGGAGCAACAGGAACTCGAAGAAGTTAAGCAGGAAGTTGGTCTTGTTTCAAATGGAGGTGAGTATGAGACGCATGCCGGAAAGTTCTTTACGACTGCAGATTTCCTCACCTTACGCGACAAAGCGACTGTTGGCTTGGGTTCTACTAATTTTACAGGGCTTGTGGCCAAAAAATATGATGGTTTAAACGATGGGCAACTGGTGTTTGATGCCGATGGTTATGCACGAGTAGGTGATGAGGGGAGCCTGCAAATGATCGCTACCCGTGAAAATACTCCCATGCCCAATGGTATAGCCTATTATGATGAGACTTCCAGGAGTTTTAAAACGAAGGCAGAATCTTCTTTGTCAGTTGAGAATGCTGCTAAGTTGGGTGGTTTTTCGTCTAGCAATTATGCACGCACAGATGTAGATGAAACTTTTACCAAAGGTGTAACGGTAGAGGAGGATTTGAATGTTAAGAAAGCTATAAACCTTTCTAATGATGCAGGTGATAGCTATGGCGTTTTGAAGAATGATGCCGGTAAATTACTTTGGCAAGGAGAGGACGTCTACACAGCTTTAAATGCAAATAAATCGAATGT
>NZ_SAXA01000005.1 GCF_004122035.1 Ancylomarina salipaludis
AAAATTAAAGATTTCAGGAGATCTTTAAGAGGTGTCGTAGATATTGACTTCTTCTTATTTCGGTTAACAAAAATATTCGCCTAATTAGAATCATTATAGAATTAGACCCAACTTTTACCAGTGATCCGGGGTTATTCGCTCGCGTCTCGCTCATTAATATATTACGAACCCTATGGGTTCTCATCCATAAACATTTAGGACATAAAAAAAGCATCAAAGTTTTTTCAACCTTGATGCTTCAATCAGCGGAGAGAGAGGGATTCGAACCCCCGGTACGTTGCCGCACAATAGTTTTCAAGACTACCGCATTCGACCACTCTGCCATCTCTCCATTATTTGTAAGCGTTATCTCTTGTGATAACGGGTGCAAATGTAAGTCAAAAATGAGCTTCTACCAAATAAAAAATGCACTTGTAGCCAATATTTGTTTGAATGCTTTGATTATCAGAATAAGAATTTGTAAAAATTAATTAGCCATGTAAATCCAGTTCATTCAGCATGTATAGTGAGTGTTCGATTGTTTTGAATATTTCATTGCAATATTCATTTACGGCCTTAGGGTTGCCTGGGAGTGTGTAAATCAATGTTTTATTCATGACTCCGGCTATCCCTCTGCTCATAAGTGCATTGGCTTTTTCCATACCGTACTTCACACGAATGAGTTCCATTATTCCTGGAATCTCTTTGGTTAATAGGGGTTTAACTACATCAGGCGTAATGTCTTTAGGTCCAATGCCGGTTCCGCCTGTCGTAAAAACGATGTCGTAATTTTCTGCCTGAGCTCTTAAGAGAATTGTTTTTAATTGTTCTTCGTTGTCAGGAATGATTAAGGTTTCAATTTCATAATGGCGGTTTTTTGATTTAAAAAAATCTTCAGCCAGTTTTTTTAGAAGAGGACCACTTTTATCAACATATTCACCTCTACTTGCTCTGTCGCTAAGTGTAATGATGAGTGTTTTTATGATTCGGGGTTGATAATCCAACTGATCACCTGCTTTTAATTCGCCACCCTTCAGTACACGACAAAAAATACCTTCTTTGGGCATCACACAATTCCCAACTTCGCGAAATATACTGCAATTATCACCATGGCATTTTTTACCGATTTGGGTAACTTCCAGAAGCATATCGCCCATTGTGAAGCGGTCAAGCGGAGCTGTTTTGTGCAGAATAAGTCCCTTTGTTGTAATATTTTCAGCAAATTCGCCAAAAGCGATTTCACGTTTTGCTTGTTCAGAAAATTTATCGATACTTTCCTGAGCCAGTAAACTCACTTGTCGGTGCCAGTTTCCGGAATGAGCATCATTTGCAACACCTGTCTTGTCTAGTTCTATAGTATCTACAGGCTTTTTGATTGTCCCTTTTTGTTCCGAAATATTAACAGAGAGTATATCTATTTTAGTCATGTCAAGTGAATTTGTTGGTGCTGGGATATTAAAAGATTTTAAATGTCTAGTTTTGTTTTCTCATCTAATTTTATGCTCTCCATAATCATGTTTTTATCTACAGCTTTACACATATCGTATATGGTTAGTAGAGCCACACTTGCAGCAGTAAGAGCTTCCATCTCCACACCGGTTTGTCCAATACATTTCACACGGGTGTTGACTTGTACGCCACTATCTATTAATTGGCATTTTACTTCAGCTTTTGTAATCATCAGCGTATGACAGAGAGGGATGAGGTTGCTTGTTTGCTTGGCAGCTTGAATTCCAGCAATTTCGGCAAGGGTCAAAACATCACCTTTCTTCATGTTGTTATCGCGAATCAGTTCAATTGTTTTTGCTGATAAGATGATTTTGCCCGAAGCTTTAGCCTCTCTGATTTGCTGAGTTTTATGTCCGATATCGACCATATTGGCTTTGCCGTCTTTATCAATATGGCTGAATTTATTAGTGGTCATGTTTTATTTGTAAAAGTGTGAAAGAGTGAAAAAGTTTTCTGTTTTTGGGGTGGAGGAGCGGGCGTTTGTTTTTGCATAAACATCTATCCTTAATCCTCACATTATCCAATCAGCGTATCAACATTATCCTCCAATGTTATAAAATTTCCCAATTTTGTTTTGACTTCCTTCTTGAGGCTTGCTTTCAATTGTTTTTTTTATGGCATCTTTAGCACCCAGCTTTTTGATATCGAATTCATTATTATTAAAGAGACAGGGTTTTACTTTGCCGTTGGCAGTTAATCGAATGCGGTTGCATATTTTACAATTGCCACCTTCACCACCTTCAACAATCGAAAAATCTCCGGATTCAAGGTCCATTTGTCTGATAAAACGTAAGTCAAGCCCGTTGCTTTGGCAAAATTCTTTCAGAGTGATTAATTCTGTTTCACTACTATCAGGCATGCGAACACAATTGATTTTTATAGGGGTTAGGCCTGCTTTTTTTGCTGCATCTATTCCTTTAAAAACATCATTTATATCGCCACATCGGGTTATTTCTCTGTATTTGGCCGGATTAAGTGTATCCAAACTAATATTGACTCTTTTGAGGCCAGCCTGCGCCAATGCTTCTGCGTATTTTTCAAGTAAAATCCCATTAGTAGTGAGAGCTAAGTCTTCTACTCCCTGAACATTAGCAATAAGCCTGACCAAGTCAATAATGCCTTTTCGAACCAAAGGTTCTCCACCCGTCAAACGAATTTTAGTAATACCTGTTTTAACCGCTTCTTCTACAAAGTTGATAATTTGCTCAAAACTGAGCATTTCTTCGTGTGCTATCAGATCGATGCCTTCTTCAGGCATGCAATAAGTACAACGCAGATTGCATCGGTCAGTAACTGAAATTCTGAGGTAGCTTATATTTCTGTTATATTTGTCTAACATGTACGAATTCTCCTTCTGTATACTCATCAACTTCTCGGGGAATAGCCATTATGCCATCCGCCTGAGTGAATGCATTAATATGAGCCGAACCATTATAGTTGACCGGAATAACCTGATTGTTTGCATTTAAGCGAACGGGTATAAACTCCAAACGATCGGTTCGCTTGCGTTTGTAGTCACATGAAATGGGTAAACGCACAATAGCCGGGTTATAATCGTGTCCCATCAGGCGGAAGACAAGTGCTTTTCCTAAAAGTTCGAATTGAACAAATGAGGAAACCGGATTGCCTGGCATGGCAAAAACATATTTTCCCTGACGGGTTGCAAAAACAGTATGCTTTCCAGGTTTTACGCTTAGTGTATGAAACCAAATGTTGAATTCCAATTCCTTTAATATTTGTGGTATGAAATCATATTCGCCAACCGAAACACCTCCTGAGATAATTAGCAGATCATTTTCATCAATACATTTGGCTATCATCTCTTTTGTCGCTTCTTTTGAATCAGAAACAATACCATAATAGTTTCCTGTAATACCAATCTTTTCGAGTTGAGCCAGTAATTGCCAGGAGTTTACATTTCTGATTTGCGTTGCTCCTGGAGTTTCATGTGGTTCAACCAATTCGCTACCTGTTGCAATAATTCCGATTTTTACTCTTTGGTAAACCAGAGGTTTGGCACAACCAATCTCTGCTAAAACGGATATGTGTTGTGCTTTAATACGTGTTCCTTTTTTTAGGACCACATCATTTTCCTGAATATCTTCCCCTTTTATGCAGATGTTTGTTTTCGTTTTTGTTTCTGTAAAACGAACATGATTTGGATCTACAATCTCACTTTTTTCAACCATAACCACACAATCAGCACCTTCAGGAACCATTGCTCCGGTCATAATTCTGGAACACTGATTCTTTCCAATCGTTTTTGTTGGATGTGTTCCCGCAGGAATGGTTTCAAGAATTTCTAATGTTTCTTTTAAATCAGCTTGACGACAAGCAAAGCCGTCCATTGCAGATTTATTGAATGGTGGAATGGAAATAGGTGACACAACATCTTCAGCTAATACACGGTTCAAGCATTTTGATAGTTCAATATGTTCTTTTTCCAACTTTTTAGTTGCGTGCTTTACTGTTTTTAAAGCTTCATTAAATGTTATCATAGGGTTAGGTTTGTATGGTCCAGCCAGAATTAGAAAATTGAAGATTTTCCGGATTGAAATCAAATTCGGAATCATCAAATTCAATCCATTTATCGGCAAGACCCTTGTTTTTAATAGCTTTGGGTTTTATGTTATGATTGTTTTTTTTATTGATTATTAAGAATATTCCTGGTTTAATAAATTGTCTCAATCCTCCTGATTCACATATTATAGGTGCGTCAACAGGAAGGTGTTGAACAAGTTTGTTAAAGGCTAAATGTAATTTATTGTCCAGACACTGAATGTAATAAACTTCCTTTGATCCTGCAATAAGAAATCGTTGACTATCTTTATGACCATTGGGATTTGTTTCCTTGCTAATACTATAGTCAGCTGTTTTATCTATGATTACTGCATCCGGATTTAGAAAATGAAAATGGGGTGATATTTTAATACTTACTACGGGAAACCTGGAGGCAAAGTGTGTAATCGTTTTGCAGGCAAAAAGCGTTTTACCCACATTTTGCCCGGTTCCTGCTATTAATAATATATTTTTGTAAATATTTTCCATTCTGCTAAATTTAAGAAAACTCTATTTTAATTCTTAGATGGAGTTGTCTGTTATTTAGCATATTGGGGGTCGGTTTGTTACAGTATAGAGCCCAGAAGCCAAATCACATATCTCTCCTTTCCAATTTAGGATCTAGTCCTGCGGGAGGTAATTAAGTTTCCTACTTTACCCATCGGTTATTAAAACGTACCAAAGGCTTAGCCATTAATAACTCGGAGTCTTCATGATAAGGGTAAAGATATAAAACATTAATGAATCTAGAAATGTGTATATGTTGTGGTGTGTGAAGTATTTAGATTGATTTGGATTCTGGATATTATCAATGATACTTAGTATGAGTGTGTTGTGATCTATTGCGCTGGTTGTTCAGATTTAAGATGAATTATTATTTGTAATTAATTTCGATAAGAATAATCTTTTTATCTTTAAGCAGTCTTGCTTTTTTTGTTCGCACACAAAGTTTTTTGTCTTCAATTATAGAAAATACATTGTTCAAAATAATATGGAAAAACACACTCATAAACACGATCATGGGCATTCGCACAGCCATGGCGATTTAAAAGGACGAAATCTAGGGATAGCTATTTTGTTGAATATAGGAATCACTTTGGCGCAAGTTGCAGGTGGTTTTATTTCGGGAAGTTTGGCCTTGATGTCTGATGCCATGCATAACTTCAGTGATGTATTGGCTCTCATTATTTCCTGGTTTGCCGGTAAGCTTTCCAAAAAGGATCAAACACCTTCGCAAACCTATGGCTATAAGCGCGCAGAAATATTAGCTGCCTTAATCAATGCGGTTTCTCTAATTGTCATTGCGTTCTTTTTATTAAAAGAGGCTATTTCTCGTTTTTCTGATCCTGTTGATATTCAGACGGGTTGGGTTATGATTCTGGGAGGTCTGTCAATTGTGTTGAACGGCTTGAGTGTTTTATTGGTTCAAAAGGAAGCTAAGGATAATATGAATATGCGTTCAGCCTACTTGCATTTGCTTTCGGATATGATTTCGTCAATAGCTGTTGTGTTTGGCGGATTAGCGATGTATCTGTGGGGTGTTGCTTGGGTGGATTCCGTTTTATCAATTGGAATTGCCTTGTATTTGGTTTATTCAAGTTGGGGTCTAGTAAAGGAGAGTGTTAGAATTCTGATGCAGTTTGCTCCATCTCAGGTAAATCTTGAAGAAATAAATAAAGAGTTACAGAACATTCCTGAAGTAAATAATATGCATCATGTACATGTTTGGCAACTGGATGATAGACAAATCAATTTTGAGGCGCATATCAGTTTTATAGACGATATTAGTTTAAGCAAGGTCAATGAAATTCTTCATCAGGTGGAGCATATTCTGAATGATAAATTTGACATCAATCATGTCACGCTTCAGCCCGAAATCAATGGTTCTTGTGGGGATGAAAGCATGGTTAATCAGGATAGTAAATAGGATCTTTAGTTTGCTGATTTAAAGTTGTTATTGTCTATTATTATGTCATTTGTGTGAGCATGACGTTATCTGTGTTCAAAAAAAATATTGATTTCGTGTAGAGAAATTAACATTATTTTGCACTTTTACGGAGCCCAAATTTAAATGATTTACCCTAGTTTGTCTGTTGACCAAAATCATATTAAGAATCTAATTCATCAACTTTCCTCAAAAGATGATGAGCGTGCGTTTGAACAAATTTTTGATCTGTTCTACTCAAAAATGTATGCTACGGCTTTTCAATATCTTAAAAATAAACCCTTAGCTGAGGAGGTTGTTTCTGATGTGTTTTGTCGGATATGGAAAAAGCGATTAGAATTGGATCAGATTAAAAATTTTGAAAGCTACTTGTTTATTTCTGTTCGCAATTTATCTTTAAATTATATCAGAAATAATTCCAGACTTAGTAACGAATCTTTGGATGAACAGGCATATCATATTTCAGATCCGGTTGCACTTCCAGATGAAGTAATGCAAGCGCATGAGCTACAAGAATTACTTAACGATTCTATTGAAAACTTGCCAAAAAAATGCAAAGCAATTTTTAAAATGATTCGTTTCGATGGCCTTAAATACAAAGAAGTTGCTTCTGAATTAAATATTTCAGTCAATACTGTGGATACTCAAATGAGAATTGCAATTAAGCGCATTAGTCAATCTTTGGGGGATTTCACAATAAAGAAGCGATAGGTCAAAAGCTCTCACACTTCTCTTTTTTAGTATTTTGTTTTTAATCTTGAAAATTTTTATAAAAAAGATCAATTTTTTTTAGGGATATTTATTGGTCTTGGGGTCTTAAGGTTAAAAGCTATTATTTCGAAATAATAAAATGAACGATATTCATCATATAATAACCAAGGTATTAGCCAATAGTGCTAGTAATGAGGAGAAAAGTCTGCTTGATGACTGGCTGAGGGAAAAGCTGGAGAATAAGCAGGACTTTGAATTAAGGCGTCAACAATGGGAAGAGATGCTTCTGATAGTTGACGATAAAGATAAAAAACGCGTTTTTACAGATATTAAAAATAAAATCAATCAAGAGACTAAAGTTGTTGATTTTAATAAGTATGTTGATCGAAAGAAATCCATAAGTTGGATGAAAGTTGCAGCCTCTGTTGTGAGTTTTATTTCATTGGGAGCTTTGAGCTATTATGAAATAACGGATCCTTTTTCACATTTAAATTTAATTGGATACAATTTAGTTGAAACAGAGGCCGGTGTTCAACAAACACAGTTATTAACCGATGGGTCAACTGTTTATTTGAATGGTGATAGTCGTTTGAAATATAAGATTGATTCTGAAGCCAATGAACGTACACTTTATCTTGAAGGTGAAGCATTTTTTGATGTTGCAAGAGATGAGAGCAAGCCTTTTGTAATTGGTCTGGAGGACAGTCATGTTCAGGTTTTAGGAACATCTTTTAATATAAAAGCATATTCTGAGGATGAACAGATTTCCACTTCTGTTATAAGCGGACGGGTTGCTTTTGAAGCATCAAAATCGAAATCATTAATACTTATTCCAGGCAATAAGGGAATTATTAATAAGGCTAAAAATACGATGGCTAAACTCGATGTGGATAATGCCATGGATGTAGCCTGGATGAAAAAAGCATTATATTTTGAAAATACGAGTTTGTCAGAGATGGCAAAATCATTATACCGGATGTATGGTGTGAAACTTAAATTTTTGGATGGCAGTCTTAAAGATTTAAAAATCACAGCAAAATTCGAAAATGAAAGACTTGATGAAATCTTCAAAATTCTTGAGATGACCAATGAATTTTCATACAAGATTGAAGATGATGTAATTCTAATTGGAGGAGTTGGAAAATTTAAATAAAAAAATACCGAAAAGTGGCAGCTTTTCGGTATCTGAATAACATGTAGTAAATTTACTTGTCAAGTAAATGTCGTTGAAATAAAAGGATTTACTTCAAAAAAACATTATGTGCTACAAAATTAAGAAAAAATATTCATACTATACGAACAAATCAGTTTTTGTTTGTAAAGCCACTGTTATTCAGGATGGTTTAAAAATGAGTATGTTCTCAATTTTATTTTTTTTATGTCTATTTACTACTTCTGTAAGCTTTTCACAATCAAATCTTATTTCTTTGGAGGGCATGAGTGTTGGTATGAGCTTAGAGGTTTTTGTTGAAACACTCGAAGCACAATCTGACTTTTCTTTTGTCTATAATTCAGCGAAATTCCAAAATCTGAAAATTAAGTCTCTTCCTCAAGAAAGCATGCCTATTGAGTCGTTGCTTAGTTACGTTTTAACACCTATTGGTTTAAATTTTATTATTTATCGGGATAAAATTATCATTAAAGAAAGGGGGGAAGGTATACCTATGACTTTGATTAAATCTTCCAATCTGATTGAGAAGTCTGATATACTTAGGGTAGAGAAGATTGTTTTAGGGCGTGTCCTGTGTGATGATGACAGTCAACCAATTGTTGGGGCGTCCATTCGTGTGAGAAATCAGGTTTATGGGACTGCTAGTGATAAAGATGGGTATTACAATCTGAAATGCAATATTGGTGATACACTTTTAGTTACAGCGATAGGTTTTGTTAGTTTTGAAACGGTTGTTGGTTTAAATATTATAGAGGACATTCGTTTAAAACCCAATATGATCAGTCTGAAAGAGGTCAATGTTATTGGGTATGGAGAAGAAGAAACTCGAGAATTGCTAGGTGCTGTTAGTTCAATATCTCCTTTGGTTAGTGGTGAAGTTCCAAATAATTTTGATGATATACTGGCAGGAAGTGCCAGTGGGTTGTGGTTTCAAAAAAGTTCAGGAGCACCGGGAAGTGCTTCAACAATAGCTATACGAGGTGTGACATCCCTTCAGCCTGATGCCAATAGTCCCCTTATTGTGGTAGATGGTGTGCCTCTTTTTTCTAGCGAAGAGAATTTGAATCAAATAACAGTAAAGTCGCAGGACGGTTCCGCCTTTGGATTGCTTAATAATTATGTCTATGATGATATTAGGGAGACAAGTGAGTTTAGAAAGAATGGCTTGAATATGGTTAATCCTGAGGATATTGAATCTGTTTCAGTACTCAAGGATGCCTATTCAACTTCAATATACGGGTCCAGAGGTGCTGCAGGAGTAATTTTAATTACAACTAAAAAACCGAAGAAAAAGGGGATAAGTGCCAGTTTTTTATATGAATCGAGTCTGTCACAACCGGTTGGGAAACCTGAATTAATGAATGCCAATGAGTATGCCAGATTATATAGTAACTATTATAGCGAATTAAAAAATAAAGAAGTTGTGTTTCCAAATCAGATTAATACAAATTGGTATGATTTGGTCGTTCGAAATGCTGTTGGGAATAAATTGAGTTTAGCTGTTCAGAGCAAAAAACATAACGGTTTCTTTTATATGAGTTTTTCGCAACTGAATCAGGAGAGTTACATTATCAATTCTGACTATAAAAGATATACGGGACGCTTTAATTTCCAACAAAGAGTACATGAAAGGGTCCGGATTGGAGCAAATCTGGCAATTACTTCAGAAAAGAACAATGCTTTATTAGCACCTAAAATTTACCGCGATGCGATCCTGAAAGCGCCCAATGTGCCCGTTTATACTGAAGAGGGGGATTATCGTTTCGGGAATATGGGCAATCCGTATGGAACATATTATGAAAATCCGCTTGCCATGGCAACAACAGGTAGAGGAGAAGTGAATGATACCTATACTATAGCTAATGTTTATTTCGATTTAGAATTGACTAATTGGTTGTCTTATCGATTCGATTTTGGCATTAATTTGATTGAAACTGATGCCATTTCGGCTTATAGAAATGGATTCAGCCCTGATAAAAAAAATTCAATCGAAAGTAATGGTTATTCTCGTAAATGGATTGTAACCAATACAATAAATGGCTCTCATTCTTTTGAAGATCATTCGATGAAATTTGTTTTAGGTCAGAGTTTTGAGCAATCCAGACAAAAAGAAGAAGAAGTGTTTTTTGAAGATTTATGGGGCTTAAACACTAGTGGGAATCTTGATTTGAGTAATTATGCAATGGATAGGCGTAAGTTTGCTCTGGCTTCATGGTTTGGTCGTTTGACTTATAATTACAAGCAGAAGTTATTCGCGGGTCTCTCATATCGGATTGATGGTTCGTCTCGTTTCAGAAAAAGTAACCGTTATCAAATGTTTCCTGCATTCTCACTCGGTTGGATCATAAAGTCTGATGTTGAAAATTCACTTTTAAACTTATTCAAGCTACGTTCAAGTTTTGGTTATTCGGGTGTGGAGCAATCGACTTATACCTATGGTGCTTTGCGGACATATCAAACACATCCCAATAATCTGAATTATGCAGGTACGCCTATATTATCTGAAGATAATGGTGCCGAATTGGATATTTCATGGGAAAAAACAAAGAATTTTGATTTTGGACTTGATCTGTCTTTTTTTAATGAGAAGCTTAAGACAAGTTTGGATTATTATTCTAAAGAGGTCAATAATTTACTTCTATTTACTGATGTTACTGCTGTTTCGGGGTACGAGCAACAATGGGTGAATGTGGGGAAGATGAAGAATACAGGAATTGAAATGAATCTGGATTGTCAATTAATTGATCGGAATTTTAAATGGAGTATGCTATTGTCTTCAGCTTATAATAAAAACGAAGTGGTTGCGATTAATTATATTGGAGAAGAGGTATGGGGAGCTGATCAGGCTTATAAATATTTTAAGGAAGGAAAGGAAGCTGCTCAGTTTTACCTTTATGATTGGAAGGGTGTCAATCCTGCCACCGGCAATCCGATATGGCAATATGAAAATGGGATTTTAAGTGAAGTACCACCGTCGGATAATACAGATAGAAAAGCTTTTGGTTCAGGAATTCCAACGTTTACAGGTGGGATAAATAACTGCCTGTCATATAAAGGTTTTGAATTAAATGCATCATTAATATTTGTATCGGGTAAAAAAATGATGAATGGAACAGCAGCTCTTTTACATACTTATTCAACAAGTGAGGCCTATAATTTATCACCGGATGTTTTAAATTATTGGAAAAATGAGGGAGCTATGACGAATCAACCATCCTTGTTGAATCAATCAATAACTAGTACAAACAATTATACCACCAGTCGAACAAGCTCGCGTTTTTATGAGGATGCCTCATTTATTCGTCTTAAAAGTCTTGTGTTGGCTTATTATTTACCTAAATCGATTGTAAAAAAAATGAAACTTGAAGGCGTTAAATTTTACGCTCAGGCAACTAATTTATTTACAATTACAAACTATTCAGGAGTGGACCCCGAAGTGAGCGCTTTTGGTTCATCTTCGTTACTCTCAGGTTACGATGAAGTAACCATGCCGCAGTCAAAGTCTTTTAGCTTGGGCTTAAGAATTAACTTATAAACAAACTTGTCAAGTAAAAATAAATAATATATGTAGTAAATGAAAGGTTATTGAGTCTGGCAGGATAAGATAACCGCACCGGAAAAAATCTTAAGAAACATATCAAAGATTACATAATATCAGCTTCACAGCTGGTAATCGGGATAGGCTTTTTCTATGTTTTTAAGGTGTTATGTGAGTTAAGTTAAACAGAAAATGGATTGTTAGAAGTGAAAATGTGATGAAAAGATTGATAAAACAAGAGTCTAAGTCAGTCATAGAAATCGAATTTTGAACGATAGAATCCGAATAATAAACCCAATTAAAACCTAAAATTAAAGTTTATGAAAAATTTAAGAATTTCATGGAAAATGGCTTTACCACTTATGGCCATCTTATTGAGTAGTGTGTTCACTTCTTGTAGCGACGATGAGAAAAAATTGAGTGATTTAACAGGATTTTTAAGCTTTGGATTTGCTGATGAAGCCCTTGAGAATTATGAGTTTACCATTGGGGGCGATAATGTTATTACCAATCAAATTGCTTTGCCATACGGATTTGACGCTTCTGCATTAACACCCGTATTTAGTGCTGCACCTTTGGCTCAAGTAAATATCAATGGTATTCCTCAGGTAAGTGGTTCAATAGCCATGGATTTTACCAGTGATATCGTTTTTTCTGTTGTTGCAGAAAATGGTGATAACACTATCAATTATACCGTAAGAGTCAATGTTGCTACAGAATTATCAGCCTGGACAAATTTATCTCCAAACGCTGGATTCCCATTATACACTCAGGTAACTGCTTTCGAATTAGGAGGTAAGTATTATGTTATCGGTAGTCTTAAAGGTGCATCGGTTTATGGTGACCACGAAGCAGGAATTTATTCTTCAGTTGATGGTGTCGCGTTTACCGAGGTGACTTCAACTCTTTTCCAGGATTATGGTATTGCAGTTGGATCTGCGACTGTGAAACATGGCGATAAGCAATTACTACTGGGAGGTTTGTCATATTCAGATTATTTTGGTGGCGGAACTGGTGATGGTTCTGGTAATAATAAAGTATGGGCTTCAACTGACGGGGCTACTTGGGAGAAGATTACAACTACACAAACCGATTACGAAGGTTGGGGGGCAGCACCTGAAGTTAATTCCTTTTCAATAAGAACTGAACCAACCGTTGCCAATATGAATGGTGATTTATATGTGGTTGGTGGTTTTTCAGTAGCTTATGGTGCTCCTCAAGGTGCGATCGCGGATGTTTGGAAATCAACTGATGGGGGAGCTACCTGGATTAATCTTGAAGCCGATTTTGGAGCAGACTTTGTTGCAAGAGCTCAAAGTCAGTTGATTGTATATAAGGATGAACTATACCTAATTGGTGGACGTACAGGATATCCGAATCAATATTTTAATGATGTATATAAGTCAGCTGATGGCATTAACTGGACAAAATTAGCTGTGGAAAAGCCATTTGATGCCTGTGCCGGTCATATTTGCTATGTGTATAACGACAGATTCTATTTAATAGGTGGTAATGTTGCTACAGGTGAGATGGATGAAAGCACTGAAATTGCAGTACCATCGAATGCAACCTGGGTTTCAGAAGATGCAGGTTTAAACTGGACAAAGGTTACCGAAGGTGCATTGCCTGAAGGTTTTGCAGGACGTGCAGGTCATGCATTTGCCAAAGATGGAAATGTGGTTCATATTTTCGGTGGAATGGGTGCTGAAGCTGATGGTACAGCTAAAATACTGACAGACTCATGGAAAGGCACATTAAATTAATTTGAATTCCGATTGGGAGACTACTGGCAGGTAGGCTCCCAATATAAACTTCTATAGAGGTTCATCATTTGTTTTCAAATAATATGTAGTAAAATCTAATATAATGAATAAAGTAATTTGTGTTATATTTTCTGTTTTTCTGATTGTCTCAACTTTGAGTGTCCGAGCTCAAAACGTGAAGGTTCAGGAATTAAAGAAGGTTAAAATAACGGGTACACTTAAATGCTCGGAAGATAACCATCCTGTTGTGGGAGCCACGATTATCGTAAAAGGAACAACAAATGGAGTCGCAGCTGACTTTGATGGTAATTTTACTATCATGGCTAATCAGGGGGATATTCTATTGATCTCATCAATAGGTTATATCTCAAAAGAAATAAAAGTTGGAATAAAAACACATTTCGATTTGATCTTGAGTCCCGATAATGTATCACTAAAAGAAATAGCCGTAATTGGTTATGGTGTACAGGAAAGACGCGACTTAACAGGTGCGGTATCATCTGTTAATATTGAACAGATCGATCAAGTTGCATTAAGTGTTGATAATGCGCTTTCAGGTCAAATTGCTGGCGTGCAGGTTAATTCTGCAAGTGGAACTCCTGGCAGTGCTACAGCGATAACTATTCGAGGAATTACATCGCTTTCTGCTGATAATAATCCGCTTTATATTATTGATGGGGTGCCTGTATATGGAGTTGGTGCCGGGGCTTCTACTTCTTTTCAGTCAGGAGGTGTTCCAATGGTCGCAATGGGTGGAAATACAACATCAGGCTCTATTGGGGCAACATCAGAATTTGAAAGAAACCCTTTGGCGAGTTTGAATATGGATGATATTGAATCCATCGAGGTATTAAAAGATGCTTACGCAACAGCGATTTATGGATCAAGAGGTGCTGCTGGTGTTATTTTAATTACGACTAAAAAGGGAAAAAAAGGATTACCCAAAGTTGATCTTAATATTTCAACATCTGTTGCCAGTCCTATTGATGTTCCTGATGTTTTGAATGGAGATCAATATGTTGATTTTTATAATAGTTTTTTAGGGGCAAATACCAGTGGTGTTTATCCATTTACAAAGGGGTATAATACGGATTGGTTCGATGCTGCAACACGTACGGCAGTAACCAATAATATTTCGGCAACAGTTTCTGCGGGAACAGATAAAAGTACCTATTTCTTATCTCTAAATTATCTGGACCAGGATTCGTATGTGATTAATAATGATTTTAAACGTTATACCGCCCGAATTAATTATGAGTATAAATCAAGCGAGAAATTTCGTTTTGGAAATAATATAAGTTTGTCTTATACCGATAATAACTCGTTGAACTCAGGTAGTGTCTATCGAAATTCATTACTTGCTGCTCCTGACACAAGAATTAAAGATGATAATGGAGATTACGTTTTTGTACAGAGCGATCGCGATAGATTTAATCCAATTGCTAAAGCTAAGGAGGATATTAACTTCGTTAAGGATAAACGTGTTATAGGTAACTTATATGCTGAATACAAAGTTTTGTCGTGGTTAACTTTTAAAACTGAACTTGGAATTGATTTAATGTCTTCAAAAGCTTACAATCGCAATAAGGAATACAAAGGGATCGATTCGGGTAAAGAGGTTGAGATTATTCAAGGAAGTGCAAGTCAAACAAATATTAATAATTTAAAGCTTGTTATTAATAACACAGCATCAATTTATAAAGAATTTGGCGAGCATGTATTCACGGGTGTTATAGGTCAAAGCTTCGAAACTTCAAAGGAAGACTATGTTCGGATTGCAGCTACAGATTTTCCAACGAACGATGTCTTAAGTATTGGTTCGGCTAACGATTCTCGAGTTGATGGTGCCGTTTTAAGAGAATGGGCTATGGTCTCGTTTTTTGGTAGAATGAACTACCGTTGGAAAGACAAATATATGGCAGGAGTAACCTATCGTGTAGATGGTTCTTCTCGATTTAATAAAAACGAAAGATATGTTGGTTTTCCCTCATTTTCGGCTGGTTGGCGAATTTCAGAGGAACAATTTATGGAACCATACCTTTGGGTTGATGATCTGAAATTTCGTGCGAGTTTAGGATTTTCAGGTATCTCCGGTTCAGGTGGCTATTACGGCAATCAAGGTCAATATGTGGCTAGAGACTACGCTAAACAGTACGGTAATACTAATATTCTTGAAGTGCAGCAAGCCAGTAATCCTGACCTGAAATGGGAAAAAACGCATACCGTTGACATAGGATTAGACGTATCGTTATTTGAATCGAGGTTTTCTTTAACGTTTGATTATTATAATAAGAAAAGTATCGACATGTTAATTGGTTCAAGTGTACCCTTATATTCAGGCTATTCTTCTCAAATACAAAATCTGGTTGATATGGAAAATAAGGGGATAGAGATATCATTGACCAGTGTAAATATCGATAAAGAATTTAAGTGGACTTCGAATTTAAATTTTGCAAGGAATACCAATAAGGTAACAAAACTTAACCTGAAGGGATATGTTGCAGGTGGATCAGAAATTGGCTATGCCTATTATCAGGTTGGAGAATCGGCAACAGCATGGTTTTTGTACGATTGGCATAGTGTTGATCCTCTTACGGGTAATCCTTTATGGAGGTATTCAGATGGGAGCATTTCGACCACACCTCCAGCATCTATAAATAATAAAGAAGCGTACGATAATAAATTTGTAATGGGCGATAGAATGCCAGAATTTACAGGTGGATTTACAAATATATTTACGTATAAGAATCTTGAATTGAGTACGCTGTTGAGTTTTTCCTATGGTGGAAAAATAATGAATGGAACTCGTGCCGAACTTTTAACGTATACGGATAATAAAAACAGGAATCTGAGTACTGAAATTTTGGATGAGTGGATAATTGCAGGACATAAAACTGAGATTCCGAAAAAGTATAATCTGTCTACTCCTGGAAAAATTGGAGGAGGTACAGATTACACTGTTAGTAGGGAGACTGACCGTTTTCTGGAAGATGGGTCTTTTGTGCGTTTGAAAAATGTTTCATTATCTTATCGCTTTAATCCGGATAGAATTCGTAAACTGGGATTAGAAAGTTTGGTACTTTATGCGAAAGGATCAAATTTACTAACCTGGACGAATTATTCTGGTCCTGATCCTGAGGTGAGTGCCTTTGGCTCATCAGCTGCTTATGCAGGAAATGATGAATTGACCATACCTCAGCAAAAGGCCATACAGATTGGGCTTAAGATTGGTTTAAGATAATATAAGAGAGTTTATTGTAATTATTCCTGATGCAAAGCATAGTGTCATGATACTAATTTCAAAAAAATGAAAAATAGAATAATTAATATATACGGTCTTGTTCTGTTAGCTATTGTTGGTAGCTTAACAGCTTGTGATAAACAACTTGATCTTGCTCCTGAGGATACAACTGTTGAATCTGAAGTTTTTCAGACTGCAGCTTCCGCCGAATCAGCCTTAATGGATGTTTACAATAAAACCTATGAGGCGAATAAGCAAACTGCTTATACCATAGGAGATGTGACAACAAGACTTATTGAGGTGACGAGCACATACAGTATGGCCTTGGTGTCAGGTAATTTATTAACAGATGATTATACGGCTGAAGAAATATGGTCTAAGACCTATTCGGCAATAAATGTAGCTAATGTCATCATCAAATCAGTTCCTGAGTTGGGAACCTATAATGAGGATCTTGAAAAGCAGCATGTGGCTGAAGCTAAATTCTTAAGAGCTTACAATTACTTAGTTATGCTGCGTTTGTACGGGGATGGAGCTTTGAAAGGAAAAATGGATGGCTTATGTTTACCCTTACAACTTGCTCCCTATGCGGGAACAGAATTTGTTTCAAATAATGCATTGAAGCGTTCTACAAATGATGAGGTCTACACACAAATTATAAAGGATTTATCTGAGGCTTTACCCGATTTGAGGGTTGAATACGATGATGATTTAGAAACCAGAGCTCGCGCAACGAAGGGAAGTGTACATGCATTACTTTCAAGAGTGTATTTATACATGGGGAATTTTCAAAAAGCAGCGGAAGAATCTGCATTTTTTGTTAATAACTCTACTTATAGATTAGCACCTGATCTTCGTTCTGTATTTCCAATTAGCAGTGGGGTTGATGTAGATTTAGATGAAGAGTTTATTTATGCAATCCCTTTAACTTTCAATGGGGGAGATCATCAGTTTGGTACACATTATTATCCTTATTATTCAAAATCGGTTGGTTATGTATCCGATGATTATATAGGAAAATTTTCCGGTACTGATCAAAGAATAACAGATTTGATCTGGGAAGGGAATCCTTTATCAATATACAATTCCGGCAAACTTACAACCAGTAAGTTTAATAATAAAGATGGACGTGATAATATTCCTATGATTCGCTTGTCCGAAATGTATTTGACACGTGCTGAAGCTTTGGCCAGAACTGATGGTAAAGTGCAGGAAGCGCTTGATTTGTTGAATGCTATTGCCAGTCGTGCTGATGCTGCTTTTGTTGATTACAATCTTTCTGATTTTGCTACAACTGAGGATTTAATTGATCGTATTATGCTTGAGCGCGAGAAAGAACTGGCTTTTGAAGGATTACATCGTTACGATATTATCCGTACCGGGAGAAAGCTTCAGTTTAAAAATGGTGATGGTGTATACGAGGATGTGCCTGCTGGTCGTTATGTATTACCAATTCCCAAGCGAGAAATCGATATTACAAAAGGGAGCTTGGTTCAGAATCCGGGCTACTTGTAAATCTCAATTCAGTCATTTATTTGACTGGTTCTTTTCAATTTAATAGAATACAATCATTTATGATATCAGGAGAAACTTCTATCATCAAGTTTCTCCGGCTGTCAGATGAATTCTATTCCTAAATTTTTACTAATGAATAAAATTAAAACAATACTTGTTTGTTTGTCTTTCTGTCTGTTTTTTTGTCAGGAATCATACGCTCAACTGCAATCAGATAGTAAAGATCATGCCGGGATTAAATTTGAGCATAGCTCTTGGCAGGAGATTATTAAGAAAGCTAAAAATGAAAACAAACTCATTTTTATCGATGCTTATACAAGCTGGTGTGGTCCCTGTAAAATGATGGCAAAGAATGTTTTTACAGACACAGAAGTTGGAACTTTCTTCAACCAGAATTTCGTTAATGTGAAATTTGATATGGAGAAAGAACCAGGTTTAAGTCTGAAATCAAAACTGCGGGTTACTGCCTATCCAACTTTGATTTTTATTGATGCTAACGAAAAGATTGTTCATAAGGCTGTTGGTTCCATGCCCAAATCTGACTTCCTGAAATTTGCTAATAAAGCTTTAAAAGGTGAGATGAATCTTTCTGATTACAACGAAATTTATGAAAAAGAAGGCGTTTCTGATTACAAGTTTCTGGTCAATTACTTGAAGGTGCTTGAATCTGCAGGTGAAAATGTAAAACTGAAGATGGTTATCGGAAAATATTTTGATGACTTGACTTCTGATAAGTTACTAAGCCGGGAAAACTGGGATCTGGTAAAAAAGTATATCAACAATACAGATAATAAAGCTTTTCAATACTTATTGAATAATCAAGAGAAATTTGAAAACTTGTTTGGCGAAAAAGAAGTAGGTGATAAGATTTATTACACATTCTTGCGTCAAGGGAACCAACTATGTGATAAAACAGAATCAGGAGATTTTCATTTAAATCTGGAAAGAAAATCACAATTCGAAGCTGATCTTGAAAAGTTCAATATTAAGGATAAAGCTATGATTTTGGCTTATTCTGAGATTTCTACTGCCAGAAGCCTGAACGATTGGAAGACTTTTGTGAGTACTGTTTCGAAGTACTTAAAATCGGGCTTAATTGATAAAAGTGTCATGTCCTTATACAATTATGCCTTACCTGTAAACCGGGCTGCTGATGATAAGGAGCTTCGTGCTGAGGCCGCCAAGTGGTGCGATATGGGGCTGGCTACTGAAAATTTAGATGCTGGATTTAAAAATACTTTTCTGAAGCTGAAAGCTGAATTGCTGAAGTAAAAGGCAGAATTTGTAATTATTACAATATTTAACATTTTCTTTTTAGGGATAAAGTAAAATGTCGGGGTCTTTAAACTGATGACGTGAAATTTGCTTCGGATGAGTGACGCATATCTCGTCGTAACTAAAAGGATTATAATCTATTAATTATTATCGGACGATCTACTTTATGGCTTTGGCAGCTGGCAGGCTGTTTTGTCTCGGCAATAGAATACTTATTTAAAATAATAACATGAAAAATTTACTAACAGTGATTGTATTGGCTCTTTCGGGGCTTTTTATTTCTACAGCTTCAATGGCACAGAATCGTTCTGTTGAGTTTGAACATGCAAAATGGGACAAGGTTTTAAAAAAGGCTAAGAAGAGCAATAAATTGATTTTTGTTGACTGCTATACTTCTTGGTGCGGACCATGTAAGATGATGGCCAAGGATGTGTTTACACAGGATCATGTTGCTGATTATTTCAATGCCAATTTTGTGAACTATAAGCTCGATATGGAAAAAGGAGAGGGGCCTGCTCTAAAGCCAGGTTGGAAAATTAATGCTTATCCTACTTTTCTGGTAATTAATGCAAAAGGTGAAGTTATTCATCGTGTTGTCGGAGCTTATAGTGCTGATGAGTTTATCGCTTATATAAAAGAAGCGCAATCGGATGACAAAAATTTTGCTGCTTTGCAAAAAGAGTACGAAGCGGGGAAACGCGATGGCGAGTTTATGTTTTCTTATTTACGATCGCTGCGTATGGCTAACCTGGGAAAGGAAGAAGCAGAAAAGGCTGATGTTTATATTTCAAGTCTGAAAAAAGAGGATTTGTTGAAAAAGGAAAACTGGAATATTGTGAAGTATTTCATGAAGAATCCGGCAACCGACGAGTTTCGTTTTCTTGTAAAGAATAGAGCTAAGTTAGCTGAAGTGCTCGGCGCTGAGGAAGTGGATGCCAAGATTTATAAAACTTATAATAAGAAGATTGAAGAATATTCATACTTCTATCCTGGGAAAGGCCGTGTATATGACAAAAAAGGCTTTGATGCTTTGATTACTGATCTTCAAAACTCAAATTACGATAAGGCTTCTGAGTTGATTGCTATAGCTTTAAAGAATGAATATTCCCGTTTGAATGATTGGGACAAATATGCTTACACTATTGATGCAGCTCTTGATTTTTCTTTAGTGAGAGAAAATGCAGACAAATTCAGATATTTCGATTCTGCAGCTTCGACCATTGCTAAAGTATCAAAAGACAAAGATTTATTGCTAAAAGCACTTCGCTGGGCTGATTATGCAGCCAGAAATGAAACTCGTCCTGAGCACAAATCGGGTTATTTGGCAACCAAAGCTAACCTTTTAGAGTTGGTTGGTAATGTTGAAGAAGCTAAGGCAACACAATCCGCGTCTAAAAAAGCAGATTTAGAAGCAGAGAAAGCTGGAACAAAGATTATTTCTGTGCCAATGATTAGAATGGGGGGAATGAAACCAGCAAAGAAATAATAAGAAATGGCTGAGGTTCCATAAATATTAGTACTACAGCATACAATTTAACGATATATAATTCTAACTGATTGCATCTATTTTGGTTTGGCAGAATCAATATAAGAATAGCAATCACAACCCAATGTTTATTGGGACTAAAATATTAAAAAATGAAAAATTTACTTGTTGCATTTTTAGCATTAATTCTTTGCTCGTGCCAGGCACCAGTTAAAGATACCATTACGATTCATGGAAAAGTGAAATTTCCTGATAATCGGTTTAAAATGAATATTATTAAGCGAAATGGTTTTGATAAAACCATAGTCGATTCTGTAGCAGTGAATCCTGATGGGACTTATAAGTTTGAGATGAAGGTGGATAAGCCAGGTGTTTACACCTTGGATTGTCAGAAGTGGCAGTCGGTTCAATTTTGGGCTGAAGATGAAGATTTAAAAGTTGATTTCAGGGGCCAGGATACGGCTAAAATGAAGATTAAAAATCCGCCTTATGTTTATATTGATGGTGGTAAAAGTAATGAGGTAATGAATTTGTTATCTTATAATTACTATCGTAATTACCAAAGTATGATTGCTGCCGGAAAGGTTATGTATGAGGCTTCATTGTCAGATTGTGAAAAGTGGAAAGAAGTTGCCGGTAAAGGTTATAATGCTTGTTATGACGATCTTGATGCCAGAACCCGTTATATCGCAGAACATTACGCTGATCGTAATTCAATTATCTCGGTATTGAGTTCTTTAAGAAAAGAAAGTGATAAACCTTTGGTTGAGAAAATTATTAAAACTTTGGAGGCAAAGAATCCGAATTACCAGCCTTTAATTGATTACAAAAATGCCAGAGATGAAGCAATTGCTCAAAAAGAAAGATTAGCGATTGGAAAAGAAGCGCCAATTTTTGAATTCCCTGATGTAGATGGAAAAATGATTAATCTTAAGGATTTCAGAGGTAACTATCTGATTGTAGACTTTTGGGCATCGTGGTGCGGCCCATGCCGTAATGAAATTCCTCATTTGAAAGAAACTTACGAGCATTATAAAGATAAAGGTGTTAATATTCTGAGTGTGTCTATTGACAAGAGCAAGAATGCCTGGAAAAAAGCAATGCGTCAGGAAAATATGCCTTGGCCACAAATTCAAGCACCAGGTGCAGGAAAAGATATCATGAAAGAATATCAGTTTAGCGGTATTCCTTATATTATTCTTTTGGATAAAGAAGGGAAGATTGTTGGTAAACAATTGCGAGGAAAGTCTTTAACAGAGAAGTTGGAATCAATTTTTAAATAAGAAAGATGAAGAATACAATATCAAAGTTTTGCTTGATTGTTTTACTGTTGGTTGGAATTTCAGCCAGTGCTTTTTCACAAATGAAACCTGCTAAAATGTTACCGCCTAAAGTGAAAAGAATAGTAACGATAAAGGCTCCGGCTAATGAAGTGTGGAAGTTGATTGCATCGCTTGAGAAAGTAGAAGAATATGCGCCTGCAATAGTAAAATCATCTTCAGCAGACGGACAAGGTCGGGATGCCGTTAGAGAAATGAAAATGGTTGATGGATCAGATCGATTAGAAACCGTTTTGATTTTTGACCCGGATAACAAGCACATTTGTTTCATTCCTTTCGATGAGTATATGCCAGCTGAATATGTGGCAGTTCATATTTATGTTACTGCACAGGGACCTAATAAATGTAAGGTGTCATATAGAGGCTACTTAAATGTGAAAGAAGGACAATCAGAAGGTAAGTTGATTAGGCAGTTGGGATCTGAGTTTACTCAAACACTCAATGGATTAAAAGCTTACATGGAAGCTCAGTAAGTTTGATTAATTAAAAATAAAAGGTGAGAGTTCAGCGATGAAGTTCTCACCTTTTTTTGTTATTACTTTACCCTTGCGTGAGTTGATATTGAGTATGTATTATCTTTTCTTTTGAGTACTGGGTTCTAACTCTATTGGATTAGAAATTTTATCCACAAACAATCCTGAAAATCGGTGGACATATGAAGTAACAAGCCAATGGCTATAATTCGTGATTTTGGAAAGAAAACCATAATAAAATAAGCTGCAATGGCATGATAGGAGTGCAGGGGATGGAAACCAATACTGCATCGTCCTGCTTCGAATATAGGCGTGGCTAATAAATGATCCAAATCAACCAGCATGCTTGCAAGCATTATCAGCCAAGCCTTTTTCCATTGGTCCCGAAAAAAGAACCAGGCTACAGCTCCAGGAAATAAAAGATGTAAGCTGTAATGCACAATCATTTGCAGGCTATACAGCAGTTCTGTCGTATTCATTCGGATGGATTTGTTTTTTATAATTAAGAGCGAAGTAAAAAAGCTACCCCAGTAGGATAGCTTAAGTGTCATAATTTAAACTTGTTTATGATTTTTCGGCTTTCACTTTTCGTTCATGATCGAGGAAGCCCTTTAGATTTTCTAAATCCAATCGTTTAGCAATGATCTTTTTATTTTTATCTAAAAGGTAAATGGTTGGCGTTGAATACACATCGTAAAAGATTCTAAAATTGCTTTGATAGTTGGGATCGTAGCAATTCACAAAGTCATAGAGTACGTTATCCTCAATGTATTTTTGCCAGGCTTCTTTATCTTGCTGTGTGTAAATCGCCATTATTTTGATGCCTAAGTCTTTATATGGTTCAAGTATTTCAGGTATTAGGTGAGGAGTTACTTTTTTACAGTGTCCACAGTCGGTTTCAAAGAAATACAGAATGGTGTAGTTGGCATCAATTTCATGAAGCCTCACAAATTCGCCGTCAATGGTTTCAAGAGCCAAGTCCTGGGCCTTCATATCAAGTAAATTGTATTGAAGCTTAATCACTCGCTCCTTTATATTAGCCATCAGCGTTGAGTCGGCCCAGGTGGCTTGTCCACTCAAATAGTAACGTCTGGCCAAATCGACAAAAGCAGCATCGACACCCATTATTTTTGATTTAATGGCATAATTAAGCGCATACTGCGTGTAATACTGGAAACATTTTTTGTTTGGTCGGGCTTGTTCAATCAACTTGACAGATTCTTTTACAATAGAATCGCGTTGTTGAATGAGTATGTTTTCGAAGAAAAACTTCAGTTTATCTTTTAGCAAAGGGGTGCGCAGGTATCTATCGTCAGCAGGATTCAGATTTGATAAATAATGATTTTTGGTCCAAAGGTAATTTCTGAGTTTTATTTCTTTTTCTCTGTCAGGAACATCGGAAGCAATCGAGTCGCTGAAATCCGGAGCTTCAGGTGAAAGCGTAAAGTTGGCAAACTCGGATACAAAGCTGGGTTTAGGGAATTTTTCATTTAAGGTTTTGATGTAGGCTTTCACTTCTTTATCGGCTTTTTCAAAAAGTGCCCGGTATTCAGCCTTGGCTTTTTCATCTTTAAGTTTGTCTTTATATTCCGCCTGTAGTTTTCGGCTGTTTTCAGTTTTTTCTTTCATAAATTTCTGAAAGTCAGCGAAAGCCTCACTTTCCTCTGATCCTTTTATGGTAAGCATATTGACAAAATCTTCTGAGTTCGATTTGATTGAGAATTCCTGATCATTGCCAATCAAGAGATCGAAGTATTTTTGTGAGGGCAAATAAACCACGTAGATGCCTTGATCCAGTAGACTATCCTTTTGAAACAAGCCAACACCATTGACAAGTTGGGTGGTATCATCGGCAAAAATTCGCCCATCTAGATAGTGGGCAAGGTAAGCAGAGCTATCACTAACATTCTCAAGTTTGATATCAATTTTTAAGTTTTGAGCATGAGCGCTAAAACTTCCAAAAAAAACTGCAGAAAGCAGCATGAAAGATCTGTAAAGTAATTTCATGTGTATTATATGATAGGTGAAAAATTTAAAGCTGAAAATTACGAAATATTGGAATTAAAATAGCCGATCTTATGAATTGAAACGTCAATAATTGTTAATTGAATCATAAATACCGTAATTTGCATCGGCTTTGTGGTTTTGAAGGGGAAAATTATGTTGTGATTTTCCAGCGTATAACTTTCAGTTAATAGATTATGGAGAGACTTGATTGATATCTAATAATCAATTGCTATTTTTAGGGTCTCAAAAAAAATAAAACATTATTAAGCATGACAAAAGAATTTCAAGCGACTCAATATAAACTGGAATCCGTAAAAACAGGTAAACGATTTGAAGATGAAGGTTGGACCTTGGATGCTCCGGGCGAAAGTGATCCGTCATTAATTCGAGCGATCTACGAAAATAAACAATTGGAAGTAAAGGATAATTCTTTAGGGATTTATAAGTTTTCTGATTGGTTGCCAATTCGTAAAACCCTGGAAGGTTCTTCAGCGCCTGCAACTTACAAGAGTGAAGGTTTAGCAAAGTATTTAGGCTTAAATAATTTGTATATCACGTTTAGTGGGTATTGGCCAGAGAAAGGGGCTAATTTTCGTACCTGTTCATTTAAAGAGACTGAGGCATATGCGGTAAGTGGTCGATTGAATTCAACCGATCAGGTTTTGGTTGTAGCTTCTGCTGGTAATACGGCCAGAGCTTTTGCTCGTGTTTGTTCTGATAATAATATTCCTTTGCTACTTTCAGTACCAGAGGATAACCTGTCGGCACTTTGGTTCGATGAGCCAATTAAAGATAATGTGCGTTTGATTGCAACCAAATCGGGAAGTGATTATTTTGATGCCATACATCTGTCGAATTTGGCTTGTGCTTTGGATGGCTTCGTGGCCGAAGGTGGAGCTAAGAATGTCGCTCGTCGCGATGGTATGGGAACGACGGTTCTTTCAGCGGTTAGTGAGATTGGTCAGATTCCTGATTATTACTTTCAGGCTGTAGGAAGTGGAACGGGTGCTATTGCTGCCTGGGAAGCGAATCTTCGTTTTATTGAAGATGGTCGTTATGGTCAGAACAAGATGAAGTTGATGGTTTCTCAGAATGCACCATTTCTTCCTATACACGATGCCTGGAAAGCAGATTCTCGCGCCATGTTGCCATTGGAGGATGAGTTGGCACGGAAGCAGGTTGAAGAGATTGATGCAAAAGTATTGTCGAATCGTAAACCGCCATACCCAATTGCCGGAGGTTTGTTCGATGCGATGAAAGATGCCGGAGGTGATGTTCTCGTTGCCAGCAATGAGGAAGCGCTTGAAGCAGCCAAACTATTTCTGGAAACTGAAGGAAACGATATTCATCCCGCAGCTGCTGTTGCAGTTGCTACCTTGGTCAAACAAGCTCAGGAAGGCAAGCTTGATAAAGATGCCTGCATCATGCTAAATATCACAGGAGGTGGTGAAGAGCGAATCAAGAGAGAAAAAGAAGTGATTTATCTTAAGCCTTCACATGTTTTTGATATCGATCCAGATATGGAAACTGTAAGAGAAGTGCTGGAAAAGTTATTCTAGTCTTGAAGGATAAAGGATAAAGGATAAAGGATAAAGGATAAAGGATAAAGGATAAAGCCGCGAATCAAAGATTTGATTTGCGGCTTTTTTGTGGATTAATAAGATCTTAGAATATTGAAAGTTCTGATTTTGTGGTCAGTAGTTCTAAGGCTAAAATACCCTTGTACGAATTCCCTTTCTTATTTAATCGGGGACTCCAGACAGCTACAGCGTATTTGCCTGGATGAATGGCTACAATGCCGCCTCCAACTCCTGATTTGCCTGGTAAACCCACTTTAAATGAAAACTCACCCGCTTCGTCGTAAAAACCACAGCATTGCATAATGGCATTAATACGTTTGGATTGACTGGTTGTGATGATGCGTTCATTTGAGTTTGGAATGCAACCATTATTGGCAAAAAGCAGGAAGGTTTGTGCCAATTCTTCACAGGTCATTTCAATGGAACAAATATCGTAGTAGAAGTCTAAAACATCATCAATGGAGTTTTCGATATTATCAAATGATTTCATCATGTTGATGAGTGCTGCATTTCTGTAACCATGTGCTTTTTCAGATGCTGAAATCTTTGGGTTGTAATTGATATTTGAGTTAAGAGCTAGTTTTTGTACAAAAGCCAGAAAATCATCCTTTGGATTTTCGAGTTGGCTCAGTAAGATATCGCAAATAACAATGGCTCCTGCATTAATAAATGGGTTTCGTGGAATGCCGTGTTCGTATTCCAGCTGAACTAAGGAATTAAATGGTGTGCCGGATGGTTCAACTCCAACGCGTTTCCATATTTTAACCCCTTCGTTTTTAATTGCCAGGCAAAGCGATAAAACCTTAATGATACTTTGGCATGAAAATTTTTCCTGATGATCGCCCAGACCATAACTGTTTCCTTCAAGTGAAATGTAATGAATGCCGAATTTATTGGGATTGATATTCGCCAATTCGGGTATATAACTTGCAACCTGTCCTTTGTCATTTTTATCTGCAAGTTCGGTGTAGATGTCCTGAAGTATCTGTTTTAGTTCCATTGTTTAATTTATTGTGGGGCGCAAATGTAATGAATTTGTTAATGTGTAAAGATGATTCATCAAACAAGTTTTACATCCTTTTACGGCTTGAATTATTTTTAGGTTTTTTTTCTGTAACTGATTAAACCGGCAAGAATGATTAGTGCTCCGGAAACTATAATCAGGGATAAACCAATACCCCAGATATCGGCACTGACTCCAAAGATAAAGGCGATACCAGCCGAGAACAATGTTCGAAGTTGTGATTGTGATGAATAAACAGAGGTTAGTAGTTCACTGGGAACATGGTCTGCAACAAATGAAGTTAAAATAGGTTTGCGAACATTCTCTATAATATAAATAAGTGCAAAGGCTATAAAAGCGCCAATCCACATTTCAGAAACATAGAAAATACCACAAATAACACCAAAACTGAGGCCTAAAAAGAGCGTTTTTCTAACGAAATTGGAAGGTGCTTTTTGTAGGAAGAAAGTAGAATATTGAGAGGCATAGGCAGTTAGTAAATAAATGGCAAAATAGAGAATTCCGATTATTAATCCGTTTTGTCTGTCTATATCAAGCCCAATAAAATTTGGAATCAGAAGAGCAATTGCCAGCATGATAGCTTGTATATAATCTTTTAAAGCCTTTAGATAAGCGGTGTGGAATGCTGATGTACTAACCAGTTTGAATACCGATTTTCGCTTCATCACCTTGTATAAACTGTTGAAGCTCTTTATTAAAGATTTATCTTCTTTTGGTTTGTGCATAATTGCTTTGTCAATTTCCGAAGGATAGCTCAGGATTAGAATGAAATTGATGGCATAGGGAATCACGGAATAGATAAAGATGTTTTGGTAGTTTCCATCTATTAAAACCAAAACTCCCGCCACTAGTGAAGATAGGGCAGAGCCACGTTGCGACCACGATCGGGTGTGTCCGTAATATTCCGATTTAAAGTTCATCCAATTATTTAGCTTCAGATAATCCATCATCATGCCTTTGTGTGAACCCGAACGGAAGGCGTCTGCCATACCAAATATGATAAAACCTACTAGATAAAACCAAAAATTGTTTGATAGCCAGAATATAAGGAAGGAGAGTGTAAATATGAGAAGAGCTCCAGCCAAAGATTTTTTTCGTCCGTAATTATCAGCAATCAGTCCGGAAGGAATCTCGAACAGATTTGTAATGATTTCTCTGACAGCATACAGTGTCCCAATCTGGGTGTAACTCATTCCTTTATCTAAAAGAAAAAGAATGAGGAAGGCATCAAAAAAACGTAGATTTTTAAGGAAGCCATAGGCACAGAACTTTCGGTATTGGGAATTTTTAAGCTTAATATTCATTTTAAAAGAGGATAAATTGGAGCTTCAATGCAAAATAAGAAATGATTTTCAGACTTGTAGCTAGGTTTTAGTAAAAGAATTGGATTAAAAAATCATGTTCGCATCATGTTGTAGAACAGATTCGGACTTCAGATCATCTTTAATGTAATAAAATTGCAAATACTATTATTAACAGTACGAGATTAAGGTTAACTATGTGTTTATGTTTCTTGTTTGTGTTGTTATACTTTTGTCTGTGAGTTCGTTGTGCAGAATTACTGTAAAACGAATCAGATGGTCTATATCGTTTGCAATAAAATGCATTTAATATTGAAAAAAATCATTAATGATAAAAGTCATGTAAATCATTAAGTGCAGGTATTGTAGAACATAGAAGAGTTAATGAAGAATTATTTCTTCAATATGAAAATATTTATAAATTTGGAATCGAAAGACAAACAGGAAATATTGTTTTGAATTCAAGCAGGCACATAATTAACTAAATGCAGCACTTGTTGCGTTTCTAATCAAGTTTAGGGATATGATTAAAAATAGGAAATTATTAGTTAGAGATCTTACCTTAAGAGATGGACAACAATCGCTTTTTGCGACAAGAATGCCTCAGGCAGAAATTGAGAAGGTTCTTCATTTGTATAAAAAAGCGGGTTTTTATGCTTTGGAAGTATGGGGTGGTGCTGTTCCTGACTCAGTGATGCGTTATTTGAACGAGGATCCTTGGTATCGTCTTGAATCAATCAAAAAAGAGATTGGTGATGTTTCTAAACTGACGGCTTTGTCTCGTGGACGAAATCTGTTTGGTTACAATCCTTATCCTGAGTCGGTGATTGAAAAATTCAATACACAATCCGTTAAGTCGGGCTTGGGTATCATGCGTATTTTCGATTGTCTTAACGATATTGAGAACATGAAATCGACCATTAAGTATGTGAAAGCAGCTGGTGGTATTGCCGATTGTGCGGTTTGTTATACAGTAGATTCAAAATTTCCCGAGAAAAAAGAGGATCGTGACCGATTGACTGTTAAGAATCTTCCTGATCAGATTTTTGATCTTGAATATTTTGTAAATCTGGCCAAGAAATTGGAGGCTATGGGTGCCGACATGATTTCCTTAAAGGATATGGCAGGTTTGGCTTCACCTTCGCGTGCAGGGCAAATTATTCGCCGATTCAAAGAGGAATTGACTGTTCCTGTTGACTTTCACTCTCATTCAACCCCGGGATACGGGTTGGCCTCAGCTTTAACAGCTATTATTAATGGTGTTGATATTATTGATACAAACATCATGAACTTTGCTGGCGGTTCTGCGGCTCCTGCTTATGAGTTGATCTACCTTTTCTGCCAGAAATTGGGTATTGAATTGAATGGTGATGCCAAAACGATTGTTGAGATAAATAAAATACTAAAAGAAATTCGTTTGGGAGCTTTGGCTGAAGTTGATAGCTATAAGCAATTCCCTATCGAATTTGATATTACAAAAGATAAGCTACCGGCTGATATCGACAAATTGTTCGATGATGCCATTGAGTATGCTAAAACAGATAAAGAAGATGAGCTTTTAGTGGCTTGTCATGCTATCGAAAAATATTTTAATTTCCCGGCTCCTAACGAAATGGTTAAGAAAGCCGAGATTCCTGGTGGTATGTATACCAACATGCTGAACCAGTTGAAAGCTTTAGGTTTGGAAACCCTACTCGAGAGAGTGTTGGAAGTTGTACCAGTGGTGCGCCTGGATGCAGGCTGTCCGCCATTGGTAACTCCTTCTTCTCAAATTATCGGGGTACAGGCTGTAAACTGTGTAATCGATGAGAATTCAGGTCGTCAGTTTTACACCAATGTTTCCAACCAATTCTTCAGTCTTGTAAAAGGAGAGTACGGTAGAACACCTATCGAAATTGCGCCTGAATTCCGTGAGAAAATCACAGGGAAGGCTGAGAAAGAAGATTATGACGTGAGCAAATATCAGTCTCCAGAGAACCCAAGGCTTCCTCAATACGGGGACGTAAAATTGGCTAAGGACGATAAAGAGTTCATGCTTTTGGAGTTGTTCCCATTGGTAGCCAAAGGCTATTTGGAAGGTAAGCGTAAGGCTGAATTTGAAGCCAAGCGTGAGGCTAACAGAAAGTCAATTGCTGCAGAGCGTGCAAAAATAAAACGTACGGCTAAACTTAAAATTCGTGACCTGACCCTGCGTGATGGTCAGCAGTCTTTATTTGCCACTCGTGTGCCTCAGCACGAAATAGAGAAAGTATTGCCATATTATAAAGCGGCTAATTTCTATGCCATGGAAGTTTGGGGTGGGGCTATTCCTGATTCAGTAATGCGTTATTTGAATGAGGATCCATGGTATCGATTGGAATCAATTAAAAAGGAAATAGGCGATGTGTCTTATTTAACGGCTCTGTCTCGTGGTCGTAACCTATTTGGTTATAGTCCATATCCGGAATCGGTGATCGAAGGTTTCAATAAAAATGCAGTGAAAAGTGGTTTGGGTATCATGCGTATTTTCGATTGTCTGAACGACGTGAAAAATATGGAAACCACCATTAAGTATATTAAGGAAGCGGGCGGTATTGCTGACTGTGCTGTGTGTTATACGGTTGATCCGAAATTTACACGCAAGCAGCGCATTCAAGCCATGTTTTCGGGTAAAAAGTTGCCTAAGAAAATCTTTGATGTTGATTATTTCATAAACAAAGCAAAGCAGATGGAAGCTTTGGGTGCTGATATGATTTCAGTAAAGGATATGGCTGGATTGATTCCTCCATCACTTTCAGGAAAAATTGTGAAGCGTCTGAAAAATGAGGTGAAAGTGCCTATCGATTTCCATACGCATTGTACACCAGGTTATGGTTTGGGTGCAGTATTGATGGCTATTGTAAATGGAGTTGATATTGTTGATACCAATATACTGAACTTTGCCGGTGGACCAGCTGCTCCGGCTTTCGAGATCATTCAGATTTTTGCTGATAAGCTTGGTTTGGATACGGGTGTCGATTTGGATGCTGTTGTGAAGATCAATGCGGAATTGAAAGGTATTCGTGAGCGAATTGCAGAATTTGACTCATATAAGATGTTCCCTCGTGAGTTCGATATTACAGCCGATTATTTACCAGCTGATATCGATGCGCTTTTCGACAAGGCAATTTCATTGGCTAAGGCTGATAATGAAGCTGAGTTGTTGGAGGTTTGTAACGCCATTGATGCCTGGTTTAATTTCCCGGCTCCTAACGAAGAAGTTAAGAATGCTGAAATTCCAGGTGGAATGTACACCAATATGTTGGCTCAATTGAAAGGTTTGGGGCTTGAAGACTTATTGCCAACCGTACTTAAGAAAGTTCCTGAGGTTCGAGTGGCTGCCGGTTGTCCTCCTTTGGTTACACCATCATCACAAATTATTGGTGTACAGGCTGTAAACTATGTTTTGGATGTGAACAGCGGAAAAGCACCCTATACCAATGTGAACAATCAGTTCTTCAACTTGGTGAAAGGGGAGTATGGTGAGACACCAATTGATATTGATCCGGATTTCCGTCAGAAAATTTGTGGTCAGCGTGAAGCAACGCCGTATGACGTGAGTAAATATAAAGCACCTGAAAACCTAGTTTTGGAAGAGTTTGGTGGTGTTAAGCTTGCTCAGAATGAGAAGGAAATGTTGTTGTTGGAATTATTCCCAACGGTAGCCTTGCCTTACCTTAAAAATCTTAGAGCTGAAGCTTTCTATAACGAGCAGGCTGAGATAGAAGAAGAGAAGCAAAGAGAAGCGGCTGAACGTCGTGCGGCTTTCGATAGTATGTCAGCTGAAGAAAAAGAGGAAAAAGTTTTGAGAGGTTTATACAATATTGAGTGGTTGTCAGCACAAGACAAAACTGAAATTAAGCAACCGGAATGGAAAGTGTCGAAACTTGACCAAAAAACCATCGATATGCTGAATCGCGAAAAACCTAAAAGCACACTAAAAGGAGAATAATCTCTTTGTAGTTTTACTCCAGATAAAAGCTCCATCCAAACAGGGTGGAGCTTTTTGTTTACATTCGGAAATGCATTCTGAATTGAGGTTTACCAGCTTAAGAAAAGCGTAGTCCAGAATGCTAAAGGAACAACTGTATTCCAAATAATATCCTCCCTGTGTCTGGCTCTTTCCAATCGGCAAGATTCAGCCTGATATCTCAACTTATTGATTTTTTCCTGTTCCTGATGACGTAACAACTCCTTTTCTTTATAAATATTATTCAGATAATACTCAGCCTCATAATTTTTATCAGGTCTGGCTTCTTGCACACTGATCAGATCTTTTTCGGCATCGTCTATATAGTTTAGATGATACAGTGCCATGCCTCTTTGTAATTTGACCTCATTTAGGTAGGGCTGTTTTTTTAAGACGTGATCAAAATCCCGGACAGCCAGTTCGTAATTCTTCAGTTGCATGTAGGCATAACCTCGGTCTTGAAATATTCTGGCATAATAGGGCATAATTTGAATAGCCGTATCTAATTGAGCAATGGCTTCCTGATACTTCCCTTCCAAAATCAACATTCTACCCTTGTCGTGATAATCCTTATAGCGCTCTACATTCTGAGCCTTAATAGAGGCAAAGCTGATTATAATAAGAGTCAGTAAAGTGATGATTTTATTCATGATATTCTGTTTTAAATAGTTTTACTTTTTAATTTTCCGAACAGAAATTAGCAAGTATTGTACCATTGTTGATTCATAATATACACCTTCTTTCATTGATCATCAAATCCTCAAATCAACATATCCCCTCATCAAGTTTTATTTTTTTAATTTCGATTCAAAAGCTTTTTTGAATTTCTCTATCTTTGGTTTTATTACAAAACTGCAGTAGGGTTGTGATTTATTCAAATTGTAGTAATCCTGATGGTAGTTTTCAGCTTTATAGAATTCCTTGGCAGGAGAAATTTCTGTAACGATTGGGTCGTCCCAGGCTCCTGATTTATCAAGGGATTTTAAAAGGTCTTCTGCAATTTGTTTTTGATTGTCATTGTGATAAAAAATAACGGAACGGTATTGGGTCCCAACGTCTGCACCTTGTCTGTTTAAAGTTGTCGGATTGTGAATTTGCCAAAAAACTTCGAGAAGTTCTTCAAAGCTAATAATTGTTGGGTCAAATGTTATTTGACAAACTTCAGCATGTCCCGTCTCGCCCGTACAAACATCTTTGTAGCTTGGATTGAGAGTTTCTCCTCCCATATAGCCAGATTCGACATTAATGACGCCTTTTAATTCTTCAAAGATTGTTTCGACACACCAAAAGCACCCTGCGCCTAGTGTCGCTATTTCTGTATTTTTTTTCTCCATTTCTGATTGTGTGCTGGCCTGACTAAGTGTAGAGAGTAACAGGCCTATTATTACTAATTTAAGTTTCATTTTTTTAAGTTCCGGATAGATATAAAAACTCTTATTTGAAATCATTCTAAAGGTACGAACTCAGATGTGAAAATAAAACAAAAAGATGTTAATGTCTGGTTAATTGTAGGGTTGAGTTTGAGTAGATTATTAAGATTTTGATTATTCATATGATTATAGAAGGATATTTTATTTAGTTTTAAGCATGCAAAATAATGAAGCTAAAATTGTAGGAATTGTATTGTCTGGTGGCAAAAGCAAGAGGATGGGGCAGGAGAAAGGCTTGGTGAAGTACCGAGGCAAAGCTTTGATTGAATATGCCATTGATACTTTAAAGCCGCTTTGTCACGAACTGGTGATCAGTACTGCAAATGGCGACTATGCTTATCT
The DNA here is from genome assembly GCF_004122035.1 of Ancylomarina salipaludis. Lineage (GTDB taxonomy): Bacteria > Bacteroidota > Bacteroidia > Bacteroidales > Marinifilaceae > Ancylomarina > Ancylomarina salipaludis. The sequence goes on from NZ_SAXA01000005.1 coordinate 34,178, forward strand.
TGATTTACCAATGATAGCCGATAAAATTCCCGATTGTGGACCGATTGGTGGTATCAGCACCTGTATGAAGTCTGTTGAAGCTGATATTTACCTTGTTATTTCATGCGATACCCCACATATACCAACTGCACTGTTTGTTGATTTATTGAATCAATTAAAGGGCAATGCTATCATACCCATAGACGAATCTGGTCGTCAGCAACCTTTAGTTGCTGCTTATGCTTCATCAGCATCAAATTACTTCCATCAAGCGCTTCAATCGCGGAATTTGAAAATGATGAATCTCATTTCAAGCCTGGAGACTCAATTTTTTATACTTTCATCAGATCTTGATTATTATTCCGCAAACACCTTCACAAACTTCAATCGTATGGAAGATATTTCAGACATTAAAGTATGAATATAATTCTATTTATTCACGATCTAAATAGTTCTGTTTTCTTCTGATTTTAAGGTGATTGAATGGTTTTATTCTTTAGAATAAATCTAAAATGTTGTCAGTGATTTTAAAACATTTTTTCAATTGCTCTTTTTATATATGTTTACATGCATAAATCTAAGTTTCTAGATGTGTTGATGTGTGTAGGTTTGCAGTTTATAGCTTGATAAGCCAACCTATTCAACAATCTTTAAAAGCAAATTTTTATCATCTGAAGAAATTTTGTTATTGAAATAGATAAATAAGAATACCTAAATTCTATGGAGATTTCCATACGACCTAAATATGAAAATTAGTATCATATGAACAGCAGAAGACAATTTTTAAAAATTAGTTCTTTAAGCGCTGCCGGATTAATCTTTGGAGGAGGCCTTTTGGATGCCTTCGCTAGTAATCTGGTTAAAACCAATCCATCCCATTTTAAGGGACCCTTTGACTTTACACGCACCCCTACATACTGTGAAGTATGTTTCTGGAAGTGTGCAGGTTGGGTTTATAAAGATGAGAATGGTCGCATAAAGAAAATCATTGGTAACAATGATGACCCTAACTGTAATGGACGTTTCTGTCCTCGTGGTACCGGCGGTGTTGGTATGTACAACGATGAGGATAGACTTAAGACACCTTTGATTCGTACAGAGGAAAGGGGTAAGCAAACTTTTCGTGAAGCAACATGGGATGAAGCTTTCGACTACATTGCTGCAAAACTGAAAAAGGTTAAAGAAGAGCATGGTCCGGAATCATTAGCTCTGTTTTCTCATGGTTCAGGAGGTAAATATTTTGGCAATGTATTAAAGGGCTTAGGCTCTAATAATATTGCAGCTCCGTCCTATGCACAATGTAGAGGTCCCCGCGAGGTTGCCTTTATTGCGACATATGGTCAAGGGATTAATTCTCCTGAGAATACAGATATTCGCGATACCAAGTGTTTGGTTCTGATTGGTTCGCATATTGGTGAAAATATGCATAATGGTCAGGTTCAGGAAATGTCTGATGCTATTGACAAAGGTGCGACTATCATCACTGTAGATCCACGCTTTTCAACAGCGGCAAGTAAATCAAAATTTTGGTTGCCAATTAAGCCATCGACTGACATGGCTTTGCTTCTGACTTGGATGAACGTAATCATCAACGAAGAACTTTACGATAAGAAATATGTTGAAAAATATTGCTACGGTTTCGATCAATTAAAAGAGCATGTTCAACAATATACACCTGAGTGGGCATATGGTGTAACAACACTTAAACCACAACAGATTAGAGAAACGGCTCGAGCTATGGCTAATGCTGCTCCTGCTGTTATTGTCCACCCGGGACGACATGTAACCTGGTATGGTGACGATACGCAGAGATTGAGAGCCGTTGCCATCTTGAATGCCTTATTGGGCTCATGGGGAAGACGTGGTGGTTTTTACAATCCTGAAAAGGCAAGTGTTCCTCATTATAAGATTCCAAAGTTTCCAAAACCAAACAAATCGTGGAGAGAAGCTTTAGGTGGCAAATATAAATTAGCTGACTTAGCCTTGGCTTCGGGCCTTTGTGATGCCTCTATGCCAAGTCCGGAATTGGGACATCAAATTAAAGCCTGGATTGTAAATGGTACCAACTTAATTAACACTTTACCTAATCAAGCTAATACCTTAAAGGCGATTCAAGAGCTCGATTTAATTGCTGTGGTTGATACCATGCCAATGGAAATCACAGGTTATGCTGATGTGGTTTTACCAGAGTGTACTTATTTAGAGCGATACGACTCTTTGAGAGTATCACAGGGAAGAGAGCCAAGTATTGCTCTTAGAATGCCTGCTGTTGAGCCTAAATATAATACTAAGCCAGCTTATTGGATGGCTAGAGAAATAGCTAAAAGACTTGACTTGCTAGATTATTTTCCATTTGAGAATCTTGAAGATGAGATTGATTGGGAGCTTCAGCAGGTAGGTACTTCATTGGAAGAAATGCAACGAATAGGTGTGAAGCGTATTAAGCGAGAAGTTGATGATTTGTATTTTGCTAAGGATGAAGATATAGAATTCAATACCAATACAGGAAAGATTGAGCTTTATTCGACATCGCTTGCGGATGAAGGCTTTGAGCCAATGCCTGTATTTGTTCAACACCCAGAGCCTCAGGAAGGTTTCTACCGTTTAATCTACGGACGTGCACCAATGCATACTTTTAGTCGTACGGCCAACAACCCAAACCTGACAGATTTAATGGATGAAAATACCCTATGGGTTAATCCAAAGGTTGCTAAGGAGTGGGATTTGAAAAATGATCAATATGTCTATCTGGAAAATCAAGATGGCATTATTTCCGATTTCTCAATTAAGGTAAGAGTCACCGAACGTATTCGTTTCGATTCAGTTTATATGGTTCATGGATTTGGACATGCTGATAAGCGAATGAAACGTTGTTTCGGTAAAGGAGTTAGTGATACACAACTTATCACTAATGTTATGACTGACCCAATTATGGGTGGTACCGGAATGAGAGGAAATTTTGTAACATTTAGATTTGATAATAAAAAGGAGGCCTAAACTATGAGATATGCAATGGCTATCGATACCAAAAAGTGTGTGGGCTGCAGCGACTGTGTAGTGGCTTGTCAAACCGAGAATGATGTACCTATTGGTTACTGTCGGGATTGGGTCGTAGAGGTGATGGATGGCACTTATCCGCAACTTGAAATGGAAATTCGTTCAGAGCGATGCAATCACTGTAAGAACTCTCCATGTGTGCGATGTTGTCCTACAGGTGCCAGTCATTATAATGAAGGCGGTATTGTTCTGGTTGAAAAAGATAAGTGTATAGGCTGTAGTGCTTGTATTACATCTTGTCCTTACGATGCGCGTTTTGTTCATCCTGAAGGCTATGTTGATAAGTGTACGTTTTGTTTGCACCGTGTTAAAAAAGGGATGAAACCGGCTTGCGTTTCTGTCTGCCCAACCAAGTGTATGTATTTTGGTGATTTGGATGATCCCAGGTCTGAAGTTTCTATGATTCTTAAAAAGAGAAAATGGAAGACTCTGATTCCGGAAGCAGGAACAAAACCTCAGTTATACTTTTTAATCTAAATGTTTTTAATTGCTAGATTGCTAAATGATTAAAATGTTCAATATTATAATGAGCCAATTATTCCGTTTTAACAATCTAACACTATAACAATTTAATACTATGCGTGAAGAAATAATTGTTAGTGGTAGAAACAACCCGCTTATCGATCCCCAGCTTCATATTTGGCACTGGGAGATTCCTTTGTATCTATTTTTAGGTGGATTGGCAGCCGGAGTTTTGTTCTTTGCTGCTTTATATACCATTAGAAACAGAGAAAATGATTACCGTACCGCTGTAAAGATTGCACCTTTTGTTGCACCTGTTGCTCTTGTTATTGGTCTGCTTGCTCTGTTTTTAGATTTGCATCACAAACTTTATTTTTGGAGACTATATACGACTATTAGATTGGATTCGCCCATGTCGTGGGGGGCTTGGACTTTAATGTTGGTTACGCCACTGTCAATGTTGTGGTGTGCTCTACATATCAAAGAGCTTTTCCCTAAGTGGGACTGGAAGTTTGATATTATAAAAGATGTGTTAGCTTTCTTTGAAAAGAATAAGAAAGTTTTAGCCTGGATCATGTTGATTTCATCAGCAATACTGGGTATTTATACGGGAATTCTGTTCTCAGCATTTAATGCTCGTCCGCTTTGGAATACATCGATTCTAGGACCTTTGTTCCTGGCATCTGGTTTATCTGCTGGTTCAGCAATTACCATTTGGTTATCGAAAGACCATGCTGAGAAAAAGCGTTTTGCACAACTTGATTTAATGATCATTGGCGTTGAATTATTCTTAATTATTCACATGTTCATGGGATTTTTGGCAAGTACACAAGTTCAGATCGAAGCAGCCAACTTATTTTTAGGTGGTGCTTATACGGCTCCATTCTGGATCTTCGTTGTTATCCTGGGGATGATTGTTCCCGCGATATTGGAAATCCTTGAATTGAGAAAATTTAAAATACCTGTAGTTATTCCTGTAGTCCTGGTTCTATTCGGTAGTTTAATGTTACGTTTCATTATTGCTTATGCAGGTCAAGCTAGTCGCTGGCTTTATTAAATATAACAAATCAAGAATTTATAATCGTTTCTCAAGTCACATTGAGATGGTAAAATATAAATCATATGAACGAAGTAAAGAAAACTAAATATTGGAACCCATACATCGGAGGTGTCATGTTGGGTTTGGTACTATTATCTGCAAATTTTATTTCTGGTAGAGGATTAGGCGCTAGTGGCGCTTTAAAATCTGTTGTTGTAACGACTGTAAATACTGTTGCACCTGATCATGCTGAGAATACTGCATTTTATAAGGATTATAACGAAACTCACAAAAATCCAATGAAATCATGGTTGGTTTTTCAGGTCTTTGGTGTTTTAGTAGGTGGATTTTTATCCGGAACATTTGCTAAAAGATTGAAATTTAAGGTTGAACATTCGCCTAAAATTTCGTCTAAGCGAAGATTAATTTTTGCTCTTATTGGTGGTGCTTTTTTTGGATTTGGTTCCCAGTTAGGACGAGGTTGTACTTCTGGTTCTGCATTGAGTGGAATGGCCGTTTTATCCCTTGGTGGATTTATAACAATGGCATGTATTTTCGGAACGGCCTTCGGCTTAGCCTATTTCTTCCGTAAAAACTGGATTTAAAAACTATTTCTTCAAATGTTTAAGTTTTGAGTCATAAAAACTCAATTCTAAAAACTAAAAAAAATAAAATATTATGGGACCATTAGTAGTAAATGAAATAATTTCTCCGGATACCAATTTGTTCTTAGCCTTTTTAATAGGTATTGGTTTCGGATTTGTATTAGAATCAAGTGGCTTTTCATCCAGCAGAAAATTGGCTGGTATGTTTTATGGCTACGACACAACTGTATTGAAAGTATTCTTTACGGCTGCAATCACTGCATTACTAGGTATGTTATTCTTCAGCCTGTTTGGATGGGTAGATTTGAGCCTTATTTATATCAATCCAACTTTCCTACATTCTGCAATTGTAGGTGGTGTCATCATGGGTGCTGGTTTTATTATGGGAGGTTTTTGCCCCGGAACAGCATTTTGTGCTATTTCAATTGGTAAACTGGATGCTTTGGCCTTTATCGGTGGTTTATTTATTGGAATCGTTGCCTTTACCGAAGGTTACCCTATGTTTGAAGAGCTTTATAAAGCGGAGTTTATGGGAACGCCTACAATCAATGAATTCTTAGGTTTATCTCGTGGTTTATTTTCTTTTGGTTTAATTGCTGCTGCTTTTGGTATGTTTTGGGTAGGCGAATGGGCTGAAAAGAAATTCCCTAGAGAAGAGTATTAAAATCAATTAGGAATTTCGAATTATGATTTTGGAATAAATCTGTAATTCGTAATTTAAAATTTGTAATTCTACAATCATGAATATAAGATTAAAATTAGCAGCAGTTTTCCTTCCCTTAGGATTAATTATTGCAGCTGTACCTGAAAATACAACAAAAGCTTATAAGCTAACGGCAGAAGAATTGCTTGTGGAAGCTCAGGAAGGTGCTCAGTTTATGAGTACTGATGAAATTGCTGATATGTTGGTACAAAAAGATCCATCGTTTCAGCTGATTGATGTGAGAGCTCAGAATGAGTTCGAGAAGTTTCATTTACCTAATGCCATCAATATTCCTATTTCTGAGATTTTATCGGAAGATTGGGCTGACGTTTTGGATCAGGATGTGAAGATGAATGTTTTTTATTCAAACGGAACCTTAAAAGCCAATGAGGCATGGATGATTACACGTCAGTTGGGTTTTAACAACAATTATGTGCTTCAGGGTGGTTTGAACTACTGGATTGAAACAATTCTGAATCCAACTGCTCCAGCCTCAACAAGTCCTGATGAAGAGATTGCTAAATACGATTTCCGTAAGGGGGCTGGTATGGCTCTTGGTGGTGCTTCAGTGAGTACGACAAGCGCTACAACATCGAGTTCTCCTATGCCAGCTGTTAAGAAGAAAAAGAAGAAAAAACGTGCTGCGGGTGGTTGTTAATCCTCTTGTAATACGAGTATAAAAAAAGTGCTTACCAATTTGGTGAGCACTTTTTTTGTTTCTTGTTTTTGCAAGCTTATTTTTTAGTTTCTTTTTTGCTACAAGTCTTTTTGCAATCAGTTTTACATGCTTTTTTTGCTTCCTTATTGCAACATGCTTTTGTACAGTCTGCTTTGCAATCTTTCATTTCAGCCTTTGTACAACAAGCCTTTTTGTCTGCTTTAGTACAAGCTTTTTTGTCAGCCTTTGTACAGCAAGCCTTCTTATCAGCTTTTTTACAACAAGCTTTCTTATCAGTTTTTTTAGTGTCTTTTTTCTGATCTTGTTGTTGAGTTAATGTGATATTAGAATCTGTTGTGATAATTTGGTTAGCTGCTACGCTTACTAAACTCATTGAGAAAACAAACAGAAGTCCGAATACTAATCTTTTCATAATTAATAATTTAAATTGTTTATAAAGTTCTAACCCAGTTCAAATTGGTATGTTAAAGATAATAAAAAGATATTCGAGTCTTCTGTTAATGAATTGTTAAAGGGCTCAGATTTTAATAAATAAAGCCTATTTTTGAATCATAATTTAGTTGATTAAAAGAGTTTTAGAGTTGGATTGGAAATTTGTTTACAATGTGTTGGTGAATCTATTTTTCAGACATCAGTATTCAATTTTATCACATTAAATCGAAATTTTAATAGAATGAAAGCGAGTTTTGTTTCGCTCTTTTTTAAGAATACATATGAATCGATATAAATCACACATATTTATAGGTGTCTCAATTCTAGTTTTGATTATTCTACTGATGATACAAGTTCAGTGGATTAATCAGGCCCGAAAATTGAACGAAGAACAGTTTAGGCATTTAGTGGGACTAGCTCTTCACGAGTCGGTAAGCGAATTTATGAAAGACCAGCAATCCTGTTATGAGATGAGTGAGTGTATGAAAAAACTCAAGTCTAAGTCGGATAGTGCCAGATTAAAGTCAGAAATAAAACGCTTGAATACGATAATTGATGATAAGTTTAAACAGCATCAGATTGAATCGAGTTACACGATTGAAGTTTTATCTAAGGCTGACAAACAACCTCATAGTCGCTGTTTTTATTATAGCATGCAAAAGGCTTTAAGTGATGATAAAGCCATGTTGAATGTGTATTTTGATAAGCGTGAAAAAAACTTGCTTGATAGTATGGGAACCATGTTTATGGCATCTTTGATTGCGATTATAATTTTGTTTTCCCTTTTTGGAATCACCGTTTTATCCTTAATGAGAGATAAAAAGATTCTGGGCAGAACAACTGATCTGATTAATAATATTGCTCACGAATTTAAAACACCCATGGCGAGTATTGCACTGGCATGTGGTATGCTTAAACGTGAGAAGGTTTTATCACAACCGGAAAATGTAGCACATTATTCTGATATTATAGATACCGAGAATAACCGATTGCGATCGCAGGTTGAACAATTGCTTAAATTGGCATGCATCGAGAGGGGCGAATTGAAACTGAATGCCAATGAAGTTTCTATTCATAATCTGCTTACCGAATGCGCCGCATGTCTTGATATTCATCTTAAAGAGAAACAAGGGCAAATTGAATATGAACTGGATGCCAGTCATGATTGTGTAAATGTTGATAAAGATCTGCTTCAGGATGTGTTTAAGAATTTAATTGACAACGCCATCAAGTATTCCGGTGTTCATCCGCAAATAAAAATTTGTACCGAAAGTAAAAACGACCAGCTTCTGGTTTCAATCAGTGATAAGGGCATTGGTATGACCAGAGAAGAACAAAAGCATATTTTCGATCGTTATTACAGAGCACAAACTGGTGATATTCATAATGTGAAAGGGTTCGGAATTGGTTTATCCTATTCAAAAATGATTGTTGATGCGCATAAAGGAACGATTAAAGTTTGGAGTAAAAAGAATATTGGTAGTACATTTACAGTTGTATTACCATTAAGTTAAGTTTATGAATTCTGTAAAAATTCCCAATATTCTTCTGGTTGAAGACGATCCCAGTTTAGGTATGCTAATGAAAGATTTTCTTGGCATGGAAGGTTTTAATGTAACGCTTGCGCGTGACGGTGTTGAAGGCTTGTCTTCTTTTGTTTCGAATAAATTTGATTTATGCCTGTTGGATGTGATGATGCCTTTGATGGATGGTTTTACTCTGGCACGTAAAATCAGAAAAAAGAATGAAGAGATTCCCATTATCTTTTTAACTGCAAAATCTTTAAAGGAGGATAAATTGAATGGTTTTGACCTGGGAGGTGATGATTACATTACTAAACCATTTGATGAGGACGAACTGGTAAGGCGAATTCATGCCGTTCTAAAGCGTTCATTCAAAGTTGAGGATGATGAAGAGTATAAATGCAAAATTGGAAAATTTGAATTTGATCATCCCAATCTTGAACTCACGTACAAGGGCGAGACGACTCGTATTACCAAAAAAGAGGCTGATGTATTAATTATGCTTTGTAATAGTCGTAATTCTTTGGTCAAGCGTGAAGATATTCTGGTGAAGGTATGGGGCGAGAATGATTATTTTATGGGGAGAAGCCTTGATGTATTTATTACAAAATTACGCAAGCATTTAAAACCTGATCCCAATATCAAAATTGAAAATGTCCATGGGGTTGGTTTTATTTTGAGTGATGGTACCAGGTAAGCTTTTTTGAAAAGATTTATGGTATTTGATGTTTTTCCTAAACGAAAATATAAATTCGATCTGCATATAGATAAAAGCTATTCCAATTAATGTCTTACTAAATTTCAATATCCTTTCTAAAATTGTAATTTTGGGGAGGATTTTAAATTTAATACAATGAGTATTTCAAAAAATATAGATGAAATTTTAAATAGCATTCCGGAAAGTGTTAAACTTATTGCGGTTTCAAAAACCAAACCAAAAGAAGATATTGTAGAGGCTTACGAGGGAGGTTATAAGATTTTTGGGGAGAATAAACCTCAGGAACTAAAGCAGAAATTTGAAGCACTTCCTAAAGATATCGAGTGGCATTTTATTGGTCATTTGCAGACGAATAAAGTTAAATATATTGCCGAATTTGTTCATCTTATTCATGCTGTAGATAGTCTGAAACTTTTAACTGAGATCAATAAGCAGGCTCTGAAACACAATCGTATTATCAATTGTCTGTTGCAATTTCATATCGCCAAAGAAGAGAGTAAGTTCGGATATGCTTTGAATGAAGCTCAGGATATGTTGAATTCTGAGGAATTCAGAAATCTTGAAGGCATCAATATTGTTGGCGTTATGGGGATGGCGACTTTTACTGATGATCAGGATCAGGTTCGATCAGAATTTAAGCAACTGAAGACTAATTTCGATGTTTTAAAAACGGAATTCTTCAAAGAAAAAGCTGATTTTAAAGAAATATCTATGGGAATGTCTGGTGATTACCAACTGGCCATTGAAGAGGGAAGTACAATGGTACGAGTAGGAAGTTCTATTTTTGGTACCAGATAAGTTTTGTAGTGTACAACTTAATTGATACCAAGTGAACTTATTCTCCTTTGATTTAGTATTAAGTCAGTTAAAATGATAATTGATTCCTTGAATTAATTATATTTGTTTCAATCAAAAAAAATAAAGAATACTAGCATGATAAATCTTGAAACCACCTATATGGGATTGACTTTAAAAAATCCCATTGTAGTTAGCAGTTCTGGTTTAACCAACTCTGTTCGTAAAATTAAAATATTAGAAGAAAAAGGTGCCGGCGCTGTTGTTTTGAAATCTCTGTTTGAAGAACAAATCACCAACGAAGCTTCACATTTAATCTCTTCAGATCCTAAAAACACGGCTTATCCTGAGGCTGAAGATTACATTATTAATTATGTGAAAGGCAATTCAATTTCGAACTATCTGGAACTAATTCGTGAGGCTAAAAAGGCTGTTTCAATACCGGTTATTGCAAGTATCAATTGTGTTTCAGCTAAAGATTGGACATCTTTTGCAAAAGAGATTGAAAAGGCTGGTGCTGATGCTATCGAGTTAAATGTTTTTATTGTACCCAACGATAGAAACAAATCTTCAGAGGCATATGAAAAACTGTATTACGATGTTTTCTCAGCTGTGAAAAAACAGGTAAATATTCCAATTGCGATGAAATTGGGAATCTATTTTACCAATGTGATGGCTGTTGCCAACCGTTTGAATGCTGATGGTGCTGATGCTTTAGTTTTGTTCAACCGTTTTTATGAGCCGGATATTGATATCGATAAGATGGAAATGACTTCAGCGGATGTATTGAGTTCTCCTTCTGATATTCGTAAATCACTACGTTTTGTTGGAATGCTCAGTGATAAAATTCGCGGTATTGATATTTCTGCATCTACAGGTATTCATGATGGAAAGGCAGCAATTAAGCAGTTGCTGGCTGGTGCTAAAACCGTTCAGCTTTGCTCTACAATCTATGAAAATGGTTTCGATAGGGTATCGGATATTCTGACTGATATAGCCAAGTGGATGGAAGAGAAGGAATTCAAATCTGTTGCAGAATTCAGAGGTAAATTGAGTTATGGCAGAGGTGAGGATTCAGCGATGTATGAAAGAGCTCAGTTTATGAAATATTTTTCAAATACTAAAAAAGAGGTTTTGCAATAAAACGTCTTTTGATCATATTTTAGTCCGAATTATTGTTCGGACTTTTTTTATGCTTTGTTGCGATTTGCTTTATTTTTCTTCTTGCAGATTGAGAAAAAATCCTTACATTTGCGGCGAATTCGTGCGTAATCTCTGGCATCAAGACAGTTATATGTTTATATTGCGTTCGTGAATCTAAAAAAAATCAATACGATGGATTTAATTAAAGTTGCTGAGCAAGCATTTGCTACAGGCGTTGAAGTTCCTGCTTTTGGAGCAGGTGACACTATTAGTGTTTCTTACAAAATTAAAGAGGGTAACAAAGAAAGAATTCAGATCTTTAGAGGTGTAGTTATCCAAATTAAAGGTACTGGTACAACCAAAACTTTTACTATTCGTAAAATGTCTGGTAACGTTGGTGTAGAAAGAATTATTCCAATGAGTTCTCCATTCATCGATAAGATTGAAGTGAACAAAAGAGGTCGTGTTCGTAGAGCTAGAATTTTCTACTTACGTGCTCTTACTGGTAAAAAAGCTAGAATCAAAGAAAGAAGATTCTAATCAGCTTTTAAGAATATTGAAAAAAGCCTTCCGTTTGGAAGGCTTTTTTTATATCCAGGGTTTTTGCTTGACAGATGCTGTTGTTGGACTAAAGCTGATAGAATTTTTCAATCGCAATTTTCCCCATGTTTTTCCCAATTTCATAATCGGTTATAAGGGTTTGATAATCTTGAGTGAATCGGGTGGTTTTGAAATGTTCAGGAGGACAAATTTCTATAATTTCAACACCCTTAGGTGGATTTTTAATGAAATCAATAGATCGATTGTAAACTTTGTAACGGTTCTTTATAGCTTCCAGAAGTCCCTTGTGTTTGCTAAACATCAGGTTGGCTAGTTTAAACTCAAAACCGTTTTGCATGCGGTACGACTCGGGTCTCGAACGCAGAACCATAATACGAGTAGCACCTTTTTCGTAGGCTCGTTCAACAGGAATGGGGGCTGCAACCCCGCCATCTGAAACAACTTGCCCATCTACTTTAAGATAATTACGATAAAAGAGAGGAATCGTGCACGAGGCTTTAAGGTAATGGCTTAGATTTTCGGCATTAGGGTTTAGAAAGAAGGCTTCTCCACTTTCATTTTTTGTGAAGCCAATTTCAAAATCGATATTTTTTTTAAAAAGTAGGTCGGTATTGATAGGGAGTTCCTTTTCTGTAACCTGCCAAAGCCAATCGAGATCGATAAAATGTTTTCCCTTTAAAAAGTTTTTAAGGCTAATGTATTCGGGATGGAGCGAGTAGTTGGTGTAAACCTCAAAGTTACGTCCTTTGTGATCTGCAAGATAGGCTGCTGCATTAATTGAACCTGCCGAAACGCCGATGATAATATCGAAGGGATTGAACTGCTCTTCTAAAAATTGATCCATGATTCCAGCTGAAAATATGCCTCTCATGGCACCTCCCTCGACAACTAAAGCTGTTTTTACTGGCATAGCGTAAGTTTTATTGACCTAATTCAGTTCGGATAAGTTTTTCAATTTTTGCTGTTAACTCTTCAGCAGTATAGGCAGAGGGCTCAATCGGATCTAATACCGTATAGCTTCCTTTCTCACCAAAAGATAGTGGAAATTTGCCATTTTTTTCAATTTTATAGTTGCCATCAACCACAAAGGGAACAACCAATGCATTGGGTGCTTCTTCCAATAGAGTTGCGAGTCCTCCCGATTTAAATTGTTTTAGCTTACCTGTTCTGCTTCGGGTTCCTTCTGCAAAGATACACGCACAATAATTATTATCCGCAATTAATTTCCCAAGTTTTCGGATTTCAGCCAAAGCCTGATTTCTGTTTTTACGATTGATTAATGCTGCTCCTGAATGACGCAGATTATAGGAAATACTGGGCAGATTTTTAGCCAGTTCAATTTTTGAGATAAATTTAGGATGATGTTTTCTGAACATCCAAACAATGGGAGGGATGTCGTAGGTTCCCTGATGATTAGATACAACAATAATGGGGCGATTGGTTGGTAAGTCGACCTTATTGTTGAATTTTATTCTGAACCCGATAAGAATGACCAATCGCATCAGAATATAATTCAGAATATCAACAGAAACTTTGTGAGCTTTATAGCCGAATAGGGTTCTGCAAATAACCTGGATCGGATGAAAAACCACCAAAGCCAGAATGAATGAAAAATAGAAAAGTGGAGTGCTTATATATGACAGTAACTTTTTCATCAATGAGAAATATTTTATGCGACTTAATTGTTGTATTAATTTAGATTCGTTGTATTCTTAGCCCTTATATAAGCTAGTTTGCGATTGAATCTTCTAAATTTTAAACTGCACAAAATTAAAAAACGATAGTTGATTTTCAACTATCGTTTGTAAATATCGGAATAATACTTTCGATATAAGAATTTACATGTTTTTAACTTGGCTTATTTCAGTTCGAAACGAACCATTAGCTGGCATTCAAGTTTGATTTTTTCGAATTCAATTTGTGGAGCCGCATCTGACATTTCTAAACTTGATACGCCTCTAATCATTATTCTTTTATCTTGTGGACGGGCTTGATAGGTGCTGTAAGAACTTTCGTTGATATAAATAGCCTTACCAATTTCCTGGTCCAGTGCAGCTGTTAAAGCCTTTGCTTTAGCTTTAGCTGACTTTATGGCTTTCACTTTAAGTTCGAGTTTAAGTGCTTCAATTTTTGAATGGTCAACTTTTTCAATGTTGATATTCGAAATTCCAATATCTTCTAAAGAACGATATAAATTTGCAAGGGTTTTTGTATCATGAACAATGACTTGATAAGATTTTGATTTCATGATATCTTTCTTTTTCAGAAAATAGCTTTGAAAATTACTTGTGAAATCAACAACTGAAACCTGTTTTTCGATATCGAGACCTATTTTCGTTAAGGTATTCAGCATGTCTTTTTCAAGCTCGTCTACACTCTCTTTGTTCTTGGTGTCTTTTTCACTCAAATTGATATTCAGATAGATTTGATCCGGAACGATTTCGATTTTGGCTTTTCCGTTAACCTCAATATAATTCTGATCAATGAAATTTTTTGTTCCTGCCTGAGCAAAAGAAAGTTGTGTCATTATAAGGGCAAAGCCCAATAAAAATAGTCGTTTCATACGTCTCATATTTTAGTTTATTTTATCATTTGATTCCAAACAGCCGTATTGGTTGCGTCCCAATTTTGCTTATTTATTCGAATCTTTTTTGTCATTTAAAGTGAGTACAGAGGCAATTATGATGCCAATGATTTCATCTTTAAAGATGGATTAATGAATTTAATCATAAATTTTTAGTTTAGAACTGTTTAGGAGATACAAATAAAGCCACCCTTTTCAGGATGGCTTTTAGCATATTCATCTCGGTTTAGTTGTAAGTATAAACGTTCAAGAATTAGTAATATGCTATTCTAATTAATATCGTTGGCACATTTCTTAATAACGACCTTATTCTTGAAATATTGTCGTTTAAATAAAAGAGAAAGATTAACAAGGGCAATGAGTACCGGTACTTCAACCAGTGGACCAATAACCGCAGCAAAAGCAACACCGGAATCAATTCCAAATACTGCAATGGCAACTGCAATAGCTAATTCAAAATTATTACTCGCTGCCGTGAACGAAAGGGTTGCTGTTTTCTCGTAGCCCGCATCAAATTTTTTCCCCATAAAGAAGGAAACCAGGAACATGATCACAAAATAGATCAATAGTGGAATCGCAATTTTTACAACATCGAAAGGCAGCTGAATGATATTTTCACCTTTTAACGAGAACATCACAAAGATGGTAAACAAAAGGGCTACTAAAGTCAGAGGACTGATTTTTGGAATGAATTTCTCCTGATACCATTGCTTGCTTTTTCGTTTCAGTAGCAAGTAACGTGTCAACATGCCTGCTAAGAAAGGAATTCCAAGGTAGATGAAAACGGATTGAGCAACTTCACTCATGGTGATATCAACAACTGAGCCTTCCAAACCGAAATACTGTGGTAAAAGCGTGATGAAAACATAGGCGTAGATGGAGAAGAAGAAGACCTGAAATATGCTGTTGAAAGCAACCAAACCTGCGGCGTATTCAGTATCTCCTTTGGCTAAATCATTCCAAACAATAACCATGGCAATGCATCGTGCCAAACCAATCAGGATCAAACCCGTCATATATTCGGGGTAATCTCTTAGAAATAAAATGGCCAGACCGAACATTAATGTGGGGCCCAGAATCCAGTTTTGAACTAAGGAAAGTAAGAGAATTTTTCGGTTCTTAAAAACATCTTTTAGCTCTTCATATTTCACTTTGGCCAGTGGCGGATACATCATAATGATCAGTCCGATGGCAATGGGTATATTGGTGCTGCCCGATGACATGGAATTCCAAAAATTAGCAATGTTTGGAAAAAGAAATCCTGATCCAACACCTGCGGCCATAGCAACAAAAATCCAGAGGGTTAAATACCGATCCAGAAACGATAGTTTTTTAGTTAAGCTTCCCATTTTATTTAATGTGGTTTATTTTGGTTAATAGTTGTTTGTAGTCAGTTATCAAAATCTCTTTTGACTTTCCGACCTTTCGACTTTTTGACCTTTCGACTATTTCTTATTTAAAATGTATTCTTCGTTGAATTTGGCAAAATCACGACGAATTTCATCTCTAACTCTTCTGAAAACATTCATCACTTCTTCTTCGTTTCCTTCAGCATATGCCGGATCGTCAAAGCCAATGTGCAGACGTTTGCCAACCGGGCCAATAAATGCCGGACAAGCTTCCTTCGCACCACCACAAACCGAGATTAAAAAGTCAACACCTTCTTCAAGGAAAACATCGACCATCTTAGGTCTTAGGTGACTGATGTCAATTCCAATTTCAGCCATGGCTTTTACGGCTAAGGGATGTACCTCATTGGCAATTTTAGTTCCGGCCGATACAACGGTTAGTTCCGGGTTAATATCTCTTAAAATGGCTTCACCCATTTGACTGCGGCAAGAATTGCCTGTGCATAAAATAAGGACTTTCATAGTTTGATTTATAATTATCAATTAATGATTAACAATTGTGTTTTGTCATGTTATCGTTTTATTAGAAACGAAGAGACGATAAGTTTAACAGCATTCTTTGTTTTGGGGTTGTATGCTGGTGACAAAATCTGAAAAAATCTGATTTAATGCTTCTATTGCTTTATCATCAAGGCAGTATCTCATTTTTAAACCCTCAACTTCACCTTTGATTAAACCAATCTCCTTAAGTTCTTTTAAATGTTGTGAGACTGTAGTTCGGCTCAGGGGCAGATGATCTGAAATATCACCTGAGATGCAGGTATTGCACGAGGCCAAGTATTGAAGAATGGCAATACGTGCGGGATGTGACAATACTTTTGCCCACTTGGCCAAGTCCTGTTGATGTTTATCGAATAGTTCTAATTTTTTCATCGGTTAATGTTTTATGACGCAAACATACGACATTGTATTAAAACTCAGTTTAAAGAATTGTTAATTTTTTAGTTTGAGATAAAAAAACACTCGATTTTGCTCGCATATCTGCTGAATCTATTGTCTTTTCAAGAAAAGAAAGTATCTTTTGGGACTTAACAAAAAATGATTGCTACACCTATGAAAACGATTCTATATTTTCTGGCGCTGATGTTGATTTCAACGGCTTCCTTTTCTCAATATTACAGTACAGGACAAGAGCCGTCAAGCCTGGAATGGAAGCAGATTAATACCCATGATTTTCGAATTGTATTTCCGGTTCAATACGAGTCTAAAGCTCGTTATTTAGCCACCCTTTTTCAGGATTTGAAAGCCAAAGCCGGTAAAGATTTGAAACACACCCCCAAGAAGTTTTCAATTGTATTGCATACGCAATCTGCCACATCAAATGGTATGGTGGTTTGGGCACCTAAGCGGATGGAGCTTTATGCAACGGCTCCTCAGGATGGAGATAACCAGGATTGGTTGAATCATTTGGCAACACATGAGTATCGCCATATCATTCAGATGGATATATTGGAGCGGGGCTTTACACGTATTTTGAATACCTTATTCGGTCAGCAGGCTACTGCTTTGGTTGTTGGCCTGTACTTGCCTGCCTGGTTTATGGAAGGCGATGCTGTTTGTGTGGAAACGGCATTAAGTGAATCGGGCAGAGGACGTCAGCCTGA
Source organism: Ancylomarina salipaludis (assembly GCF_004122035.1). GTDB lineage: Bacteria > Bacteroidota > Bacteroidia > Bacteroidales > Marinifilaceae > Ancylomarina > Ancylomarina salipaludis. The sequence continues at coordinate 51,471 of NZ_SAXA01000005.1, forward strand.
ATTTGAGCAGGAGTTAAAAGCTCAGTTACTCGAAAAAGGGACTTATTCTTATGACAAAGCTGTTTTAGGATCTTATAAGGATTTTATTCCGAATCGTTACACCTTAGGTTATTATTTGGTGGGCAAATCGCGACAACATTATGGCGATGAATTTTGGAGAAATACCCTTCGTAAAGTTGGGGCCGAGTCGATGAAGGTGAATTGTTTCTCTACGGGCTTAAAGCTCGGGATGATGCATAAGCGAAATCAAGTGTTTGCAGAACTAAAGGAGAGGCAGGCAATTCATGCAAATACGGAATTTGATGTGGAAAACATCGATTGGGATCAGGTGCAGGAACTCAATACGCATAAGGATGGCAAGTTGACCCTGTATGCCGATGTCATGTCGGAATTGAAGTGGGAGTGGCAGGTTCAGGATAAAAAACGTATTGCTGCGCCATCAAAATGGATCACAAAACCCAAAGCGATTTATACCCATTATCGTTTTCCGCACCTAAGCGATGAAGGAGATCTTTTGCTAAGCAAATCGGGATTAGCCGATGCGCAGTCCTTTGTTTCAATCGATGCCCAGGGGACAGAAAAGACGGTTTTTATTCCTGGTTTCGATTACAGAACAGGTTACGATTATAAAAATGGGAAGCTATTGTGGTCGGAATACAAGGCTGATTTGCGATGGCAACATGCTGACAAGGCTTTAATTGTGAGCTACGACACAAAAACCGGTAAGCGAAAAACATACAAGCAGAAACAAAATTGTTATGCTCCAGTTTTTTCAGGTGATGGGAAACGTATTTTAGCCGTTGAAATGCATCCGGATGGGACCTGTGCGCTGGTGATTATCGATGAAAATACCAATGAAATGATTCAGCGTATAAAAGCGAATGGTAATGCGTTTTTTATGACACCTCAGTGGGCTAAAAATGATAAAAGCATTATTGTGATGATACAGTCTAATGATGAGAAGTGTTTGGTTGATATTGATCTGAAGTCCGAAAAAAGACGGGTTCTGTATCGGGCCGGGAAAACAAATATATCGCAGCCTTTGGTGAGTGATCGCTATGTGTTTTTCACGTCTTCACATACGGGAACTGATAATATTTTTGCCTATGAATGGGAGAGTGGTCAGGTTTCGCAGTTGACATCGTCTCGTTTTGGAGCCAGAGATCCCTATTTTGATGCAGACCATAATACACTCTACTATTCTGATTATTCGGCTGATGGTTATGAGCCACATGCTGTTGATATTGATCACTGCTTGTGGAAAAAGCAGGAGGGTGAGGCTTATACATTCCCTTTAGCCGGGCAGTTGTCAGATCAGTTGGGAGAGAAACTTCAGGCGGATACTTTAAATTTGGCACAATGGCAGGTTAAGCCCTACAATCGTTTAACACATACTTTTAATTTTCATTCCTGGGCTCCCGTTTTCATTTCGCCTGATGAAGAGAATATGGATATTGGGATTTCGGCTTCCAGTCAGAATTTATTAAATACCCTGTTCACCACGGTGGGTTACAGAAAACAAGAGGGCTACGATAAGGGGCAATTTTATCTGAATTTATCCTACCAGCGTTTCTTTCCCATTTTCAATTCAAAATTGGAATACGGAAAGCCATCTTTGGCTTATTTTGGACAGCGTAAAAATTTGAGTACAGGTGAAGATGAGTCATTACCCCTTGATACAGAATGGAAGCAAGTAGAGTGGGAAAATTCAGTGACTTTGCCTTTTAATTTATCGTCGGGACGTCATTCTGTGTTTTTAAGACCCAAGTTTTCATATAATATCTATCAGTTTAGAGATTATCAAACCCAAATTTTGAGTTCTGAATTCAATCCTCAGTTTTATAATCTGAATATTGCAAACAGAACGCTGACCGAACTGGAATACCAGTTGTATTTCAGCCATTCAGTCAAGGCTTCGAAACGCGATTTGCAGTCGCCCTGGGCTCAATATTTACAGTTTGCTTATCGCAATAGCCCATCTAAAGAGTCTAATGCAGGCGAGCTGTGGTCGGCGCTTGGTCAGTTTAATTTTCCGGGTTTTGCCAAGCATCATGGTATAAGCCTTTATGCGGGTTATCAGAATCGTTCAGAATTGAATACCATTTTTGGCAACAGCATTAAATCGCCCCGTGGCGTGTCTGATTTATTCGGTTTTGATTGTGCGATTGTGAGTGCGGATTATCGAATGCCCATAGCTTATCCGGATTGGAGCATGGGAGGCTTGGCTTATTTTAAGCGAATTAAGATGGGGGCTTTTATCGATTATGGTATAGAAAAAGGCCATTTTATTCATAATGAAAGCCTGATCAATTTTGATAATCGAATTACTTCAGCCGGGCTTGAGTTTACGGCGGATATGCACGTTTTGCGTTTGCCTATTCCTTTGAATTTGGGTTTCCGATTGGGCTACGAGAACGAAACGAATGCCGTATTTGGGAATCTTCTTTTATCCTACAGTTTTGATTTGTAAGGAAGAAAAGATTGAAAAGTATGAAGAGTCAAAAGGTTTGAAAAGTTAAAGAGTTCAAAAGTAGAAGGTTAAAAAAAAGTGAAGTAAGAGAAAATAATCCTATAATGATTAATGAAAAAATAAGCCATCTCAACTAAGATTGAGATGGCTGACTTTTTGTTTTAAATTGTATTATTCGCAACGTGTATAAGTGAACCTGCTGTTTTGTTGCCAGGTCTTTCCCTGATCGTGAGAGACCTTCTTCATCAGAATAAAACTGTTCGCCATTCTGTCACTAATTGAGAATTGTGTATAAGTCTCCTCTTTCTCAACAGAATTATCAAAAATAAAATCCTGATCTGAGAAATCCCCCTCAAAAACTTCAAAGGTAGAGGATAAATCGTCGAGGATAGAAATCCTGTATTTTCCCTTTGCTTCGTTATAGGTATAGTTTATGGTCATATTCCGGGGAAGGTCGGGTTCGAGTTTTATCTTTTCCTGAAGGATATTTGTATCTGAAAAGTCAATAACAGAACGGGTTTGTCCCATAGGGCGCCAGGTTCCTCTTCGTGTAAAGGCTTCAATTTTCACATTCCAATTGCCTTGCATAAAGGCCAGTTTCTTAATCTCTTCTCTTTTGGGCATTATAAGCCAGTTTTGATCAAAGCCAGGGTTGATTTCTACATCTTCAATCTGTATCACTCTGTCGCGTTGCCAGAATGTCCGTTCAATAAAGAAGGGCATAACGAGACCATCAACTGTTCTAAAATCATCAAAGAAAGTCTCTGAAGGCATTTCGGAAGCAAAGTCGACCCATTTGGATTCGCATTTGTATTCCAGATAGGTGTTGGCATCCAGATACCATTTTTCAATCTTGCCGTTGGAGCGTGTTAGCTTCAAAACAAAAACATCAAGCCTTTCAAGTTTTTCTTTTCCAATAAATTCCACCTGATGCCCTTTTTCTTTGTAATTGAAAAATGGGCTTGTGAATTCAGCTTTCTGGGCGAAAACATTTTCTTCGCCTGAGTTAATTCGTCGGGCATAAGAGATTTCCTGCCAGGGATCTATAGTCCATCCTTTTTTGCCATCGAAAGCTTCAATAACCCGATGTTGTCCCAATTGAAAATCGGCGTAATACTGACCCGAACGTGTTTTCCAGGCCATATATTCCTTTTCGATACTAAAGGCTGTAAACCGACCAGTTATTTTCATTGTTTCAACCTGGTTCCACTTTTTCAGTCCGCCGTGTGCTTCTATATGTTTGGCGATGATGGTTTCTACATTTTCAGCCATAAGCAGGCTTGGCAAACAAAGCGAAAGACAGACTAAGATGAGTTGATATATTTTTTTGTTCATTGTTTAATATTTAAATCGTAATAAATCACTAATCCAATTAATTGAACTTGTAACAAGCCATTTCAGTTTGGTTTCTTAGGTAAAGTTTCCCTTTAACAAATGAGGGGGCTGTCCACGATTTTCCTTCAATGGCCTGAAAGCGTCTTTGTTCGCTGTAGGCTGTCGGGTCGGCTTTAATCTGAATCAGCTGACCTTTATCAGAAAGCACCAGAAGTTTATCGCCAACCAAAATCAGACTCCCTTTGCCAAAACCTCTTTTGGTCCATTTTTTCTCACCGGTTTCAGCCGATATGCATTGCAGGGCAGCCACATTAAAACCATAAAAATGCCCTTTGTAATAGATGGTTGAGCTGTAGTCGTTTTTCATGGTAGGCGCTTGTAGGACTTCACTTAGCATATTGTTTTTAACTTCTACAATTTCGAAACCCGAGCTGCGGACAGTAGAGATAAAAATCTTATTTGCATCAACCAATGTGGGCATGGCTGTTGGGGCGTTCATCTTCATGGCGTAAGTCCAAAGGGTTTCGCCTTTGCTGTTGTAGGATGATAAGGTTTTCTGATTGGCGAAGATGATTTGCGTTTGACCATCAATTTCAGCCACAAGGGGAGAGCAGTACGAGGCATTCCCTTTGCCCTTAGCCCAAAGTAATTTGCCTGTGTTCTGATCGAATGCCACAAAAGCTCTCGATTCGGTTCCACCCGCTTCCATAATCAGGATGCCATCAACCTGTACAGGCGATGAGGAGAAGCCCCAACGAGGCAGTTTGCTGCCAAATTCTTTCATAAAGTCGACCTGCCACAATTGTTTGCCATCTGTTTTAGCATGTGCGGTTAACTTGCCGTAGCTACTAAAACTGAAAATTGTGTTTTCGCCAATCAGCGGGGTAGACCGGGGACCGTCGCCAAAGCCATCCTTATCGATAAAGATAGAATCGACTTTGTTTCGCCAAATCTCTTTCCCTGTTTGGGCATCAAAGGCTGCCATATATTCCCAGCCGGAAAGACTGTCTGTTTTTTCACTGAGCATGGTGTAGAGTTTATCGCCCGAGGTGGTTATTTCTGAAAAGGCGCAACCAATTTTTTTCTTCCAGATTAATTCAGGTGCAGGATCGCTCATTTGGCTGTCAGCGATGCTCTCTGTTGAGATACCCGAACGGGCAGCTCCTCTGAATTGTGTCCAGTCTTCACTTGTTTGAGCAAATGTGATGGGGGATTGCAGCATTAAGACAAATGCCAGCAAGCATGAATAGATTGTTCGTTTCTTCATTTTGGGTTTTTCCAGGGTTTAGAAATGTTGTTTTGTTTTTTTTCATACCTAAGATAAACATGTTTCCCCGTAAGAAGCTGTAACAAAATAAGAATTAGATGAAAGGTGATCTTTGCACGATTTCTTTTGAAGGTGAAAGGATAAAGGATAAAAAGTCAAAAGGTCTGAAAAGTCCACAAAGTCATAGAAAATATCCTTATGTCTTCTGATTGTAGTTGAAGTCCTGATTCGTTAGTGCCATCATTTAAATACTTGCATTTCAATTCTGCTCAATGTCCGTATTTTTCCGAAAGCTCCAATAAAAAAAAATCTCCCTTTTAGGGGAGATTCCGGCAGGGAGAGGGGTGTTTTTCCATTGTCTGGAAAATCATCAATCCCAAATCAATATTTTAATCTTTTTTCATTACATATTAAGCTTGTTTCCTTTAAGCTTTATTTGGTTCTTCCTTCGGCCATGTTGTCGTATTCCTCATCATCGGCTTCCCAAAGCTGAATTTTATTGCCTTCGGGGTCGATGATGTGGGCAAACTTTCCGTATTCCAGGCATTCAATTTCATCCAAAACTTCCACGCCTTCTTTTTTAAGTTCTTCCAGCAGCCATTCCAGATCTTCAACCCGGTAGTTCACCATAAACTCTTTATCCGAAGGTTCGAAGTATTTGGTGTTGGCATCAAAAGGACTCCAGACTGAAAATCCCTTTTTATTGGCATCATCCGCCTGGCGCCATTCGAATGAAGTGCCATACTCATCGGTATTAAAACCCAAATGTTTGGTATACCAGTCTTTCATCGACTTTGGATTTCGGCACTTGAAAAAGATGCCGCCTATTCCTGTTACCCGTTTCATATAGATAGAATTAGATTTCACACTGAAGATAAAGAATATTAAACAATCTTCACAAATTTGTTTATCGGGAAAGGGGCTTGTCCATTTTTTTTTATTTTTGTTCACGAAGATTTAAAGTTATCAGGCTTTAACCATATTTTGCCTTTTGATATCTACTGAAATACTTCAACTATTAACAAACATTTTAAAATTTAAACATGAAACGTTTTATCAATTCAGAAAAAGCCCCTAAGGCTATTGGTCCTTATTCACAAGCCGTAGAAGCTAACGGGACTTTATATATTTCGGGTCAGCTGCCAGTTGATGTGGCTACAGGAAAATTTGTTGAAGGTGGTGTGAAAGAGCAAACCGAGCAGGTGATGAAAAACATTGGTTATATTCTTGAAGAAGCGGGTTACAGTTATAAGGATGTGGTAAAATCAACTTGTTTGTTGAGCGATATTGCAGGTTTTGCTGAGATGAATGCGGTTTATGGTGAGTATTACACCGAGGATTGCCCTGCACGTGCTGCCTTTGCCGTAAAGGATTTGCCTCTTGGTGCTTTGGTCGAAATCGAAACCATTGCCGTGAAGTAATTTCATTTTACGATATGATAAAGAAAGGCTGCCAATCCGCGATTGACAGCCTTTTTTATGTGTTTTAAAAGATGACTTGTTTTGAAGTGAAAGTCCTATTTTGAAAACATTTTTACCAACCACAAGATTAGGTATAGCCCTATTCCGGCTCCAAAAAATAGCACGGATACAACAAAGGCTATTCTGATCAGTTTCACATCCCAACCCAATTTTCCACTCAGCCATTCGGCAACTCCTAAAATCATAATTTTATCTTTTTAGATTTATACATTGATTCAAAAATACGAAATATTTCCTTGTTTATAAGCGAAACAAATGCCCTGAGCTCACGATCAGATGGATTAAGATTCCTAAAATTGCTCTGCCTGGATAGTGTCAGAGACTCTTAGCAAAAAATAAGATTCTATTTATTCTTGCTCTATATTACTTGTTAAGTTGTTAATAATCTATGTCTTGAATTTCTTGATTAGCCGTTTTTTTGTAACTTATAGGGAGTCTTCTTTTCCTTATTAAGTGTGATTTTATACACTGTGTTGCAGATTTGTGTTTAAACCTAATAATTTGATGGATATGTCTGATCTAAAAAAAGGAATTCAAAATCATATAATTGAATTGCAGTCAGAAATTGACACCATTTTTGCCAAAGGCCGTGATTCCGTTGTTTCGGAAGTTAACATTGGGCAAATTTATGGTGGAATGCGTGGATTGGTTGCATTGGTTTGTAACACATCCTATGTTGATCCTTATTCGGGGCTTTATATTGGCGAGTATACCACAGAAACTTTTTCGAATAAGTTACCCGAGGAAATATTTTTTCTTCTGTCTACCGGGAAATTTCCGGATACGAAATCCCTTGCTGAGTTTCAGAATGAATTGAATGAACGCGCACCAATTCCTGAATATGTTTGGGATGTTTTGCGTGATCTGCCTCAGGATACGCACCCAATGACCATGTTGAGCCTCGGTATTTTATCCATGGAAAATGAGTCTGTTTTTAAGAAGGCCTATCAAAAGGGGTTGAAAAAATCGGAATACTGGCAATACAGCCTGGAGGATGCAATCAATATACTGGCAAAGCTGCCAGGACTTGCAGGGGGAATTTATCGAATACGATTTGGTGATGGGCATTTAATTCCACACGATTCCGGTTTGGATTGGTCGGGAAATTTGGCACATATGCTGGGTGTGAGCGATGATGCGGGTTTTGCTGATTTAATACGCCTGTATTTGGTTTTGCATTGCGATCATGAAGGCGGGAATGTGAGTGCCTTTACATCGAGAGTGGTGAATTCAGCTCTTTCAGATTTGTATTATGCCGTATCTGCCGGATTGAATGGTTTGGCCGGTCCCTTGCATGGATTAGCCAATCAGGAATGTTTGCGATTTATTCTGGAAATTCACGAAAAATATGGCGCAGATCCCGATGAAGAGGCGTTGAGAACGCATATTTTGGACGTGCTGAATTCGGGCAATGTGATTCCGGGTTACGGGCATGCGGTCTTGCGTGTTACCGACCCTCGATTTATTGCTTTTATGAATTTTGGTGAAACGAATTGCGAAAGCAGTCCTTGTTTTAAGATTGCAAAGAAACTTTTCTCGGTTGTTCCGGATATTTTAATGCATTATAAGGAAGGTAAAGTTGCCAATCCTTGGCCCAATGTCGATGCCATGTCGGGTTCACTTCTGCATCATTACGGGGTGAATGAGTTCGATTTTTATACCGTTTTGTTTGGGGTATCCCGAGTGATGGGATTTTGTGCTCAGAATATCCTTGCACAGGGATTAGGGCAGCCAATTATCAGACCTAAAAGTGTGACCAATAAATGGGTGCTTGAAAGACTTAAAGCGAAAGACTAAGGGTATTTTACCAGATCAGGATTTAAGCATCAGATCTGTTTGATAGAATTTGGATGAAAAAGAGTCAGTATACTCATCGATTCTGATGATACAAATAAAGGCTGCCAAGCGGGGATTGGTAGCCTTTTTTGTTCCTTTAGAGTGACTTGTAGCTTGTGCAACGCTTACTTTTGTTATAGGTTCGGTTTTTCTCCACTTTCCAAAACAATTACTTTGGATTATTCCAACCAGTTAGAAATTCCCCTAAAGCAAAATCAAGAAAGATGACAATCACAAGTATCGATACAATAATTCCAATAATTTTTAATGCTTTTTTATTCATTTTTCGATGTTTATTTAATTGGTAATCTCTCTTTTTAAACTGACCTGTAACGGGAAACTGGATGAGTAGTGGCAGATTATTCGCTATCGCTTATGAACTCACTCCGTTCGGTTGCGTGGTAGTTTCCTGTCAAACCGCTACGCGGTTTGAGCGGGCTGCAAAATCCCAAAACTCATACTGAACCTGCCATTACTTATACAAAGTGATATGCGCTGGTATTCATTTTTTTAATCTATTTTATTATTATCGGAGTCAACCAAATTCTAAAATTCTGTTATTTAATCTAAATATCGTATGAAACCCCAATTGAAAAATTGTGAGGAATATCTTGAAATTGTAAAATATGATTTACTTCAAAATACAAATCGAAATTATTAGTTACATGATATTCATAACCAAGACTAGGACTTAGTCTAGGTACAATATATAAATCATTTTCAGTGTCATTCCATAATTTTGCAATATCAAAAAGTCTAAAACCTATGTAAATATTTGATTTTGGCATTTTATAAAAGTCATATAAATAATTAATATTTACGTTAAAGTATTTCTCCCAAGACTTGTATATTTCGTCTTCAAATTTTCCATATTCAATACCTAACTTGAATGAATGTCTTGAATTCTTTGAAATAAAAAATTCACCTCCTACTTGAATAAACGATATTGCTGAAGTATTGTCAGAGAAATGTGGATCACTTGTATAGTTCGAATATTGGGAGTAAAATTTCCAATCTATTTCTCTTTTTTGAACTTCGGTTTCTTTATTCTTGAAATAAGAAATCTTACCATTATTATAAGCAATAATTATATTAGAGATATCTTTTTCATTATATCTAATATCATCAACTTTATTAAAGAGGTAGTTGTTGTCACTTATCAAATATTTTAAAACGCCCTTATATTTATTGTTTTCTTTATTATAAGTTTTGGAGTCAACTTTAACTATCTCAGATCCAGAATCTAGTGATCTCATTTGATTGTCTTTAAGAACATATAACTGGATATGATCATTAAACATTGTTTTATAAAGACTTATCTTAATTCCTTCGACAACACTTTCAAATAATTTTGCCTCTCCGTTATACTGAATGTTTCTAATAATACTTGTTTGCCCTTCAATAAAATCGATGTCTGAAATCTGATAGGTTTGCTTTGCTCCTATGCTATCTACTACTTTAACAATATCAGGGATTGATGGGTAGAGGTAAAGATCACCATTAACAATGGTGTTATTTTTTAAATGTACTTTTGAATCTTTTATATACTCCTGAGAAAACAAAGAAGAAAAAGAAATTAACAATAAGAGGGTAGTGGTAAAGGTTTTCATTTTCATATTTATTAATAATTGATACACTGCAAAACTATTCTAAGATTTTATGTGAGATAATTCTAAAATCAAAGGCTGTCTTGTTCTTTTAATATTTATTTGGGATTAATATTTATGTTGTATTTTTAATAAGGTATTATCATCATTTTTATTTAATAGACAGAAAGATTTTATAGTTAGGCTATATTATCAATAAGTATTTATGTTTTTCGAAACTAAAATAAGAAATTTTTATTAATATTTTACTTTATATAGGTTAATTATGATTATTTCGATTGTTTATTTTTGAATACCTAAACTTTTGGGAATGTGGCTTATTGAAAGACTTATGTATCTTATTTTGTTGTGTAATTTACCTTTTTATTGTTTCCATGTTATGTGCTAAATAGAATTGTTGCTGATTAAGCTTGTTTAGGCATTTTTATACAATATCAAACGTGAATTTTGGTGAGGTTAATTGCGCAGCTAGTCCTTGTTTTAAGATTGCAAAGAAACTCTTCTCAGTTGTTCCGGATATTTTAATGCATTATAAGGAAGGTAAAGTGGCCAACCCATGGCCCAATGTTGACGCCATGTCGGGTTCACTTCTGCATCATTACGGGGTGAATGAATTCGATTTTTATACCGTTTTGTTTGGGGTGTCCCGAGTGATGGGATTTTGTGCTCAGAATATCCTTGCACAGGGACTAGGGCAGCCAATTATCAGACCTAAAAGTGTAACCAATAAATGGGTGCTTGAAAGACTTAAGGCGAAAGGCTAAGGGTATTTTACCCAATCAGGATTTAAGCATTCAGATGTGTTTTTATAATAATCTGATTTTGATGATATGAATAAAGGCTACCAAGCGGGGATTGGTAGCCTTTTTTGTTCCTCTAGAGCGAGCTTGTAGCTTGTGCAACGATTACTTTTGTTAGCAACTGGGCTTTATTCTAGCAATCCTATTTATATTTCTTATCTATTACTTAATTGTTTCAATTAGATCAATTTTTTCTGTCAAATGCTTTATGCTCAATTCAGATGAATTACTACTGAATTGACTTAAAGATTGAAACATATCAAGAAGTGTTTGGTTATTAATTGAAGTATCGATTTTCGATTTTATAATCAGTTTATTTTCAGCGACTATAGTTTCTTTGTTATTATAATCTCTTGAATTGTTATAGGAGTTAATAAGAATAGCTTCAGTATAGATGAAAGTCCTCAAATCACCATTTTCTAATCCTTTAGGAATTATATTTTCAATTTGATCTATTAATTCTTGAAGTGAATAGAAACCTCCTTTAATATTATCATAGACGGACTGATGAGAGATTTTTAAATAGATAAGAAATATAAAGAGGCTAGGAATAAGATAATCATTGCTATAAAAAGAACGTAAGGCTAAACGAGCGTGTGCAAATATTTTTTCTTGTAACCTTAATGGAAGTCTCTCATAATTAAATAAAGCTGTTGAAAATTCAATAAGTTTATTACTATCACCTTTAAGTTCAGAATACTTTATCCTTTCATCTGAACTTATAAAATCACTAAACTTAAAGTAGTCATATAAATGTTTACAAAAAAGTTTTGTACTGGGTTCAGGTATAGCATATTCAATATCAATAAATCTTCTCAAATATTCGTCTGCATTTATATTATCGCTTCCATATACACCTCGTACTGCATGACCTAATTGAACCTTATCAATTGAAAGAACAAAAATAATACCTGGTACCGAGAAAAGATGCTTGATTTGTTCTAGAACTTCAACAGCATAGTTAGGTCGGCAGCGGTCAAGTTCATCTATAATGAAAATTACTGGTAAATTATCGTCTGTTAATTTCACAAACTTTTCAAGGCTTTTCTTAAATTCATCAATACTATTTTTACGACTCGCGTATGATTGTATTCGTTCTTCCAAACCTTTAGCCAATGCTTCTGAAGTCAGGTTTAATGGACCATTGACGAAATTATCACCAACATATTTTTTTATTTGAGTTTTGAGTAAACCAAGAGCTAAACCTTTTACTAGGGGAGCTGCATTTTGGACTACATTTTTAAAAACCTTTTCAGTTGTTGTCCCTTTTAGTGCTTCTAACTCTGACATTAATGAAACAAGAACATCATCTTCAAAATCGTTCTCCCAAGCATTAAAATAAAGTGTCTTATACTTTTGATTCTTTAAATGCTGTTCCCACATTTTTATAAATGTAGACTTGCCTGTTCCCCATTCATTGTTTATGGCCAATACAAAACCATCTGCATAGCTGTTTACAATTTCTGTAAGCACTAATGCATAAGGTTCTCGTTCTAATTTACAATTGGTAAAAGGATTAATTTTATCAATAACTATTTCTTCATTCTTTAATTTCATTAGACTAGTATTTCATTCTATATGGCTAGTTTATTTGCCTTGTTGCTAACGGTCTTGCTAAGTTTTGTGGGCGATTAAAACAGTTGCCTTATCAAACCGCGCGGAAGCAAGCCGCTTAAATTTGCTTATATTTTCCAGCAATCCAATTTTAATGGCTTGCTGGTGTTTGTTAATTGTACTGAACTTTTAAACTGCTCATCACCGCCACACGAACGCTTAGTTGTTGTTGTTGGCTGTTGTTTATTTTTTCAATGCCCTATCAACCCAATCATTATTTGTGTCATATTCGACTTCAATTAGCTTGTTAGTATCAAATTTAAAATTTAGCCAATAATCTCCTATTTCATTTTCATAAACAACTAATACTTTCACTTTATCAAATGAGTCAGATGGTTTAAATATTTTAGATAAAAGATTAGTTTTAGACATACCTATTTTAACATTTTCACTTAGTTCTATATCTTCGGATAATATTTTCCCATAAATCCTATACTTAGGTGTTTCTTTCAGATAAGAATCTTTGTAAATAAAAACATCAACTTTTTCTATACTATCTTGAAAATTGTATTCTTCAATATGTTTTCTAAAAAGATTATAATCAACAATGTATACATTTGCCAATTTGTGACTGAATACTTCTAATTTACCATTCTCAAACGGAATTAATGAAAATATATCACTATTTAAATCGAACTTTCCATTCATAAGTGTATCTATATTAGCTCGTTTATCCAAATTTTGTTTTTGAATTTTATTCGGTTGATCATCTTTTGCTTTAGAAGATAAAGTTGTGATTTTCTGGCTTTCAACAGTTCCACTTTCAGCAGCATTGTTAGATTTCTTATCACTCGAACAATTTGTAAAAATTAAAAGAATCAATAAATATTTAAATTGTCTCATTCGTTTTTATTATAAATTCTGACTAACGGTAAAAATTAGTCTTTGATTTTCGGTGATTTATACTTTTATCGTTCGCTTCAAAAATCAATGAATTTTTCCTTTATAGAGCGAATTACAGCCAACGTTTTATATTGTGTGTTGGGCATAGTTTTTATCTTCTTCCATAGCTTGAAATAGGTGATAGCATCTTGCGATAAGCTTGACGTACTTCACCTAATTCAATTCCTAAATGCACTACTTGCTCATCAGAATAATTATCTGGATTTACCCAATATTCTGATTTATGGTCACAAATACTTGCAAGTTGATCGTCAAAATGTCGCATAGGAATAGCTGCGGCAGACCAATATTTTGCAAGCTGAGCTTCTCTGTCCATATTTCTTTGAGAACCCTTTCCTAAGTCTCTGTAATAAAGATACGTTTCATCCAATGCAGTGGATATGGCTCTCAATGCACTGTCTTTTAATTCTCTCCTGTCCTTCGATAAGGTAGCAACAGGCCCAAGTAGCTTAACTACTCCTTCAATTACTTGTGATAGCATATTTTCTATTTTTTATCTCTGTCTTCGATTCCTTTGACTTTGTCGGCAGGAAGACCATTATAAATTCCGCTTACTCTTTTTGGTAAAGCAATCATATACTCAACAATAATATTCACTAAATCGAATAATTGCCCTACAGTATTTGGGTCATCGGTGTCGATTTGCCCTGGATGAACAGCATCATTTCCTGTTACTCTAACAATATCCAATGATTGTTGTACTATTTCTGGAAGTCCTTTTTTTACAAGGTTTCCAATATCTTTATTAATATTCTTTCCTTCCTCTCCCAATTCTTTGGCTAATACTTGTATGGAAAGTCTTAGCAGTGCAGCTGCACCCCTTGGTGATTTTGTATGAATTGCCGAAGCCTCCATATAAAGTTTATTAACTGAATCCGGCATTTCTGGATTTGGAAAAGGCGCATTACCATTATCTGGATAATACATTTTATCCATTACCCATAATGTATTTTTATTGCAGTGTTGACATTGCCCAACTCTAAGAGGCATATGGTCAGAATTCGAATGGATGCCGCCACTCCACATTTTGCTCCACCAATCTTGTTTTGCAATAGCTCCACAATGTGGACAGGTAAAAGAGCTACTATAAACTTGAGGTTGTAAATATTTCATTCTTTGTTTTTTTAAATTATGCCCAACGTATGTGTAACATCCATATTGTTGTTATTTCTCTTATATTTTTATAGAGTTGATGTTTTTCACTATAAATTATAGGGCTAACAGCAGCTTTTCTATGAACCAAAACTCACTTACAGTTGTTGATTTATTTTTGTGAAATCTAAAAGTAAGAATAATATCTTGCCATTTGGTTTTATTATGATTCTTTTAATTAAGAACTTATTAACACCTACACTTTAGGGTAGGGGTGCTTTAGTAAAGGAGTTTTTAGTCTTATTTTGTTTTATGCCTTCATTCCAATTTTTTTTCCTTTTTGTCTCTTAATAAATCCTTTGCCTTGTTTGCGATTTACACCTATTGATTTGTCATGTTAGATAAAAGCCTTGTGGGTAGGCGGCACGGCTTTGTTTCATTTGGTCCTTGTTTTGTATTTCGGTTTTAGTGTATTGTTAATCCTTTGTGCAGTTTTATTCCTACTTGCTACCTGTTTGTTTAGGGGCAGCACTGCGTTGTCTTTTTGGGGTGGCGGAACGCTTCAAGGGAGCGGCGGAATTTAACAACGCGATGGCAAAACTCTTTAACCGAGCGGCGGAACATTGCAACGCGAGGGCGGAATACATCAACCAAGTGGCGGAATCTAGTAACGCGATGGCGAAAAATGTCAACAGACTGGTTGAATATTTCAACGCGATGGCGGAAAGCTTCAAGCGAGTTGGGAACTATTGCAAGGGATAGGAGGAGCAGTTAAACGATCTGCCGTGTACTTGTTTTTGCATGGCGGAATGTATCATAATGGTAGTGTTTGCTTGTCGGCTATTATTTTGCTTAATACCTTTTTGCGTATGGGTTTATTCTGTTTAGTTCCTGTCTTGTAGGCTGTTGTGTTTTCACTGGTATTCTGCTGTTTTTGTGTTAGTCCTTTTGTTTTTATTACATAAAAATAAATTTGAAATATTTGGTTGTGATCATAAGTCTTTGTAGTTTCATATGACATTAAGTGAAAATTTAAATTTATTGTATTATGAACCATACTAGATTGTATAGTTGCTCCGATGCAGTTTTTATGAGCTGGGTGAGCCAAAGTGTCAATTTAATTAAAGAGGAACAGTCTCGTTTTACAGACTTTTCAGTGTTTTTCACGCCTGAACGCATACAGGAAATAGAGGTGCTTTATGCCGAGGCCAATACGATTCCTTCGGATAAGGTGTTTATTGATATTCAGGCTCAGGCTACTGAGAATATCAATACCTGTGTGGAGGAATGTGCCCGGTTTTATCAGTCCTGTAAGTTCGATATCGAAATGGTGTTTCCCAACAAGAAACATATTTGGAATCAGTTTGGGTTTAACGACTACGAATCGGCACGAAAATCGGGTCGGGCCATGTTCATGTTCTATTCCGACTTTATACTCATTGCCAATCTTCATAAGCAGGCCATGATCGAATCGGCCTGGACCGAAGAAACCTTCACAAAAATAGCTGAGCTAAAGGATAAGTTAAAAATGAATATGGATCAGCAAACCAAATGTCGTGTTGACAGAGGCCGGGCGACGGATGATCGTGTTGTTTGCTTGAATAAAATTTACGAGAAATTGGCAAAATATATGAAAGCCGCCAAAATTATATACGCCGACAATCAGGAAATGTTGAGATGGTTTAAGTTTCCGGTTACCAGCAAAACATCTAAGGATGAGGCAACCGAGCCGGAAACCCAGGAAGATTTGGTTTAGTCTTAACAACAGGTTTTGGCATAGGTTTAGCCCTCTTATCATTGAACTGCACCCCAAATGTTGTATTCAACTTTTGGGGGTCACTTTACCAATTGTCAGACCTAAAAGTGTGACCAATAAATGGGTGCTTGAAAGACTTAAAGCGAAAGACTAAGGGCATTTTACCAGATCAGGATTTAAGCATCAGATCTGTTTGATTGAATTTGGATGAAAAAGAGTTAGTATACCCATCGATTCTGATGATATAAATAAAGGCTGCCAATCGGGAATTGGCAGCCTTTATTGTTTTTTCAGATACTTATCGGTTCTATTTCCTTAGGTTTAATAGCTGTTTTAGTAAATAATTTCTAAGGCTTGAGAGTTTTGTGTTTTTCTTTTGTGATTTTTTCAAATGCAATTATTACCTGGCCAGGTTTTAAGCGATTCCTAATGGACCTCAATTTCGACTCAGGATTATTTTAAAATATTGATTAACTTTATTATCCTGAGTTATTTATATAAAACTTTATCGTCTTTGAAAATTTTTATTAAAAATATGGTTTGTATCCGTTGTCAGATGGTTGTAAAATCTGAATTAGACAAACTTGGCTTGCAATATACTGATGTGAAAATTGGAGAAGCTAATTTAAGAGGAAATATAACTGCTGAACAAACCGAGCAATTGAATACTGCTTTAAAAAAATCAGGATTGCAACTGATGGATAATAAAAAGAGTATTTTAGTTGAGAAAATAAAAAGCGCGATCATCGAATTGGTACACTATTCTGAAGAACAAATCAAGGTCAATCTTTCAGATTACCTCAGTGAGAAACTTAATTACGACTACACTTATTTAGCTAATCTTTTTTCTGAAGTTAAAGGAGTTACGATTGAAAAATTTTATCTGGCCCATAAAATTGAGAAAGTAAAAGAAATGATCGTGTATGACGAGTTGAGTCTTACCGAAATATCATACAGGATGCAATATAGCAGTGTCGCCCATTTATCAAACCAATTTAAGAAAATTACCGGACTGACCCCTACGCACTTTAAAATGCTAAAAAATAAGAGGTTCAGAACACTTGAAGATGTGTGAATAATGTAAAAAATACCCTAAATTGTGTAACAGCCAAATGAATCTTCGGTCGTACTTTTATAGTAGGACTTAATAAAGGTAAAATCATGCCAACGACTGAAGTTGAAAAATCGAAAACACATATCCTGATCGAAATAATCGAATATCTTCCTAATTCCGTGGTCACCAAAACCATCATCCGAAAAACGACAGGAAATGTAAGTGTCATTGCTATTGATACAGGAGAAACTTTAGCCGAGAAAATCTCACCTTACGATACGTTTGTTCAAATCATTGAAGGTCAGGCAGAGCTTGTGATTGGTGAGGAGATGAATATACTTAAAACAGGTGAAGCGATCATTATTCCTGCCCATACACCTCATGCGGTTAAAGCCAATGAGCGGTTTAAAATGATTGCAACTGTCATAAAAAGCGGCTATGATGAAGCGACATTATCAATATAAGGATATTTTGATCTCACTAAATCATTTTATAAGGGGAGCGGTTCTTTACTAAAATTAGTAAAGAACCGCTCTCGTTTTGATGCCACTGAAGGCATTGTGTTGTTAGATTTTTTTACCCTTGATAAGCCTGAAAAGGATTGCAATAAGCGCAATAACAAGTAGTATATGAATTATACTTCCGGTACTGTACGCAAAAAATCCGATTGCCCATCCTATTAGCAATATTGCAGCTATTATATACAATAAATCTCCCATGATGGTAAATATTAAAAATGAATAAAAACGAATAATGGATTACAATACAAAGTTATTTTTCATCACACTTTAAATCATTCCATTATTCTTTAAATGAGTTACATCAGTCACAGATAGGTAGTCATCAGATTCTGAATTCGTTTCCCAGAATGAATGTTCAGCTGTAACACCTTAAACTTTCCTGTATCCTGCCTTTATATATTTTGTCTGAAAATCAGACAAGCTGATGAAAATATTACTTGACATTATCGACGGTTAGGTCTTTAAATGTTTTACCTAACTCATCCATATCATGCTTGAATTCCCTTTTAAATTTTGACCAGTTATCCTGTCCGTCTTCTTTGTAATCTTCCAACTTCTTTTTCAGTTCCTTGTTTTTTTGTTCGAGGATAGCCAGCTTCTTTTCGTATTCGTCCTTTACGTCCCCTTTTTCATTTGCTATTTTCACCTTGAATTCGGCAATGCTTTTTTCAATAGCGTTTATTTTTTCTTCAGATTCTTTTTTAAATTGTTGAATAGAATCATTTATAACGATGTTTAGATCTTCTTTAGCTCTAACCATTTCATCCTTTGCCTCCTTCACATTCTCTTTGGCCTTTTCAACTTTGCTCTTTGAGTACTGGCAACCGGTAATCATTGTTCCTGCCATAATCGTTGCCATGGCAAGGGTACAAATTGTCTTTTTCATGATGTTTGTTTAAATTTAATTACTTGTAAATAAAGGTACCCATCAACGAATGGTCAGTTAACTGATACCTTTTTAATAAACACTAGACTAGTGTGAATCAATAATCCGGTACGTTTCTTATTTTCTTTCTTTTTGCGTTTACATATTTGTTGCATTCGCAGTATCTAATACTCTTTTAACTTTAATGACAACATCTATACGCCTGTTTTTTAACCTGCCATATTTTGTTTCATTGTTTTCAATAGGTTTACTTTCACCATATCCAACAGATGCAATATTTGACTGGTTATAATTCGGCATATTTGCCATTAAATATGTTTTTACTGCATCGGCTCTTTTTTGAGATAAAGTCAAATTCATACTATCCCCACCCTGAGAATCTGTATGCCCTTGAATGACAATTTGGCTTTCGGAGAATATATTGATGGCTTTTTGAACCTTGGACAATAAAAGGTAGTTTTCAGGTTTCACTTCGGCACTTCCTACATCAAAATTGAAACCGGTCATTCGTAGAATTATGTCATTCCCCTGACGAAATACACTGGCTTCAGTCAGATCAAACATATTAAAAACCTCATCAAATTTCTGACTAACCTTTTCTTCATAAGCTATTTGATCCTTCAACATCTTTTGTTTAGTTGTGGCATCAGCAATTTGTTCTTGTTGCTCACTTCCCATTGCTTCAATTTGTTGAATATTTGCAGCAATTTGCTTTGTTTGATTTGCATTGGTTGTTTCGCAAACATTTAGCATATGGTTAAGCTTGAAAATACTGTCTTTCAGAATATTTACATTTACCGATATTTTCTCAGCTGCGACACGGCTACCTTCATCAAATTTAACCGAAATACCAGTCACATCCCCAATTTGTGTGAGATACGATTCACCCTTTAAGATTAGATCTTCAATTTCCTTATCCTGATCATCAATCTTCTTAATATAGTTTACAAGATAAATAGCATGACTTGCTTCGTATTCTGCATTTTTTGCAAGCATACGTGGCTTATCGGTATCATAACGTTCCGTTTCTAAAGCTGTTTGTCCCTCTTTCAAACTCATTTTGGCTTTCTTCAGGGTTTTGGGGGCATATTTTTCGGCCCTCATATCTTCCGCATTGGCAATTAATTGTCTGGCACCATTAAACAAATTTGATTTAATCGCGGCAAGTTCTGCCTGACGGTATAAATCATATGCTTCCTTCCCTTTTTCTTTGGCCCGACTTGAATTACCTTTTTCGTATTGATGTGTAGCATCTATAAATTTATCTTCAGCTTCATTCCACATTGCCTTTTCGTATGTGTTTGCAGCTGCATCCAAGGCATCATCCCTTGCATTAAGAGTTTCAGAAAAAAGCACTTCCATTACATCAATTTCGCTGGTTGACTTTTGAAAATATTTAACAGCTTCTCTCAAATATTCTTTAATATCAGCCAGGTTATTATTGTTTTCATAAGTTGAATTGGCTTTTACGTAGTACTTTTTCCCTTCATTAAAATTTGAAGGAGATAATATTTCTGCCCGTTTGTCAATTGCGTATTGATATGCTTTCTTTGCATCATTAAATATGATTGTTTTAGCATCCTGAGCAAATAGATTATACGTGTAAAACAGACTTACAAGTACACTTATAATCAATAGTTTGGTTTTTGCAAATTTTTTCATAGTTGTATTTTTTTTATTGAAAAAATGAGTTCTTACAGCATCAGCAACTTTAGTCTAATCGCGCCAATATTAACCCGACCGATAATCTTATTGAGATTTATCGGGTTATGATAAATATTTATGGTGTTTTAAATATTTACTCTACTGAGAATTCGATGTGAAACTATTTCACTGTACAAAGGTGAGACCTTAAGTGCTAAAAAACATTACACAATTAGAGGAATAAGTTGCATAATTCTCACATTTTCAATCGATGTCAATGTCCTGTAGGATCGCTTTTGGGCATAAATCCGGATCAGTATAGAGAAGAAAACGTATTAAAAAAGAAAATAGCTATCTGGAAAACCGAATAGCTATTTAAATGCATATTTTTATTAATCTGTAATGCTTATTTAGGACGACACATTGTCAGATGTTTGATTTGATTCTGCAGCTCATGTTGAAATTTGAAAGAGGAGATTTTGTGTAGCTGGAGATAACTGCAATTATTAAAGAGCATGAGAGCTTCAAGCTCTTTGGTCAGGGCATGAGCAAAGGCTTCGGTTTTTACCAAGTCATCTTCCAGCACGAGATGTTTTTAGTCTGCTTTCGTTTCTTTGCTATATCTCTTTAGCAAAGCATAGGCTGTCAGCTATTTCCGCAAGCTTACCATACTTCTCAATCTGCCTGTAAGCATTCCTTGTATACAGCCTGTTTGCCTCAGGCTGATTCTTACCTGTGAATAATATACATCTGGAACTCCCCAATTCTTTAGCCCACTTCTCTAATTCAGACAGCATATGGGTTCCAATTCGTTTTCCTCTGACTTCAGGCGAAACATACATTCTCTTTATTTCCATGGTGTTCAGGTCGTATGCTGCTATGGCACCACATCCGATTGGCTTATCATTTTCATAAGCCAAAACAACGTATTTTATATTCGCAATTGTATTGAATTGAGATAAAGGATGATTCGCACCATCTCTTTCAGCAAGGTCAGAATTCAGCAATTGAACCAGTTTTATGAACTCTTGATTTTCGGAATTTGTTCTTACAATCGTTATCATATGCTTTTTATATGAGGCGCAAGCTACCCGCTGGATGCCTTATGTCCACTATTGTGGTCAGTTATTATTGATTATCAAAATCCAAGGCATTGAAGCGCATTTTTAAAACCTGCAGGTGTCGTTTGGTGTACTTGAATTGAGCTGCAGCCGTTAAAGTTCATAAAGGCGGCCAGTTCTTTTGCCAGGGCATGGGCAAAGGCCTCAGTTTTTACCAAGCCATCTTCCAGTACCAGATGCTTTATATGCAGCACGGCTGTCTTTCTGTCGGCTTTGCAGTCTATGCGAGCGACCAGTTTCCCATCCCATAAAATCGGTAAGGAGAAATAGCCATATTGGCGTTTGTCTTCGGGAAGATAGCACTCAATTTGATAGTTAAAATTGAAGAGAGCCTGCATGCGTTTTCGCTGAATCAGCAGGTTGTCGAAAGGAGAGAGGATCTTTAGTTTGCTTCGGGAAAGCGGTTTGTTCAGGAGCTCCAATGCATTGGGCAAGGCATAATAGCTGTTGCCGGCAGTCTGTATTTGTGTCAGTTCGCCATTGGCAAGCAACTCCTTAAGAGCGGCAGCAAGTTCTTTTTTAGTATTTTTCAGCAAAAAAGCGATTTCGGGAGCAAGTCCCAGTCCATTAGCTTCCAGATATCGTGTAACCAGAAAACGGGCATATTCCTCAGTTGTGGGGATGCGGGTATCTACCTCTTTGGGCAGAACCCGTTCGGTCAGGTCGTACACCTTATGGAAATTGTTGCGCAAAGGAATCATCAGTTCGCCCTGCATAAACAGGTGTTCCAGTGCACGTTTGGCAGGTTTGCTCATCCAGTCAAGTCGCTTTTTGCCTGTATGCTCAAAGTCTTTGGCCATTAAGGGGCCTTCGCTTTCAATTCGCTTGAGCACCTCACGCATCAATTTTTTATCGGGTTCGTACCAATGATTCTGCTCTCCACTGGCTATGGCCTGTTTGCGAACCAAGCTGTATCGGTAGTCGCTCATGGGCAGGTAGGCAGCTGCATGCGACCAGTATTCAAACACCTGCTTGTTGGCAATCAGCTGATCGAGATGGGCATTTTGGTAACGTGGGTTTCGATTCCATAAGGTATGGTGATGGGCCCGCTGCACCACCGAGATGGTGTCAATCTGAACATAGCCCAGCCGTTCGATAGCCGACAGGGTGGCGTCTAAGGCTGATCCTGTTTGTTTGGCAGGTGGCAACCCTTGCGAGAGCAGGACCAGTTTTCTGGCTTGTTGGGGTGAAAGGCTTTCTTTTTTTGTCATTGCTAAACTAAATGTTGTGTGCTGTATTTTTATGGCTTTAAGAACTGTTCGCTTGTTAAAACCGAGGCATAAAAATAGTTCAAAGCACTTAAAAAGGATTTTTGGACTTCACTTGCCTTGACCGTTTCATTATTTATTTCAAGATCTTTGGTTGCACAAGCATCTCCAATAACAAGGCATTCGAAACCAAAATCTTTTGCTGCTCGGGTTGTTGCATCCACGCACATATGGGTCATCATTCCACAAATAACCAATTTTTCGATACCCATATTTTTTAAATAATCCAGAAGATCAGTCTCTCTGAAACTATTGGGATAGTGCTTAATGATTATCTTCTCGTTATTTAGTGGGCTAACACGCTCATTAATCTCTGCTCCTGGTGTTTGGGGGATAAAAAAAGCAGACTCTGGTCGTGTTGATAGATGTTGAATATGAATGACGGGCATCTTATTTTTTCGAAAGGCATTTAATAGAAGCTTTGCATTGTCTCCGGCTTTTTCCGGATTGTAAAGTTCCATTTTACCGTCTTTAAAATAATCATTTTGAATATCAATTAATACTAAAGCTGTTTTCATATCTTTTACTTGTGCTTTTAATGAACAGATTGAAATGAGAAAGAATGCAATTACGATTGTTTTTTTCATTTTAAATGAGGATTAAATTTTAAAACAAAACTAACCGAACGCGATTAAACTTTCTCTTGATGCAGGTCAAGACTTTTTAATCTTGATAGCGTTTCAGGTCTCATTTTAAGATAAGAAGCTATAATGTATTGGGGAAATAATTGTTCGATTGAATGGCGTTGCTCAATTAAAAGCTCATATCTTTTCTTAGTTGAGAAGTTCATTAATGCCGTTTCTTTCAGGCATTTTCTGACAAAAAGCGTATCACTAAAAGCCTTAAAAAAGGTTAGCCAGTCTATAGACTTTTGTAAGTTTAAATATTTCTCATAGGGAATCACATATATTTCAACATCCATATTAGCCTTAAAGTTTGCCGGCGAAGGTGTTTGTGATAAAAAGCTTCGGTAGGATGAAATTAAAGATGAAGCTTGGTATAATTCGTTCACCTGTATGTCTGTATTATCATCTTCAAAAAAAGAATATAAACTTCCCGATTTAACGATCCCAATGTATGAACACACTTCACCTTCCCTAATGAAGAAATCATTTTTTTTCAGTCTTAATATTTCAGCTTCGTTTTTAAAATCGTTTTCAAACGCAACCGGAAGTTTTAGTTTCTCAAAGACTTGTTTTAATACTTGATTAGGTATCATCATTTTCAAATTAATAGTCAATTGTTTAAATTACCCCTTAAAATTCAAGCTTTTCCTGTCTAAAGCGTTTGAATATTTTTCCATCAAAAATTGTTCTTCTTATCCGGATTAGGTATTTCTCAACAATCAAATCTAAGCAAAATCGAAAACTATCAGCTTTATCAGGCTTGAAATTATGATTCGATATGCTTATTTATTTTGGAAAACAAGGGCAGGGCTATGATGATTTTGAAGCTGCTGTGGCGGAAAATGAATTGGTGCTTTTTACCGGAATGAAAAATCCTCTTATCAATGCGATAAGAGGATTTGGTCTTCTTTTGATTTATAAAATGGCTGTACTCTAGACTTCTTTTTTATTTCGGATTATTTTTTTCACAAAGCGACAGACCAGATTACCGATGCTATTTTGAATCAGGTTTTCGGGGTTCCAATTGTTTTTGGCATTTCGAACAAAGTGGCTCAGTTTGTAGTAAGCCAATTCCCGTTCAAGCTGAAGGCGATATTTCTCTTTTTCGATATCCTTAAGTGATCTGTATCTGTTCATCCGAAACTTTTTTTATCGTTAAGGGGCTTATACGTTTGTTATGTGAATTTAGTTTGTTTAATCCTGCTGCTTTTGACCGTATAGTATTTTATAAAAAAGTCTGATTAAAGGGCGCTCAATTAAGGGGCTTTTTAGCAAGTAAATCAGGCCTATCAATATCAGAAACAGGACGCCTGTTGCCACATAGCCTAATATTTCACTTTTTAAGATATCAGTCAGCCAAACTGCTGTTCCAAATCCGAAGAAGAGTAAGGCGAACATGGCCAGTAAAAAGAAGAGGCTTGTTAAGCATAGAGCTACAGTAAAACGAATAAGTTTTTCAAAAGCGGAAAACTTATAATAGTCTAGGTTGGAGTCGAAATACTCAGTCAGTAACTCTTTTAGTTGAGCGAATTGTTCCGGGATATTTTCCAATGCAACAGTTTTTTTTGTGAACTAATTTTTAGTAGGGAGAACCAATATGCTTATCAGGATCAGGTTTCTTTTTCTTTTTCCTTTCTTTTGAAGGAATCAATTTTTTTCTCCAGATCATCGATTAACTCATCGATTTTGTCCCGTACTTTTTCCATATTTTTCTCAAATGCGGCTTCAAATTCTTCTACTTTTTCTTTTGCCTTTTTCTTCATTTTCTTACGGGTTACTTCCCCTTTGTCCGGAGCATAAAGAATTCCTAAACCAACACCTATTGCGCAGCCTGCTAATAAAGCTGCAAAAAGACCACCTGAATTAGACATAATTTAATGTTTTAAATGAAACAATATAAATAGTAGAATGTTTTGATTCGTAATGTGTTACATAAAATTAGTGAATTGTGGGTTAGGAGTCAATTATTTTTTACCGATGATATCGGGTTTTTGATTTGTTTGTATTTTCTGGTGTATTGCTTAGGCAAGATACAGTTTGTTTGATCGAATCATTTGGTGGTGTGAAAATTAAAAGGTTGTAAATCTATTGTTTGCAGCCTTTTGTTTTTCCAATTCATTCGTCTTACCAGGGTTTTTCAAAGCTCGACTTATTAAAATCCTTTTTGTAATCTTTAAAAATACTAATCCTGGCATTTTTTAAGTTGAGTTGATCTTTTTCGCCGAATATTCTTGATAAAAGGGCTATGGGAGTCAGGAACAGATAGAAGATAAGAGATAAAACAATATTGGGAACGATAAGGCTCATGACCCAGGCCAGTTTCATCCACAAAAAGTCAATCTGTTTCGCCAGAAAAGGAGATACGATACCCAATATACCAATAATGACAGCTGCATTAAATGCCCATCTCCAATGACTGATAGAAAATACAATGAGCATCCCCACCGTAATTACCAAAACGGTTTTGATAGGATCCGATTTTGCTTGCATTTGTTTCATAGCGTTTAAAATATGGTGTAAATAAAAGGCGCAACGGCACTACTGCCTCCAAATACAATTAATAAACCAATCAGTAAAAGGATAATGATAATGGGTGCCAACCAAAATTTTTTTCGCTCTTTCATAAAGAGCCATAAGTCAGTTAAAAAATCCATCTGTCCATTTTTTTAGTTGCAACTATTTTATTGATACGATCAATACTGATGTTTACTTCATGTGTTATAAACACCCTTTTCGATCTTATCGTAATTCTTCATCGCTTTAGTCCATTTTGAATTGAACGGTCCATTTTTCTTTGTTCTCCCAATCAGGCTGATCGGTTTTGCGATACACAAAATTACCGATAACCAGATAATCCATTTCGGTGCTCATAAAGCAACGGTAGGCATCGTATGGGGTGCAAACAATGGGTTCGCCTCTGACATTAAAACTGGTATTGACAACCAATCCATATCCGGTTTGTCTTTCGAATTCGGTGATCAAATCCCAATAGCGGGGATTGGTTTCCTTATGAACGGTTTGCACACGAGCCGAGAAATCCAGATGAGTAATGGATTGAATATCGCTGCGGGTAAAATAGAGCTTATCCCAAAGGGGTAGCTGTGAATAATTCTCCGGCAATTCTTTTCGTCTCTCTTCCTTAACGGGAGCAACCAACAGCATGTAGGGAGAACCCGTATTCAGATCAAAATAATCGCTGCATTTTTCAGCCAGCACAGAGGGGGCAAAGGGTCTGAAGCCCTCGCGATATTTAATCTTAAGATTGAGTTTTTTTTGCATTTCCGGGTTTCGGGCATCTCCTAAAATACTTCTGTTTCCAAGCGCTCTGGGACCAAATTCCATTTTCCCCTGATACCAGCCCACCACATTGCCCTGGGTGAGTTGCGTAGCGGCAAATTCAGTTAAGTCAGCAAAGTTCT
Organism: Ancylomarina salipaludis; assembly: GCF_004122035.1. Classification (GTDB taxonomy): domain Bacteria; phylum Bacteroidota; class Bacteroidia; order Bacteroidales; family Marinifilaceae; genus Ancylomarina; species Ancylomarina salipaludis. Next base: position 78,171 of record NZ_SAXA01000005.1, read on the forward strand.
CGTAATAGTGGTGCACACTTTTCACCTTTCGGTTCATCATTTGTATTTCCTTTTCAGAAAATTCAGGTCCCAAATAGGCTCCCCGCATTTGATCTCTTTCCGGATCGAACAATCTTTCTTCCCCAAAATACATCGAGCTCACAGCTAAAGCTGCACCAAGGGCGCCGCCAGCATCACCAGCAGCGGGTTGAATGTAAATGTCATCAAATACATTTTCACGAAGCAGTTTGCCGTTTGCCACACAGTTGAGGGCAACGCCACCAGCCATGCAGAGGAAATTAGCGTCAGTTAATCTCTTTGCTTCTTTGGCCATTTTTATAACAATTTCTTCGGTAACTATTTGTATAGCGAGGGCCAGGTTGCAATGTTTTTGTTCGAGTTTTGCTTCGGGTTCGCGATGTTTAAAACCAAACAATTTTTCCCATTTGTCTTCTTTAACCATTCGTAAACCTGTGGCGTAGTTGAAATAGGATTGATCCAGCCAAATGGAGCCATCTTCTTTGATATCGATTAGATTTTTCTTGATCAGTTTCACAAATTTGTGGGTCTCATCAGCTTGCGGGTCACCATAGGGCGCCAGTCCCATAAGTTTGTATTCTCCGGAATTTACCGTAAAGCCAATATAGTAGGTAAACGCACTATAGAGTAGTCCTACTGAGTGAGGAAATTCCATTTCCTTTAAGATCTTAATCTGACCTTTTTCCCCAATTCCTATCGAAGCGGTACACCATTCGCCTACGCCATCAATGGTTAAGATGGCCGATTTTTCATAGGCGGAGGGTAAAAAAGCACTCGCAGCATGAGCCAGGTGATGCTCCGAAAATAAGAGTCTTAGCTTCTTTTTGTTGTAGGGGCCAATTTCTTTTAAACCGTTGTAAATTTGTTTCTTAAGAAACATCTTTTCGTTGATCCAAACAGGAATAGCCTTTAGGAAAGACAGGAGACCTTTGGGTGCAAAAGCATAATAAGTCTGCAAAAGTCTTTCGAATTTGAGCAGGGGTTTATCGTAGAAAACGACAGCATCCAATTCATCAATTTCAAGGCCGGCCTCTTCCAGACAATATTTGATTGCATGAGTCGGGAAATCAGGCGTGTGTTTGATTCGTGTAAATCGTTCTTCCTGAGCGGCCGCAATTATTTGTCCACCTATGGTTATGGCAGCAGCAGAGTCGTGATAAAACGCAGAGATTCCAAGGATTTTTTTCATCAATAACTATGTTTAGCTTGTAAGATAAGTTTATTCTCTAGTGTGTATTCAGCATATAACAGACATACGAACAGGCCTTGTTATTATAGTTTTCAATCTCCATAAAAATGGATTTCAATTATCCACCTCATATTTGATATGATGTTAAGCTTTGATCTGTAGTTAATTTAAGTATATTTTTCAAAAAAGATGTAAGTTATTTGATTAAAAAGATGTTTTTGTCCTTTACTTCTTTTCTCTTGTTGAATTATGACTTGGTCTGATATTGGATTCTGATACCAATTTGATCAGAAGATTTTTGTCTTTATTGAAAATGAATTCTCTTTTTTGAATGCTATTCGTTTTGAGTTAGTGATGGCAATTCATTTTGCGGAAGCTTATTTAAATCTCATCTGAATAACTTATATGTGTTTTAGAATATCCCGAAACCGATCCAATAAAAAACATAAATTCAGAGCTTTGATTAAAATTTAAGTACAAGTAAGATCTGCATAAAATGGATGTTTTTAAGCCCGTTTATACCGAACAAAACGATTGTCAGGATTGTTATAAATGCATACGCGAGTGCCAGTTGAAAGCCATAAAGGTGATTAATAATTCGGCACAAATTTTACATGAAGATTGTATTTATTGTGGCAGTTGCACCCTGGTTTGTCCTGTTAAAGCGAAAAAAGTTCGTAACGATTTAACGCGAGTGAAGTCTTTATTGAAACGTCACGATAAGGTGGTGGTGTCTTTAGCTCCCTCGTATATGTCAGAATTCCCAAATTTAAAGGATGAGCAATTGCTGGCTGCTCTTAAGGAGTTGGGTTTTGCTCATGTTTCAGAAACAGCATTGGGGGCAGAAGTGGTTTCGCAAAGGGTGAATGAATTTTTAGAAGAAAAACAATCCGGAATTTATATCTCTTCGGCTTGTCCTTCGGTGGTTGAAATGATTTGTAAGCATTTCCCTCAGTATAAAAATCATATTACACCTTTTTTATCGCCCTTGTTAACGCATTGTAAGTTGTTAAAACAGGAATATGGAGAGGATTGTAAAATTGTTTTTATTGGTCCCTGCATTGCAAAAAAATCCGAGAGTGATGCTTTTGGTGATTTACTCGAAGCCTCATTATCGTTTAAAGATTTGGCAGAATGGTTTGATGAAGAGGGCTTGGAGCCGGACTTGTTTTATGAGTCGGATACGGAATCAATGTTTGTTCCCCGACGGGCTGGAAGAGGAGCTTTGTATCCTATTGACGGTGGAATGATTGCCGGAATTAAGGCCAATGCTTCAACAACCGATGCGGTGTTTATGACCTTCTCGGGCATTAGCAGCATTTACGATGTGCTGAAGGATTTGAATTACTATCGCAAACCGGGTTTGTTGTTTTTAGAGCTTTTGGCTTGTGAGGGAGGTTGTATTAATGGACCTGGAACCCGAAAATCTTATTCCCGGGCATTGAAACGCCTGGAAATTATTAATCGGACCGAAGCTGAAGTTGGAGAGCAGTCAGCTGATTTTTCAATCGATAGGAATTTTGATAATATCAATGTTGCAAGTAAGCCTGAACATCCTGAAAATAAGATCAAGGAGGCTTTAAATATGATAGGCAAATATTCCGATAAGGACGAGATTAATTGTGGCGGTTGTGGTTACAATTCCTGCAGGGAATTTGCAAAAGCTTATCTTGAAGACAAATCGGAACCCAATATGTGTGCCTCTTATATGCGCAAAATTGCTCACGATAAGTCAACGGCTCTTTTGGGCAAGATACCTTCCGGTGTTTTGATTGTAAACGAAGATCTGAAGGTGGTTGAAGCCAATCAGAGTTTTGCCCGTATAATGGGCGAGGAGATGGAGCAATTATTTGAAACAATTCCGGGTTTGAAAGATGCTGATCTGAAGAAGATCGCACCATTTTACAAGCTTTTTTCATCGGTTTTAGCTACCGGGGAAGATAATCTGGAACGGGATTTCCGATTGGGCAATAAAATGTTGCATTTGAGCCTGTTTACCATACAACGAAATAAAATTGTTGGAGCCATTCTTCGCGATATGTCTCAGCCTTTTATTCAACAAGAAGAGGTAATTAACCGGGCCAAGGCTGTCAACCAAAAGAATCTGGAAACGGTTCAGAAAATTGCTTATCTGTTGGGGGAGAATGCATCTGAAACCGAGGATATGCTCAATTCGATTGTAGAGTTCTATACCCTTTCGGAGGATAAGAGCTAACTATAAAAGTTTGACGATATTGATGATTTTAAATCCCGAATCTTAAAGTAATGAGAATATGCATTCCGATTATTATATAGAAGTTGAGTGTTTGCAAAAGAATCCCGGCAAACAGGTGATTTGCGGCGATGTGTTTATGTCGGAGAAAATTAAAGAGGAGGGGCGCACGCTGCTGGTTCTTTCCGATGGACTGGGAAGTGGTGTTAAAGCCAATGTTTTGGGAACCTTGACGGCTTCAATGGTTTTGAATTACATGCGGGTGAATAAAGATATTCGAAAGGCAGCCGAGGTAATTATGAAAACCCTGCCTATCTGCAGTAAACGAAAAGCCAGCTATTCGACCTTCACTATTGTTGATATTGAATGCGATGGTGAAACACGTATCATTCGATATGATAGTCCTGAATGTTTGGTTCTAAGAGGCTTGGACGTATTTCAGCCTCAGTGTGAAGAATTGAGTCTTGAGGGGGCGAATAACTCTGGTAAGAGTTTGTTCTCCTATCGTTTTAGAGCAGAGAAAGAAGACCGAATTGTTTTTTGTTCTGACGGGGTGACTAATTCGGGAATGGGAACCAAACGTTTTCCCTTTGGATGGGGCCAGGAGAATTTAAATGAATTTGTAAGAGGGATGATCAGGCGCCAACCCTATTTATCTGCAAAGCAGTTGGGGCGCGCTGTGGTTGACAGAGCTGTGGCTAATTATGGTGCTGTACCAAAGGATGATACTTCATGTGCGGTTGTGTATTTGCGTGAACCCCGCGATTTGTTGCTTTGCACAGGACCTCCTTACAGCAAATCAAAAGATACACAGCTAGCCAAACGAGTGAGTGAATTCAAGGGGAAAAAGATCGCCTGTGGGGGGACAACGGCCAGTATTTTATCCAGAGAGTTTGGTGAAGAGCTGAAAATCGATTTGAATATCACAGATTCTGAATTGCCTCCTGTTTCTTACCTGAAAGGCTTGGATTTACTAACCGAAGGCATTCTGACACTGGGAAAAGTTCAGCGATTATTAAAAACGTACAACCAGAACACGGTTCTTCATCAGGGGCCAGCTGATCAGATTGTAAAATTGTTGCTTGAGAGTGATCGAATCGAGATTATTATCGGGACAAAAATTAATGTGGCGCATCAGGATCCCAATTTGCCTGTAGAGTTGGAAATTCGTCGAACAGTTGTGAAAAACATTGCGATGCTTTTGGAGGAAAAGTTTTTGAAAGATGTAGATCTTAGCTATATTTAAATGGTTGGAAGCTTGCGGCGGTGAAATCCGTTAATTTTTCGATAATCAAAATTAAAACAAAACATAATCAAACAATACCATGAGTGATAAAAAGGATGTTACCATTTGTTTGGGGAGTTCCTGTTTCTCAAGAGGTAATGGCAAGACATTACAGTCTGTAAAAGAATTTTTCGACAAGAATAATTTAACCGATTTGGTCTTTTTTCATGGAGAACTTTGTACAGGAAACTGTTCTGTTGGTCCAATTTTAAAGATTGAAGACGAAGTTTATAAAGAAGTTGATGCTGAAGGAGCCATTGATATCCTAAAAAAGGTGTTTGAAGAAGTCTAAAATTTCAATTCTGACTTTTGATTAGCCTTTTCTCACTCTAAAATTCGCAGTCTCATGCAACTGATTAAGACAAATAAGGATAAATGCAACCTGAGTTATACTTGTATTCGGGTTTGTCCTGCCAAGGCGATTAAAATTGAAGATAATCACGCTCATATTATCGCGAATCGGTGTATTGGTTGTGGAAACTGTGTGAGTATTTGCGCTCAGGATGCAATTGAGTATCGGAATGAAGAAGATTATGTGAAGGAGCTTCTCACGCGTGATGAGAAAGTTGTGGCCATCTGTGATCCAAGTATTTCCGGTGAATTTGATGATATTAATGATTACCGCCATTTTGTGGGGATGATTAGGGAGTTGGGGTTCGATTATGTGGTTGAGGCAGCTTTTGGGGCAGATTTGGTAGCCTTTAAGTATAAAGAGCTGTTCAATAATTTTCAAGGTAAATATTATCTATCAACAAAGTGCCCGGTATTAGTGAATCATGTAGAGCGGTATTATCCGGATTTGGTTGAGAATTTGGCGCCCATTGTCAATCCAATTATTGCGATGGCTAAGGTGGTTCGTGAAAAATATGGAGAGGATGTTAAAGTTGTTTCGCTTTCACCCTGTGTAGCGAGTAAGGATGATGTGAAATATTTTAATAAAAGCGACGGTGAGATTCAAGCTGTATTGAGTTTTATTGAATTGAGAAAACTCTTTAAGGAAAGTGGCATTACAGAGAAGAAGGTTGAGTTCTCAGAATTTGATCCGCCATTCGCTCGTATCGGCGGTCTTTTTCCGGTGAGCCATGGTTTGTTTCAGGCAGCTGAAATTGATAACAGCATGCTTCGGGGAAATATTATCAGCACTGAGGGACGTAATAATTTTCTTCGCTCTTTGGAAGAATTTCAAAGCAGTAGCAATCTGAACCAACATCTCGATCTTTTTTATTGTGATGGTTGTATTATGGGACCCGGGACATCAAAAGGAGGACGTAAATTTTCTCGTCGTTCGCAGGTTGTGCAATATGTGCGTAAGCGCTTAAACACCTTTGATGAAAAGCAATGGCAAAAAGAAATCGATACTTACAGTCATATGGATTTATCGCGGACATTTAAGGTGAAGGATATGAGACTCCCTATTCCTACTGAGGAAGAAGTGCAGGCAGTTCTCAATGAAATGGGGAAAAGTAAAATTGAAGACCAGTTAGGTTGTGGTTCTTGTGGTTACGAAACCTGCAGAAAATTTGCAGAAGCTAAGGTGCAGGGGATTGCCAAATTTGAGCAATGCTCATCGGTCACAATTAAAAATATGAATGCCTATATCAAGAAATTAGGCGAAACCAACGAAAAGCTCACTCAAACCAAGATTGCACTTAAAGAATCGGAAAGTAAAGCAAAGGAGGAACACCGACTAGCTGTTGAAGCCAGTGAAACGGTTTCAGCTATGCTTCAGAAATTGCCAACAGGCGTTGTGATTGTTGATGAAAATCTTAAAATTATTGAGTCGAACAATAGCTTTGTAAATCTCCTTGGAGAAGAAACCAAACTGTTGAATGAAATTATTCCGGGCTTGGTTGATGCTGATCTATCCAAGGTAATTCCGTTTCATCGCCTGTTTTCAACCGTATTAATGAATGGCGAAGATATTTTGAAAAAGGATGTGCATTTTGGAAGCCGCCTTTTCAATGTCTCCGTTTTCACTATCAAGAAGAATAAGGTTGTTGGTGGTATCATTCGTGATTTATTTGCGCCGGAGGTTCGAAAAGAGGAAGTGATCGATCGAGCTCGCGATGTGATTAAGGAGAATTTACAAACGGTTCAGCAAATTGCTTTTTTGTTGGGTGAATCGGCATCAAAAACCGAGAAAATTTTGAATTCCATCATTAAATCTCACACAACAGATAAGTAGATTCATTTATAACTGATATTAGCCTAAATAAACACTATAAATCCCTATGGAGGAAAAATTTCACCTGGATATAGATTGCCCGCAGTTGTTTCATTATGGTGACATGATCTGTGGTGATGTCTTTTTATCGCGACGAATTAAGGAAGAAAATCGGACAATCGTTATTCTTAGTGATGGGATGGGAAGTGGTGTGAAAGCTAATGTTTTGGCTACGCTGACTGCTTCAATGGCAATGAATTTTACCATTGAGCATAAGGATTTTAAAACCATTGCAGAGATTATTATGAACACGCTCCCTGTGTGTAGTGTGAGGAAGGTGAGCTATTCCACCTTTACTATTGTTGATATTGAATACGATGGTACGACGCGTATTATGGAGTTCGATAATCCAGATTGTGTCATTATGCGCGGTGATAAATTCTTTGATCCGGGTTGGGAGAATATTGAACTTGAAAGTGAGGAGAACAAAGGGAAAATATTAAGAGCCTGTCAGTTTATTGCCAGAAAAGAGGATCGAATACTCTTTTGGTCAGATGGAATTATGCAGTCAGGTATGGGAAGTCAAGCCTTTCCTTTTGGATGGGGTCTCGATAATGTGGTTGATTTTGTTAAGCAAATTATTAAATCGTCACCCTATATTTCGTCCAATGCACTTGGAAAAAAAATTGTCAAGCGTGCCTCACGTAACGATCAGGATGAACCCAAGGATGATACTAGTGCTGGTGTGATTTATTTTAGAGAGCCTCGTAAATTGTTACTTTGTACAGGGCCTCCGTTTGAAATGGATAAGGACTCGGAATTGGCAATGCGGGTTTATCATTTTAAGGGGAAGAAAATTATCTGTGGCGGGTCAACTGCTGAAATTATTGCCAGGGAATTAGGGCTGAAATTTGCCCCGGGTATGACAATAAGTGATCCGGAATTGCCTCCTATTGCCTATATGGAAAGTATCAATCTGGTAACTGAAGGCATTTTAACCATTGGTAAAGTTGCTCGGATATTAGAGGAATATGATTCCAATTACCAATTGGGAGAAGGACCAGCTGATCAGATCGTGCACTATTTGCTGCAAAGCGATCAGATCTCTATCATTAATGGAACACGAATTAATCTGGCGCATCAGGATCCTAACTTGCCGGTTGAGTTGGAGATACGACGTACGGTTGTGAAACGTGTTGTTCGCCTACTCGAAGAAAAATTTCTAAAGGATGTGAAATTGAATTTTATTTAAACTTCTGTAAACTTGGAAAGACAGTCAGATTAAGTACGCTGTTTGCCTTTAAAGTTCTATTCTTGTTTCCTTAGTTGAGTTCGATTAACGTGATTTCCGGTGGCATACCAATTCGGCCCGGGAAGCCGATATAACCAAAGCCTCGGTTGACATATATAAATTGCTTCCCTTCATTATATAAGCCACCCCAACGTGGGTATTTGTATTGCACAGGACTCCATTTGATTCCGGCACGTTCGATTCCGAATTGCATACCATGGGTATGACCGGCAAAGGTAAGATCGATATCAGTATCTAATACTTTTTCATCCCAGTGTGATGGATCATGGCTCATAAGAAGTTTGAATGGTAAGTCGTTCGTGTTTTTCATTGCAAGATCCAGATTGCCATGTTGAGGGAAAGGGGGCTTGCCCCAATTTTCCACACCAATCAGTGCTATTTCATCATCATTAATTTTTAGTCTTTCGGTTTCGTTCAATAGTAGTTTAAAACCCATTTCCTTGTGAAAATCTTTAATTCGTTTAAGATTTTCAGCTTTCTCTTCAGGTGATGACCAGTGAGAATAATCTCCGTAATCGTGATTTCCCAAAATTGAATATTTACCCATTGGGGCTTCCATTTTGTCTAATATTGGAGCCCAACCATCAGTTTCTTCGGCAAAGTTGTTCACTAAATCACCGGTAAATAGAATAATATCAGGATTTTGTTCGTTAATAAGCTCTACAGCTTTTTCAATTTTTTCGAAGTTCTTGTTAAAACTTCCTAAATGCATATCTGAAATCTGCACAATTCTGAGCCCTTGAAATGCCTTGGGTAAATTCGGGAAGTTCAGGCTTTCACGTATAATACGAAATTCGAATTTCCCTTTTGTAACCCCATAAAGGATCGAGGCAAAGGGGATTGCAGCCATAATTAGGCCCATTTGATATAGGAATTCGGAACGTTCCATTTTTCTTTTCGTTTTTGATTCAAACTTTTTTTCTTTCTTCACGTTTGTAAGGGCCCCAATGAGCCAGCTTACAGCTTTCTGCACATCTTTAAGTAAAACGAAAAGAATCAGAACAAACTTGGGTATATAAAATAGGGCAAATGCACCTATCAAATAGCTAAAATAGACGTATGCCTCTGCTCTTTGAACATATTTTATTCTGAAGAAGAAAAGAACAAATGCAGCAAAGATACCTAGTGAAATAGACCAGTAGAGTTGTTTTAACAGCTTTCTGATGAATTCAGGTTTTATTTTATTGATAAGCGGTTTTAGACCTCGATAGGTGTATAAATCCACGATAAACATGAAGATTAGAAGTGGAATGATTAAAAATACACTTGCTTTCATATTTGGTTTTTATCTTTAAATAACATCGACAAAGATAAGTTTTTTTCTTACTTAGTCGATTGATATCCATTGTGTTCATTTCTATAGCCATTTATTTCTGTTTAAATAACCGACTCAATTCCGGGATTGTTCGATTAAGAACTATTTTTTTTTCTGAAAATAAATTGATTAAAAATGATGAGTGCGACTAATTGCGTGAACCTGAATATGTTAAATCTGAAGTATTCATTAATCTATATAAAGACAGTATTTGATGAGTCAAATTTAATGTTAGTCTAAGTTATTTGTATTTTAGTCAAAATTTGGAAGTGCCTATCTTTATTATTAAATTGTGCATCCATTACAACTAATCTATGATCAAATTATACCCGAATGCTATTAGATAATTCCTTAATTATGAATGTGAAGAATAGAGTTAGCTCTTTGCATTATTGTCTTTTATTTATTGTTTTATTTTTACCTTTTAATCTGTTTTCACAAAAAATTAGAGAAACAAAACGACAACGAATCTGCCTAATTGATTCTTATAATAGTAATTTTCCAACTTATATTCATTCTGCGAAAGCAATTCAAGAATTTATAGACACAACGCATTATCAAATTGATGTGGAGTTTATGAATAGTAAAGAATTTGTTGATGATGTTTATGTTAAGCATTTTCATGATTTTTTGTCATATAAGTTGTCAAAAAGAAAACCCTACGACTTATTTCTGGTAGCTGATGATTATGCATTGGAGTATGTCTTGAAGTATGAGGAGGAATTGTGTCAGAATAAACCTATTGTTTTTTGGGGGATTAATAATCTCGATTTGGCCAGAAAACAAAATACAAACCCTAATTGTACAGGGATTGTTGAAGATATATCTATAAAGGAAACGATAAATCTTGCAAAGACGCTCAATCCCAAGCTTAAAGAAATGTATATCATTAGTGACAATAGCGAATCGGGTAAAACCGATTTGAAAAGGGTTATGAATACAAAAGGTTTGAACACCGAAATTAATGTTCATGAGCTTAATTTAGCGGAACTAAGTTTTTCGGAGTTTGAAAAGAATTTGCAGCAGTTAAAGGGCGAGAAGGCGCTTTTATTACTGTCTCTTTACAGAGATAAGAATTTTAAATATAAGCCCTTTTACGAAGGCTTGGATTTTATAAAGAAGAATAGTGATTTACCAATTTATCATTTATGGAAACATGGTTTGAATGATGGAATTGTAGGGGGTTATCTGATTCATCACTATAGACAGACACAGGAAGCTTTAAAAATTGCAGATCAGGTTCTTAAAGGGAAAGCCATCAAAGATATTCCGGTTTTGGATGAAAGTCCTAACCAGTGTTATTTGGATTATAAAGAATTGAAGAGGTCAAAACTGGTTCCCTCAGTGTTCCCGGATGATTGGATTGTAATCAATAAACCCAATTCGTTTATTCATATGAGCAGGAAGCATGTGTATTTGATTTTATCTGTGGGTTTATTGGTTTTTGGATTATTGTTTTTCTTTATTTATTATGCAAAAAGAGAAAACTTACTAAAAAAAGAGTTAATTCAGGCTCAGTTGGATGCCAGTAAGGTTGATGAGCTTAAGAATGCTTTTTTGAATAATATATCACACGAGATTCGTACTCCCATGAATGGGATTCTAGGTTTTGCCGAGTTTCTGGCTTCTCCAGATATTAGTATGGAAGATAGAGCCAGTTATTTGGATATCATTTCAGAAAATTCCAATCAGTTGTTAAATGTAGTGAATGAGATTGTTGATATTGCTAAAGTGCAATCGGGGCATTCAGATATAAAAATGGAGCCAATAGAAATTGACAGTTTGCTATCAAATATTGAGAGGGAATATAAAATCTTTACAGAACGAAAAAATTTAGAATTAAGAATTGTTTTAAGCAGTTGTGTAAAAAGGGTTTTTGCCGATCGCCTGTATCTTTTGAAAATATTTAGAAATCTTATCGATAATGCGATTAAATTCACTCATAATGGTTGTATTGAAATAGGTTATAACAAGAAGGGCGATTTTATTGAATTCTATGTTAAAGATACCGGGATTGGCATTTCAAAAGATTTGTTTAAAATTATTTTTGAGAATTTCAGACAAGTTCAGGAATCTGATATGCGTCAATACGGTGGATTGGGGCTTGGTTTGTCTATAACAAGGGCTTTTGTGAAATCAATGGGAGGAAAAGTATGGGTGGAATCTGTAGAGAATGAAGGTTCTTGTTTCTACTTCACACTTCCTTACGTAGATTATGATCCGGCATTGTTGATAAAACCGGATGTGTTTTGCGAAGTTAATTAGATATTTTCTATAAGTTGGTTTGTGAAGCCACAACTTTGTTTAAGCAAAGTTGTGGCTTTTATTAATCACAGAGTTCTATCAGGTTTTTTTCAATTACCTCTCTGTTTAATGTTTTTCCAATAAACACAATTTTACTTTCTTTGTCTTCATCTGTAGTCCATGGTCGCCCCACAGTTGCTTGAATTTGGGTATGAACCGATTGCAGAAGAATTCGATTTTCTACTCCTGAGATGTTTAAAATCCCTTTTACACGATAGATAGTATCTGAATTGAATTGCAGAAAAGCATCCAGCCAGCCACCAAATTTTAATTGATTGAATGGACGTTTACTTTTAAAGCAGAAATTCTCAATACTGTGCTCGTGTTTTGTATCAGTTTGACCTTCCAACGAGAATAGAAATTGATAGATGTTCTGAGGATTATAGGCATAAACATCCAGTAATTGTTTGTCTTTAATATCGGATTGACTTGTTTTGTAAATGTTTGCAGTAGGGTTTATCTCTTTAAGGTTTGAATTGAGTTTGTCTATGGCTTCATCCGTGGCTAAATCAATTTTATTGACTATAAGAGTATCTGCAATGGCAATCTGTTTGTTGAGAACTTCTTCATTCTTTAAATCCTGATTCGCATTAGCTGCATCAACCAAACAGATGACTGAGTCGAGTTCAAACTTCGCTTTAATACCCGGGTCAGAAATAAATGATGCTAAAATATTGCCTGGGTCAGCAATCCCGGTTGTTTCAATTAAGAGATGATTGAACTTGTGATTGGTTTTGATCAGGTTTTCGAGTACCAGAAAGAGTTCGGTGTTTAGATTACAGCAGATACAGCCGTTGCTTAGTTCAAATAAGTTTTGATCCTTAATGTTTGTGACAAGTTCAGAATCGATGTTTTCTTCGCCAAATTCATTTTCTATGACAACGAATTTTTTGTTCTTATATTTTTTAATCAGGTTATTTAAAAGGCTGGTTTTTCCTGCACCTAAAAATCCAGTGATAACCGTTACAGGTATCTTACTCATATAGTGTTGCTAAAATCGTCTTGTTAATAGTGAAATGGAGGCTTATAAGTTTTGGGTGATCAATTAAAATTTTTCCCAATGCACAATTTCTTCCAGGCTTTTTCTCTTCTTTACAGGTTGTTTCTCTAAATCAGGATAACCTAATGACAGGATGGCAACAGGCTCAATATGCTCAGGAAGATTAAAGAAATCACGACATTTTTGGACATGAAAATTGCAAATCCAGCAGGTTCCAAGACCGAGTTCTGTTGCTTGCAGAGTCATATGATCGGTTGTGATAGCTGCGTCAATATCGGCATGATCTTTTTCATCTTCAGCGCGTTTCCACGATTTGCTGTGGTCGGAACAAATTACAATGTATACGGGTGCTTCGTTAAACCAGTCACGATGATAAATTTCAGAAAAATTGGCATGATTTTCTTTTTCTCGAATCACAATGAAATGCCAGGGTTGAAAGTTGACGGCAGAAGGGGCATATTGTCCGGCTTCAAGTATCTGCAGTAATTTTTCTTCTTCGACCTCTTTATCTAAGTAGGCACGAACCGAGTAGCGGTTTTTGATAATATCAATCAAACTCATAGTAGTCTTTTTTAATTCTTTGTAAAAATACGAATTTTTCAGGTCCATTAAAGTTTCTATTTATAACTTTGCAGGCCTAATTTATACATGCATTATGCTGAAGGAACTCAAACAAAATAAAATGTATGCCTATTTGATGCTATTGGTGGTTGCTGCAACAGCAGGCCATCAGGCTTGGCGTACACTCTTTAATAATTTGGCCGTTGACGAAGTTGGAATTAATGGCTTTCAACTTGGGGTGATTCAATCTGTTCGTGAAATTCCTGGTTTTTTAGCTCTTCTGGTGATTTACGTTTTGTTTTTTGTGCGCGAACATCGCTTGTCAGCTATTTCGGTATTGTTGGTTGGTATAGGTGTTGCCATGACAGGTTTTTTCCCTTCGTTTTATGGACTGATTTTTACGACCCTAATCATGTCGATTGGCTTTCATTATTTCGAAACGACGAATAAATCTTTAACGCTTCAATATTTTAATTTCGAACAGGCTCCTCATGTGTTTGCAAAACAGAAGAGTTGGGCAGCTGTTGCCAATGTTGCTATGGGGGCTTTTATTTGGTTGTTGGCAGGCCATTTATCGCTGCAAATGAATTTTATTGTTGCGGGTGTCTTAATTACACTGTTGGCAATTTGGGCTTTTTTCTGGAAACCGGAAAACAAGAATATCCCTGCTCAGAATAAAGGGATGGTGCTCCGAAAGCGCTATTGGTTGTTCTATGTTTTGAACTTTTTAAGTGGAGCACGCCGTCAGATTTTTGTAGTTTTTGCCGTGTTTATGTTGGTTCAGAAATATCAATTTAGTGTGCAAAATATTGCTTTGCTTTTTATCATTAATAACATCATCACTTATTTTATATCGCCTTACATTGCCAAGGGTATAAATCGGTTTGGAGAGCGTAAAATGCTCAGTTTGGAATACATTAGTTTGATTTTTGTGTTCCTGGGTTATGCTTTTATTGAGAATGGATTGGTGGTTGCAATTCTTTATATTGTCGATCATATCTTTTTTGGTTTCTCTATGGGAATCAATACCTATTTTCATAAAACTGGAGACAAGAAAGATATTGCGCCTTCGATGGCCGTTGGCTTTACCATAAATCATATATCGGCAGTTGTGATACCGGTTTGTGGTGGTTTACTGTGGATGTGGCATTGGCAAATTCCTTTTATTGCAGGAGCAATTTTATGTGTTGTATCTCTTGTGTTTGTTCAAAAAATTAAAATAGAAAATTAAGTTTCTAATAGAACTATTATTAAAATATGACTTCAGAAAATATTTACAAAAGCCTGGTTGCTTTATACAACAAGGGAATTACAGAAAAAGATCCAAAAATCATTCGAGAGTTTATAAATGACAATACCCATATGGCATTAAAGGGTGAGCCCAGATTCTTTTTGGATATTCTCCAGCATCGTGCTGCAGCTTTTGCACTATTTGGCGAATTGACTGAAGCGGGGCAGGAATATGAAAAGGGCTATTCGTCGTGTTCTACTTCAGGCAGATGGGTTTACGGATTGAATTGGGCTTTGCAATATACAGCTGAGTTTTCAATCAACAGAGGGAAAGCAAAATTGAATGAATCGCTTTCACAAGCCTTGCCTGTATTGGAGCAAGCAGAAAAAGATTTGGTGTTCGATCAGTACAGAGAATTCTATCAGCTTGGTCTTTGCAATGTGAAAGCATTTGTATTGATGAGTCTTGGTGAGAAAGATAAAGCTCTTGATACCTATAAGGATTGTTTGTTCACACCCATACCAATCCCTGCTTACAACGATAAGGAATCATTGCAGTTGTTATTTGCACATTATACTAAAGGATTGGCAGTAGCAATCGAATATAAAGATACTGAGCTTTTAAATAATTTACTTAAAGTCATCTCATTGGACGATGCTTTATTGCAGAATGAGAAGAATCTGTTCAAATTATTCTATGAAACCTTAGTAAGTACCTTTGATATGCGTGCCGAGTTTATCACAGAGTTTAATGCCATGTTCAAGATTAAGGATAGCCTTAAAACTGTAGCACCGGGTTTTGCGAGATTTTTGTCACTTATTGGGGAACAGGATTTCGATAAACTCGATGTTTTCTTCAAGGACTTCAATTAGGCTTTATTAATAATCAGCTAAATATGAAGAATTGTTTTTGTGGGAGATCTCAGTCATATGAGGCTTGTTGCGGGGCATTGCATTCAGGTCAGAGAGTTGCACAATCAGCCGAAGAGTTGATGCGAAGTCGGTATTCCGCTTTCGTAGTAGCCGATGTTGATTATATAATGAAAACATATGCTCCTGAAACGCGTCCCAATAGTGAGCGTGCAGAAATTAAACAGTGGGCTACTTCAGTTATGTGGCTTGGTTTGCAGGTTATTTCAACTCAAAAAGGTAAACCTGGTGATCAGGAGGGACGTGTCAAATTTAAAGCCCTTTATAGCGAAGCGGGAAAGATTCACGAAATGATTGAAGATTCCTTTTTTCGTTTCGAAAAAGGGCAATGGTTTTATGTTGATGGGAAATAAGAAGTTGAAGAGAAATTTATTTCTTGTACTAACTGGAAACACTGACATTTTTAATGAGAAAGGCAATTGTCTGATATTATAAACTCATAAAATAGATTACCTTTGCATCGGCAAACCGTTCTATCGCTGTTTCGCAAGAAAGAGAGGAAAGTCCGGGCAAGGCAGAGTACCATGCTTCTTAACGGGAAGATAGGCGAAAGCTTATAGTAGTGGAACAGAAAATAACCGCCTTATTTTTTCGGAAATAGGGTAAGGGTGAAAAGGTGAGGTAAGAGCTCACCAGTGCCTGTGGTGACATGGGCAGCTGTGTGCCTCATGGCTTGCAAGATCAAGTATACCGACAGCTGTAGACTTTACTCGGTCGATGTCGGGGGGTAGATTGCTCGAGACATAGGGTGACTTATGTTCTAGATAAATGATAGAAGTTCCCTTCGGGGAAAACAGGACCCGGCTTATAGGTTTGCCAACTTTTAAACATCTTGATTCTGAGAAAGAATCAAAATAGAATATTGCTTTTAAAAGCAAATTTAAAACGATCTCAAAAAAATGGGATCGTTTTTTTTGTAAAAAAAGTTAGTTTAGAACATATGTTCATTATATTTGTGTCGTAATATCAATTTAAAATTATGGCACGTCCCAGAAATAATTCTAAAATTCAAATTCCCCCACGGGTAAAAGGTTTTAATCCCCAAGGGTATTATGCCAATCCTTCAGAGGAAGTTAAATTAAATATTGAAGAGTTTGAGGTGATTCGATTACTCGATTATGAGAACTTGTCTCAGCTTGAGGCATCGAAAATCATGGAAATATCGCGTCCCAGCTTAACGCGAATATACGATAGAGCTCGCAAGAAGATTGCTCAAGCTCTTATCGAGGCTAGCCCAATTCGTATTGAAGGTGGAAAAATTGTTTATGACGAAACCTGGTATGAGTGTTTGAATTGCCGATCACATTTTAATAAGACAGGCGATAATGATGTAAAGAGATGTCCGTTGTGTTCAAGTGTTGAAATTTTAAAAGTGGAGGGTGAGTTATGATTGCAGCAATTCCGGTAATGAGTGATACAAATGAGGCACAGTTATCCTCGAAATTTGCAAGGAGCCCCTATTTTGTTTTGGTTGACAAATCGAAAAAGGTTTATCGTTTTGTTAAAAATCCATTTGCCAATGATGAGAAAGGTGTTGGCCCTAAAATTCTGACTTTACTCTGTCAGGACAATGGCGTTGATGCATTTATTGCTTTTGAATTAGGACTTAAATTACAACAGTTGGCAAAAGCTAAGGGCTTGCAATTCATTATCCTTAATGAAAACAAGAAACAATTGAGTGATATTCTGAAATTGATGGGTATCGATTAAAATAAATACAAAGAATAGGGTATTCTTGATATAAAACTAAAAATAACAAAGGGATGAAAATAGCTATTCCAACAAAAGACAATCAGGTTGATTCGCATTTTGGACATTGCGAGTATTTTTCGATTGTTGAATTGACTGCCGATAATAAAATTGGCCGTATCGAATTAATGGAGTCTCCACAGGGCTGTGGTTGTAAATCAAATGTTGCCA
Organism: Ancylomarina salipaludis; assembly: GCF_004122035.1. GTDB lineage: Bacteria > Bacteroidota > Bacteroidia > Bacteroidales > Marinifilaceae > Ancylomarina > Ancylomarina salipaludis. The sequence continues at coordinate 95,611 of NZ_SAXA01000005.1, forward strand.
ATCAGCTTGCCGAAATGGGGGTAAAGGTGATGCTTGCTGGAAATATGGGACAGGGAGCTGTTAACAAAATTTCTCAGGCTGGTATTCAGGTTTATCGCGGTTGTTCGGGTGATGTGCGTGAGTTGGCAGAGGCCTATTTGCAAGAGACAGTTGTGGACTCGGGAACGACTTGTGCCGGACATGGTGACTCAGGTCACGTTTGCCAGCACTAGGTTTGGAGTAAAGAGCAGAAAGGGGGAAATGTCTGATATGAACTTTTCCCCTTTCTTATTGCCTTATACTTTTTTGAAGATAAAAGTCCGTTAGTTTAAAAGAACTTGATCTTTTGAATTAAGACTTCCATCATCAAAAATAAGAAAGCCAGAAGAAGAAATAATTTCCAGTAGGTGTTTCCACTTTCTTGTTCCTCAATCATGCTTCTCATATCCAGACTCTCAATATCGAATAAGCTGTAATTTAGTTTATATTCCTTCAGAAGATCTTGAATTTCACCCGATGAATAAAAAGTCAGATATGACTCCTGACGGGGGTAGTTGAACGAAATTCCCGATAGAATTTGTTGGGACTGACTAATAAAATAGTTGCCTGCTTTTTTAATTTGGCTATGTGTATTTAAGAGCAATCCTTTATCAAAATGAGAAATTTGTTCGGGAATCAGGTCGATGCCGAGCTTTTTATTTTCGATATGGAACATGGCTTTCTCGTGATTTAATTTTAAGCCATTTGCAATAGCGTATTCGCTTTCGTTTAGTTTATAATAGATTGGCAAATGGACTTGATTGTTGAGTGCGATATTGATTAAACTGGGCACAAATACAGGATGTTTAATTGCATTGGTCCATTTAGGGTGGAAGTTAAAACTTGAAATATAGAGTTTGCCTTGCCCCAATTGTATTTGAGAGAACAGATTCTCTCCTGTATTGGTTTTCCAAAGCGGAATACTGATTCCGGTTTTTGCATCGCTCAATGTAAAATGGCGATAGACTTGAGGCAAGCGCGCGTCATCTTTCAGTTGAGTAAATACGTTTTTATAGATTTCTGCATCCAGTTCGATACTCGAAACCGTTTTATTTAAACTATCAAGTTGTGTGAATTGGCCAGCACCCAATTCATTCAATAGCTCGTTATTTGATTCATTATTATCATTTGCCGGAAGGACAAGTACTTGTCCGCCTTTGTGGATATAGTTTGAAATTTTTTGTCTGAAACCACTTTGCATATCGGTGAGTTGATTTAAGATAATCAGCTTGGTTTTACTTAAATCTTCCTGATGAAATTGTGATTTGTTAATGTTTTTAAGGGTAAAATATTGCTTGTCAGAGAAAAGCTGACTGATGTAGCGATTCTCGTTTTCCTGATTAATACTTATGATTTCAGCACTTTTTTGAATTTGATAAGAGAAATAAAATGTATTGTCATAGGTAATTGGGTAGTCGCTGATTTCAATTCGTCCTGAATAAATGCCCGACTGATGATTTTTGTATGGTAGATTTAATTCTTTGTTTTCCTGAGCCTCGATATCAAAATTCGAAATGGTTTTTAAACTATCATTTATGTAGAGTTTGATTGGGATTTTTCGAAAGCTTTCATTCGAAGCGTTGTGGATGTTGATTTTGAGCTCTTCTGTTTGATTGATTTTGTGAGCTGAGTTATCAAACCAGCACGAATCAATAAAGAGATTGTTTCGGCTCTGTGTTGACAAAGCCATTAAGCTAACCTGAAGATTGCTATCGGGTATCATCTTGTCGAAATCTGCCTGATATTTCTGAAAATCAGAAAACAGGTAAATTTTATCGTTCACGTTGGAATTGTTTTGTAAGCATTCTTTTAAAACCTGAGAGAAAAACTTGCTTTCGGCAGATGGATTTAGTTCCTGAATTTTCGATATGGCTCCTTGTTTGCTTAATGCAGGGAGTTGTCCCTTATTCTTATTATCAAGAATTCTGATTTGAGCATCTTCAGCTAAAGAATTAACAAGTTCAATGGCTTTAGATTTCGCTATTTCAATGGCAATCCCTTTTTCAGTTTCGGCATTCATACTAAAGGAATTATCCACATAAATAGAAACTGAACTCTTTTGATTTTTAGTTCTTAATGATGTTTTTTTGTTGGGGACATAGGGTTGAGCAAAGGCTATAACTAAACAGCTTAGAGCCAGCAAACGGCTGGCAAGCAATAGCCATTTTTTAATTTTAGATCGGTTTTTATTTTCGGCAGTAAGGTCTTTTAGGAATTTCAGATTACTGAAATAGATTTTTTTGAAACGCTTAAAATTGAATAGATGAATAATTATTGGAATCATCAAGCTTATGAGTCCCCACAGAATATTAGGATTTTGGAAGTGTAAAGGCATAAAATACAGATGATTTTAAGTTCGTTTAGAATTTAGCACTCAATTTTAGGTTCAGTTTACGAGCTGTTAAATAGTTGGGAATGGCATATTGATTCCCACGAATATCGTTGATCCAAAGGTAAGAAACGGTGTTGTTAATATCGAATAGATTGAATATTTCCAAACCAATCCACATAGATTTAAAATGCTTCAACAATCCTTTATACTTAATTTTCTTTGTATCGAGCAATTCTTTTGAAAATCCCAAATCGGCTCGTTTGTAATCAGGCATGTTAAAACTTTGGCCCTGCTTGCCCAATTTGGGAACCCAAACGGGTAAACCACCGGCATAAATAAGGGTCAGATGCATTTTGTATGTGGGATTACCAGGCATATAATCCTGGAAAAACATTGAGAAGTTGAATCGCTGATCGCTGGGACGAGCAATATACCCTTGATTATCTCCTAAAATATCTTCACGTGTTTTCATTAGGGAAAGACTAATCCATGATTCGGTATCGGGGACATATTCCCAATTCAGGCGAAATTCAAGTCCGGCAGCATAGCCCTTGGCTTTTTGATCACCATAATAACGCAAACGAACGTTTTCAATATCGTAAGGAATGAGCGATTTTAAATCTTTATAATAGAGTTCGGAAGACAGGCGAAAGTCTCGTTCTTTAATCTTAAACAGGTATTCATGAGCCAGAGTATAATGCCAGGCTTCCTGAGTGTTTAATTTCGAACTAATACTGCCATCAATTTTTAAGCATTCTCTGTACGATGGCATTTGTTGATAATTGCCTACTGCCAGTCGAAACTTCATCTTTCTTTCCCAATTGGGAACAAAGTTTAACGAAAAACGGGGCGATAAAAAGGACGTGTTGCTATAGGTCCAGTGATGATAGCGAAGTCCGGCAGTTAATTGAAAATCTCCCGTGTGATTACTGAAATTGTAGTTGGCTTGCGTATAAGTCGAAAGATGTGTTCCCGAAATGCTGTTTAAGGCCTGGCGTGAATAGGCAAGACCTGTGTCAGAACCTGAAGCAGGGATAGAATAGCCTGCCGAGTCACGATATTGCCATTCGTTTATTCGATCATCAACTTTTTCGTGTAAGGCTTTGATGCCCCATTGCAGGTGCAGTTTGTCAAAGCTGTGATCAGCCTTTAGCTTGATGCTGTTAACTTCTCGCTCCAGCTTATTATTGGCATGATCGAGATAGGTGCCGATTCCTAAGTTTTCCAGAGTTTGATCTTTGTCTCCGCCCTGACTCACAAACAAATCCTGTAAATAGTATTGGGCTTGAATATCGAATCGTTCTTTTTCGGTGGTCGAATACCTATTGGTAATGAGTTGAAACAAGTTTGTACTATTGGGTTGATATTTAAGTGTGAGGGCCTCCATATCGCTAATGAATTCGTCCTTTTCCTGACCATCGAAATACATTTTTAATTGTAGGGCATCGCTTATGGTACCAAAGTTTGTTTCTCTATCCTTGGGTTTAAATCCGTATTCATTCTTACTCAGATTTGCCCAAAGGTGAAGGCTCCACTTTTCATTAAAGGAATAATTTACCAATGCCTGAAAGTCTTTGTAGTTGGGATTGTAGTCGCCTTCGGTGTCTAATGACGTTAATAGATAGCGGGTCGTTTTGTATCGAAATCCGGCAAGATAAGAAAGTTTCCCATTTTTGCTTGCATTGGCAATGTGTGCGCTGGTTCCCAAGAGACTCATATCAGCCGAAGCTTCAAAATGACGAGGGGTTTTGTATTTAATATCGAGTACCGAAGAAAGTTTGTCTCCATATTTGGCTTCGAAACCACCTGGCGAGAAAAGCACTGAAGATACCAGATCGGGATTGATAACACTGAGCCCTTCTTGTTGACTTGAACGAACTAAATTCGGACGATAAACCTCAATATCGTTGATATAAACCAGATTTTCATCGAAGTTACCTCCTCGCACTGAATACTGAGAGCTGAGTTCGTTATTTGAACTTACCCCGGGCAAAGTTTTTAATAAGTTCTCAATACTTTCACCACCAGCAGAAGCTATTTTGTCAATTTCTTTAGTTTGTAAATAGATGCCTTTATTATGTAACTTAATTTGGGCTGCTATATTTACCTCATCCAGGTTCTGACGGTTTTCTATTAGGGTAGGATTAAAGACAATGGTCTGACCTGATTTTAGGCTAAATTCTTTTTTGAAAGTCAGGTAAGCAATATGTGAAAATTCGAGGGTTATTTCTTTCCCAGCCTCACTATAAATCTGGAAGGCTCCTTCTTTGTCAGAGGTCGTGGTCTGCGAATTTGCTGTGTTTAAAATGTGAACACCATAAAGAGTTTGACCTTCTTTGTTTTTAATAATTCCCTTAATGTTGGCCATATTTTGAGCCTGTAGTTTAGGGCAAATACCAATGAGGATAAATGTAATATAGAAGAGGATTATTCTGTGCATTATTAATGTGCTAGAGTTAATTATAGGGAAAGCTAAGATACAACAGATCCTTTAGATTATGATGGGAGAATTGGGATTTATTAGTCATAAGCTTTTGTTAATTGATTCGCAATTGATTAAATTATGCAAGTGTTTGATTTAGAATATCTAATTGAGTTTTTTGTTTTTAAATTAGTTATAAAAATTATAGGTTATGGGACAATCATTATCGAAGCTCTATGTTCATCTGACGTTTAGTACCAAAGATCGTAAACCTGATATTAAAGAGATATGGGAATTGAAATTGTATAGCTGCATCAGTTCTGTTTTTAAGAAATATGATAGTCCGGTATTAACAATCAATTCGGTTGCCGACCATGTACATATTCTATTTGCTTTGTCAAAGGATCATGCGCTTGCGACACTTGTTGAAGCTGTAAAAAAAGAATCTGCAGAGTGGATTCGTTCCATCGGTAATATCAATAAGGATTTTGATTGGCAGGATGGTTACGGGGCTTTTTCGGTGAGTCATTTTCAGGTCGATGTGGTTACCAGATCCATCCAAAATCAGAAAAAACATCACCATAATAAGAGTTATAAAGAAGAAGTTGACGAAATAATGGAACAATTTGGGGTGATTGAGTATGATGCTTCATATTTTTGGAATTAGGTTAATATTGTCTGTAGGGCTGATTATAATTGAAGAAATAGAGTTTTGGACTCTATTTTTTTGTTTTTGTCGTTTTTGTTCTTTTCAAAAAAAAAATGCGGAATGGGCATTCAAATAATCTTAACAGTAAATTTCAGCGCTATTTTTTTCTTAAAAATGGGAATGAACTGTATCTGTTGGATGAAGCATAATAATTACATAAATTTACTGTTAAATTTTTTGAGACTTGTTTGAACTAAAGGCTTTGAAGCGATTTTTAAAAGAAGTTAATTAACATGAAAAAATTATGAATATGTGTTTGTTTTATTAAAAAAAATAACAAAATTGTGCTCACTAAAATTCAAAATTAAATAAACCTAAAATTTACAAACCTTATAAAATCGTTTTTTATGACCACTACAACAAAAATGACAGCGGCAGACTACATGGAAAAAGAGTCCAATTTTGGAGCTCACAATTATCATCCACTACCAGTAGTTTTAGAAAGAGGGGAAGGCGTATATGTATGGGATACTGATGGAAAGCAATATTATGATTTTCTTTCAGCGTATTCTGCAGTTAATCAGGGGCACTGTCATCCAAAAATTATTGGAGCTATGATGGAACAAGCACAAAAGTTAACTCTAACTTCTCGTGCATTCTATAGCAACAACTTGGGTAAATATGAAGAATACGTGACGAAGTATTTCGGATATGATAAAGTATTGCCAATGAATACAGGAGCTGAGGCTGATGAAACAGCACTTAAACTTGTTCGTCGTTGGGGATATGATGTAAAAGGTATTCCTGAGAATGAAGCTAAAATTATTGTATGTGATGGCAATTTCCATGGACGTACAATTACAATTATTTCGATGTCAACAGATCCGGATTCTTACAAAGGATTTGGACCTTTCACACCAGGTTTTGTTGTAATTCCTTACAATGATGTTGAGGCATTGGAAAAAGAGTTGAAAGATCCTAATGTATGTGCATTTCTAGTTGAGCCTATTCAAGGTGAAGCGGGAGTATATGTACCAGAGCATGGTTTTTTGAAGAAAGCTTACGATTTGTGTAAGGCAAACAATGTTTTATTTGTTGCTGATGAGGTACAAACAGGTATCGCTCGTACAGGTAAATTATTAGCTGTTGATCACGAGGGAGTTCGTCCGGATGTATTGATTCTTGGTAAAGCTATTTCAGGTGGTGTTGTGCCGGTTTCAGCTGTATTGGCTGATGATGAAATTATGCTTTGCATTAAGCCAGGTGAGCACGGTTCTACGTTTGGTGGTAACCCAATTGCTTGTGAAGTTGCTATTGCTGCACTTGAGGTTGTTAAAGAAGAAAAATTAGCTGAGAATGCTGAAGCAATGGGTAAAATTTTCCGCGAAGAATTGCAAGCAGTAAAATCAGATATGATTGAGCTTGTACGTGGTAAAGGATTGCTTAATGCAGTTGTGATTAAGCCTAAGGGTGGTAAAACTGCATGGGATGTTTGTTTACGCCTTCGCGACAATGGTATGTTAGCTAAGCCTACTCACGGACATATCATTCGTTTTGCGCCTCCATTGACAATTAACGAAACTCAGTTGCGTGAAGCAATCGAGATCATCAAGAAAACAATGGCCGAGTTCGAGTAAACAAAGAATTCTTAATTTATATGAAAGGGACAGTTCGAGAGGGCTGTCCCTTTTATATTGTATCATATTATATTGAAAAATTAAGCTTTTTTATAGTTTTACCTTTGTTTATAATATTGTTTAGTTGTTGTGTTTTTGTAAATTTGACATAAACAAAACTAATGTAATTCACTAATCAAAATTATACTATGAAAAAGTTATTAATACCACTCGCTTTAATTTCATTATTAAGCTCATGTGCAGTGCATCAGGGCATTATCAGCTCATCATCATTAAATCGAAATGTAAAGTATGAAGATATTGCTTATGGTGTTTCACAGACTAAACAGGTTTTGTGCATAGGAGGGCTTTCAAAAGACGCTTTAATTTTAGAAGCTAAGCGAGAATTAATTAATAACAGACCCTTAGGCCCAAATGAAACCTACGCCAATTTTACAGTCGATTTTAAACGCTCATTTTTCCCATTCGTTAATAAAACGAAAGCCACTGTGAGTGCAGATGTGGTAAGTTTTACTGACGATTCGCAAGCCAATCCATATACAGATAAATACAAGGATAAATTGTCAAAGAAGAGTTTAGCGAATGAGCTATTTCAGATTGGTGATTCAGTTTATATTGATCGTAATGAAGATGCAGTTATTCTGTCGGTTGAAGATATCGATAAAGTTAGGATCCTGATTAAAACTAAAAATGGGAATTCTAAAACAAGATTAATATCTACCAATAAAATCTATTCCAAAAGTAAAAGTTATAAAGGCTTCAAGGTGGGAGAGATGTACATTTATTCCAGAAGCTTAAATGATAATATGGTTAAAACCAGTGGACGAATTATTGCTTTGGGCTTGGATGAAATCATTGTAAAATCAAATTCAGGAGAGCTTAAACATTTGGATTACGAGAGTGAATAAGTGCGTGTTTATTTGTAAAGATAAGATTACAAAGACAGTTCTAAAGGACTGTCTTTTTTTATGCCCTTATTATTCGATTTTGCAGAATAAAATGAATTTTGATCTCATAGTAAGATGTGGCATTTAAAAATTAAATATATTTTTTAGAATGCCCATTATAATTACTCTCCGAGTTTTCAGCATCGATTCGTTGTGAGTGAATGAAATAATCAATAGAAATTAAATTGTTATTGTTAATAGATATTGATTAAATTAGTATTTTATGTATTGCATATTAGTTGGTTATATCTTTTGTCTGTTTTAGCAGAACTGCATTTATGGGATTTCTTTTTAAAGTTTGAAACCGAATTATAAAAAATAAAATTAATGATAGTATACACTAAAAAGTAAAACATGGAACTCAATGTGTGTAATAATATGGGACAATATCTGATTGATGAATGTATTGCAATGGTTAAATATCTTTCTGCCGAAGGTTCAGCGATTCCATCAGAAGCAAAAAAAATAATTGATATCAATAAAGGAAAGGTTTCTGAATGGGAGAGTCATGAAATATTAAACTTGCATAAATGTCTTTCACTCAAAGTAGCTCCGGCTCGACCCAAAACCATCTCTCTCTTATACAAGGAAGCGCAGAAGAATAAGTGGTTAGCTTTTTTGGGACCAGTTGGTCTTGTCCGAAGATTGATGGCAACAACCTTACTTTCTTTAGTCAGTTTTATTCTAATTAGTTTATCTCCCCATGTAAATAATGCTTCGGTTTCAAAAGGCATACTTGCTGATCATGGTTTTGAGTTATTGCTGAATCTGATGTTTTTTCTTTCAGCAGCTGCATTAGGTGCCTGTTTTAGCAATCTTTTTCAAGCCAATAAATACATCGTCAACGGAACATATGATCCGAAATACGAGAGTTCCTATTGGATCCGTTTTGTATTAGGACTTATTGCGGGTTTGATGATGGCAGTGCTTATTCCGGCTTCACTTGAGGTTCAGCAGTCACCAGGTATTGGTTTCCTTACAGTTCCTATATTGGCGATGTTGGGTGGTTTTTCGGCTTCTCTTTTTTATCGTATTTTGAATCGTGCCGTCACAACTGTTGATACTTTGTTGACAGGCCTTACTGATAAAAATAGCGATAATAAGACTCAGGAAAGACTTCTCAAACAGAATCAGCAACAAACTTTGGAGAAGCAACAGATTGTTGAAGAATTGTTGAGTTTAAAAGCGGAAGTGAAAGAAGGTGATGTTAATGAGAAACTAAAAAATACCATTAATAAGATATTGATGAATTAGTTGAATACTTGTTTATGATAATGAATAAGGAGCAGTTCGCAAGAGCTGTTCCTTATTTATTTTTATAAACCAAGCTTTGCTGAAGTGTGGTTTTTTACATCGTTCAGGCAGCAAGTTTTTATATCTGATAATGAGTTTTTTCCTCGTTGGTTTAATCTTATTGATCAACTTATTTCATAGATTTGCGGGCATCTAACAGAGGTTGATTGTACCTGTTAGCAATGGGATCAACTTTTACCGTTTATCCAATCACATGCAATAAGATGAATTAAAAAATAAATAGAATAAAATGATCAGTACAGAAATAAAAGGGACACTCATGATATTGCTTTCAGCTGTCTTTTTTGGTCTTATGCCTTTTTTCGCCATAAAGATATATGCCGAGGGATTTGATGTGAATAACTTGCTTTTGTATCGATTTGGTTTTGCTTTTATTTGGATTGCTCTGTTTTGTATGTACAGAAGAATTGATGTCAGAATAAATAAAAAGCAGTTCTTTTTGATTCTATTTATTGCATTTGTGGGAACCATGCTGACGACTTACACGCTTTTTTTATCCTATCAATATATTTCTACGGGACTGGCTAGCACGCTTCATTTTGTATACCCGGTTATTACGATTGCTTTGGCTAGCATGATATATAAAGAAAAATTCACGTTTCGAAAAATGATCGCCTTATTATTATCGATACTAGGTATTGGTCTTTTATCGATGGGAGGTGAAAGTAATCTGAATATGATTGGTATTATTTGGGCATTAGTGTCAGGACTTTTATATGCCATTTATATTATCGGAATGGCTCATAAAGAACTTAAAAAGTTGTCGCCCTTTAGTGTAGCATTTTGGATTTTTGGAATAACCTCTGTTCTTTTTCTGTGTAAGAGTTTTTTTACGAATCAGATTAACACCAACTTCACGCCGAATTCGTTGTTTTATATTATAAATCTAAGTATTTGGTCTACTTTTCTTGCGGTTGTTTTGTTTTACAGAGGTTTGAAATTTATTGGACCAGGTAAGGCATCTCTTTTATCAACATTGGAACCTCTTACGGGTGTTATTGTTGGGATATTAGTGTTCAACGAAAAGATGGATATGAAGAGTTCTTTGGCAATTGTGTTGATTTTAATCTCAGTGCTGACTGTTGTACAAACAAAAGAGAACAAATTCCGCCTCTTGTTTCATAACAAAAGGCAGAATAGATTAAAGAAAGCTTAATCTTATCGATTATGAATATGCTATTTTCAAGACATCATCAAAGTAATCGGCAAAATGGGCATTAATTTCATTTTTTAGGAAGTCAGGTAAATCATCAAAATCTTTTTTATTGTCCTTGGGGAAAATAAGCTCATGAATTCCGACCCGAATTGCAGCTATCGTTTTTTCACGAACACCACCAATGGGGAGAACTTTCCCCGTTAAACTTAATTCTCCTGTCATTGCAATTCCTTTTTTAACGGTTTGGTTTGTAGCTAGCGAATGAAGAGCCAGGGCCATTGTTATACCTGCTGATGGTCCATCCTTTGGGGTTGCTCCAGCTGGTACGTGCAAGTGAATAAGGTGCTTGTCAAAAAAGGAATTAATGGTTTCATTCTTGTCTTTACTTAATATTGAACGAATGTATGAATAGGCTATTTCGGCTGATTCCTGCATCACATTACCCAATTGTCCTGTTTGCTTAAATCCTTCCGAACCATGTTTTATTGCGGAGGCTTCGATATAGAGTGTTGCACCGCCATCGGCAGTCCACGCCAATCCAAGAGTTACTCCGGGAGATGATCTTTTATATAATTCTTCGGTTACATAAACGGGTTGTCCAAGATAATCGATAATGTTTTTATTGCTGACAGTGAGTTTTGTATACTTTTCTTCGGCAAGAATTAGCGTTGCTTTTCTCATTATTTTCTTGATTTGATTTTCAAGACTTCTGACCCCTGCTTCTCTGGCATATGCATCAATTAGTTTGGATAAGGCACTGTCAGTGATAACAATTTCTTTTGATGTTAACCCATGCTCTTTTCTTTGTTTAGGAATTAAATAGCGTTTGGCAATTTCAATTTTCTCTTCTAAAATATATCCCGATAGTTTGATGATTTCCATTCGATCCAACAAAGGCCTTGGAATAGTATCCAGTTGATTGGCCGTTGTAACAAATAAGATATTGGATAAATCGAAGCGCACATCAAGATAATGATCCAGAAAATTTGAATTCTGTTCGGGATCAAGAACTTCGAGCAAGGCCGATGCAGGATCGCCTTGGTAACTAATGCCTATTTTATCAATTTCATCCAACATGATGACGGGATTAGACGTTTCAGTTCTTTTTAAACTTTGCATAATTTTGCCAGGCATAGCCCCAATATAGGTTCTCCGGTGTCCTTTTATTTCAGCTTCGTCGCGCATGCCCCCAAGAGAAAAACGGTAGAATTTACGCCCCAAAGCTTCAGCTATCGATTTACCAATAGATGTTTTGCCCACACCAGGAGGGCCTACGAGGCATATGATTGATCCTGATACTTTGCCTCTTTTGACAATGGTGCTCACAAATTCGAGGATACGTTGTTTTACATCATCCAATCCATAATGTTGTTCATCCAGAATTTTGCGGGCTTTTTTTATATCGTAATTATCCTTGGAAAAAATACCCCAAGGTAAATCAGTAAGCCAATTTAAATATGAACGGGAAACATGAAATTCTGAAGAGGCAGAATCCAAAATTTTTAATTTGTCCATTTCTTCATGAACAACACTTGCGGCTTCTTTTGAAAGTTTGAGAGCTTTTATTTTTTCTTTTATTTTTTCAATTTCAGTTGTTTTGTCATCTTTTTCCAGGCCCAATTCTTTTTTAATAACTTTCAACTGTTCGCGAAGAAAGAATTCACGCTGATCACTGGTTATTTTATCACTAATCTGGGATTGAATATCTTCCTGTAGGCGCGTAATTTCCAATTCTTCCTTGAGAAGGATTAGCAGTTTTTCGCTGCGTTTTAATAGATCAAAGGTTTCAAGAAGATCCTGTAATTTGAGTGGATCGCTTGATATGAATGAGGAGATAATATCCATAAGCAGTCCTGGATTTTGTAAGCCAACATTGGTTAAGGAGAGGCGTATCTGCTCTTGCAACATTGGATTCAATTTGATGAGCTCTTTTATCGAATTTATAATGGATAAAGTATATGCTTTGAGTTCATCGGTTATTTTTACTTTTGCAGGAATGTGATATCTGACAGTCCAGTGTTTTTTATGATTACGTTTGGTTTCTCTCACATATTCAAAACGAGTGATTGCTTGTGCGAAGAAATTTATTTCATCTTCAGTTTGTTCTATAATTTTAATTATTTTAACAAAAGTTCCTGTTTTAAATAAAATGGAGTCCGTGTAATCACTTTCATCAAGTTCTTTAATATAGGATATACCAATAAATCCATTATTACTATCAATAGAATAAGTGATTAAATCGACGAATTTTGCTCCTGTATAAACCAATGGGATTGTAATACCCGGAAAAAGAGGTTTGTCTTCAATTGGCAAGACAATAATATTATCCGGATAAATATCAGAGACAAGTACGAGTTTGTTTTCATTTATTTTATTCATAATAAATTAGATTTAAATGAAAGAATTGGTATAATAAATTTAATCAAAATCTGACTTAGGAAAAAGTGAAATCGATCGATGAATTCGAGTAGAAAACTTTTAAGGGTTTGTTTTGAGAGAAATAAATGGGCTTGCAAACTTATTTTTATAAATTAGATGAACATATATGATAAGAATTGTTGGGGTAGAGAATTGATATTAGAGAAATGACATCAAAATTGATCTTTTACAGTATTATTATATATAAATAAGCTTCTGACTAATATTTTAATGGATCTGTTATGGATATTGAAAGTGCAAGAAAAGAAAAAAATAGAGTTGCATTTTTCTCTGTAGTTGCAGCCATACTTCTCACAAGTTTTAAGCTTGTTGTAGGCTTATTGACTGGCAGTTTAGGTATTTTATCCGAAGCTTTACATTCTGCCTTGGATTTTATAGCAGCTGTGATCACTTGGTTTGCTGTGAGATTGTCGGATAAACCGGCAGATTCCGATCATCATTATGGCCATGGTAAAATTGAAAATTTATCGGCTTTAATAGAAACTTTTTTATTGCTGATCACTTGTGTTTGGATTATTTATGAGGCAGTGAGCCGATTGTATTCCGGAGAAACACATATTGAGGTTAATAAGTGGAGTTATATTGTGGTTATTACCTCAATTGTTATAGATGTAAGCCGTTCGAGAGCCTTAATGAGGGTTGCTAAGAAATATAACAGTCAAGCTTTAGAAGCAGATGCCTTACATTTTTCGACAGATATATGGAGTTCATTAGTAGTGTTGTTTGGCTTAATTTGTGCAAATTTTGGTGTTTTTATTGCGGATAGTATCGCCGCTCTAATAGTTGCCTCAATTGTCATATACATATCCTATAAACTTGGGCAACGTTCAATCAATGTTCTTTTGGATAGAGTTCCGGAAGAGACTTATCAGAAAATTGTTCTCATTCTTGATGATTTAACTGAAATAGAATGTTATCATGATTTAAAGGTCAGAGCAGCTGGTGCTGAATTTTTTGTAGAGCTTAATATTCATGTGAGTCCCAAATTAAGTATCCTTCAATCACATGATATTGCACATTTTATAGAAGATAAAATCAAAGCTGAAATTTTACGCTGTCACGTTCATGTACATATCGAACCCGAAGATCGTTTAGACTTGAGCGAAAAGAATAAGGATATTGAATTGTAAAATGAGTTGGATGATTTGTTGGATGAACAAGGTTTTTGGTTTAGAATAAAATGCATTTAATTTTAGATTGAACTTTCATAATCCGAATTTATACCCTAATCTTGTTTATAATTTTATAATATTTTACCATTTGGAACCAATCCCTAAAAAATGAAGATATTCCCTTTTCTTGCTATCGTGATTTTGTTTTTATCCTGTTCTGAAGGGAAAAGATCGGCAACCAATAAAAAGAATGAATCAATCATCACAATGCTGGTAGTAAAGCCAGAATTTCAGTTAATTATTGATTCCTGTCAGGTTGAAGGATCGGTATTGATTTATGACTTAAATAAGGATGTTTATTATTCCAATAATTTTGAGCGGGCAAAAATGGGGCATTTGCCAGCTTCTACTTTTAAGATAGCAAATTCAATTATTGCACTCGAAGCAGGTGTTGTTAAAAATGACAGCACATTATTGAAATGGGATGGAAAGAAAAGGTGGATGAAAAAATGGGAACAGGATCTCATTCTTCGTGATGCATTCCATTTTTCATGTGTGCCCTGTTACCAGGATATTGCCAGAAGCATTGGTGTGAAAAGGATGAATGCTTATCTGACTAAAATGAAATACGGTAGCATGAAAGTGGATACAAGCAATTTGGATATGTTTTGGTTGGAGGGAGATTCCCGAATTACTCAGTTTCAACAAATAGATTTCTTGAAAAGCTTCTATCGGTCTGAATTACCTATTTCTGAAAGGACAGAAAAAATAATGAAACGAATGTTTCTTGCTGATGATTCCGATCAATATAAATTGAGTGAAAAGACGGGTTTATCAAATACCAATGGTATTTATAATGGCTGGTATGTTGGGTATATTGAATTCAAGTCAGCCACCTATTTTTTTGCCACTAATATAGAAGCCCCAAAAGATTTTGATTTTAATCGATTTGTTGCGTGCAGAAAGGAGATTACAATGAAGGCCATAAAACAAATGGGATTAATAAAATAGAAATGTACCGTTCCCCTTAATTTAGTGTGATCGTTTTTTAACGACAATTTTGTGACAGATGATTTGCCACAGACTAAATGATAACTCAAAAAATATAAAACCGATAGGTATGAATGAAAAGATGCGCCAAAGAATTATTGAGGTTTGCAATGAGAAAATAGAGAAAAAAGGAGTCGATGTTGGGCTGTCATTTTATGCCTTTTTTGCTAATAAGAACACGAATCCGGAAATATTAATGGAGGTTGCGCAGTGGTGGATTATGACACATCAGCTCGATCATTTTGAAAAAGCGATAAAGATTAGGGAAATGATGATTAATAAACTATAGCGATTGTGATGATAGATATTAAACCTCTGATTCAGGATTTGAAAGAAAAGAAACTGGCGGGGCAGCGCACGAAGATGAGTTTACTAAACAATAAAACGGCTGAACTTTGGAAATCCTTTTTGCCAAGGCGAAAGGAGATTACGGGTAAACTGACGTCTGATTTGTTTTCGTTACAGATTTATGATACTTCATATTTTGACAATTTCGATCCGGGCAAAGTCTTTGAAAAGTGGGCTTTAGTTGAAGTTTCTGATTTCAAAAATATTCCAGATAAAATGGAATCATTTCTTCTGTCTGGTGGGAAATATGCGGTTTTTCACTACAAAGGTTTAAGTAATGATAGCAGCATATTTGAATACATATTTTCAACTTGGTTACCTGCTTCGGATTATGAACTTGATATGCGACCTCATTTTGAAATATTGGGGGAAAACTACAGTAATAATAATCCTAATTCTGAGGAAGAAATATGGATCCCAATTAAAAAGAAAAATAGTAGGTTAGAGATCTAGTTCATTATTTTTTATAATTCTCAAGTGATACGATTTACTTATAGGTTCTGGTATAGTAATAGGGAGTATTGAAATCTTTCTTGTTTTTTTGAGGCTTTAAAATTGAATAGTTCTCTTTTCACATTCAATAAGTGGGTTTATTTAAAAATAAATTAAAGAATAAAGCATCTGATTTTCGTGTAAAAATTGTAGATTGGTTCATTCTTAATCAATAGACAAAAGATAAACAGGTTTTGACGCAATTCTATCTCAAAATATTTATACTGTAATCGCCTTTGTTTAATAATGGTTAGCGGATGAATAGTGTGAGTGTGCAGAATTTTTATTCACATTGGAGGTAATGTTTGTAATAAAACATTTATGAAGTTGTCTTATAAAAAATATATAATTTATGAAACTATTAAAACGGATTGCAAAACTTATTGGATTATTAATAATAATTGGAGGCCTCTCAATAGGGGTTATTCTTGTTAAGAAATATTACACATCTTACATGGCCTTTGAGAGTTTAAACAATACTATTTTAGATATTAAAATAACTTCAGATGATCTTCAAGCGGCTCAAAAATTAAAAACTGGAAAAATCCAATCAAAAAGATTAATAAATCTTTCAGAGATACCACCACTTTGGAAAAAACTTTCAAAAAATAATTCTCTAAAAAATGAATACAAGTATTTGAAGGATGTTAACTTCTTCGTTATTACTTATAAAAGCGACTCTCTATTGGTGAATGGGATAGTTGCAGAACCTAAAAGAGATGGTAAATTTCCTGTGATTATTTTTAACCGAGGAGGAAATAAAGAAATTGGAAAAGTAGCTAAAGCTAAAACGCTTTACTCTTTGATATTTGCGACTTCAAAATTAGCGAATGAAGGCTACGTGGTCATTGCTAGTTGTTACAGAGAAAATGATGAGTTTGGCGGAGAGGATATTCAAGATGTCTTAAATTTAACTGAAACGGTTAAAGATATTGGAAAAGCGAACCCAAATCGTATTGGAATGTTAGGTTGGTCAAGGGGCGGAATGATGACATACTTAGCCCTAAAAAAAACAGATGTTATTACGACGGCTGTCATTGGAAATGGTCCAACAGATCTATCACAATTAGTTACTGATAGACCTGAGATGGAAACTGAGGTTTGCGCTAAACTTATACCAAGTTATCATAGAAATAAGGCAGAGGAATTAAAAAAACGTTCTGTTATTTATTGGGCTGATGAATTAAGTAAAAAAAGCAGTCTGTTAATACTTTGTGGGACTAAAGACAAACGTGTAAATCCCAACCAAGCTGATAAAATTGCTGAAAAGCTAGTTGAAATGAATTATGATTTCGAGTTAAGAAAATTTGAAACGAACCATAGTTTTTCTAATAAAAAAAATGAGCTTAATAAATTATTAATTAAATGGTTTAAGGAAAAACTATAGGCACCAATTATATCTGATGGTCTGTGATAAGCAGATTTTAGTTTTTTTAGGTTTGTAGTCAGTAAATAAGGAAAGTGTAATTTATATATAATCAGTCCAATAATTAAATTGTTTTTGCGATTTTCAATAAAAATTGGATTTTAGCCTATTCAGTATTTATGGTTTTAGGTAGAGCATATGATTATAGCAAAATGAAAGGAGTTAAGATTGAATCGGACATGATTATTTGATTTTAAGCATATTGATTCTGTTTTTCATATAAAAGAATTTAGGTCGGCCAGTTATTTTAATAAAATGATAAATAGATCAGGCAGTTTTGATAAATTTGTCATGAAAAGACTGATGTGATGAAATTCATGCCTAAATGTGTAATCGAATTTTTAACCGCTCACATTATTTTTGTGTATTTGTTTCAAAAATAGATGATTATGGAAGAGAAAGAATATTCTAAAATATACCGAATTATTCATTGGGCAATAGCCGTTTCACTCGTGCTATTATTAGCGACAATATTTATGAGATTAACTTGGATGAATAAGACCAATGTCGCGAATATCATACAAGACTACCTAAGTGGGACAGATCAGGTTCTATCTCAAAAACAGCTTATTGTTTTAGCTAAAAAGATAAGACAACCTATGTGGAACTGGCATATTTATATTGGCTATGTCCTGGTTGGTTTATTTAGTATCCGTTTTATACTTCCGATATTTGGTTATATAAAGTATCAAAATCCATTACGTAAAAATTTAACTCCTAAACTTAGGTTTCAAAAGGGCTTGTACATCATCTTCTATATCTGTATCATCATTTCTTTAGCTACGGGATTAATTATTGAATTTGGGCCCAAAACTATCAAAAGTCTGATGGAAGAAATCCATGTTCTCTCAATTTACTATTTAATCCCTTTTATTGTGATTCATTGGGCAGGCGTTTTCATTGCTGAATTTTCTGATCAAAAAGGAATCGTTTCGAGGATGATAAGCGGAACACATAATGAGGATTGAATAGAGGCTGATCGATTGGAGGGGTAAGTCTAGATACAGGGTTTTAAGTTTATTTAGCTTTGCTGGAATAGTTTTTGGTATTGATTAATACTTAAGGCTTGTATTCAGTATCTCCAATTGTTCGTTTTGAATTACAAATAAGACTTTTTTATCTTTTTTTTGTTTTTTTCTTGCGAGATTCAAAAAAAAGCCTTTGCTTTGTCCCCGATGAATAAAATGAATTCAATAGAAAATGTTTTTTCTGCAACACATACGTGTTGTTGCTGCTGCTGTTGCTAAACAGTTTGCTGGTACGTCCTATGTGCCTGTTCGGGAATCAATGTCCCAATGAATCATTCTTTCTTTTTCATTATTACCTATTAATCATGTCAATTTCCACTCAAACCGGAATACCCTATTTTTCAAGATTTGTCTGTTGTTGCTCTTGTTAAGAGAAATTCAATTTGTAGGCTTTAAAGTTTGATCAAATTGGTTAATGAGATTTGATACTGATTGGTATCAGAATAATTATCTTGAAAACGGCATCATGAGATTTCAACAAATTAAACCCTATCATCTTCGTATTTCCACAACGGTCTGTTGTGGCTGATAAAAACACATTGAATTTTTGTCCTGATTGATATTGCAGTTTTGTGAGTATCAGGCATTGGCACAGTAAGCCTTATAACTGTTCTTTTGAGTTCAGAAGGAAAGCTACAGCCTAAAGTGAAAAGTTTTGTTTGAGCTTAAAAGCTTGAACCTGAGTTTTTTATCAGAAAAATTAGAAGGAAAAATGAAATATTATCAAAATATATTAGAGACCATAGGTGATACGCCTTTGGTGAAATTGAATCAAATCAACAGGGATTATGCGCCGCTTTTACTCAGCAAGATGGAAAGTTTTAATCCCGGAGGCAGCAGTAAAGATCGGGTTGCTGTTGCGATGCTGGATGAGGCTGAAAAAAAGGGATTTTTAAAAGCGGGCGGAACTATTATTGAACCGACTTCCGGCAATACAGGCTTGGGCTTGGCTCAGGTCGGTATTCTGAGGGGCTACAAATTGATCTTTACCATGCCCGATAAGATGAGTCAGGAAAAGGAGAATTTGCTCACCGCATATGGTGCGACAGTTATTCGTACCCCAACAGCTGTGGAGCCTGACGATCCTCGTAGCTATTATAAAGTGGCTGAACGATTACTCGAAGAGATCCCAAATTCCTTTTCACCCAATCAGTATTTTAATAAGAATAATCCCAGGGCACACTACGAAAGTACCGGGCCTGAAATCTGGAGAGATACGGCGGGAAAGATCACCCATTTTGTGGCAGGTATTGGTACCGGTGGAACCATTTCGGGGGTTGGTAAATATTTGAAGGAACAAAATCCCAATATCAAGGTGATTGGTGTGGATACGGAAGGCTCAATCTATAAACATGAGTTCTACAAAACTCAGGGGCCTATTCATTCCTATTTGATTGAGGGAATTGGAGAAGACTTTATCC
This sequence comes from Ancylomarina salipaludis, assembly GCF_004122035.1. Lineage (GTDB taxonomy): Bacteria > Bacteroidota > Bacteroidia > Bacteroidales > Marinifilaceae > Ancylomarina > Ancylomarina salipaludis. Next base: position 115,402 of record NZ_SAXA01000005.1, read on the forward strand.
CGGATACGGTTGATTTTTCTGTTATCGATGAGATTATTACAGTTAGCGATAAGGATGCGTTTGCTACAGCCAGAGAATTAGTGCTTAAGGATGCCATTTTTGCTGGTTCGTCAGCAGGAGCAGCTGTAAAGGGAGCTTTACAAGTAGCTGCTCAGCTTCATGAAGATGATGTGGTGGTAGTCCTTTTGCCCGATTCGGGTAAATCCTACTTAAGCAGCCTTTATAATGATCAGTGGATGCGGGAAAAAGGTTTGCTGGAAGAGAAAAAATTAGAAACAATTCAATAAATAAAACAGATTTAAAACAATAAGATATGCAATTTACTACTAAAGGAATTCACATAGGCGAGAAGCCAAATTTTCAAGAAGGAGCTACAGGTGATGTTATTGTTCCCCTGCATTTGTCGACCACATTTGCCCGTCAAGAGGTTGAAGTTCCCACAGCGGGATACGAATACTCCAGATCGTTGAATCCAACCCGAAAGGCTTTGGAGAGCAAGTTGGCGGCTATAGAAAAAGCTCGTTATGGTCTGGCTTTTTCATCAGGTTTGGGAGCAGAGACTACTGTCTTGTTAGCTCTGTTAAAGTCGGGTGATCATGTCATTACTACTGATGATTTGTATGGTGGAACCCAAAGACTTTTTAGAAAAGTTTTCACGGCCAATTACGGTATCGAATTTAGTTTTGTTGACAGTGCAAATCCAGCACGAGTTGAAGATGCGATTCGTAAAGAAACGAAGATGATTTGGATTGAAACACCAACCAATCCGATGTTGAAGTTGACCGATATTGCTCGAATCGCCTTGATTGCTAAAGAGAACAATTTGATTTTGGTGGTGGATAATACCTTTATGAGTCCATATTTTCAGAATCCATTGGAGTTGGGGGCCGATATTGTTTTGCACTCAACCTCAAAATACATCAATGGTCACAGCGATTCAATTGGAGGTGCTGTGATGGTCAGTCGTGACGACTTGTATGAGAAGCTTCAATTTATGCAAAATTCTGCTGGAGCGATGATGTCACCCTTTGATAGCTATTTGGTGCTTCGAGGGATAAAGACCTTGAGTCTTAGAATGCGTCAGCATGAGGAAAATGCCATTGAGATTGCTAAGTTTTTGAGTGACCATCCAAAGGTGAAAAAGGTGATTTATCCGGGACTTGAGTCTCACCCTCAGCATGAACTGGCTAAGGAACAAATGCGAGGATTTGGTGGGATGATGGCTATCGAATTGGAAGGAGAGTTAGAAGATGCCAAGCGCTTTTTATCTAATCTCAAGTATTTTGCCCTGGCAGAAAGCTTAGGTGGGGTTGAGTCTCTTATTGAATTACCGGCCCTAATGACCCATGGTTCAGTACCTGTGGATGATCGCAAGAAGTTGGGGATTACCGATACCCTAATCAGAGTTTCGGTGGGGATAGAAGAAACCGAAGATTTAATTGAAGATTTGGTTCAGGCATTAAATTTTTAAGCATTAAAGAATTGTGAAAATGAAAACTCAAAACTTTTTTTTAGATCGCCCTGAAGTTCGTGATTATCAGTTGCAGGGCAATCAGATCCGTTTAGATTTACATCCCAATGTGTTTCCGCCTTCCGATTTTGTGGTGCCTTTTGCTCAGAATATCCGGATTAAAGCGGGTGATCGGGTGGCTGATATTGGAACGGGAAGTGGCATACTCGCTGTGATGGCAGCACAACTGGGTGCTGAGGTTTGGGCGACGGATACCAGTGAAATATCGGTTAATAATGCGAAAGAAAATGCTCGAAAAAACAAGGTTCAGATTCAGGCTTTTGCGGGTAGTTTTTTTGGTCCTTTGCAAGGTCAATTCGATGTGATTATTGCCAATCTTCCTCAGGAAATTTTGCCTGAGGATTATCGACTCAATTTGGGTGAAGATTTGGCCCAAACGATCAATGGTGGCAAACTAGGTAATGAGATTTTAATCCAATTTTTGAAAATCGCTCCACAGTTTATGCATGCTGATAGTCGTTTGTATATTAATGTGGGAAGCTTGTCTGATTACAAGAGTACCTTTAAGCTGATTGGTCAGAATTATAATGCTCGTATGATTAATACTTATGCTTTACCCAATAAAGCTTTTGTAGAAAAGAATATTGAATTCTATAAGCAGTTGAATGAAGCAGGGAAAATTCACATTTTTCGGGAAGATGGGATTTGGAAGGCTATGGTTTATCCTTTTGAATTGAAGTTGAAAAGTGCTTAGAGTATAGATAAAGTTCGAGCAGAGAGACAAGATTAGAAAATAATAAGTTAATGAAAGAAGTAAGATGAAACAGATAGATAGTTTTAATGTAGATCACGACAGATTGAATCCTGGTATTTATGTGTCGCGGAAAGATCAGATTGGGGAAGAAACTCTAACCAGTTTTGATATTCGTTTGAAATTGGCAAATCGTGAACCTGCTATGGATATTCAGGCCATGCACACCATGGAGCATTTGGGAGCAACTTTTTTACGCAATAGTGAGGTTTGGGGCAGCCGAACAGTCTATTTTGGACCGATGGGCTGTCGTACGGGATTCTATGTTATTCTACATGGGGATTACAAATCAGAAGATATTGTTGATCTGACCAAAGACTTATTTTTGTTTATGGCCAATTTTAAAGGTGAAATACCGGGCTCGAAACGTATTGAGTGTGGCTATAGTTTGAGTCACGATTTACCCATGGCCAATTGGGAGTCGCAACGCTTCTATGATCAGGTGCTTACAAACTTAGGTTATGAGAATTTGAATTATCCGATTTAGTGTTAGATTTTTATGTGTTGATACATCCTCCTTGTTCTTTTAGCAGGGAGGATTTTAATTATAGATTAACTTGATGATGCCTTAAAAATTTATGAAAGCTTTTGTTTGCAAAAGTAGGAATCATTGCAGACCTTTGGGTGTTCTTTTATTAAGGGTTGTGTGGGAATTTTATTGAGAACTATTCCATGAGAATATACAGCTCTAATCCATAGGTTTAAAATTAGATGAGCGAGATTATAATTAAAACTGCAGAGCAAATTGAGGGCATTAGAAAGAGTTCTCAGTTGGCTGGAAATACACTGAAATTTATTAGCGATTATGTGAAAGAGGGCGTTAATACGCTTTATCTTGACAATTTAATCGAAGAATATATGCGCGATAATGGGGCTATTCCGGCAACATTAGGATATAATGGTTACCCAAAATCAAGTTGTATCTCTTTAAATGAGGTGATTTGTCATGGTATTCCAAGTGAGAAAACTATTTTGAGAGAAGGTGATATTTTGAATGTTGATGTCACTACAATTCTTGATGGCTACTATGGTGACACTAGTACCATGTTTACCATTGGCGAAATATCAGATCAGGCAGCAAAATTGGTTGAGGATACAGAGCATGCTTTGTATTTAGGTATTGAGCAGGTGAAGCCTGATAACTATTTTGGGAACATAGGTTTTGCAATTGGTCGTTTTGCCAAGGCAAAAAAATACGGTGTTGTTTATGAGTTTTGTGGGCATGGTATTGGGATGGATTTTCATGAGGAGCCACAGGTTGAGCATATTGCGCAACGCAATTCGGGTGACATTATGAAACCAGGTATGATTTTCACCATCGAACCCATGATTAATATAGGTAAGGCACGTGCTGTTATCGATAAGAAAGATGGCTGGACTGCTCGTACCATAGATAATAAATTATCTGCTCAGTTTGAACATACAATTTTGGTGACAAAAGAGGGGTACGAGATTTTAACCGATGTGGGAGAGTACGATATCTTTAAATAGATTTTTCTAGAGAAAATATTTAAGGGTGCAGACTAAATTAAAATTCAACCTTTCAGACCTTTTGACTTTTCAGACTTTATATTGATATGAAAAATGTAGCTGTTATTCTTGCGGGTGGTACAGGAAAGCGTATGGGGGCTTATTTGCCTAAGCAATTTCTGAAGATTGCCGGTAAATCGATTATTGAGCATAGCATGGCTATTTTTGAGAAGCATGCTGGTATTTCTGAAATTTGTGTGGTGATTCATTCGAATTTTGTTGCCGATGTTGAGAGTATTGTGCGTGAAGCTGGTTTTAAAAAGGTGACTAAAATTCTATGCGGAGGTAAGGAGAGAAGTGATTCCAGTTTGGCAGCTATTGCAGCCTATGAGAATGAGAAAAATGTGAATTTAATTTTTCACGATGCTGTTCGTCCTTTTGTGAGTCAGAGAATTATTGACGATGTATTGACCAGTTTGGCTGAAGGAAAATCAGTGGCTGTGGCTATTCCAAGTACGGATACAATCTTCAAACTGAATAATGTGAAATGTATAGAATCCGTTCCGCCGCGTGATTTTCTTTATAGGGCTCAGACCCCACAGGCATTCTCGTACGAGATTATAAAGAAAGCCTACGATTTGGCATTGAAGGATCCAGATTTTAAAGCCAGCGACGATTGTGGTGTGGTTTTAAATTATTTGCCTAATGAGGCTATTCATATTGTTGAAGGCGATGAGAAGAATATCAAAATTACTTTTGAGCAGGATTTAGCCACAGGAAAAGATTTGTTGATTTAGACAACTCGATATAAAAATGCCCCTCAAGAATGAAGATTTTGAGGGGCATTTTGTATTATGTTTTTTCCTGATTTAGTTTCTGTGTTCAACACGAAGTAAGTCGAAAATTGTTTTTACAGGATTAAATGTAATGCTTGGAACCTCTACAAATATAGTGTTCCAGTCTGCCATTGCACCATTCCAAAGGCCAGGAAGTTCCATGGCTTTTAATGGGGTGCCATTATGCGATTTCTTAGAAATAAATCCCGTTTCAGGATCAACAAATTGGGTTAGGTCAAACTGTTTTCCTTTGTAATCTTTAACACCACATACCAAATCAACGGGGTTGAAATGTGTTGAGGCACCCATAATTTTAGCTTGTTTTTTATCTTCCAGATCAATTTGCGAACTTTCGATAATTTGTAATGATGATGAGTTGTCAGCATTTCTCACCCAGAAAGGTCCGCCACCAGGTTCACCTTCGTTCACAACCATACCACAAACACGAATAGGTCTGTTAAATTTCGCAAGCAGGTAAGCTCTTAGTTTGGTTAAGTTGTCTGTTTTAAGCGATTTTGGTGTTTTTATACATAGCTGGTTGACTGAAAAGTTTAGCATTTCCAAAAGTCTCTCTGAAGTCAGTTCGATTTTTGGATTATCGAGTTCCTTTAAGTACTCAAATATTTGCTTCTGATATTTTAATAAAACACCAGCCAGTGCTTCCTTGTATTGGTAGGTTGTCTCTTTAAGTCTGTCAGGAACAACATTGTCGATATTCTTAATGAAAACCAAATCTGCTTTAAGCTCATTTAGATTTTCGATAAGCGCACCGTGTCCACCTGGTCGGAATAATAAGCTGTCATCAACATCCTTGAAAGGTTTATTTTCCATATCCACAGCTATGGTGTCGGTAGAGGCTTTTTGATATGAAAATGTCACCTTGAGTTTGCCATCGTACTTTTTCTCGAAAGCAGATCTTGATTTCTTTAGCTTTCTGGCAAAGAGTTTTTTGTGCTCCTCAGAAATGGTTAGATGGAGCTGAGCAGTGCCTTTATAATTTTTTGCGTAATGCAAAGCTTCAGCCCAATGCTCTTCGAAAGCTGTTCGGGAATAGTCCTGATATTTATGAAATCTTAATAAGCCTTTGGGTTTGTTGCTATAATTCAAACCATTGGCGTTAAGTAAGGTGTTTAGTATTTCTTTGAAGTTATTTTTTTCAAGTAACTTTTCGATGTCCAGATTTTTCTTCTGCAAGGCTGCTCTTAAATCAACAAAGAAGGCAAAATCCTGGATGTTTTCGAAAAATTTAAACATGCCTTCAGGCGATTTATCTTTCATATAATCCAGATAATCTTCTTCAGTTTCGTGGTAGTTGTTTAAGAAATCATAGAGTTTTTGAAACATTCTACTCGCTGCACCTGATGCAGGGACAAATTTGATGACAGAAAGTTTTTTGGGACGATTGATGTATTGATCTCTTAGAACTTTCAATTCTTCATCATCAATTTTCATTATTCCATCCGAAATGATGGCTGGGCTAACTAGCTTTACTTTAGGAAAACCTGTTTCGAAGTGTTTCAATTGTTCTTCGATTTTGGCTTTGTCCATACCTCGTTTTTTTATGAGGCTTAGGTCTTTTTTTGAGAACATGGTTTTGCTTTTTGTAAATTGTCGAAGGAGCAATATAAAAAAATGTTTTCAATATGAATTCGATTTCCTCTAATATTTTGATAAGTCATTAATAGGTTATTTCTTAAATATCAATAATACAATGATTTAAGTCAGTGAAAAAAGTAAATGATTTATATCTCTAAAAATGAAGGGGCTAATGCCGTTTGAACTGATATAAATGCGACTGAAACGCTTGAGCATTGCAGAATGCTTATAAGTTTGTACTTTTGCGGCAAAGCAAAAATAAATATGCAAACAGAGATATACCCTTGGGGGCACAATAAACGTTACAACGATTTTCCTGGATTTTTTAAAAGAAAGTTTTCTGAACGTATTCAAAAAGTGACTATTGACGCTGGTTTTACTTGTCCAAATAGAGATGGGAGTAAGGGAACCGGAGGGTGTACCTATTGCAACAATAAAAGTTTTAATCCAGCTTATTGTTCCCCAAAAGAATCAGTGACAGAACAGATTGAGAAGGGGATTCAGTTTTTTGCAAGTAAATACAAAACCCAAAAATATTTGGCCTATTTTCAAGCTTTTTCAAACACCTACGGGGAACTCGAACTTTTAAAAAGTTTGTATGAAGAAGCTCTTTCTCACGAAAAAGTAATTGGGTTGGTGATTGGCACTCGCCCGGATTGCATTTCAAAGCCTTTACTGGATTATCTGGAGATTTTGGCTAAGGATTATTATATCGCAGTTGAATATGGGGTGGAGTCTGCCAACAATATGGCTTTGGAAGCGATTAATCGCGGACACACTTATGAGGAAGCTGAGGCAACAATTCTGGCTACGGCTAATCGTGGCATTCATATTGGAGCACATTTAGTAAACGGTTTGCCTCATGATACCCCTGAGATGATGTTGGAACATGCTATTCGCTTATCGAATTTACCGATTGAAACGCTTAAATTGCATCAGTTGCAAATTTTGAATCACACAACGATGGCTAAAGAGTATGAAGCAGATCCCAATAGATTCCATTTGTTTGGCATGGAAGAATATATCGATTTTGTGATTGATGTGATGGAGCGAATGAATCCTGATGTGATGTTGGATCGTTTTGTGAATCAGGCTCCTCCGGGTTGGCTGATTGCACCCAAGTGGGGGATTAAGAATTATCAGTTTGTGGCCAAACTTGAAAAACGACTGGAAGAAAGAGAGTCCTGGCAAGGTCGCTTGTACAAAAAATCCTGATCGTTAAAATCAGATCAGGATTAAACTGTTATATGTGGTTAAATTTACTGGATTGTCTTTAGCATTTGCTCAGCTTTAGGGTGTCCTAGTTTTTTTGCATATTCCAGATTTGCCTTAGCCAGCTTCATATCTTTAATATTGTAGTAGGCCACTCCCCGTGCATAAATAGCTTGTTTAAATTTCGGATCTATTTTGATGGCCTTACTGTAATTATCTATGGCTTCCTTATATCGTTTTAGACAATCCAGAGCAACAGCCTTGTTGTAGTAAATACCCGAAACATCAAGACCTTCTTTGATGGCTTTATCGTATTCGGTAATAGCTGCATTAAAATCCCCGATGTAATACAACGAAATACCTTTATAGTGCAGGGCTTGAAGATGATGTGGATTTACTTCCAGAATTCGATCGTAGTCCTTTATGGCCAATTTGTATTTGCCCATATTTTCATAAACAACCCCCCGATTTAAGATGGCTTCTTCAGAATAGCCCTGAGTCTTAATAAGGTGATTGAGATCTTGAATAGCCTGAGCATTTTTCGAACTAAATGAATAGGAAATTGAACGATTGAAATAGGCTGGCAGGAAATCTTTATCGATACTTAGTATTTCGGAAAAAACTTGATTGGCTGCCTTGTATTTCTTTTGCTCAAATAGGGCCATCCCTTTTTTGTTCAGCTTATCGACTTTCATTTTTGTACACGAAGAAAGGCTCAGAACAAGGATTAGAATAAAGCTTATGGGTTTTAATTTCATAAAGACGATAGACATAAAGGGAAATTATAAATTTTGATCTAATGTAAATAATATCGGCAAAACTTAAAAGGTTTTGCCGATATATATTGTAAATTAAGAAGTTTTTAAGCCTTTGTTCCGAAAAGCTTCTTCAATAAATCTTTTTTACCCATATTAATTAATTCAGTCTTAATGGCATTTCGATACTCCTTTTTATACCAAAATAAGAATTTACGTTGTGATAATTTTTCTTGTTTACTTTTAGCAGTAAACACTTTTTGCATGGTATAAGGGTGATAGCCCGAGTAATAAATAACTGTTGCTACGGTCATTGGCGTTGGTGTAAAATCCTGAACCTGTTCCAGTTTGAAATCTAATTCTTTGGTTTTTACAGCAAGGTCAGCCATATCCACGCCTTGTGAGCCCGGGTGACTTGAAATGAAGTAAGGAATTAACTGTTGATTTAAACCTTCCTTCTGATTGATTTCGTCGAAAAACTCTTTTAGTTTGTAAAACAGTTTGAATGAAGGTTTTCTCATGATATCCAAAACTTCATCAGAAGTGTGCTCAGGGGCAACTTTTAATCGTCCCGAGACGTGATTTTTAATTAGTTCAACAGCATATTCCTTGTTTGCTTTATTCACCTCTTCGTCTTTGGTTTTATGAAGCATTAAGTCGTAACGTACACCACTGCCAATAAAAGATTTCTTCACCCCTGGAATTTTATCAACTTCCTTGTAGATATCCAGCATTGGCTGGTGATTGGTATTCAGATTCGGGCAAACATTGGGGTGAATACACGAAGGGCGTCGACAAGTTTGACAAATACTTTCGAAAATACCTTTCATCTGATACATATTTGCTGAAGGGCCTCCAAGATCAGATAAATAGCCTTTAAAATCAGGCATTTTGGTCACGTACTCAACTTCCTTGAGAATTGATTTTTTTGAACGATTTGCAATAAATTTACCTTGATGAGCAGAAATGGTACAGAATGAACAACCACCAAAACACCCTCTATGCATATTCACAGAGAATTTAATCATCTCGTAAGCAGGAATGGTTTTTCCCTGATAGCGCGGGTGAGGCATTCGTGTGTAAGGCAAATCGAATATGGCATCCAGCTCTTTTTCTTTCATAACAGGATAAGGCGGATTGACTATAACCTCCGAATCCTTATAGGCTTGGACCAATTTTTTTGCCATCATGGAATTCGACTCCATTTCGATATGGCGGAAGTTGCCTGCAAATTTCTTTTTATCCTTTAAGCATTCCTCATGCGAATACAGGACTTGTGTTTCCCACTTTTTCTTGGTTGGGTAAGCTTCACCTTTTTTGGCAATAAAAGAGGTTTGGGGTACGTTTTTTAAGGTCTCAAAGGGAACGCCTTTTTTTAGTAGCCGAACAATTTCCTTTAAGGGTTTTTCACCCATTCCATAAACCAGTAAATCTGCAGAACTGTCGCATAAAATACTTGGTCTTAGTTCATCCAACCAGTAGTCGTAGTGTGTGACACGACGTAAAGATGCCTCAATACCTCCCAATAGAATGGGCGTATCAGGATACAGTTTTTTCAAAATCTGTGAATAGACGATACTTGGCTTGTCTGGGCGGTAACCATGCTTGCCTTCAGGTGTATAGGCGTCATCATGACGCAAACGACGATTAGCCGTGTAATGATTTACCATGGAATCCATATTACCGGCCGTGATACCAAAAAACAGACGAGGTTGCCCCAATTTTTTAAAATCACGTAAATCATCACGCCAGTTAGGCTGAGGAACAATGGCCACTTTTAATCCTTCATTTTCCAGTATTCGACCAATCACGGCAGCACCGAATGAGGGGTGATCAACATAGGCATCACCACTAAATAAAATAACATCCAGCTCTTCCCAGCCTCTTTCTTTCACTTCCTTTGCCGAAGTTGGTAACCATTGATTGTATCTTCCTGATATTTCGTCTTTCATCTTGATTCTTTTCATTGACAAGCTGCATTGCAAAACGCAAATAGCTTGATATACTCTCACACAATCCCGAATTTCATCGGGAAGTATCAAACCTGTTGTTTTTGTACTTTGGCGCAAAGTTACTACTTTATTTATAAAGATTTTAAAGAAGCATTAATTTATACCATAGGTGTGATGATCTATTATCTTTGGTGACCTGGTATCTTTTAACAAAATTAGAACTCTAGTTATGATGTATTTTTCATACCATACTCACACAGACTATTGTGATGGTAAGGCAAAAGCAGAGGCTTTTATTCAGCGTGCGATTGAATTGCAAATGCATGCTGTGGGTTTTTCGTCACATGCTCCATTTCCTGTTGAGGTTTCCTGGAATATGGCGGAAAATCAGTTAAACAATTACGTGAGTGAGATTAAAGCTTTGTCAGAAAAATATCAAAATGAAATTGATGTTTATCTTTCATTGGAATTGGATTATATTCCTGGTTTAACCAAGCCTTTTGCTCAGGTTAAAGAGGCTTTGGGTTTAGACTATACGATTGGTTCGGTGCATTTGATTCAATCACCTGTAGATAATGAATTCTTATTTTTAGATGGCCCGGATACGAATTATTCGCATGGACTGGAATGTTTATATCAAGGGGATATAAAAAAAATGGTTTCGGATTATTTTTCACAGGTTAATGAAATGATACTTGTTCAAAAACCTGATATCATAGGGCATATCGATAAGATAAAGATGAATAATAAGGGACGATATTTTTCTGAAGATGAAAAATGGTATCAGGACTTATTGAAAGAAACAATTGCTGTTATAAAAGAGACTGATTGTATTGTTGAGATCAATACCCGCGGTCTTTACACAAAAAAATCACCTGCCTTTTATCCGGATATTAATTTTGCGAAAGCCTGCTTTAAAAACCAAATTCCAATGACGATAAGCACCGATGCACACCATCCCGATGAATTATTGTTGTATTTTGAAGAGGCCTCTGAAATGTTGAAAGAATCTGGTTATGATAGCATTCGTATTTATGATAAGGGGAAGTGGAAAAATATAGGCATATAAAATGTGAGGAATTTTGATTTATTATGAGAATAAATGCTATTTTTACTCGATTGAAAAACGACTGAGATCTTATTTGTATCAGGCTGAAAATGGTGTTTTTAACATTTTTACTGTTGGTTAGAAATAGATCCTTTCAATTAAGTATTGAAAGTGTTCGGTCTTTTTCTTTTGTGAATTGATATAAGAAATTACACGTGGAATACATATTCTAAGGAATCATGTTTTTGTAGATATTAGACTGGAAATCTAGGTCTATAAGCCATATTAATATTAAATAATTACGCATGAAATTGGTTGATCCCAAGGATTTGTTAAAAGCTAGTGAGAGTTTAAATTGGTTTGGAGGAGAGAGCTTTGCCAAGCTGCTGATGTATATTCTGCGTTTAAATAAATTGAACGATTTATATTCTGCAAATTGTGAGAAATCAGGTGTTGAATTCATTGATGGATTAATTGACGATCTAGGAATTAAATTTGAATTTGACGAGGAAGAGTTAAAGCGTATTCCTTTAAATGGTAGTTTTATCAGTATTTCCAATCATCCTTTTGGAGGGATTGATGGAATCTTATTAATAAAACTTCTAAGCGATATTCGTCCGGACTTTAAGGTGATGGCGAATTTCCTTCTTCAAAAGATAGAGCCACTTAAGGATTGTTTCCTTGGTGTTAATCCATTCGAGGATAGAAAAGGTGTTGCCTCAAGTATGGGGGGGATAAAAGAAGCTTTGCGTCATATGAGCGAAGGGGCTCCTCTTGGAATTTTTCCAGCGGGAGAGGTTTCAGCTTACCAATCTGAATCGAAAAATATTACTGATAAGCAATGGCAACCATCTATTCTGAAATTTATTAAGAAGGCTGAAGTGCCAGTTGTTCCGATCCACTTTCAGGGAAGTAATAGTTTGATTTTTTATCTGATGGGTATGATTCATCCTGTTTTAAGAACAGTGAAATTACCATCTGAATTATTAAATAAAAAGAACAAAACCATTCGTATTCGGATTGGAAATCCAATTTCGGTTAAGGATCAGAAAGGTTTTACAGATATCAATCAGTATGGACGTTTCTTAAGAGCAAAAACCTATATGCTGGGAAGTGCTGTTGAGGTGAAAAAGTTTTATGAAAATAAATCCACGTCAAAAAAGAAAAAAGTTGAAGATGTAATTCCTCCAGTTGATACTCAGTTGATCATTAAGGAAGTCGAAAATCTGTCTGAACACCTCTTGTTTAAATCTAGAAATTTCTCGGTTTACTGCGCTCCTTCTGATGATATTCCAAATGTTTTAAATGAAATTGGTCGTTTAAGAGAAATCACTTTCCGCGAAGTTGGTGAAGGAACCAACCAAAGCATCGATGTGGATGAGTACGATTTGTATTATCATCAACTCTTTATTTGGGATGAAGAGAATCATAAAATTGTAGGCGCATATCGTGTCGGAAAAGGTAAAGAAATTCTGAATAAATACGGATTGAAAGGTTTTTACTTGCAATCTTTATTTAAAATGAAAAAAGCCTTTCAGCCGGTTTTAAGCGAATCGATTGAGCTTGGACGATCTTTCATTGTTAAAGAGTATCAGAGAAAACCTATGCCTCTGTTCCTGTTGTGGAAGGGGATCATGTATTTTCTGCTAAAGAATCCTGAGTGTCGTTATCTGATTGGTCCTGTTAGTATTAGCAATGAATATTCTAATACATCAAAGGATTTGATTATTAAATTTATCATGCGAAACTATTTCGATTATGAAATGGGACAGTTTATTAAGTCGCGTAATAAATTTAAAGTCAAAGTAAAGGGACTTGATATGGATATCTTGCTTGAGGCTGCAAAGAGCGATATCAATAAGCTTGATAAACTAATTGGTGATTTTGAGGTATCCAATGATAAGCTTCCGGTTCTACTTAAGAAGTATATTTCCTTAAATGCAAAAATCATTGGTTTTAATATCGATCCTAATTTTAATGATTGTTTGGATGGTTTAATTGTTGTTGATTTGTTTGATGTTCCTGTAAATATGATAGAATCATTGACGAAGGAAATTAACAACGATGAAGTCTCTACTCGTTTTGCAACTCGTGAAAAGAAAAAGTAAGATATTTTCATTCTTTTTAACACAATATATTTAAGAAGCAGGGGTGTTTTAGTATAAAATTACGACCTTTGTCAACTGAATTTTTTATTTGAAAAAGCCTATCACTTGGATATTCACTATATAATTAAAGGAATTGTTATAGGACTAATGGCATCAATACCATTGGGTCCAATTGGTGTTTTAATCATTCAAAAGACACTACAGAAGGGAAGATTAGCTGGTTTTATTTCTGGGTTTGGAGCGGCGGTTGCCGACACATTGTTTGCTTCAATTGCTATTCTGGGTTTAGGATTTGTTATTAATTTTATTCAGGCTCAGGAATTTTATTTTCGATTGATTGGCTCTGTATTTTTAGTTTTTGTTGGTCTGCGAATTTTCTTTACCAATACCATTAAACAGTTTCGGAAATCTCAAACCCCGGGAAAACGTGGAATGCTAGGTGATTTTTTAGCTATCTTTTTTCTAACACTTTCAAATCCAATAGCAGTAATCTTTTTTGGGGCCATGTTTGCTGGAGCTTCGGTTTTTAGTGACGCGAATTCAACTAAAGTTTCTTTGTTTTTGATGTTAGGTGTCTTGTTAGGAGGGGCAATTTGGTGGTATGCGCTTTCAACATTGGTGAATGTTTTCAGGAAAAAATTCAGATTGAAGCAGATGTTTTGGATCAATAAAATTTCAGGTATTATTATCGCAGTTTTGGGTTTCTTGGTTTTTCTTTCTTGTTTCGAGCCTGTGAAATCATTTTTGCAATAAGTATACTATTGAGGATATAAAAAAAAGGAGAAAGTAATTGAATTACTTTCTCCTTTTTGTTTGTATTAAATTGGGTAATCTATCTGATTGTTACCAATGTCGCACCATAGCCATACTCTTTAAACGAGGCATCTTGTGAACTGTGTTTTCGGTATTTTCTTTTAAGTTCTGATAACACTTTCTGCTTCAGAGTACCATTTCCTATCCCGTGAATAAAGACAATCTTAGCGCCTTTTTTTCCTTCATTTTCACGCATAATCTCGTGGAATTTATCCATTTGGAAATTTAGGATGTCAGCATTTGAGAAACCTGTAACCGAGTCAATCAGTTTGTTGATATGCAAATCGACTTCCAAAATATCGGTTTTAGGATTGATTTTAGGGCTTTCAATTTTCTTTGATTCTCCCTCTTTTTCACGAATCAGTTTATTAAAGTCTTTTTGACTGAGTTCTTCCAATTTATGCTCGATTTCTTCACCGGTAATCTGGTGAAGTATAACCTGTTCGTGGAAATAGTCAGTAAGCTTATATGAATTTGATTTGTAAAATTTCACAGCCTGAATCTTCACTGTTTTATTAATTGGTGCTTTGGGGGTAAAATCACCGGATTGATAATATAGGATTTGAAAGTGAAACGCACTTAAGTTTCCTAAATCCTTTTGATCGAATTCAGTTAATAAGATTTTTGAGTTTGGATCAATATTTCCTGTTGTGATCCCTTCGAATTTCAAACCATTCTGATTAAAGAAACTGTAAAGCAGTATCGAGTTGGTATCATTTATAAGGTAGAGTTCAAGCGGACTTGAGGTAATGTCGTAACCTGCACGGGGAACAAAGGCAAAATAGATGTCTTCTTTTTGAACTTTAAGAGGTTCATTTTTAGCAGTAGTCGCTTTTTGCTTTGTTGAAAGACTGTGTGAAGAAGAGGTGTTGCCTTCAGATTGGGATTCGATAACAACCAAATCTTTTTTCAAAGTTGGAATTTCAAAATCATCTTCTTCATTAAGAACCATTACGGTTTTGGCATCGATAATTCGGGTCACTCTTCCCCCTCCAATTTCGCTAAGAAATCTGACTTTATCTCCAATATTTATTTGCATGTGATATCTGATTTATTGCCAGCAGATGTGTTTCTTTTAAAAAATCACCCATAATGAGCGGAATCTGAGGCATTGTTTTATAATACGAACAAAGTTAACTATTTTTGCACACCAATTCTATTCTCCGACTCAGGAGAATTGTGATGTTGAGAAATATAATAGGAGAGATGGAAGTTAGAACCGAAGATACAGTAATGAATCCACAGCACATTCAAATATCAGATTTTACATACGATTTACCGGATGAGAAGATTGCAAAATATCCTTTAAGTAAGCGTGAAGAGTCAAAGTTGTTGGTTTACAGGGGTAATGAAATAAAGGAGAGAGGATTTCAAAATCTGCCAGAAGAAATAGCTGAAGGAACAACCATGGTTTTTAATAATACCAAGGTGATTCAGGCCCGATTGATTTTTTATAAGGAAACGGGTGCCCGTATTGAGATTTTTTGTTTGGAACCTCTTAATCCTGCCGATTATAATTTAGCTTTTCAAGCAAAAGGGGTTTGTACCTGGAAATGTATCATTGGCAATCTGCGTAAGTGGAAGTCAGGTGTTTTAAAGATGAGCTTTATTTTTGAAGGAAAGGAAGAATATCTTTGTGCTGAGCATATTGAGAATTTGGATGGTGCTCATGAAATAAAATTTACCTGGGATAATCAGGAGTTAAGCTTTAGTGAAGTTCTTGAGCTGACAGGTAAAATTCCGATTCCACCTTATTTAAATAGAGATACTGAAAATACGGACTTGGTACGTTATCAAACGGTTTATTCAAAACACGAGGGATCGGTTGCTGCCCCTACCGCCGGTTTACATTTTACCGATTCTGTATTTAATCGCCTGGATGAAAATGGGGTGAATAGAGCTGAATTAACCCTTCATGTTGGAGCGGGAACATTTAAACCGGTTAAGGCTGAACAGATTGGAGATCATGAAATGCATACCGAGCATATTCAAGTAAACAAGGATAGTTTGCAACAAATAATCGATGCCGAAAATGGTATTGTAGCCGTTGGGACAACATCAGTTCGAACGCTTGAAAGCTTGTATTGGCTTGGGGTTAAGTTGCTGACAGGTAAAGAGAATCCTTATTTGTTGGAACAATGGGATGCTTATAATCTTGATGGGACTTACTCACGTATTGATGCTTATCAGGCGATTATTGATTTTATGAAAAAGGAAAATCTGTCATTATTTAATGCCGCAACGCAAATTATAATTGCTCCTGGCTATGAGTTTAAAATTATCTCGGGCCTGGTGACTAATTTCCATCAGCCTCAGAGTACTTTATTGTTATTAATTTCGGCCTTAGTGGGTGATAGGTGGCGTGATATTTATGATTATGCGTTGAATAATAAATTCCGATTTTTGAGCTATGGAGATAGTTCTTTATTGATGAAGTCCTAAAGTGAAGATATGTGAATAGAATTTATTATATTTATTACCGATAAGAGCTTTTTGCCATTTTTGCAAGGGTGCAAAGTCTGGGAATCATCGTCTTAATTAAAGGAATACATCATTTATGAGAAACCTCTTCTTTATAGTAGCTTGTTTACTTATATCGATTGTCATAGGCTTGTTTTCGCCCCTGATTTCACCAGAATTATTTAATTTTGTTAAACCTCCTGAGGCGAAAGATTCAGAATATACTGAGCTTGTTGAGCTTGCCCCGGAAAGTAATTCTATAGAGTCCCACTCTAATCCAGAGATAAAGAAGGAAAAAGAGGCTCAAATTCCAATTAAAGTAAAGACGTCACCCAGTGATACTATCAGTGATGAAAATTATGTAGAGGAATTACCTCCGGAAACGCTTTTTCGAATTAACCGATATGGAAAATGGGAATTTTGGAATTATTATCGTGATGTAAGTCATATGAGTTTTTCGAAGAAAATGAGAAACTTATATGAAGAAACTTACGGGATTAAAAATATAAAGGATAGTAAATTTAAATATTCCATTCACGTTTTTGCCAGCAAAAATGCAACGCGTATGAGTCTGTTGAGATTGACGGGCTTGTATGAAAATTACGATAACGATGAACACCTTTATCGCTATTTTTATCGCAGCTACGATAACTATTGGGTTTGTAGACGTGAGTTAAGAGATGTACGCTCTAAAGGTTTTCCAGATGCGTATATTGTGAAGCTATAAATTGAGCTAGAAATCAGAATCATAAAATAGAAGAACAAAAAAAAGAGTAGCGATTGGCTACTCTTTTTTTGTGATTAATCCTTAGATCTTGGATGACAATTTTTGATTGTCTCTTTTAAATAATCTCTATCCAAATGGGTATAGATTTCAGTTGTCAAAATTGACTCATGTCCTAACATTTCCTGTACAGCTCTTAAGTCAGCACCACCTTCAACAAGATGAGAAGCAAACGAGTGACGGAAAGTATGAGGTGAAACATTCTTAGTTAGACCAACTTTCTTAGAAAGGTTTTTAATGATAGTGAAAATCATCACACGAGAAAGTTTGCGACCTCTTCGGTTTAAGAATAAAATATCCTCGCTATCCTTATCAATGTTTAATTTACCTCTGTAGTTCTTAAGATAAAGTTTGATCTCTTTTTTAGCTCTCTTTCCAATTGGAATTAAACGCTCTTTGTTTCCTTTACCATGAATCTTAATGAAACCCATTCTGAAATGTAAATTCGAAACTCTAAGGTCAATTAGTTCAGAAACACGAAGACCACAAGAATACAGTGTTTCTAAAATTGCTCTGTTTCTTTGTCCTTCAGCTTTGTTTGTGTCAACTGCCTTTACTAAAACGTCAATTTCTTCAACGGTTAAAGTATGAGGAAGTTTGCGACCAATTTTTGGTGCTTCCAACAAAGCGGTTGGGTTTCTGTCAATAACTTCTTCAAGTAACAAGTATTTGAAGTATGCTTTGATACCTGAAATTACTCGAGCTTGAGTTCGTGGACTTGTTCCTGCATCATTAATCCAGGTAACAAAATCCTTAAGGTCTTGCAAAACAACTTGATCGGGAGCAACAGTTCTGCCTTGCTCTTTGAAAAAAGTTGTTAGTTTAGTGATGTCATTGATGTAAGCATCAATAGAATTCTTAGACAGAGACTTTTCCAATGTGAGATAAGTCTTGAAATTCTCAATTGTTGTTGTCCAATTCATTTCAATTAATTTTAAGTATGTAGTTTAGTTGTAATTGTTAATCAAACTATTTTATTAGTTTTGTTTTAACGATAGCAATATACGTACTTTTATGATAATATGATAATTCAGAGTGAAAAATTATTACGTATGGTTTGTGAAAAATTAATAAAAACTCTATGTTAAACTAAGCTGAAATTTTGACGAAATGACAATTTTAATCATAAACGGACCTAATTTAAATCTGCTAGGTGTAAGAGAAAAAACGATTTATGGGTCGCAAAGTTTCGATCAGTATTACGAGGAATTGAAGCTTTTATATCCCAATTTTGCTTTGGATTATTATCAATCGAATATTGAAGGCGAAATCATCAATAAGATACATGAATGTCGATTAACTCATGATGGTATTGTCTTGAATGCAGCTGCTTACACCCATACGTCAGTAGCTATAAGGGATGCAATTTCTGCCATTGACATTCCTGTGATTGAAGTTCATATTTCAAATGTTCATAAAAGAGAAGCGTTCAGACATGTTAGCTTGATTAGTGCAAGTTGTGTCGGTGTTATTGCTGGTTTTGGTCTTGATTCTTATCGATTGGGGATTGAGGCCCTTACAAAATTAAATAAAGACAAATAAGTTTTTTTGACAAATGGCAGTTTTCTTTTGAAAAGAGATTTGTTCTTTTCTTATTTATCAAAATTGACGAATTAATGTTTTGGATTGATTAAAATTCATTAAAGAAATAAATCGTTAAAATTAAGTTATTTATTTAGAATTATTCCAATTTAATCGTCGCAAACGTTTTATAAAGGTTCTCATCCTTAATATTCTGCTGCATACTGTTTTTAAGTTTATAAAATATATACCTTAGTTTCTGAAAAGGAAATGCAGAGTTATGAATACGTTTTTTCTTGTAAATTCAACTTACGATAATATATAAATAAGTGCTATTTTATGTTTAGGTTTTTGTTGATTGATGTGATAACTATATAGTATGAGAATGTCTTTTTGTTAAAAAAAACACAGTTTGGAATCTGTTTTTATGTGTTTATTTATGCTGACTGACATTGTTGTATTATTTTACTTTGTTAAAAGTCTTACTTATCTTTTAGGCTAAGATTATACTCGTTAATCAATTCTGACAAAGATTATTATCTTTTTCATAAGTTCGAAATATAGGTTGAGTCTGCGTATTCTGTATTAATTAAAACCAATTATGAAGAAAGGTACCAAAATTATAGCCACAATTTCTGATAAGAAATGTGATGTGGAATTTTTAACAGAACTCTTTGAAGAGGGAATGAATGTTGTTCGTTTAAATACGGCCCATCAGTCTCACGCTGATGCTCAAAAGGTGATAGATAATGTGCGTCAGGTATCCGATAAAATAGCTTTGTTGATTGATACAAAAGGGCCTGAGATTCGAACTGTCGGAATTGAAAAAGACATCTATCTTTCCAAAGGCGATCAGGTGAAAATCATCGGTTCTAAATCCGAATCGATTGAAGAAAATAGCTTTGCCGTGAGTTACGAGTTTTTTGTGAACGATATTGAATTGGGAAACCGTATTTTGATTGATGATGGTGATTTGGAGCTATTAGTTATCGAGAAAACGGATGCGTATTTAAAAGTTGAAGCTCAAAACGAAGGCTTTTTGAAGAATCGTAAGAGTGTTAATATTCCAGGAGTTTCAATTAATTTACCTTCTTTAAGTGATAAGGATAGAGATTTCATTCAATTCGCAATAGATCAGGATATCGATTTTATTGCCCATTCATTTGTTCGTAAAAAAGAAGACGTTATTGAGATTCAGAAAATTCTTGATGCAAGAAAATCCAAGATAAAGATTATTGCCAAAATCGAGAATCAGGAAGGTGTTGATAATATCGATGAGATTTTGGAATACGTTTATGGTGTTATGGTTGCTCGTGGTGATTTGGCAATTGAAATACCTGCAGCCAAAATCCCTGTGATTCAGCGACGAATCGTTCGAAAATGTATCGATGCTAAAAAATCGGTTATCATTGCCACACAAATGTTGCACTCCATGATTGAGAATCCTCGTCCAACCCGTGCCGAAGTGAGTGATATTGCGAATGCGATATATAATAGAACAGATGCCATTATGCTGAGTGGCGAAACGGCTTATGGTGATTATCCTATTGAGGCCGTAAGAGTCATGACTGAGGTGGCTATGGAAGTTGAGAAAGAATTAGTTCCTGATAAATTGCAGCGCGAACCGAGACACAAAGAGGTCACATCGGTTTTGGCACGATCTGCTGTTAATGCATCGCAATTTCTTTCAACAAAGGCAATCGTAACTGATACGTTAACAGGTAGAACCGGACGTTATTTATCGGCTTACCGAGGGACTGTTCCTGTTTATGCTTTATGTTATTCGAAACGAGTTATGCGCGAACTGGCTCTTTCTTATGGTGTAGAAGCTGATTATAAAGAGTTGTTGGCCAGCCGTGATGAATATGTGAAAGAAGCGATGTTGACCTTAATGGGAAAAGGCTATTTTACTAATGAAGACTCGGTTATTATCTTAGGAGGTAGTTTCGGCCCTTCAAAAGGGGTTAACTTTATGGAAATATCGAATGTTTACCAACTGACACATAAAGTGTAGTTGTTGACAGATTTATATAGATAAAAAGCCGATGCTCAAATTGAATTTAAGCATCGGCTTTTTTCTTATTTCGGCATTAGAACAACTTTCATTTCACAGCGTTGGCAGTTGAATTCCAGACTGTATTTTCTATTGTTGTCAACTAAATAAAGTGGTCCTGGTTTATCTTCAATAGACTTTATTGTTTTGGGACATTTACCAAATTCATAGCGCAGGCAATGTTTGGTTATCATGATGGTTTTCCCGTCAAAATTCTTCTGTAGTTCAAAAGCTTTTTCGATATTTTCAACACCACATTTTCTATAGAAATCCTCGGCTTTACAGTTACTCACATTCCCCATATAGGTAATTTTATCGGCGTAAAATTTAGGGTGAGAGATGAGCGGTCTGCTTCCTTTATTCTGAGCGAGTTTAATTCGATTTGATGTTAAATCATCCAGTGTTTTACGTCTTAAATTATTCAACACCTTAGTCTGAATGAAAGGCGTGTTCTGTAAGTTCAGACGAATGCTGTTCAAATCATAAATGGAATCTCCCAGTTTTGAGAGTTGTTTTGTGATATTAGCTTGAGCCAATTCTTCATTTTTGGCCAATTCGAAATTTTCTGATAAAAAATTCGAAGCACTGACTCCATTTTCATCCGTTATGTGTAGGGAAATCTGATTTTCCTTTTGCTCCAATAAAATATCAATGGCGATTTTACGTGTGCTTTTATCCTGTTTTAGTTCTTTGGCAAACTCATGATCGTTGTTGCGATAAAGTGTCACTCCATCACAAATCATACTCATGTCGTTGGGATAAATTTTATCGCCTTTGACACCATTTACCTGAATACCTTTTAACAATTTGTTTTTATTGAAAAAACACAAGCCATCTCCATTGTGTAGGGGATATTTGCTTTTAACTAAAAAGTGATCTTTTCGAACGGCTATAATTTTACCCACTTCCTTTCCAAGTGATTTTGGAGAGAAGAAATTTGCAATTTCAGGGATACGCCCCTTAAAAAAATAGGGGGTAAAACCACGATTGAATGTTCTTTCAGGATCGGGCTTAAAATTGACTTCAGTATGTCCGGATGATGCGCGTTCAAGTTCTTTATTCTTATGAATAGCTTCATCTAGTTTTTCACTGTAATGGCTTGTAATATTTTTGATATAGGAGATGTTCTTTAGTCGTCCTTCAATTTTAAGAGAACAAATTCCGGCATTTACAATATCTGTTATTTCGTTTGAAAGGTTTAAATCTTTTAAGGAAAGAAGATGTTGATCTTTGGCTAATATATTGCCATCGGCATCTTCAAGATTGTATTTCATTCGACAAGCCTGACTGCATTCGCCACGATTAGCCGAACGTCCTGATATGGCATGAGAAAAATAGCATTGCCCGCTTAGGCAAACACATAATGCCCCATTTACAAAGTATTCTAAATCAACACTTGTGTTGGCTCGAATTTCTTTTATTTGTTCTAATGAAAGTTCCCGGGCAAGAATAATGCGTTTGAATCCGGCTTTTTCAAGAAACTGAATGCGTTCCAAATCAAAATTGTGCGTCTGTGTGCTGGCATGCAATTCAATGGGGGGGAGATCCATTTCCAATATTCCCATATCCTGTACAATAAGGGCATCGGCTCCCAATTTATAGAGCTGATGAATGAGTGCCTCAGCTTCCTTAAGCTCGTTGTCGTACAAAATTGTATTCATTGTGATGAACACCTTCGCCCAATATTGGTGTGCGTATTTAATTAATTCTCCAATATCTTCCAACGTATTGCCAACAGCGGCACGGGCTCCAAATTTTGGAGCGCCTATATATACAGCATCTGCACCATAGTTAATGGCAGCAATTCCTGTTTCCAGATTCTTAGCAGGTGCTAAAAGTTCAATTTTACGCATATTCCTTATTTTGATTGCGAAGATAAGCTTTTAAGCTGATTTTATCGATGAATATTAGGAATCATAAATCGATCCAAACGAATGGTTTATTTTGCACTCATTCCATCAAATTGCTTCAAGTTCGATTATCTGATCAAGATATAATTTATTTCCTGACATTTTTTTCTAAATTTATGATCTCTTACGCAAAGGATTTCGGAAACTGAAAACACAACTTGCCTGTTTTTCTTTTTTCTTATGCGTTCTGGTTAAGAATCAACAAATTGATTTCAAATAATACATACACAATAAACAATCTTATGAATTTTTCTTATCTGATTTATGAAGAAAGGGAAGAGATCGGTATTCTGACTTTGAACCGTCCGAATGCTTTAAATGCACTCAACAATGATGTTTTTGATGAGTTGCAGGCTTTTCTTGATTCTCTAAAAGAGTCGATTAATATTAGAGCTTTAATTATTACAGGTGCAGGAAAAGCCTTTGTCGCTGGTGCGGATATCAAAGCTTTTCAGAATATGACCCAGCAGGAAGGTTATGATTTTGCAGAAAAGGGAAAATCTGTGTTTCGTCATATTGCAGACTTACCCATTCCGGTAATTGCAGCAATTAATGGTTTTGCTCTTGGTGGTGGTCTTGAATTGGCATTGGCTTGTGATATTCGTATCGCAAATAAAGAAACGCGTCTTGGCTTGCCTGAGGCATCTCTAGGATTAATCCCTGGATTTAACGGAACGGTTGAGGCTCTGAAACAAGTTGGTTTAGGACATGCCATGTATTTGATGATGCTTGCTGGTGGTATTAAGGCAACAGAAGCGTTTGATTTAGGCTTGGTACAGAAATTGGCTGATGCCGACCAGATCATGATAGAAGCAATGGATTTGGCTAAGAAAATAACGAAGAATAGCCCAAACTCGCTTCACTTATTAAAAAGAATCCTTCGTGAAGGAAAAGAAATGACTCGTACTGAAGCTGAAGCACTCGAATCAAAAGAATTTGGAAAATTGTTTCAGGCTGATCAAGCTGAACGTATCGAGGGGGTTAATGCCTTTATAGAGAAAAGAAAACCAAACTGGAAATAATTAGAGTTTAAAATCCAAAATCATAATTTTAAGATGAAATATATTAATAAATACACAAACATAAGTCTTCTTGGTGCTGCTGGTAAAATGGGTAGTGGTATCATGGCTCTTTTGGCATTCGAAGTTGGAAAATTAAAACTTGGTGCTAAACGTGAAGAAAGTTTTGTTATCAATGCTATTGATGTTTCGCCTGAGGCACTTGAGGGATTATTGAAATATCTTAAATCTCAATTGTTGAAATCAGGGGAGAAAAACATTGTTGAACTTAGAGAGTGGTATAAAGATGCAACTGATTTGGTTGAGAACGAGGATGTGATTAATGCCTATGCAAATGATGTGATGGCCATGATCAAAACCAGTACTCGTATTGAAACGGCTTACGATTCTCAGTTGGTGTTTGAGGCTATTAAGGAAGACAAGGGTTTGAAGGTGAAATTGTTTTCACAAATCAAACAAAACAATCCGGATACCTGGTTTTTGAGCAACACATCATCAATTCCATTGGGAGAAATTGATAAGGAGGCAGGTTTGAATGGCGACATTATTGGTTTCCATTTTTATAACCCACCTGTGATCCAAAGATTGCTTGAAATTATTCCAGTGGAAAATATCAATCCGGATTTAATTGAATTTTCTGAAGCCTTGGCTAAGTCGATGAGAAAGATTATCGTTTACTCTCGAGATGTGGCTGGTTTTATTGGTAACGGACACTTCATGCGTGATGCTTTGTTTGCGCTGGATCAGGCTCAAGCTATGGGAACGCCATTGACAGATGCGATCTATCGTGTTGATAGCGTAAGTCGCGATTTGTTGCTTCGTCCGATGGGAATTTTTCAGTTGATGGACTATGTTGGAATTGATGTGATGTGTTTTATTCTTAAGAGCATGCAGACAGCTTTCCCTCAGGAAAAATTATCTCACGAAATATTGAACCAATATATGGAACTTGGCGTCACAGGAGGTCAGTTCTCTGATGGTTCACAGAAGGATGGTTTCTTTCAGTATGAAAAAGGCAGAATCGCAGCTGTTTACGATATCGCAGCAAAAGCTTATAAGCCAATTGCAGATGTGAAGGCAGCTAATGAAGATTACTTTGAGCCTAAACCTTCTCAGGACTTAAACTGGAAAACTGTTATTCGTGAAAAGGAGAAGGAAGATGTTTTAACAACTTTCTTTAACGAGTTGAAGACTTTAACCAGCGCTGCAGCTCAATTAGCTGTTTCATATGGGAAACAATCAAAGGCAATTGGTCATCTTTTGGTTGAAGGTGGTGTGGCAGCAGATACTCATGCTGTGAATAAAGTTATGGAAACAGGCTTCTACCATGCTTATGGTCCTGTTAATACATTTTTTGAATAGATATTTATTCAATCAGGATATGAAAGCTCAACTTCGGTTGAGCTTTTTTTTGTTATAAACCATTTATCTTATGATTATTAGTGATTTGCACATTCTGTTTATTTCATAGGTGTTGTTTGGTTCTTAGTTTCTCTTGTTGTGAGTTAAGGTGTTAAAAACTAATGTGTTTGTGTTTTATCCCTATTCTATTTGCATTTCATCATGCCTGGGTTTAAATCTGTGATTGGTATGTGATAGTCAAATTATAGGGAGATTGAGTATTATGAAAAAATATTTAGTTATCAATTTTCACGCTTTATGCCGATTTCACTGGTCGTATAGATCGGCTTATGTTTATTTGTTATAAATAAGATTCATGATGATTCTGATTTTAAGGGAATTATTGCTAAATTAAGTCACTGAAAAAATATTTTGACTTAGAATTTGGGACATTAAGCCTGGACAATAGACATCCGATTTCATATTTATTTTGAAGTTTCCTTTGATTTAGGCTTACCGTTTCGTTGGATAATAATTTAATAATAAACGCTAATCCTTATGAAATCTCCACGCCGAAAAATCTACATGCTTGCTGGTTACAATACAATATCAATGGGAACGGGTCGATCCGACTTTAATCCTAAAAAAGGGAGTCGTCCTTTAGAATCTTATATCAAAGAAGCGGGGCAGGCTGTTTTGGAAAAAATCGGAGGTGCAGATAAAGTAGATGAAGGGGTAATTGGAAATTTTATGGCTGCCCGTTTTAATAATCAAGCCAATTTACCTGCCTTTTTCCCATTAATTGATTCAGGATTAAAATTTAAACCTGCTATAAGCGTTGAAGGTGCATGCGCTTCCGGAGGCTTAGCCCTAATGGCAGCAATAAAATCAGTTTTGGCTGAAACGGCTGATGTTGTTCTGGCTATAGGTGTCGAGGTGCAGAATACCAAAAAAGCAGTTTATGGTGCTGATATTTTGGCTGCTGCTGGCTGGAATCAATCTCGGAAAAATGGACATGCCTATTTTTTTCCAGGTGTTTTTAGCGATAGAGCTGGTGCATATTATCAAAAATATGGGAAGGAGCGTACACGTATGGCTATGTCGCAATGGTATGTGAATGCCATCGAAAATGCCAGACTTTGTCATACCGCACAGGAGTCTGAGAATAAAAAATCCAATTTATACGATATGGCGCTTAGTATGCCATTGAATCCTAAAAAATTTGTTGACCATTTAACTGTTCTCGATTGCTCAAAGGTTTCAGATGGGGCTTCTGCTATAGCTGTTGTATCTGAAGAAGGATTGAAAAAACTGGGGTATAAGCCTGAAGACGCTGTTGAGGTTGTTGGTTTTGCTCAAATGACCTCTGATATAACGATGAATCCCGAAAATCCAACTTCATTGGAAACCACCAAACAAGCTGTTGCTAAGGCTTTGGATATGGCTGGGGTTAGTCTAAATCAAATTGGAACCATTGAACTTCATGATTGTTTCTCAATTGCAGGGATAATGGCTATTGAAGCTATTGGTCTTGCCGAGCCGGGTAAAGGTGTTGATTTCGTTATCGATGGCAAGTCGAAAAGGGATGGCGAGATGCCTATTAATACCACAGGTGGATTGATTGGCTGGGGACATCCGACGGGTGCAACAGGAGTACACCAAGCGGTCACTATTTGGGAACAATTAACAGGAAAAGCCGGACCGGCACAAATAAACATAGACGAAAGTCGTCCTTATGCATTGAGCATTAATATGGGAGGCGATGATAAAACGCTTGTTTCGATTGTTTATAAAAAAGCGAAGAGCTGATTTGATAATTTATTAAATGCAGGATGATTTTAAATTGAAATAACCACAAATACAACAAACTATTAACCCTTAAATTAACCACACTATGAATTTTGAATTCACCGAAGAACAGTTGATGATTCGTGATGCAGCACGTGATTTTGCACAACGGGAATTATTGCCCGGCGTCATTGAGCGCGATGAAGATGCCATATATCCTAAAGAACAAGTCAAACGATTGGCTGAACTTGGTTTTCTGGGAATGTTGGTTGACACCCGGTATGATGGAGGTGGAATGGATACCATTTCGTATGTCTTGGCTATGGAAGAAATATCTAAAGTTGATTCCTCTGTTTCTGTAATCATGTCAGTGAATAACTCACTAGTTTGCTGGGGCGTTCAAAAATACGGCACAGAGGCACAGAAGGAAGAATTTTTGAAGCCAATGGCACGGGGAGATAAAATTGGAGCTTTCCTATTATCAGAACCTGAGGCAGGATCAGATGCAACCTCTCAGCGAACCACAGCTGTCGATATGGGGGATCATTATTTAGTCAATGGGATTAAAAACTGGATTACTTCAGGAGGAACAGCTTCCACATATCTTTTGATCGCTCATACACATCCTGAAAAGAAACACCATGGTATAAATGCTTTTTTGATTGATTCAAATTTGGAAGGAATTAGTGTTGGGCCTCATGAAAATAAGATGGGGATGCGTGCTTCTGATACACATTCGGTGATGTTTAATAATGTAAAGATTCCTAAGGAAAATCGTTTGGGAGATGATGGACAAGGTTTTAAGATTGCAATGCAATCGCTAGAAGGCGGGCGTATTGGAATTGCTTCCCAAGCTTTGGGAATTGCCTCAGGGGCCTATGAATTGGCATTGCAGTATGCTCAGGAAAGAAAAACATTTGGAAAAGAGATTATTAAACATCAAGCTATTGCTTTTAAGCTTGCAGATATGGCCGTTGAGATTGAGGCAGCCCGCTTTTTTTGTTTAAAAGCAGCATGGCTTAAAGATCAGGGCAAACCCTATGGTCAGGCCAGCGCAATGGCGAAACTTTATGCGGCAGAAACGGCGATGAAGGTGACCACAGAAGCGGTACAGATTCATGGTGGAAATGGTTACGTCAAAGAATATCATGTCGAGCGATTGATGCGCGAAGCCAAGTTGACACAGATTTATGAAGGGACTTCTGAAATACAAAAAATTATCATTTCTCGGGGATTATTAGCTTAGATTGATTATCTTAATTAAGTATTTACGATTCATAGATATTCCATTGTTTTTGCCTTTAAGATAATAAATATCAAAATTATGTCATTTGTAAGAATATGGTTGCATTGTGTATGGGGAACAAAAAGACGATTCCCATATCTTACCGAAGATATCAAATGGACAGTTTTCAACCACATTAAGGAAAATGCAAAACTAAAAGGTATTTATATTGACTTTATCAATGGTTACAGGGATCATATTCATTGTATTCTGTCTTTGAAGGCTGATCAAACTCTTTCAAAATCGATACAGTTGATTAAAGGCGAATCTTCATTTTGGATAAATCAAAGAGCTCTAACAAAAACTAAATTCGAATGGGCTGATGAATATTATGCTGCTTCATTTAGTGAGTCTCATTTGAAAAAAGTGCGTGAGTATATTCAAAATCAAGAAAAACATCACAGAACTAAAACCTGGAAGGAAGAATATGAAGGCTTTATGAATAAATATAATTTCGAGAAAAGTATAGGCTAAAGCCTGAAGCAGTACATGTAAAATTTCCAGCATAAATGCTGGCTTTAAGAATGATTATTTTATGAATATAAGATTAAGTTAATTTCTAACTCCATCCTTTAGGATGGCAAATAGAAAAGAGTCTTTCGGGCTTTAGCCCATAAACTATTAAATCTTAACCATATGAAAATATTAGTTTGTATCAGTAATGTTCCGGATACTACAACCAAAATTAAATTTAAGGAAGGAAATAAACAGATTGATGATGCCGGTATTCAGTGGATTATTAATCCTTGGGACGAGTTGGCTTTGACCCGAGCCATTGAATTGAAAGAGGATGCTTCTAACCCGATTGATGAAGTGTGTGTGATTAATGTTGGCGAGGCCATGTGCGATGCGACTTTGAGAAAAGCACTTGCTATTGGGGCTGACAAGGCTATTAGAATTGATGCAAATCCTCTTGATGCGTATTTTGTTGCAGGGCAAATTGCGGACTATATTAAGAAAACACCCTATGATATTGTTTTAAGTGGGATCGAATCCAGCGATTATAATAGTTCATCGGTAGGAGGTATGCTGGGTGAATTTTTGGATTGGCCTGCTATTTCATCAATGACTCAATTGGGTTTCGATGGTGATGAATTGAACATTCACAGAGCGATTCCCGGAGGTAATCAGATTCTGCAATTAACCCCACCTTTTGTAGGAATTGTTCAGAAAGGAATTGCAAAGGAACCCAGAATTCCTGCTATGCGAGGTATTATGATGGCAAGGAAAAAACCTTTGGAAGTTTTGCCGGCTATTGAGCTAAAGGCTTTGAGTCAAATCGTGGAGTTTGAACAACCTCAGGCTAAAGCATCATGTAAAATGATAGATGCCGAGCAATTGGACGAATTAATCCACTTACTTAAATCAGAAGCTAAAGTTCTGTAAGTTTTTGGATAAGCATTTTTATAAAAGATAATCTCTTAAAATATAAGCTATGTCAGTAATCGCATTTGCAAAAAACTGGGAGGGTAAATTCAAAAAATCAACATACGAACTGGTTTCCTATGCTAAAGATTTGGCCTCTCGTCTAAATACACAAACTCTGGTTCTTTCAATTGGAGAAGTCGACGAATCTGAATTGGAAAAATTGGCTCTTTACGGAGCTGACAGAATTATTTCGGTTAATGATTCCCGTTTAAATGTTCTGAGCAGTCGAATTTATGCTGAAGTTATTTCCCAGTTTGTTCGTAAAGAATTTGCAACACATATTCTTTTGAGTGATAACAATTCGGGGAAAGCCATTTCACCCCGATTATCGGTTAAACTTCAGGCCGGATTGGCGGCGGCAGTACTTGATGTCCCAAAATCATTAGAGCCTTTTGTGGTGAAAAAACAGGTCTTTTCCGGAAAAGCTTTCGCTTATGTCCAAATAGATTCTGAAAAGAAAATTTTGACCCTTTCGAAGAACTCTTTTGGTGTAAAAGAAAATCCGTCTACAGCGGCAATTGAGTATTTTACACCTGAATTAAAGGAGGATTTATTTAAAATAAAGGTGAAATCAGAAGAGAGTTCTGATAATAAAATCATTTTAACGGATGCGGATATAGTTGTTTCTGCGGGGCGTGGCATGAAATCGCCGGATAACTGGAAACCAGTAGAAGATTTTGCTGCGGCGCTGGGTGCAGCAGTTGCTTGTTCTCGACCCGTTTCTGATGATGGTTGGCGAAGTCATGAGGAGCATGTGGGACAGACAGGAAAAGTTATTGCTCCTAATCTGTATTTCGCTGTTGGTATTTCAGGGGCTATTCAGCATGTGGCTGGTGTGAGTCGTTCCAAATGCATTGTCGCAATCAATACCGATCCTGAGGCGCCTATCTTTTCGGTGGCTGATTATGGTGTGGTGGGTGATGCCATGACTGTTCTTCCGAAACTAACTGAAATTGTTCTTAATGGAGAGTAATATGAATTGAGTCAGTTTAAAACTGACTCTTTATTTTCTGCGTAATTATAATAATGACATCATGATAAAGCAAACTTTATTCACAGTTGTTCTTCTTTGTACTTTAGGGGTTTTTACCTGGTCTGTTTTTCGTTTAAGAGCCTTTTTTAAGCTGACGAAACCGGCCTATCCAATTAAAAATATCTCAGCACGGCTGACACGCACTTTTAATGTGGCATTTGGTCAGAGTAAAATCTTTAGAAAACCTGTTATTGGTTTGATGCATGCATTGGTTTTTTGGGGATTCCTTGTGATAACTATTGGTAGTATCGAAATGGTTTTTGATGGATTGACCGGGGCAGAACGATCGTTTGCATCTTTAGGTGGATTCTATGATGTTTTGATGGCATCGGGTGATGTGTTTGCCTTTGTCATTCTTGTTTTTATTGTGTTGTTTATCATCAGAAG
The DNA here is from genome assembly GCF_004122035.1 of Ancylomarina salipaludis. GTDB lineage: Bacteria > Bacteroidota > Bacteroidia > Bacteroidales > Marinifilaceae > Ancylomarina > Ancylomarina salipaludis. Next base: position 146,483 of record NZ_SAXA01000005.1, read on the forward strand.
GAAGTTCATGAATATAAAGAGATTTAGAGGTGTTGAAATTGGTCCAAAGGCAAATTTGGATGCGCAATTATCGCTCTATTTTATTGGTTTTTTGATGTTATCCCTCTTGGCTTTTAATCTGGGTTACCTGAGTAATCATTCGGATGAAATTTTAGGTGTTTACCCTGTTTCATCTCAGATTATACAATCAACCGGTCTTGATTTTGGAGGCATTCAGGAAACGGGATGGTGGGTCCATATTTTATTGATTTTTATTTTTGCGAACTACTTGCCTTATTCGAAGCATTTTCATGTTTTTTTATCCATACCGAATGTCTTCTTATCCAATCTTGATCCTTTAACCAAATATCCGAACCTCGAGTCGGTTACGAAGGAAGTGCAATTGATGCTTAATCCTGAAGCGAGTTATGATGAAACAGAAGACGTTTCCCGTTTTGGAGTGAAAGATATTGAAGATGTGACCTGGCGTAATTATATGGACTCTTTGGCCTGTACGCAATGTGGTCGTTGTACCGATGTTTGTCCGGCTAATATTACAGGTAAACGCTTATCACCTCGTAAGATATTTGTGGATTTGCGTCACAGAATGAATGAAAAAGGCAGTCTTTTACTCAAAGGTAAAGAGGATGCCAAGAGTCTGATCAGGGATTACATCAGCGAAGAAGAGATTTGGGCCTGTACCACTTGTAATGCATGTGCACAGGAATGCCCGCTTGAAATTAGTCACCCGAATCTGATTATGGATATGCGCAGGTATTTGGTGATGGAGGAAGCTTCAGCACCTTCAGGATTGAATGCCATGTTTGCAAATATCGAAAACAATGGTGCACCCTGGCAATATTCGCCTGAGGATAGGATGAAATGGGCTGATTAAACCAATTTAATAAATGAACAATCTATTTAATACTATATGACAACAGATACTAAAATTGATATTCCTGTAATGGCTGATTTGGCCGCTGAGGGAAAGCAGGTGGATTATTTATATTGGGTTGGTTGTGCAGGAGCTTACGATCTGCGTTATCAGAAGGTCGCCCGCTCGTTTGCTAAAATTTTAAATCACCTAAAGGTAAATTATGCTGTTCTGGGGACTGAGGAAAGCTGCACAGGTGATGCGGCTAAACGCGCGGGAAATGAAATGCTTTTTCAGATGCAAGCCATGCAAAATATCGAAATTTTAAATGCTTATGGCATCAAAAAAATCATTTGTACTTGTCCGCATTGTTATAATACACTAAAGAATGAGTATCCGGATCTGGGAGGGCATTATGAATTAATTAATTACACCGAATTCTTAGATGAGCAAATTAAATTAGGGAATTTAAAACTGGATTCAAATCCTTTCTTAAACGAAAGTATTACCTACCACGATCCGTGTTATCTGGGAAGAGGAAATAAGATATACGATGCGCCCCGTAATATTGTTAAGGCAGTTTATGGTGAGGTTAAAGAAATGAAGCGTTGTAAAAGTTCGGCTTTGTGTTGTGGAGCCGGAGGGGCACAAATGTTTAAGGATGCCGAAAAAGGAGACAAGGAAGTCAATATAGAGCGTATAGAGGATGTTTTGGAGCAAAAAGTTGATAAGTTGGCAACGGCATGTCCCTTTTGCATGACCATGCTGACTGATGGCATTAAATTTAAGAATAAAGAGGACGAAGTTGAGAATCTGGATTTAGCTGAGATCGTTGCTCAGGCTTTAGGTCTCTAGTAATTGTCAGGGACTCATATTAATAATAGAGGCAGTATAATTTTTTGAAACGAGCAAGTAAATGGGATTAAGTGATTTTCTAAATTATAATTTGATTGGAGCCAAGAATTTCAATCTCACAGTATATGGCGTTCTGATTGTTATTGCAGTTGTGCTAGCCACTATAATTGCCTTAAGAATTTTGAAGCGGGTATTTAAACGGTTTATTGCTAAGCGAGAGAGTGATCAAGGTATATACTGGTCGGTCTTTTTGTTTGTAAAATATCTCACTTGGGTAATTGTAGTTATAGTTCTACTTGATACCGTTGGTGTTCAAATTTCCGTTCTTCTTGCCAGTATTGCGGCACTTTTGGTTGGAGTTGGTTTGGGGATTCAACAACTGTTTAATGATATTGCTTCAGGTTTAGTCTTGATTATCGAGCGAAATCTTCAGATTAATGATGTGATTCAATTGGATGACGAAACGGTAGGAAGGGTCATTAAAATTGGTTTGAGAACGTCTAAAATCAAAACTCGGGATGACATTGTGATGATTGTACCCAATTCTAAATTTGTTAACGATAAAATTATCAATTGGACTCATATCGATTTTAAGACCCGTTTTTTTGTTGAAGTTGGTGTGGCTTATGGTTCAGATGTTAAGTTGGTGAGTGAATTATTAAAAAATTGTGCACTGGAAAATAAAAAGATCGCGAATAAGCCAGAGCCCTTTGTTCGTTTCAATAATTTTGGGGAATCATCTCTTGATTTTCAGTTGTATTTCTGGGTGAAGGAAAGTTTTTTGGTTGAAAATATAAAAAGTGAATTGAGATTCGCTATTGATGAGGCTTTCAGGAATAATGAAGTCACAATTCCATTTCCTCAAAGGGATGTACACTTCTTAAAGCAATGATCTTATTCTGGTAATGAGAGTGATAGCGCAACTCGAAATGAGATAGAATTATTGATTGAAATTTTTGGCTGTTTAGGATTCAAAGTATGGTTTTGAAAATAAGCTGTTCTTTGAGTTTGATATTTTTAATTAAGAAAAACAGACCTGTTAGTATTTTGTTTAAATTTGATTTATATTCAAGGGTTAATTCCTGGATATAATGGCCTGATGAATATAATGAACGTCGCGTATGTTCAGATGTCTCACAAAAAATGAAAAACATTGTACCGCTTAAAATCAAAAATAAATACACTATCGGAAGAATTTCTTAATAATAAGAAATCCTATCAAGCTCTTATTGCAGACTACCGTCATAAATTAAAGTCAGTTATCAAGGGCGTTGATTCGAAGTTGAGGGAAAAGCATTTGTCCAGAGGCAAGTTACTTGCTCGTGATCGAATTGAGCTTCTTTTAGACAAAAACACCCCATTTTTAGAGCTGTCACCTCTAGCTGCCTACGATCAATATAACAATCAGTTTCCTTCGGCAGGGATTATAACAGGAATTGGTGTGGTCCAGGGACGGGAATGTGTCATTATTGCCAATGATGCGACGGTTAAGGGGGGAACCTATAACGAAGCCACAATAAAAAAACACATCCGTGCGCAGGAAATTGCCATGGAAAATCATTTGGCTTGTATTTATATGGTTGATTCCGGAGGCGCTTTTTTGCCGGAACAGGCAAATGTCTTTCCCGATAAGCTCGATTTTGGACGCTTCTTTTTTAATCAGGCGCAAATGTCCGCCAAAGGAATTCCCCAGATTGCGATGGTAATGGGCTCGTGTACAGCAGGGGGTGCATATGTACCTGCCATGAGTGATGAAACCATTATTGTTAGAGGTCAGGGAACCATTTTTATCGGAGGACCACCATTGGTGAAGGCTGCTACGGGGGAAGAAGTAACGGCTGAAGAATTAGGTGGTGCAGAGGTGCATACATCGAAATCCGGTGTGGCCGATTACCTTGCCGAAGATGACAGGCATGCCATTCAGATTTGCCGAAATATTTTCGAATCGATCCCAATTCCGAAGAAACAAAGCATTGATCGATCTGAAGTTGTAGAACCCGCTTACGATCCTGAAGAATTATATGGACTGGCTCCTTTGGATTTGAAAAAGCCGATTGATGCCCGTGAGCTTATTATGCGAATTGTGGATGGGAGTTCTTTTAACGAATTTAAAGAGAATTATGCCCCGACCATTGTTACCGGCTTTGCGAAAATCATGGGTTATCCGGTGGGGATTATTGCCAATAATGGAATTATATTCTCAGAAACATCCCTTAAAGCGGCACATTTTATTGAGTTGTGTTGCCAACGTAAAATTCCTTTGGTATTTCTTCAAAACATTACAGGTTTTATGGTTGGGAAAGAATATGAACATCAGGGTATCGCACGAGATGGAGCCAAAATGGTTCATGCTGTTGCCAACGCTCAGGTTCCCAAATTCACGATTATAGTTGGAGGCTCGTTTGGGGCAGGTAATTATGCGATGGCAGGTCGGGCTTATGAGCCTCGTCTGCTGATGATGTGGCCCAATGCCCGAATATCTGTAATGGGGGGCGAACAGGCTGCCGGGGTTTTGGTTCAGGTTAAGGAACAACAATTAAAGTCGAGAGGTCAGAAGTTTGATGAAGCTGAAAAGAATAAACTTCGGGAGACCATTTTAAATAAGTTTGAGGAAGAGGGGTCGCCTTATTACAGCACGTCACGAATGTGGGATGATGGAATTATTGATCCCACTGAAACCAGACAGGTTCTGGCATTGGGAATTGCTGCTTCTCTCAACAAGAAATATGGTGAGCCAAAATTTGGCGTTTTCCGTATGTAAATCTCAGATGTGAAAATATAAAAACGAACATCATGTATAAAACAATAGAATTTAAGATAGAAAATCAGATTGGTTACATTTATTTGAACCGACCTGAAATTCATAATGCCTTTAATGAAGAAATGATTTCTGAATTGATTGATTGCTTTGCGAAGGTTGAAAAAATGGATTACAAAGATATTCGTCTGCTAATTCTCGAAGGAAGAGGCCCTTCATTTTGTGCAGGAGCTGACCTGAAGTGGATGAAATCAGTTGTGAATTACACTCACGAGGAGAATTTTCAAGAGAGTTTTAAGTTGTCTCAATGTTTCAATACCATCTACTCATGTAAGTTTCCAACCATTGCTTTGGTCCATGGTGCAGCTATTGGAGGTGCCAATGGTTTGTTGGCAGCCTGTGATTTTGTTCTAGCCGATAAGAATGCTGTTTTCTCACTGAGCGAAGTGAAAATTGGTATCGTTCCGGCTTGTATATCACCCTATGTGATGAAACGTGTGGGCGAATACAAATCGAAAGAACTGATGCTGACAGGAATCCGTTTTTCAGGAAAGGAAGCAATGAGATATGGTTTGGTGAATTGGGCTTTGGGAGAAAAAAAGAGAAAAGCAAAACTCGACGAATTGATTACCAATCTGGGTTCGAGTGGGCCTATTGCTGTTTCGCAATGCAAAAAGTTGCTCTACGATATGAGTAATCGCCTGAGTCATGAAGAGGCAATGACCTATACGGCTAAGATGATAGCTGATTTAAGAAAATCAGATGAAGGCCAGGAGGGGATGAATTCCTTCCTTGAAAAAAGAAAACCAAACTGGGTGAAATAATTGATCCACATGTATTATAAACGACTACTAATAGCAAACAGAGGTGAAATTGCGGTTCGAATCATTCGAACGGCGAAAAAATTGGGAATCACGACTCTGGTTATTTATTCGGATAAGGATAAAGAAGCTGATCATGTTCAATTTGCTGATGAGGCTTATCCTCTCAAGGGGGATGATCTTTTATCAACCTATTTGGATAAGCAACAGATTATTAAGATTGCTTTAGAAAATAAGGCGGATGCCATTCATCCCGGTTATGGGTTTCTTGCAGAGAATCCTGCTTTTGCCAAGGCTTGCGTTGCTGCGAATATCGACTTTGTCGGACCTGATGCTAGGGCTATTGAACTGATGGGAAATAAGGTGAATGCACGCGAATTTGCTGTATTACAGAATTTACCCGTTTTAGAAGGGATTATTGGCGATAAGGAAAGCTTATTGAAGAATTCAAAAAACTTACCGTTTCCTGTATTAGTGAAAGCTGCTGCTGGTGGCGGAGGCAAAGGAATGCGAATTGTTCGATCCGAATCAGATCTGGAATCTGCAATTACGGCTACCTCACGTGAGGCTGAGAAATACTTTGGAGATGGGGAGGTTTTATTGGAGCGGTATATTGAGAATCCCAGACACATTGAGGTTCAGGTTTTAGCCGATAAGTATGGCAATACCATTCACTTATTTGAGAGAGAGTGTTCCATACAAAGACGTTTTCAGAAGATTATTGAGGAGGCGCCATCACCCAGTGTAGATTCCGATCTTAGAGAGCGAATGGGACAGGCTGCTGTTCGTTTGGCCAAAGCTTTAGGTTATTCCAACGCGGGTACTATTGAATTTTTGGTGGACGAGAATAAAAACTTCTATTTTCTTGAAATGAATACCCGAATTCAAGTTGAACACCCCGTGACAGAGATGATAACAGGTGTCGATTTGGTTGAGCAACAACTGGCAATAGCTTCCGGTAAGAGGCTTCAATTGAAGCAAGAAGATATCGTTTTGAATGGGCATGCGATTGAAGCTAGAATTTATGCCGAAGATCCTGATGAGGACTTTATTCCGGCTCCGGGGGATATTGAATTTTATAAAGAACCAGATCTTAGCAATACAAAATTACGCGTTGATTCCTCACTTTCAAAAGCTGGAACAATTCATCCCGATTTTGACCCCATGATATCAAAATTGATTGTCTGGGATGAAACAAGAAACTTAGCCATTAGGGGCTTGAAAGAAGCATTGTCAGATTATCACATTCATGGTATTAAAAACAATATTCATTTTCTCAAGAGTTTAATTGAGACTGAGGAATATATTCAGAATCAAATTTCAACGCATTTCTGTAAGCAAAACGAGCAGGAACTTAAGCGGAGAATGAATGAAGATCAAAAATCGATTGATCCGGCTTTGTTCTACGCTGCTTTTTCTCACTACGATTTAAGGCTTCAAAAGCCTCAGAATATCTGGGAAGAAATAGGCTATTGGCGAAATGCCCGTAAGACTTTCAAAATTAGTCAGGAAGACAGGTTGATTGATGTCACATTCAAGAATGATCTGACTTACAATATTGATGGCGTGTTATATACGTTTGAAAAGCTGGATTTGAATGGGAATTGTGTAAATCTGATTCATAATGGAAAAATTTTCACGTTTTACATTTCAAAAGACGAATGCAACGGTGCGCATATCTCATGTAAAGGCGTTTTAATAACCCTGAGACGTTGGTCTGATTCCGGTAATGAACTGTTTAATGAAAATTTTGCAAAGGAAGGGAATTCAGGTGACCGTATTCTGGCTCCTTTACCGGGTAAAGTTGTTAAAATTAATGTAAAGGCGGGAGATAAAATTCAGAAGTCTGAGGTGCTGCTTATTTTGGAATCGATGAAAATGGAGAACAGCATATTAGCCCCTTTTAATGGGATGGTTTCAGAAATCGTGATTAAGGAGGGAGAACAAGTTAAAAGTCAAATGGAATTAATTAAGTTGATTGAGGTGTAGGATAAATTATGAACAAATGCGATTGAGGTAAGATATCTTGATTGTTAATAAAATAATAGAGTCATGAAAAACAAAATTCGTATTGCAAATGCCGGTGGCTTTTGGGGAGATGATCTGGGCGTTTTAAGGCGTCAGTTGGAAGGAGGAGAAGTGGACTACATTTCTTCAGACTTTTTAGCTGAAGTTACTATGAGTATTCTTCGAAAACAGCAGTTGAAAAATGAAGACCTGGGCTATGTGGGCGATTTTGTTGATCAGATTGTTGATGTGGCTGAATTGATGAAAGAAAAAAAAGTGAGAATGCTCACCAATGCAGGAGGGATTAACCCTTTGGCTTGTGCCCGCAAAATTCTTTCTGAATTAAATCGTAAAGGAGTCGATTTGAAAATTGCTGTCGTTATTGGTGATAATATTATTGATCGGATTGATGAGTTTTATCCCGAAAAGGCCAGTTTTACCGATATGGAAACGGGCGATGATTTTGCACATATCAAAGAAAATATTCAGTCAGCTAATGTCTATTTGGGTGTTCCACCTTTGTTAAAAGCTCTTGAAAGTGGTGCTGATTTGATTCTTGCTGGCAGAGTCACGGATACATCAATAACGATGGCTCCTATGATTTATGAGCTTGGTTGGGAACTGGACGATTGGGATAGATTGGCGGCTGGTTTGGTCGCGGGTCATATTATTGAATGTGGCGCTCAGGCCAGTGGAGGTAATTTTACCGATTGGCAAAAAGTGAGTCGATGGGATAACATGGGCTATCCTATTGTAGAGATGAACAGTGATGGCAGTTTTGAAGTTTACAAACATCCTGATACGGGCGGTTTGATTAGTCGGGACACCATTCGTGAACAATTGGTTTATGAAATGGGCGATCCCAAGCATTATATCAGTCCGGATGTGGTTGCCGATTTTAGTCAACTGGAACTAAAAGAACTGGCTCCGAATCGGGTTTTGGTTAAAAATGCGAAAGGTCATCCTTCAACTCACTTTTTGAAAGTGTCTATGGCTTACGAGGACGGTTATAAGGCAGTCAGTTCTATTGTAATTTCGGGAGGCCGGGTTTTAAATAAGGCTCGTGAATTTGAAAAGATATTCTGGCAACGTCTGAACACAGATTATAAGAAAACCAATACCGAATATATCGGTTATAATGCCTGTCATCAAAATTTGGTTGAAGATATCGATCCTAATGAGATCCTACTCCGTTTTTCCGTTTACGATGATGATCTTGATAAGATTAAACGATTTTCAACCAGTATTGCACCCCTGATATTAAGCGGCCCTCCGGGGGTTGCAGTAACGGGTGGCCGAGCCAGAAATCAGCAAGTTATTACTTATTGGCCAACCCTGATCCCCAAAACATTGATACAGGCCACAGTGCATATTTTAGATACGCAGGGGGAGATTAAAGAGACTTACGATATTGATTCGGTATTGGGTAATGAGGCAGATTTTATTCCTCAAGACACAACGGTTGATCCTTCTCAGGGTGATCATTATTCAGATATGGAAATGGTTAATGTGCCTTTAAGACAGGTCTGTATGGCCCGTTCCGGCGATAAGGGAGATACCTTTAATATTGGTGTTTTGGCCCGGTCAGAAGAGATTTATCATTATTTGAAATTGAAATTAACGCCCGAGATTATCAAAAGGATGTTTGCAGGTATTTGTAAGGGGAGAGTTAAACGCTATGAGCTGGATAACCTACTGGCATTGAATTTTTTACTCGAAGAATCTTTGGATGGAGGTGGAACAAAATCCTTGATGATAGACGCTCAGGGCAAAACAATGGCCTCAGCATTCTTGAATCAATCTTTTCCTATTCCCAGAACTTATTTGAAAGATATTTAGATTTTTTTTCAAAATAATAATTTAAAATACGAATTGATTGGAGTTAAATAGTCAAATTATTGTTAACTTATAATCAAATGAAAATAGAAGAGTATGGATCCTTTTTTGAAAGAAGAACATCATATTATTAGACAGGCGGTTCGGGATTTCGCAGAAAGAGAAATAAAACCTTTGGCAGCCGAACTGGATGAAAAAGAAGAGTTTTCTCCTGAATTAACAGAGAAAATGGGAGAGATGGGGCTCTTTGGAATGTTTTTGCCGGAAAAATATGGTGGACATGGAAGCGATTACCTATCTTACATTATTGCTGTTGAAGAAGTGGCTCGTGTAGATGGTTCCCATGCGGCAACTCTTGCTGCTCATAATTCATTGGGGATTGGTCCCATTTATAATTTTGGAACGGAAGAGCAAAAATTAAAATACTTACCCGGACTTTGTTCGGGGAAAGAACTCTGGGCTTTTGGTTTAACCGAAGCTGAGGCAGGATCAGACTCAAGAGGAACAAAGACCTTTGTTAAGGATTTGGGGAGATTTTGGGAGATTAATGGGTCCAAAATTTTTATCACAAACGGATCAAATCCACAAACGATGGGAGTTACGGTTCAGGCTGTTTCTGCTATTAATGGGGATGAAAAAGAATTCACTTGTTTGTTGGTAGAGAAGGATACCCCGGGCTGGAAGAGCCAAGCGATGCATGGTAAACTGATGTGGCGTGCCTCCGATACTTCCCAGATGTTTTTTGATGGCTGTTTCGTTCCTAAGAAGAACATTCTTGGTGAACGAGGTATGGGCTCTAAAATCATGTTGCAAACTCTGGATTCAGGACGTCTGTCCATTGCAGCTATGGGTTTGGGATTAGCTCAGGGGGCATTTGAAATGACTTTGGAATATGCAAAAGAACGAAAGCAATTTGGTAAACCGATATCAAAATTTCAAATCAATAGTTTCAAGTTGGCAGATATGGCAACTAAAATTGAGCTTGCCAGAAATTTGCTTTATAAGGCTTGCTGGTTGAAGGATAACAATTATCCTTTCGAGAAGGAAGCTGCCATGTCAAAATTATATTGCTCTGAAATTGCCAAGCAAGTAGCGGATGAAGGGGTTCAAATTCACGGTGGATATGGTTTGATGAAAGAATACCCTATCGAACGTTTTTATCGGGATCAACGCCTTTTGCAAATTGGAGAGGGAACTTCAGAAATTCAACGCTTAGTTATATCACGATATATTGGATGTTAAAATCCAAATGTGAATAAATAGTAAATCTTAAGCAAGTTACGAACACTAAATATGTATCATATGAGAGATCTGGTTTTAGCACTTAATCCACGAATGTATTTTACGAGAGTGGCTGTTTATCAGGGAAATTCAACTTTATTCCTTAAGAAAATTAATCATCACGATTTAGAAAAAGAAACGTATCCTTCATTTGAAAATCAGGTTGATTTTCGCACATCTGTGATTCTTGATGAATTGAAAGAGAATGATATTGAAATAAAAAATATTAAAGTCGTTATTGGACGTGGAGGTTTGATAAAGCCGGTAGAATCGGGTGTTTATCGTGTAAATCCTAAGATGATAAAGGATCTTAGCTCGGCGGAATTTGGTGATGATGTTGTGAATTTGGGTGGTTTGTTAGCTAATGGAATTGCCAAGGCTATCGATGGTGCACATGCCTTTATTGCTGATCCGGTTGTGGTTGATGAACTTCAGGATATTGCTCGTTTTACAGGTCGGCCTGAATTTAAACGCCGTTCAATTTTTCATGCACTCAACCATAAAATTTCAGCTCGAAAATATGCGAAAATTAAGTATTCAGAGTATGAAAAGATGAATTTAATTGTTGTTCATTTGGGGGGTGGAATCAGTATTGGAGCGCATAAAAAAGGCCGTGTGATTGATGCCAATCAGGCTTATGATGGTGATGGTCCTTTTTCTCCGATTCGTTCAGGTTCCTTACCTATGGGCGATGTGATTCGGATGTGTTATTCCGGTAAATTTACCATGGATGAGATGCTGAAAAAACAGACCGGCGATGGAGGGCTGTATTCGTACTTTAATACGCATAGCGCTTTTGATGTTTGTCAATTGCGTGATGCGGGCGATGAGAAAGCCGCTGAGGTATTATCTGCTATGGCATATCAGGTTTCCAAGTATATTTCATCCTTATATGTTTGTTTTGATGGTGAAAAGATTGATGGCATTGTGATAACAGGAGGGCTCGCTAAGGATGATGCGTTTGTAAGAGAAATTCGTAATCGGGTTGAGATTATTGCACCAGTTTACGTTATGCCTGGTGCTGAAGTGCTTGGTGCTTTATCCTATTACGGGCAGATGATTCTTCGTGGGGAGACAGAAATTAAAGATTATGATTAGATATTTTTTCTGATTGCAGGAATCAAAAAAAAATAAGGACAACTAAACGCTTGTCCTTATTTTTTTTATAATTCAGATTCTAAATGATCTCAATATCTTCTTTTTTTAACCAGCCCTGATTTCCATCACTAAGCTTGATGTTTCGCCAGTCGCCAAGTTCATCAATAACCTTTACTTTGGTTCCTTCATGCAAGAGGAAGAGCTGTGTGCCGCTTTCATCAGGAGATCCTTTAACCGTGACACTTGGGCTAAAAATAATTGCGTATTCTCGTGAAGTCAGTTGTTTATTCATCTTTGACGCGAAATTGTAAAAGACCAAACTCGAAAGAAGACATAAAATAGATAGGAAAAAACCAAGCTTTTTCATTCGACTGATCTTGCTATACAAGTAGATACTTAATAGTGCCAGAAATAAGAAAAAGAAACCGATTGACAGATATGACCAGGCATTGGCAGATAAACTGTTCCATAAGCCGGAAACCCATGAACTCACAAAGAATTCAGGAAGAACTTCCAACTTGTCAGTTACATTCTTTTGTGCCAATTCTAAATTGTATTTGATATCTTCATCCTCGGGCGATAGAAGCAGTGCCCTTTCATAGTTTAGAATAGCAGGAGCTATTTTGCCTGTTTTGTAATAGGCATTAGCCAGATTGAAATAGATTTCCGGAGCCTCAATACGAGTTTCCAATACAGATTCGTATGATTTTATGGCATTCTCGTATTCGCCTTTTTGATAAAGCTCATTGGCCTCTTGGATAGGATTTGCCTGAATTTGGGCAAAAACCTGAACAGATAAAGCTAAGGCTATAAGGGTATAAATGAATCTTTGCATAATTACTTGATGTTTTTTTCAAGTTTGGTAATTGTTTCCATTGTTTTCTGATACAGGCTGTCCATCTCTGACGAGCCACTTGTAGGTGCATAACGAGCAAACTCACAGGTATCCAAAATCGTCATGAAGTCATCACTGATTTCCTGGTCTACGCCTTTTTCAGCAAGTATTCCTCTGATATTGTCTTTGCTCAAATCGGATAGTGGTAAGTTAAATTTATCAGAAATATAATCCCAAAGGGCTTTTAGAATTTCATCGTAGAATGCTTCTTTTTCATTTGCATGAAGCCTTTGTGATGCAGCTTTTAAACGTTTCATGGCAACACGATTGGCGCGCTTGTTTTTCATTTTAGCGACATCAGCATTCTCTTTAATTCGTTTACGATTAAAAACAAAAGCAAGAATAAACACGAAAAGGGGTAAGATGTAAGCCAAATAGAAATTGAGGGTGCCAAAAAATATTTCTCCCTTATAGATTGGTTCAAAATTATTGGTTTTAATAAAACGAATATCCTTACCAATGAACTTAACATCTTCCTTAGTGAATGAACTAATGGTTGGGCTTGACACGCCACCTTCACCCTTAGCAACTTGAATTTTAAATTCAGGAGTTAGCTTGGTGATATATCTTTTTGCTTTAGGATCGAAATACGTAAACTCGTTTGCAGGAATAGTAAAATCACCGGCATGACGCGGAATAATCAGATATTCAAAGGTTGTTGAGCCTGTCATTCCTTTGGCTGAGCTTTCTAAGTCCTGATTTGTTTTGGGATCGTAAACTTCAAAATCAGCAGGGAATTCAAATTTTAAAGGATTGATCAATTTCATATTTCCATTACCCGATATTTTCACCTTCATGGTAATGGCATCGTCAACTTTAACAGAATCCTGATTGATGCTGGTGCTTATCTTAAACTGACCAACGGCGCCATCAAAACTTGCGGGTGCATTGTTAGGAACCGGCTTTACCTTTATAGTGACAGGCTTCGATTTCCTTGGCACACGTACATTCTTGTAGTTGTTGAAAAAGTCATCGAAGAAACCTCTCGAACGGGCTTGTGCACTTAACTGTACAATACAATTCATTTCCCAGGGTTCTATCACAATTTCACCCTCGTGCTGCGGGAATAAAAGGTATTCACTGCGGATGAAGGTATACATGATTTCACCGTTGACATTTTCACCGGTAAGCGTACTGGGTGAATCTCGTTCTATTTCCTGAGTTAGGAAGCCCTGAAAAGTTGGTAGTTTAACAGGTTCAATATTGACAAGGTTTTTGTTTTTTGAGTAGATCTTCAGAGTCGCTTTTACGGGTTCTCCCATAAAAACAGATTTTCTGTCAACGTTAACCTTGATGTATAAATTATCTTCAGTGATGCGTTGCGCCTGAGCGGATGTACTACTATGCGTGCCTTGTTGTTTATTTTTTGTGCTCTCACGAACCACCTCAATGGTGTGGCTATTTGATTTTATGACTTTACCATCAACTGTAATTTCTGCAGGATCAAAAGTGAATTTACCTTCGGTTTCAGCGAGTAATACATAAGTATATGTATAGGATGAACTTGAAGTCATTTTGCCATTGATATACTGCGTACTCATACTTGTTGAAGTAGAGGGACCCATTAAAATCTGAAAGCCGTTTATGGCGGGAAGTTTCAGATTCGTTCCTTTCTCGTTCAGGCTGTATGATAGGCGAAATTGTTCCCCTAAAGCAACAACATTTGGAGCTGTAGCAGTAAATTTAGTTTTATCAGCAAAGGCTGAAGTACTAATAAATAGACATGTAAGTAATAAGAAAAATAGTCTCTTCATCAATCTTGTTTTATTTTTCTAAAGGTTCAAATTTTATGCAAAATCAAAATTACTGAATTATTTTGCAAAATAGGACTTAAGCACTTAATAAGTCTGTTCCGAAAAGCGATCGGAAGTTAAAGTTTGACTTATTATTGATGATTTAAGAATGGCTTTAAAATCGCAAATCTTAAATACAAATTCATCAATGTGGTTTACCAATCCTTTTTTATTTTCTGTTTCTTCTTTTGTTGTGCTTTAGCTTTTGCTTTTTGCACTTTCTGTTGTACTTTTTTCTCGTCGTTTTCTAGTGCTTGCAACAAGCGCTGAGCATCTTCTTTGGATATTTTTCCTTCTTTGGGCTCTTGTTTTTTGTTTTTGTCGCCCTCGTCAGGTTTTTGGTTCTCTTTATTTTTTTGATCTTTCTTTTTATCCTGATCTTTTTTCTGATCGTCTTGATTTTTCTTTTGATCGTCTTTGTTCTGTTGATCTTTCTTATCCTGGTCTTCCTTTTTGTCTTTGTTATCCTTATTGTCCTGGTTTTGCTGATCTTTGTTTTGCTTTTTTTGTTGCTCTTGTTTTTGCTTCATCTTGCGAGCGTATTCCAAGTTGTATTTGGTTTCTTTTGAATCCGGATTATGTCGAAGCGATTCCTTATAAGCCTCAATACTTTCGTCTATTTTCTTATTCAGGAGCAAGGTATTTCCAATATTATAATGCAATAAACCCAAACGTTTAGGATCTGTTTCTTTCGAAGCCAGAGTTTGAAACCGTTCCAGAGCTTCGTCGTATTTCTTTTGTTTGTAAAGCGCATCTCCCAGATTAAATGCAGCTTCGAATGATGCATTTTTCTTGTCAAGTGCTTTTCGATATTCGACTTCTGAATTTTCAAAATTTTTATCTTCAAAAAGACCATTCCCTTTTCTGATGAATTTTCTTTCCTTCTGAGCATTTGCTTTGAAACAAGCAAGGCTGAGTAAGGCTAATATGAGTAGGCTAATTCTTGTTTTCATGTCAATATTTTTTTATCAATCCTGATTTTAATACCTATTTACTGAATAAATGAATATCCTTTAAATGTCGATTTTTTCTATCAAGGATGAGGTATTCAATCAGAATAAGAAAAAGGACTATCGCGATGAAATATTGAAATTTCTCGTCGTAAGCCGAATAGATTCGTTGTTCCAATTCGGTTTTGTCCATTTTGTTAATTTCTTTGAATAGTGCATTTAATCCCGTGGTTGTATTATTGGCCTTAATCATGTTTCCACCGCCTGCTTCTGCAATTTCGGCAAGCATTTTCTCATCTAACTTTGATATCACCACATTTCCATTCTCGTCCTGTCTGAATTGGCCGGATTTACCTTTAACAGGAATAGGAGCGCCTTTGGGTAATCCCATGGCAATGGTATGAACCACAATGCCTTGTTCCAGCGCTGCTTTAGCTGCAGCTACAGCATCATCTTCATGGTTTTCACCATCCGTAATAACGATGATTGCTTTGCTTGCTTCGCTTTCAGGTGTAAAACTTTTGCTGGCTAAGTTGATTGCTGCTCCAATCGCTGTCCCCTGAACAGGAACAATGTCTGTATTGATACCTGAAAGGAAAAGTTTAGCCGAAGAATAATCGGTTGTAATTGGCAGTTGCGTATAGGCTTCACCTGCAAATACGATCAATCCAATTTTATCATTATTCAGATTATCCACCATTTTCGAGATGGCGCGTTTGGCGCTCTCCAATCGATTGGGTTGAATATCCTGAGCCAACATGGAGTTTGAAACATCCAAAGCGATTACAATCTCAACACCTTTACGTTTAATTTTTCTCAGTTTTGATCCAAATTGAGGACCTGCAATGGCAATAATCAGAAAGGCAAAAGCCAAAAGCAGGATTGAGAATTTATAAATCGGACGGTTGAATGATGCAAAAGGCATCAGTTGTGAAATGATAGACATTTCCCCATATTCTTGAAGAGCCTTCTTTTTCATTCTGTAGCTGATGTAGTAAAGCACCACAAGAGCAGGAAGAATAAAAAGGAGGTAGAGATATTCGGGATGTTCAAAACGAAACTGGTTCATTTTCAAATATTATTTAGATGAGTACCGATTTTTAGCTTGTGATGATTTGCATCTCAATACTCAATGGTTATTTATTTTAATCTTAAATCAATAATCCTCAATTTTAAATTTATTAAGGGATGTTTCTAAGAATACTGTTGCGAAAAGCAATTTCGAGTAGAAGGAAAAGGGCTGCCCATAATGCGTAGCCTTTATAGGCTTCTTTTTTGGTGCTGAACTGTGTCACTTCTATCTTTCTTTTTTCCATCTGATCGATTTCCTCGTAAATGGCTTTAAGTTTATTGTTATCAGTTGCTCTAAAGTATTTTCCACCTGTAAGATCAGCAATGTTTGTTAGAGTTGCCTCATCGATTTCGACGGGCATATTCTGCATTTGTATGCCAAAAGGGGTTTGAAAAGGATAGGGGGCTGTACCTTGAGTTCCAATACCAACGGTATAAACACGAATACCATACGTTTTTGCAAGTTCTGCTGCTGTAACAGGAGCAATTTCACCTCGGTTATTAACCCCATCAGTCAATAGAATAATGACTCTTGATTTCGCGTCAGAATCCTTCAAACGATTCACGGCATTGGCCAAACCTAAACCGATAGCCGTACCATCTTCAATCATACCTGATTTGATGTCGGAGAACAGGTTGATTAAAACAGCATGATCCGTTGTTAGCGGGCACTGTGTGAAACTCTCTCCACTAAAAATAACCAAACCAATCTTATCTTGCTGACGACCTGTAATAAATTGTGTAGCTACATCCTTTGCTGCCTCCAAACGATTGGGTTCAAAATCCTGTGCCAACATACTGCTTGAGATATCCAATGACATGACAATGTCGATTCCTTCTGAACTTACATTTTTCCAGTCGTTACTCGATTGTGGACGAGCCAGAGCAATTATCAGAAAAGTAATGGACAGTACTCTTAAAACGATGAGAGCGTGTCGGAAATAATACTTGTAGGTTTTAGGTGCCCCTTTCAGGCTCTTTAAAGAAGAGACCTGTATACTGGCATGAGCCTTTTTATCGCGCCAAATGTACCAGCCCACAAGGGGAACAATTAGCAGTAATAAATAAAGGTATTCAGGATTTGCAAAATCTAGATTATTCATATTTTAAGTCCAAGTGTAAAAGTTTAAAAAAACGATAAAGAATAAAAGCTTAGAGTGATATAAATTACATTCAGTAGGCATTTACAGATAAACCACAACAATTACGTGGTTTTATCTATTGCTTCACCCTTTGTCAATTCAATTGGTTCAGCTTCTTTGTCCTTTTCAGTTTCTTCTTTTACAGTTTCTTTTATCAATGTCTTTTCCACAATGCGATACGCATATTTTAGGCTGAGTTGATTTTCATCGGGCAAGGGTTGAAATTTGGCAAATTTTGCCAGGTCAGCTCTTTCCAAAATGACTCTCAAATCTGCAATTAAGTCTTTAGGCATAATCGCTTCGGTAACTGCCTCCATGGTTTCTTCAGTTGTCGATTCTAAAGTTGCCAGGTTAAAACGCTCATCCAGATAGGTACGAACAGCATCCGTTAGGTCAGAATGGTATTGCTTAACATGACCTTTTTGCCAGAGCTTCTGATTATCGATTTCTTCCAGTTTTCTAAGTGCAATAACATGTGCTGGTTCAGCAGGAACCTCTGCTTTAAACAGGGGTTGATTCCGTTTGTATCTGCGATAGAAGTAATAAGCAGCAAAGAGTATGGCAATTAGTAAAAGGCCACCACCAGTCCAGGGCGCAATCTCAGCAAATGATACAGGTGTCTGAATGGGCATGGCAATATCGAAATTGGCTTTGGTCGTATCAATTTCAAAACTTCGAACCCCCAGTTGAAGCGTGTCGGTACGAATAATATTGTTGATGTTTTCACCATTGAGTTTAAATTCGAAAGGAGGAATTTTATGAACGCCACCATCGAAAGATGTAATCAGGTATTTTTTGCTAATTTTCAGACTACCATCTTTTTTCTTCGTGGTATCCAAAGGCCATTGACGAATAATCTCAATATTCTTGGTGATACTATCTGTAAAAACAGGAAAGCCAATATGTATACCTTTGGGTTGATCTACGGAGAGTTTTAAGTGAATCTGATCGCCAATGGCAATTACATTGGTATCCAGAGCAACACTGTAGGTAAAACTGTCGTTATGATCTTGGGCCATTACAGGATAGATTAGCAAGGCAAAAACCCCAAGCAGTAAGCTTTTTCTGAATTGTTTCTTTATTGTTTGTAATCCTATCATTTTAGTTCTTGTAAAGTCTCATCTTATTTAAGATTTCCAATTAGAAATCTATTCAAAAATCCTCAATTGGTCTAAGTTCTTCGTTTGAATAGGGCAATTAGCGATCGGACATAATCCTGATCGGTTCTGATATTTGCCACATCCACACCTGAGCGTTTAAACGTTTCTTCGATTTTAGTTTGATTCTCTCTCCACCATTGAGCGTGAGCATTCCTCACCTTTGAACTTGATGTATCAACCCATTGGTATTGTCGGGTTTCGGCATCAAGCATTCTCACAAGACCGATTGATGGCAATTCCTCTTCACGTTTATCGTAAATTTTAAGGGCAACCACATCGTGTTTGTTATTGGCTATACTCAGGCTCTTTTCAAAATCCTGATCGTCTATAAAATCGGATATCACGAAAGTGGTACAGCGCTTTTTAATAGCCTTAGTAAGGTAGCGAAGGGCGTTGTTAATATCCGTGTTTCGATGTTCGGGTTTGAAATCGATCAATTCCCGGATAATTCGCAGGATATGTGATTTCCCTTTCTTAGGTGGAATAAATTTTTCTATGATATCTGAAAAGAAGAGAACACCAATTTTATCGTTGTTTTGTATGGCAGAGAAAGCCAGAACTGCAGCAATTTCAGTAATTTGATTTTTCTTGAGTTTCGACATGGTTCCAAATTCACGCGAACCACTCACATCAATCATCAACATGACAGTCATTTCACGCTCTTCTTCGAAAAGCTTAACAAAAGGTGTATTGTATCGTGCCGTTACATTCCAGTCGATGCTGCGAATGTCGTCGCCGTATTGGTATTCGCGAACCTCGCTAAAGGTCATACCACGTCCTTTAAATGCAGAATGGTATTCGCCTGCAAATATATTTCGAGATAAACCTCTGGTCTTGATCTCGATTTTTCGAACTTTTTTTAATAATTCACTAGTTTCCATTTCACAATTATGAAAAAAGGTTAAAGTGTTAAGTTTTAAAGGCTAAAGGGAGAGTTGAATATCTTTTCCCTTTATCCTTTTTCCTTGATTTTACTTTATCCTTGAATTATGGGACTTCTACAGTATTCAAAATTTCTGAAATAATGTGCTCGCTGGTGATGTTGTTGGCTTCAGCCTCGTAAGTTAAACCAATACGATGACGAAGCACATCGTGACAAACCGCACGAATATCTTCA
The DNA here is from genome assembly GCF_004122035.1 of Ancylomarina salipaludis. GTDB lineage: Bacteria > Bacteroidota > Bacteroidia > Bacteroidales > Marinifilaceae > Ancylomarina > Ancylomarina salipaludis. Next base: position 166,120 of record NZ_SAXA01000005.1, read on the forward strand.
GGAATAACGTAACCACGACGCTTGATAAAGGCATATGCCTTAGCAGCCGATGCCAATGAAATACTTGCACGAGGCGATCCACCAAAGGCAATCATCTCTTTGAATTTTTCTAAGCCATAGTCGGCAGGGAAACGAGTGGCAAAAATAATATCAACAATATATTTCTCGATTTTTTCGTCCATATATACATCTTTGACTACGCTTCGTGCCTTAATGATGTCTTCAGGTTTAAGAATTTGAGTGGCAACAGGAAATGCTTTTAACAGATTCTGACGCATGATAATTTGCTCTTCATCTTTTTTAGGGTAGTTGATCACCACCTTAAGCATAAAACGGTCAACCTGAGCTTCAGGTAGCGGATAGGTTCCTTCTTGCTCAATTGGGTTTTGTGTTGCCATTACAAGGAAAGGCTCTTGTAATTTATAGGTATGATCACCAATAGTTACCTGACGTTCTTGCATAGCTTCAAGCAGGGCAGCCTGAACTTTAGCGGGAGCACGGTTAATCTCATCGGCAAGAATGAAGTTGGCAAAGATAGGTCCTTTTTTTACAACAAATTCTTCTTTTTTCTGAGAGTAGATCATAGTTCCCACAAGGTCGGCAGGTAAAAGATCGGGTGTAAATTGTATACGGCTAAAGTCTGCGTCAATTGTCGTAGCAAGGGTGTTGATAGCAAGGGTCTTTGCTAATCCGGGAACCCCTTCAAGAAGGATGTGCCCATTGGAAAGTAAGCCAATCAGTAGGCTTTCAACCAAATGCTTTTGTCCAACAATAACCTTATTCATTTCCATAGAAATCATATCCACGAAGGAACTTTCCTGCTGGATACGCTCGTTTAGCTCTTTGATATCAACTGTCTGCATCATAAAAAATATATTTTGCTTTTGTTATTAAACATTTAATCTGACTGGTAAGGAGAGAACTTGATTTTTGAAGATCGCTAAATCCTGAAGAAAACTTGATAGAACAGTCTCATTTCAGAAATCAAATGACTCCCATTCAAAAAAAGTAAGATTTGGAACGACTTTTTAGGGCAACAAAAAAGTGAATTATTTTTTGTGCCCTACAAAGATAATTTTTTGGACTATTTATAAAAGTTGTTTGCCGTTAATTTTTGTTAAGCTTTGATTGTTGATGTTGGAGGAGTAGATGGTATTTCATGAAGATCATGAAAGATTTAAGATGTTGGGAATTGTATTTTCGGGTGTAGTGATTATTATTTTAAAGCTTTATTTTCTTTTTTGAGCGTGATATAGTCTTTATAGTAGTTTACAATTTGTTCCAAAATATCGTATTGACTGGTTGTTTGAGTTATCTTTAGTTTGGGACCGCAATAGGCCATAAAATCGTCTAATTCTTTACCGCTTAAGCCCGTGTTGGCGGCTACGATTTTGCTGGTGTAATATTGATTTAGTATTTTAACTTGCCATTTATTCCGAATCATTTTAGCCACCTTTCGTTTTCTTTTTTCACTCTTGCTGAATTTTGAGAAAAGGAAGGAGGCGGGAGTGCCAATGGCATTCCAAACACTAAAGTCTTCTATAATTGGGCGATACTGTGGTGGAACGATATTTGGTTTCTTAGTCTGAAATGGAGCCAGTTCTTTTGTTATTTGAGAGTTGAGTACATATTCATCTTTGATTTCCAATTTCCGGAAATCGTTTTTAAACTCATCCCAGGTTCCTAGTGCAAATACATTTACTTCTTTTAGTAGATATACCATTTTTTCTAAGGGTATTTGAAAAAAAGAGGGGAGAGTGGTATCAAAAATGAAAGGTATAGGCCACTCCTGAGTTTTAAAACCAAGGGCAGATATAATAAGGGTGTCAGATTGGTTGATTTGTAAATGGAAAATTCCCAGGCTATCACAAATCTGTCCACTTCGTTTTCCTTTTACAATCAGATGTGCTTGTGGAATAGGATTTAAGCTTGATTTATTGACAACCTGGCCCGATATACGGATGATGGAATCATTTGCTATTGTAGCTGCACTTGATGGATTGCAGAAAAGGAAAAGAATTAAAACAAGCAGTAGAATTCGAATCATAGGTAAAGTTAGAGATTAGCTTTCGTTTTTTAATTCCTATAAAGTTAAAATCTAGTTTGTAGTAAACAATAAGAGAGAGTTTCTTTTAACAGTATTTAAGCTTATTTAAGATGGGTGGGCTCATGTGAAGGGCGATGTGGAAACATCATCCTGCTTTGGGGAATACAGGCTTGTGTTCTAATTTGAATATTCTTTCAATTTTGTTCTTCAAGATTGTAATGATGAATACTTCTGATGAAGATTGACTTAATTTGAGAGTCATTTGAATCACTTTTTACATCACTTCAATTCCAGACTTTTCAATCTTCTTCAAAAAAAAACTTGGGTTTTGCCCAAGCTTTTTTTGTATTTATTTTATGAGGTAATGTCAAGACATGAAATCAAAAACAAACCTTCTTATTTTGCTGGAGCTGTACCTTCAGCGTTTGAAATAATAGCATCAATTTGTACCAAAGCACCTATAGGCATATCTGATACACCAATTACTGTTCTTGCAGGAAGATCGCCTTTGAAGAATGTTGGGTAAATTTCATTAACAGCATCAAGATCAGCCATATTTTTTAGCTGGATATTCATTTTAACCACATCATCCATATTGTGATTGATGCTCTCTACAATTGCTTTAATGTTATTTAAACATTGTGCAGCCTGCTCTTTTGCACCACCAGCTACTAGTTTACCCGTTTTTACATCGATAGGTAATTGAGCTGATACATTGTTGTAGTGAGAAAAAGCAACAGTTTGAGTCGATAGAGAGCTCTTTGGAGCATTATCTGTGTTGTTTGCCTTAATAACGATTCCATGTCTGTCTTCAACAGCTTGTGGAGGTGTACCGTCACCGTGTGATACAGTTGCATCAATTTGTACCAAAGCATGCATAGGTAAGCCTTCAGCTACGATCACTGAGCGTGCAGGAACGTAACCTACGGCTCTGGCGATAGACGAGTCTGGGAAAAATGTTGTGTAAGCTTCGTTTACAGCTTCAATATCTGAAAGGTTTTGAACGTGGATATTTACTTTCACAATATCGTCGAAAGGCACGTCGATAGCTTCCATAATTCCCTTGATATTCTTAAGACACTGTGCTGCCTGCTCTTTTGCACCACCAGCTACGATATTACCTGTTTTAGGATCGACAGGCAATTGAGCTGAAATATGATTGTAGTGAGAAAAAGCAACAGTTTGTGTTGATACAGCACTTTTAGGCGCATTCTCTGTGTTTCGCACCAATTTTACTAAATCGCAAGGGGCTTGTGGATGTGTACCTTCACCATTAGAAATTACCGCATCCATTTGTACTAAAGCACCATCCATTGGTAAAGCAGCAACAGCAAGTACTGTGCGTGTAGGCAGGTAGCTCTGGAAGAAAGTTGTATACACTTGGTTCACGACTTTAATATCCATGATGTTTTTAAGGTAGATATTAATGCGAACAACATCAGTCATTGTATGATCGATGCTTTCTACAATAGCTTTGATGTTTTCAAGGCACTGCTCAGCCTGCTCTTTTACACCACCAGCAACCATTTTACCCAATTTTGGGTCAACTGGCAACTGAGCTGAAATGTTATTGTAATGAGAAAACGCTACAGATTGTGTAGACATAGCACATTGAGGTGCACTCTCTGTGTTTCTTGAATTTTTAATAATTACGCCATTCATATGAATCTATTTTTTTGTGTTTGTTATTGTTGCGTTTAAGCGAGCGCCAAACATAGTGAAAATATCAAGAATGTTGTCATAAAAATAACTAATTTAAATTTGTTTTTTTTGACATCAAATAGCTTAGTTAATTGCCGTAATTTTATTGTCCGTTTTAATCGGTATTCAAATAGGTTTTGCTGTCTGTATTTGTAATATTACATCTCTTTATTGTTGTGTTTGTTTTTATTTTTCGTATTAGATCTGTGTGGTTTAAAGGTGGTTTGGCGTGCTTCGTAAAATAATTCATTAATGTTTTCCAGGCTTAAATTTACCTCAAATCAATTTGTGATTTTTATCTGTTTACTTCAAGTTTACTGTTAATTAGTAAACAATTTTAAAGGTCTTTATGTTTTACAGTAAATCTGTTTTTAAATCTCCGAACATGGTGATAACGAAGACTTATTTTCTTTGCTCAGAAAAACTAATTAATTGACAAATTAAACAGTAATAAGTAAAATAGATGCATCAAGATTATAGCATATTTATGACCATTGGAACCCTATTGGGCATGAATAAAAAAAGCCTTATTCAGAACGAATAGGGCCTTAGTTGATATTTAGAGACGTTTAGTTTTCTATTGCTTCGTACAATTCTTCCATGAATTTGTATATACTCTTGTAAGAAGCTTGTTATGAAATACATGTGTAAGAGAGTATGTAATTCTTCTATGTCATTTTAAGTTCTGAGCAAAAGTCTAGTGAGTTTAGTAGTGAGAGAGGAGTGAGTTTTAAGTAAAATCTGCCCGAGATTTATTATGAATCTCGGGCAGATCTGTTCTGTATCTCGCCTAGATTTGTTTGGAATCTGGGCGAGATATCTTTCTTTATCACCTAAGGAAATAATAAACTTGTGCTTAGTCGGCCTTTTTTAAGTAGGCTGGAGTTTAAAGGCAGGCTTCTTAGTTCGAGAATATACTTACCAGGAGCAATATTCGAAGGCACTTGAAAGGTCTGTTTATTTTTAGTATTGTGGGCATAAATACTAATGCGGTATTCCTTGCCATCTTCAGCCAGTAGGAATATGCCTTGTTCTAAATCATCAGGATTTAGTTTTAGGTTGTTGCCCCTAAGTTCGCCAATGGCATTAGGACTTAAGCTTTCTCCTTTCTCGCTAAGGTTGGTAAACTTGATTACATCAATGTGATAATTTAGGGGATCTCGTTTATAAAGTCGGGTTTCTTCTGCGGCTTGTTTAAGCAAAACCCCAGAAGAGGTTTTGAAATGTAAACTGTGTCGACTTTTATCGAAAGAATCTTCATAATCAGTAAAAAGGCCTTTTATGCTGGGTGTAATGTTTATAATGGGCGTGTTGATACGATAGCCTTTTTTTAGTAAATCAGCTAATACCGTTTCCAAACGTTTAAAGATGCTTTCTACTTCGTAGATCGTAATTCCAGTACCTTCTTTGGCCACTTCCTCAATAAGTTCGGCTTTGTTAATAACACCTATAGCTGCCGTACGTCCAATAAAGTTCTCCTGGCTTTTACTCAAATGATTTTTGTACAAGAAATATTCCATAAGGCTGATTTTTATGTGATACCATTAAAGGTATAATAAAAAATGATAAATAGAGAAGCATTTCAAAGGTGTGGTACATTTCAATATTAGGAAATGATTAGTGCTACGAAAATGAACTTGCGCAGGTATTAAGAGATAGAAGTAATAGCGTAGCTGCATATAAGCCAGAATGGATTAGATGTCTATAGCACCAAGGTATATCAAATGTCCGACTCCATGGATTCCTATTGTTGTGTGTTTTTGATGGAGTGAATTTTAATTGATATTTATTGTGTATTTGCATTGTGGAAAATTTTGGCAACCATAAAACTTCCCATATTTTCCTTTCTTCTTGGTTAGGACATCTCCACATTTTGGACATTCTTTTGATTCCACCATTTTCTTCTGCTTTCGAATATGGCTTTTTACCAGTTTCACATGATTTCTATTTTCATTTCGATCAATGATATTGTTTTGATGTATTTTTTCTGAAATCAATTTTATTTGATCGTATGATAAATGCTCATATTCATTCAGCCTTTTAATCGTTTTCAGGAGTTTGTTTGTGTAAGTAACAGGTAATTCTGAAGTTATGTTTTTTAATGTTCCACTCCCAGCTAATACAACAATTGGAAAATAATTAATGTCATTATATTCTGAAAGCAGTCTTTTTATGGCGTATACATGAACCCAATTTTGTTTTATAGGGTTTCTAAGTTTCTTTTTATGTTTGTAAATAGTTTGTGTCCAGTATTCAGAATTTTGATGCCCATGAATCCAACCTTTATAGTTTTTTGTTTCAATTACAATAATCCCACTTCTGCAAACTACGATGTGATCTATTTGAGTTGTTGAATTTCCGTGTTTTAGTAGAATATTATTCAGGACTATATATCTTGTCTTTTTTAGACGGCTCAATTTGTTTGATACTTGGTATTCTCCAATAGCACCTTTAATTTGGGGAATAATTTTTTTCTTTATATAGTAGTTGATACTATAAAAGACTAAAATAATAAGGATGATAGCTAAGAACTCCACTGTAATAAATTGTTTTATGAGTTTCGTCTTTTGAGTTTATTTATTTCAATATACCTAAGTTATTTTGTAGAGGCATCACTACTCATAAAATTTAGTTTTTATTGGGCATTGGTTTTTCCTTTCCAGTCTGATACGATTTTACTATTTACTCTATAAATAATTTTTGCATTATCATTTACTAGCTCATTCCATTTGTTAATTCGTAATTTCATAAATTCAGTGTGAAATTCTCCATTAACTCCATCTTTACCTGTCTTGACATGTTGTAATCTATTTGTTAAAGATTTGATTTCTTTTAGAGTTTGGTTCTTTGTGACAATTTTCCCATATTCTTTAATATGCGTTGTAACAGTTTCACGCGGTAAAGAATAACTCATAAAACCATGAGCGAAAAAGCGCCTTTCACGGTTTAATTGTCCAATCTCATTTTTTATGATATCCCAAGTTGGTTTAAGTTCTATTAGATGTTCTGTAATAAATTCGCTCAGGTGTTTCATTTTTTTATCAAATGAAAAACCCGTATACTTCATTAAATATTTGCTTTTGAGTCTTAAATCAAATTCTGTAGCCGTGCATAATGATGCGAGTCCAAATTCTAATTCTGAAAATGCTATTATATATGCTCCAATAGCTTCCTTAAATTCTTTATCATTTTTCCAAATGTCTTTCATAAGCTTATGCCTAACAAGTGTGTAAGTGACAATGCATCTTATTCCACTTATCTGTTGTTTATTATAAATTATTCTTATCCGTAATGATTGTGTCGAGAGAGCTTTAAGGTTTTACTACAGATCTTTTGTTCAAAGTATATGTAATAGTCTAAATAACACCTTCGATTATAAATGTAACTATAATCCATCATTTATATGTAAGCTAAAAGCATGAAGTTTTGTAAGTGTTTGTTAAGCATGAAAGGGATGATAATAAAACCTGTTAGAGACTGTCGGAGACAGTTCTGACAGCGTTTATAGAATCGAATTAACGCCACTTCCGAACAATCGGAATCGACTCTGTTAGGTTTAAGAATATAGTAAAAGCCCAATCTCACTAATTTGAGATTGGGCTGAATATTATTTTAAACCTTCGTCCTTTTATTCTTAAGATTTAATCTTCCTGGGGGTTATTTAGTTTTAAAGAGAACAAAAGTAGGATAATGACTAAAACACCACCTGCAATACCCGCAAGTTGGTAGCTGCCTGTTAAGGTAAATATTCTGGAGAAGAACAGAGGCGCTATGGCTGAACCAAATACCATAAGCGACATAGCTAATCCACTAATGGCTCCCAAGTGATCTTGTCCGAAAAAACGAGGCCATGTAATCGAAGCCAGCACAGAGAAAAGACCTCCCATAAGACCATTGCCAAGAATCAGAATGTAGTAACCACTCCAGTGTGAAAGACAAGATAATCCTATGCAAGAAAGCATGCATCCAATAAGGTAAATAATTAGAATACGCTTAAGTGGCATATAGTCGCTAATCACATTTCCTGCCAGTGCAGCGACGATAGAAATTAGCGAAGCTGGAATGAAAATACTTAACGCTTTCTGTTCGCTGTAACCTGATATCTCGAATATGGAAACCACATTGAAAGTAAAGCCTGTAATAAAAAAGGCGCTAAAAGCGATTGCTAGTGCATATACCCAAAAGATTGGTGTCTTCTTTGCTTCTTTTAGCGTGAACTGTTTGTTGCTATCCTTAAAGGCTTTTTTCTTTTTCTCTTCAATTACTTTTCCATCTGGAATAAGCCCACATTCTTCAGGATTATCTCTAAAGAAAATATAAGCAAAAATGATAAAGGCAACAATAATGGCTGCCATAATCAGGTAGGCTGCACTCCAATTGGTGCTATGGATAATGCTTGCGACAAAAAGAGGAGCCACTGCAAATCCGAAAGATTGAATGCCTGAGGAGATGCTATTGGCCAATCCACGCCTTTTGTTGAACCATTTCATCAGCATGTTTCGAGAGGCTAATGTTAATACGCCTTGTCCGGAGAATCGAAGCATGAAAAATAGAGCAGAAACCAAAACAAAACTAATGGTGGAGAATGAGATATTAGTCATCGAAGAGATGCTTCCACTCATTTGATCGCTTATGGAGAATAACAAGAGTGTGAAAGCTAAGGTGCAAGCCGCTAAAATAGCTGTGAATCGAGCCCCAAACTTATCGTATACTTTTCCGGCCTTTGTCAGGAATAACGAACTCATAGCCGTACCAATCAGATAAGCTGAACTCAGAGCATCGCGTGAAAGTTGCAGGGCATCTATTAAATAATCTGTAAAAACAGATACTCCAATGGTTTGACCAGGGATTGAACAAATGATTCCTATTGTGGCAGCAATCATGGCCATCCATCCGTAAAAGATTGGGAATTTGGATGGCGCAAAAGGTAAGTTAGGATGACGTTTTATTGGCATAAATTAAAATTTTCACAAAGGAAGCCAAATTCGCTGAAAGAAGAAATTTATGTCGGGAAAAGGTCGGAAAGCAAAAAGAATTAAGGGTTAGCTGAATTATGTTGAATTGAAGGCTTTCATAAAAATGCCACAATCTCAAATTTGAAATTGTGGCAAATTAGTAGGTTGTTATTGGTTCCTTTAATTCATTAAGCTTCTTGTTTTTTAACATTCATGTAGCGTAGAATGAACCAGAAAATTCCAGCGATTGAGAATAATATGGCACCTGTTATAGGTGGAATCATGCTAATTCTTATGCCGCCAGCTACAAGTGCAGGCGAAATATTAGGCATAGATTGAATGACACTAAGCGCTTGAGAAAGTCCCATGCCTTGACCAAGAAGACCGATAGCAAAACTTAGGCTCCCTAGGAATAGAATGGCATCCAGATGACGTTTGGTTATAAAACCAACTTTAAGAAACCTGATTAAAGTTAATAATGACCATACGATGGCAGTCAGTCCTGCAAGCATTATAAATGTCATGAATTGGACACCTCCCTGAAAGAAAAAATCAAACATGTTTTAAAAGTTTAGGTTAAACAAAAATACGAATCAAACCTATTGCTTGTTGTTTTCTTTTCAAATTTATTGCGTTTATCTGTTTGTAAATGACGATGAATGACAAGCGGAAAGGGTTAAAGTGTTTATTCATAGTTTGGAAAATTCTCATTGATTGATGGTGTTTGTTTGCATGTTGTTGATTTTAAGGGATCAGTATTTTGGTCAAGTGTAGAGAAAAGGACGGGTTTTGAGAATAAATTGTCATTAAACTTGAAATTAAGGTCATTTGTCGTATATCATAAATAAATGGTTTTTGCATCAAATAAAAATATCTATTTTCGTATCTACTATGTTGAAGATATTAAACTTGCTTAATAGGAATCTGGTAAATTGGAGAAGAATAGCTTTGTCTCTGTTGACTTGGTTTATGGCTTTTGTTTTTATCAGTGTATTTTTCGGTCTGTATAATCAGGATTATTACAATGCATTTATTTTTTGTTTGTGTTTTGTGCCACTTGCCTATGTGAGTACGCGTTTTCTTAACGATTTCTTGATTCCTAAATATTTGCTAACCAAACGTTATTTTCGTTTTTGGTTGTATTTATTCTATCTGCTGTGTTTGTCGCTTAGTATCGAAACCTTGATTATTGCTGGTCTTTATGTTTTAGTCTGGAACTATTCTTTGGAAGGAATTGATCCTGCAACCCTGGATGTGCGTTTTTCTCTTGTTGGCTTATATTTTGTGATTTTGGTTGGAGTTGCCTATCGTCAGTTGCAAAGAAGTTTAAAAGAACAACGCTTAAGAGAACAGCAGAATAAGATAAAGGTAGAGACTGACTTGCGTTTAAAAGAGGCTGAGCTGAGTTTGCTTAAGGCTCAGGTTAATCCGCATTTTTTGTTTAATTCTTTAAACAGTATTTATGGTTTGAGTCTTGAAAAGTCAGAAGAGACACCTCAAATGATTATGCATCTTTCTGAGATATTGGATTACACGCTTTATGGGTGTAGTGCTGAATTTGTTCCAATTAATAAAGAAATTGAGTTGATTGAAAATTATTCGGCAATTCAAAAGGGGCGTTTTGGCAAAGGAATTTGTCTGGATATCAATATTGAAGCAGGCAGGCACGCGAGTGATATGATTGCTCCTTTGCTGCTTTTACCTTTGGTTGAGAACGCTTTTAAGCATACCGATAGAAAAGATGATGTTGCAAGTAAAATTACAATGAATCTTCATTTAGAAGATGATTTTTATTTCAATATTAAGAATCCTATTCAGCTTGACAGAATATCAAAAGGCAATGGGGGAATTGGTTTGGAAAATCTTCGTAAACGTCTCGAATTAATCTATCCGGAAAGACATCAATTAACCATTAAACAGGATGACGGGTGTTTTGATGTGGAATTGAGATTGAAGTTAATTTAAATGATTGGTATGCAAAAAATAAGATGTCTGTTGCTCGATGATGAACCTATTGCCATTCGTATCATCGAAAGGCATTTGACAAGTTTTCCCGATATGGAGATTGTGGGGCGGTTTCAATCTGCTTCACCAGCAATGAGTTTTCTGAGGGAACATCAGGTTGATTTAATTTTTTCAGATATTGAAATGCCCCAGATTAATGGCTTGCAATTTTTAAAATCATTAAAAACGCCGCCTGCGCTTATCTTTACAACGGCTTATCGCAATTATGCGGTTGAAGCTTTCGATTTGGATGTGGTCGACTATCTTGTGAAACCCATTTCGTTAGAACGAATGGCTCGTGCCATTAACCGATATTACGACAGGCAAAAGCCAACAGGAGAACAAATCCCTGGTTTGCCTTTGAAAGAAGAGGTTCTCAATTTAAAAGTTGATAAGAAAATTGTACGCTTAGATTTGACTAAGCTTGATTTTTTTCAAAGTTTTGGAGATTATGTCATTTGTCGGTATGAGGGGAAGAAATTAGTCAGTCGGGAAACACTTTCTCATATTATTGAATTGCTGCCATCTGATAGGTTTATTCGTATTCATCGTCAGTTTATCGTGCCTTTAGCCAAAATTGAATCCATTTCTGGCAATACCGTTTATTTAAATGGAAAAGACTTGCCCGTGGGACGATCGTATCGCAATAGCTTGAAAGAGAAAATGAACTTGTAAGTAAAATATCAATCAGATATTTAAACGTCTCCAATTTTTTGATTTGCCACGACCCAGTTCATTACCTCCTGATAGCGATAGCGTTCCAATTGGGCAAAGCCTGACATTTGTTTGGCTTTAATTGTACTAAATTTAGGCGTGTAAATTCCACATAGAAATTTGGTAATAAGTTCAGCACTGACACTTCCTTTTAAGGTATTTCGGAGTTTTTGAGTTAGATCTTCAAATTGGTAGCTTTTTAAATCAGGGAGTTGATCGCTTTGGGCTACTTTTACGCCTCCCGATGAACAAACCGAGCAATGCCCACATTCTTTTATTGCTAATGTTTCACCAAAATAAGCGGCTAATTTTGTACTCAAACAGGTTTCTGATTCAAATAAGGCAATCATGCTTTCGATACGCTTGATTTCAGCATTTTCTTTCAATTTAAATTTTTCAAAGAGTTCTTTGGCTAGTTTCTCTGTATCGAAACTTGAATTTTTAATGGAGAAAACATCGGCCATTTGTGAAGCTTCCAAAATTAACCAGCCCTGTTCGCTGAAATATTCGAGAGCCGCAATAATTCGCTGTCGATCGAGTTTGGGGTTTTGCTTGATGTTATCAAAGTCAACCGTCCACCATTTTCTTGCTTTATTGCACGTATTGAAAATTTCCTGAATGAACTCTTTTCGTTCACCTTTGAATTTGTTGATAATGCTTTGTTCATCAATATTCAAAGCAAAGCGATACGATGCAAAGTAGGCGTTTAGAGGTTTAAGAATACCCATTATTTCAAGATAAACCAGTAAGGTTTTAATAGGTAACATTCGGATGTTGCAAAGAGCAGGAAGATTCATCAACCTGACATCCCAGAGTTCACCTGCATTCTTAATAATTTCAAGTAGTTTTTTGATGCCTTCGTATTCAGGCGTGTCGCCGTAAACAAAATTCTCCAGAATGTTAACATTATCCCGATTGGCTAAAACCAAACAATTGGCTGCCTGATTGTCACGTCCGGCACGTCCGATTTCCTGAGAGTAATTTTCTATGGATTTGGGAAGATCGTAATGAATCACATTACGGATATCACTTTTATCAATTCCCATTCCAAAAGCAATGGTTGCTACAACACAATTGATTTCACCTTTCATAAAACGAGTTTGGATCTCTTCTCTCAATTCGTTTTTTAAACCGGCATGATAGGCTGTGGCTGCTATACCAGTTGAACTCAGAAAATTAGCCACATCTTCTGCTGTTTTTTGCAGCGTCACATAAATAATACTGGCTTCCCCTTTTTTGTTTGAAAGGGTATGAGCTAAAACCCGGTTTTTCTCAGACTGTTTGACGGGAACAACCTGCAGATTCAGGTTAGAACGGTAAAATCCTGTGATGCTGACATTCTCTTTTGATATATCAAATTTGCAACACATATCCTCAATAACTTTGGGTGTAGCGGTTGCGGTTAATAGAAGGCATTGCTCTATATTAAATTCTTTTTGATAGGCAGGAAGTTTCAAATAATCGGGGCGAAAGTTGTGCCCCCATTCCGAAATACAATGGGCTTCGTCCACCACAAGCAGGGAAATCGGAATCTCTTTTAGGAAGCGGCGAAAGCGCTCGTTCTTAAAGCGCTCAACGGATATCATTAAAATTTTATGCTTTTTTTCTTTGATTCCTTTCATTACTTCAACTTCTTCTTCTCTGGAAAGGCTGGAGTCGATACGAACGGCGGAAATGTTTTTCGATTGCAGAAAATCCAACTGATCCTGGATTAAAGCCAAAAGGGGAGAAACAACTAGAGTTAAATTTGGAAGTGTAAGTGCAGGTAGCTGATAACACAATGATTTTCCGGATCCCGTAGGGAAAATGGCTATTGCGGATTCTCTTTGGGTAATTTTAGTAATCACTTCTTCCTGGCCTTTGCCAAATGATTGAAAACCAAATTGCTGTTTAAGAAGTTGATGTATCATAATCTTGAGTTTGTTTTTTTATTCCGGAAGTTCGTTGATTATTGAACAACGAAATTAATAAAATAGAAAGACTAAAATTAAGGATTCGTCCGAAATCTCAAAAAATGATCATCTCATGAAGTCAGCTTGGCTTCCTTGTCGTTTAGTGAGGAAATTCTGATTAAATTAGAAACTTGGAATTTTATATTTTGAATAGGCTTAATTAATAATTTGTTAAAACTTATTTGAATTTTGCCAATCAAATCGCATTAGATACTTTTGTAAGAATATGCGCAAAAGCGTGATTTCATAACTGATCCTGGATTGAAGAGAGGCAAGCTAAGAATGATATATAGATTAATAAAGAATATTCAGAGGCAATTGTCTCTTTCTAAGGTGGGTAAAGATCTGTTGATTTTGGCTCTACCCATAATTGGAGCACATCTTTTACATACGGCCTATAACCTTACCGACATGATTTGGGTTGGAGAATTGGGGAGTGGTGCCGTTGCGGCAGTTGGAACGGCAGGTTTTTTCATTAATTTGGGCTGGGCTTTGGCTTCAGTCATTACCGTGGGTGTTAATGTTAAAATTTCCCATTCTTTGGGAGCTGAAGATCATGATGGCGCAAGTCGTTATACCATAGCAGGACTCTGGGGAGTGAGCTTGCTTTCAGCAATTTTTACATCAGTTTTATTGATGTGGCCTGACGAATTCATAGCCTTTTTTCACATGAAGGATGCCCATGTTAATGAGATGGCTACTTCTTATATGAGTATTGCTGCCTGGGGAGCGGTTCTGAATTTCATGAATCTTTTGTTTATCTCAGTTTTTAATGCTCATGGTAAGACTAAAACCTCGTTAAAGGCAAGTTTTGTTGGAACCTCACTAAATATATTACTAGATCCTATTTTTATTTTTGTGTTGGATTTGGGGGTCGATGGGGCGGCCTATGCTACCATTATTGGGCGTAGTATTTCTCTCTTGTATTTTATTTTTGCACTAAAGCGTTGTTCTTCGATCAGGTTTAAAGGTTATTTGCCACATTTCGATAAAATCAAATCGTTTCTTATCGTTGGATTTCCCGCTGCATTTCAGCGAATTTCATTTACTCTCATTTATATTGTAATGGGCCGTATTATAGCTGAATGGGGACCCACGGCCATAGCTGTTCAGAAAATTGGTGTTCAGATAGAGGCCTTTACTTTTATGATTGTGGGGGGGATTATGCAAGCGGTAACAATTACTGTAGGCAAGCATTATGGTGCAAAAAATATGGGAGAAATACCTAAGGTGTTTAAAGCTGCCTGGCAGATTGCTTTTTCGGTAGGGGTGGTGACAACCCTTATGTTTGTGCTGATTCCGGAAACCTTATTTTCCATATTTGTCCCCGAAAAAGAGAGTATAGCAATGGGGAAAGACTATCTGTTGATCTTATCCCTTTCACAGTTGTTTATGTGTATGGAGATGATTGCTGCAGCTGTTTTTCATGGTGTTGGCAAAACGTATGTTCCAGCCATATTGAGTGTGATTTTGACGAGTTTGCGCGTGCCTGGTGCTTATCTGTTGGGCTTTTTTACGTTTCTCAGTTTAAACGGAGTTTGGTGGAGCATTAGTGGAACAAGTATTTTAAAAGGGGTGATCCTGTTTTTCATTTTAAAAGCTTATTTTAGAAAGAATAATTTACAATTTGAAAAAGTTTTTAAATTCGGTAAAGCGATCACTGACACTTAGCTTTTAACTAAAAGCAAGACAATAGAAATAAACAAAAGTATTCGATCAATTAGGTGTAGTGAATAGACTTTAAACTAGGCCTTAGCTACCACCTCCTTCAACAATAGGAGGCTAAAAAAAAGATATGATAATTCTATGAAAACAATTCATAAAAACCTGTTTGAACTGTTAGAAAACAAAAGTATTCGTAGCAGTATTTGTGATGGCAAGTTTGGCATTGAAAAAGAAAATGTACGTGTGGATAAAAACGGACGTATGGCGACAACCCCACATCCGAATATTTTGGGTGATAAGTTCAAACATCCTTATATCACGACGGATTTTTCTGAATCTCAAGTTGAGATGATTACGCCCCCTTTGGACAGTATTGAAGAGGTACATGGTTTTTTGGAAACTTTACATGATGTTGTTTCTCAGAATATTGGATACGAACTTTTATGGCCACAATCACTACCTCCTTTGTTGCCTGATGAGGAACTTATTCCCATCGCACAATTTGGCGATCAGGGCATTAGCAAGGAAAAATATCGGGAGGTTCTGGCTAAGCGTTATGGTCGTGAAAGACAGATGCTGACAGGTATTCATTATAATTTCTCTTTGTCAGATCGTCTGCTCAGAAAGCTTGTGAAAATTTGCTGTCCTGATGGTGATGCCGAATCGTTCAGAGAGGCTTTGTATTTGAAAATGCTTCGCAATTTTATGCGATATCGTTGGTTTTTGGTTTGGCTTTTAGGCTCAAGCCCGGTGTCTGATCCTTCTTTTAAGATGAAGTCATTAAAGACAGGAGAGAGAAAGCAAGTGACTTGTGGTAACGCTGTATCGATTCGTACCAGCTCGGGAGGTTATAGAAATGAAGAGGAATATTTTGTTGATTTCAATAGTTTGGACGGGCTTAGAAAATCAATTTCGGATTTAGTTGCTGAAGGACGACTGGTTGGGGATGAGGAGCTTTATTTACCCATAAGGCTTAAGTTCGATGCCAATAAAGAAATATCACATGTTGAGGTTCGCTTATTGGATTTAAATCCATACGAGAAAGTGGGAATATCGAAAGATAGCTTGTATTTGGTTCACTTGTTTTTATTGCATTGTTTATTCCGCTGTGAACCCGAAGTATATGATGAAAAACAACAGGTAATTGCAGCCAATAATCAGGATCTTGTCGCCTGCTATGGTTTGAAAACGGATTTGAAATTACACTCTTTTGAAGGCAACGATATTTCTGTTCAGGATTTTGGTCGTGAGATATATAATGAGATGCAGAATTTTATGAAGGCTTCTCAACTATCAAAAACTGAGGCTTACATTTCAGCAATGAGCTATTGTGAGAATTTATTGAATGGTTCTCTTCAAAGAACATCGCTGAAAATTAGAGAGGATATTCAGAGGGAAGGCTTTATCGCATTTCATATGAATATGGCAAGGAAATATCAGGCTGATACAGAACTAAGCAGTTTTCGGTTTCATGGGTTTGAAAATTTAGAGCTATCAACCCAACTTCTTTTAAAAGCAGCATTGCGGCGAGGTGTTGAATTTGAGATTCTGGATCAGAACGAAAATTTTGTACGTCTTAAGCAGGGTGATAAGGTTGAGTATGTGATGCAGGCAACTCGTACATCCCTGGATAATTACAGTTCGGTGCTTATGATGGAAAACAAGTTGGTCACCAAGACCATACTTAAAGAATCGGGAATTAGTGTGCCGGGTGGAATGAATTATTTGTCAAAGGAAAAAGCGCTTTCCGATTTTGAGCTTTTCGAGGATCGGGCTATCGTAATAAAACCAAAGTCCACCAATTTCGGACTTGGCATTAGCATACTGAAGGAAAATAATAAGGAGAGGGTTTATCAGCGAGCTGTTGAAATTGCCTTTGAACATGATAACAGTATTTTGATTGAAGACTTTGTTCCCGGAAGAGAGTTTCGATTTTTTGTAATGGGTGACAAGGTTGTGGGTATTCTGCATCGTGTTCCGGCCAATGTGAAAGGGGATGGACAGAAATCTATACGCGAGTTGGTTGAACTGAAGAATCAGGACCCCCTCAGAGGAAAAGGTTATGTGACACCGCTTGAAAAAATCAGTTTAGGAGAAGCTGAGGCTATGTTTTTAACTGATCAGAATTTAACTTTTGATTCTGTTCCCCAACAGGACGAGATTGTTTATTTACGAGAGAACTCGAACATTAGTACGGGGGGCGATAGTATCGATTTTACAGATGATATTCATCAGTCGTATAAAGATATTGCTGTGAAAGCAACCAAGGCTTTAGATGTTGAAATTACAGGTTTGGATATGATGATTCTGGATGTAAAGGCCGAAGCTACAGAGGAGAATTATGCAATCATCGAAATGAATTTTAATCCTGCCATTCATATCCATTGCTACCCCTATATTGGCAAGAATCGATATTTAAATGAGAAGGTTTTGGATGCTTTGGGGTACTGATAATTGAGCTTTCTTATCTTAACGTTTGGTACAATTGACTTTTATGATTATTTTGTTTAAACGTGTAAAAGTATAAACAAATGCCAAAGGTTAAGTATTCATTTTTGGATGTTTTAAATGGGGATATTCTTCTTCGGGAATTTTCTGAAGATGCGAGTATAGATGATGTCATTGCCTCCTTTGATGAAATTAAGGATAAGAAAATGCTTGCGAATAATACACAGGGGATTATCACAGATTTGCGAAACGTAAAGTTTGAAATTAATCCCTCTGTTTTTAAAAAGGTTTCGAGTTATTTTAAAACAAATCCGGAATTTTACAAATATAAGCTGGCTGCAATTACGATATTACCAATGCAAGTCGTCCTTGTAACTATTGCAAATTCGATTACTCCCAAATTAAGAGCTAAACCCTTTTCAACTCTTAAGGCAGCAATTGCTTGGGTGTGTGGACCCTGATTATCTTTTCTCTCGAAGAAATATGTTATAAAACCAAATGTTGTAGAATACCCATTCTAAAAATCGACTCTATCTAGATTATTCATTAAATTTGTGAGCCTACACATGGAATTACGATTCATTTTGTAGCTATTTAGATAAGACTATTCAAATTTTAAAGCAATAAAAATGTCCGATTTTAACTACCAAAAACCATTTCCTATTACTAAGGATACAACCAATTATCGATTATTGACTAAAGATTATGTGTCAACTATTGATGTTGATGGAAGAAAAATTCTAAAAGTAGATCCTAAGGGACTTGAAATGCTTTCGAAGCAAGCTTTCGCTGATGTTTCTTTTTATTTACGTCCGGCGCATTTGGAGAAATTAAAAACAATTCTTGAAGATCCGGAAGCTTCTGATAATGATAGATTCGTTGCTCACACCATGTTGTTGAATCAAGTTGTTGCTGCTGAAGGTGAATTACCAACTTGTCAGGATACAGGAACAGCTATTGTAGTTGCTAAAAAAGGCGAGGATGTTTATACGGGAGCCGATGATGCCATGCATTTATCAAAAGGGGTATATGAAACCTACCAGGAGCGTAATCTTCGTTATTCTCAGGTTGTGCCATTCAGTATGTTCGAAGAGAAAAATACGGGAAATAACTTGCCAGCACAAATTGATATTTATGCCAACCAAGGCAATGCATATGAGTTTCTATTCCTAACAAAGGGAGGTGGCTCAGGAAATAAAACCTTTTTGTACCAGCAAACAAAAGCTTTGTTGAATGAAGAGAACTTGACAAAGTTCATCACCGAAAAGATTAAGGATTTGGGAACTTCAGCTTGCCCTCCATATCATTTAGCATTAGTTATTGGTGGAACGTCAGCTGAGGCGAATTTAGCAACAGTGAAAAAGGCATCAACCGGCTATTTCGATCACTTGCCAAACGAAGGTAATGAAGGCGGTCAGGCTTTCCGCGATTTGGAATGGGAGAAAAAAGTTGTTGAGATTTGTCGCAAGAGTGAGATTGGGGCTCAATTTGGAGGCAAATATTTCGTTCACGATGTGAAAGTCATTCGTTTACCTCGTCATGCTGCGTCTTGTCCTGTTGGATTGGGAGTGAGCTGTTCAGCTGATAGAAATATCAAAGCAAAAATTAATGAAGATGGTATTTTCCTTGAACAATTGGAAAAAGAACCGATCAAATATTTACCAAAAGAGGCGCCACACTTAAAGGATGCTGTTGAGATTAATTTGGATCAGCCTATGGAAGATATCCGTAAGGAATTATCTAAATACCCAATTAAAACTCGCTTGAGCTTAAATGGAACTTTGATTGTAGCTCGTGATATTGCACATGCACAAATCAAGCAAATGCTTGACGAAGGTAAAGAGATGCCTGAATACTTTAAAAACCACCCTGTGTACTATGCAGGACCAGCAAAAACACCTAAGGGAATGCCTTCAGGTAGTTTCGGACCAACCACTGCAGGCCGTATGGATTCATATGTAGATGTATTCCAAAAAGTAGGCGGTTCTATGGTGATGGTGGCAAAAGGAAACCGTTCGAAAGCAGTAACTGATGCTTGTCATAGCAATGGTGGATTTTATTTGGGATCGATTGGTGGACCAGCAGCAGTATTGGCTAAAAATAGCATTAAATCGATTGAAGTGATTGATTTTCCTGAACTTGGAATGGAAGCAGTTCGTAAAATTCGTGTTGAAAATTTCCCTGCATTTATTATTGTTGATGATAAAGGGAATGACTTTTTTGCAAACCTTTAATCCTTTCTGAGAGATAGGGTATGACTATGGGTTTGTTTGAGTTGATGAATTTGTCAATAAATATTCGAATTTAATTCAATAATGATTATTCCTAAATCATAAATTAGCCTTATTTTTGATTCAGAAAAACAAAACAAAACATTTAAAAATAACAATATGGCTCTTAATAAGAAAGTAGAAGCGATCTTAAATAATCAGATCAATAAGGAATTTTGGTCGGCTTATTTCTATATGTCTATGTCGAATTATCTGAATGCTAATGGTCTGCCAGGTTTTGCTAATTGGATGCATGTACAGTTTCAAGAAGAGATTTCTCATGCACTTAAGATGCAATATTTTGTAAATGAAAGAGGTGGGCGAGTTATTCTTGAGCCTATTGCTGAAGTACCTGCAGAGTGGGATGGTGTTTTAAATATTTATGAAGAAACACTAAAGCATGAAGAAACAGTAACTGGTTTGATTAACGAATGTGTGAATGTTGCTATGGATGCAAGAGATCACGCAACGGTTAATTTCTTACAATGGTTCGTTGATGAGCAGGTTGAGGAAGAAGCAACAGTTTCTGAAATCATTGATCAATTGAAAATGTTTAACTGTCAGGGACAAGGTCTGTATATGATGGATAAAGAATTCAAAACAAGAGTTTTTGTTGATGCAACAAAAGCTTAATCGAATTTTTAATTTTATAGTAAAGCCTGTCAGTTAATTCTGGCAGGCTTCTTTTTTGAATTAAGATTTACAGTTCTGTATTTTTAAGTTTAATACAGGTTGGTTATTTCAATTGTTCCAGCATTTTAGTCCTTCATTTTCAGTAGAAAATTAGGATGTGCTTAATTTGGATAAGTAATAATTTGACGTATATTGAGGCGTAATTGCTAATTATATGATACTTTAATCGCCACTTTAGGTTTCAATATGAAACTAAAATAATGATTGATGATTACAAATCAAATTTACTGCAAACGTTTACTGAAAATATATTTTTTACTGCAAACGTTTGTTGAACTTCTAATCTGTAAATATTAATTTATGAAAAAAAAGGAATGGTTTAAACTGAAATTTTCCCTGATTCTTTGTTTGGGATTTTTATTTTTTATCAGTTGTTCAAAAGAATCTACTGAAGAGTTAGTTCTGTCCCCATCTGGTGAAGTGGATTTATCCAACGACACCAAATCAGTAGCCAATGCGAGTGTAATGATGCAGGCATTTTATTGGGATGTTCCCGCCGGAGGAAATTGGTGGAATACAGTAGATGCCAAAGTTACTGATTGGGCCAATGCAGGCTTTAATGCTATTTGGTTGCCACCTGCAGCTAAAGCTCAGAATGGAGCGTTTTCAATGGGGTACGATCCATTTGATTATTTCGATTTTGGAGAATATGATCAGATGGGATCTGTAGAAACGCGTTTCGGATCAACAACAGAGCTAAAATCACTTATTGGTTCTGCGCACCAAAGTGGTTTGCAAGTTTATGCTGATATTGTTATCAATCACAACAGTGGAGGGGCATCAGAGGCTAATCCTTACACCGGAAATGATACTTGGACTGACTTTCAACCCAAATCAGGTTTGTTCAATCGTTCTTATGATGATTTTCACCCCAATGATATAGAAAACAACGACTTGGGTAAATTTGGTGGCTTCCCCGATTTATGCCACAAGAAAATCAATGTACAGAATTGGTTATGGAAAAATTCAAATTCTGTGGCTAAGTATTATAAAAATGAAATGGGCTTTGATGGTTGGCGTTTCGATTACGTAAAAGGATTTGAGCCTTGGGTTGTTAAGGAATGGAACGCTTCGGTAGGCGGTTTCTCAGTTGGTGAATTGTGGGACGGTAGCGTCGACTATCTAAATTGGTGGGCAAATGAAGCTAATTCATCTGTGTTCGACTTTGCCTGTTATTATGCAATGAATGATGCTTTTGATGGCAATGATCTGACAAAGTTGAATAACGATATGATGTGGAAGCGTAATGCTTTTAGAGCCGTGACTTTTGTTACCAATCACGATACCGATGAAATTTGGAATAAGAAATTGGCCTATGCATATATCTTGACACATGAGGGATATCCTTGTGTTTTCTACCGCGATTACGAAGAGTGGTTGGATAAGGGTATGATGAACAATCTGATTTGGATCCATAATAATTTAGCTTCAGGAAGTACATCGATACTTTATGCCGATAATGATGAATATGTTGCACGTCGCAATGGATACAATGGTGCAGGTCTGATTGTTTATATAAACAATTCGGATAATTGGCAGGAAAGATGGGTTGAAACAAACTGGTCAAATACAACCATTAAGGATTATTCAGGAAATTCCAACTGGGAGCCTGTTACTCAAAGTGGTAAGTGGGTAAAAATTCAGGTGCCACCAAAGGGGTATTCTGTTTGGTCTGTTAAATAATTCGATTACAATGAAATTCTGTCTTATTTGATAAGGCAGAGTTTCTTTTAAGAAAGCTTGGAATATGCTAAAACACATGTCCTTTTTATTACTGAGCTTATTATTTATAAGTTCCTGTAAGAATCAGTCAGATTTAAAATTACCCGAAAAGCTACTCAACCATTATCCTATTGCATTCAATCAGGGAATGCATGAATCGATAAAGGGAATTGTGTTAAAATCAGATTTCAGAGCAAGTGTTACGGGAGATACTTTGCTTTTTTATGCTGAGATTGGTAATCAAACATCAGAGGCTATTCGAATATCATCTTATGGATTTGAGTTGAAAACTAAAGAAGGACACAGAAGTCACTCTGTGAATCAGGATCCGGAGTCTTTTATACCTGCGCATAAATCGAAAATATTTTGTTTGAAATTTACACCAATAAATAGCAGATTCTTGTATTCCCGAACCGGCTATAGGGGGGATTTGGACAGTTCTTATACCTTGACTATTGATTGCTTTAAGGGTAATTCAAAAGCCAAATTTCCAAGCCTGACGATAAATTATAATGGAATTAAAGTAGGTTGTGGAATTGATTTATCAGCTTTCAGAAAAAACGATAAGTTTGCTTTTTTTGAAGTGGACAAATCACATAAATTTTCTGGCTCGGGAATCAATGATAAGTTGAAAGTTAATAGAAAAGGGCAGGGCGTTGTTTCTAACAAGTATGCGGTTCAGTCAGGGACAGTCCATTTGTCTGAAACCGAAATTCTTATCGATGGTACAACCTATAGTACAAAGTTTTATACATTGGAGGAGCATCTTTATTTGATGCTTAAAATAATCAATCATGGAAGAAAAGCCATTTATTTTCACCCGAACTTATTGACTTTAAGGGATAATGATGAAACCTATGTGCCTGAATCTAAGAATAAGGAAAGAGGTGATCAGTTGATTCTGGATGATGGTGAATATGTTTTGAAAAAGGGACAGCGATATGAGACTTTAATGAGTTATGGTTCCTTTAAATCTGAATCTTTTACTTTAAACTTATCGTCGATGTTAGATACATTGAATAATAATATGGATTCTAATATGATGATTGCCTTTAAACGAACAAAGCATCAATAATTTTATTGTGAAGTGAAAAATAATATTCGCGAAATAATATAAACTCAACCGATATATTCTAGGTGTTTCAATAAAATTAATTACTTTTGGTTCCCATGGATATGAACAGGTATCTTATTGTCGTTTTTTCGGTGCTAACAGCGTGTGCATCGGCCGTTCCTAATGTTGATTATGAGGAACTGGTTGATGATGTGCAACGTTTTGCTGCTTGGTATGCTGATCATTCGGAAAATTTGGACGATTGTTATAATCTGCCTCTACTTGTTCCTACCCAAAATTCTTCGGAGATTTCT
The DNA here is from genome assembly GCF_004122035.1 of Ancylomarina salipaludis. GTDB lineage: Bacteria > Bacteroidota > Bacteroidia > Bacteroidales > Marinifilaceae > Ancylomarina > Ancylomarina salipaludis. The sequence goes on from NZ_SAXA01000005.1 coordinate 189,659, forward strand.
GATATTTATGTGGCTAAAACACTGAGTTTACCACTAATTAAGAAACTTCCTAAATTTCCACATTTAAATCCGGATAAGGCTCTTTTAACGGAACCTGTTTGTACTGGTGTTTCAAAAGCTATTGCGGCTTATAATTATCAGCACAAATCTATTTTTCTTACCGGATCCAATAGCATACGAGCTCCGGGTTTAGCCTAGGTTTTTCGAAACTGATACAAATTTATTTAATTCAATACTGAATTAAATATGATGTATATGCTATTCATTGTAGTTGTTATTTAATTAGACCAATTGAGTTTGGTGTTAAGTATCAATTGCTTCATTTAGAAATCAATAGACAAATAAACAGATGGGTTTTGTAGATAAAACATTAGGTAAACTGTTTGGTAATAAATCAGATAGAGACCTTAAAGAGTTAGCTCCGTATTTGACGAGCATTAAGAATGAATACGAAAGAATTAAACAATTGGATATTGACGGCTTACGTGCCGAATCTCAATTGTTGAAAGATAAAATTCAAGATTATATCAAGGCTGAGAAGGATGAGATTGCAGCTTTGAAACAAAATATTGAAACAGGGGAACTGTCAGTTAACCAGAAAGAAGAGATTTACGATAAAATAGATGTGATTGAGAAGACCATCGATGATAAAATCGAAGAGGTTCTGAATCAGATCTTACCAGCAGCTTTCTGTATTGTAAAGGAAACAGCTCGTCGATTCACCGAGAATGAAGAGATTGAAGTGACAGCAACACAGTTTGATCGAGATTTGGCTGCACGTGCTGATTATGTACAAATAGACGGTGATAAAGCAATTTACTTCAACTCATGGAATGCCGGAGGAACTGACATTGTGTGGAACATGGTTCATTACGATGTGCAGTTGATTGGTGGTATTGTTCTTCACCAGGGTAAAATTGCTGAGATGGCCACGGGGGAGGGTAAAACTCTTGTAGCAACTCTTCCTGTATTCTTGAATGCGCTAACTGGTCGTGGTGTTCACGTCATTACTGTGAATGACTATTTGGCTAAGCGTGACTCGGAGTGGATGGGACCTATTTACCAGTTTCATGGTTTATCGGTAGACTGTATCGATAAACATACGCCAAATTCAGACGCACGTCGTTCAGCTTATGCCTGCGATATTACTTTCGGTACCAATAACGAATTTGGTTTCGATTACTTGCGTGATAATATGGCAACCAATCCTAAAGATTTGGTTCAGCGTCGTCACAACTATTCAATTGTCGATGAGGTTGACTCGGTTTTGGTCGATGATGCACGTACACCTTTGATTATTTCTGGTCCTATTCCAAGAGGCGATCATCAGTTATATGATGAGTTGAAACCTAAGGTACAGAAGTTAGCTAAGGCGCAAAACGACTTGGTGATGGGTATGTTTACCGACGCAAAGCGTTTATTAAAAAGCGAGGATAAAAAAGAGCAGGAAGAAGGTGCTAAGTTGTTACTTAGAACGTTTAAAGGAATGCCTAAGATGAAACCCCTTATCAAGTTCTTAAGTGAACAAGGGAATAAGGCTTTATTGCTGAAAACGGAGAACTTCTATATGCAGGAGAATAACAAAAATATGCACATCATTACTGATGATTTATATTTTGTTATCGATGAAAAACAAAACTCAATTGAACTGACTGATATAGGTATCGACTTGATCAGTGATGACACTGATGATGCAGGATTTTTCGTGCTTCCTGATATTGGATCTGAAGTTGCAGAGATTGAGAAATCGAATATGTCTGATGAAGAAAAGCTGAAAACCAAGGATGAGATGATCCAAAGTTATGCAGTTAAATCGGAACGTGTGCATACCGTGAATCAATTGCTTAAAGCCTATACGCTTTTCGAGAAGGATGTGGAATACGTCCTTATAGATGGTAAGGTTAAGATTGTTGACGAGCAAACAGGCCGTATTATGGAAGGCCGTCGTTATTCTGATGGTCTGCACCAGGCAATTGAAGCGAAGGAAAGTGTGAAAGTTGAGGCTGCAACACAAACTTTTGCAACTATTACACTTCAAAATTATTTCAGAATGTACCACAAGCTTTCGGGTATGACAGGTACAGCTGAAACCGAAGCGGGTGAGTTATGGGATATCTACAAGTTGGATGTGGTTGTGATTCCAACAAACCGTCCTATTGCCCGTGACGATAGAGAGGATTTAGTTTATAAAACAAAGCGTGAGAAGTATAATGCGGTTATCGACGAAATTGGAAATCTTGTAAAGGCAGGTCGTCCGGTATTGGTAGGTACAACTTCAGTTGAAATCTCGGAGCTATTGAGCCGAATGTTAAAACTGAGGGGCATTAAGCACAATGTACTGAATGCGAAGTTGCACCAGCGTGAAGCAGATATTGTTGCTGAAGCAGGTCACAAAGGTACTGTTACCATTGCAACCAATATGGCGGGTCGTGGTACCGATATCAAATTAACAGATGAGGTAAAAGCTGCTGGAGGTTTGGCTATTATCGGTACTGAACGTCATGATTCACGTCGTGTCGACCGTCAGTTAAGAGGTCGTGCCGGACGTCAGGGAGATGTGGGATCTTCTCAGTTTTTCGTGTCTTTGGAAGACGACTTGATGCGTCTGTTTAGTTCTGACCGTATTGTGAAGTTGATGGATAGAATGGGAATTGAGGATGGTGAAGTGATTTCACACTCGATGATTTCTAAGTCAATTGAGCGTGCACAGAAGAAAGTTGAAGAGAATAACTTTGGTATTCGTAAGCGTTTGCTTGAATACGATGATGTGATGAACTCTCAGCGTGAAGTTATTTACAAGCGTCGTCGTCATGCTCTGTTTGGAGAGCGTATTCAGGTTGATATTGCAAATATGATGTTTGATGTTTGCGAAGCTTTGGTGAATGAATATTATGGTGGTGATTTCGAAGATTTCAAAATGGAATTAATTCGTATCCTTTCAGTTGAATCACCTGTTACAGCAGAGGAATTCATGAAAGAAAAACCTGAAGATATTTGTCAGAAAATTTATGAAGTTGTTCTGGATGTTCATAAGCGCAAGGTTGAAACCATTAGTAAGCAGGCCTATCCTGTTATTAAAGATGTTTATGAAAGCAAGGCTGAGATCTATGAAAATATCGTGGTTCCAATTTCTGACGGAACTAAGAATTTTCAAGTGGTTACTAACTTGAAAAAAGCTTATGAGACGCAGGCTGAAGAACTCGTTCGTTCTTATGAGAAAGTAGCGATTCTGGCGACGATTGATGACTCATGGAAAGAGCACTTGCGTGAGATGGACGACTTGAAGCAATCTGTGCAGAATGCGTCTTACGAGCAAAAAGATCCTCTATTGATTTATAAGTTTGAATCTTTCAATCTATTTAAGAGTATGATTGAGAATACAAATAAATCTGTAGTATCTACGCTTATGAAAGGACATATTCCTTTACAGATGAACGAAGAGGTGAGAGAGGCTAAAGAACGTCGTCGTACAGATATGAGTAACCTTAGAACTTCGAAAGAAGATTTAAGTAGCGATGGAGCTAAGAGAGAACCTAAGAAAGCTGAACCTGTGCGCAATGTTCAGAAGGTTGGTCGTAACGAACCTTGTCCTTGTGGTTCTGGCAAAAAATTCAAGCAATGCCACGGTAAAGGAATTCTTGCTTAAGGAGTTTATGAGAATTGAGACGACCAGTTTCCTCTCAATTCTCAGATTAAATATTTAATATCTAAAAAGTATGCTACTATCAATCCATTGGGATGTAGATCCTGAAATTTTTAAGATAGGACCGATAGCCGTAAGATGGTATGGATTACTATTTGCACTCGGTTTTCTATTGGGTTATCAACTTGTCGAACGGATGTTCAAAAAAGAAGGTATTCCTTTGGAATGGCTTGAGAAATTATTCATGTATACCTTAATTGCAACGGTGATCGGTGCGCGTTTAGGGCATGTTTTTTTCTATGGATGGGAATTTTATTCACAGCATCCTGTCGAAATATTAAAGATTTGGCATGGAGGTTTAGCATCTCATGGAGCGACTATAGGAATTCTGACAGCACTTTACTTTTATTCGAAAAAAGTGAGCAAAAAGTCAATTTTATGGGTGCTTGACAGAGTCGCTATTCCAGTAGCACTAGCTGGCTTTTTTATCCGTACAGGGAATTTGATGAATTCTGAAATTATTGGAACTCAGACTGATTTGCCTTGGGGATTTCAGTTTGTGAGAGCTTCAATTTATGAGCCATTGGCTCCTCGTCATCCGGCTCAATTATACGAAGCACTTTGTTATCTAACAAGTTTTGGCATCCTGATGTATATGTATTGGAAAACAAATGCTAAGGAATATGCCGGTCGTTTGATAGGAACGTTCTTTGTGTTGATTTTCACGGCTCGATTCTTTATTGAATTTATTAAAGAGAATCAGGAAGCTTTTGAAGAGGGAATGACCTTTAATATGGGGCAGTTGTTAAGTATACCCTTTATTTTATTAGGGATTTATTTGGTTTATAATTCTTATCAGAAAAAGAAGTTATAGTTCTGAAATTGAACAAAAGAGAATGGTCGATACAATGAGTATCGGCCATTTTTAGTATCCGGCTATTGGGCATAATATTCACATATTTTATTATATTTAAGTTTCAAATGAAAATTACAACTTATGAATCAATCCAAATATATTTGTGTGAAATGCGGTAATATGACCTATGAAGCCGATGAATTTCGGGCCACAGGAGGGGTTTTTGCTAAAATATTCGATGTGCAAAACAAGAAATTTACGACCGTGACTTGCACGCGTTGTAAATACACCGAAATTTATAAGGGAACAACCAGTCAGTTGGGTAATATTTTTGATTTTTTCACCGGTTGATTTTAGTAGCTTTCTGATAAAGTGTAAATTTGGTCTTTTAATAAGAATGATATTTATGAATCAGAAGTTGAATCCATTGAAAGAAAATAGAATGCCTAAGGCTTTATTATTTGTTTGTTTAGGAAACATTTGTCGTTCTCCAAGTGCCGAAGCGGTTATGAATGCCGTAATTAGAAAGGCTGGAGATGAAAATAAGTTTAGTTGTGATTCTGCTGGTATTATTGGTCATCACGAGGGCGAAAGAGCCGATAGTCGAATGCGTGCTCATGCGGCCCGTCGTTCGTACGATTTAACCAGTATTTCACGACAGTTTAAATATCAAACAGATTTTGATAAGTTCGATCTGATTATTGGGATGGATGATCAGAATATTTCAGATTTACAATCTCAGGCTCGCAGTAAGGCTGATTTGAAGAAGATTGTTAAAATGACAGATTACTGTTCAAAATTTACACATTACAATACCGTTCCCGATCCTTATTACGGGGGAGAAGCAGGTTTCGAGTTAGTTCTGGACTTACTTGAAGATGCATGCGAAGGTTTGTTAAACGATTTGAATGGAAAATTATAGAGCAATTATATCCAAAATCGAAGATTGGGCAGGGCAGAAGGTTGTGTCTGCTCGACCAATTGGTGGTGGCTGCGTTTCAAAAGCCGATTTATTGACTTTTGAAAAAGGTAGCACTTGTTTTATTAAGACGGCTAGTTCTGCGTCCGATATTTTTGAGAAAGAAGCAAAAGGCTTGCAGGAACTTAAAAAAGCGGCTTGTATACGTGTTCCGGAGGTGTTCTTTGTGGATAAGGATTGTTTGCTCTTAGAACAAATTCATATTGGAACGCAAGGATATGATTTTTTTTCAAATTTTGGTCGTCAATTGGCGCGTTTGCATCAGTATGGCGCACTTCGATTTGGTTTTCCCCAGGACAATTACATTGGGGCCACTCCCCAGATAAACATTTGTAATAAAGTCGAGGCCGAAAACTGGTGCGACTTTTATTACAACAAGCGATTACTCTATCAATATAAGTTAGCCGAAGAAAAAGCTTTGGTGGGGCCAGAACTTAAGAATGGTTTCATTCTTTTAGAAAATAGAATTGAAGAGATTCTGGAGGGGAGCGAAGAAAAACCCGCTTTGCTTCATGGCGATTTATGGTCGGGAAATTTTCTTTGCGATTCACAATCGAAGGCTTGTTTGATTGATCCCGCTGTATATTACGGACATCGCGAAGCCGAATTGGCCATGACAAGACTTTTTGGTGGTTTTGATGCCAGCTTTTATACCAGCTATCAAAAGACCTATCCTTTGCCTGAGGGGTATGACTATCGTCAAAATATTTACATGCTGTACCATGTTCTTAATCATCTTAATCTGTTTGGGAATTCCTACTATGGTCAGGCAGTGAAATTGCTTTGGTCATATCTCGATTAAGACTCATCTTTTAACTTCTGCTCTTAATAGTGTATCCTGCATTCATTATAGAATTAAATCAGTGTTAATGCCTTAAAGGATGCTTAAGTACTTATCTGAAATAAAAAACGATTTTCTTGTCTTTATATATAGACAAAAAGGCTTGAAATGACTAGATTTGCAGCATATTCATATAAGTAAGATGGAAGAAATTCAAGATATATTATCAAAAGCTAAGTTACAGTTTGAAGCAGAAGAGTTTCAGTTAGCACTTAGTGATTACCGAAAAATTATTGATTTGGATCCAAATCATGTTGAGGCTAATTTCATGATTGGTGAAATTCATCATCAGCTTGGGGATTTAGCCAAAGCTTTGAGCTCTTATATCAAAGTGATTGATATTCAACCCGAACATCCCAAAGCAAATGTTAAGATTGAGATGATTAACACCATTCTTGACTATTTTAACAAGGATATGCATAATCCTTAATTAATGTTTATCTAAAATAGATAAATATTGTGCCTGATAAATATCGTATATAGATTCGTGAATAGGATGTTATTGTCTGAAATTAAAAGATTTAGGATTTTTTAACTAATTTTGGTTCTTTCTGAATAGTTAAAGGAATTCGGATTTATAGTTATTTTTCGGTAATTAATTATATATTTGGTAGGACTCAAACCGAGATCAGAACCAGTTATTATAGCGAAGAACTCAAAATTAGATTAATTTATGTCATCGCAGATAAGAGAAAATTTACAAAAATTTTTCGTTTTAGGTGTTTCATATCGTAAAACGGCATTGGATGTACGAGGACGATTTTCCTTAACCCAAATGGATCAGGAAGCTTTGCTTCAGGATGCTAAAAAAGCAGGAATTGAGGGACTGATTGTTTTATCCACCTGTAACAGGACAGAAGTTTATGCCCATACCTCGGACATGGATTTGGTTAAAAAGCTTTTTCTAAGTTACTGTAAAGGGAACGAAAAAGATTTTCGATACAATGGTTATACCATACAGGGTAGCGACTGTATTAAGCACCTTTATAAAGTATGTTCCGGAATCGATTCGCAGATTGTTGGTGATTTTCAGATTGTAGGACAGGTGAAAAATGCTTACCAATTATCTGAAGAATATCAGATGATTAATTCCTTTCTTAATCGTTTATTCTCATTTGTATTTAAAGCCAGTAAGAAAATTAAAAATGAAACGGAATTGAGTCGTGGGGCTGCTTCTGTTTCGCATGCTGCTGTTCAATACATTAAGGATAAGGTGTCGGATTTGGAGTCAGCAAATTATTTGCTTTTCGGGACGGGTGAAATTGGAAAAGATACGTGCAGCAATTTGTTGAAACACATGGGTAACCGTTCACTAACACTGGTTAATCGCAATGTGGATAAGGCAGAAGCATTGGCAAACAAATACGATATTAGCTACCGTGCCATGTCCGATTTGGCTGAAGAAGTTGCCAAGTCTGAAGTGATTATTGTGGCTACCGGTGCACCTCATCCAACCTTAAAGCTGGAGCATTTCGAAGGGGTAACGGATTGTAAGCTGGTTCTCGATTTATCAGTTCCTCGTAACGTGGATAGAGCAATTGATGATTTGGAAAACACTTTGGTTATTACTGTTGATGAATTGTCGGAACATATTTCTGAAGCGATACAACAACGTCTCGAATGCATTCCACAAGCCGAAGAAATTATTGATGATTCCATGCGTGAGTTTTATGGCTGGTTGGAGATTACTTTCCTGTCACCGGTTATTGTTGCTCTTAAAGATAATCTGAATAAAATACGGGAAAAGGAATTGGAATATCATCGTCCTAAGATGAATGAAGAAGAATTGAAACGAGTGGAAAAGATCACATCAAATTTGATGAATAAGATTGCCAGAGCCTGTATCAGTCACTTAAAAGATCATCACAAAACACAATCAAGTCCAATGGAAACTTTGAATATGCTTTTCCAGGAACCTGAAACAAAATAAAGCGTTTTTTATTAAAATATTGAGCCGTATAAACATGTTTATATGGCTTTTTTTTTACACCTTAGGTGAACGAAATATCAGCCTGTTTTTTGCAAGTGAAAGTTCAGTCTGTTTTACATTCATCAAGCACCATTAAAGCGAAAACAGTTCGTATAATATGGTGAAAACAATAAAGTTTGTCTATGTCCCCAAAGAAGAAATTAATCGTTGCAACCCGTCCAAGCCTGCTGGCATATACTCAAACCATGCAAACAGTAGAACTCCTGCAAAAAGCTAATCCCGATATCGAATTCGAAGTAAAGAAATTCAGTACACAGGGCGATCGTGTTTTAAATCGTTCATTGACCGAATTTGGAACAACAGGTTTGTTTGTGAAGGAGCTTGAGCATGCACTTTTGGAAGGTGAGGCGGATATTGCAGTGCACAGTTTGAAAGATGTGCCAAGTTTTCATCCTGAGGGTTTAAAATTGGTAGCCTATCCTGAACGGGAAGATTCTCGTGATGCGTTTCTGACTCGTGATGGACAACTGATTGAAGACATGCCTGAAGGTTTTGTCTTGGGAACAGGTAGTCCTCGTCGACGTGTGCAGTTGGCACATATCCGTCCTGATATTGAATTTAAAGAGATTCGTGGCAATATCGATACCCGCAAGCAAAAATTAATGGATGGCGAATACGATGCAATTATACTGGCTGCTGCCGGCATGAACCGCATGGGAAACCCAGCCAGCGAAGATTGTCTTTTGGATGTGGATATGTGTATTCCAGCTATTGGACAAGGGGCTATTGCGATCGAAACACGATCAGACGATGCTGAAACCATTGCCAGAGTTGCCAGGGTAAATCACAAACCCACTGAGCTAGCAGTATTGGCCGAGCGTGCCTTTATGGCTGAAATTGAAGGAGGTTGTAAGTTTCCTTTGGCGGCACATGCTGTAGTTGATGGTAATCTTCTGAATATGATTGCCATTGTTGGCGACCTTAAATCAGGCGATTTTATTGTTGAGAGCATCGAAGTTCCGGTTGAGGATTCTGTTGCTAAGTCAGCAGAATTGGCTAAAAAAATGAAGGCAGCTTGCGCTGAAAAAGGCATCAATTTTTATTTGTAAAAATTAAATTTAAAATAGATTACCTGATTGATCAGGTATCATATACTTATAACCTATAAACACTATTTATAATATGAGTTTACGTCCATTGTTTCCTCAGACACGTTTAAGAAGACTTCGCTACAGCAAAGTTGTACGCAATATGGTTGCTGAAACCTCGCTTTCGGCTGATGATTTAATTATGCCACTTTTTGTGTGTCCGGGTGAGAAGGTTAAAAACCCAATCAAATCAATGCCGGGTAACGATCAGTTATCGGTTGATTTATTGGTAGAAAAATGTAAAGATCTGTACGCTTCGGGTGTTAAGTCTGTTTTGCTTTTTGGTATTCCTGAGTCGAAAGACGAAGATGGAACAGTGGCGACACACGAACATGGTATTGTTCAGAAGGCAACACGTGCGATTAAGGAGGTATTGCCGGAAATGTACATCATTGCTGATATTTGTAATTGCGAATACACTACTCACGGACATTGCGGAACCATTATCGATGGGGATGTGGATAACGACAGTACTTTGGTAACACTTTCGGCACAAGCGGTATCATTGGCTGAAGCCGGTGTTGATATGGTCGCTCCAAGTGATATGATGGATGGTCGAATTGGACATATGCGTGCCGCTTTAGATGAGAACTGTTTCGAAAAAATTCCAATCATGGCTTATTCAGCTAAATATGCATCAGGATTTTACGGTCCTTTTAGAGATGCGGCTGATTCTGCCCCTCAGTTTGGTGACCGCAGCACATATCAGATGGATCCTCGAAACAGCGACGAAGCCATGCGCGAAGTAGAAGCCGATATTGCCGAAGGTGCTGATATTGTAATGGTGAAACCAGCTTTGAGTTACCTGGATGTGATTTACCGTTGCAAGCATGAGTTTAATATGCCTGTTGCTGCCTACAATGTGAGTGGCGAATTTTCTATGGTGAAAGCGGCCGAAGAAAGAGACTGGATTGACGGACAGCGTGTGATGATGGAGATTATGACATCGATTAAACGTGCCGGTGCTGATATCATTATCACTTACCATGCACAGGAAGTTGCTGAGATTTTAAACAAGAGATAAATTTAAGTTTTCTGTTATCGGTTTTCAATTGCCCGCTTTCACAAGCGATAAAATTTTGACAACGGATAACTTTTGATAACCGATGACTAATTATATGACAAATTCTATTTTTCTAGATACAATCAATGGCATTAAGCGCGAGCGTCCACCTGTGTGGTTTATGCGCCAGGCCGGACGTGTTTTACCTTCGTATATGAAACTGCGCGAAAGCTATGGTTTTAAACATATGATGGAGGAGCCCAAGTTAGCAGCAGAAGTAACTTTGCTTCCTGTTCACGATTTGGGTGTTGATGCGGCCATTCTTTTTTCAGATATTCTGGTGATTCCTGAGGCATTGGGTATGGAATTGAGTTTCGAAGGCAAGGGGCCAACATTTAAAACAGCCCTTAAGGATGTGGAAGATCCTTTGCATTTCCTTACGGATATGCCCGAGCGATTGGAACACATTTATCAGGCAATTGATCAGATTTTAGCAACCAAACCTGCTGAGGTACCTTTGATTGGTTTCTGCGGCGGACCATTGACAACCCTTTGTTATATGTTCCAGGGTTTTAGCCAAAATTTGAATTTCCCTGACTTTGTTCCTGCTATTTATCGCGATAAGTCTACCATGAAAAAATTGGTGACCCGTATCACCGAAATGAGTATTCATTATGCGCTAAAGCAAGTGGAACATGGGGTACAGGCTTTCCAGTTGTTCGAAACCCATGCTGGTTTGATTCCTATCGAATTGTACAAAGAGGTGTTCTTACCATCGGTAAAAGCAATTCTGGGTGCGGTGCGTACAAAAGGCGTCAAAACTATTTATCTGCCTAAAGGCTTGGGAACAGGTATCAATATGGTAAACCACGACTTGTGCGACTGTGTGAGTGTCGATTGGCAAACACCATTGCACGAAGTACGTCCTATTGTAGGCGAGGAGATGATTCTTCAGGGGAACTTCGATCCTAGAATCCTGCTTGCCGATAAAAACGCCATTGATCAGGAATTCGAATACTATTTAAATTATGGTCGTAAAGATCACAAGTGGATTTTCAACCTGGGACACGGTTTATTACCTGAGATTCCTGTTGAGAATGTTCAATATCTGATTGATAAAGTGAAAACTTCAGATTGGGGACGATAAGCCTCACTCAAAGTTATATAATACAAAGCCGACTTTTACGAGTCGGCTTTTTGTTTGCTTTTTTTATTGAGGTGTGTCGTCCCGAAATAAGATGTATCTAAGTGATTAAATATATTTTAGGATTATCTTTTAAATATTTCGCTCAAGCCGCTAGGCTTCCACTTTTACTCATATAATAATATCACATTAAGGAATTCATGATTTTCCAATCTCCTTTAATGAGAAAAGTAGATAACCCCGAAGAGCTCATGATTACTAGAAATTACATTTGCAAATAAAGAATGATTGAAATCGTGAGACGATTTTTTGTTTCTGGCCTCGGCAACGCAAGTGGGGGCCCCATAGGTGAAAAAGGCGTTAAAACAGAATGCTGTTTGAGTGAGGTACGAACGAGTTCAGTCTGTTTAGCCTTTGAACCGTGATGGGTCACTGAGTGCCGGAGCCATTGATTTTTGTTACTTTTCATCAAGGAAAAGTAAATAAAGAGAAAGAATGGTTTGTATCACGTATCTAGGGTTTTTCCTGTTTTAAGTTTTTTAGAATTTATTCTTGAGATTAGAAAGCCCCAGCTTTTATCAGTGATTCTGAATTAAGGGACTGAATTTATTGATATTCTTATAGCCATTTTGGTTTAAACAATAGCTCTTTGGAGGATACATAAAAAAACAGTTGCCACATGCTTGTTTGATATGATTTCAAAACAAGGAAAGAATATCTTCTCAGGATTATTGATCGATTGAACACACATACGTCCCCTTAAAAACACTCATTGCTTCGGAAATAGGTTCTGTAATTTGGTAATAATTTTGACTTTTTCTGTATCTTCCATCCCTGTTGTAAATTAAATAAATCAAGAATGAATATGCGAAAATTTAAGATGAATAAATTCATATCTCTCAACCGGTATTTTTTCATACCCATTGCATTAATTCTATTCTTTCTAAGCTTTTATTTGATTTATGGTGATATTAAAAACAACACCATCAATGATTTTAATAAAGAACAATTACTACTAGCCGAAACGGCCTCTCAGGGGATTACATATTTCTTCGATGACTATCAATCCGAACTTGAATTTTTGGCGAAGTTTAAAGAAATTATCGATTTTTCGGATGAGAGTAAAGCCTTGATGGCAAACTATTATGAAACTCATAAAAGTATTGTTACCGCTATTACAAGAATAGATAAATCAGGTGTAATCCAATATACTTATCCCTACAATCAATCAGCAATAGGACGTGATATTTCTTATCAAAATCATATTCAGCAAATTCTTGTTAATCAGAAGCCGGTTTTAAGTGATGTGTTTATGTCGGCGCAAGGATTTTTAGCAATTGCTTTGCATGTTCCGGTGTTTAAAAACAAAAGCTTTGTAGGGAGTCTTGCCGTTTTAATTCCAATTGATGAATTGGGGAAACTGTATCTCGGAAAAATAAAGAACAGAAAAAACGGACATGCCTGGCTCCTTAGCGAAAATGGGGTTGAGATTTATTGTCCTGTAAGCGGGCATACAGGGAAATCTATTCTTGAAATCACAGAACACGAGGCGTCTACCCTTGAGATGCTCGAGAAAATAAAAAATAACAAAACGGGAACCGGAAAAATTACCCACAAGGAAGGATACGAAGAAGTTAAAACAAAGGAGCTGGATTTGTTTTACGCCTTTTACCGCATTCCGCTTGGCAATACCTATTGGACCATTCTTATTTCCTATCAGAAAACAGATATTTATATCGCCCTGTCAAGGCTTCGCAATCGCTTAATATTCGTTTTTTCGCTGCTGTTTATAGCTCTCTCATTTTATTTTTATTCGCTGACTAAAGTTCGTAATCTTTTAAGAGAAGAAACAAAACGAAAAGAGGCCGAAAAAACATTGCTTAAAAGCGAAGAGAAATTCCGTAAAATATTTGACGATCATGCCGCGGTAAAATTGCTTATCGATCCCAACACCTGTAAGATAATTGACGCTAATAAATCTGCGGCCAACTATTATGGATGGAGCTGCGACGATTTAAAAAAGATGCAAGTTGGGCAACTCGATCTTAATTCGTCAGAGGAAATAAAAAGGAGGATTGAGGGAGTCTTGTTTGAAAATAAAGATCAGTTTGAATCCAAACATCAATTAAAAGATGGTTTGGTAAGGGATGTTGAAATACTATGCAGTAAAATCAAAATCGATCATCAGGATGTGTTGCATTTAATTATCCACGACATATCCAAGCGTAAAACGGCTGAGCAATTGCTACAGGAAAAAACGGATAAAATAGAATTACAAAATAAAAAGTACCAGAAGGTTAACGAAGCACTCAATCAAACCAATCGGGAATTGATCAAAGCCAAGGAAAAAGCCGAAGAAAGCGACCGGATTAAAACGGCATTCCTGCACAATATATCGCACGAAATACGAACGCCCATGAATGCCATTGTGGGCTTTTCAGGCTTACTTAATACCCCCGATTTGCAAGCTGAAGATAGTCAACATTACACCGACCTGATTATACAGAGCAGCGATCAATTGCTTTCTATCATCAACGATATTGTGAGTGTTGCCTCCATTGAGGCCGGAGAGGAAAAAGTGCAGGAAAAAGAGGTTAATATCAACTTCATCTGTAAACAAATAAAGGAGCAATTCGGTAGTGCAGACAGCAATCCCGATGTCAGCTTTGGTTTACAAACCGGATTAGCCGACGAGGCATCCTGTGTTGTAAGCGACTCAATTAAATTGACTCAAATACTAACGAACCTTGTGGACAATGCCCTGAAATTTACACCCAAAGGCTTTGTTAATTTCGGATACACACGAAAAGACGAGCTTCTGGAATTCTATGTTGAGGATTCTGGTATTGGCATTCCTGCTGATATGCACAACGAGATATTTAAACGCTTTCGTCAGGTTGAATTGACTTCAGCCCGAAGCTATGGCGGTTCGGGTTTGGGCTTGGCTATTTCAAAGACCTATGTTGAAATGCTTGGCGGCAGTATTGGGCTAAGTTCCGAAGTGGGGAAAGGTTCGGTATTTACCTTTACCCTTCCTTACAAAAGGGTCAATTCAGAAGCGACAGCTAAGCTTCCTTCAATGACTTAAGTATTCAATTATTTGTTTGTAACAAAGCCGACTTTTGCGAGTCGGCTTTTGTATATAATAGAGGGGGGGAGTTTAGCTTCTAACCAAAATACCCAAGACTTCGAGGCGTTGTGGTGTATCGTACAAAGCAAGCTTGGCCAGGGTGTCAAACTCATCCATCCAGTCGCTCAGATTATGGAGGGCCGCATTCTTCGATACGGTTGATGCCTGAGATTCACCCATCTCGCGATCGAACTCGGCACGCAGCTTGAGTAAAGCATCAAGTTCTGCCAGGCAAGCAGTCGCAATTTCAGGAGTCAGTTTAATCATTGCCAGCTTAGTCTGAATAGCTGGGTCTGACCCAATACTTGTATAAAATAACTTAACTTTATCGAAAAATTCGTTGTATTTAGTAGGGAAACGACCCTTTACACCCAATTGTATCAGTGTGTCCGGATCTCTTTTACAAAGAATCTGACTTAGGTCACGATGTCTCTTAAACTTCATTTCCAACTCCCCGTAAGCGCTATGGTAGGCGTTCGATACCAGACGGGTCTCCGACTCTTCTTGCTGATTAAATTCCCAGCTCTTTTTAGCCAGATTATACATTTGCCATCCCTCAGTAAACTTGGTTTCATCAACACCGAATTCGGCTAGGGCCGCTTTAATTTTAGGGTGCGTCTCTGCATTTGTAAGTGCAATACGTACACGTTCTAAAAATTTTGATTCTGTTCGATTTGTTACCATTTCTTTTGATTTTTAAGATGATAAAATTGTTTAAGTTTAATTCAATCGACCTTTAAATTACTTATTTAGAATGATAAAACGAAATTTAAAACGAACATAAGTTTGTTTTTGGGAGTATCTATCTTACTGTTTCCCTTTCTTTTATGCTAAAAATAGGCAAGGAGAGGTAAAAATGGATAATGCATCCGGTAGAATCGATGATGTAGCCGGTAAAATCGGTTCCCTGCAGGTAGAATCGATAGTTTTATTGGTAGAATTGGCATAGTGGGCGGTAAAATCGATGTTTTGTTGCTCATATTGGTTTCCCTGTGAGAAAAGTCGATAGTGGGGCTGGTTACTTCAGATTCTGAAGACTTGCATTCGCATGTTTAGTCGGAATTCGAAATGCCCTTACTTTGTATCACACAGCTATTGCGATAAGGCATTTGTGCCAATTGTTCGGGTGTCGTTATCATCATTCATAATTTGCCTAAAGGAAGAAGGTCTATTTATTGTAAAATTTAAACAGGCTAATATTTGCTGTTTACCGTGATTTTCATAATTTTAAAAGAATTCTTTTATAAAGATATACGAGAACTTACATCAATATTGATGTTAGACATACGTTGCAGCAAGTGGAAAGACGATTAATAATACCAAATAAGAATTGAATGAGTGGACTATTTTTAAATTTCTATCAGGTAGATATTCCTACAAAAACAGCTTCAATTGATTTTGTTGAGTATAACTCCTATGCTTCAAAAGAAGCCTTCATTAGCTTAAAAAATAGTTATCCAAATCTTTCATTTTATCGTGATAATGATAAAATATTGCTTTGGAAAAAAGCAAGTGAATCCGAACTTCCTGAAAATACAACTTCAATAAATATTGATTTTGCCGAAAAAGCAAAGGTACTTTCCAAAGTATTGGAAAGGTCTATTATTGATTTCGTAGAACCTAAAGGATATAGAATTTTCAAGAACAAATATTCCAACGCATGGGAAATAATTTCTTCGAGAGATGTTTTAAATGCAAGCATTGAAGGATTGACTGTAAACAGAATCGTTCATTTTTCACCTTATTTTTTTTTCAAAGAAGAAAAACTGTTGTTGGGTTTTTCGCTATCAACTTCACTTAAAAATTCATTTACATGGAGCAAAGCCGAATTTGAGAAATACGGAATTGACATTAAAGGACTAAAAGGCGATGAAGAAAGGATATTTGCCAATAGACAATCAATAAAACGTTTCTTAGAAACTAAAGGACTAACAACGAGATACGACGAAATTCTTAATGAAGAAAACAAGAAATCAAAGTGTTTTTCTGTAATTGATAGCTTCTATAAATGGCTTGATAAGAACAAAACTGAAATCAAGCTCCCATTTGGGTTGTGTATAAGTTTTATTTCAAAAAAATATTTGCCTTTTGAAGACGAATTGATAAAATCTGAAATAATTGGCAAGCCACAGCGATACTTTTATAGCAATCGTAAGAACACACAAGGTTTGAGGTATTACGATCAAATGGTTAAAACTTATCAGCCTTATTCATTGGAACTATATCAAAACAAACAAATCAATATTGGTTTTATTTGTCCATCAGAATATCAGGGAGAAACCGAAGTTTTTATTAAGAAAACCGAAGCGAAACTAAAAGAAGTTTTCCATTTTAACTCTTTAAACTTTCATTTTAAAACGATTAACAGCAAGGATTTAGATAGTTATAAAGAGGTGCTATATGATGATGTTTTACTTAAATGCGATTTAATTTATGTAATTGTAAATGAAGCACAAGAAAAACTAAATCCAAAAATTTCACCTTACTACGTCTGCAAAGCAAAGTTTATTGGAAATGGAATCCCGACACAAGATATACAGATTGAAACCATAAGGCAGAATTTAAATGCCTATACAATGACAAACATTGCTCTTAACTCCTATGCCAAATTGGGTGGTACGGCTTGGACGATTGAAAAAGAAGACAAACTGAAAGATGAATTAGTCATTGGAATTGGTTCAACGCTTTCGGAAAACGGACAATTTGTTTTAGGAATTGCACAGGTTTTTCATAATGACGGCAGATATATGACAGGCGATTGTTCACCCCTCTCTTCATTTGAAAATTACGCTGAAAATTTAGAAAACCACCTTTACAAAACTTTGAAACCACTGGTTGAAGAGATGAGCAAAACTGGGACTTTCCGTTTAATTTTTCATTTATTCAAATCGGCAAGTGAAGAATATGAAATTAAAGCCATAAATGGTTTAAAAGCGAGGTTGACAAACTATAACTTTGAATTTGCTTTGGTTCATTTAGCCTATGGGCATAATTTCCGTTTGTACTTCAATGACGGAAAAAACGACATCAATCAAGGAACATACATTCAACTAAGCAAACATTCGGCATTGCTTCATTTTGTAGGCAAAAGCGATTTGCCTTTGAAAATTGATATAGACAAACGTTCGACGTTTACAAGTTTGTTTTACATCGCTAAACAAGTTTATTGGTTTTCTCATTTATCGCATAGAAGTTATATGCCTTCAAAAAGAACGGTTACAATTATGTATCCTTCGTTAATGGCTAAAATGACTGAAGAACTTAAAAAAGTTGAAGGTTGGGATTATGAACGATTAAAAGCAGTAAGCGAAAAACTATGGTTTATTTAAGAGAAATATTGAAGCAGAATAGAGAAAAGCTTTTTCAATACAAGAATATTGAATTAGCTGCTTATCACTATATTCATTCTTTTGAAGAATTGTCAAACCACAACTTTGAATTAAGCCCTGATGAAGAAGTTGCCTTATTTGGTTACAAAAAAGAAAGTGTTGAAGTTTCGATAATAACTTCAATAGTTTCTAAAACCCCAATTAAAGGAATTAGCGCTACTTCAAATATCTACAAATTTGCAGGACTTTACCTTTCTGCTAAAAGTGAACTAAACCAGCGCTTTATAGAAAAGTATAAGCAAAGTGATTTTAAGCAAAAATACTTTCTTTCTAAAATTGAGCCGACACTAAAAATACAACTTGAAAAAGAAGTTTTAGCGTTAAATAACGACGATTTAGCGATACTTATCAAAACTGTTTTTGACGTAAATTCTGTAAACGAAATAGAGTTGGACTCAGCACTACAAAAAGTTACAAATGGTGCAGATATTGATGTTCAGTTACAAATCTTGTTAGAGGATGTTGAAAGTGTTTTACTGAAAACAAAGTTTGTAAACAAATCGGCAGAGGAGGTTATTAGAGATGTTTTGAGCAATTTTAGCAATGCTGTTCAAAAAATAATTAAGGGCAGAAGAAAAAACCACCCTGAATTTAAAATTGAAGATGAATACGATGTGCAAGATATTTTATATGTAATTCTAAAATCAATCTTTCCAAACCTTAGAGATGAAGATCCGATAGCGAAAGTTGGAGCAAAATCAACCAAAATAGATTTAATTATTAGAGAAGAAAAAATATTGGTTGAGGTAAAAATGATTAAAGCAAAAGATACGAATGAAACACATTTTATTGAACAACTTAAAGTCGATTTTGAATCTTATCACGAATGTAAATGGTTAGACAAACTTTTTTGTTTTGTGTATGACCCTTACAAAAAGACAAAAGATGTTTCAAATTTTAACGATTTAAACGGACAAAGAACAAAAGGAGAACATAGTTTTGATGTAGAAGTGATTGTAGCAAATTAGCCACCCGTTAGCGCGAGCTTGTAGCTCGTGTTTTGCGAATGCAAATTCCTCCGTTACCGCACGAAACGAAGTTCGACGAAGTCAATTTATCGTGTGGGTGGTAATAAAAATAATCAGTTTCAGTTATACGCTCGCTTCTGAGTCGTTTGATAAGAAAGCTTTTCGAAATTGCTCGTGAAACATTGCAAGGCCGTTGGCAAGAAACTTAAGGAATAATCTCAATAGACTATGGTAAAAGACATACAACAGATCATCCAGAATTTATTAAACTTTTATGACTTTCAGAATAAAACCGTTGTTTCAGTTGGAGCAGGTGGAGGTCAATTTATTGCATACGCACAGGTCGCGAGGCATGTCATCGCAATCGACAATGACAAGAATGCACTAAACAAACTTGAAGAAAATCTGTCGATGAATGGCTTGTCTGAAAAGTTTACCTTAATTCATTCAGATTTTGGAAATACAAAAGTAAAAGGAGACCTTGTCCTTTTTGAATTTTGTTTACACGAAATGAATGAACCTCAAAAAATGTTGGAACATGCTCAAAAAATCGCAAAAGATATTGTAATCGCCGATCATGGGCTTAATTCTGACTGGGCTTATATTGCAGATGAAAAAGAAAAAGCTGAAAACACTTGGGCACATGTTTTAAAAAATCCGACACAAAAATTGATGACTCATAAAGCAGAACAGTATTATGAGGATTATGAAGAATTGTATGAAAAGGTGAAGATTCAAGGCGAAAATTCGATAGAAAGAATAAAAAAGTTCAAAAAATGTAAACAATTTGTTATTCCTATGGAATATACATTTGCATTACTATAAGAAAAATAATAGCTAAACACCGCTACCGCACAATTTTATCGTGTGTTAGTATAAATTAATAAAGCATATAAAATGAAGTATTTCCTGTTGGTAGTTGTAAGCATTCTGTTTACTCATCAAGCTTATAGTCAGAATTTAAAAACTAAAAAGAAAAAAAATCAATTTACTCAAGAAATTTATCAAATAGACAAGAAGAGCAAAGCAAAAAACGGGTTTTATTATAAAATATCCACAATTTCAAAGGATACCCTGGTTATTGGAAATTATTTGAATGACAGAAAGATCGGTTTGTGGACTTATAATAAAATGAATGGAGAAAAATACATTGAGTTTAATTACGAGACTAAAACCATAGCTTCTTTTTATGGTAGTGAGCTAAAATCTGATTCGACTTATATATTACACGGTAATAAATTTGTGCTTGATAAAGTTGATCATCCGCAAATTTATCTTGGATACGAAAACGAAGCTCTTACGTATATTGTAAGAAACATCAAATTACCTCTGGAAATTGTTAAAAATGGAGTAACTGGCAGAAGTGTCGCCTCATTTGTTGTTGATGAGAATGGCAAAATTAGAGATCAGAAAATTGAGTTTTCTTTAAATAAGGAATTTGATAAGAAGATACTTGATGTGATTAGTAAATTGGCAGGAGATTGGATTCCAGCAACAAAAGATGATAAAGCTTTTTCATCAAAAATAATTCTCTCTTTAGATGTACAAAGTATTTCTCATAGTTCTGGAAGAATACCTATGAATAAAGAAGAGGATCGTCCTTATTTATGGCATACTGTACTTTCATATTCTATAGTACCCTCGAATGTTTAGACCAGAAATCCCCCGCTACCGCACGAAACAAAGTTCGACGAAGTCAATTTATCGTGTGGGAGGTAATAAAACAAATCAGTTTTAGTTTTACCTGTGCAGGTTAGTGATTACATCCCGTTCCTTACTTTATTCAATTAATTTTCTGATATAGGCTTCCATTCGTTTAAAATGGGAGCCTTCCCAATACACTTTATCGCAAAGCGGGCAATAATAAAAGAGCTCAAAATGGGAGAGGATTTCTTGGTCTACCTTGTTTTGTATATCTTCCCGTTTGATGTTCTCAAGCCTGGTATTGCAGGTCATGCAGCGGGTAAAGGATTTAAACTGGCTTTTCAGGTCGAACTTGTTGACGATTTCTTTCAGTTGTTCATGTTTTTCTATTGATCTTACAAAATAGCCATGACTGATTTCTTTCGATCTCAACATAGGTTTATCCCGTGTGAGGATAATGCGTTTATCCGCTTTGGCAAGAGCAATAATTTCATTGTCCTGCATATCTGCCCGGTAAAGAGTGTCGAATCCAAGCATTCTCAGGTACTTGGCCAGTTTACCCAAATGGGCATCCACAACAAAGCGGGTGGTGCGCAAAGCGGATTTTCGCAGCTTTGTAATGGCTGAAATATCCATGCTCTCAAATACCGGAAAAACAGAGATGTAATCCCCTTCTTTCACTTTGTAATCGAAACCAACCGACCGATCATTAACGCGTATCAGGTCGACCTCAGACAAAGGAATGCCAAGCGACTCGATGGTCTCGCGCACGGAAACAGGCGTTTTAAAAGCCTGAACAAAGGCTTTTTGTTTCCGGTGGGGAGGCAGAAAATCGTTTAGCTCAGCATAAAAACGGAATGTCATTTCCTTTTTTATGCTTTTATCGTTTTCTTTCTTTTCCGGCCTTTGTTGTTTCATTTCTTTTATCCTTCTGACGCATAAAAGCTCTGGCTTCTTCGGGCTGACAGGCAAGCCGTGGCTTTATATAAAGATACGACTATTCGTTTTGACTTAATTGATCCCAAATGGCAGATGAAGGAATGCTGATCTGCCGCTATTTTGCACCACGCTTGTGATCCGTTGAATTTATCTGGTGAATTCAACTAAAAATGGACTTCGGATAAATGCTTTCTCAATAATTTTGGTTATTATTAAGAACGATACCAAATAACGAAATTGAGATATGGCAAGAGCACATTCCGCAGACACATCTTCAGTTCCCAAAGGGAAACTAAATAAATCAGGCATCAAATCAGCCTTAAGGTTATACAAGTACATCAAACCCTACCGGGGGCAATACTTTTTAGGTATTTTCTTCCTCTTGGGATCGAGTTTGGCCAGTCTGGCTTTTCCCAAGCTTCTGGGCGATTTGGTTAATACTGGCAACAGCACAACTCTGGGACAAAGTTTGAATCAAACGGCTATCCTGATTGCGCTGGTTTTAATCCTTCAGGCCACTTTTGCCTATTTTCGGATCGTTCTGTTTGTAAATGTGACCGAGAAATCTTTAGCCGCCCTGCGACAAGCCACTTACCGTCATTTAATCAAATTGCCCTTGCAGTTTTTCGAACGCAGGCGGGTGGGCGAGCTCAACAGTCGGATATCAGCCGATGTGATTCTACTGCAGGACACCATGACAACAACTCTGGCCGATTTTATTCGTCAGATTATTGTGATTACAGGCGGGATTATTCTTCTGGGTATTATATCGATAAAATTAACGGCTTTTATGCTGATCACACTGCCACCCACCATGATTGCAGCACGATTCTTTGGCAAGTTTATTCGGAAATTCTCTAAGGATGTTCAAACCAAACTGGCCGATTCAAACACCATTATCGAGGAAACCTTGCAGGGTATTCAATCGGTAAAAGCCTTTACCAACGAATATGTCGAAATTGCCCGTTACAAAAAGAAAACCCGCGAAATTGCCGATCTGGGCATGACCCGAGGTAAGTACCGCGGTGCCTTCACCTCTTTTATTATTCTGGGTTTGTTTGGTGCCATTGCTGCCATGGTGTGGCAGGGCTCTCGTTTGCTGCAAGCAGGTGAGATGCAGGCTGGGGATCTGTTCTCTTTTGTGATTTACTCTGTTTTTGTGGGGGGAACCATCAGCGGATTGGCGACTGTGTATGCCAACATTCAAAAATTTATTGGTGCTACCGAAGATTTGTTTAAAATATATGATGAACAACCCGAAGACATACAGGATATCCGTGAGATTGAACCCAGATACAGAATGCAGGGAAACATTAGTTTGAGGGATTTGAATTTTGCTTACCCTTCGCGAAAGGAACAGGGCGTTCTGAATCATATTAATTTGGAAATCAAAAGCAATAAAATGATTGCCCTGGTTGGGCATAGTGGTGCCGGAAAAAGTACGATGGCCTCACTGTTGTTGATGTTGCATCGCCCACCCAAAAACAGTTTATTCTTCGATCAGCTCGATAGTTACGATTACCCGCTATCCGCTTTAAGAAGTCAGATTTCTCTGGTGCCTCAGGACATTTTTCTGTTTGGAGGGAGTATCAGTGAGAATATTGCTTATGGCAAACCGGGCGCCAGTGAGGAGGACATCTATCAGGCTGCAAAAAAGGCCAATGCTATGGAATTTATCGATCGTTTCCCCGAGGGGTTCGACACCATTGTGGGGGAGCGCGGAACTCAGCTTTCGGGAGGGCAACGCCAGCGAATTGCAATCGCACGTGCCATTTTAAAAGATCCTAAAATTCTGATTCTGGATGAGGCCACATCGTCACTCGATTCTGAATCGGAGCAACTGGTGCAGGAAGCACTGGAGGAACTGATGAAAGGGAGAACCTCTATTGTGATTGCACACCGCCTGTCAACTGTTAGAACGGCGGATGAAATTATCGTTATGGAACAGGGTAACATTGTAGAGCAGGGCACTCACGATGCGCTGATGATGATTCCGGATGGTAAATACAGCAAGTTGATTCAACTGCAATATGCAACCTAAGCATCTAAAAATGAGATGAGGAAAAAAATCTGTCCTTTGTGATTAGGATCATATTTGCCACTAAGACATTTAGTTTAGATTTGACACGTGTTATTAATCAAGATCAAATAAAATTTTAAAGATGAATTATCAAAACGAAGTACTCCCAAAATCAGCTGTTAAGGTTGGCAGTACACCATCTATGACAGAAGTAACGGTTAAAGAAGCCATCTTGAAATCGCATTTGGCACCCAAAGGGAAGATAGGCCTGTTAGTCGTTGAGGAAGGACATTGTCAATATGTGTGGGAAGATGAAGATGGACCGGCGCTCGATGCAGATCCGGGGCATCCAATTGTTATACATCCCGAACGCTATCATCATGTTGTCATAACAGGTACTGTTACTTTCAGAGTCGAATTTTACACACTCATAGGTGGTGTGATTGATGTGAAGCATCCTGAGGAAAATAAAAGACCGGGAGAGCAGTTCCTTAAGAAATAAAACAATGAATTAGTCTTTTCAGGAATAAGCCGATTGAAAGATCCTTTTCCCGAAACAGTTCATCTGTCAATAAATACAAAAGCCGACTTTTACGAGTCGGCTTTTTGTTTGTTCTATTTTTTGTAATTCTTATTCAAACTTGTGTTTAATAAAATGCACAAAATCATTTCAAATAATCTATAATATTGTAAATTTAAAAGAAAACACATGATCTTACTTCTGTTCTACCTGTTTCTTGCCCTTGTTGTTTCCTTTCTTTGCTCTATAGCCGAGGCTGTTCTACTTTCCACACCGCAATCTTTTTTAATTGTTAGGAGGGAAGAAGGCCATGGCTGGGCCAAGACATTTGTTGAATTAAAAAGCAACATTAACAAACCTTTATCTGCTATCTTATCGCTAAATACAGTGGCTCATACCATTGGAGCAGCTGGTGTTGGTGTACAGGCCGTTAAAGTTTTTGGCGCAGCTTCATTTGGAATTGTTTCTGCTGTTTTAACAATTTTAATTTTGGTTATTACCGAAATTATACCCAAAACAATTGGTGCCAGATATTGGAGAAATTTAGCAATGATGTCTTCCCTTCTTATCAGTGGAATGATTTTTATTACCTATCCTTTAGTTCTAATGTCAGCTGGTTTAACAAAGCTTATTTCGAGTGATAAGCAAGAGCAGACAACAAGTAGAGAGGAAATAGCGGTACTGGCAAGTATAGGTACAGAAGAAGGTATTTTTTCAATAAAAGAAGATAAAATTATTCAAAATTTATTGAAGCTCAAAAATGTGAAAATAACAGAAATAATGACCCCAAGAGTTGTTGTTGCTCTTGCTGATGAAAACTTATTTCTTAAGGATTTTTTGGAAAATAAGAATTATTTGAGGTTTTCGCGTATACCCGTCTATTTGGATAATGATGAAAATGTAACGGGTTACGTCTTTAGACAAACCGTTTTTGAAAAGCTTGCAGAGGATCAATTTGAGTTAAAACTCAAAGATATTAAACGGGATATCGCTGTTTTTCCCAATTCAATCGTTCTATTGACTTTGTGGGAGAAACTTCTGGAGAAAAAGGAACATATTGCCCTGATCGTTGATGAATATGGTGGTATGGATGGCATTGTAACGTTGGAAGATATAATTGAAACCTTATTAGGTCTTGAAATTATTGACGAAATGGATACCATAATTGATATGCAGAAATACGCCAGAGATAGGTGGGCTGAGAGGCAAGCGAAGTATAATATTCTCGAGAACCTGAAAAGAAAAGGGGAAGACAGGAATCCTTCTGGCGATGTTTAAAATAGTGGCAATGGCAAAGCTCTCTGGATGTACAGAGAGCTTTGCTGTTTTATAGGGGGCATTTTACTTTTTGATTTTTTCGAAAAGAACGTCATGCTCAAGCTCCCTGTAATGGTTCAGTTTTTCATTGAAAGTTCTTAACAGATCGTAAACCAGCTTGTAAGTTCTGCAAGCCCCTTCAGGTGCTGTAAATTGATTGGTTAATTCCGATATATTTTCAAAAACGCTTTCAAAAGCAAGATGATTTCCAGCTAATGATGAAAGCTCAAAATTTAGAATATTGTCATCGACCTTAATATCATCAATCAAATTAAATATCGTTTCTTCTTTTTTGATGTGCTCATTAAGCTCAGCAACCAATTGTAAAAAAAGGTTGCGAACCGCTGGTAAGTGAGGGTGAGATTCTCCATGAACCCGAACCACCTTGTCAATAGGAGGTATTAGCTCGTTGATATCAGTTTTTATCTTCTGATGGTATTGCTTTTCGATATAAGCCATCAATTTATCCAAATCCCAACTTTTATACGTTTCTATTGTCTCTACTTTTTTCTCAGGTGCTTGGTATGAAAATTCCATTTTTGTTCGATTTTGATTCTTAATATTTAGAGTAGGAGAGTTGTGTGTCTTTTATTACAGTTTGCTTAGCAAAGCTAAAATTATTATTCAATAATTCATGTCAATAAGTCTTAAAGTCAATTGAAGGATAAAATATTTGTGGGGTGTAGAACGTCATGTTAATAGCGATTATGTGGTTTTGAGAATCAAATCTTGATTCTATTATTGAGGGCATGTTAAAAAATGCAAAACATTTATAACAAAGGGGTTGTTCTTTTGTTAAGTCAGATCAAATGAGTTTTCTTTGCATCCTTTTTCAAAATATAATTGTGTGAATTGCTAAATAGGCTATTCATTATTCAGCATTCATCGCAGAAAATTGGAGAAGTTGTACGTGTGAGTGCAGTTTAATTTGTCCTGTAAGATATAGCAAATAAAATAGAAGAATTATGCGAGTGAAATTAGTGTTTGTATGGCTACTGGTAATGGCCTTGGGTTTAGTTTTGAGTTGTAGCAAGGATGGCACAAGTCCTGAGCCGGAGATTAAACTGAAGCCATCCAGCTTTAATATTTCGGTAAAAGAGGTGAGTTACGATTTTGCAGAAGTTCAATGGACGGCTTCGCTTATTTCTGATAAATCGAAGATTGTATACGATGTTTACCTGAATGATGAGTTGAAGGGAAAGGATTTGGAAAGTTTAAGCTATCGATTTGAAGCCTTGGAAGCTGTGACCACATACAATTTGGAGGTGATTGCGAAAAGTACTTATGAAACTCAAGTTGTTGTTTCGTATGCGATAACGACAAAGGATACACCCAGCCCGGGAGCAATAACTCTGAAAATGGATGAATTGTCCACTGATCAAATAAAAGTGTCATGGGAGAACTCTGATCCAATCCAGACTTTGTCTTATGCGATCTATTTGGATGATGTATTAAAAGCCGAAAATTTATCTGCGTTGACTTATACTTTTTCTGAATTGGAAGGCAATAAGTTGTATCATATTAAGCTGATTGGAAAAAATGAGTTTGATAAAACAGTGGAGACTAAACTTGATCTTACAACAAATGATTATGCAGATCCCAGTGATTTTACCCTTTCAGTTGAAAGTGTAACCCGTGATGGTGCAAAAATCGTTTGGGGGTCATCAGAATCTGAAAAGTTGACTTACCGAGTTCTCTTGAATACGGTTGAACAAGCTAAAGATCTTGAGGTTTTGGAGTATGAATTCAAATCTTTGACTTATAATACGCGATATATTGCAACTGTTGAGGCTACCAATGAGCATGGTAAAACCAAGAGTAAACAAGTTGAATTTACAACTTTGGAAGCTGGAGGTCCTGCTGATTTTAAGATTTTTGTTGAAAATATTAGTCGGGAATCGGCTCTTATTCGTTGGGAAACAACGGGTGATAAAGCTGAGGTAATCGGTTATAAGGTATTTGTCAATGGTTCTTTTAGGGGCGAAGCTTTTAGCGATAATCAGATTTTGTTAGATCGATTGGAAGCCGGGAAAGTTTATCAGTTGAAGATAGTGGCCCAAAATGCTTACAATAAAACATTGGAAAAGACCACTGAATTCTCGACACTTGAGCCGGTAAGCTTATCCGATTTTACAGTCAGTTCTCAGGATATAGAACAAACTTCGGCTCTTTTAACATGGACGGAATGTGTGGCCAGTGATGGCAGTAAGGTGACCTATGATGTCTATTATGGAAGCGGATCGATTGCCCAAAGAGGATTGGAGGGAAGACAATATCAGGCCAGTGGGCTTCGGGCTGACCAGGAGTATACCTATAAGATTAAAGCCAAATGCGAGAGTGTATTAGTCTCACGCACGCAAACGGTATCATTTACGACCAAGGCATATGAAGTGCCTGGTGAATTTGAATTAAATGTTCAGGATATTACAGCGTCGCAGGCAAAAGTGAGCTGGACCAATTCAGAATTGCCATCCGGAGGTGAAATTACCTACGAGGCTTATTTGGATGGCATGGCTTATACCTACAACGCAAGCGGGAATGCTTTTGTTTTTAAGAATTTGAAAGCCGAGACCAATTACACAGCCAAAATTGTAGCTAAATCTCAAAACAATACGACCCACGAACAGACGATTGGTTTTACAACAAAAGCGGAGGCAGTTCCAGAAGTACAACTTAGTGTTGCAAATGTTGGGATTAGATCCTTTGAATTAAACTGGAAGCTTACGGAAAGTCCGTCTTACGACAGTTACGAACTTTTTCTGGATGGCAAGTCGATAAAGGCGGGGTATTTTCTAACTTATACGTTTAGCAAACTGCAATCGAATACCAGTTATATGGTAAAAGTTCTTGGTAAACGTGGCGGCAAAACCTATCAGAAAGAAATCGAAGTAAAAACTTTGGCTTATCCTGAAGCTCTTGATTTCGATATGGTAATCAATCCAAAGTCATACAGTCAGCTAGAGGTCGATTTAAATGATTTTCATGAGAAGAATAGAGATCGATTTGATGATTTCAGTGATATGAGCTTCGAAGCCTATTTGAATGGTGTAAAAGAAGTTTTGGGAAAAAATGTGACATCTAAAATTGTAACGAATTTGAAGGAACAAACCCATTACGATTTTCAGCTGATTATAAAATATGCTGATGGAAGCATTGCTTTGGAAAAAAAAGCAGATTTTACAACACCAGCCAATCAGGCTCCGGTTTGGACTAGTGATCTGACAATAAAACAAACAGGTTTTAGCTTCCTGGAGTTGGAGAATAATTTTGCCACTGATACAGATGATTCTAATTTGGTTTATACCTACTATGTGAATGGCACTGCTCTCGAAACGAATATTAACTATGGTGGAAATACAAGAGGTGCTGGACAAATTGAAAGTGGGGTGAATCAGAGTGATGCTTCAATTTTATTGACACACCTGGAGTCGGATACAGACTATAGCTTTTATATCGAAGCCAAGGATCCTCTAGGCAAAGTAGGACGAAGTAATACCATACAGTTTAGAACAGCTGTTGATGCTAAGGAGACTTTTAATATTATGGCAGCTATCGAAACAAATGTGAAACGGGTTGGTCCGCGTTGGACAAAAATGGGAAAAGTTTCTTCGATGAAGGAAATACGTATCATTTGGACTGTTGATGGTGTTAAGTTGGAGCGAGGTCAGTATATTTCTCCTTCTAAAATTGTTGAAATCGGGAATGACCACTCGTTAGTTTTGGATTACAGTCCTTTCCTAAAGGAAAATCCGGAAGTGAGTCTTAGTTTTACTGTTTTGATTAAATGGATTGACAACGAAGCTTTAGCACAATCGGAATCAATCCGGATTGTGATACAAGAATAAAACGGGTTGGTTTTGAGTATAATAAGCGATCCCGGTCTTTAATTAGATCGGGATTTATTTTTAGCTAAAACATAAAAAAAATCAAGGCTAGTTTAATTCTGTTTATTTAATTGCTTGATAATTAAGCGAATAATTCGGCTTTTAATTGTTTTGTAAATATTTATGTTATAACTTACATATTCTTGCGTTTAATTTAAAAGTTTTTAATTCCTTTCACCGAGGTGATTGTTTAGTAGGTTATTGATTTAATATTGTAGTGATTAAACGAATGGATCGATCATTTTCTCTCATTTAAATTTTATAAACACGTTTGTTTAGAGAGTTTTTTTAATTTCAAATAATAGGATATGGAATATTGTTTGAATTCTGATTATTTGCAGGAAATAGCAGATAATTATTTGGATAAATTACATCACCTAAAGAGTGATTGTAAAGAAAATAATAGAATAACTGATGATCTAAAGATTAAAATCAGTAGTTTCAAAAACTATGGTACAAATTCTCTTTTTTCAGCTTTAGGTTCTGGTTCTATTGTTGAACTCCGGGGTAAGTTTTTAAAGTTTGATAGTACTGATAAGTATCAGGGAATATTTCTTCTCAAAGAAGATGGTTCTGAATACCGGGTTTCATTATATTTAACGAATAGGCCTAACAGACTGATTTTCCAAATTCCTCTAGATTTAAATCCAGGTTGGTACAAGTTGGAATTACGAACATTACATAGTGGGAATAAAGCC
The DNA here is from genome assembly GCF_004122035.1 of Ancylomarina salipaludis. GTDB lineage: Bacteria > Bacteroidota > Bacteroidia > Bacteroidales > Marinifilaceae > Ancylomarina > Ancylomarina salipaludis. The sequence continues at coordinate 219,712 of NZ_SAXA01000005.1, forward strand.
TTACTTCGGGCTAAGTTAAATGAAGTGCTAAAGATTGGTTGATTTTTTTGGATGTCTACTCATGTTCATTTAAAAAGAGGTTTATCTGTAAGGACAAACCTCTTTTTTAATCTCTAATAAAAACAACTCCTAATTTTTCTTTATTGACCAGCCGCTTTTTATTCCGATAATAAAATAGACTAAAGCGAGAGCTCCCACACCGAATATGACATCACCAAAAACCCTTAGCCATCTGAAAACGTCTAGGTATTCCTGTTGATTAAATTCTGCTGACCGGGCAAACCACATACCGTGCTTGATGCTTGCAAATGTTTGTGCTATCCCTATAGGTAAAACGCTAAGAGCCATCATTAAGACCAAGCCAATATTGAATGACCAAAAGGCAATTTTTAACCATTTATCTTCCCAAACAGTTTCGCCAGACAGACCTCTTAAGACAAAAAGCATAAGACCAATACCCAACATGCCATATACACCAAACAGAGCTGTATGTCCGTGAAGAGGGGTGGTGTTTAGCCCTTGCATGTAGTAAAGCGCTATAGGTGGATTGATAAGGAAACCCAGGATGCCTGCTCCAACTAAATTCCAAAACGCAACAGCTATAAAGCTGTAGATTGCCCATTTGTATTTCAGCATCCAATCAGTCGCTTTACTTAATTTCACATTTTCATATATTTCGAATCCCATAAAGACTAAAGGGACAATTTCGAGTGCACTAAATGAAGACCCCAATGCCAATACAGCTGTAGGTGTTCCTGAGAAATAAAGGTGGTGGAATGTCCCGATAATTCCTCCTGAAAGGAAGATGACTGCCGAGAATAAAACATTGGTTGTGGCTGTTGACAGGCGCAACATGCCCATACGAACAAATAAGATGGCTATTACAGAGGTTGCAAACACCTCGAAGAAACCTTCAACCCATAAATGAACAACCCACCAGCGCCAGTACTCAGCTAATGCTAAATTGGTATGTTGTCCCCACATCAACGCGGCTCCATACAATAAGGCTATTGCAAAACATGAAAGATAGAATACGGAAAGAATTTTACGGTTTTCTGATGGTTTACGCAGGATAGGAAGGATAGAGCGCGACATTAGGAAGAACCAGATAAACAAACCGGCAAACAGAAGAATCTGCCAAAAGCGACCTAAATCGACATATTCGTAGCCCATGTGACCAAACCAGAAGTTTTCTAATAAACCAAGTTTTTGCATCACACCAAGCCATTGACCAGCCATTGACCCAAGCACAACAACCAATAAAGCTCCGAATAGGACATTTACACCAAGTCGTTGAAATTTAGGTTCAAAACCTGATATGGCAGGTCCCATATATAAACCTGTTGCTAACCACGAGGTTGCAATCCAAAAAATACCCAATTGGACATGCCAAGTACGAGATACGCTATAGGGCAACAGATTGTCCATTGAAAGGCCAAAGAAACCATCTCCTTCGACACCAAAATGGGCTGTAACGGCTCCAAACAGAACCTGCAAAACAATTAAACCACTAACCACCCAGAAATATTTCAGAGTTGCTTTCATCGATGGGGTTGCATTAATTCCTGTCAATGGGTCCTTTTGAGGTAAGGTATCTTTGAGTTCTTCATGTTTGTTCTGATTTGCATGGTAGAAACCCAGTAAGGCGATACCAATCAGAAGCATAATAATTGAGAATCCGCTCCAAAGCATTAAGGAACCAGTAGGTTCATTGTCAACCAAAGGTTCGTTTGGCCAGTTGTTGGTGTAAGAAATATCGTTATCAGGACGATTGGTTACACAGGCCCATGATGCCCAAAAGAAAAAAGCATTCATCTTACGAGCTTTTTCTAGATCGTATAAGGAGTTCTTACGAACAGCATAAGCCTCACGCAATTCATCCATGGCTGGATCATTAGTAAACAGGGCTGTGTAATGTTTGCTGTTATTCTTTATAGCTTCCCATCTGTTATTGCTGATGATGGTAACTTTACTTGTTTCATTGTATGTATTGGAGCGAAGTTCTTTTTTTAGTCGAGCTTTTAAAGCGGCTTGTTCTTCTTCATTTAAACTTTCGAAAGACTTGCTTTTTTCGGTTTGTGACCATCGATTCAGTATATATATGGCTTCTTTATGCAACCAATCGGCTGTCCAGTCTGGAGCTAAATAGGCACCGTGTCCCCAGATACTACCCACTTCTTGTCCGCCTATAGACTGCCAGATGTTCTGACCATCCAGAATATCGGCTTTAGTAAAAATAATTTCTCCTGAGTCAGTCATTATTTTTTCGGGGATAGGAGGTGCCGTTCTATAAATTTCGTACCCATAGTAGCCTACAACTGAAAAGGAGAGTAAAATGACAGCAATTAAGCCTATCCACAGTTTTCTTGCATTCATAACTTAGATCTTTATACTTTTGTGATTATTACTTCTGATTTATGATTTTTTTAAAAACGATATTGTTCTCCAGATGCACATGAATGTGAAGGGCATCCTGGAACAATTCCAATAATTGATAAACCAAACGGTAAGTCCTGCATGCGCCTTCGGGAGGTGTGAAGTTGTCTGTCAGGTTGGATATCTGCTTTAAGATATCGCCTACAGTTTCGTGCTCTGAATGCAGTGCAGAAATTTCAATATCCAGTTTCTCTGCCATTTCAGGGCTGACCAACCCTTTGCTTTCACGAATCATTGGAAATAAAATTTTCTCTTCCTTTATCATGTGATCACTCAGATCTGAAACGAGCTCAAGAAATAAGCTGCGTATAGCAGGAAGATGAGGATGTTTTTCGCCATGAACACGAACGACCTTATCGAGGTGGGGCATTAAATCGTTAATGTCCGCTTCGGCTTTTCTATGATAATGATTTTCGATATGATCCACTAATGTATCAAGTGGCCATGTGTTATAATCTTCCTTTAATGGAATGGCCTGTTTAATCACATCCTGTAATTTACCTTCAAGTTCGCTTAAGTCAACTTGTTTTTTTGTACAGATATCTTCAAGAGTAATATCGCCCCCACAGCAAAAGTCCATTTTATAGGTTTTAAAAATTTTAGCAGTATGGGGATGCTGAGCAACGATATTTCCTACTAATACTTTGTTTAAATTTTCCATTTTACTTCGATATTGATATTCAATTATTATTTTTCTAAAATTTCTATGATATTTGCATTATCAGAGTAGAAGACTTCAGAGTCTTTTATTCATCTGTGGCAGCAAAACTAGAATTAATATTCACTATCTTAATATGATCCAAATCATAATAGCCTTGAAATCATGATAAATCACGAACTTTTATTGGAGTATGGAGGAGAAGTGAAAACTTATGAGAGTGGTGAACGCATTCTTAATGAGGGAGAAAGAGCTGAATATTTTTATCAGGTAGTGACTGGCCAGGTGAAAATGAATAATTTCAATGAGGATGGGAAGGAGTACATTCAAGGATTATTTTCAGCAGGTAAGAGTTTTGGAGAGCCTCCGCTTTTTGGTAATTTTAAATGTCCGGCTAATGCTGAAGCCATAAGTAAAGTTGAAATTATTCGTTTGAAGCGTGACGATTTTTTTCAATTGCTTAAGGAAAACCCTGATGTGCATTTGGAAGTAACAACCATACTTGCTGAGCGTTTGCACTATAAAGCGATTATGGTTTCGGAGATATCGAGTAATGAACCTGAACATCGTATTTTACGTTTGCTCGACTATCTTAAAGAGCAATTTGCCCCGTATAAACAAGCATTCTCGTATGAGGTGAAACTAACTCGTCAGCAGATTGGTGATTTGACAGGCTTGAGGGTTGAAACAGTCATACGAACCATTAAAACCCTGGAAATAAAAGGTGAAGTGGAAATTCGTAAGCGTAAGGTTTATCGTTAAAAAAGATTGAAATTTATTGTGATCTTCAATAAAAAAATGTTTTCCTTTTCAGTTATTCCAAGCAGATAAATATTTTTAGGCTATTGGTTGGATATCCCGTCTATCCAGAAAAATCTTCAAGTTTTAAATCAATACACCCCGTTTTTTCAAATTTCGTTTTTAGTATATCCGCTTTGTTTTTTATAGGCAGGACTGGTTTCAACTATTTAGAGGTTTTCTGTATAATTTTCATATATACTTTACTTAAAAAAATAATTTTTGTTTATTATATTTTTATGTAAATTTGATAATGCTCATAAAATTGAATCATAATATATGAAAGAGAATCGTCCAAGGGTGGGTATTGGTGTGGCAGTGATAAAAGATGGGAAAATACTTCTTGGTAAGAGGAAAAATGCCCATGGCGAAGGTACCTGGGCCTTCCCCGGAGGTCATTTGGAATATCAGGAATCCTGGGAAGAATGTGCCGCTCGTGAGGTATTTGAAGAAACAGGGATTCGAATTAAGAATATTTGTTTTGGAACACTGACCAATGATCTGTTTGATGCAGAGCAGAAACATTATGTCACAATTGTTATGTTGGCAGATTATGATTCAGGAGATATAAAGCTGATGGAACCTGATAAATGTGAACGCTGGGAATGGTTTGAATGGAACAAGCTTCCCCAGACTATTTTTGTGACTATTCAGAACCTAAAAGAAAACAATTACAACCCAATAATCTCATCTAAAATTAAAGACTAATGAGAGTGAAAAATATTGTCAGTATTGTATTTATTATCCTGTTAGCAGGATGTGCCTCTGTACCCAAAGAAACTGTTCTTTTATCGCAAACAATTGGAAATGATTTGCAGGTTTTGCAACAATCCCATCGGAATCTTGCCGAATTATACTTCAACAAAATAAAAACCGATATCAACACTTTTGTGGATGATGTATATGCACCTTTTGTGATTCACTATGTTTTGAATAAGGAATTACAATCTTTCAAAAAGGGTGAGCCATCCTTATATGGAACTTTAGAACTGGCAGGTCAGAAGGAGGGCAAGCAGGAGTCAGAGAATGCCGTAAATGAAATGGCAAATTTTCAAAATTCAGCTCGCAAACAAATTGAGAAGAAGAGGGCTGAATTGCTTAATCCTATATTAATACAGGAAACAGAGCTATTGAAGGCTATCAATAAATCGTATTTACAGGTGAACAATGCAAATACAAGTGTTACAATTTACCTGCAATCGCTTCGAAAACTAAAAGAGGAACAGGGGCAGGCACTTTCGATTGTTGGACTTGCAGGTGCAGATACTTTAGTTGGCAATTCATTGGCAAACTTTTCCGAACAGGTTGAAGAGGTGCTTAAAAGGGGGAAAGAGATTGATGTAAAATCGGATGATGCATATCAGAAATTGCAGGAACTTACAAATAAAATAAAGAGCTTAACATCTAAAAAATAAGATTATGACTTCAAACAAATATGATGATTTATTTAGTGAAGCTGATGCCGCTTTTGATGCCACCTACCAAAATGAATTAGCTGAGCTTAAAGGAATGTCTAAGGAAGAAATTACGGCAGTTTGTCCGGATACAACAGCTGAAAAAACTTATATGGCATTGATCGCATTAGTTGAAAAAGCATCGAAGCAGAATCTGTCACAAGCTCAATTGATTGAACGGATTAAAGCTTTAGGTGAAATTGGTATCAAATTAGCCATGAAGGTTCCGAGTTTTGCTAAACTTTTGTAATTCTTTTCGATATAAAGAATTTCAATCGTGTATATTGATATTTTACCTTGTAAAAGTATTTTGTTCGGCCTAAAGAATGAAAAAAATAATTATCTTATATGTCAGATTCACCAATAGCTTAAACAGCCTATGGATATTTATCTCGACATCATTCTCTTTTTAGCTGGCTTTTTAATTGTGACAGTAGCGGCCAGTCGGCTGTCGTTATATTTTTTGAAAGTTAAGTTACCAATTATTACAGGTCTCTTAGTTATTGGAATTATTGTCGGACCTTTTGTGTTGAAACTCATTCCCAGCGAATCTTTATCCCGGCTCAATTTTATAAATGATATTTCTCTATCGTTTATTGCTTTTGCTGCAGGTGCTGAGCTATATTTGGCCGAATTGAAGGGGCGAATGAAAAGCATCAGGTGGATAACTTTTGGGCAATTGTTTTTCACATTTATTTTGAGTTCTAGCGCGATATATTTTGTTAGCGATTACATTCCTTTTATGTCTGATTTAGCGACTCATGTTAAATTGGTAATTTCTCTTTTAATCGGAACTATTTTTGTTGCACGTTCTCCTGTTTCTGCAATCGCTATTATAAACGAGATGAGAGCTAAGGGGCCTTTTACTAAAACGGTTATTGGCGTTGTCGTTGTTAAAGAATTTCTAGTCATTATTTTATTTACCATTTGTTCATCTATTGGTAATGTGCTGATTAATAATGTTGAGTTTGATGCGAAACTCGTGTTTATTTTGATTGGAGAGTTGAGTTTATCCTTCTTTTTGGGTTATATATTAGGGAAAGGAATTAATCTTTTACTAAGTTTCAGAATGTCAACTACAGTTAAATCAATTTTATTAATTGTTTTGGGCTACTTAGTCTTTGTATTGGCACATCAAGTACATTTTTTTAGTCAAAAGTATTTAAGTTTTGATATTTATATTGAACCTTTATTAATCTGTATTTTGGGTGGTTTTTATATAGTGAATTATAGTGAATTTAGAAGGGAGTTTTCTAAGATAGTTGAAAAAGTAACCCCAATGATTTACATTATGTTCTTCACCCTAACAGGAGCTTCTCTTTCATTGGATACGTTTGCACAGACCTTTGTGATTGCATTATTTTTCTTTTTTTTAAGATTAATTGTAATTGGGATTGGAACTTTTTTGGGAGGAATTCTAGCCAATGATCCTTCACATACAAGAAGATCGTCTTGGATGCCCTATGTCACACAGGCTGGTATATCACTAGGATTGGTTTCGATAGTGAGTCAGAAATACCCAGAATGGGGCGTTGAATTTGGTACGATTTTAATAACAGTAATTGTATTGAACCTTTTCGTTGGTCCACCTCTCTTTAAATGGGCGATTTTAAAGGTTGGAGAATCTCATCGTAAGCATGATGTTATGCATGAGAAACGTGATAAAAAGGTCTTTATTTTTGGTTTAGAAGGGCAATCTCTCGCTCTTGCCAGACAGTTGATGAATAGTGATATATGGGTTAAGATGGCAACCCGGGATAAGGAAAAAGCATCACATGAATATCAGGGGATTCCGGTCGTTCACATTAAGGATTTTGGATTGGAGGAGATGAAACGAATAGGGGCTGATTCTGCTGATAGTTTTGTTCTTTTTTATCAAGATGAAGAGAGCTTAGAGATATGCGAATTGGCTTATGAACAATTTGGTACGAGACATTTGGTCGTGCGTTTACACGATAGAAAATATATGAAACGTTTTCAGGAATTGGGTGCACTCATTGTGGAACCGGCGTCCATGTTGATTAGTTTGATGGATCATTTGGTTCGATCACCTATTGCTACTTCCATCATATTGGGAATGGATGAAAGTCAGGATACCGTTGACATTGAGATGCAAAATGCAGATCTTCATGGCTTGAGTTTGCGCGACCTTAAATTACCGACTGATGTTATTATTCTGGCAACCAAACGCAATGAGAATCCAATTATTTCGACAGGATATACCCGACTAAGAAAGGGAGATGTTTTAACTTTGGTTGGGTCAAAAGAGAGTTTGGAGAAGGTCAAGCTCAAATTTGGGCAGCAGTCCGAGGCTGATTTCAGGCAGTTGAGAGGTCTTAAGATGAAACTTTTAACTAAGATTAAATCTCCCAAGGGAGGTGATTATATTTAAATTGGATGTTCAAATATTAAAGGCTGCTTATATAAGCAGCCTTTAATATTTTAGATAAGTATCTATTCCTTCTTTTTGCAGGTATTAATACCCATCAGTGAGTAGGGAGGGCAATTGCCTATAATACTTGAAAGAAGCATAATCGAAGCAAATACAACAAGTACAATACCAATTGTACCGGTGATAACATCGAAGATATACAATGCAATTAATGTTATCGCAACTATTGAACGAAGAATACGATCAACAGGACCCATGTTTTTTTTCATTGTTATAATTTTTTAGTGATAAATATGTTTTAATCGTTATTTTTCGATATAAGTTTTGAACTTGGCAAGGCCTTTTTCAAAATCAGGACCAATCTGTTTATCGATATTCATAAACAACATGATAATTGTCGTTGGGAATTTATTCTCGCCATAAAATCCCCATGTGACTTCAGTCTGATTGTCAACTTCTTTAAGTTTAAGGAAACCGACACTAGTAGATTCAAAAGGTTTAAGAAAGCGCAATTCCGTTTCAATATATGTGTTGCCTTCAATTTTAGTTACTTCTTGTTCTCCTTCTCCAACATCATCGTTACCTACCCAGTGTGAAACAGATCCTATTTGACCATCGACACCACGATATTCAACTTTCATATTGGGATCCATCTCAGCCCAGGGTGACCACATTTGTTGTTCTTTTAATGAACAGAGACTTTTGAAAACAGTATCAATCTGTGTTGATACAACAATTTTACGCTCTACCTGATAATGTTTGGGAGCGACCAAATGAAGTATAAATACCAAAATAATTAAGATACTTACAATTAAAAGAGCTTTTTTCATAAACAAGATTTTGGTTCGTTATAAGTAGGCCGGCATGAGTCTTATATATAAAGACAAGAGCCTCCTAAATTTAAGAAAAATTTTCCACTCTGGAATTCTCTTGTCTTAATATTGTCTTTAACGATCTGAAAATCTTTTGATAATAATACTCTGTTAGAGGATGAAGATCCCGGATTCCTGACATTTTTGTCTCATTTTATCAGGCCAGATACTTGACTGGACCTCACCAATATGAGCTTTCTGGAGCAGAAACATGCACAGACGCGATTGCCCAATTCCACCACCAATAGAATAAGGCAATTCTCCCGCCAGCAGTTTTTTATGAAACATGAGTGTCTTTCTATCTTCAGCCCCTCTAATGATTAATTGTTTTTCAAGAGCTTCCTCATCTACACGAATACCCATTGATGAAATTTCAAAAGCAATTTCAAGTACAGGGTTCCATAGAATAATATCCCCGTTCAAGCCTTTATAACCGTTTACTGTAGGTGTACTCCAATCGTCATAGTCTGGGGCACGACCATCATGCGGCTCGCCGTTGGCCATTTCACTACCGATGCCGATAATAAATACGGCTCCAAATTCTTTAGCAACTTTGCTCTCACGCTCTTTGGGGCTTAATTCCGGATATTTTAATAAGAGTTCTTCTGCATGAATGAAGTAGATCTTTTCGGGTAACTGAGGTTCAATACTTGGGTAGAATTCTTGAAGAATATACGCGGTACGTTTTAGGGCGGCATAAATTTGTTGAACTGTCACTTTTAGGGTATCCAAGCTTCTTTCGTCTTTAGTGATGCTTTTTTCCCAATCCCATTGATCTACATATAAGGAATGAATATTGGTGAAATCTTCGTCAGGACGAAGGGCGTTCATGTCGGTATAAAGTCCTTGTCCGGCAGGAATACGGAGTTCTCCCAGCATGTAGCGTTTCCATTTGGCAAGTGAATGGACCACCTCAGCTTTGTCATCACCTAAAGCCTTAATTGGGAATGCAACCGGACGTTCCACACCGTTTAAATCGTCATTGAGCCCCGTATGTTTCATCACGATTAATGGCGCAGTTACCCTTTTTAATCGTAATTCTGAAGACAGTTGCAATTGGAATTGGTCTTTAATGAGTTTAATCGCTTTTTCAGTTTGATCCAGGTCGAGTAAACTTTTGTAATCCTTGGGAATAATTAAATCTTTCATTTTTCTTGGTTTTGGTTAAATTATTATTGGAAATAAAAAAAGCCTTTCCGTGGTGAGGAAAGGCTAAATCTGTGCATGACGATATCCTTTCTCACCCTCAGGGAAAATTATTATTGATATTATTATTTGAATTGAAAAAAGACATGGTCATGTAATATGAGTTTATAAAAAAAGCCTTCCGGTAGGGGAAGGCTTTAGCTAGTGTAGGTATATTTTAACAATCAACTATAAGCTTTCCATTTTCGACGAACGATTAGTCATCAAATTATTAAAAGCATTATTGTTGTTGAATGATCTCATTAGTTTTTTTATTTGTGGATGCTAAACTAGACAAGTTTTTTGGAATAAAAAAATGGATTGGTTTAAATTCTACTAAAGTAAGTAGGAATGATGTCGCTTATTGATCATCAGTATCCTTCGTTTTTAATTCCACAATTTGCCCAGAGTAAGAGATATGAGCTTTGCTGTCACATCGAATAATTGTTGAGACTGATTCTTTGGAAAAAGCTTCAATAATTACAGTGAAAAGCTCTTTATCCTTGACTTCGAAGGCATAGGTTACTTTCATTTTTTTATCATCAGGTGTGAGTTTTGGATTAAGAATTTCGCCTTCAAAATCCATCCCACCATCTTCACCGTAATCCACATGATAAGCTTGTCCAAAAAAAGGCAAATCGCATAGACAGTTATTTTCAGAAATTTCGATAAAACCATAATTTGTTGTCAGATCGATGTAAGATCCACCTTGAGGATAGGCTTTGTCGGCTTCGAATTTGAATTCTCCACTTTTAATTAGTTGTAGACATTCCTGATAGGCCTTCATCTTTTGGGCCTTTCTCTCATCTTTTTTTTGTGCCGAAAGGCTTGTTACCAGTGCAATCAATAGGAGTGAACCGATTAGTTTTTTGAATATTGCTTTCATGGCTCTGTTTGTTAATTTACAACTTATAAGATACTCAAAAAACAGATCATAAAAAAAGCCCATTCAAAGTTTATCTGAACGGGCAATTTTTTTTTGTTTTTAACTATTTAGGCTCTCTCCATAAATTTAATAGGATCGATAATATAGCGCTTGTGGAGTGATGAACCAATTGGGCCATCTTCGTCAGTTGCTTCAATTTGGAAAGTCAATTTTTTACCGTCAACTTTCGTTAGCGTGGCTGTACAAGTTACCTTTTTACCAACTTTAGTGGCTTTTATATGTTTGGTGTCGATTTGAATTCCAACCGTATCTAAGCCTTTATCCAAGCCATTTTCTATGCATTTAACAGCTGTGTTTTCCATAAAGGCTACCATTGCAGGTGTTGCAAATACAGGCAATTTACCAGACCCGTGTGCGATAGCTGTGTTGGTATCTTCAACTATTAATTCCTGAGTGAAATTTAATCCTTCTTCTAAAGACATAATGATTAATTTAATCTTGATTTTTAAAATTCAGAGGTAAAATGGAACTCCAAATTTTTATAATTGTTTTGAGCCATTTGCAACATATAACCAGAGTCAGCAAGGAAAACATCACGTCCATGTTTATCTTTTGCGATATATTGGTATTTGGCTTTCTTGAATTCCTTTAACTCTTCATCGTCGTTGGATTTAATCCAGCATGCTTTATGAAGGTTGATGTGTTCCCAACGACAGGAAGCGCTGTATTCGTGTAATAATCGATATTCTATTACCTCGAATTGTAATGCTCCAACGGTTCCAATGACTTTACGACCATTGAATTGAGATGTGAATAGCTGGGCTACACCTTCGTCCATCAACTGGTCGATTCCTTTTGCTAATTGTTTTGATTTCATTGGATCAGCATTCTCGATGTATTTAAAAAGCTCAGGAGAGAATGATGGAATTCCTTTGAAGTTGATTTTTTCACCTTCAGTTAGTGTATCACCAATTTTAAAGTTTCCGGTATCGTGCAGACCGATGATATCCCCTGGGTAGGCTTCATCTACAATCGATTTTTTTTCTGCCATAAAGGCTGTAGGACTCGAGAATTTGATCTTCTTACCATTGCGTACGTGAAGATATGGGGTATTTCTTCTGAATGTACCCGATACAATTTTCACAAAGGCAATTCTGTCACGGTGATTCGGGTCCATATTGGCATGAATCTTAAAAACAAAACCAGAAAACTTTTCTTCTTCAGGCTGAATCATACGTTCAACAGTTTGACATGGCAGTGGAGAAGGAGCGATCTTAACAAAAACATCAAGTAGCTCTTGTACACCAAAGTTATTCAGTGCTGAGCCAAAGAAAACAGGTGCAATTTCAGCATTCAGATAATCTTCAACATTAAATTCAGGATAAACGCCTGAGACCAAATCCAATTCTTCGCGAAGTACTTCAGCATCGTCTCCAATGTACTCTTCCAACTGTGGATTTGAGAGATCGTTGAATTCAATAGTGTCCTGAACCGTTTGAGTTCCAGGTGTGAATAGACTTAAATTCTTATGGTATATATTATAAACCCCTTTAAAATCAGGTCCCATATTAATGGGCCAGCTCAAAGGATTTACATTCAACTGTAATTCTTCTTCAATTTCGTCAAGCAAGTCGAAAGCATCTTTACCCGAACGGTCCATTTTATTAATGAAAACGATCACAGGTGTTTTTCTCATACGACAAACCTTCATTAATTTGCGGGTTTGTTCCTCAACCCCCTTTGCTACGTCAATCACAATGATAACCGAATCACAAGCTGTTAAGGTACGGAAGGTATCCTCAGCAAAATCCTGGTGACCAGGAGTGTCCAGAATATTGACTTTATGTCCTTTGTATTCGAAACCCATTACCGAAGTTGCAACTGAGATACCTCTTTGTCGCTCAATTTCCATAAAGTCGGAAGTTGCAGTCTTTTTAATTTTATTCGATTTTACAGCACCTGCTACGTGAATAGCACCACCAAATAACAAAAGTTTTTCAGTTAGGGTTGTTTTACCGGCATCGGGGTGAGAGATAATACCAAAGGTACGTCGTCTGTTTATTTCGTCTATAAAAGCCATAGCTAATTGTGTTTACTTTCTACTTAACTTTCCCAGGTTCGTGTTGATACTATCAGAAGTTTGTCAACACAAATTGTCTGGATGCAATTTTATCCTGTATAAAAAAGCATGCAAAACTAAGCATTTTTACTGGAATTTAAGTTTGACTTAGGCTTAATTTCGTCAATTCCTTGATGTTCGCTGCCTGAACGAAGAGCTCTTGAATTTAATATTGGTTTTTCGGTGTATGAGTAAGCATAATTTCAACTAATTTTAGATCCTTATAAACTAAACGAAATTTCAATGAAGCGAATAGTCTTACTTTCGGACACACATGCTCACCTCGATGATAATATTTTTAAATATTTTGAAGGATGTGATGAAATTTGGCATGCCGGAGATATAGGTAATATTGAAACAGCAAATCGTCTGGCTGAATGTGCACCCCTAAGGGCTGTATATGGCAATGCCGATGGGCAGGATGTTCGTTTAGTGCATCCCTTACACCAACGTTTCAAATGCGAAGACGTTGATGTTTGGATCACTCACATTGGAGGTTACCCCAAACGATACGACCAAAATATACGTGAAGAAATCAAGCAAAACCCACCACAATTGTTTATTTCAGGCCATTCTCATATATTAAAGGTGATGTTCGATAAGGAGCTCAACTTATTACACATTAATCCGGGAGCAGCAGGTTTGCAAGGTTTTCATCAGGTTCAAACTCTCATACGTTTTAATATAGATGGTATGCAGATTAAAGATTTGGAAGTGGTTGAGTTTGGTAGAAAAGGAAAATAACTGATTTAAAATTTCAAAAGTTTCTTATTGTGTTTCCATTCGAGTTTTAAATAACAGACTTATTAATTTTTCCCTTCCTCCTATAAGAATAGTGTTTCCAATTTTAACCGATATTCCTCGTTTCACCCCAATTAGAGAATAATTTCACTATCTTTTTTTCAAATATTTCACTTTTTAAAAAACTGCTTATAAGCTTTTTTTGAACTTCTCAATTCAAAGATTTCTAAGCAATTCTACACTTGCTAAGCATAAATCATAATAGCTGTTTTATGTAGACTAGTTATGTCATAGTTAATTAGTTCTTAATATTATCCGATAGAATTGAATTATTTACCTGCTTTTAGTATATTTAGATATGTGAATGCTTTGGATGGAAAATTTGGGTTGAAAGGCAAGGGGAAAAGCTGCATATAAGAACTTAATAAAAGAAGATCTTTATGTCTTATTTATGGGTTTTTTTATTAATTTAGGGATTCGAAAAAAATAGCCACTTAAAAGAGAATTTCTCTTTTAAATATTAAATATCAAACCAAAATTTTAAAACATGCTTTTTGACCTCGAACTGATTAAATCTGTCTACAAAGATATGCCGGCCCGAATTGAGGCTGCCCGAAAAAACTTAGGTCGCCCATTGACCCTGAGTGAAAAGATTTTATACTCCCATTTATACGATGATGAGTCTTTACACGCGTTTAAAAGAGGAGAGGATTACGTTAATTTTTCTCCGGATCGTGTTGCGATGCAGGATGCAACTGCACAAATGGCTCTTCTTCAATTTATGAATGCAGGTAAGTCGAAAGTTGCTGTTCCATCAACAGTGCATTGTGATCACCTTATTCAGGCCTCAGTAGGTGCCGATGAAGACCTACAGGAAGCTCTTTTGCAAAACAATGAGGTTTATAATTTCTTACAAACAGTATCTGATAAATATGGTATTGGATTCTGGAAACCAGGTGCTGGTATTATCCATCAAGTGGTTCTTGAAAACTATGCTTTCCCTGGGGGTATGATGATTGGAACCGATTCACATACGGTTAATGCCGGTGGTTTGGGAATGGTTGCTATCGGCGTTGGCGGTGCAGATGCTGTTGATGTTATGGCGGGTATGGCATGGGAGCTTAAAATGCCTAAACTGATTGGTGTTAAATTGACGGGTAAATTAAGTGGCTGGGCTTCGTCCAAGGATGTTATTTTGAAAGTTGCAGGTATTCTGACTGTAAAGGGAGGAACCGGAGCAATTGTTGAGTATTTTGGTGAAGGTGCTGATGCACTTTCTTGTACCGGGAAAGGAACCATTTGTAATATGGGTGCTGAAATTGGAGCAACGACTTCAATTTTTTCTTACGATAAGAATATGAGCACTTACTTGCGTCATACTGGTCGTGAGGAAATTGCTGATTTGGCTGATGCCATTATGCCACATTTGCGTTCAGATGAAGAAGTCGCCTTAAATCCGGAAAAGTTCTATGATGAGTTAATCGAAATCAATCTTTCAGAATTGGAGCCCTATATTAATGGTCCGTTTACTCCGGATTTAGCGCATCCGCTTTCCGAATTTGCTGAGGCGGTTAAAAGAAACAATTATCCGCAAAAATTAGAAGTGGGCTTAATCGGTTCCTGTACCAACTCATCCTACGAAGATTTGTCTCGTGCAGCTTCATTAGCGAAGCAAGCAAAAGATAAAAATCTGAAGGTAAAATCAGAATTTATAGTCACTCCCGGTTCTGAAATGGTTCGCTATACAACTGCTCGAGATGGTATCTTAAGTGAATTTGAAGATATCGGAGGTGTGATCATGTCAAATGCCTGCGGACCTTGTATTGGTCAGTGGAAACGCCATACTGACGATCCAACCCGTAAGAATTCCATTATTACGTCTTTCAATCGAAATTTTGCCAAACGAAATGATGGTAACCCCAATACCCATGGTTTTGTGGCTTCACCTGAGTTGGTAACTGCCATGGCGATAGCTGGTGATCTTACTTTTAATCCGATGACTGATACCTTGATTAATGAAGATGGTGTTGAAGTCAGATTGGATGAGCCAACAGGTTATGAGTTGCCTCCACAAGGTTTTGATGTGAAAGATGCAGGTTATTTAGCGCCTCAGGAAGATGGAAGTGCTGTAAAAGTAGTGGTTAATTCTGATTCGGAACGCTTGCAGTTGTTAGCCCCTTTTAACGAATGGGATGGTGAAGATTACACAGGACTTAAGCTTTTGATTAAGGCTAAGGGTAAGTGTACAACTGATCACATTTCGATGGCAGGTCCTTGGTTACGTTTTCGTGGTCATTTGGATAATATTTCGAATAATATGTTGATTGGTGCAATTAACTATTTCAATGATGAAAGCAATTCAATCTTCAATCCGCTTTCAGGTAAATATGAAGAAGTTCCTGTTGTAGCCCGTGCGATTAAAGCTGAAGGATTGGCCTCTATAGTAGTTGGTGACGAGAATTATGGGGAAGGGTCTTCAAGAGAACATGCGGCAATGGAACCCCGTCATTTGGGTATTAAGGCTGTGCTTGTTCGTTCATTTGCACGAATTCACGAGACTAATCTTAAAAAACAGGGCGTTTTAGCACTAACTTTTGCTGATAAGGCTGATTACGATAAAATTCAGGAGAAGGATGTGATTGATATTCTGGGTCTGAAAGATTTTCAAGCAGGTAAGAATTTAACACTTATTCTAAAGCATGAAGATGGAAGTCAGGATAAAATTCAGGCTTGTCACACATATAACGATGTTCAAATAGACTGGTTTAAAGCAGGAAGCGCATTGAATTTAATTCGAAAACAAAATTGTTGATCAAAGAAAAGAAATTTGAATGAACTCTATCTATAAAGATATAATAGATCAAAATCAAACAAAACATACTAAACTAATACACTAACCATATGAGAGGAACTCTAAAATACAAGTTATCTAAAAAGATTAAAGAACACCGTCCGAGAACCAAACGCCTGTTAAAAGAATTTGGCGATGTTCAGGTTGACAGTGTCACAGTATCACAGGTACTTGGTGGTATGAGGGGCATTAAGTCTCTTGTTACCGATATTTCATATCTTGATCCCGAAGAAGGGATTCGTTATCGTGGTTTTACTTTACAAGAAGTTATTGATCACTTACCCAAGCCTAAAGGTGCCGAAATGCCTTTTGTTGAAGGTTTGTTTTACTTGCTTTTGACCGGAGATTTTCCGAATGAAGAAGAGGTAATGCAGGTGGTCGAACAATTTAACAAGCGTCGTATCGTCCCACGTTACGTTTACGATGTGATCGATTCTTTTCCTACATCAAGTCATCCAATGGCAATTTTTTCGACAGCCATTTTGACTCTAAATCGTGAATCTGAATTTAATCGTGAATATCAGGCTGGACTCAAAAAGAAAGATTATTGGGAACCAACTTATGAAGATGCCCTAAATTTATTGGCAAAACTACCTGAAATTGCGGCTTATATTTATAATAAGTTGTATAGAAAAGGTGAAAAAATTCAATCAAATCCTAATTTGGATATGGGAGCTGATTTTGCAAATATGATGGGTATTGATAAGCCTTACGATGATGTATCACGTTTGCATTTTATTATTCATTCTGATCATGAAAGTGGTAATGTGAGTGCCCATACCGGTCATTTGGTTGCCAGTTCCTTGTCAGATATTTACCTTTCTATTTCTGCAATGATTAATGGTTTGGCAGGTCCTCTTCATGGTTTGGCTAATCAGGAAGTCCTACGCTGGTTACAGGCAGTGATGGAGAAGATGGATAATAAGCTTCCAACTGAAGAAGAGATGCAGAAGTTTGTGTGGGATACTTTGAATTCCGGGCAAGTAATTCCAGGTTTTGGTCACGCTGTATTGAGAAAAACCGACCCTCGTTATATGCTGCAAAGAGAGTTCAGTAAGAAACATCTTCCTGATGATCCGATTTTTAAGTATGCCGATTTATTATATAAGGTTGTTCCTCCAATTTTGCAGGAACATGGTAAAGCTAAGAATCCCTGGCCTAATGTGGATGCGCAATCGGGAGTTATTCAGTGGCACTATGGTGTGACGGAGTATGATTTCTATACGGTATTGTTTGGTATTGGAAGAGCCATAGGTATTTGTGCTAATATTATTTGGGACAGAGCTTTAGGTTATCCTTTGGAACGCCCTAAATCGGTTACAACAGATATGTTGGAAAAGATGGTTGGGATTAAAGACTAAGTCTGAAACATGGATATAAAAAATCCCCATTTAACTAAAGTTAGATGGGGATTCTTATATCTAAATATTACCTTTTTAAGAAGGGAACTTGATTTGTTTAAGTTCGGTTTCTAATTTGGTGATATCATCTTGAATGAGAACTTTAAATTGAGCAAATTGATCCTTTATTTTTTCTGATAAAGAATTGTAATACTCAATACCAGCCAAAAGATTGCTTTTGAATTTTTCAAGGTTTCTGAGACTTTTTTTATCAGGATCTTTTAATTCAGCTATCTGTTCTTTAAGGTAGTTAATATAGATGCTTAATTCTTTGGCAAACATATTCGGTCGATCAGAACGTTTAATCAGATTCAATCGACCATAAATGTGATCAACCATTTGTTTAAAGCTCGCTTTCTCGGAGAAATAGGCCATGTTTGGACCAGGACAAATTGAAACACCATCTCCATCTGCAGTGGTATCTAGTTTATTCACGATATACGAAGATGCAGACAGACCTTTACAAAGACATGATTTTTGACTCATCTTTATGATTTCAGAATCATACTGCTCTTTGCTCAGGTTTTGGGATTTTAAATCTTTAATCTTAAGATTTTGATATTGTCTTGAGGCTGTACAAATCGGTTCATCGGTATACTCTGTATTAGCAACTAACAAGCGTTTGGTACAAATACTTCCGGGTTTACCAGCCTTAATCATTTCAATCTTGCCCTCATCACGCGTATTGCCTTTGAGGTTGTTAAAACGAACTCCCAGTGGCGAAGAATGACTTAAGTATAAATCATCTTCTCTAGCTTCTGCAAGAGTTTTAAATGTTTTTTCATCCACATCACAGACCTCAGGAACTAAAAGGAAAGGTGAACCCCAACCGACTGAATCAATTCCATAATAATCCAATAGGAATTCATGTTCGTCGGCAGTTCCGACCCCGCCTTGTGCTGTGATTTTAAGCTCCAGATCCCCTTGGGGAATCGGACGCTTTTTAGATTGAAGTGCAGAAAACAAGAGCTCACTTGTATCTGCAATTAAGTCTGAACGATTTGCTTTAAATTCTTCAAGGATAGGTCCCATCAGAAATCCTTCTGTAGCAAAAGCATGTCCACCACAGTTGAGGCCTGATTCTATTCTGTATTCGGAAACCCAAATTCCTTTTTTAGCGAGGAATTTACCCTGAATAAGTGCTGAACGGTAATCACTAACCTTTAGAACGATTTTCTTCTTAATGTAGCCCTCTTCAGTAGGAAAAAAATCATCGAACTGCTCCAGATAGCCATATAAACGAGGGTTCATACCGGCTGAAAGAACTAATGAAGACTCAAGTGTACTGTTGGCAAAGCCTCTCAGTGCTGCATGAGCATCGTTGTATTCGCTTGGTAATTTCTCACCTTCAAATGAGTTTGCCTTATCTACCTTGGTCATAATATTAACATCAATGGTTCCCATAGGTAGATTGTCGTTCAACCAGTTTTTGATATCCTTGACAATAGGGTTATTATTTAGTTTGTTCTGAATTTCTTTTTTTAGGGATGAAACATCAGGAAGTAAATCCATGTATTTTTCAAATTCTTTTCCCTTTTCAAGAAATGATTCTTTGACTTCTTCAAATTTGTTCTTAACCATCTTGTCCATCAGGTTAAGATATGCCGTGATTCTTTGAGCTCTACAATCAAAAGTCTTTTCTGAAATAGGTAGAAATGGCAAGCTATATTGTTTGCTATAAAATTCACGTAAATTTTCAAGAAGCATATCATCCACAATGGAAATAACTGACGAAATACCATACTGAGCTACATGTAATGGTGTGTTCACAGTATATCCAGTTCCCATAACCGGGATGTGGAATGTATGTGCAATTTTATTGGTCATTTAGTTTTGTTTTTTTGATTGCTGTATAATTTACAACAACCGATATTGTTTTTTGATTTAAACAGCCCGCAAGGTATTGTTTTTAGTGAGTTTATCAAATAAAATAATGAAAATACGAAGTCTTATTAATGTATTTGATATAAAGAGTGAATAAGAGAGGTTTAAATGTTAACTAAAAAAGAGTATATTGAGTTGGGTTGGGTTCTATATCAATACCTTCAATATTTAAAAGTTTTTGTTTTAGATTTAAGCCCCCAGCATAACCTGTTAGTTTGCCACTTTTTCCTATTACTCTGTGACAGGGAATTATAATTGGAATAGGATTTTGTGCATTGGCTCTTCCAACAGCCCGACAGGCCGAAGCATGATTGATGTTATTGGCAACATCCTGATAGGAACAGACCTTTCCGTATGGAATAGCCATGACCTCTTTCCATATTTTTTTTTGAAATGGAGTCCCGCTGGGATTTACTTGCACGGTAAATCCTTTTAAATGTCCAGAAAAGTAAGCTCTAAGTTCGTTTTTTGTTTGCTCGATCAACTCAGAACCATGAATCCAATCCGAATTAATTTGGTGAGTCTGATTCTTGGGCTGAAAGACAATCTTTTTTAAAGCGAATTCCTGAGCTAAAATAAGCAAGTCTCCTATAGGTGAAGGGAGGATATCGAAATAGTATTGCATTCTTTTTTCGGTTAGTTGTATATTGATTTACCGAAAGATAAGAAAAAGGTGACTTAAGTATATTTCGAAAGCCAAATTTTTAAGATATTTTAATTGATAATCTTGCGTTTAGGAATTTTGTGAAATTAAAAAAGCCCTATCTTAAAGAAAGGGCTCCTGAACTCAAATTATTATTCTTTTTTTGCTGCTAAATCCCGTAAGACAACTGAAGCAATAAAACAACCAAAGATTGGAGGCATGTACGAAATTGTGCCTACATTGGATCTTTTATTTTGGCTTTCGACTAATACCACAGCACTTTTATCGACTTCTTCAGGTGAAAAAACAACTTTTACGCCTTTGTGCACACCTTTTTGATGTAATTTTTTTCGAAGCATACGGGCCAGTTTGCAGTTGTACGATTTAGAAATATCTGTTACTTGAATTTGGCTGGGATCCATTTTACCACCAGCACCCATGGAGCTTACTACCTTATATTTCATGCTAAGACTATGATAAATCAGGAAAATCTTTGGTGCCAGAGTATCAATAGCATCAACCACGTAGTCGTATTCTGCCTCAGCAAGGACTTCAATCATGCGTTGATCTCGTAGAAATTCGTTGATCACACGAAGCTTTATATCCGGATTGATGGATTTAAGTCGCTCAGCCATGACTTCAGCCTTATCTTCGCCGAGAGTTTTGTTTGTCGCAGGTAGTTGCCTGTTGATATTCGATGCTTCGATGTTATCTCCGTCAACAATGGTCATTTGACCAACTCCGGCTCTGCAAAGCAATTCAGCCGCATAGGCTCCAACGCCGCCAAGTCCAACAACCAATACGTGAGCGTTTTTTACCTGCTCTAATCTTTCTTCTCCAAGCAGAAGTTCTGTTCTGCTTAACCATTCAGTATTCATCTTAATCCAAAATATTATAGGTTTAAAGTTCTTGTTGTCGAATTATTAAAACAAGATTGCTTTAAATGTGTTTTTTAAATACAGTATTGTAATTTTTTAAAAGCTCAATTTTAAAAATGGCTAGTTGCATTTTCTTTAAGCTGGCAGCTTTCTCATATATTTCGACAATAGAATGTTTGCTTTCATCCGTTTCCAGAAATAAACGGTTTATCGGCATTTCTATAAATATATTTTGAACTTTCTGATCGAATAATAAGGCTTCACCAAATGAGATAAAGCAATTGTGTTTTAGCAGTTCCTGAGCGATTTGCATATTGTTTCTAAAACCATGAATCAACCATGGGGTAGATGCTTGTACTCTTTTTTTTATTGATATAAGTTCCGGGAAATATCTAACAGCATGAACGATAATTGGCTTTTTATAGGTTTCAGCTATTTCAATTTGTTTTGTGAAAAATGTTTCCTGCAGATTCAATGGTGTTTTAATAGCTCTATCCAAACCGATTTCTCCAATTGCCATAACATTTGGCTTTGAAGCAAATTCTTTAACCAACTCCAGATTTACATCTGCATTTTTCTTTTCTAGATGCCAGGGATGTACGCCTACAGTAATTAATTTATCTGTATGTGCAATCGTCATATACTTTTCCGGGAAAACATTTAATACAGATATGACACCATCGGTATGATCCATTTGGTGCGTATGTATGTTTATATAGGGCGTGTCTGGCATAATTTGTTATTGGCTCGGCAAAAATATAAAAATATCGGAAAATGTATCTTTTATTGCTGAATTGTTTGGGAGGGTGGATCCAGGTTTATCTCTATGATCCTTATTTAATTACTAGGCATTTAATAAAGGTAAGGTTTTAAGTTGACTCATAAAAGCTTTATTCCAAACTAAAGGAATTTCTTCTGTATCCCTTGTAAACACAGAAAAAATTACTTACTTTGCATGCAAGATAGAACGTTCTTTACATATAAGATAAAAGCATAATCGCACTAGTTATCGATTGTTAAACTCAACACTTACAAGTTACCGAGAAAGCTACACGTTTGCAAAAGCAGGCCCCAACCTTCGGGTTGTTTTCGGACACAGGGGAAACTTGACCAGATGGGCACTCAAATCCTGTTTTATAGGAGTTTAAAATCCATTAGCTAGTGCGCTTTTTTTTGTCTTGTTTTAAGCTATTTCTATATATTAGCACCCTCCATATATTTAATATTGATTTAGAGATTCTCCTTGGAATTGCTATTTTTGTGCAGTTATTACGGGCTAACTATAAACACACATCAGTTTTGACTCAAAGATATTTTATACAACTTAGTTATAAAGGAACCAACTATCATGGCTGGCAAGTACAGCCTAATGCTATTACGGTACAGGAAGTTTTGAATAAAGCTCTAAGTACAATTTTGAATCAGGAGGTGAATGTTGTTGGTTGTGGCAGAACGGATACTGGTGTTCATGCCAGTGATTTTATGGCCCATTTCGATTTGAATGATATTCGGGATGTTGAAGCTGAGAAGCTGGTTTTTCGTTTGAATCGTTTTTTACCCTATGATATTGCCGTAAAATCGATGTTCCCGGTACATTCTGAAGCTCACACGCGCTTTGATGCTTTAGCAAGAACCTATCAATATTTTATTACGAAGGATAAAAATCCTTTTCGTTCTGAGTCGCATTGGACCATGACACATCAGCTTGATGTGGATAAAATGAACGAGGCCGCAAAACTTCTGTTTGATTACGAGGATTTCACGAGTTTTAGCAAGTTGCATACCGATTCGAAAACCAACATTTGTAAGATTTATAAGGCCGAATGGGAAGATCGTGGCGATGAGTTGGTCTTTACGGTGAGTGCAGACCGTTTCTTACGGAATATGGTGCGTGCTATTGTGGGAACATTAGTTGAAGTAGGGCGGGGAAAACTTGATATGGCTGGTTTCCGTCAGGTAATCGAAAGTCAGAATAGAAGCAATGCCGGAACATCTGTTCCCGGACATGGCTTATTCCTTTGCAAAATTGAATACCCTGAAGATTTGAATAAGGAGATTTAAAATCGCCTTATTCGTTCCATATTTTCCACGATTCTTCAGCTTGTAAATGGAGCATTTTAAGTCCATTATGAACTTTAGCTCCACGCTCCAAACCTTTTGCCATAAAAAGTGTGGTGTTGGGGTTGTATACCAAATCGTATAAGTAATACGTCTTGTCTAAGAGTGCGTATGGAATATCAGGACAGGTATGTGTTTTGGGAAATGTGCCCAAAGGTGTACAGTTGATAATGAGTTTGTGATCAGAGATGATTTCTTCAGTAATCTCTTCGTAGGAGATTGATTTTTCAGTTCTCTTTCGCGAAACAGAAATAAAGTCGATCTTCATATTTCGAAGGGCTGTTTCGATAGCTTTTGAAGCACCACCAGTACCTAATATTAACGCTTTAAAATCATTCCCCTCTATAAAACTTTTTAAAGACTCACCAAAGCCAAAAATATCTGTGTTATAGCCTTTCAAATACACCTTATCGCCTTTGTGTTTAATCTGAATTGAATTAACGGCACCAATCTCTTTAGCTAAAGGATCAATTTCATCCAGATAAGCGATCACTTTCTCTTTGTAAGGAATTGTGACACATAAACCTTTTAGTTGTGGGTTACTGTCAACAACATCAAGAATTTTCTCAATAGATGGAATTTCAAAATTCAAAAACTGAGCCTCAATTTTTTCATTTTCAAACTTATCTGTAAAGTATTGTTTTGAGAACGAATGTCCCAGAGGATTACCGATAATGCCGTATGTTTTCATGATGACAGGGCTGAGTGTGAAGGTTAAAGATAAAAAATAGAACAGTTTAGAAAGTAATTCCTTTTCTCTGAATATGAACTCATTGTATTATCAGGTGGGTAAATTACTCTTTTGATTCAGGTGAGAATTTTTCCATCACAATAATTAGTGCAAAACCTAAAATTGCAAGTTCAATTGCTGCCAGTAAATTTGCCTGTTGACCTGTTAGGTTTTCAAATGTTTGAGGTAAAATGTTGCCTTGAAGCAGTGGTTTTTCAACTCCATGTCGATCTGTGAACGTCGAAAGGGTTTCTTTCCATGGCCAAACTTTATTTAATGATCCAATCATAAAACCAGACAGGAGGGCGATGGTCATGTTGTGATATTTATGCAATAACCAGCTTAGTAAATTCGAAAAGCTTAACAGACCGGTAACGGCACCTAAGCCAACCACAGCAATCACATCTAATTTAAATTGACTTAAGGCAGATAATACAAATTCATATTTACCTAGTAAGAGTAAAATAAAGGCTCCTGATATTCCTGGAAGAATCATGGCGCAAATAGCCAAGGCGCCCGAAAGAAAAAGAAACCAGTAGGCATTTGGGGTTTCAGCTGGCGTAACCACGGTAACCATATAGGCAATTCCTATGCCGATAAGCATTGCGACGATGCTTCTAAGTTTCCATTCGGTGATTTTTTTTGCTACAACAAGAGCTGATGCAATGATTAAGCCGAAAAAGAATGACCAGATTAGAATAGGGTGTTGCTCAAGAAGGTATTTGATCAGTTTCGCTAATGAAATGAAACTAATTGCAATTCCAAGGATAATTGAAATCAGAAAATTTGCATTGATAGCTTTCCAAAAATCTTTAATCTTAAATTTTAACAGAAGTTTGATGGCATTTAGATTGATAGACTTAATACTTTCAATCAATTCTTCGTAAATACCGGTTATAAATGCGATGGTTCCTCCTGAAACTCCCGGAACTACGTCTGCAGCTCCCATTCCCATGCCTTTCATGGCAATAATAATGTAGTCTTTAATTGTTCTAGTCATTTTGTTTGTGCGTATAAGTGGCCTGAAATGAATTTTCGAATTGAAAATGCAAGGCCTAAAAAAAGCTAATTCTATTGATTAGCTTTAATAATTTGTTTGAATTTGTTGTTGTTTTCCAGTTCAGGAAATTGAATGAAGATGTCTTCGATTTTATTCTCTGGATCTGCCATGGCTTTACGCAGATAATGTTCGGCTGCATTTGCATCAGAAGCTAGCATGTAATAGGCAGCCAAATTGTTCTGCAATTGAACATCGTCAGGGCAACAACCCAGGCTTTCGAGTAAAACGTCAATAGCGGCTTCCTCCTTATTGTTCTGATGATAAAACTCAGCCAGCGTAATGGCATAAGTTGGGTCGTAAGGATCCAGATTTATTGCCTCCCGAAAGCACTGAACAGCCTTTTGAGCTTCAGGTAATCGCGAATAGGCCGAACCTAAGGCAAACCAATAATCAGGATTTGTATCATCAAGCTTTTTAGCTTCATTTAAGTATACCAAACTTTCGTCAATTTTATCCTGATAAAGCAGGATTAGTCCCATTCCAAACCAAGGATCAGCAAAGGTTTCATCTTCCTGAATGGCATTCTCGTAGTAGATCATTGCCTGATCGTACTCTTCAAGTTTTTCGAAACATTCGCCAATGTATGAATAGGTAGAGGCATGATCATCTTCGAATTCGAGATATTCGATATAGCTTTTGATTGCTTCTTCGAATTTATCACAAAGTGCTAATGCATTAGCCTTGTTGAAGTAGGCTTTGCTATGCTTTTCGTTGATGGCGATACAGAAATCGTAGGCTTCAACAGATTTTAAGCTTTGATCGGTTCGGTTGTACAGGATACCCAGGTTATACCAGGCATTATCTGAAAAAGGATCCAGTTCCAGATAAGCTTTATAAGCCTCAATACTTTCTCTATCTTGTTGTAATTTTTCGTAACAATAAGCGATTTCAAAAAGGACTTCCGGATCTTCACTATTTAATTGATGAACTTCCTTAAAGTAGGGCAAAGCCAAATCGTATAAACCTAGTTGTTCGAATGAGACAGCAATTCGAAATAACAAATCTTCCTTATCGTCATAGCATAACCCCAAAGCAATATCGAATTGAATTTTAGCATTTTGAGGTTTTTTAAGAATATTGTAGATATTCCCAATGAGGATGTAGATGTTTTTATTGGTGCTTTCTATCGATTTCAGTTTCTTGAGGATATTTAGCGCCTTTATTTCTTCTCCTCGACTTATAAGCACTTGTGCTTGTTTAAGCTGTAGTGAGATAGAAGAGGGGTGTAGCTGTATGGCTAAGTCTGAAGCTTTGGAAGCTTTTGCCAGTTTATGTGTTTCAAGGTAATGGTCGACGAGGTTTTCAAACTCATGAACATCGAAGTAGCATGGTTTGTTATTCTTGAGCATCGTTTCGAATCTAACTACAGATTCAAGAGCGTCATCGTCAAAATAATTATCAGTATTATCTATCATTTATTTTCTTGAAGTGATAATTCTTGAAACAAAAATAGTTTTTATTTGGGAATTTTCAATATTTAGTTATTAACAATTGATTATTTTGTATTAAAGCTACCTGAAAATAGTAGACCTCCAATGATTCCCATAAGAATATAGGTGATTTGTGAACCAAGATTACTTGCATTTTCAATGGGGGTGCTCAGAAAAAAAGTACTGATTCCGATAAAGGCTTTGCTTCCGGGAACAAGCATGATAATGCCCTGAGTAATAAAAACATGTCGGGGCGATTGTGTGATGCGAGCAAAAAGATTGCTGACAAGAACAACGGTGATGCTTCCAATAAAAGTACTGATTAAGATCCCGGTTGACGCTAGTAAAACGGTTACTGAATAGCTGATTATACTGGTCAGAACCCCATAAATCATATCTTTTCGACGCACTTGAAAGATGGGAAGCAGGCAGATTGCCAATAGGGGGATACCTGAATGACTGATCCATTTAGGGAGGTTAGAAACAACTGGTTCGATATTAATATCGATAAATAAGGGAAGTACAGATAATCCAAGTATGGTTCCAAAGAACTGTTTGAAGAGAGAGATTGAGGCGTCAAAAAGTTTGGCTGAACCCGAAACCAGACTCTTATATGTGATCTCTTCCAACGCAGTTGTAATTGCTAATCCCGGAATAAAGATGATAATGGCTGATAAAATTGTGAGGGGAATGTTTAGGGTTGGCAACCATAATGATAATAAACCAATGATAATTGTAACAACGAAAGCGGCAAGGACTTCAAGAGTATTATTAATAAACTTGGATTTGTTTGACAGGTAAGTCAGACCGTAAACCAGCATGCCCATGAAAAAAGCAACCAGACAAGAAATCCAATTGGTTCCCATTAACAGATTAAAGGAAGCAGCACCTAAGGCAAAAGCGAGTGATAGGATGAGGTGATTGACCTTTTGAGTTTGTTTGTACACCAATCGAAGCATAAGACTCGCTTCGTCAAAATCGATTTTGTCAGCAAGCACCTGATCGGTAATTTCAACAGCCCTTGATAGGGCTCCTAAATTTAGGCCTCCTGGCGATACACATTCTATGTGATTATAGGATTCATCCTCGTTTTCGCTATAAAAAACATAATTTATCCAAGTCGGCGTATCCATGAAACTGCCACGTATTCCTTTGGTTTGAGCCACTTCAGATAAATAAATCTGGATTTTGTAAGAGGGGACACCATAGATGTGCAAAGCTCTTCCCAGCTGAATGATAAATTGATATTGTTTAGGTGTTTTCAATCTGTCTGATCTCGTTTATTTTTAAGCGGAACAAATATAGATAAGAGTTTTGGAGTTGGAGTGGTTTTGGAGAAATTAATTAAGCTGAGCATGTGGTGCTGTAAAGACTTGGTTTAATGTTATTTAATGGATTGCAGGTTCGATTGCAAATATATCATGAACTGAAAGGAGCTCCAAGTTTTGTTACTAATCTTCTTTTACGAATGATCCGGATCATAGATATTGCTATTCGGGAAAAACAAAAGCATTCGGGTTTATTTCTCACTTCGTTCGTCATTAAACATGTTTATTCGCATGTATCTCGCTCATTAATATATTACGAACCCCATTCCGATGGGTGGAGCATCTCTGGAATATGGGAATGAAAAAAGGATCAATACTTTCGTATTGATCCTTTTTGTGCGGATGAAGGGACTCGAACCCCCACGCCTCTCGGCACTAGATCCTAAGTCTAGCGCGGCTACCAATTACGCCACATCCGCGTTTCTCTTGATTGCGATGCAAAGATGCTGTGTTTTTCTTTAAGCTCCAAATATTTTTGAAAAATAAATTAAACTATTTTCAATGTTTATAGGGCTTGCAGAGGGAAAGGTTTGAGATTCAATTGTTAAGCTTTTATTGTTTTTTTAGAGACAAGGGGGCAGGGTTTATTGCTTTTTATTGATAGGCTATAATTACTCCCTGTATCTAAACAAAGAAAGATTAAATTAAGGTGTGTCCCTCACTACGATTGTCAATGACATGAGATGGATCACTGGTAAAAGTTGGGTCTGCTTTAAATTGATCATATCTTTGGGAGCTTCAATTTAAAACCATTAACCTCTTATGCAAAAATCCTTATTATCACTCTTTTTCCCAGAGGGTCTTTTAAATTA
>NZ_SAXA01000050.1 GCF_004122035.1 Ancylomarina salipaludis
TTAAGAAAGCTATAAACCTTTCTAATGATGCAGGTGATAGCTATGGCGTTTTGAAGAATGATGCCGGTAAATTACTTTGGCAAGGAGAGGACGTCTACACAGCTTTAAATGCAAATAAATCGAATGTTGACTGGACAGCCAAAGAATTAAGAGCCTTCGGGAATCTTAGGGTAGATGAAAATGGTGTTTTTGCCAAACTCATTCAGCTGAATAATAATCAAAGCATACAAGGTCAAATCAATGGTCAGTCCACTTATGGTAATATGCTGGCTATGGGGACTGATAACTATGCTCAGGTAGGTAATTGTTTAAATACTGAGGGGGTAAAACTTTATTCAAAAGGCAATCAGTTAAAACTAAGCATTGATGGAAATGGAAGTACAACTTATGGTAATCATAGTGTAACGGGTGAAGTTCGCATAGATACCACACGATTAGCTAAGGGGTTATTGTGCCTAAATTCAGATGACTGGATTAAACATACCGCAGGAGCTAATGAGGGATGGGAAATTGTAAGTGATGGAACTAAAGATCTGGAGATTCTTAGAAATATCGGTATTATCAATCACAGAGACACAACCTTTAAGGGAGTAATTGGAACGGCTCCCTTTATCTCCGGTATTGGAGGAAAAGGGACCTGGAGAATATCTCAGGATGCGAACGCTGAACTTGATAATCTGGACCTAAGGGAAGGTTTGACCTGCAATACTTTCACCAATA
>NZ_SAXA01000051.1 GCF_004122035.1 Ancylomarina salipaludis
GGGCTGCTCGTCGCGGTGGCCGAGATGGCGATGGCCTCAGGCACCGGCGCGGTGCTGCTTGCCTCGCCCGAGCGTGTGCCGGCGCATGGCTGGTGGTTCGGCGAGGATCAGGCGCGCTACGTCGTGGCCGTCGCCGATGGCGCGGCCTTCCTCGCCCGCGCGGCCGCAGCGGGGGTTCCCGCCAGGCATCTCGGCCGTACGGGGGGGCAGGAATTGACCTTGGCCGGCGTGTTCTCCATATCCGTCGAGAGGCTCCGCGCGGCGAACGCCGCCTGGCTGCCCGGACTGATGAAGGCGTGAGACAGGAGCAGCCGGAACCCCAATGGCAATGTCGGCTGGCGAGATCGAGGCGCTGATCCGGGCCTCCCTGCCCGACGCGCAGGTGACGATCGAGGACCTGCGCGGGGACGGCGACCACTATGCCGCGACAGTGGTTTCCGCCGCGTTCAAGGGAAAGTCGCGCGTCCAGCAGCACCAGATGGTCTATGCCGCGCTGCAGGGGCGCATGGGCGGGGCGCTGCACGCGCTTGCGCTGCAGACCTCGCCGCCGCAAGACTGAACCAAGCGCCCCCGCGCCAACACCCACGTGAAGGACCAAGCGATGTCCAACCC
>NZ_SAXA01000052.1 GCF_004122035.1 Ancylomarina salipaludis
GCCCGAAGTCAAGTCACGGAGTGACTGCCACTTCGGGTTATTGGCATCAGGTAAATCCATCGCAGGTACAGCAGTTAATCAGGGCGCTGTGTTTATTAGCGATGGAATGAATATCGTTTTGTCTTTTAGGAAGAAGCCTTTGATAATGTGTATTCTTGAAAGAGCTTGTGTGAATCAAAATGCGAAGATTGTTAAAATAATTAAACCTTAACTCACTGTCTATGTAAATGTAGCAACTCTGTAGAGTAACTATTTGGTGGTTTTATATTTCTATTGGAATCTGTAATCAAATTGGATTTGCGAGTATGCCATCTCTTAAGACGCGATTGATTAATAATTTCTTATTTCGGTCAAGCTCTGGTCTTATCTTTTTTTATTCACTTATTATAAAAAACGGGTGTTTATGAATTTGCTTAGCTCGTTTCCTGAAAGAAAAGGATCCAAAATTTATCACAGTCATTCGGAACCGGCTCCAGTTGTCCCATTACGGTTTGAAGATTGCACAGCAATGAGCCCAAAGGGCTCGAATCCCATTAGCCCGAAGTCAAGTCACGGAGTGACTGCCACTTCGGGTTATTGGCATCAGGTAAATCCATCGCAGGT
>NZ_SAXA01000053.1 GCF_004122035.1 Ancylomarina salipaludis
CATCAGATAATTGTAATGTTGCAAGCGTTGTAGCAAGTCCAGCAAGTTTAGTTTCTGGAGTAAATACGGTAACCTGGACAGTAACGGATGACGCAGGAAACACAAATACCTCTACTCAGATAGTAACAGTATTGGATGCAGAGAATCCAACGATAGCGACTTTAGGCCCAATTGATGTAAATTCTGATGCTGGGGTTTGTACCTATACCAGTTCCCAATTGACCGCACCAACAACATCAGATAATTGTAATGTTGCAAGCGTTGTAGCAAGTCCAGCAAGTTTAGTTTCTGGAGCAAATACGGTAACCTGGACAGTAACGGATGACGCAGGAAACACAAATACCTCTACTCAAATAGTAACAGTATTGGATGCAGAGAATCCAACGATAGCGACTTTAGGCCCAATTGATGTAAATTCTGATGCTGGGGTTTGTACCTATGCCAGTTCCCAATTGACCGCACCAACAACATCAGATAATTGTAATGTTGCAAGCGTTGTAGCAAGTCCAGCAAGTTTAGTTTCTGGAGTAAATACGGTAACCTGGACAGTAACGGATGACGCAGGAAACACAAATACCTCTACTCAGATAGTAAC
>NZ_SAXA01000054.1 GCF_004122035.1 Ancylomarina salipaludis
CATCCGCTTGAGCTGCTGCAAGGGCCGCATCAGCCTTCGCCTGTGCATCAATAGCCGCCGCACTAATCGCAGCATTCTTAGCTGTTGTTGCTTTTGTTGCAGCATCTGTGGCTGCACTTGCTATAGCAGCAGCTTCAGCAGCATTGGCCTTAGCTGTAGCATCTAATTGAGCTGAACTAATGGCAGCTGCCTCTGCATTATTCGCCTTAGTTGTGGCGTCATCAATGGCGCGTTGTTCCGCCTCGGTTACAATACCATCGGCATAAGCTTTAGCTTTCACGGTTTCGGCTTCTGCCTTTGCATTAGCTGATGCAATAGCATCCGCTTTGGCCTGATCCGCTTTGAGCTTAGCATCTGCTTGAGCTGCAGCAAGGGCCGCATCGGCTTTCGCTTGTGCGTCAATCGCCGCCGCACTAATCGCAGCATTCTTAGCAATCGTTGCTTTCGTAGCAGCATCTGTGGCTGCACTTGCTATAGCAGCAGCTTCAGCAGCATTGGCCTTAGCTGTAGCATCTAATTGAGCTGAACTAATGGCAGC
>NZ_SAXA01000055.1 GCF_004122035.1 Ancylomarina salipaludis
ACAACATCAGATAATTGTAATGTTGCAAGCGTTGTAGCAAGTCCAGCAAGTTTAGTTTCTGGCGCTAATACGGTAACCTGGACAGTAACGGATGACGCAGGAAACACCAATACCTCTACTCAGATAGTAACAGTATTGGATGCAGAGAATCCAACGATAGCGACTTTAGACCCAATTGATGTAAATTCTGATGCTGGGGTTTGTACCTATGCCAGTTCCCAATTGACCGCACCGACAACATCAGATAATTGTAATGTTGCAAGTGTTGTAGCAAGTCCAGCAAGTTTAGTTTCTGGCGCAAATACGGTAACCTGGACAGTAACGGATGACGCAGGAAACACCAATACCTCTACTCAAATAGTAACAGTATTGGATACAGAGAATCCAACGATAGCGACTTTAGACCCAATTGATGTAAATTCTGATGCTGGGGTTTGTACCTATACCAGTTCCCAATTGACCGCACCAACAACATCAGATAATTGTAATGTTGCAAGCGTTGTAGCAAGTCCAGCA
>NZ_SAXA01000006.1 GCF_004122035.1 Ancylomarina salipaludis
AAAATTAAAGATTTCAGGAGATCTTTAAGAGGTGTCGTAGATATTGACTTCTTCTTATTTCGGTTAACAAAAATATTCGCCTAATTAGAATCATTATAGAATTAGACCCAACTTTTACCAGTGATCCATAATACTGACGCTTTTTTTTGAATATCAAATTGAGAAAATGGGGTATAAAAAAAGCTCCGATTAAAAATCGAAGCTTAAATAGTGGTTGTCCCATAAGGACTCGAACCTTAAACGTCTGGACCAAAACCAGATGTGTTACCATTACACCATGGGACAATTCCGTCGCTCATTTTCCTTAGAGCACTGCAAATGTAAACATTTTTTTCATTGTGCAAATAAAAAAAATATTTTTTTCAAAGCTTAAGGATCTAGGTGCCTAAAAATGACTATTTTCAGACCTTAAATATTTTTACAAACAAAGTATCCTATTGGCTTAACTATTCGAAGATGAGAAATTTCAATAGAAAATATGCCATCTTTGTTTGTTCTAAATTCAGAAAAACAATAAAAAGAACTCATCGTTCCAATAAATTTTTAATAAAATATGTCGGGAAACAATAAACTATCGAATACAGATTATCGTCGGTATAACATTATTCTGGGCTGGTTAGCTTTTGCTATTGCTGCCATTACCTACGCTTTAACCATAGAGCCTTCTGCCAGTTTATGGGATTGTGGTGAATTTATCACAACGGCATATGGCCTGGAAGTTGGTCACCCACCAGGAGCACCACTCTTCATGATTATAGCTCGTTTCTTCGCACTATTTGCTCCCGAACCATCACAGGCAGCACTTATGGTCAATCTGATGTCTGCTTTGGCTTCTGCCTTCACCATCATGTTCTTATTTTGGACCATCACCCACCTTGCCAAAAAACTTTTTGTGAAAGATGGCGAAATCAGTTTATCAAACGCTGTAGCCGTTTTAGGAGCAGGAATGGTTGGTGCTTTGGCCTACACTTTTTCTGACACCTTCTGGTTTTCAGCTGTTGAAGGTGAAGTTTATGCCCTATCCTCTTTGTTCACAGCCGTTGTCTTCTGGGCTATCCTAAAATGGGAAAATGTTGCTGATGAAAAATATGCCAATCGCTGGATTATTCTGATTGCCTATTTGATGGGCCTTTCAATCGGGGTTCACCTACTAAACCTTCTAGCCATCCCGGCTATCGTCTTTGTTTATTACTTCAAAAAATATAAAACAACCCGAAATGGCGTGCTTGCAGCGCTAGGAATCTCACTTATCCTCTTAGGTTCGATCATGTATGGAGTGATTCCTGGTGTGATAAAAATTGCATCCTGGTTCGAATTAGCTTTTGTCAATGGAATGGGAGCACCTTTCAATACCGGGGTTATGATTTATGGCATTGCCATGATCGCTCTTGTGGTTTGGGCTATTAACTACTCAATCAAACACAATAAGGTTATCCTGAACACCATTGTCACTTCCTTTGTTGTGATCATGATTGGATATTCTTCATTTGCCATGATTGTTATTCGCTCATCAGCTAATCCGCCAATGGACGAGAATAATCCGGATAATGTTTTTGCTCTTCTATCTTACCTAAACCGTGAGCAATATGGCGACAGACCTCTGGTTTTTGGTGAATATTACAATGCCCCTGTAAAAGATGTTAAATACACAGACCCTGTGTATATCCAAAAGGGAGATAAATATGTTATCGCTTCACGCAAGCCCTCATATGAATTCGACTCTCGATTCAACACCATTTTCCCACGAATGTACAGTTCGAATGCAGGACACGTTCGTGATTATGAATATTGGGGAGGCATTTCAAAGAATAACCCAATTACAGTTGATAATGGAAATGGTCCTGAAACAATTTACAAACCAAGCTTCGGCAATAATCTGGCCTTCTTCTTCAGCTATCAATTCAACCACATGTATTGGCGTTATTTTATGTGGAACTTTGCCGGGCGTCAAAATGATATTCAAGGTCATGGTGATTTCCGATATGGAAATTGGATCTCAGGCATCAAGTTTTTAGATGAAATACGACTTGGCAATCAGGACAAATTGTATTCTGAACTGAAAAATAAGAAATCGAGAAATGCCTACTACTTCCTGCCTTTCATTCTGGGATTAATCGGTATTTTCTTTCAATTAAATGCCGGAGAAAAAGGCAAAAAAGATTTTTGGGTTGTCATGTTGCTTTTCTTACTTACCGGTCTGGCAATTGTGGTTTATCTGAATCAATACCCACATCAACCTCGTGAACGTGATTATGCCTACGCAGGTTCGTTCTATGCTTTTGCTATTTGGATTGGATTTGGCGTATTAGGACTCTACAATTTCTTACAAAAGAAAATGCCAAAGCTTGCTTCTTCAGGATTGGTGAGCTTAATTTGTCTTGTTGCAGTTCCTGGCCTTATGGCTCAACAAAACTGGGATGATCACGACAGAGGCGGCCGATATGCGACACTAGCCTACGCCAAAGATTATCTGAACTCATGTGCTCCTAATGCAATTCTGTTCACATACGGCGATAACGACACTTTCCCTCTTTGGTATGCTCAGGAAGTTGAAGGCATCCGTCGCGATATTCGTATTGTCAACATCAGCTTATTGGCTGGCGATTGGTATATCAATCAGATGCGTAGAAAAGCCTATGATTCCGATCCTGTACCAATGAGCTTATCAGCTGAAA
Organism: Ancylomarina salipaludis; assembly: GCF_004122035.1. Taxonomy (GTDB): domain Bacteria; phylum Bacteroidota; class Bacteroidia; order Bacteroidales; family Marinifilaceae; genus Ancylomarina; species Ancylomarina salipaludis. The sequence continues at coordinate 2,676 of NZ_SAXA01000006.1, forward strand.
AGGTTGAACCTGGTATACGTGACCAGATTCCTGTAATGGATCGCCTGTCAAAAGCGGAAAATCTGGCTGACATGATTAAGTTTGTAGGAAGTGACAATAAAGCAACCCGACTTGAAACCCAATCAGGAAAAATGCTCGACTACTTCCCTGGCAAAAATATCTACTTACCTGTTGATTCTACTAAGGTGATTAATAATGGAACCGTTCAAAAAGAAGACGCTGATCTTATTCTTAATCGTTTAGAGTGGAAATTAAACAACAACTACCTGTACAAGAACAGCATGATGATTTTAGACATCATCGCCTCCAACAATTGGGACCGTCCTATCTATTTCTCAATAGGAATGGGACCTGAAAACTATTTAGGTTTGGAAAAATTCTTCCAATTAGAAGGTGCTGCATATCGTTTGGTTCCAATAGAGGCTGATAATTCATATAATGAATATGGACGAATCAACACGGATCTTCTATATGACAACCTGATGAATAAATTTGAATATGGACGCATTAAAGAACCGGATGTTTATATGGATCAGTTCCACATCATCACCTGTGGTATTATGTCGTTCCGTTCAAATCATGTTCGTTTGGCTGCCCAATTGAATGATGAGAATAAACCAGAAAAAGCAATTAAAGTTCTTGATAGATGCATGGAAGAATTGCCAATTGAAAAATTGCCTATCGAATATTCTTTAGTTGGTTTTATTCAGGAATATTACCGTGCAGGCGCAACTGAAAAAGCCAATAATTTGCTTGAACGTATTGCAAAGAACTCATACGAAAAAATTGAGTATTTCCTTTCGCTGGAACCGATGTACTTCGCTAGTATTGAATCGGAACAACAACGTGAAATCCGAATTGTTCAGATGCTGTTAGGACTTGCTGATTCAGGGGGGCAAAAAGATCTCAAAGAAAAAATCCAAAAAGATTTTGAAACCCTATTTGAGTCCTTTAAACAAAACAGTGGGAAAAACAGATAAGACAAAGGCTGCGAAATTCGCAGCCTTTTCTTTTCAGGACACATTCAAAAATGGAGTATAAACTTAATTCAAATTATTCCTTATTTTTAGTCTATGAAAACATTCAAACGAATTCTACTAGCCATAGTTGTTGTTGGCTTAACCTACTTTATTTACGACGCAAGCCTGAAACTCCCTGTTGTCACATCATATGCAGCCAAAGATGTTTGCTCTGGCCTCTTTGTCGCAAACAGAAGTTTGGAATCCTTAATCAACAACGATATCAATTACTCCTTTATGAGTAAAACCTCTGTTGAAATTAACGAAGATGAAAAATCAGTAACAGCACGTATTTTCGGACTCTTCCCCAGAAAAGCAATTTATCGGGGTGCATTGGGGTGTTGTGTGGCTGATGGCTACAATGAGAATGAATTAAAAAAACAAGCTTTTGATAAACCAGAAATTGACAATATTCCTTTGGATACAAGCATAAACGACATCAGAAATGAAATCAATTTTAAGCTTCTAAATACAGCTCTTGATTCCATTTTCGAACATGAAGAAAGAACCCGAGGTGTTGTTGTTCTTTACAAGAATAAACTGATTGCCGAACGATATGGTGAGGGTTTTAATCAGTCAACACCCCTATTGGGTTGGTCGATGAACAAGAGCATTATCAATGCGATGGTTGGCATCATGAAACAACAAAATCGCCTTGATCTTTCAGATAAAAGCCTATTTAAAGAATGGCAACAGGACGAAAGAAAAAACATCAGCCTAAACGATTTGATGCACATGAGCAGTGGTTTGGAATGGAACGAAGGCTATGGTGATTTATCTGATGTAACCAAGATGCTTTACAAAACAGGTAGCGCTTCAAATTATGCCATAGCAAAACAATTTTCAGTAAAACCAGATTCCATCTGGCTCTATTCGTCTGGAACTTCGAACATCATCAGTAAATATATTCGCAACAAAATAAACAACGATGAGGAATACCACAATTTCCCTTATATGGAGCTGTTTAAGAAAATTGGAGCTAGCTCTTTTTGTTATGAAACCGACGCAGAAGGAACATTTGTGGGTTCTTCATTTGGATACGCAAACACCCGCGACTGGGCTAAGTTTGGTTTATTGTATTTAAATGATGGTATGGCAAACGGAGAACGTATTTTACCCGAAGGCTGGGTCAAATATTCATACACCCCTGCAAAGGCTTCAAATGGCGAGTATGGGGCTCAATTTTGGCTCGATCCTGATTCTGATATTAATGAATTTATATGCATTGGTCATCACGGCCAGATGATAGCCATTATTCCATCCAAAAATCTCGTGATTGTTCGCTTAGGCTTATCGATAGACAAACATTTCAACACCAATAAATTTATTCAGAATGTTGTGAATGCTATAAAAAACCAGAACTAATCACCTCCCGAATTGTTTGAAGCGTAAAAAGTATCAATGGATAAAATGCAAGTAAAAATAAGAACGGAGATAACAGAACATCAATTCGAATCCAAAGCTTTCTGCTGACAAAAGCCATACGATCAATATTTAGCGATACCAATCGATAAAGAAACTGAAAAGTAAAGAATAAATAGATATTCAGAGCATATGGATTAAATTGTTCAGCTAAACTAATTTGTCCTCTCACAAGTGCTGAGAATGCTCTTGACAGGCCTAAAGAGGGACTTGATTGGTGCGTTATATCTGTATAGAAAGATGGGATGAGATGATTGCCATTCTCAGGCAAAAAAAGGCAGGAGTAAATGAACACCAGTCCAATTACTCCTGCAAATATGATATTGATGATTCTATAGGAATCAAAAGCCTTCATAAAAACTATTTTCTCTCAATATGAACTTCAATTTTCGTTGAATCAGTTTCAATATGTATGGTTTTATCAACTTTAATACTATCCAGTTGTTTCTCAAGCTGATTCAATTCATCCTGCAAATCGGAATTACATGAATTTGACTCACGCACAACCTCTTCAATCACATCTTTAACCACTCCTTCAATCTGTTCGTCGTCAAGGGAAGCGATGCCCACAAAAACAAATAACCATACACAGGCAATTAAAGTACCCAAAGCCGATACAACCAAAGCAGCAATATTGATACCTCTGGCACCATTGTTATTATTGGCTTGAACAAGTCCCACTATTGATAAAACAATGGCAATAACACCTGGTCCAATTGCAATTACCCCTATACAAGGTATGAAAGCCATAAACAAACATAAAATACCAAGAATTAGCCCTGCCACGCCAAAACCTTGTCCTGCATTCGTTTTAATCATTTCCATTTTAACTGTATTTATTCGAACATGTTAGAATCCTGATAAAGATAATAAGATTTTCTGTACCTAAAACGCATGGTATTTCAAACCATAAAAAAAGACCCTCAGTTAATTGAGGGTCCTTTTACCGTTTCGCTAATTTATTTGAAAATTAATATAAATCAATCTGGTATGGAATTCTAGCCTGAATACCACCCAAATTCATAATTTCTTTTGTTTTTTCGTAATACTGGTAATTCACACCCAACTCATTCTTAAGAATTCTAACCTTAACATTTCCGGTTAAATCATCAATTATAGCTTGGAATGGGTCTTTTTCTTTAGGCAGTGAACTGATTCTATAATCTTCGATACCAGCTTTTTCTTTTGCAATGGCAATGGCCGTTTCCAGACCTCCCAAAACATCAACCAAGCCATTCTTTTGAGCATCTATTGCATTCCATACACGACCTTGTGCCACTTTATGAATCTCTTCAACAGTCTTATGACGGCCATTCGCTACACGGCTTAAAAACGTATCATAACCATCATTCAAGTACTCCTGAAGAATCAGACGCTCTTGCTTGTTAAACTTGCGAGATGAGAATGGCATAAATGGAATTGGATACCCACCACCAAAAGAAGAATATTTATGTGTTCCAATAGGATCTGTTGTTATCCCTAACTTATCCTTAATTAACTCTTCGCCTGAGAAAAACAAGCCATAAATACCAATAGAACCAGTGATTGTGTTCGGATCAGCAACAATAGTATCAGCAGCACAAGCAATATAATAACCTCCCGAAGCAGCAACATTACCCATTGAAGCAACAACTGGTTTTTCTTGTCTTGCCAAATCTACTTCTCTCCAAATGATATCAGAAATTAATGCACTTCCTCCTGGCGAATTAATTCGCAACACAATCGCTTTAATTGTAGAATCTTGTCTTGCTGTACGAATCGTTTCTGCCAATTCTGGACCAATAGATGTAGATGATTGTTCAAAACCAATCCCTCCCGTTGCATAAATAACCGCAATCTTATTTTTAGAAAAAGTTCTATCCAATTTTGGAGCCTTGATATATTTCTCAATACCAATCTTATTTAGTTTTTTCTTCGATCTTGTACCTGTTAGATCTTTAAGCTTGGCCAGCATCTGATCTTCGTAAATAATCCCATCAATAAGTTTATAATCCAAAGCATGCTGAGGTTTACGAACCGCTAATTCATTGGTCAAATTATTAAAGGCATCAACAGTTATATCACGCTCCTGAGCAATTCCTTCGGCCATCTGATTCCACATTGCTGAAGTGTATGCTAAATTCTGCTCGCGAGAAGCCTCACTCATTTTCTCCAAAAAGTAAGGTTCAGTTGCTGACTTGTATTTACCAACTCTTACAACCTGAGCCTCAACGCCAATCTTCTTCAAAAAGTTTTTGTAAAAGGTCATTTCACCTCCCATACCTGTAAACCAGATATTAGCTTGTGGGTTAAGAAAAATACTATCCGACACAGAAGCTAAATAGTATGCCTTTTGCGAAAATCCCATATTGTTATAAGCAACAATAAACTTACCGCTTGTTTTAAACTCTTTAAGCTTATTACGAATTTCCTGAGCCACCGCATAACCTCCAAAACTTGAAGCAATATCACTGATGTTCAAATAAATTCCTTTGATTTTATCGTCTGTCTTTGCTTTTTCTATACAATCCAATATATCGTTTAGTCCCAATTTAGGTTTAGATTTCAAACTCATAAAATTAAAACCATCCAATGGGTTATCCGAACCTCGATCCATAATCTCTTTATTCAAAGTGATTTCGAGAACAGTATTATTCTTTACAGTAACGGGCTGATCCCCACTGGCTACAATAGCTCCAAATATCCCGATCCCAATAAACAAAAGCAAAACACTGCCAATGATAAAAGCCAAGAGAGAGGCTAGAGTAATTTTAAAAAAATTCTTCATAAATAATTAATTTGATCGTTAGTTTTCTTTTCGGTCAGTTTCAATGTATAAAAGACTAAATTCTCACTTTAAAATAAAGATTTTAGACTCCTAACAAATATATCCATTTTGTAAAAGAAGCTGACTCATAACACTTATTTTTCGACGTATATTTTGCTGAGTAAGATTTCTTTAGTTTTTTTACCGTTTAAATGGATAAATTATGACTAGAGTATATTTTTTATTGGGGGGGAATATTGGAAATCGTGAAGAATTATTGGCTGAAGCGATCAGGAAAATGACAAATCATGTAGGCAAATTTATCAAAGCTTCATCGCTTTACGAAACTGAACCCTGGGGCTTTTCACATGAACAAAATTTTCTGAATCAGGTTGTTGTTTTTGATTCTGAATTTTCTGCCCTTGATATTCTTGACAAAACTCAGGCTATAGAAAAAGAACTGGGGCGCGTTCGCAAAAAAACACAATATTGCGAACGAACCATTGATATTGACATTCTATTTTTCGGCAACGAACAGATTGAGAACGAGAGGCTATCTATTCCTCATCCCAAAATTCAGGAACGTTCTTTTGCACTTCACCCTCTGGCAGAACTTATCCCAAACTTTAAGCACCCTGTATTAAAAACGAGTATTCAAATGCTTAAAGATGAGTGCCCTGATAAACTAAAAGTCATCAAATTCAGTTAATTCTGGCAGACTTTGGCATACTCCAAGGCATGATTGAATGAATCAAAGATTTGATCCTCTCCAATCTTTGAAATCAGGTCATATCTCTTCATATCCTGTAGTACTGACTCATTGACGCCTGACAGAATAATAGTTACATCAGAATTCTGAAGAGTTTGAATCACCGATTTAAAGTTGTGGAAACCCGTTGCATCAATAAAAGGCACATGACGCATTCGAATCACTATCGTTTTGCTCTTTAAACCAATTTGCTGAATCAGCTGTGCGTATTCCTTAGCCGAAGCAAAAAAGAAGGGGCCGCTAATTTCATAAACAGAAATATCTTTGGGCAAGTCGCTGTAATCTTCTATCAGATCGATATTAACATCCTTTTGAATTTGTTCTCCCTTGTCAGCCATCCTTTTCATGAAAAGTACAGCTGATAAAACAACGCCCACCTCAATTGCGATGGTCAAATCAACCAAAACAGTGAGGAAGAAAGTGGATAAAAGAACCAAAATATCAAAACCTGAGCTTTTTAGAATAGATCGGAAAACACGCCACTCACTCATATTGTAAGACACCACAATCAATACTCCTGCCAAACACGACATCGGAATCAATTTTGCCCACTTACCAAAGAAAAGCATAATCAACAGAAGAGTTGCAGCATGAACAATACCTGCTATTGGACTTCTACCTCCATTTTTAATATTGGTTGCAGTTCGGGCAATTGCGCCTGTAGCAGGAATTCCACCAAAGAAAGGGGTTACAATATTAGCAATTCCCTGAGCAATCAATTCAGTATTCGAACGGTGATTTCCCCCAATCATCCCATCAGCTACCACTGCCGACAAAAGCGATTCAATTGCACCAAGCAAAGCAATCGTAACTGCCGGAGCAATATATTGTGGCAAATTGGCCCATTCAATGGCCGGAAAACTAATACTTATACTTGTTGGAATCTCACCAAAGAATGATTCAATTGTGGTAACTGGTAAATCGAACAACTGAACAGACAGCGTAACAACAATAATGGCAATAAATGAGCCTGGAATTTTACTGGTAATTTTCTTTGAATAAATAGTAATTAATATGGTTGCAACAGTTAATATCAACGCGGTTAGATTTAAACTATCAATATGGGTAAAATACATCTCCCATTTTGCCAGAAAATCAGAAGGCACCTTATCTATATCCAAACCCAAAGCATCTTTTATCTGTGTTGAAAAGATAACTAAAGCAATTCCGGAAGTAAACCCAACGATTAGCGGATGAGGAAAATATTTCAGAAGTGTACCCAATTTTAAGCAGCCAAATATGACCAAAAGAATACCGGCCATGATGGTCGAAATAATTAAGCCACCTATACCATGCGTCTCAACAATCCCATAAACAATAACAATAAATGCACCCGTTGGTCCACCAATCTGCACACGACTACCTCCCAAAAATGAAATAATCAAACCCGCAACAATTGCCGTTATCAAACCCTTATCCGGCGATACCCCGGATGCAACAGCAAAAGCAATTGCAAGAGGAAGTGCTACAATACCAACAACAATTCCAGCCATTACATCATTGGAAAGTTGTTTTCTATCTAGACCTGCTTTTAAAAGGCTAAACAGTTTAGGATTAAATAATTTTGACATTGTGTGTTAATTTGATTTTAGACCGCAAAATTAGTTATAATCAAAACAGATTATTCTACAAACAATATGTTTTATGACTTCAATTCTGAAAAATAGAGGAATAAAAAAAGCTTCGAATATAAATTCGAAGCTTTAATATTGGTTGTCCCGTAAGGACTCGAACCTTAAATGCCTGGACCAAAACCAGGTGTGTTACCATTACACCACGGGACAATCACTTTGTCTGTCATTTCTGACTAAGACGCTGCAAATATATGAGATTTTTCTTTCACAGCAAAGACTCTTACTGGAAAATCATCGTTTTTTTTCATCATTGTTTTGTATCTTACTGAGACAAAATATTTTCGTGTCTGCAAAAAAAATTAAGCTTCTGTTATGGATAACCTCAGTGGGAAATGGCTCTATGAAGAGGATTATAGCTATGGGAAAGCTAAAGGGGAGCTCTTTCTCAAGCAGATAGGGAAACGACTTATTGGAAAAATTATTTTCTTAGAAAATATTGATTCTTCCGATTCGATTATGGTGCAGGAATTTCTCGAAGGTGAAATTAATGGGAGTCATATTATCTTACAGGCGACTGAATACGATATCATTCATTCTGACCAAACCGTCTCCTATGAATTAGACTGTTGGAAAGGAATTCTCTTAAACGAATATACAATTGAAGGTGAAAGTCTGGATAGTCAAGGAACATATGGTAGTTTTGTTTTTCAAAAAATCAAATAAAAGAGAGCCTTGTTTCTAAAAAACTAATCCACAAAAAAATACTATTTTTGTTGCATTATTAAGCTTAAAATTTTTCTGTATTCAAAACACAGATCTTAAATAAACAAAGCCAGGGAAAAAGCGATTCAGCCTTTTCCGCAAAAACAATAAACTGTGAAAGAAGGATTAGTCATAAAATCAACAGGTAGCTGGTACACCGTTAAAACCAATGATGGTGAGGTTCATAATTGCAGAATCAAAGGTCGCTTTCGTATGGATGATATACGTACGACTAACCCAATTTCTGTTGGCGATATTGTTGAGTTTAATCAAGAAAAAGATGCCAATGTCATTGTAAAAATCAACGACAGAAAAAATTACATCATCCGAAAATCGACCAATCTCTCAAAAAGCAGTCAGATTATTGCTGCCAATATCGATCACGCTTTTTTAATTGTGACTGTTAACTACCCGCTCACCACCAGCACCTTTATCGACCGTTTCCTCGCTGCAGCTGAAGCCTATGGTATTCCTGTCAATCTGGTTTTCAACAAAATTGATCGTTACAAAAACGGAGACCTGACACAACTGAATGAACTTAAAGACATCTACCAAAAAATTGGGTATAAGTGTTTCGAAGTTTCAGCACGAACAGGATTGAATATAGATCTTCTTAAAGAAGAAATGAAAGATAAGATCAATCTTCTCTCAGGACATTCCGGAGTTGGTAAATCAACACTAATCAATCTCATTCAGCCTGGCTTGGAACTCAAAACGGGTGAAATCTCAGAATCACACGCTTCCGGTAAGCACACCACAACATTCTCAGAAATGTTCGAGCTTGATTTCGGTGGCTATATCATTGATACACCAGGAATTCGTGGCTTTGGAACTTACAATATGGAAAAAGAGGAAATGTTCCACTTCTTCCCTGAAATTTTTAAAATTTCTGAAAAATGCCAATTTCATAATTGCACGCATATGCACGAACCTAAATGTGCTGTTAAAAAAGCTGTCGAAACAGGTGAAATTGCCGAAAGCCGTTATGACAGTTATTGGGGTATGATGTCAGAAGATGAAGAGTTGAAATACAGATAGACTTTAAACCCAAGAAAAGCTATTAAACGTTAAAAATTGAAGTCCTCACTTTAATCCTTTTGACTTTTAGCTAAATCCTTATATATTGAACCTTTATTTCTTTAATCTTAATTTTAAAAATATGCGTTCACACGAAATAGATTATAAAATATATGGCAATGATATTCAATTGGTCGAAATTGAATTGGATCCAAACGAAACGGTAATTGCAGAAGCCGGAGCCATGGCTTATATGGAAGAAGGCATTCAATTTGAAGCCAAGATGGGTGATGGTTCAGAACCCGAAGCAGGTTTGTTTGGCAAATTATTATCTGCAGGCTCCCGAATGATAACCGGCGAATCACTTTTCTTAACGCATTTTACGCATAGAGGTTACGGAAAATCTAAAGTTGCTTTTTCGGCACCTTATCCTGGAACAATTATGCCTATTGATTTAAAACAAGCAGGAGGAACCCTAATTGTTCAAAAGGATGGATTCTTATGTGCGGCTCTTGGAACCAAGGTTAGCATTGCATTTAATAAAAGACTGGGAGCAACATTCTTTGGAGGTGAAGGTTTCATTTTACAAAAACTACAAGGTGATGGGATGGCCTTTGTTCATGCCGGAGGTACCGTTATCGAAAAACAACTCAATAACGAAACCTTAAGAGTAGATACCGGTTGTGTGGTTGCTTTTGAAGAGGGAATAGATTTCTCAATAGAAAAAGCAGGGGGATTAAAATCGATGGTTTTCGGTGGCGAAGGTTTATTTTTGGCGACACTTCGTGGCACAGGGAAAGTCTATTTACAATCGATGCCAATCCGAAAACTGATTCAAGCCATTTCGCCAATGGGAAGCAACACTAGCAAAGGTGGACGATCAATATTAGGTGAATTTCTTGAGGGATAAATCAGACTAGCTCAAGAAAAATATGATTGTCAATCCCGAATATTATTATCTCATAATCCCGCTCTTCAATTAAATGAAGACGGGACAATTTTTATCTAAAAACATGGTCACTAAATTATCAGCACAAGACTTTCTTGAAAAAGGAAAAACAATTCCAATAATAGATGTCAGAACACCTGCTGAGTTTGAACAAGGGCACATTCCTGGTGCCATAAACATCCCAATTTTCACCAACGAAGAACGTGCTCAAGTCGGCACAAAATATAAACGTTCAAGTAAAGATGCCGCAGTACTTTTGGGCTTGGAACTCGTTGGACCCAAGCTGGCTGTGTTTGTCCGTAGAGCAAAGAAAATTGCTGTAGAGGGTGAAATCCTAATCCATTGCTGGCGTGGTGGCATGCGAAGTGGCAGTATGGCCTGGTTATTCGAAACAGCCGGTCTGAAACCTTCTTTATTGGTTGGCGGCTACAAAGCTTACCGCCACCACATCCGTGAATCCTTTGAAAAACCGACGCATTTAGTGGTAATTGGTGGCTATACAGGCAGTGGCAAAACAGAGGTTTTGCATCAACTAAGCAATTTAGGCCAACAAGTTCTCGATCTGGAAGGTGTTGCAAATCATAAAGGATCTGCCTTTGGCGCTTTGGGACAAGCCGATCAGCCTACGACTGAACAATTTGAAAATGATTTGGCTAAAATCTGGTCTGAATTTGATCATACTAAACCTATCTGGACTGAAGATGAAAGTCATTCGGTTGGTTCCGTTTGGATCAACGATGCACTTTTCAATCAGATGAGAAAAGCGCCCCTCTTGGCCATTATTATCCCTAAATCGGAACGGATCAAACGCCTTGTTAAGGAATACGCTTGTTTTGATATCGATTTATTAAAACAGATGGTTAAAAAAATTGAAAAGCGATTGGGAGGCCTGAGAGTCAAACGTGCCTTAGAAAGCTTAGACCTGGAAGATTTTGCAACAGTAGCTGACATCACGCTTGATTACTACGATAAAGCCTACGGACATGGTCTTGATACCCGTAAAACACAAAAAGTTTATCGACTGGAAATTGAAAAAGATGAACCCGAAGCAAACGCAAAATTCCTAATCGACTATTTGAAAACAATCTAATAATAAACATGAGGCTATACGACAGGTACAATAATTAAGGCTAATTCCGGTTTTATATTGTGCCTGTCATTTTTTACAACGAGCTATAAGAAAGATGCAATTTGGAAAATAATGCTCATCTTTAAATGACATTTATACCACGATTTCAAAATGAACTAATTGCTATCAGATGAAAATTTTTCTCAAAAAACGACAATGGAATATCGGTTTTCTGCTTTTTGCAGGATTCATTGTTTTGGGGTCTATTTTCTATACCAGTCGCTTAGTTAAAAAACTTGCTAAGGAAGAAGAAAAAAAGGTTAAGCTATGGGCCGATGCTCTCAACAGTCTCAATTCAGACCTAAATCAGGACATTACTCTTCTCACTGAAATCTTACAACAAAACGAAACCACCCCTATCATCTTAATCAATGAAAAAGGTGAAATCATCGAACATCGCAATCTTAAACTTGCCGATCAAAAATCAAAAAAAGACTTAAAAAAGGCACTGGAAAAAATGAAAAATGGAGGGCTGTTTTTCGAAATTAAGAATGAACATTTTAAGCAAACACTTTATTACGATGATTCGCTACTTTTAAAACAACTTGCTCTCTACCCCTTTATTCAGCTCGGATTAATCACTTTTCTAGCCTTACTGGCATATCTCGTTTTTTCCATCACAAAGAAAGCTGAACAAAATCAGGTTTGGGTAGGCATGTCGAAAGAAACGGCTCATCAACTGGGCACCCCTATTAGTTCCCTTTTGGCATGGATGGAACTTCTCAAAGAATCAGATATAGATAAAAGTCTGACACAAGAAATGGGCAAAGATGTGGAACGACTGGAAGTCATTGCCGAACGATTTTCAAAAATAGGTTCAAAACCGATTCTTCTTTCTCATGATATCAAACAAATATTAGAGGATAGCATTGCCTATCTTAAAAAGAGATTATCCAACAAAATTGAATTCTCGGTGAATATTGATGAGAATATTAAAAGCAAACCAAACCTAAATAAGGAACTGTTTTCGTGGGTAATTGAGAACACCACTAAAAATGCAATTGATGCTATGAGTGGTGAAGGGCGTTTGAGTTTTAATCTTAAACAATTACCTCCCAACTTATGCTTAGATATATGTGATACAGGGAAAGGTATCCCCAAAAAACAATTTCAAACCATCTTCGAACCCGGTTACACAACTAAGAAACGTGGCTGGGGTTTAGGGCTCTCACTTGCCAAGCGTATTATTGAAGAATATCATGGTGGAAAAATATTTGTTTATCGTTCTGAACCGGGCAAAGGCAGCTGTATTCGGATACTATTGCCTACAAATTAGAGCTTTTGCATATTAAAACTTCTCAAAAAGTTTTTGTATCAGTATTTTCTGCCTATTTTTGCACCCCGTTTGAACGAAAAGAAACCTCTTTTTATGGCTTTTTATAGCGTTCAAATAACTAAAATAAATCCATTAAACTGAACACTAAGCCATTTCGGCTTAATCTCTTTGGTCAAAAAACCATTTTTTTTAAGAAAAAAGATGAGCGAGTTTGAGGATAGATATTAGAAATTATATACTTTTGCAAAGTTTTATTTGAGCATTTTGGATTATTTAGCAAAATACACGATTCCTTACAAAGGATTAAAAGACGGCAGTCATGAATTTGAATTCACTGCTGACGGGAAATTCTTTGAGCATTTTCAGTTTGAGAATGATTTTCAGGGTGATATTTCAGTAAAAGCAACGCTTTTAAAGAAAACCCTTGTTATGACACTCGCCCTTGAGGTTGCCGGAGAGATTCAAGTGATTTGCGATCGTTGTTTAGATCGTTTCCCATATCAGGTTGAGGGTGCTTCCACTCTTTACATTAAATTTGGTGAAACATATGAGGAATTGGATGATGACGTTGTTGTTGTTCCGGAATCAGAAAACGAAATTAAAATTGCTCAATACATTTACGAGTTAATCCTGTTGAGTTTCCCTATCAACTTTATCCATCCGGATGACGAAGATGGTTTCAGCACTTGCAACGAAGAAATGATGCAAAAACTAGAAGAACACTCGGAAAAAGAAGAAATTGATCCGAGATGGAATGATTTAAAAAAATTGATTGATAATAAATAGTTTAATAGGTTGAAAAATGGCACATCCAAAACACAGAACATCGAAGCAGAGAAGAAATAAGAGAAGAACTCATATTAAAGCGACTCCTGCTACTTTAGCGTCTTGCTCAAATTGTGGAGCTACAGCTAAATACCACACTGTTTGCCCTGAGTGCGGATACTATAGAGGCAAATTAGCGATTGAAAAAGAAGTTACAGCATAACCTAATTCTTTCGGATAAGGTTTAACGCAATAGTAAATTTGCTCCTTAGACTATTCTTTGGGGCAATTTTGCTTAGTAGTATTTTTGTGTTTAATTCTTTTATCCCCTATGATTATGGGCTTTGCAATTGATAGTCATTTTGATTATTATTGTGGGCTAATTTGATCAAAAGAATAATAAGTAAGCATAGTAATGACAAAAATAAACGCAGTAATTACGGGAGTTGGGGCTTATCTTCCTGACTATATCCTTACCAATGAAGAACTGAGCACCATGGTTGATACAACCGATGAGTGGATCATGACCCGAATTGGTATTAAAGAACGAAGAATTTTAAAAGGTGAAGGCCTGGGTTCTTCTGATTTGGGAGCAAAAGCAGTTGCAGAATTGCTTAAGAAAACCAATACGTCTCCTGAAGAAGTTGACTTGGTGATTTGCGCTACCGTAACACCAGATATGCAATTCCCTGCTACAGCAAACATTATTAGCGACAAATTAGACATAAACAATGCTTTCAGTTTCGACTTGAATGCAGGTTGTTCTGGTTTTCTTTTTGCTTTAGCTACAGGTTCTAAATACATCCAATCCGGCATGTATAAGAAAGTGGTTATTGTTGGATCTGAGAAGATGTCCTCAATAGTTGATTATACTGATCGTCAAACCTGTCCTATTTTTGGTGACGGAGCAGCTGCGGTTCTTCTTGAACCAACAACTGAAAACGTAGGTATCATCGATGAGATTTTGCATACTCAGGGATTTGGTCGCAAACACTTGCACCAAAAAGCCGGAGGCTCTTGCAAACCAGCTAGTCACGAGACCGTTGATAATCGTGAACATTTCATCTACCAGGAAGGTAACCACGTTTTCAAACACGCGGTATCGAACATGGCTGATGTTTCTGTTGAAATGATGGAAAAACACAACATGACTGCCGATGATTTGGCATGGTTGGTTCCACATCAGGCAAACAATCGTATTATCGAAGCCACTGCCAAGCGTATGGGCTTAGCTAAGGAGAAAGTGATGATTAATATTGAAAAATATGGCAACACGACTTCAGCAACAATTCCATTGTGTTTATGGGAATGGGAAAACCAACTGAAAAAAGGCGACAACATTATCCTATCAGGATTTGGTGCCGGTTTTACCTGGGGTTCAATCTTCATCAAGTGGGGATACGATCCTAAATAAACCCAATCTATACCATATAACAAAAAGGGCTTCCAAGCAGGAAGTCCTTTTTTTATACATCAAATCTCTATCATATTACGAAACGGTTTCTTCAGCAACAGCTTCCTCTTTCACATCTTCAATCACAGGTACAGGCTTCGTTTTAATAACAACTGGAGCCTTGGGCTTACGAACTAGCTTTATAATATGAGTAAACATGTAATCTTCACTTTTCTGCTTATCAGCCTTCATTAGCAACTTACCCGTTTTCGATAGATCTGATAATAAGTTCCAAAGCTTATCAAACTCAATATGATTATTCAAAACCAACTCCTTTTTCTCTCTGATTTTCTCTTCCTGAAGCAGATTCAAATCATAAGCTTGTTGGCTCATATCGGCCAGTTTTGTTCCCAAACTTTCCTTATAACCTTTTGCTTTTAAAGCCTCTAAATTATTGGCAATATTCTGCTCAACAACTTTTACTTTCAAGCAATAGCCCTCAATATTTCTTCTTTTGATTTCTTTTTTAGCTTGTTTTACGCCTATGTCAGAAGCTTTTATATTTAAAGCCTTATTGGCGCGTTGCGCATAGGCAGCTATCAAATCGAGTTTGGGAATTATACCATCAACACACTCGTACAGATCTGCTGTGATTCTCTTAATTTCGGCACTTAAGCTTGGGGCTTGAGTCAAATCATTCACTTTTTTAATTTGATTGCCTACTTCACTTAGGAATTCATCGTTGTACTCAGCTGAAAAATCTTCGAAGGCACTACGATCTCTTGTAAACATTTGCAGTAGAATCTCTCCCACTACCGGAAGTTCTTCCTGTCTAAATTTAAAAAAAGTACTCATCTTTTAATGATTAGTTTGATTTATACTATGATGATGAAAATAATTCCAATCGAAATCCTAGTCTCCAATCTCCCCTACCAACATGTTACTTTATCGTTCTTTTCCTTAAAAACGTGCTATATATCAATAATTTTAAAACTTATTTACATTCCCTTTGCCTGGTTCAACATTCCCCCGGAGGTTTACGGCATTCCCCTAATCGTTTTCTGCATTCCCTTTTTGCTTTATTGCTTTCCCCCGATGGTTTTCAGGATTCCCTTAAACAATTTCAGCTTTCCCCCTTTCAACTTCTCTCCTGTTTTAGCCAACTTCCAGAAGTTTAAAGTAAAAACAAAGAAACGAAAGCGAAATAAAAACCCTCGTTTCTTTATAAGCAACTAACATGTTTAACTAAAATCACTCTCTAATTTAGAAAAATATAATTTAATATGTCAACTTTTATTTGTTTTTTTTCAATCGGTTTGTAAAAACACAACTCAATACCATAAACTTATATTACAACCAGGCCTTTATGCCAGGCAAAAGATGTTTCTAAATAAGCTTCAGGAAAAGGGAATACGCTCAGGAAGGAAAAAACATCCTCCTTATAAAAATAAGATGAAAAAAAAGGACTGGTCTAGTTCTCTTTTGGAGTAAAAACGAAGCTCGCACAGATAGGATAATGATCAGAATAACGCTTGCGAATACGATTATATTTCGTGCAAGTAATTCCTTCAGTATGGAGAAGGTAGTCGATGCGGAACGAAGGGAAATCACCCGAATAGGTTGTGCTTATCCCTACCCCTTGTTCCACAAAAGCATCTCTCATACCCTTTGACAATTGATGATAGGTATACGAATTGGGCGTATCGTTAAAATCACCACAAACCAAAGTTTCGTAAGGCGACTGTTTAACCTGCTTTTTAATTTGAAGAGCTTGTTCGGCTCTGCGAGCAAAAGCCTGACTCAAACGTAATGAAATATCTTTAATATCAGCCAGATCTTCTTCATTCCCCTGATATTCTTCTTTTGTAATAAACTTGTAATTTTTCCCAATAAAACGGTTCGATTCCAAATGCAAGTTATAAACTCTAATCGGTTTCCCTTGCACAAGAATATCTGCATATATAGCCTTACACAGATGTCCTTTTCCAAAAGTCAAGCTTTCCTTTTTAATTATTTTATATTTCGAGAAAATAACGACCCCAGTTTTTTTATTGCTGTAATGCACGTATGGCATCCCCAATTCCTTAATTAAACTCTGAAGAGATAAAAAACCAGCGGGGGTACTTCGGTATTCCTGCAAACAAACCACATCGGGCTCCTGCGAATTAATCAATTTAATGATGTTGTTGGGTGTATTGGGGTCTTTTGTCCACTTATACCGATCAAACGAACGTACATTATAGGACAAGACTTTTATGGGCTTTAAATCGGCTGAGAGACTCTTGTCTCCACGACTCAATTGAAAAAAATCGCCCATACTATCATAACCAATCAGAATAATAGCAAGAGGAAGTAAAAAACTCCATTTTCGGCGAAACATCCAATAAAAAACAAAAAGAAGATTGGCAAACAGAAGATAGGGATAAGCCAAACCAAAAAAAGCCGGGAACCCAAGTGTTGCCGGATTGATATGAGCGGCAGAATAGGAAATAAGTAAAGCTCCTGAAAAAATCAGGCTAAACACAACCAATCCTTTATGAAGCAGCTTCTTCAAATTTTGTCTTTTGTATATATTCGGTATAAATACTTAATGTGCCTTGAGTTAAAAGAGCCAAAAGTAATTTCCAACTTATAAATACGCGTAAATACTTTTATACTTCAAGTCCTGGTCCTAATCCTTACTCGACTTGAACAAAATTTCTTTTTCCTCTTTCGATAAACTATCGTAACCCGACTTGGAAATTTTTTCAAGAATCTTATTTAAATTCTCTTGATTTTCTTTCTTAGCTTTATTGTAAGCCCTATCATCCATCGTACGGGCACGCTTATGTGTCACCTTCATCTTTTTTCTCGATTTAAACCAAGAAAAAACGGTATCCATCATTTGGTTAAAACCTGAAGATATATCCTTTCCCTTACGCAGTTGAGTAATAAACAACCAACCATAAAAAGCACCGCCTAAATGTGCCAAATGCCCGCCAGCATTGCCGTTAGGCAATTGAATGATATCTGTTAACACAAAGAAAAGAGCAATATACTTGATCTTAACTGGACCAATGAATACTAAATTTACAATATAATTTGGGGAATAACTAACTGTTGCAAACACGATGGCCATAACTGATGCTGAGGCGCCCAAAGCCACTGCAAAAGGCAATGCATTTTCGAAAACCGGAAAGATATTATATGCAAAAACAAAAATAGCGGCACCAGTTAAACCTCCTATTAAATAAACACTTAATAGTTTTTTCTGATCCAAAAAACTCAGGAAAATTCGTCCAAACCAATATAACCAAAGCATATTGAACAGGATATGAAGAAAGCCCTCGTGCAAAAACATATAAGAGAACACCGACCAGGGTCGATAAAGTAGTTCTGAAGTATCGGCAGGCAGGGTCAACCAATTCAAGACAAAATTTCCCTCAGTAGGAGCCAAACCAAAAAGAAAAGCAAGAACAGCAGCAATCTTCACCAATAAAAACACAGCCAAGTTAATATAAATCAACTTACTAAGATTACTGCCTTCTTTAAATGAATTCTTGATGCCTTCCCAAATACTTTGATGAGAATAGGATTGATATGGATTGTTAAAATTCATGATTTTTTCGGATATCAAATGAGACTGCAAAAAACAAATAAAGCAATTTACAGGCCTTTTAAATGAACGTTAGTTATCGTTTATTAGTATCACTCTCAACTAATAAAATCGATTGGAATGTTTATTCCAGTATTTTATCAGGATAAAACCAAAGAGCATACCGCCCAGGTGAGCAAAGTGAGCCACATTGTCGCCAGCACTCTGTTGGAATCCCAGATAAAGTTCAATGGCACCATAACCAATCACGAAATATTTCGCTTTGATTGGAATAGGAGGAAACAACAACATCAACTCGGTATTGGGGAATAGCATCCCAAAAGCCAGAAGAATACCAAAAACAGCTCCCGAAGCTCCAACTGTTGTTACATTAATACTCTCGGTTATCGCACGACGCGCAATCTCAATTCCTTGATTGGCATAAGCAATACTATCCGGATTGTCAGCCCATTTATCTGCGAATTCGTAGACCCAGGCAGATGGTCTTCCCAATGCATCTTTAATAATAGATGAGAACAATTCAGGCGTAGGTGTGTTTGAGAAAGCTGTGAAAGCCTTCATCATTGAAGCATAATCCAACCACAACACGAAGGTGTGCAAGGCTGCTGCGCCCAGACCCGTTAGCATATAATAGATTAAAAATCGCTTAGGTCCCCAAACTGACTCCAATACCCGCCCAAACATGAAAAGGGCAAACATATTAAAAAACAAGTGGGTAATATCTGCATGCATAAACATATGCGTGACAAACTGAAAGGGCATAAAATACTCCGACTTAAAAAAGTGCAGGCCCAATATCTTGGATAAATCAACCCCTGTTTGGCCTAAAACCCATGTACCCAAAAGCATGAGTGCATTTATTATCAGCAGGTTTTTAACCACTGGTGGCAGATTTAACATTGATGATCTAAAATTACTCATATCTACTATGTTTTTTAATGAAGCTTCAATTCCTCTTATCAAATTGAGACAATCTGAAGCCAAAACTTATTTCTGAAACAGATTATTAGTCTTACAAGAGCCATACCAAGAAATAAACAAGCCGAATTGAAGCCAAGTTGTCAGTATTTATCTGAACCGTTTGTCAAGTTCCTGAGTTTCCAAAACGGAAACAATGGTTTTACCATCAGGCGTGTAATTGGGTGTTTCACAAGCAAAAAGCTGATCGATGATAGCACTCATCTCAGCTGATGTCAACGATTTGCCATAATTGACAGCTGAAGCCTTAGCCAAGGCTTTAGCCAAATTCTCACGAACCTTCACCTTCACATCCAATTGGTTCACCTTGTAGTTCTCCAATAGGTTCTCCAACAGTTCTTTCGGATCGCCATTCTGAATATCAGCAGGTGTTCCATTTATCACAAAAGTTTTCTTACCAAACTCCCTGATATCAAACCCCAGAGCTTTTACATCCTCTAAAATCACTTGTAAAAGCGTGTAATCAGAGGCATTCAATTCCACGGTTTGCGGAAAAAGAGTTTGCTGTGCCACCCCCTGATTATTTTCAACTGAACTTCTGAACTTTTCGAAAAGAATACGTTCGTGTGCCTTTCGTTGATCAATAATCATTAAACCTGAACGAACAGGAGTTAAAATATATTTGTTCTTTAACTGAAAGAAATCTTGTGCCTTAACACTATCCTCGCGCTGAAAAATCTTTTGCTGCATTTGATTTTGAGGGGATTCCTGTGGCTGAAAATAATCAGGTACAGGTGGTCGCTTCACCTCAGTTTGTCCACCAATGGGATAATCAGGAATCAAATCGGGTTCTCTATCCTGATAAAGTTTATCCCAATCCTTTGGCACCACTTTCTTCTGACTTGCCCCGCTTGAAGAACCTGGTTTCGATTTAAATTCCTGATAAAACTGATTATTCTCAATGGAATTCTGCTCATGTTCAAAGGGATTAAAGGTCTTTTCGGCCTCAAAAGGATTGTATGAAGTATCAGCCTCAAAAGGATTAAATTCATGATTCACCTTAATCATTGGCATTTCAACTTCTGTTGAATCCTGATTAGCTACCGGAATTTCAAGACTCCTGTCTTCATCAAAATCGATAGAAGGTACAATGTTGAATTTTCCCAAAGCCTCACGGATTGAAGCCTGAATAATCTGAAAGATTGCCTGTTCATCCTCAAACTTAATTTCAGTTTTGGTTGGATGAATATTGATATCAATAATCTTGGGATCAACTTCGAAAAAAATAAAATATGGTGGTACCGTATCGGGTGGCAGAATTTTATCGTAAGCCAGCAAAACCGCCTTATGAAAATAAGGATGGCGCATATAACGATTATTCACAAAGAAGAACTGCTCATCCGTCTTTCTCTTGGCATTTTTGGGTTTACCAATAAAACCGGAAAGTTTCACAATACTCGTATTGGTATCGATCCCAATCAATCTGGTATTGATACTCCGACCAAACACATTAACAATCCGCTGACGGGTGTTACTCGGGACCAAATTATAAATCTCAGTATCGTTATGAATCAACTTAAACTCAATATCCGGATTGGCCAAAGTGATTCGATGAAATTCAGTGATAATATTTCGTAATTCAGTCGAATTTGCTTTCAGGAATTTTCGTCGGGCGGGTACATTAAAAAAGAGGTTCTTCACTATAAAATTACTCCCCGATGGACAAGCAATCGAATCCTGCGAAACCAACTCCGACCCATCAATAACGATATGGGTCCCCAATTCATCTTCAACACGTTTGGTTTTAAGCTCAACATTGGCAATCGCTGCAATTGATGCTAAAGCCTCACCACGGAAGCCCATAGTGCGGATAGCAAAAAGGTCGTTGGCTGCCTTTATCTTTGATGTAGCATGACGCTCGAAAGCCAATCGGGCATCTGTAGCAGACATTCCGCAACCATTATCAATGATTTGGATTAGCGTTTTACCCGCATCCTTAAGATTAATCTTTATGGAAGTACTCCCCGCATCAATAGCATTCTCCACCAATTCCTTAACAACAGAAGCTGGTCGTTGAACCACCTCGCCTGCAGCAATTTGGTTAGCTACTGAATCCGGAAGTATTTGTATAATATCGGACATATAAAGTTAAATGTGAGATAAATATTCCTTATTCCTACACTTATAAAGGAAAAAACAAAACGAAGCTTTAAGATAAAGTTTCGTTTCAAAATAGTTCGCTAAAATTTTATTGGCAAACTATCCCAACCAAATAAATAAACATAAGCAATAAACAAGAGAATAGCTAAGATTACAACGAGACGAATATTCGACTTTTTGTTCGACCTTCTCACATCAGTATGTTTGTGGCGTAATGATCGTTTCAACTGCCCCTTGATATTGGGAGTGTACTGACCGTTCTCATCTGTTATTCCCAACTCAGCCTTAATGCGATTTTCTCTCTCCTCACGCTCCTCTTTTGCTGGATCCCAATAACGAGGTTGAATATTGAACCTCTTATGCTCTGGCTTTTTAAAAAAACCTGGTAACGCCATAATTCCTTGTGTTAATGCTTTTTATATTTTCTTCGATTGTTAGGCAAATATAAAGATAAATACTGAATTTTGCTCTAGAAATACAATTCAGACATGAAGGTATTTATGATATATTAACACAGTTATTACCAATCAATTCAGTATTCCTTTACAGTTTAAATCAAGCTTTTACAATCAGTATTTTCAGGCTTACTGCAACTTTGCTCCGCAGTATCTGCAATATTGATCATCTATATCATGACCTTCAGACAAACAGTTTTCACAAACCTGACCTGAAGGTTTCCCCCTTGAAGACCTGGATAATTCTGCTGTAACAATCCCGGTAGGTACAGCAATAATGGCATAACCAATGATCATAACAAAAGAGGCTATAAACTGGCCTAAAGCAGTGCCCGGAGAGATATCACCATAACCAACAGTAGTAAGCGTTACTATGGCCCAATAAATTCCTCGTGGTATACTGGTAAAGCCATTCTCAGCCCCCTCAATCAAGTACATTAAAGTTCCAATGATTATAACCATTGTCAATACTGCGAAAAGAAAAACCGAAATTTTTATCCGACTTCGTTTCAATGCTTTGATAATAATAGTGCCTTCGTTCATATAACGGTTCAACTTCAGTATTCGGAAGATCCGTAATAACCGAAGAGCTCTAATGACTATAAAGCCATGTGTTCCCACGAAAAATAAACCCAAATAACTGGGCAGAATCGATAAAAAATCAATAATCCCATAGAAACTAAAAATATACCTCTTTGGTTTTGATACAATCCATATTCTCAAACAATATTCCAAGCTGAAAATCAGTGTAATACTCCACTCCATCAATTGCAATGAAAATCGATATTGTTTCTCAATTGAGGGAACACTCTCAAGCATAACCAGAAGAATGCTGAGCACAATCACAATCAACAAGAGCACATCGAACAATTTTCCTGCTTTTGTATCCGATTCAAATATAATTTCGTAAAGTTTTGATTTAATTCCCATAAGGTTTGGCACTATTGTAAAGTAGAATATTGAAACTGATTCGAAGTTAATTAATTCCTGTGATCTTCGCTAAGTCATTATCTAAAATGCCGTTTACAAAATACGATTTTACTTTTCTTATTGTAAGTTGGCAATTGTTATTGTAGTTTTGAGAAAAATTGAAGCTTATGATTCTTGAAGATATAAAAAATAGTTTTAATGATGCTCACCGGGTTTTGGAAGCATTTATCAACAAAGAGGAAAATTTCATAGCCATTGAAAAAGCCGGTACGGCTATGTCTGAAGCGATTAAGAATGGTGGGAAAATTATTTCATGTGGCAACGGTGGGTCCATGTGCGATGCCATGCATTTTGCAGAAGAACTTACCGGACGTTTTAGAAACGATCGTATTTCGATGCCTGCTGTAGCAATTTCAGATCCCAGCCACATCACCTGCGTGGGGAACGATTATGGTTTCGATTACATCTTCTCCCGCTATGTTGAAGGTATGGGCCAAAAAGGCGATGTTTTTTTAGGAATTAGCACGTCCGGTAATTCGAAAAACATTATTAATGCTATCAAAGCTGCTAAAGAAAAAGGAATGACAGTTGTTGGTCTGACTGGAAAAACCGGAGGCGAAATGGCAAAGCTTTGTGATGTTGAGATCAGAGTACCCTGGACAGGTTATTCAGATCGGGTTCAGGAAATTCACATCAAAATTATTCACTGCTTGATTCAATATATTGAGTCTCAATTTTAGATTCAGGGAAACTGCAAAAAAAATCCAAACTCTCTAAGTTTGGATTTTTTTCATTCTATACCTTAGGTATTTCTGATCGCTTTTACCCGATCGGCAAAACCAGCATCTTCTTCGAGCAACATCAACCTTGTGACACCACTGCCACATTTAGCACATTTCCCTTTAATCAAGACCTCATCAGCATCAGTCAGAACCGGAATAACATTCACAACACCATCGGGGCAAATATTACTACAACTTGGGCAAAATACAGTGTGATTTAATAAATAGCTAAAAGCTTCTTTTTGTTCTTCGTTCAATAAATCTTCGAATTGCTGACTCGCTAATTCGATTTCGTCGTCTTGAGGCATTCTTTCTTTTTATTCTTAATACAGGTTTACTTATCTCTAACGTGGTTTAATTTTCGCCATATAACAACTCATACTCTCGATATTTAGCCTGCTGCCACCATTCTTCAGGGCTCACATTCCAATTGTTATTGCAGCTCACTTCCACCACCTTTTTTTCTTCAATCCACTTCATTAAATAGAAGCGTAAATCTTTTGTTGTCGAATTGACTAATCGCTTAGACAATTCTTCTTTTGATAGACCGGCCCCTTCAGTTAAATGACCGCCGCCGCCATTCCCACGATAGGAATTCAAAGCGACCTTATACATCTTTTTCAAATCAAATGGCTGTCCATTCGTCATTTCATTAATCGTGATTCGATTTCCTTTATCTGCCTTCAAATTCAGAGTATAATCAATTCCTTCAGCCGAATCGTAATTAAAAAACATCGTGCTTAATCGATTTCTATTTTCTGAAGATTCAATAAATAGCATTGGATCATCCTTCTTTTCCATCTGACGAAACCACTTATCGTAACTAAATTCCAGAAAATCTTTGATTTCCTGCCCGGTCAGATTCATGGTATAAAGCAAGTTTTCGAATCTGTACAATTTAAATAAATCCCGAACCTGAAGCATACCCGAATCGATTTGTGCATTAAAGGATAAGGGGGCAGTAAATGATACATCTGCTCCAGTTAAATCGAGTTGAATGTTGTGAATCAGATCCGCAAAAGGAGAATCGCCGAACATGGCATCACTGGTTTTAATACTTCTTGTAAAACGTCCTACCGGGCGTGAAACGTAATTGTTAACCTCGTCAAAATCTGACTGAAAATGTGATTCAAAAGCTTTCGACACAGGTAATGTTTTAACATCTTGTAATTTGGCATCAAGCTTTTTAGTGTAAGTTTTTTTATCCGCGTTTAATTGAAAATGAACCGTCACATCAGCTAAAAACTGAGCTTTTGATTTTGAATTGATGATCAAAACTTTTTGTTTATCAACATTATCAACCCACTTGATTGCTTCCTGGTGATCGTGACCACAAACCATCACATCAAATCCAGGAATCGTTTTTGCAACCTGCCAAACCGCATTTTCTCTTATATCTGATTTTACCTCACCCAGCTCTCCCATACCCGAATGAAACAATCCAATAACAAAATCCGGATGTTCCTTTTCTTTGATGATTGCCATCCATTTTTTAGCAGAGATTTCTAAATCCTCAAACCGGATACCTGACCAAATTTTCTCTGGCAACCAATTTGGTATAGCCGGCGTTATAAAACCAATAACCGCTATCTTAACCCCTTCTTTTTCAAGTATTGTATAAGGCTGAAAATAGGGTTTCCCGTCTGTGACCCGAGTCGCATTAGCTGCCATCCAGGGAAAAGCAAACTCCTTTACCAAACGATCGTAAACCTCATGCCCGGGTTCAATATCATGATTCCCTACAACTCCGGCATCATATCCCATATAATTCATCACCTCAGCACAAATATGCTTCTGTTTGGTTTTCTCAAAATTTGAATAATAGACCATCGGATCTCCCTGAAGAATATCGCCATTATCCAATAACAAAACATGTTGATCTGTCTTGATGCGTTCCTGAGTAATATAAGAATAAGCCTGAGCCAACGAACTTTTAGCTTCTCTGTCATTTACCAAATCGTAAGGAAACAAGGCGCCATGCACATCTGTTGTAGCTAATATTTTAAGAGTCAGATTTTCTTTTCGATCTGTCTGACAAGCAGAAAAGAACAGTAAAATAAGTAGTATATAAAAAGGAGTTGACTTCATATCTTTAATTTAGAATCATAATATTAACATCTGATTTCAGACTAAGCTTTATAAATCAGAATGTCAGAATTTTAAAATGAATCTTCAAAAATAGAAAAAGGTTTCGGAATACCGAAACCTTTTAACAACAGAGAAATTAAGTTCTTATTTAAAACATCTTTGCATTCTTGCCTTACCGTTTTTATGCATATTATATGGTCTCGACAAAAACAAAACCAACTGATCCTTATCTAAAATATCCCGAATCTCTTTCTGATTTTTAACCCGTTCTTTAGCCAATTGATTTTGAATGGCTGAAATTCGATTAAGATTGGATAATATCGCATTCTTATTAGGCTGCTCATCATTTAATAAATGTTTTTGCTTCAAACGAAGTTCCTGCATTTCTTCCCTTAGGTTTTGAGTTGCATTTTGATGTGCCATCCTCAAATCCTTCATTTGGTCCTGCTGTTTTTCTGTCAAACCTAAAGCATTGCAAAAACCTTTTCCTTTTCGGGACATTTGAGGAGCTCCTTCTCCTCTGTGCATTTGACCTCTTCCAGACCTCATGTGCTGATCTTTCATCATTGGGCAGTCTCCTCCCCAATTATTGATATTACACTGCTCATCACTCCAAAGGCCCTTAGTTGCTAATTTCATATTGATTTGCTCTTCCATCAACTGCTTTTTCAAAGCTGTTATTTTATCAATATTTTCAAGAATCTTGCTTTCGTCCAGATTCTCTGCAGACATCAGTGTTCTTTGATAAGCTTTAAGTTCATTCAATTCATTCTTTACATCAATAGTAGCCTTGGCGAACTCAATCCTGGCGGCTTTGAGCTCCTGTTTCTGCTCATCCGTCAATTGAAGACACGCTCTCTGTGGTCTATCCGCTCTATTTCTTCTTTGTGCCTGACTCATGCCGCTAAAAAGCATCAGGGCCACAACAATACAAGTTGTTATTTTAGTTTTCATATCACTATAATTTTACACAGTTGTTCTTCTTAAAAACAAAAGAGCCAACTATCATGAAACATGGATTATATTCTTCGTGATCCTTGGAGATTTAATTATAATGGATCCACTCCCCGTGTATCACACATTTGGAATTTAGACTTTAAGCCTTTCAGAAGGTTTAATTTCTAATCAAAAAAAAAGATCTACCCGTTGGGCAGATCTTAAACTATTAGATTTATTTGAATACGATTAGTCTTTCATATTAATCACATAATCAATGGTATTATCTAATTTTCTGATAATAGGATAAAAACCTTCATCATCAATTAAATCGCGGGCAATGTAAGCCTTGGTCTGAGTTTCAATAATCTCTAATGAACTATTTAAACCTTTTTTATCCGTTTTAACCCCTGCCTCCTGACAATATTTTGTCAATTCTTTTATCAAAGGTTTATTTTTTAGATAGGCTAAAATCTCTTCAAGTTTAGTAAAGTTTTTCATTTCTGATCGATGCACGTCCACATAATGGAATGCAAATCGATAAATCAGACCTTTACGATTTAACTCACGGAAATAGTTGGAATATCCATTGGTGTCAACCGGAATAAAAACATCCGGCATAATACCACCCCCACCATATACAATATGACCAGCTGGGGTTTTAAATTTCAAGGAGTCTGCAAAATGAATGGAGTCTTTCTTTTCGAACTCTCCGTGAACAAATCGTTTTGTTATATCATTATCGTAAGCCTCTTTTCCTTTTGAATAAGACTTTTGAATACAACGACCTGTTGGTGTGTAATATCTGGCGACAGTTAATCTCATGGCTGAACCATCGGGCAACATGCGCTGTTCCTGAACCAAACCTTTTCCAAAAGATCGACGTCCAATAATTTTTCCTCGATCGTTATCCTGTATCGCACCGGCAAAAATCTCACTGGCTGAGGCTGAAAATTCATCGATGAGAATAACAATCGGTAAATCCTGGCAATGTCCTCTTCCCGTTGACACATAGTCGGTTTTGGCTTGAGATTTCCCTTCGGTATACACAATCATTTTACCTTCAGGCAAAAATTCATTAATC
Organism: Ancylomarina salipaludis; assembly: GCF_004122035.1. Taxonomy (GTDB): domain Bacteria; phylum Bacteroidota; class Bacteroidia; order Bacteroidales; family Marinifilaceae; genus Ancylomarina; species Ancylomarina salipaludis. The sequence goes on from NZ_SAXA01000006.1 coordinate 30,445, forward strand.
ATATTGGTTGCGGCAGACAGGTAACCACCTGTATTCCCTCTAAGATCAACAACTAATTTCTTTACGCCTTGACTTTTCAGTTTCTCTAATCCTTTTGAAAATTCATGAAAAGTTGTTGCCCCAAAACGACTCACTTTGATATAACCCAATTCATCATTAATCATATAGGCCACATCCACACTGGCAACAGGAATTGAACCCCGAATAATATCCAGTTCTATTAAATCTTTAACACCACGACGAACAATACTAACTTTCACCCCTGTACCTTTGGGTCCTTTTAGCTTGTCCATTATAAAATCATCATTTATATCCGGCCCAACTATTGAAATACTGTCAACCTTCACAATTCTGTCACCAGCTAAAATCCCACCATACTCAGAAGGTCCGCCTTCCACAACTCTGACAACGGCAACCGTATCACGGTAACGAATAAATTGAACGCCAATCCCTCCAAAATTTCCTTTCAAATCTTCATTGAAACGCTGCAGGTCTTCAGCAGGTATGTATACCGTATGCGGATCTAAATCTTTTAATATAGCAGGTATAGCTTGTTCTACCAATCGCTTGGCAGAAACAGTATCTACATAATCTTCGACAATCATATTCAAAACAGCATCCAATTTATGGCTAGCAGTTGAAGCCGGCGATTTAAAAACACCTGATGTTGAATGAGGCTGAAGAAAAGAATTAATAAACATCCCTAAGATAATAGCCATTGCCAGTAAAATAGGGAGAAACATCTTCATTTTATTATTCATCCTTTATGGTTTTATAAGTTCTTACTATCTATAAATTTAACCTCAATCCCTGCTCTTATCAACAAATCTTTACCATCATTACAATGGTAAGCTTCAGAATAAACAACCCGATTGATACCTGCTTGAATAATCAACTTAGCACACTCAATACAGGGAGTTGCCGTAACATACAAAGTTGCCCCTTCACTACTATTACTTGATTTAGCAACCTTGGTTATAGCATTTGCCTCGGCATGAAGCACATAAGGCTTTGTTTTATTCATATCGTCTTCGCAGATATTTTCAAATCCGGAAGGCGTTCCATTATAACCATCAGAGATAATCATCTTATCCTTCACAATTAAAGCGCCTACTTGCCGACGTTTACAATAAGAATTTTCAGCCCATACAATAGCCATTCTCAGATATCTACAATCAAGCTTCTCTTGCTTTTCTAAAAGTTCCGTACTCAAAGTTTCCTGCATGTTATGGTTTTTATTTAGTAGGTATTAAACAAAAATAGAAAAAATTTAAGCTTGCTGAATTTATTAAGCTCCAAGTTTCCTTATTTATTTTTATCTGCTTAACGAAGTATTGTTTACAAAGACTAAAAGATAAAATAAAAGTCTATTAATCATTACAAAATCATAAGTAAAATCTAAAATCAAGTCTCTTCAAAAAAGAGTCTTCGACAAATTTAATTCTAACGATTTTAATTATATTAGCCAACCAAATATCCGGAAAAAATACGCTTTTTAGAATGGAAATAGTCCCCAAACATTCTTTTAAAAGTAAATTAAATCAATAAAATATGAACCCCAAACACCCAATGATAAGAATCATAACAAACAGCTAAATATATGCCCCTAAATATACGCCTATCCTATACTTTTAAATTTTGCATTTTTCTATTTTATCTAATCTTCCCAGACGCTGAAATCTTCGCTTCACAAACCAAACCCCTGACCTCAATAAGCGTGTCTACAACTGATTCAAAATTATGCCTTGGAGAAACGTGTACTATTCTACTAAACACGACCGAGACAGGTGTGCAATATCAATTGAAAAATATAAATACAGGTAGTTTTGTTTCAAACACAATTACAGGAAACGGTTCAGAAGCAAATTTCAATCCTATTACACCATCTGAAACAACAACTTACACTGTAATAGCAACCCATATTGCCAGTTCTGAGTCTGTAAACTTAAATGCAAACATCAATATTCAAGTTGTACCCTTGCCTATCACGAGCTTAGATGTAATACCCACACACAATTCTTTGTGCGTTGGAGAAAGTACCAGCATTCGAATTGCTGATAGCGAAACTGATGTCTTATATCAGATTGTAGGTGGAGCCAACACCAATGAAAATACACTTTTAGGAAATGGATCAACCCTTTTGATCGAAAATTTTGAACCCTTTCGAAGTGCTACTTACCATGTTAGTGCCATAAAAGAAGGCTGTGAAACAAAGGTTGCATTGACAAAAAATTTCTTATTGGATGTTCGACTTCCACCTGAAACGCAACTACATATCTATTCTGACAAAAGAGCAATTTGTGAAGGTGAAGAAGTTCAACTCTCTCTTTCTCCATCTGACCCGGAGGCTGATTACCAACTGCTTGATAACGCAACACGTATCGGAAAAGCAATAACGGGAAATGGTGGTTATATCGATTTTAATTTAATTAAACCTTCAGCAACCACCACCTACAGTGTGAATGCTAAGGGACATTTTTGTATCGATCCGATTAAAGTAGATTTTACATTTAAGGTAGATGTTCATCTACCTGCTAATCCAAACAAAAATCTGGTTAGTAACAAAACCGAAGTTTGCCAGGGAGAATCTTTAATTATAGGTGTTGAAGATAGTCAGGAAGAGGTCATTTACCAACTTCACGATGGAACTAAATTTCTTGATGCTCAAATTATTGGAAATGGTGAAGAAGCCAATTTCCCGGAAATCTATCCTGAAAAAGACGCTTATTATTTTGTTTACGCAAGAGATATGGTTTGTCCGGATAAATTAAGATTAAATGATCAAATTCATCCAAGATTAATTAAAACCAGAGAGTTTCCGATCGATAACTTTGCCACCCCCGGAGAGATTTGTCTTGGGGAAATGGTTGATATTGAATTACCACTAACCGAAAATCAAGTCACTTATCACCTATACGATAAAAATATCAGTGTAGACCATATTACAAGTAATGGAGGGCCTATTGTTTTTGAAAACCTCTTGGCTGATATTGATTCCAGATACAAAATCTTAATTGACAATTGTGTTGATGAAGTGATTGCGGCAGAGCCAAAATTAGAAATCCATTCTACCCCACATGTTCATATCACCACAAATGATGAAGTCAATGGCTCTGACGGAAAAGTAGATATCCTTGTAAATGGCGGAGTTGCTCCCTATACGTATATCTTTGAAAATTATAAAACAATTGTAAGCGACGAAAACCTTATCGAGCTTAATGAAATGAAAGCGGGCAACTACAAATTAGCTGTTGTTGATGCTAATTCTTGCAAATCAACAGATGTCGGAGACGACTTTACAATTGAATTTAACAACCCGAAAAATTACGAAGTCAATGGTGTGCTTACTCCCAATGGGGATGGTCGGAATGATACCTGGTCAATCAGTTACAATCCTGAATGGGATGCTCCTGAAGTTAGAGTATTCAACATTTACGGACAAAAGGTCTTTCATGCTCATGGCTACCAAAATGATTGGAAAGGAACCTTTAATGGTTCGAAACTCCCCAATGGCTCCTATTTTTATCTCATCAAATTTAACAGAAAAAATGTCGCTCCCATAAAGGGAATACTATCCATTCTTGGAGATTAACACGTATAAAGCTTAATGAATTTGATTTAAACACAAGCCTCATCCATGAGAAAACGCTATACCACAACCCCTCTCTACCGATTTTTATCAACTAGCTTTGTACTGGCATTCTGTTTTTTATTTCAGGTTGATGCCCAGCAGGTTACTCTGGTTGATCAGTATTATATCAATCCTGGTATTTATAATCCTGCTGCTATTGGCTTCAATAATCAATTTCAGGCTTACTTATTAAGAAACGAGAAATTTAGAGATTTTGATGGCGGGCAAACCTTTCATTCCTTTACCCTTGATGCAGGATTGAAAGATGGTAAATACGGTGTTGGCATTAACCTTTTCAACAATAATATTGACATCTTTAATACAACTCAAGCCGAATTTGCATATGCATACCAAATCAAGATAGATGATAATCAATTCCTGCGTTTGGGACTTTCAGTCGGACTTTCAGATTTTCGTCTGAATTTAAGCAAAACCAACGCTGACATGAATGATGTTTTTTTGCAAGCAGGGCATTACAACAATACCGAATTTGTTGCCAACATAGGTGCCTTTTACACCAATAAACAACTCACACTGGGTTTTGCCATACCGCAACTGATCAATCAATCCAATCTTTCGAAATATGATGCCAACGATCTCTACAGACAATCTCGTCATTTTCTTCTGTCAGGAAGCTATGAAATTCCGATATCCCAAATCAAAAATCTCTCATTTGTGCCCAATTTTATGATGCGCTACATCAAAAACAGCCCCTTGCAATTCGATGTTAATACCTTGCTCAAACTTAAAAACAAAGGCTGGTTTGCTGTCAATTACAGGAATAAGTATGCCATCGGTCTGAACCTTGGGGTCAATGTTTTGGAAAACTTCAAAGTTGGCTACTCATACAATGTAAATACCCAGAATACCGCACACATTTCAACAACCAATCATGAATTCCTTATCGGATATTCTTTTAGTAAAACGTCTCATCAAAAAGAAAAAAAAGAAGTGGAATATTTAAGGGATATTCTCAAAGAAAAATATCAGCGAATCAATCGCTTAGAGGAAGAATTAAAGAAGTATGCTGAAGATAGTCGATTTAATGATCAGGACAGAGATGGCGTATTAGACGAAAATGACGATTGCCCCAATACGCCTCCCTTTTATAAAGTTGATGACAGGGGCTGCTCTTTAGACACCGATATGGATGGTATTGCTGACAGTGAAGATATGTGCCCTGACAAACCTGGAAGCTACACCAACAATGGTTGCCCGGAACAAACAGAAATACGTATTCCTCTTGACAAAAATTTAGAAAATTTATTCTTTGAATTTGGGAAAGCCACATTGACTGAACTTTCAAAAGAAAAAGCTGATGCTGTTATTTCCATCATGAAGGAACATAATGACTATGTCTTAAAACTGCATGGGCACACCGACGATATTGGCTCAGAAAAACTCAATAGAGAGTTAGCCTACAAACGCTTGATTACCCTTCACGATTATCTGATTAAACACATTGTCACTGAAAATCGAATTATCATTATGCCACATGGAGAAGGTTCTCCATTAGTTGAAAATACAAATGAAAAAAGTCGTGCGTACAACCGAAGAGTTTACCTGGAAATGTATTCGTATGAATAAAGTTTTTTAGACTAAAAAATCTATTGCAGAATTTCAAGTAAATCAGCCTCTAAGCTTACTTTGGGACTCTCAACAATTCGCCCTATTTCTTTTGTCCCCTTGTAAACAATTAGAGTTGGAACCAATTTCACATCGATAGATTTGAGATCAATCCCCAGAGCTTCCTTGTAGGTGTCCATGGCAAACATTTCCAATTTTGACATTGGAAATTTCATGGTCTCTAACAACTTTATCAAACGTGGTACTTGTTGATGACTATCGTGGCACCATGTTCCCAAAACAAGGGTCATTTTAAGACCGGAGAAGTTCTTTTTCTTTAAATCTGACAACAAGTTGGTATCTATCTTATAAGCCTCAAATTCCGGCTTAAACCAATCCGCACAAAGCGAGTCTTTCAAACCATCTAAGTTGATCTGTCCACAAAGAATTTCACCTTCAACACGATCATCAATTTTAATCTGATTCAGATTTTGTGCCATTCCGGCTAAAGAAAAAAAGCTTAATACAAAAAATATAATTTGAGTTTTCATTAATTATAAATTTGAGTTGTTAGTCAGGTAGCAAGATAATTAAATCCATAAAAAAACCTGCCAGAGAACTGACAGGTTTTTAATATAGTGAATCGGGAGTTGCTTACTCCTGATTGTTTTCGATAAGAAGTTCCAACATTTGGATGGCACAACGTGATACTTTGGTACCAGGACCAAATACACCAACAACACCAGCTTCATATAGGAAATCGTAATCCTGAGCTGGAATCACACCACCTGCAGTCACCATGATATCCTCGCGTCCAAGTTTCTTCAATTCCTCGATAATAGCAGGAACCAAAGTCTTGTGACCGGCAGCCAATGAAGAAACACCAACAATGTGAACATCATTTTCTACAGCTTGCTTAGCAGACTCTTCAGGAGTTTGGAACAATGGTCCCATATCCACGTCGAATCCTATATCGGCAAAACCAGTCGCAACAACTTTACCACCACGGTCGTGACCGTCCTGACCCATTTTTGCAACCATGATACGAGGACGACGTCCTGACATTTCTGCAAATTTATCAGCCAACTCTTTCGCTTTAGCGAAGTCAGCATCTTGTTTTGATTCTGATGAATACACGCCTGATACAGTTCTAATTACAGCTTTATATCTTCCACATACTTCTTCACATGCATCTGAAATCTCACCTAATGAAGCACGTAATTGTGCAGCCTTAACAGCAAGATCCAATAGGTTACCTTCGCCACCATTTGCACATGCAGTAATCGCTTTAAGAGCAGCTTGAACAGCAGCCTCATCTCGATTCGCACGAAGTTTCTTCAATCTTTCGATTTGAGCAATACGTACAGCAGTATTATCTACTTCAAGAATATCCAATGGATCTTCTTTCTCAAGACGATACTTGTTAGTTCCTACAATAGTTTGAGTATTAGCATCAATCTTAGCTTGGGTACGAGCAGCCGCCTCTTCGATACGAAGTTTTGGAATACCAGACTCAATCGCCTTAGCCATACCACCTAATTTCTCAACCTCTTCGATATGAGCCCAAGCTTTATCTACCAACTCCTGAGTCAATGACTCAACGTAATATGAACCAGCCCAAGGATCTACCGCCTTACAGATAGTTGTCTCATCCTGAATATAGATCTGAGTATTACGAGCAATACGTGCAGAGAAGTCAGTTGGCAATGCAATTGCCTCATCCAATGCATTGGTATGCAATGACTGAGTGTGACCCAATGCAGCAGCCATCGCCTCGATACAAGTACGTCCAACGTTGTTGAAAGGATCCTGCTCTGTTAATGACCAACCTGAAGTCTGAGAGTGAGTACGCAATGCCATTGACTTAGGATTCTTAGGATTGAATTGTTTTACAATCTTAGACCATAATAAACGACCCGCACGCATCTTAGCAATCTCCATGAAGTGATTCATTCCAATCGCCCAGAAGAAAGACAAACGAGGTGCAAAAGCATCAATATCCATACCTGCGGCTACACCTTTTTTCAAGTACTCAAGACCATCAGCAAGAGTATAAGCCAACTCGATATCTGCTGTAGCACCTGCTTCCTGCATGTGGTAACCCGAGATCGAAATAGAGTTGAACTTAGGCATCTTCTGTGAAGTAAATTCGAAGATGTCAGCAATAATTTTCATTGAGAACTCTGGTGGGTAAATATATGTGTTACGCACCATGAATTCCTTAAGGATATCATTCTGAATAGTTCCGGAAAGTTGATCCAATCGAGCACCTTGCTCTAAACCTGCAACAATGTAGAAAGCCAATACAGGAAGTACAGCACCATTCATTGTCATAGATACTGACATTTGATCCAATGGAATTTGATCGAAAAGGATCTCCATATCAAGAATAGAGTCGATAGCAACCCCTGCCTTACCCACATCACCAATTACACGAGGATGATCTGAATCGTATCCACGGTGAGTTGCCAAGTCAAATGCTACAGAAAGACCTTTCTGACCAGCAGCAAGGTTACGACGGTAGAATGCATTTGATTCTTCAGCAGTAGAGAAACCTGCGTACTGACGTACAGTCCAAGGACGCAATGGGTACATCGCTGAATAAGGTCCACGTAGGAATGGTGGCAAACCTGAAACATAGTTCAAGTGCTCCATACCTTCTAAATCTTCCTTGTTAAAAGCTGTTTTAACCGGAATTTGCTCTGGTGTCATCCAAGATTTTTCGATGCCGTTTTCCTTTTCCCATTCCTGAGAAGTCGCAGCAGCTCTTTGAGATGACTTGATATTTATATCTTTAAAATTTGGTTTCATTTTCTTCTTTTTTGCAATTAGTGTTTCCTAATAATTAAAATTCACTAATTAAATTCCTAACTCAGCTTGATATGCTTTCAAAGTTTCAAGAACGTTAGATTTCACGTTAACGAAATTCTCAATACCCTTAGCTTTTAACTCGTCAGCACATGCAGGAGCTCCTGCAACAACAAGAATTGCTTTTCCTTCAAGTGCTTCGAAAAGCTCAGGAGCAATAGTTGCGTACTCATCATCCGATGAACAAATCACAACAATCTTAGCATTCTTTTCTGTTACGAATTTCACACCTTCTTCTACTGAAGTAAAACCATTATGGTCTTCAACATCAAATCCGGCACAAGCAAAGAAGTTACACGCAAACTGTGCACGAGCCTTACGCATATTCAAGTTACCGATAGGGAACATCATCACTTTAGGACGACCATTTTCTTTAGCGTAAATATCAGTCTTGTTACGAAGAATTTCAAAAGCCTGAGCACCACGGTATGGCTTCAAAGTTTCGCATACTGCATTCTCAGCAGTTTTATCTTCTGGTGTCAATACTGATTCAGGAATTGTTTCCAAAACTTCACCGAAGTTAGGGAATTGGTTTGTTCCTAAGAAGTTTTCTTTACGAGTCGCAATAGCTAAATCTCTTTTCTGAGCTGTCGCTTTAATCGTTTCCTGAATAAATCCAGCTTTGAAAGCAGCAAGGTATCCACCTTTATCTTCAACAGCTAAGAATAATTTCCATGCCTCATCAGCAATTGATTCAGTTAATGACTCAATATAATATGAACCAGCAGCAGGGTCAGCAATCTTACCCAAGTGCGATTCTTCTTTCAATAATAATTGTTGGTTGCGAGCAATTCTTTCTGAAAATTCAGTTGGTTGTTCGTAAACTGAGTTGAAAGGATTTACGGTGTATGAATCTAAACCACCCAATACTGCAGACATAGCCTCAGTTTGAGTACGCAACATGTTTACATATGGATCGTAAACCGACTTGTTCCAGTTTGAAGTCTCACCGTGTACAAACATTTTGCAAACAGCTTCGTTTGAAGCACCAAATGCTTTTACAATGTTTGCCCAAAGCATACGACCAGCTCTTAGCTTCGCAATCTCCATGAAATACTTAGAGCTTGTTGCAAAGTTAAAACGGATTTTAGGAGCAACCTCATCAACTGAAAGACCAGCTTCGATCATTCGTCCAAGGTATTCAGCACCTGCTGCTAAAGAGAAACCTAATTCTTCAACAATTGAAGATCCTGAGTTGTTGAATAAACTTCCACCAACTGCAATAACCTTATAGTTAGGAAGGTCTTTCGCTGCTTCAATAGCTTCTTTAAGATAGTTGAAAGAGCTTTCTTCAGACTGGCAAAAGTTACCAACTGTACTGAATCCAGAAAGAATGTCAATAGAAACACCACCTTTAACTTTATCCAAAGCGATTCCTTTTTCAGTAGCCAAAGCTTGTAAGTTTTGAATCAACTCAACTGAAGAATGAGATTTTGTGAAGTTAATTTCAACACAATCCATATAGATACCATCCAACAAAGTCGCTAATTCTTCTTTGCTAATTGATTTCCAGTTAAGAACGAATCCTACTGAATCGATACCTTTGTTCAAGATATCAAGTGCCTTTGCATTGGCTACTTTTACATCTTCAACACTAATATCCTGGCGAACTAACCAATCATTGTTATCCTTCTTATTACCACGAACATATGGAAAGTCTCCCGGATAAGTATTCATGAAGGCTTTGTCATCCATGTTCTCCAGTCTGTAGAAAGGCTGCACATTGAATCCTTCATTCGTTCTCCAAACTAACTTTTTATCAAAGTCAGCCCCTTTAAGGTCTTTAGTGATTTTGTCAATCCACTCTTGAGTTGATTGAGGAGCAAAGTCACTAAAAAGTTTATTATCTGCCATAACTGTAACTGTTAATGTAACTGTTTTAAAATTAGAGCCTAAAAATAAGGCCTTTTTATCATTTAGGGATTGAAAAATTTAATGTTTTGTATCATGTTTATCAAACAGCTTATTGATTCCGAATTTTTAATTACGAATAACAAAATAAATTCAACCAAATACAGATCTATTTCACTGACATTGAAATTCTTTTGAAACGCACATTAATTACCTGGCAATTCATAATTAACTGTGATAGGTGCATGATCCGAAGCTTCCATCCAATCCTGAATCGTTGTTCCGGAACCCGAAACAAAATTCCTATTTGTGAAAATATAATCCGTTTTGCGATTCCAAAAGCCGTTTTTATCAGTTGTATGTGTAAAGTGTCTGGCATTATCATTGGAATATTCACCCAAACAAATTGCCGACTCGTAAACTTCATAATAGGGCGTCATCCAATCAGTTTCAGCACTGTAATCATCCGCTTCGTAATCAGCATCCTCACAAACTGAATCATCAAAATTCCGGGTTTGCTTTGTATTTGGAGGTAAAGCATTAAAATCACCTGCCAATATAAAAGGCAATCCCTTAGAGTTTAAAGAATCGGCATAATGCTTAATTATTTCAAGCTGCTGCTTCTTTGTGTTGTCCTTTGCGTAAGCTGATGCATGTGTATTGAGTAAATTCAATTCCCCGCCTGAATATTTCAATTTTGCATGCAAAAGATTCCGCTTCAAATAAAAATAACGAACAATAAAATTCTGTTCGTCAATAAGAGGTAGGGCTATTCTTTTAGCATCTGAAAGTTCCCACTTAGTCAAAATTGCATTACCCGAATTCATCTTACCAATCCCATCGCTGGGAATATACTTCGCCTTCCATTGCGAGGCATAAACGCCATAATTCAGAGCTGTATGATCCAATAAATACTGAACCTGATTGATAAAATCCGACCGTTTGGCATCAATATCTACTTCCTGCAAAAAAAGAATATCAGGATTTACCTCCCGAATCTTTTCAGCCAAAATAGTCAGATTCTGCTCAACCTCCCCCTTTTCCATAATTACCCTATCTCCATGGCAATCGAAAAAGAAATCAATTCTCCCACCACCAAACTTTACATTCCAGGTCATCACTTTAAGTGTATCCGGAAGTGAAACATTTTCAGATTCAGAAGCCTCAAAATAACTGACCTCACGACCTATCCTTGTTCCAAAAGGATCACAAGCAGCCGACAGCATGGATAGAACAACTAAATACATTTTTCCTAAAGTCCTCATCTTATTACTGATCTTTAATTTTAGCATGAATTTTAAAGCTTGATATGGTACCTACCCTCTCACGGGTTAAATCATTTTTTTAGGATCAACCCATTTGTCAAATTCTTCCTGACTGACATAGCCCAATTCAAGAGCTGATTCTCTAAGGCTTTTATTCTCAGCATAAGCTTTTTTAGCTATTTCTGCTGATTTTTCATAACCAATATGCGTGTTTAAAGCCGTTATCAACATCAAGGAATTATCCAGATATCCCTTTATTCTTGCTTTATCAGGACGAAGCCCCTCTACGCAATTCTTAGTAAAGGAAACACAGGCATCACCAAGCAATTGAGCCGATTGTAAGAAATTGTAAATGATAAGGGGTTTAAAAACATTCAACTCAAATTGCCCACTTGATCCGGCTATAGTAATTGTTGTATCATTCCCCATAACCTGAGCACAAACCATACTTAAAGCTTCAACCTGTGTGGGGTTTACTTTTCCGGGCATAATAGACGACCCGGGTTCATTTGATGGAATAATAAGTTCCCCAATACCTGCTCGCGGCCCCGAGGCCATCAATCGAATATCGTTTGCAATTTTCAAAAGTGATACAGCAGTTTGTTTTAGAGCTCCGTGAGCCTCAACTAAAGCATCGTGAGATGCTATGGCTTCAAATTTATTTTCAGCCGACCTAAAAGACAATCCTGTAAATTTTGAAATATAATCAGTAACAATCTCTCCATAATTCGCTGGAGCATTCAATCCTGTACCAACCGCTGTCCCCCCAAGAGCTATTTCACGTAAATGAGACAAACTGTTATGAATCGCCTGTATAGCATGATCCAATTGAGAAACATATCCCGTGAACTCTTGTCCCATAGTCAATGGGGTAGCATCCATCAAATGAGTCCGCCCAACTTTAATAACATCACTCAGTGCTTTTGCCTTATCATCAAGAGCATTTCTTAAAGACTTTATGGATGGAATCGTGAGATTAACCAATTTAATATGGGCTGCAATATGCATTGCAGTTGGAAAAGTGTCATTTGATGATTGAGATTTGTTAACATCATCATTGGAATGTAGAAATGGAACACCCTTCCCCAATTCATTCCCCTTTAATACATGAGCCCGATTCGAAATTACCTCATTAACATTCATATTGGTTTGAGTGCCCGAACCCGTTTGCCAGATAACCAAAGGGAAATGTTCATCAAGATATCCCTGAATTATTTCATCACAAACAGCCGAAATTAAATCTCTTTTATCTAAACTTAAGATTCCTAACTGGTGATTGGTATACGCTGCCGCTTTTTTTACATAGCCATACGCTCTGATCAAATCGATAGGCATTGATGCTTCGGGTCCTATTCGAAAATTTTCAAGGGACCTTTGAGTTTGAGCTCCCCAATATTTATCTATAGGAACCTTAACCTCTCCAAGCGTATCATACTCTACCCTATATTTCATCTTTTATGAGTTTCGGTTAATAACTATAATCGAAAATTAAGCAGCAACAGAATATTATAAAATCGAATCCATCTCTTCAGCTGGTACTGCAAAAATGGCTTTGTGATTGCTCACCACAATTGGGCGTTGGATCAATTCAGGCGACTCCAATAAAATCTTAATCCACTCATCGTGATTAAAAATCTTATCCTTATAATCAGTTTTATACAATTTTTCATGAGTTCGAACAATTTCCTGAGGCTCCTTATTCATACGTTTTAAAACATCCTCCATTTCCTCAACAGTATAAGGCTCTTTTAAATACAAGCGAATCTCTGGTTTCAGTCCTTTTTCTTCTAAATAGGCAAGTGCTGCTCGTGATTTTGAACAGCGTGGATTGTGGTAAATCTTTAACATACTTTGTTTTTAAGGTTTGAATAACAAAGTTAGGCATAAAGTTTTGCTTGAGAAATAAATACTTTAAGGTCTTAAAGAAGAAAAACAATGATAAATTTACCTTCAAATTAATTTTAGATGAAGAAGCTGATCAAAAATAGAAAATTCGAAATCATTGGAGGAATCGTTGGTATCATTGGTGGTTACCTTTACTGGAAATATGTAGGCTGTATTAGTGGCACCTGCCCTATTCAGGCAAATTGGTATTCAATGGTACCATATGGACTGATCATGGGAGTACTCCTTGGCTCCATGTTTAAACCCAAAAAAGAGAAATAAATACTTTCATGTCTGAATTACAAGCATCTTTCGTGAATAATTTCTAATTTTGCTTTCTCAAAACAAAATTATGGACTTCAATCACAAAAAGAAAATACAGATTCGCTTTGGCGATATCGATATCATGGGACACGTAAACAATGGTGTTCAGCTCAGTTATCTTGACCTGGGTCGTTTAGATTATTTCGAGCAGATATATGGGCAAACCATCAATTGGAATGATGCGGCATTAATCGTTGCACACCTCGAAATTGACTACTTATCTCCTATCCTATTAAAAGACCATATTGAAGTACACACTTGTATTCATAAGATTGGAAACAAAAGCGTAGGCATGACTCAAAATATTGTCGATGCCATTACAGGTGAGATCAAAACAAAAACCAGTCAGGTGATGGTTGCCTATAGTCAAAAGCTTGGTGAAAGCATTTCAGTTCCTGAAACATTAAAAATTAGAATCAGAGAGTTTGAAGAAACTACAGTTGGCTAAAATCCATTGTATTCAAGATACTGAAAAAAATGCGCTAACCTTTTTAGATTAGCGCATTTTTTCAAGAACTATACCATCACAAGTTCTTCTTGCTGAATCGTTTCTTGTTCGAGAAAAAGTGTTTCAGATGGGGCATCACAAACCTCACTTGGCCCAAAGTATTGAATCGGTCCAGGATAGATGTATGAGGTATTGGTTGCCCATTCTTTTCGCATTGATCGGAACCTTAAAAATGGTTTACCTTTTAAATCAACCAAAGCTTTTTGGATAACGGGTTTCACATCACCATTTCGTCTTTCCAAATTCATCATCATGGTAATGGGTACGCCACCAGCGATCCAATTCTCCGGACTTTGAGCCGTATTTTTAATAAAGGCCATATAGCCTGTTTTGCCCGCATTAATCAATAATGCTGCCGTATAGCCCAGTGAATAACAATAATCTGCATCAAAATTAGACGGAGCAGCACAACGCCCTTCATAGCCGAAGAAATGGTTCTGCGCATTGAATTTACCGTGAAACGACTGATCCTTATCCAAACGATCAGCAACCATATCAATCAGTAATTTTTCTGTTTCAATTTTAGAAACCTGAACGTTTCCATGCGGATCTCTATCAAGGCTTAATTGTTTTGCAAAAGAAGCGGGTAGGCTTGAATACACCTTGGCCGATTCTTCACTCAAAGCTTCCGTGATTAAAGTTCTTTTTTCCTGACTTGTTTTGAGAAGATAATATTCTGGTTGTGAAGCCAAAATATCATTCAATTCGGCAATCAATTTTTTAATTGAAGGCATAAACTCAACCAATCCTTCAGGAATTAAAACGGTTCCAAAATTCTCCCCTTTATTGGCTCTCTTTTTAACAATCTCAGCAATTTGGCCAACGATTTTATTAAGTGTTAACTTATATTTCTCTATTTCTTCAGAAATAATCGCAATATTAGGCTGGGTTTTAAGAGCACATTCCAAACTGATATGTGAAGCCGAACGCCCCATCAACTTAATAAAATGCCAATATTTCTTTGCCGAGTTAGCATCTCTCTGAATATTGCCAATCAACTCACTATAAACCTTACAAGCTGTATCGAAACCAAAGGAGGTTTCGATAAAGTCGTTTTTTAAATCGCCATCAATGGTTTTCGGGCAACCGATAACCTGAATCCCAACATTTCTCTCTTTAAAATATTCCGCAAGCACACAAGCATTGGTATTCGAATCATCACCTCCAACAATTACAAGTGCGTTAATATTATTTTTTAAACAATTGGCAATTACCCGGTCATAAGAAGCTTCATCCTCAATCTTGGTTCTGCCGGAACCAATAATATCAAAACCACCCGTATTTCGGTAATCATCAACAATATCTTCATCGAGTTCGATAAACGAGTTATTTAGTAAGCCATCGGGACCACCAATAAAACCGAATAGCTGATTTTTTTTATTTAGTTTTTTGAGCGCATCAAAAAGTCCCGAAATGACATTATGCCCGCCCGGAGCTTGCCCGCCTGAAAGCACAACACCCACATTCATAATTTGATTTTCAGTAATATCACTGGGCGAAAAAGTCACCAACGGCAATCCGTAAGTATGAGGAAACATTGCTTTTATAGCTTTCTGATCAGCTATCGATTCGCTCACTTCACCTGTAACCAGGCTTACACTTTTTTCTAATGATTTGGGTAATTTGGGAATGTATCTGGATCTTGCCTTTTGGAGTGGACTCTTAATCATTTCTCAGAAATTAATCTTAAATCAAAAATGGTTGCAAACATTAAAAACACTCAGACTAATCTCCCAAGTGCCTATTTCAAACGTTTGCGACAAATGTCGGTAAAATAAATAGATCTGACAAGATAAAACTAAACAGTTTAGTTACAAATCATAATAATTTCAGGGAAATCTTAATAAAGGGCTTTAGAAAGAATTTAAGCCATCAAAAAATAAGCTTGGAGAAAGTAATTAGAACTCAAATTTAGAGTCGGATAATCAAAATAGGGATAAAAAGAAAGGTTTTTTAATCTTCAAGATAAAGGTCGATCAATCCTTCAGGGGTAGTCATTGTAATGGATTTATCATCCTCATCAATCTCGACGAAGTTTTCATCAGCAAAAGGAATCATCACTTCCTGACCATTTAACTCAAGTACCAAAACTATATTACCCGAAAAGTCTTGAATATCATCAATAATTCCAATTTCTCCTCTTTCTTCATCGATATAAGTAAACCCGATTAAAGCACTAGCTTCAATCTCATCCTTATCTTCGAAATAATTGGGAGCATCCTTGAAAGGGACATAAATATCACAACCAATAAAACGGGTTGCTTTTGCCTCGTTCTCCATATCCTCGAGAAGAATACGAACGGTGGCATGGTTTCTTGGAGTTAAACCATGTGGGGTAATGAAAAAAGGAACCAGTCCTCCGTCTATATCGACAAGGACTGATTCCAATTTATATTTTTCGAGAAGATCGCCAGATTTTTTTGCTACAAGTTCACCTTTTACTCCATGAGTTTTGATAAAACTCCCCACAAAAAAACAATCTTCCTTCTTAAACATGCAAAATAAATTAAGCTTCAGTAGATTCTGTTCCTTCTTCATTTGCAGCTTCTTCCGGAGCATTCTTAGCAGCTTCAGCAGCAGCTAATTCAGCAGCAGCATCTGCAGCTTTTTTTGCAATAGCTTCAGCTCTGTCAGCAGAAACTTTCATCTCAGCTTCTAAACGAGCTTTAGCCGAATCAACAGCAGCTGTAGAAAGACCTTCTTTCTTAGCGTTGATTTTAGCTTCTTTCTCTTTTTTCCAAGCTTCGAATTTTACTTCAGCAGCAGCTTCGTCAAAAGCTCCTTTTTTAACACCACCTAATAAGTGCTTTTTCATCATTACACCTTCGTAAGATAAAATTGCTTTTGCAGTGTCAGTTGGCAATGCACCATTATTTAACCAAGTCAATGCTTTATCAAAGTCAAGGTTAATGGTAGCCGGGTTTGTATTAGGATTGTAAGATCCAATACGCTCAATGTACTTACCATCACGTGGCGCTCTGCTATCTGCTACCACAATGTGGTAAAATGGTCTACCTTTGCGACCATGTCGGGCTAATCTAATCTTTGTTGCCATAGCTTCTTTTAATATAAATAGTTATAAACTTGCTTTTATTAAGCGCGACAAAGATACATGTTTATTTTTGATATAAAATAGCTTTCCCGAATATTTTCAACCCATTAGAAGAGAGACTGATTGCCCAGCCTTTAGTTTCAAAAATACCAACTAAATACTTTCAAGTTTAAATATTCATAAATACTCCAGGTACTTTAAACTTCACAGAATTCACTATTTTTGCTTAATATCAAAAAAACATCAGCATGCTAAAAGGAAAATTCTCACAATTATCGAATTTTAATCAAGTTCTATTAAGCCTATGTGTAGTCGTTGGAACAAGCTTTATTATCCTTTTTGTGGGCTCATTGCTTAGTTACGTATTCTTTGGTATCAATATTATGACAGATGCCAGTGCCCTTGACATACATGGAGAAAACCCCAATATCTCAGCTCTAAAATTCTATCAAGCCATTTATTCAACGGGAATGTTTATTATTCCTCCTTTCATTATTGCTTACCTCTTCTCATCAAACGTAAGAAAGTATCTTCAAATTAACCAACTACCTGAATTTTCAACCTTTCTTCAGGCATTTTTACTAATTGTAGTTTCACTTCCGCTAATCAATATGATGGCCGAATTAAACTCTCATATCCACTTCCCGGATTTTTTAAAAGAACTTGAACAATGGATGCGCCATTCTGAAGAACAAGCAGCTTTGGTCACAGAAAAATTCTTATGCATGAATAATATTGGCGATTTACTTCTCAATCTTGTTTTGATAGCTGTGATTCCAGCATTAGGTGAAGAATTACTTTTTAGAGGGGTTTTACAAAAACAACTTTCAAAATGGACCGGAAGTGTTCATTGGGGAATTTTTATTTCTGCCGCCTGTTTTTCGGCCCTTCATATGCAGTTTTTCGGATTCTTTCCAAGACTTTTTCTGGGCATGCTCTTCGGTTACCTATTGGTTTGGACAGGCTCGTTATGGGTTCCCATTCTTGCCCATTTAGTCAACAACGGCTTGGCTGTTTCTGCCAGCTACTTTATCGATAAAGGGCAATTGCCGGAAAAAGCCGATAGTATTGGTTCTTCTGATCTTATGTGGGGAACAAGTATTATTTCCCTCATCCTGTTCTCAATTTTAACCTATCAATTATTCAAAACTAGAAAAAGGCAAATTGAGAGTTGAACTTTCTACCGATTCTAATTGTTTCTGACGTTCCAATTCTGATTTTCGCCACACATACACCAAGCCATAACGGGTGCATATGTCGCGACGTTCATCTTCCGGCTTGTCTTTATAATACGATTCCACCTCATTCCAAATATCCAAAATAAGCTGATCTGCCTCATGTCGTCTCTGAGCGACTTGTTCGGAAAATCGTTGTGTATTATTTTGCAAAGTCTTTTGGTGCGTATAAGCATCCTTAAACCGATCGCAGTTCACTCTTACCAGTGCAATAGAGGGGCTATAAATGGGATTGCCACCCGCTCCAACACGTAGGCGTTCCCCTTCGATCAACTTCTCTCCCCATTCAATCAATTTCAAATCCTTAACCAAGGACGGGATATTTTGAGAATTTACCTTTAAACCATAAAATTCTCTCACCTCCGGCTTTAATTCCTCGCGTGCAATCGTGAAATTAAGCACCTGAATAAAATGAGAGACATAAAGTCTCGCTTTCTTTTGCCTTTCGTTGTACTCCTTGCTTTTTGCTGATTGCTCAGCTATTGCCTGATGATGATTCCGAATAGCCAATTCAAAATGAGGTAAGAAATCATGGAGCTTTCTAAGGAGATTAAACGAAAACCCCAACTCAGAAGAAGATAAAATCTCTCCCATATCCTGGGCAGAACGCAAAGCTCTTATTCGAGCTAGATCGGTATTTGGTAGTCGACGATAAGGCATATTAGGTATTCTTTAGAGTTGATCTATACGAAGGTATGAAATTTTACTCAAGAGATTAGGGTCTTCGCAATTTAGCAGCATGCCTTTTTATGAACAGCATCTATTTGCTTATCAAAATAACGTCCTATTAAACAAAAAAAGCTGCCCGAGTGGGCAGCTTTTAAATAATTTTATCTGAAATTATTATCTTTCAGGTAATCCTTCAATATAAGTAAACTCTGGAGATGGTCCTGATTTAGTACATTGGAATTTAAGAGTATATTCTCCATCTACATATCCGCTATCGCCTTCTTCAAAAGTGATTACAGTTATATTATAAAAAACATCAATTCCGTTAACTTGAGTTGTTGCATCAGGAAATTTCTTCTCTAACATGATTGCAACTCCTTCTACCATTCTTTCATCCATCAATGCAATGGTTTCTTCATCAGATAACCCATCATATCCAGCAATTTTATAATCCGGATTTCTTCTATTCTTAATTCTCAAGTCAAAATTATCGTAATTTGAACTAGAGCCATAATAATACTCAGATGTGCTATATTTCGAAGTTGCGCCATGCTCAGCGATTGAGTAAACAACAATCAAATGATAATCTTCCTTTGACATTTTAAAACTCACTGTAGGATCAAATACCCATCCTAATTCACCAGCTGCATAAACGTACTGTTCAGTCTTTTCAGGCATTGTTGACCAAACCCCTTCCTTATAGGTATATTCAGATGCAATAGTCTTAGTTCCTCCTGAATAATACTTATAAACCATTACCATCATATCGCCTTCTTGAGCATATGGGTATTTATTCATTAAGAATATTGGTAAATAATCTTCAGGAGCTACACTGCTAGAAAAGTTTCCATACTCACCAGGTTTTCCCATCGAATCATAATCACTTCTTTGTAGATTATAAACACCTTCTGGTGTGCCCCAATTACTTCCATCAAAAGTATAAAATACTTTTGATGTTTCACCTTCTGGGCGACCATAACCTTTAACGCTTAACTGAGAAATTTGCCATGTTGACGCATCATCCGGAGCTTTTGATTTATAAACAAAAGCAATATGTATTTTTTTACCGTTGTATGCAGATAAAGAAATATCCCCAGATTCAACATAGGTGTAACTATTACCGGCTGGTTTGTTTTCATCAGCTAAAACAATTTCATCCCAATCAGCTACATCTAAAGCATCCCCAGCAGTATATCCTTCTCTTACATAAATAAAAGTCTGTTGCCAATCACCTGACAAAAAGTTTTGTGCTTGCGAAAAATTAAGAATTGCATCAGGGGTTTCAGTTAAATCAATTTCGGCTGTAATTAACCAATCTTCATTATCATGTCGAGCCCCACTACTGTATCCACTCATCTTAGCATATCCAGCTCCATTATATGAAGATTGATACCATTCTTGATCTCCAACAATTGAACGGGTTTCAAATTGATTTAGGTTATCAGAAAAATCAGCTTCAAATACGGTTACCACATCTACTTCAGATGGGTCGTAATTTGTGTCTCTTGAATCATAACTTACTAGCACAACATCACCATCTACTGCCTCTGTGTACTCAGCTTTCAAGATATCATTCAAATAATCCTTAGCAGGAAACTTTGGAGTGAAAAAACCAGCTTCTCCAGTAGTAACATCTACTGAAGCATATTCATCATTTCCTAATTTGAAATATGGTGCATCTGTATAAGACATCAAATATTCAGCGTCTCTTGTATCATAACTAAATGTTATATTAGCTGAAGATGTTTTATCAAAATTCTTATACGTATCATTTAAAAAAGCAGGAATGTAATTTGCTGCTGGTCTGTCATCACTAAAACTTAACAATGAAGCAATAGCCTTAGCCTTTGTAGAATCTGCTTCATTTTTAGCGCTCTTCAAAGCCAATTTGCTAATCGCTGAATAATCTTCTACAGATAAGGTACGCTCTAATGCTTGAGCGTTCTCGGTTCCCGTTTTAGCGGCGTCCAATTCATCGTAGAACTCATCATTTACATCACATGATGAAAAAACACCAAGTCCGAAGAAAATGAAGGCTCCTAATAGTATTTTTGAGTATTTCATATTTTCAATTTTATATTTTACTTATTTCGCTTTCAATAATTCTGAAATCCGAAATTCCTAAAATTTGAATTTTAAACTAGCTGTCCAAGTTCTTCCGAAGCCATAAAATACAGTTGCATCCTGCCATTTGTTAGTAGTAGCATAAGAGTCTGCAATATATTCTGCATCGAATAAGTTCATAACCTTAGCTGAAG
Source organism: Ancylomarina salipaludis (assembly GCF_004122035.1). GTDB lineage: Bacteria > Bacteroidota > Bacteroidia > Bacteroidales > Marinifilaceae > Ancylomarina > Ancylomarina salipaludis. Next base: position 51,556 of record NZ_SAXA01000006.1, read on the forward strand.
CAATAGCTGTAAATGGACCTACTGCAAATGTATATTTTACATTAGCGTCAACCACTCCATAATCAGGCACTTCCCAAGTATTTGTCCCAGCTAAGTCAGTCACATTTGTTGGGTTAGAAAATAGACGAGCAAAGTAGTTATAATCAACTCCGATTTTAAGATCCTTTGTCAACTTATAGTTTGCTCCAATAGCGGCTGTTGTTTGAGCAGCATCACCAACACTTACATTAGCGATATTTGCACTCACCTTATTTTGCTTATCTGAACCTGCCTCAACGACATTACCATTTTCATCAACAGGTTTACCATCACGGTCAAAAATCAAAGCTTCTGTATCATCTTGCCACTTCCAATCACCAATCGATAACATTGCATAAATTGATAATCCGTCTGCTGGTTTTGCCTTAATATCAATTTCAATACCTTTGTGTAAAGCATTAACACCTGTCATGTTATAACTACCTGCATCTGGATCTGTTCTGTCAACCAAACCAGTTACAGCCTTATCATTCCACATAGTATAATAAGCATTTACATTTGCTGAAATGATTGAAGATTTATATCCATAACCCAATTCAACAGAATAAATTTTCTCATTTACAGCATCTTCATTGGCTACATTACTAAAATCTTTTGCTGTGAAAACATTACTGAAATATGGTGCTCTTGAAATTGCTCCGATATTAGCAAACACATTATGATACTCATTAATATTATAATTAGCCCCTCCTTTTAAAGTCCCACCAATATAATTGTACGCTTTAGAAGTTTTATCATCATAGTAGAAACGATCTCTACGCTTGTAATTAGTATTGGAAATAGCACCTGAAACAAACGAACTTAAATTTCCAGTTGTATACTCTATTTGAGCAAATCCTCCTGTAGAAAGAACAATTCCATCATAATCTCTACCGATTACATCACCTTCTTTAAGCTTTTCGTCGTTAGCTAAAACATCTGAATCTTCTCTATTGGGATCAATAAAAAATGCCCCTCCTAATAAATCCCCAACAGTTCTAGTATGTTCTCCAATGTAGTAGCGCATGTCAATACCACCAGAAAAATTTAATTCATCAGTTAAATCTTTATTAATAGTAGACAACAAGCCATACCATTGGTGATTGTTATTCGATACTCCAATTATTGCTTGAGATCCATTTGGATCTATTGAATTCTCTTGTTGAATTCGTGCGTAATCTTTATATCCCTCTATAGTTCGATATTCGGTATCAGATCCATATAAACGACTTCTTTCATTTCCTTGTGCACTCCATCCGCCACCTGTAGAAATTGAAGCATACACAGCTGTTGACACTGAAGTTTTTTCATCAATTGTCCAAAAATGATTTAAAGATATTTGAGGTTTGTGATAGAAGTTATGAGACACATTCATATATTCACCATTAACATCAAATCCATAAGTCGCATTAAACTTATAGCCATCCTTAAAATCTCTCCATTCTTCAATTTTACGAGCATCATAACGGGATCTCTGATCATGCCACTGAGGCGCTCCAAATGCTGTAAAAGATAATTGGTGCTTTTCATTGATCTGCTTAGACACATTCAAGAAATAAGAATAACCTTCAAAAGGAGTGCCCATAATATAACCATCTCCTTCGGTTTTAGAACCTGAGAAAGTAATTGCATATCCATTATCCATTAAACCAGTAGATAAGGTAACTGCCGTTTTTTTGTAACCATCATTACCGATTCCTGAGAAAACAGAACCACCTTTTTTCATATCGGTAGTCTTTGTCAAAATATTGATTGATCCTCCAACTGAAGGAGCTGCAATTTTAGCTGCACCTAAACCACGTTGTGTTTGCATAGAACGAGTCACATCGGATAGTCCTGCCCAATTTGACCAATAAACACCTCCCCATTCCATATCATTAACAGGAATACCATTAATCATTACGGCTATGTTTTCTGAAGCAAAACCACGCATATTAATACGAGAGTCACCAAATCCACCACCTTGTTTAGTTGCATATACACCAGGAGTCGATTTTAAAACCTCTGGAAACTCTTGAGTTCCTAATTTTTCCTGAATTATTTCAGGACTAATTGTAGAAACAGCTACAGGAGTTTTGCGCTGAATAGCCACAGAAGCCATTACACTAACTTCGTTCAAACCAACGGCATCTGATTCAAGTTTAATTGTACCAAAATCTTGTGTCCCATTCAATGTCAGTTCCTTATCAAGGAAACCCACAAAACTTACTAAAATTGTTTTGGTTCCATTAGGCACCTCCAAAACAAAGGCTCCATCAAAACCAGTAACAGTTCCTGTTGCTGTACCAGGAATAACAACAGAAGCACCAGGCAAAGTTTCATTGGTACTTCCGTCAACAACCACCCCTTTCACAGTGGTTTGAGCAATAGCTGCAACAGACAGCATCATAAGTGCTGCCATTGACAAAATACTTCTCATCGCTTTTTTCATAAAATGAATTGTTAGATTAGTGATTTTGTAGCCCTCAGGCCACAGAAAAACATTTCACCCTCACTGAGAGATCCGGATCACAAAAATGGTTGTTGAATTCAAACGTTCTCACGCTCTGAATTCGTTCACAAAAATGGTTAGTTAAAAAGAATTTAACAAAAGTTAAGAATCCTATTTTCCAGTATTCATCGCTTTTTTTCAATTGTTTATCGAAAAAAATGTGATTCAGTCATCTATTACAGACTTTTTCCTCCGATTTACCAATTCCAACTAAGAATAAACACGAATTAAAACAAGAATCTTAAAAGGGTGACTGAATATAGTATTTTTTCAGCAAACACAAACGTATCATTTTGATTTAAAGATTTTAAACTTATCAATCATTATTATTAATACATGCTGAAAGGCCTAAATAAATTGATGTTCAAGACCTTTTTTTAAAGCATCTAAATATGTATTACCTGTACGAATTTAACTTCATCCCTCATAAAATTATATTCGTCAATAGTTTATCCTTGAATTTTACTTTTCACTCATTTTTTTAGAACTTCTACAGCACAAAACAATCAAATTAATCGAGCTTTCATGTTAATTCAATCTTAAGATATTAAACAGAAAACGTTTCCTTAAAATTAAATTCATCAAAATTGATATTTTCAAAAAAATAAACTGTACTTTTGCAGCCGCATTTGAAGTAAGACAATCAACTCTAAAACAATGATTTTAATTAAGTTATTGATTGCTAAAAATGTCCAATATTGATTGCAAATTTATTCTGAAAGCTTTTAGGTCATTCAGTTTTTGCATTTGGTATTAAACATCATCATGGAGATAAGTTGTGATAAAGATCTGAAATTTGTGATTATCTCCTTAGTTAAGCCAATAAGAACATGAGAAAACTAAGAAACATTGCCATTATCGCCCACGTAGACCATGGGAAAACAACATTGGTTGATAAAATGATAATGCACAGCGACATTTTCAGAAAGAATGAAACTCCGGGTGAGTTGATTCTAGACAACAACGATTTGGAGCGTGAACGAGGCATTACTATTCTATCGAAAAACGTTTCCTTAGAATATAAAGGTGTTAAAATTAATATTATTGACACTCCAGGTCACTCCGACTTTGGTGGTGAGGTTGAACGTGTATTGAACATGGCTGATGGGGTTTTACTTTTGGTAGATGCCTTTGAAGGAACCATGCCTCAAACCCGTTTTGTATTGCAAAAAGCATTGAACTTAGGTTTGAAGCCAGTTGTTGTTGTCAATAAGGTAGACAAGCCAAACTGTCGCCCTGAAGAAGTTCAGGAGCAAGTATTCGACTTGATGTTCAACCTTGAAGCAAATGAAGAGCAACTTGACTTTCCAACCATTTATGGTTCGGCAAAACAAGGCTGGATGTCTACCGACTGGCAAAAGCCAACTACTGACATTACGGCTATTCTTGATGCTGTTATCGAATTTATTCCTGAGCCTAAAACTATCGAAGGTACACCACAGATGTTGATTACATCTCTTGACTACTCTGCTTATGTTGGTCGTATTGCTGTAGGTCGTCTTCACCGCGGTGAACTTCGCGAAGGTATGGATGTAACTTTGGTTAAACCTGATGGTAGCATTAAAAAACAACGAATTAAAGAACTACACGTCTTTACCGGTCTTGGAAAAGAAAGAGTGCAATCAGTTGCTTCAGGCGAGCTGTGTGCTTTGGTTGGTATCGATGGGTTTGATATTGGAGATTCAATTTGTGATGTAGAGAACCCAGAACCTTTGGAACCAATTGCTATTGATGAGCCAACAATGAGTATGTTATTTACCATTAACAATTCTCCTTTTTACGGACAAGATGGTAAATTCGTTACTTCTCGTCACTTAATTGATCGATTGAATAAAGAGTTGGAAAAAAATCTTGCTCTTAGAGTTGAAGCAACTGATTCTGCTGATTCATACATCGTATTCGGACGTGGTGTCCTTCATTTGTCAGTCTTGATTGAAACCATGCGTCGTGAAGGATATGAATTACAAGTTGGTCAACCACAGGTTATCATCAAAAATATTGGTGGTGAAAAATGTGAACCAATCGAAATTTTATATATCGACCTTCCTGAGGAGGTTTCAGGAAAAGCAATCGAGATTGTGACTCAGCGTAAAGGTGAAATGTTAACCATGGAACGTAAAGCTGATCGTATTCACCTTGAATTCCAGATTCCATCACGTGGTATTATTGGTTTAAGAAACCAAATGTTGACTGCTACAGCAGGTGAAGCAGTTATTTCACACCGTTTTCTTGAATATCAACCTCACAAAGGTGTTATTCCAGGACGAATTAACGGTTCTTTAATCGCTATGGAAACCGGACTTACTTTTGCTTATGCTTTAAATAAACTTCAGGACAGAGGAACTTTCTTTGTTGCTCCAACAACTGAGATTTATGAAGGCCAGGTTATTGGTGAAAACAATCGTGCGGGTGACTTGGTAATAAATGTTACCAAGACTAAAAAGCTAACCAACATGCGTACTTCAGGTACTGACGATAAGGTGAGATTAGCTCCTCCAATCATTCACTCTCTTGAAGAGGCTTTGGAATATATCCAAGGTGATGAGTATGTAGAGGTAACCCCTAACAATATCCGATTGAGAAAAATCATGCTTAAAGAAACAGATCGTAAAAGAGCTGGAAAAGCCTAATAAGATCTTTAGTATACATACAGAAAGAGCCTTTGATTTCTCAAAGGCTCTTTTTATTTGTTAGAGATCGACTAAAAGTCAACAACTACTTTTTAATAATCTTTTTTGCGATTCTCTTGCCATCTTTCATGTCAAAATTAATCAGATACATACCTTTTGAAAGTTTAGACAAATTTATAGTCTCTTCCTTGGTTTTGATATCGATAAGGGTTTTACCGGTGAGACTGAAAATTCGCACTCTAAGAACATCTTCCTGATCTGTGAGATTGACAATATCTTGAACAGGATTTGGGTAAAATCCCGGCTCTTTCTTTACAAAATCATCCAATTGATCTGCAGACTTATTTAAAGAATAAAAGCCATTTACATTTGTGATATCGTAAAAACAGGAATGCACAGCTAACTCTGCTTTTGCAAAGGAAACCGAAGTCAAAAGCAGAACAAGCAATAAGAAGAGATGTTTTTTTACGAGTAAAAGTCTCAGCATATGTTTTTTTTTGAATACAATTCAAACTATCCAACAAAATTGCCAGTGTATAGATATCTTTTGCAAGATAATAATTTATAGTTGAGCATCTCTAACATTCAGAAAATTTCACATTTTTTATTATTCAATTCTTATATATTGGTAAATAGTATTATTTAATTTAAAATATTAAATTTAGTAAGCATATTTCTGACCTAAGACATAAACTCTATCGGGTAATGAGCGAATATAAAAACCTCAGCATAAAAAATTGGGCATTGGAAGATCGTCCACGCGAAAAGATGATGTACAATGGCACAAAGAGCCTCTCTACTGCCGAATTATTAGCCATTATAATTGGGAGTGGTAACAGAAACCAATCTGCTGTAGAAGTTGCTAAAATGCTCCTGTCCGATAATCAGAATGACTTAAACGAACTGGCTAAAAAATCGATTCGAGACTTAATGAAAACGCCAGGTATTGGTTCAGCAAAAGCAATTAGTATTATAGCTGCTTTAGAGTTAGGCTGCCGTCAAAAATCACACCCATCCAAACAAAAGTTGAAAATAACCAGCAGCATGGATGCCTACGAAAGACTGCAAGCCTATGTGGAAAATTTAAATCACGAAGAGTTTTGGGTCGTTTATCTTAACCGGGGCAATAAAATACTGGAGATAAAAAATGTCTCATCTGGCGGAATCACAGGAACAGTTTTCGATATGCGCTTGGTTTTTAAAGATGCCATTCTACTGGAATCAACCAATATCATCCTATGCCACAATCACCCATCAGGTAACCTGACGCCTTCAGAATCAGACAAGGACCTAACTTTTAAAACACGTGAAGCAGGTAAACTGATGAACATTGAGGTACTCGATCATCTGATTATTGCCGATCAGGGATACTACAGCTTTGCAGATGAGGGACTACTTTAATTATAAATTGATAATTATTAATTGCTAGAATCGATAGTACAAGCCTACTGTGAGTGAAGCGGAGGAAATTTTATCAAATCCCAGGTATCTGTATTTTTGAAGATCTGTTAACACGATATTCTCATCAAAACCAGGTTTCAGTTTCTTCTTTTCGAGTTTCTCTTCAAAATTGGGAATATAAGTATACTTCAAATTGACATCCACAGCCAATGTCTTACTTATATTGTACATAAATCCAACATTAGGCATTAAGCCAAACTTATGTGTTGATACTGTATATTCAGATTTTACAGGAGTATATGTGTTGGTTGGAGTTGATTCAACCTGATTTCGATAGAAAAAATATCCAAACCCAATTGATGCATAGGGTCTTAAATCCAAATCGTAGGCCTGAAAGAAATATGTACCCGTAAAGACAATAGGAATTATTTGGTACTTAACATCATTTTTCACACGTGAATCTCCTGCCCAAAGGCCGTCATTCTGTGCAAAGGTCATAAAACCTAATGAGAGTCCGACTGCGATCCTGGGATTTAGGAGAATCTTGGTATTTAAGCTCAAATCTGTTCCTAATTTGCTTTCTTCAGCAAAATCACCCAAGGGTTTTACCAGTCCTCCATTCAAACCAATAATTAGTCGCTCCTCTTTATTGTAATATTGGGCAGAAAGCGGCTGAAGAAAAAATAAAACCAGAAATGTCAGAAATAGAATTCTCATGCCATAAAAAAAAGAAACCTGACAGGTTAAAATATGACCTGTCAGGTTTTATAATAAGGGATTATTCAATCACTTTTAGTTCTTTACCTACTTTGATAAAAGCAGCTAAAGCTTTGTCAAGATGCTCTTTAGTATGAGCCGCTGACAATTGGATTCTAATACGAGCCTGCTCCTTAGGAACAACAGGGAAATAGAATCCGATTACATAAATACCTTCTTCAAGCAGTTTAGCAGCAAATTGCTGAGACAAAACGGCATCGTAAAGCATTAAGGCATTAATTGCCGACTCAGAAGGCTTCACATCGAAACCAGCCTCACGCAATTGTGTACTGAAATATTTTGCATTCCACATCACCTTATCTCTCAATTCAGTTGATTCGCTTAGCATATCGAAAACTGCGATAGAAGCACCAACAATAGCTGGAGATAATGAGTTAGAGAACAAATATGGACGAGAGCGCTGACGCAACATGTCAATCACTTCTTTCTTACCTGTTGTGAATCCACCCAATCCACCACCAAGCGCTTTACCCAAAGTACTTGTGATAATATCAACACGATCCATACAATTGTGATACTCGTGAGTTCCACGACCTGTTTCCCCAATAAATCCTGAAGAGTGACTATCGTCAACCATAACCAGGGCATTGTACTTATCGGCCAAATCGCAAATTTCGTTAAGTTTTGCAATATCACCGTCCATAGAGAAAACACCATCGGTAACGATAATTCTGTAACGCTGAGCTTGAGACACTTTCAGTTGTGCTTCCAAATCAGCCATATCAGCATGTTTGTAACGGTAACGAGCCGATTTAGCCAAACGAACACCATCAATAATTGATGCATGGTTTAGTTCATCAGAGATAATCGCATCATCTTTAGAAAAAAGTGGTTCAAAAACCCCACCATTCGCATCGAAAGCTGCAGCATAAAGAATGGTATCTTCAGTACCAAAAAACTTAGCAATCTTCGCTTCCAATTCTTTGTGAATGTCAGTTGTTCCGCAAATGAAACGAACTGAAGACATACCATAACCATGTGTATCTAAAGCTTTTTTAGCTCCTTCGATTACCTTTGGATGAGATGATAAGCCTAAATAATTATTGGCACAAAAATTTAATACTTCAGCACCCGTTGATACTTTAATTTCAGCACCCTGAGGAGAAGTAATAATTCTCTCGTTTTTATACAAGCCCGATTCTTTAATAGATTCGATCTCACCAGCCAAATAGTCTTTGAATTTTCCGTACATAAGTATTTGTTGTATAGATTGAAATAACAAACCCGAAGCTTATCGGGCACGGATTGAAATTTAGTCTAAGGATTTTCAATCCGGATCAAAATTACAATAAAAATTCTTCAGGTTTATAAATCAAGAACTGATTTTAAACATTTTGTGAAAATCAGATTTTCTTCGATATAGGATGAACAAAAAAACAGCCCTGATACCTTAACGATATCAGGGCCATATTTTACCAGATATAATCTACAAATTCGGGATGATCGATAAAAGGATTTCGATTCCCCTGAATCTCAAAAATTGTTTGATTTCGTTTCTTTTCAAAATCATCAACTGGATCTTGCTTATTCCATTCAATTAGAGTCGAAAGTTTACCAATGTATGGACCACTACTTGAAACATTGTCATTCAACTCCAAATCTGGATTACCATTCTCACCTTCATAACGCACAGCCATATAAAACATCATACGGGCGATATCACCTTTTACGGCATCACGAGGCTCCCATGTTTTGCTTGTATACTTACAACCGGTCGCTTCACTATGTATCGTTCCCCCATTATCAAAATATTTTGTCAATCGATCTGAATTGACCGTACGGTCTACGGGACGAATATGATGAATATCAGTAGAGGCGGGTTTGGATGTATCGGGATACCCCCCAAAACCACGCGACTTGGCCCAAACATGTTCTCTTTCCCATGAATCCGGAGCCATGCTTCCATGATTTTTTTCTGATTTTGACTGTGATCTTCCAGTATAAATCAAAATTACATTATTGGGATTTTTAGGATCTTCATCGGTCTTGTCTAATGCGTCCCAAACATCAAAACCAGACGAGGTATAAGGTAAAACCTTATTCCCATCGATTAAATCATGAAGTTCAGCTTTTAAATCTCTAGAATCAATCCCATTAATAGTCTTATAATATGAATTAAAAGCTGATGGATATTTAAGCTCTATTGTCCCTAATTTACTAGGTTTTGGTTCTCCCGGTGCATCATCAACTTTAGTACATGAAAAAGCAAATATTGTAATTAGGAAAAATAATAGTTTTCTGCGCATAATCTTTGTCTGATTAATATTTATCATCGATCCCTCATTATTTATCGATCATTATTGATTGAATTATTCCTTCCAGATAGCTGTTTTCTTATCTCCAAAAATGTATTTTACCAATTCAGGATGATCAATAAATGGGTTACGATTATTCTGGAAATCATATATCACATTATTGCGTCTGATTTCATATGGGTCAACAGGATCCAATTCGTTCCACTCTAACAAATCAGAAAGTTTGGCATTTTTATCAATTGATAAACCATAACGAATAGCCATATAAAAACACATTCTTGCCACATCACCCTTCGCACTCAAAGGAGGTTCATAATAACCACCTCCGCTGGTTCTGGGACCGTTAACATCAGCAAAAAGTAAGTTTCCTCTTTTCCCATTCTCTCCTGCATCAGAAGCTCTCACATGGTGACCATCTGTTCCAGGACCATTACTTGTATTAAAATCACCATTCGATTGAGCCCAAACGTGTTCACGATTCCATCCATAAGAAACAGAGCTTACTCTATCTTCTTTGGCAATACCGCTTTCTTTATAAATTCGCCACACCTGTGATGCATCAGCAGGATTTTGATCCCCATCCTCACACATAGTCCAAACCATAGAGTATGACAAACTTTTAGCATCACTTGAAATAATAGTCTTAATATGATTTCTCAATTCTGTTCCTGATAAGGACGAAGCTGATGTGTAATAATTTTCAGGAATACGAACCGACATCATATGCTGTCCCTCTTCTACTTTTTCGACATACTCTTTGGGCGTATATTTCACGATAATTTTACCGGAAGCATCCACTTCAGGAGTCAAATAGTTTTCCTGATCGGGATTGGGTGTTATTTCTCCACCATTATCCGGCAATTCAGTTTCATCAGTTACATTATCGCTTGACGAATCACATGAATACAAAGCAATTGACAAGAAAAATAATAGATAAAGTGCTTTTCTCATTTTATTTGATGTTTTAGTTATATTCCTATTGGGCACTAACAATTATCAAAATGACTCGTATCGAAATATTAAATCCGACATATAAAACAATACATAATGATAATTTATTGCGGGATGGGATTTTTGCCATACAGGATGGTATGACATGGGGCATAAAATGGTAGGGCAAAAATAGTGAATATCAACTGATTTTCAATAAATCTCCCAACTATTTGATTGTTAAAAAAAACAGTATAAAAAAGAAAAGCATCCCATAAGGGATGCTTTAGCTTATTCAATTCAAAAGATTTATTTAATTGTAATATCATCAATTAATAAATCGTAAGCTACAGTTTTACCAACTTTTAAAGCAAACAAACTGCTTCCAGCCTCAGTAGCAAGAGCAAGATCTGCAATGTTTAATGTCACTTTTAACCATTCACCAGCTGTATCAATTGCTCCTGTATATGAATTTGAACCAGCAGGTTCAACGGTTGCTGCTGTTGAATAATCACCTAAGTTAAATGGCTTAAATCCATCAGTTGTATAAACATTTAAAGACAATGATTTGCCCGAAGTTCCTTTAATGTAAAAAATAATCTTAGTTTTTCCTGTAGCATCAAAGTTTTCAGGTACTGTAGCAGTAAATACATAATCATTACCAGTTGGAGTTGTGTTGATATACAAAGCCTTAGAACCATCACGACCATTATCACTTTGAACAGCATAATCTTTTAAACCATATTGATTCAAAGCTCCTGTGAATGTTTCCCAAGTTTCAAAATCAGATCCAGGGAAAAGACCCAAACCGTTATCACCGTCATCTACACCAGTATCACCGCCATTATTGTCGCTTTCAACTGTAAAACGTTCTCCTGTTAATTCTAGGCCATCAATACCAGTTAAAGCAATTTGAAAATCAGCACCAAATGTATTTAAGATACCAGAAATAGATCCACTCCCTTCAGGAACAACTTCTTCGTTAAAATTGGCATAATTACTATTGCTAATTGCAATAGTTTTCTTATCAATAGTAGTAAAACCAATAGTTGTATAACCAGAATTATCTTTATCTCCTAACTTTTTACCTTTATCAGTTTCAACAACTTGAACGTTATTTACTTTTACCAAAGTACCCACCATATCGGGAGTTAATGTCGAAAGATCATCAATCTCTTTAGGCGTAATGTTTTTATTTAATTCACCGCCGAAAGCAACAGCTTTTAAATTAACTTCAGGAATACGAGACACTTTATATTTATCATCAGTAGCTTGATATCCTAAAGTATAAGTATCGTAATATTTTGCCATAAATAAACCAGCTGCCTTTACAAAAACTTCTTGACCAGCCACAAAAGTTTGATAAAATTTATCACCTTCTTTTAAACAACTAATTTTTACAGCAACATCACCATCCTGTAAATAAATTGCTTGATAGAAATTATTTGATTCCGCTTGGTTAGAAACAACAATTCCTTTAAAAATAAAATCAGCAGGTACTTCAACCGCATCACCTGTTGTAAGGGCACGAAGATCAGCAATTGTTTTATTTGCTACTGGCAATTCCGGAGTCGGATCAACTGGACTTGGATCGATTGGTGAATCATTATCACTACTACATGATGTAAATGAAACAGCAAGTCCCATAACCATGACAAACAATAAATAATGTAATTTTTTCATTTTACAGTTCTTAGTTAATTAATAATTGGATTTAAATAAAATTAATAGCTAGCTATTGTATAATATCATTAACGGCTAGTCAAGCATTTCAAGATCATCAAGACTGTTGATGACAAACTGAGCATAACCCTCGTGAACACTCAAAACTCCAGTAATATTAAACTTCCCAGATGGTGTTAAAAGATGTGCAAACTTGGAATAATTACTATTGAATAATGGTAATTTTTTACCGTTATTATCAATGATTTCAATAGTCGTTTTAAATGGGAAATCAGGATTATGATCATCCCCTAACAAACCCCATGTTTGATTAGGTTTTACAAACTGAACGTCTTTAAAAGTCATTAATGTGAACTTATAATTTTCGTTTTTAAGCTTAGCCTTTGGCGTGTTAAAACTGTCATAAAATACATCGTAAGCCACATCTTCAATATTCCTAACAGCTGGAACAATATTAACAGGATATTTATCATTAAAAATATGGGCATCTACCGAAGGAGATGGTATAGGAGCTAAACGATATTCCTTTTGGTTATCTCTAGGCTTATAAAAATAGAATGAACCTCCTAATTGAACTTCATTACCATATTTCCCTAGAGTTAAACCCTTACATTTCACATAAATTTTTTGTCCTATAGCATATTTGGTATACAATGAAGATTCTCCAATTGATATACTTATCCCCTGTTCATTACCAGTAAGATCAGACTGAATAATTAAAGTTTTATAGAAATTCCCTGCCTTATCATCAGAAATGACATAACCTGAGATATAAATATCATCTTCAACCGTCATAAAATCATCTGCATTTAGATACTTCCCAGTAGATCCAATTTTAGATGTATATATAGCTTTCAATTCCTCAATAGAGATCAGGCTAGCATCAGCTGGCATTTCAAAAACAGGTTCAACAAAAGTTGGTTCAGCATAATCTTCTTCGTCGCAACTATTAAAAAATAGCAAGCCGAGTAGTGCTGCAATAATATATAATGATATTTTTTTCATCTTGTATTCTTTTTTTATCAACTATTAAAATCTAAAACTCATATTCAAGAAGAAGTTTCTTCCGTACGCATAATACAACTTAGGAGGGAACTGAGAAATATCGTATTCACTCTCAAATTTACTGTCTGTTTTAATTCTTGATTGTTCATAACCACCAGTAATAAAGTCAGTATTATCAAGAACATTAGAAACAGAAAGATTAATGTTGATATAGTATTTGTAATCAATTCTCCAAGATTTACCGATATTAAAATCAAGAGTAAACTGATCGTCAAGTTGAGTCTGAGCAGTTACTTTTTGAAGTAATCCTGTAAATAATTCAGAAGATTCATAGTCATCACCATAATTTTCAGAGGATGCATATCGATCGAAAGCAGCCTTAGTTCTTCTTAATGGGTTATAGCTTAAATACATTTCACGGTAGTAATTAGCATTTACACCCACCCACCAGTATTTATCACTGGAATATTTTAATCCAATAGTATAAGCTTGCTGAGGATATCCTGTCTCCTTAAATCCTTTTACGTAAACAGGTTCATTTTCTACAACAAATTTATCGTCATTATCAGCAATCATAGTTAACATTGGACGGGAATCAATCGTATGATCACCTACTGCAATTGCACCAACCAATGAAAGTTCATCAATAATTTTATAATCAAATCCAAGTTCGATTCCCATATGAGTTTTATCAACTCCAGATTGAATGGAATTCACAAAGGTTCTTGATTCGTCATGATAAAAACCCATGGTTTTAATCTGATCCATGAACTTGGTATAATGAGCATTGGCTTTTAATTTGAAACCTGGAGAACGATAAGCATAACCTATATCTGCAGTCATGATTTTTTCATCGTTATACTGACCTTTGTCATTCAATGAAGTGTGACGGGTACGAGGAGAAAGAAATACATTACGGAATGATTGAGCTTTAGTCATATAACCCGCATTAGCAGAAAAATAGTTCTTCCCATCTTTTTTATAAGTAGCACCTAGCTTAACGCCATAATTGAAATAATTTAGCTTTTTACTTTGTCCAAAAGAATTATCTTTAAACAAGCCTTTTCTTACTTTAGAGTCTCTCCACATAGTGGTTTGAGTCACTCCTAATGACACATAATAATCAAATTTATCATACGAGAAGTTTGCCTGAGTGAATCCGGAAATCTTATCAACATGCGCGTCATAGTCGTGTCCGTAAACATCGCCTTCTTTCAGCTTTTGAGCCTCGCCATGTTCCAAATAATAATCGTAATCATTTTGCACTCTATCAATACGAACTTGCTCTGTTAAAATAATTTTAGGATCCTGGCGGTCAGCAAATTTATCGGTATTCCAGATAAAATCAGCTCCCATTAAATCATCAACCAAAGTGTAAGTGTGTGCTTTGTATGAGTTATAATTTGCACCCCCTACAAGTTGAATATTCTTATTCAGTTCATGCTTGATATTGATATCGGCAATGATCTGATCGATATCTTGTCTTCTATCCTCTACCATGTAACGAGCTTGCTTACCGTAGTTTTTACCATCAGCATCAATATAATCAGGATTGTTATATTGATTGGCTTTATACATAGCATCCCAATTTAATTGAGAATTGTTTTTAAAATCAGCATCAACCTCAGCATTATGAGCATTTGATGGGTAGATACCAAAGTTACGGTAATAATCAGGGCGAGGATCTGCAGCGTCAATCCAGTTTAAGGCAGTACGACCACTTTCACCTTTAATAACAGCGATACTGGTTTCAACTTTAGTCTTTGAGTTTACATCCCAATAATGCTTAAGAATAGCAACTGGTGTATGAGACTTTTGCATTTTGGCATTACGCTTTTTGCCATCTTGCCATCCCCAATTTGGATTGTAATAATTAGACCCAACAAGGTCATAAGCAGCTTGAAAAGATGCTCCAGATCCACCTCTTGTGCTAGGTGCTCCAAATACAGTTAAACCAATACTATGGTGATCGTTAATTTTTTTCAAAGCTGATAAAAAGTAGCCATAAGCATCATATGATGTGCCATCGATATAACCTTCTTCTGACCAACGTTTAGAAACAGATCCTGTTAGAGCCCAACCGTTATCCATCATACCTGTTGAATGAGTGATCATTGCACGGTTACGATAAGAACGATTAGACATTGAGTAAACCAATTTGGTGCCTTTACGGTAAGAATCAGCTTTTGTATTGATATTCGTATTCCCTCCAAAAAGACCAAATCCATTATCAATAGGAGCTAATCCATCACTTACAGTTTGATCACGGGTAACATCATTTAAACCTCCCCATAAAAACCAGTAAGCTCTTCCATTCTCCATATTATTCATTGGAATTCCGTTGAAAAAGATCCCTGATTCTTCTGAACCATATCCACGACGACGAAAACGAGCCGAACTAAACGTATAAGCTGCAGCTGCATTAAAAGGATCTTTCGAAGAATTCAATATTCCAGACACAGCCATATCACCCAAATCAGCGTCAACTTCTTCATCAGTAATAGAAGTTACGTCCAACTCATCAAGCGATGGTAAGAATTTATTCACTTCTAAAACCAAAGTTCCTAGAGACATATTTTTCCCTTCAACAACATCAATTGTCTCAGTTAAACTAATAAAGCCTTCTTGATTTAATTCAATTAAATGTTTTCCTACAGAAACACCGGTAATTAAAAATTGACCATCAGCATCCGTATACACCATATTACTTGTACCTAGAACCTGAACTTGAACACGTTCAAGAAATTGTCCATTTTTAGCACTTTTTACCTTTCCACTTACAGAACCCGTTTGGGCTTGTAAAGTAAAAGACATCAGAACTCCTAGCATTAGGAACAAAAAGATCTTCTTCATAAGAATTATTAAAGTTTGATATAAATAGTCGATGATAGAAATCACTCAATCGTGTCCATGTTTCCCCCGAAACACAATCGATTGCAACAACAAAGACAGTTTGAAATTTTACTTTAAAGTAAGAAAGTGGAGTTTAGTACCCTTAGAACTGCAAGTTCACTCTGTAGGTGAAGATGCATTGATACTGTATGCTATGCCTTTAATGCATAGCCCGCCCATGATTCGAACGGTATAAAATGGTGCTTAGGTGGGGCAAATTTAATATTTTTTTTGAATCTATAACACATATATACACAAAAACCAGCCTGCAATAACTTAAAGACGTTCAGTGAAATAATAACGATTTATCAAAAAATAGAGAGCAAGACCAAAAGAATTAGGCTGTTCTCAAAAAATATCTTAATTTCGCCAACGGAAAACAATCATTTTTAGCAAAACTAGCACAAACTAATTCGATCCCCCCGAATTACAATTACGTTTTCAATCCACTCTATCTGAAGAATCATTTCACAACTTTTGTTTAATATGTCTTTATAGCTTTATTCATTTGGAATAGATATAAGATGATTAAAACAATAGATGTGGAGTTTAATTTTTAAAAATCAAACTTTAATTATAAAATAGGCTGTTACATCGATATGCGTATGAATTAGCTTATTTTAATAGAGATTACAATAGAAAAAATAAACACATGAAGAATTTCAAATTCAAACAGCCAGGTCTATTAGTTCTTTTAGCATGTCTCCTTTTAAATGTAAACGGATTATCTGCTCAGAAAAAACAAAAAGAAGTTTCTTGTATCGCGTTCTACAATCTTGAGAATTTATTCGATACAATCGATGATCCTGAAAAATATGATGAAGAATATACGCCCGAAGGGAAAAACAAATGGACTGAAACGAAATACAATGCCAAACTTTTTAATATGGCTCATGTTATTTCTTTAATTGGGAAAGAGGGCTGTAAAGATGGTTTTTCCATACTGGGTGTATGTGAGATTGAAAACCGTAAGGTTCTTGAAGATTTAATTGCTCAACCTGCCTTAGTCGGTCGTAATCTTCAAATTGTACACTATCCTTCGCCTGACAAACGTGGTATCGATGTGGGTTTACTTTATAATCCCAAACGTTTTGAAGTAATCGAATCAAAAAGTTTCAGATTAAATACTTTCAAAAATAACGGGGATACCCTTTTTACAAGAGATCAACTTTTAGTGACTGGTTTATTAGACAAAGAAAAAGTTCACGTCATTGTAAACCACTGGCCTTCGAGAAGTAGCGGCGAAAAAATTAGTCGTCCATCGAGAAATGCGGCAAGTCAACTTAGTCATTCAATTTGCGATTCATTAAGCAAAGCTGATCCATCTGCAAAAATACTTGTAATGGGTGACTTAAACGATGATCCATTTAACGAGTCAGTAAAAAAATATATGAAAACCAAAGCTAAGATTTCTAAAATGGACTCAGAACATTTTTACAACCCTTGGGAGAATATTTTAGCAAAAGGAATTGGAACATTAGCTTACCGCGATACCTGGAACTTATTCGATCAGATCTTGCTTTCTAATCCTCTTGTTGATAAGAACACAAAGGGTTATAAATTTATCGCCAGCAAGATTTTTAAAGAGAAATTTATGATACAAAGCAAAGGACGATACAAAGGTTACCCTTTAAGAACCCGAGATAATGGTTATAGCGACCATTTACCGGTCTATGTATTCCTTGCAAGAGAAAAGTAGCTCTATTGTAATACCGCTTTTAAAACCGCTCATTTTGCACTGCCCCCAAAAAGTTAGACACTATTTGGGGGTATTTTTATGCCCTTTTAAATCGTAAAACAAAAAAAGCTATTCTGATAATAATCAGAATAGCTTTCGGTATAATATAAAATCAGCTATTAGATAGTCATGATATCTTTTTCCTTAACCACTAGTAGTTCATCAATTTTCTTACCATAAGCATCGGTTAATTTCTGAACATCGTTTTCTGCATCTTTCTCAAGATCTTCAGACAAGCCATCTTTAACCATTTTCTTAAGCTCAACAATTGTGTCGCGACGTGCATTACGCACACTCACCTTTGCATTTTCACATTCAGCCTTGGCCTGTTTTGCCAAATCATTACGACGCTCTTCAGTTAGCGCAGGAATGTTGATACGAATGATTTCCCCATTATTATCAGGGTTAAAACCCAGATTTGAATTCATAATAGCTTTCTCAATAGGTCCAATCATTGCTCTTTCCCATGGCTGAACAGCAAGAGTTCTTGGGTCCGGTACACTTACATTGGCAACCTGGCTCAATGGAACCATGCTCCCATAATAATCAACCGTTACACCCGCTATCATATTAACATTCGCTTTTCCGGCACGAATTTTCACTAATTCTGTTTCAAGATGCGTAATTGCGGCATCCATCTTTTCCTTTGCATCCTCAAGATACATTTGAACTTCTTCATTCATAGGAGGAAGAGTTTAAATATTTTGTTATTATATAATTACATTTCTTATGTCAGCCATCAAGACCACATACAAAAATAATAAAAAAATCGTTATCTGCTTATCTCACAATAAAAGAGACCTCTTGCCTATACGTGCACCAAAGTTCCAATGTTTTCGCCATTGACTACTTTTAACAAGTTGCCTTTAGTATCCATATCAAACACAACAATTGGAAGATTATTTTCCTTACACATTGTTGTGGCAGTTAAATCCATTACTTTCAGATCTTTGTAGTATACCTCATCAAAACTGATGGTATCATACTTTGTTGCGGTTGGATCTTTCTCCGGATCAGCAGTATAAACGCCATCCACACGGGTTCCTTTCAACATTACATCTGCTTCAATCTCTATACCTCGCAATGAAGAACCGGTATCAGTTGTAAAATAAGGGTTTCCTGTCCCTGCTGAGAAAATTGTGACATATCCTTCCTCAAGATAATCAACCGCTTTTTGTTTTGAATAGAACTCCCCAATTGGCTCCATTCTGATTGCTGTAAGTACTCTTGACTTACAATTGATTGCTTCAAGTGCCGAGTTTAGAGCCAGACTGTTAATTACTGTAGCCAACATGCCCATTGAATCACCCTTAACACGATCAAAGCCTTTTGAAGCTCCGCTAAGTCCTCGGAAGATATTACCTCCCCCTATCACAATACCAACTTGCACTCCTTGGACTACAATTTCTTTAATCTGTTCTGCATAGTCATTTAATCTTTGAGAATCGATACCGTATTGTTGCTCTCCCATTAGCGACTCTCCGCTAAGTTTCAGTAGGACACGTTTGTATTGTAACATTTTTAAATATAGTATTTTATTAGATATGAAATAGATGACCCGATAAGTATCGGTAATAATTCAGTTCATAAAAGCAATCCTCAATATAAGAATTAAAAGCTTAATTATTATGCTTTTAGAAAGATCTGAAAAATATAAGTCCAAAAAAAAGAGCTCCTAAAAGGAACTCTTTTTATATGTAATAATAATTGTATTAAGCATTCAAAGTGAAACGCATCATAGCAGTTACAGTTAAATCTTTATCTGCAGTCGCTAAATATTGCTTAACGTTCATCTTACCGTCTTTTACAAAATCTTGGTTTAATAAAGTAGATTCTTTAAAGAATTTACCTAAACGACCTTGTGCAATTTTATCTAGCATTTGCTCAGGCTTACCTTCAAGGCGAGCTTTTTCTTTAGCAATTTCCAATTCTTTTGCAACGATATCTTCAGATACACCATCCTTATCGATAGCAACTGGTGCCATAGCTGCAGCTTGCATAGCAACATCACGACCCATTTGCGCATCAACGTCCTTATTGAAACCAATAAGAGTCGCTAATTTGTTACCTGCATGAATATATGCAACTGTTGATTCAGCCTCAACTTTATCGAAGAAACTTAGATCAATTTTTTCACCGATCACACCAGTTTGTTCTGTTACAAGCTCTTCAATCTTTCTACCATCTAATTCCATAGCTTTTAAAGCTTCAAGGTCAGCTGGCTTATTAGCGATAGCTACATCAAGAATCTTACCTGCAAATTCAACAAAACTATCGTTCTTAGCAACGAAGTCAGTTTCACAGTTCAAAGTAATCATTGCTCCTGATTTCTTATCTTCAGATACTTTTGCTAAAACCACACCTTCAGTTGCTTCTCTGTCAGCACGCTTGTTAGCAATAGCCATCCCTTTTTTACGGATTTCTTCAACCGCTTTGTCGAAATCACCATCGGTTTCAACAAGAGCTTTTTTGCAATCCATCATACCTGCGCCAGTTGCTTTACGCAACTTAGCTACATCTGCTGCTTTTATAGACATCTCAATAGAAATTTATAAGTTAATAATTACTCCTGATCTTCTTTCACATCTTCAGTAGCTGGTGCTTCCGGAGCTGCTTCTTCTTTAGGAGCTTTTTTAGCCTTAGCTGTTTTCTTATCAGCTACTTCTTTCTCTTTCTCATTTTTTCTTTCAGATAAACCTTCCTGAATTGCTCCAGTTACTTTATCTAAAATCACAGAAATTGAGTTTGAAGCATCGTCATTAGCTGGAATTACAAATTCCACACCTTCAGGACTTGAGTTTGTATCTACCATAGCAAATACAGGAATTCCCAAACGGTTAGCTTCTTTAACAGCGATGTATTCTTTCATTACATCAACTACAAACAAAGCTGCTGGCAATCTGGTCAGATCAGCAATGCTACCCAAGTTTTTCTCTAACTTAGCTCTCTGACGAGATACTTGTAGTCTTTCTCTTTTAGAAAGGTGGTTTAATGTACCGTCAGCTTCCATTTTGTCAATAGTTGACATCTTTTTCACTGCCTTTCTGATAGTAGGGAAGTTAGTCAACATACCACCTGGCCAACGCTCAGTTACATATGGCATGTTTACGTTGCTTACTTTTTCAGCTACAATACCTTTAGCTTGTTTTTTAGTCGCAACGAATAAGATTTTTCTACCCGATTTTGCAATTTGTTTCAATGCTGCAGCAGCATCGTCTACTTTTACGGCGGTTTTGTGCAAGTCGATAATGTGAATACCGTTACGCTCCATAAAAATATAAGGAGCCATTTTTGGATTCCATTTTCTGGTCAAGTGACCAAAGTGACAACCTGCTTCTAATAATTCTTCAAATGTAGTATTAGACATTTTGTTTTTTTTAAAATTGTTTACATTCATCTTAATGGCAATTACTAGGTAGTTCTATAGTTTAAAACCGATAGAAGTCTTAGTAATTTTGATACTAAACCTGCCACAAAAATATTAACGCTTGCTAAATTGAAATTTCTTACGAGCTTTTGGTTGACCTGGTTTTTTACGTTCAACTTCACGTGGATCACGTGTCATGAATCCAGCTGCTCTCAATGCTGATTTATCTTCAGCGTCGATTTTTACCAGAGCTCTAGAAATAGCCAAACGAAGTGCTTCCGCTTGACCAGTAACTCCTCCTCCATCAAGGTTAACCTTGATATCATACTTATCAGCAACCTCAAGAAGGTTTAATGGCTGAGTAACGATATATTGAAGAGTCCCGGTAGTAAAGTACTCTTTAAGCTCTTTTTTATTGATGGTAATCTGACCTTTACCTTCGCTAACGTATACACGAGCAACTGCTGCTTTTCTACGTCCAATAGCATTAATAACTTCCATACCTATTATTTAATAGTGTTTAAATCTAATTTCTTAGGCTGCTGAGCTTCGTGCTTGTGCTCAGGACCTGCATATACGTTAAGGTTTCTGTAAAGTTGACTACCTAAACGATTTTTAGGAAGCATACCTTTTACAGCCATCTCAATCACTCTCTCAGGGTGCTTTGCAAGAACAATTTCCGGATTTGCAAAACGCTGTCCCCCTGGGTAACCAGTGTAACGGATATACTGCTTATCAGACATTTTCTTACCTGTCAAACGGATTTTCTCAGCATTGATAATAATCACGTTATCTCCACAATCAACATGAGGAGTGTAGTTTGGCTTCAACTTACCTCTTAGCAACAATGCTACTTTAGAAGCAAGACGTCCCAATACTTCATTTTCTGCATCAATAACAACCCACTCTTTAGTAGCAGTTGCTTTATTGGCAGAAACTGTTTTGTAACTTAATGTATCCACTTTATAAAGTTTTAATAATTAATACTTCAATACAATTATTCAATTTGGCCTGCAAAAGTATCTGTTTCCAATAAATACACCAATTTTTCAACGATTTATTTATGAATAACTTAAACCCTGTGTGGATAATCGGGGCAATATTGGATTTTTAAGTTATTCCCACAAATCAAATTCGTGTACCTTAAGTAAATCGACTTAATTACTTGCTAAGGGTAGTAAAATCAACCTATTAAGATGAAAAAACAGCACCGTCAATGACCACATTGCACAAATGCTCTGCAAAAGTATAAAATTTATTTGGGATAGAAACTTTATTTTTCTAAATATTTTATCCTTACTGAGTTGGACAATTGAATTCGAAGATAGATTTTCTGATATGGGATATAATGGATCTTAACAAATACTCAGGTTTACGGCCTTAATTCCATTTTATTTTTTTCAGAAAAAATTCACCATTTATTCTAACAAAGACTGAAGTTGCAAAAGAAAAATCGTGTTCGGAATTCATATCCAGGTAGGCATCAATTTGTCCCCCCAGCAAAATACCTGTGGCAATTGACTTTTGAATTCTATACTTCCCGGTAAACATATCACGTCGGGCTTTAGTGTATGTGTTATCGATAACAGACAACGATTGAAATAAAGCAGAACCCCGTGCAGAGTTAAACTTATTACTGATCCAATAACCCAGTTTGAGATCGGAATGTTTAGTTGTTGCACCAAGTCTGAAATGAAAAGCAGTACCGTCTCCAAAGACAAATTCCTTTACAGATGAATTATCTTTAAACTTAAAACCTAAAACTTCTAATTCATATTTTTTTAATCGGGCATTATGAATCGTCTTCTTAAAAGAAACACCGGCAACAAGATTCCTTATTGTCTGCTTATTTTTATTTGACGTATCAATTTCGCCGCCTCTGTGTGTAAATAAAACCTGCATAGGCACTGATAACGAATAATCAGATGTTGGATTATTTAAACGCAAATCAGCAACAAAGCCAAAACTAAAAACCTCATTAAATGGATCATTTTGAAAAATAAATTTCTCCCAATTAATCCACGCATCTGCTTTTAAAAATGTTGAATTGTACAAGACCTGGAGCCCATTCTCAACTTTATCCGTAAAATACCTTTCAGGTTCAAACAAGGCTTCATGTAAATGGTGATTATCTTCTTGATTTAAACTACCCAGGTTAAAAGACAAACGATCATTGGTTTGATAATGGATAGAAAATACCGGCTCGGCTTCAGAAAAGTTAGATAAACCAGAATATTTTTGAAGACGTACACCCGCCTCTATTCTAAAATCGGAACTTGGATAATAAACCAATTTTGGTGTTGTTACATAACCAATGTAGGTTTCCCCTTTCGCAAATTTCCCACTGTACTCGTTATTCTTAATAAAATTAAGATTCTCAACTCGAAAGAACAAATGGTCTTTAGCATCCGTTTTAAATTCTCCAAAGTGAGAATAAAACGGGTTATATTGTTGAGCCTGTATAAACTGATTAGAAAAAACAAGTAGGAATTGTAATATCAGGCAAAGTCTCTTTAGTTGCATAATTATTATCGGTTTGACTCCGGCAATATATGAAAAGATCTACATTCTTTTAAGGAATTTTAACATTCCGTTAATAAGGCAAAAAGCTTTAAACACCCTGAGTTCACACAATATATTTAAAACTAATGCTTAAGATAGGATAGAAAGAAACAGGCTCAAATCATTTAATTATTCATTATGAATATTAGCACCTTCAAAAATCACAAAAAGAGGTCATGACAATTGCCAAATGCAAAGAGAAAATAACCTTAAATCGGAAAAAACAAGAGAGAGAGACTGCTTCCCATTAATCGATCATTTTTTTTAAGTTAAAAAATATTAAGTAAAAATTATATTAATAAACATTCAATAAAATTCAACCATATCATTTAGTAATATAAAACAATCAGTCTGTATAACAAAGAATAAGGCATCTTAAATTTTACAGAACAATGTCAAATATTAGGATTTCATCATATAAAAATAACAAATCAACCCATTTATCTAAACTTAAAATTTATCTAATTAATAAAGCAATTTAAATTCTTACAAGCTCTGCAACAAAAGAAAATATCAGGTCGAAAACAAGAGCAAGCAAAAAAAATCCTCACCTTTTTGGGTGAGGATACAGCAAAAATTATTTTTAATATTTTATTGAGAAAGAGCGTTGGCTCCAGAAACAATCTCAAGAATTTCATTCGTAATTGCAGCCTGACGGGCCTGATTGTAATGAAGTTTAAGATCCTGAATCAGGTCGCTGGCATTATCGGTTGCCTTATGCATCGATGTCATTCGAGCCCCATGCTCTGAAGCAACAGAATCAAGCATCGCACCAAAGAATTGTGTTTTTAATGACTTAGGAACTAATTCACTAACAATAGCTTCTTTTCCTGGTTCGAAAATATAGTCTGAATGCGCATTCGCATCATCATTCTCCTCATTAACAATAGGTAAAAATTGCTCGTTAGTCAAGATCTGAACGCCTGCATTTTTAAAGCGATTGTACACCAGTTCAACCCTATCGTAATTCCCCTCAACATACTCTTTCATGATTGAACTTGCAATCGCTGAAGTATTTTCGAAGCTCATATCATCAAAAAGCTCATTATGATGGCCAATAACCTGATAAGCCTTAGATAAGTCTTTAAACCCCTTTTTACCGATGGCAAGAATCTTCAAACCTCCTTGTGCTCTCTGATTAGAATAAACTCCGTTAGCAAGTTCATTTACACGCTTAATCACGTTAGAATTGAAAGCACCACACAAACCCTTATTTGAGGTTATAGCAACCAATAAAACATTTTCAGCCTTACGTTCGCTACCATAAATATTATCCTCCGAATCACTCAAACTTCCTGATAAACTTCCAAGAATCTCCTGCAATTTGTCGGCATAGGGGCGAATTTGCAAAATCGCATCCTGAGCTTTCTTCAGCTTGGCAGCCGACACCATTTTCATCGCAGCAGTTACCTGTTTGGTTTTCTCTACGGATGAAATTCGGGTACGTATTTCTTTTAAATTGGCCATTCTATAATCAAATTAAATGGCTTTTGTAAATACCATTGACTTCCAAAACTTAAAAGCCAATGGTGTTATACTAAAGCTAGTTTTTATATTTCTCAGACACTTCTGCAGCAACCTGACGCATTGTATCTTGCGCTTGATCTGTATATTTTCCCGTTGCCAATTCGGCTAAAACATCTTTGTATTTCAACTCCATCATATCCAGGAAATCTTTCTCGAATTCCTTTGTTTTCTCAACAGGTACACTACGAAGTAAGCCCTGGCTACCACAGTATAAAATAGCAACTTGTCTTTCAACGGAGTATGGTGAATATTGTCCTTGCTTCAAAATCTCAACATTCTTAGCACCCTTATTAAGTACCGATAAGGTCGCCGCATCCATATCAGAACCAAATTTAGCAAAAGCTTCAAGTTCACGATATTGTGCCTGATCTAATTTCAAGGTTCCCGCCACTTTCTTCATCGACTTAATCTGAGCATTACCTCCAACACGAGATACTGAAATACCAACATTGATCGCTGGACGAATCCCTGCATTAAATAAGTCAGATTCAAGGAAAATCTGTCCATCAGTAATGGAAATTACATTGGTTGGGATATAAGCCGATACATCACCTGCCTGAGTTTCAATAATTGGCAAAGCGGTTAATGACCCTCCTCCTCTAATGATAGACTCTCCATTCTCATCCTTTGCATCAATCAAACTCTGAGGCAAATCATTCATTTGACGTGCAATATCATCAGAATTAATAATCTTAGCTGCGCGCTCTAATAAACGAGAGTGAAGGTAAAAAACATCACCTGGATAAGCTTCACGTCCTGGTGGGCGACGAAGTAGTAGGGACACCTCACGGTACGAAACCGCCTGTTTCGATAAATCATCATAAATAATCAGTGCAGGACGTCCCGTATCACGGAAAAATTCACCGATTGAAGCACCTGCAAATGGTGCGTAAAATTGGAGAGCAGCAGGATCAGAGGCAGTTGCCATTACAATAACCGTATAAGCCATTGCGCCATGATCCTCAAGTACTTTAGCAATATTAGCTACAGTAGAACCTTTCTGTCCGATTGCAACATAGATACAATAAACGGGCTCACCTTTATCGTAAAATTCTTTTTGATTGATAATGGTATCAATCGCAATGGCTGTTTTACCTGTCTGACGGTCACCAATAATTAACTCACGCTGTCCACGTCCAATAGGAATCATGGCATCAACTGATTTCAAACCTGTCTGAAGAGGCTCGTTAACGGGCTGACGATACAAAACCCCCGGAGCCTTACGTTCCAAAGGCATTTCATAAGTTTTACCTTGTATCGCACCCTTACCATCTACGGGTTCACCAATGGTATTGATCACACGCCCTAACATGCCTTCACCAACATTGATAGAAGCAATTCTATTGGTCCGTTTTACCGTATCACCTTCTTTAATCCCTCGGGTTTCACCAAGCAATACCGCTCCAACATTATCCTCTTCAAGATTAAGAACGATACCTAAAACACCATTCTGAAATTCGATCAGTTCATTTGATCCAACGTGTGACAAACCGTAAATACGGGCAATTCCATCACCCACTTGTAGTACGGTTCCAACTTCTTCAAGTTGCGCTTCGGTTTTTAGACCTTCTAATTGCTGCTTTAGAATTTCCGAAACTTCAGCAGGTTTAATACTAGCCATATTTTTTATTGCTTTTGTTACGATTCAAGACTTATGTATGAGATTCAAGACCCGCAAAATGCGATATTAAGGCTGATACAACCTCGTCTCAAACTTCAAAATTCTTTATTTATTTCTAATTTATAAGAGCTCGCTTAAACTTAAGTTAAATCTTATACTAATGCTCTTTTAATTCGATTCAATTGTGTAGAAACACTGGTGTCTAACTCCTGATCATCAACCCGAAGAATAAACCCACCTATGATATCCTTATCCAGAACTTCTTCTAATTCAATTTTTAAATTAAAAGCCTGTTTAAGCATTTCACCTAGCTTTGTTTTGCCTTCCTCATCAATCTGAACAGCAGTTGTTAATTTTGCAGATACAATGCCCTGATCTTTTCGGCATAAGGCCAAAAAATTACGAACCATATCTTTCATGAAAATTTCACGACGGTTTTGAAAAACCATATCCAGAAAGTTAAGCGTGAGGGCATCAAGCTTATCAGATAAGATCAATTTGACAGTCTTTCTTTTTTGAGACGTTTTAATCACCGGACTTTCAATCATCAACCAGAAATCCTTCACTGTATTGCAAAGTTCTCCAACAAGCTTCATGTCAGCCACAATCGTATCTAACATGCTTTTTTCTTTTCCCAATTGGAAAAGAGCTTTTGCATATCGAACCGAGATTTTACTTTCGTTCATATCTTCTAATTAATTGCAATCCCAAAGGGATAGATGTTCGACTTTCAGAGAATTAATTGATATTGACGTCCTTCATCAACTCCTGGAAATAATCCTTCTGTTGCTGATCATCTTCAAACTGATGACGTAAAACCTTTTCTGCAATCTCTACAGAAAGGGAAGCCACCTGTTTTTTTATCTCTCCTAAGGCAGCTACCTTATCATTTTCGATAGCTTTACGTGCTGATGAAACGACCTTTTCTGCTTCTTCAGTCGCTTTTGATTTAGCTTCCCTCACAATTTGGTCGCCCAACTCTTTAGCTTCCTTCAACATCAATTCTCTTTCTCGTCTGGCTGCTTTCAAAATCTCTTGATTGTCAGCCTGCAATTTAGCCATCTCTTCTTTTGCATTCTCAGCAGAAAGAAGCGCCTCCTTAATAGAATTATTGCGTTCCTCAATTGCATCAACAATTGAAGGCCAGGCATATTTCTTTAAAAGAAAAAAGACACTTGCAAAAGCAATAAACATCCAAATGAAAGTCCCCAATTCGGGAGTTACTAAGCCCATAGTATTCTATATTTTTTAATTACTGCTTGTAATTAATGATTTTTAATTGACATGTTGGGTCCCACAATTTGTCGCCGACAACCTCATTGAACAAATTGTGGGATAATACTATTAAAGTACGATAGCCAACAAACAAATAATGATTGCAAAGAAAGCAGCACCTTCAATAAGGGCAGCCGAAACAATCATGTTTGAACGGATATCTCCAGCAGCTTCTGGTTGACGGGCGATACTCTCAAGAGCAGATCCACCAATCTTACCAATACCGATACCAGCAGCAATAGCAGCTAATCCAGCGCCAATTGCAGCACCAAATTTTGCAAGAGCCACATTCGCAGCAGCTTGAAGAAGAATTGATAATGTAATCATGATAATTTAGTTTAAAATTTATAAAACTATAATGTCTCCCAAAAGGAGTTTGATTCAAATTTAAAAAACATAAAATCCAAGCTATTAATGATGTTCTTCCACTGCCATTCCAAAATAAAGGGCAGATAAAAGAGTGAACACATAAGCCTGAATTAAGGCAACCAATAACTCCAGTACATCCATGAAAATAACAAAGAAGACCGAAACAACTGATGTTCCCATTCCGAGTGCCGGATTCATTTCTCCAAATATGAAAATCAGTGAAATGAAGGCCAATACAATCATGTGCCCGGCTGTTATATTAGCAAAAAGTCGGACCATCAACACAAATGGTTTTGTGAAAACACCCATAAGTTCAACTAATGGCATCAAAGGCACAGGAAATTTCAACCACCAAGGTACTCCCGGCGTGTTGAAAATATGTTTCCAATAGTTTTTATTTCCATTTATTGTTGTAATAATAAAAGTAAACAGTGCTAAAACCATAGTAATAGTAATATTCCCTGTTACATTGGCCCCACCTGGTAAGAATGGCACCAATCCCATCATATTATTCAACCAAATAAAGAAAAAGATGGTCAACAAAAAGGGAACAAATTTTTTGTATTTTTTCTCACCAATAGCTGGCTTAGCAATCTCATCAATTACAAAAACGATGATAGGCTCTAAAAATGCTTGAAGTCCCTTAGGCTCCTGTCCTTTTCTCCTCGTGTAAGTTTTAGCAACTGAAATAAAAATTAACAGAAGAAATAACATTGATATTAACATGGCGACAACATTCTTTGTCATAGAAATATCAAAAGGTCTGACTTGATGACCATCAACCAGCTCAACCACTTTCCCTCTGTATTCACCCTCTTTAGCCAATTCGAATCCTTTATAAGATGAATGCCCATGATGAAAATTACTCGACATGAATATATGGAAGCCTGAGTGCTGAGAGTAAACAATTACAGGTAAGGGGGCAGTAAAATGAAAATCGCCATATGAAAAAACATGCCAATCGTACGCATCAGCAATGTGATCCATTATAAAGTTTCCAGGTTCAAATTTCTCTTTTTTGTGGCTCTCTTGATGAGTCTCGTGTTGTTGCTCATCGCTAACTGAAGCAAAAGCCGGAGTTAGACAGGTAAAAAAGAATGCGATAAGTAAAAGTCGATGAATGTGCTTCATTCCATTCGAAAATATCAGATTAATAAAACGGCATGTCACTTGCTTATGAAACAAGTTCCAACCGGAAATAACTTAAAATCAGTTCGGAACAAAACATGATAAAAACACCATGTTTTTCCCTTGGTACAAGGCCCTTTTTTTAAGCCCTCCAAATTTAATAAAAAAAAGACATAAGATACCAACTTGTCTTTATTTATCTCACTTTGACTTTAGACTCTTCACTAAAGACGTGACCTCGAATACTGTATAAAAAATATAACAGCTTGCAAAATACAAGATAAAACTCAGAGCTTCTGACCTATTCAAAAACACAAAAGCGATTACAATAGTCAAATTTAAAAATAGCTTGATAGAAAACCATGCCATAAAACTTGTATTAAATGCCATTGGACTTTTTTCTTTCTTTTTTAATAAGGCCGAATGCTGCACCAAATTAAAGATGAAAAAGTAGAGAATAATAAAGGGGAATATTGGATTAAACCAGGGGTTCAAAACCTCGTAAAATAATCCGGCAGTTAAAATCAGAAGAACCAAAGATAGTAATCCCAACTGAGAGATATGTTTTTTCATGTATTTCATTTTAAAATTATAATCCGTGTTTTGATTTTCTCAAAATCTTCATGAAAATACAGAAAGTCTGAGGATTTTAACTATCCTTCTTAAAAAAATCCTTGAGGGCTATATACAAAGAAAGTATCACCCCCAGAAATGCACCAAAAACTGTGAATCCTGGAAAATCGTTTTCCAGATATTTATCAGCTTGCATGCCCGCGAATAATACTAACAATATAACGGCAATCATTTGAAATGCCAGACCAGAATATCTGGCAGCTTCTCTCAATTGCCTTTTTTTCTTTTCAGCATCTACCTTATTTGACTGCTTTTTTTTCATCTTTTACGGCTGCTTCATTTCCCATTTTACATGTTCCTGTAAATTTAGCCCCAGGCTCAACAGAGATTTTTGCCGTATTGATATTACCCAAAATTAAAGCGGATGATTTAAGACTAATCAGTTCACTTACGTAAATATTCCCTTCAATACGACCAGAAACGTCAATTGTCTGACAAGTGATATCACCTTCAACTTTCCCTGTTGGGCCAACAACAACCTTGCCTTTTACAATGATTTTACCTTTTACAAAACCATCAATTCGGATGTCTCTTGAAGCTTCAATATCTCCATTAATAGAAGTTCCATCGCAAACTAAATTGACTGCTGTAGCCTGTACTTCGTTATTTCTGCTCATTTTATTTTTGCTTTTAAACATTTTAGTAATCAATTTTTAATCCCAACTTCATAATCCATTAAAAAAAATCAAGTCTTATAAAGATAGAATCTAATCCCACAAAAACAGAACACTTATCTATTCTGATTGATCGTTAATCAAAATATCGCATTCAATTTTTCAAGTTCCACAAATATAAAAAAAGCATACAGACCTACATCTTTTTTTAGCTTTTTTTAATTTTCTCACCACACTTTATATCAATCGAATTCAAATTCTAATGGCTTTCTCCCGGGATGAAACTCGAAACCTAAACGCGATGGATTGATTATTTATTGAATACATAACAAGAAAAAAGATGTCCGAAATATGGACATCTTAAATTTGAAATAAAAAATAACTCCAGCGAATTAAACTTAAAGATCACTTAGCATATCAGCGATTTCTTTTTCAAAATCTTTAGGCGGAACATTAGGCTCAATACGACGAACCAGCTTGCCACTTCTATCAATTATAAATTTGGTAAAATTCCATTTAATACCATTGCCTTCATAAATTTCCGGAAATTTCTCACTCAAAAAAGATTTGAATTTCTGCCCAGATGCTGAATCATCAAAACCCATAAATGGTTTTTGTGAGGTGAGCATTTTATAAAGTGGATGAGCATTTTCGCCCCTCACTTCCATTTTTTCAAACATGGGGAAACTAACCCCGTAATTCTTATGGCAAAACTCAGCTATTTCAGTTGCATTACCCGGCTCCTGTCCTAAAAACTGATTACAAGGGATACCCAATATAACCAGCCCCTGATTTTTATATTTTTCATACATGGCCTCCAATCCTTCGTACTGAGGTGTTAAACCACATTTACTGGCCGTGTTCACAATAAGAACCACTTTACCTTTAAAAGAACTCATTGGCACTTCCTCTCCCGATAAAGCATTCAATTTAAAATCATAAAATTTAGCCGGCTTTTGCTGAGCCTGTAAAGGCATTACAAAGAGACTCATCAGAATTATAGTACACATACTTATTGCTTTCATCTTTCTATTTATTTTATATTTATCAGGCAAGTTATTCATAAAAGATGAAATAAAAGACAAAATCATCCTAAATATTATTTCTCTAAACTCAATCTTATTAATCATAGAAAATAAAAACCATTTTAAGAGAAATATAACTAAGCGATGAACATTCACAAAAAAAGATATCTTTGTATGATTCAGTATAGATTTTGAAGAACAACCAAGTCATAATATTATGAATAAAGAAGCTCTAATAGATAAATATAACGTCCCCGTACCACGATATACCAGTTATCCAACGGTTCCGTTCTGGGGAAACGAAACACCTGATGTCAAGCAATGGTTCAAACATGTAAAACGTTGTTTTTCAGAATCGAACCAAACAAAAGGGATCAGTATTTATATTCATTTGCCATACTGCGAAAGACTTTGTACTTATTGTGCCTGCACTAAAGTTATCACTCGTAATCACAAAGTTGAGGATTCATATATTGATGCACTTCTACAGGAATGGCAAATCTATTTGAATGAATTCGATGAAAAACCTATACTTAGAGAACTTCATCTTGGTGGAGGAACGCCAACCTTCTTCAGTCCTGAAAATCTGAAACGATTAATAAATGGAATCAAGTCAGGTTCAACCTTGCACACCGAATATGAGTTCAGTTTTGAAGGTCACCCCAACAATACAACCCGTGAGCACATGCAAGCTCTATACGAAGTTGGTTTCAGAAGAGTGAGTTTTGGTGTTCAGGATTTTGACCCGGAGGTTCAGAGAGTCATCAACCGACTTCAATCCTACGAAACGGTTAAAGAAGTTACTGAAATTGCACGAGAAATCGGCTATCATTCGGTTAATTACGATTTGATTTATGGTCTTCCTAAACAAAAATTAAGCTCGATAAAAGATACGTTTGATAAAGTTTCTGAATTGAAACCTGACAGAATCGCCTATTATTCATACGCTCATGTACCCTGGAAAAGCAAAGGACAACGTTTGTTTACTGAAGAAGATATTCCAAACAGTGCCGGCAAAAGAGCGCTATACGACCTGGGAAAAGAAAAACTTGCTGAACTGGGCTACGATGATGTAGGAATGGATCACTTCTCACTACCACATGATAACTTATATCAAGCCAAAATTGAGAAGCGTCTCCACCGAAACTTCATGGGATATAACACGTCTCATACTGAACTTTTGATTGGTTTAGGGGCCTCATCTATCTCAGATGCAAAATATGCATATGCTCAAAATCCAAAAGAAATACACCTTTACAAAGCCGCCTCAGAAAAAGGCGAATTAAACTTGGTTAAAGCCTGTAACCTTACGGATGAAGATTTGCAAGTGAAAAAAGCCATCCTTGACATTTCGTGCAGAAGAGAGTTGGTGTTCTCAGATGAATTGAAACCTTATCTGGCTGAAACCATTGAGAGTGAGTTGCAGATTATGGCTGACGAAGGCATCTTAACGTTCGACACTGAGAAATTAGAAGTGACTGATTTGGGTATGACTTTCTTGCGAAATATCTGTAAGTTATTCGATAATCGACTTAGAAATGCCAAAGCAGGCGAGAGCAATATGTTTTCAAAAGCCATCTAATTTTGTAGCTTTACATAGCAATAGTGTATTGTTATTTAAAACGTCAGCAAAATGATCATTAAATTAAAGACCCGCTTCAATCAACTTATGAACTTCCTAAGTCAGGGTGTTTGGAGTATGCGTTTAAAAGATTTATCCGGTTCTCGTTATTTTTTGATGAGACAGTTGCGAATCTATTTATTGGCAATCAAAGGGTTTTACGAGGATAAGTGTCAGTTGAGAGCTTCTGCCCTCACCTTTTATTCTCTGCTATCTGTTGTTCCCGTTTTAGCGATGTTTTTTGGTATTGCCAAAGGTTTCGGTTTAGATCAGCGTCTGGAAAAAGAGCTTACCAAAAGTTTGGCTGGTCAGGAAGAAGTTCTTACCTGGCTGATTCAGTTTGCCAATAAAATGCTGGAAAATACCAAAGGAACTCTAATTGCGGGTTTAGGCTTTATTATTCTATTTTGGGCTGTTATCAAGGTTCTGAGCAATATTGAGGAGGCATTTAATGATGTTTGGCAAATAAAAAAAGGCCGAAGCTGGGGACGTAAATTTTCTGACTATACGTCCATCATGATTTTTGGACCGATTCTTCTCATTGGCTCCAGTGCTGTCACTGTTTTCATCAAATCAAAGGTCAGTGGGTTTATCGATGGGAATACCATGCTCGAAGCGGTTGGTCCCCTGCTGTTTTTCCTAATTAACCTGATTCCTTATGTTCTTGTTTGGGTTCTTTTCACAATCATATATGTGTTTATGCCCAACACGCGGGTTAATGTAAAATCAGGTATTCTGGCAGGAATTGTGGCAGGTACAATTTACCAGCTACTTCAGATTGTTTACATCGAATTTCAGGGAAGCGTCACCTCATACAACGCGATATATGGTAGTTTTGCAGCTTTACCTCTGTTCCTTATTTGGCTACAACTGAGTTGGCTTGTCGTCCTCTTTGGGGCTGAAATATCCTTTGCTGAACAGAATGTTGAGAGTTATGAATTTGAGGCTGAATCAACTCAAATTTCACACAGTTTCCGACGATTACTTAGTATAATCCTTGTTCATAAAATTGTCCGAAACTTTACACAGGATAAACGTCCATACCGTGCCAAAGATATCTCCCAGGAACTCGAAATGCCTATTCGTTTAACCCGTGAAATTATTTTTGATTTGGTTAATTGCGGACTCATATCAGAACTCACCACAGGAAGAGATAAGGAAACAGCTTACGCACCAGCCTTTGATATTGCAGATATGAGCCTAAACAGAGTCATCACCTCCTTGGAAGAATATGGCTCTGATGATATTCCTGTAAAAAAGGATAGGGTATATGACACCTTAACTCATCATATAAATGAGTATAAGATAAAATTTGAAAAAGAAAGTGGAAATGTGCTGTTGAAAGATGTTGAGATGGATTGATAATTTGTTTAACTATAAGTATGATGTAAATGGGAAAACTCAATATCTAAATTGAAACAACTGGACCCAACACATTTCCATCTATTGAATTGATTTAAAAGACAAGGACATAAAATTTAAATATTAATCCTAAATTAAATCCTCATGATTCGACTCCTATCAGTACTCATAGCAAGCGTTCTGCTCAACACATCCTGTTGTCTCAAAAATGATACAAAAGTTGAAACGCCTTGCCCCCAGAAGAAAAAACAATGTCCGGAACTGGTTGAATTTTATGCTCCGGATTCGCTTAAAATCTCAGCTCAACTTTATCAAATTGATGACAGTTCTCCTTTTATTTTACTTTGCCATCAGGCACGTTTTAATAAATTTGAATATGCTGGTATTGCTGAACGCCTGAACAATATGGGATTCAACTGTATGGCCATAGACCAGCGATCAGGAGGACCAATTGGCAATCAACAAAACCTCACCTGCTTAAGAGCTTTAAAGCTCGGCAAATCCATTGATTATCTTGATGCCGAACAGGATATCAAAGCTGCCATTCGTTATGCCAATACGAAACTCAACACCAGAGTTATTCTCTGGGGAAGCTCCTATTCATCAACTCTAGCCTTGTATTTGGCTGCCGAAATGGATGAAATTAGCGCTGTATTGGCCTTTAGCCCCGGTAATTATTTTGCCGATACAAAGGGTAGTCTCATCGATATCTTAAGTGACTTTAATAAGCCAATGTTCCTGACGAGTTCAAAACAAGAAGCAGAAGCGGTTAGCCAATTAATCGGCAAACACAAACTTGTCGAAAATCAAACCCAATTTATTCCCAAAGGCAATGGTCATCATGGATCAAAAGCTATGTGGATCAACCAAATTGACAGTGAAGAATATTGGCTTGCAGTCGCCCTTTTCTTAAAACAAGTGAAATAAAAAAGAGGGCGTTCATGCAGAACGCCCTCTCCTGTTTTATATCTCGAATGAATTAAAATTCGATGATCGTATTCCAGTTATGCTTGTCTTCAATCGTTCCGTACTGAATACCACGCAAAGTTTCATACAATTTAAAGCTTGTTTCTCCAGCCTCATCACCGTAGAAATAATCCACCTTATTATCCGCATCAACAATCTTACGAATTGGAGAAATAACAGCAGCAGTACCACAAGCTCCAGCTTCAGTGAAGTCAGCTAGTTCCTCTACAGTAATCTGTCTGCGCTCTACCTTCATTCCCAAATCTTCAGCAATCTGGCACAAACTTTTGTTTGTAATAGATGGCAAAATTGAATTCGACTTAGGAGTCACATAAGTGTTATCTTTAATTCCGAAGAAGTTAGCAGGACCACACTCATCAATGTATTTCTTTTCTTTTGCATCAAGGAATAATACTGCAGAATATCCCTCATCATGAGCACGTGTTCCACCTCTTAAAGATGAAGCATAGTTTCCACCCACTTTGATGGTACCTGTTCCCTGAGGAGCTGCACGATCGTACTCGCGATAAATCACATAATCAGTTGGTTTGAAACCTT
Organism: Ancylomarina salipaludis; assembly: GCF_004122035.1. Taxonomy (GTDB): domain Bacteria; phylum Bacteroidota; class Bacteroidia; order Bacteroidales; family Marinifilaceae; genus Ancylomarina; species Ancylomarina salipaludis. The sequence goes on from NZ_SAXA01000006.1 coordinate 88,004, forward strand.
CTTTGAAATATGGGCCTACCGGCATTACAAATACAGCAAAGGTATATTCCTTCGCAGGACTTACACCAACTTGTGCACCATTTCCAAAAAGAACCGGGCGAATATAAAGAGAAGCACCTGACTCATATGGAGGAATCCATCTTGCATTCAGTTTGATGGCTTTAATTACAGCCTCTTCAAACAATTCCAATGGCATTTCGGCCATCATGATACCATGAGACGAACTTTGAAGACGCTTTCCGTTCTCATCGATACGGAACACTCTTACTTTTCCATCAGGACCTTTAAATGCTTTTAAACCTTCGAAAGCTTGCTGTCCGTAATGTAATCCGGTAGCTGCAATATGTACATTTACCTGATCAGATGAAGAAACTTCTAATTCTCCCCATTTTCCATCACGATAGTGACAACGAACATTATAATCAGTTTTGGTATAACCAAAGCCAAATTCTTTCCAGTTTATATTTTCCATCTTTCGTTAAGAATTTTACGATTAGTAAAGGATATTTGTTGTGTTTTGTTCTTTTTAAGTATAAAATATACAACACAAAGATATCAAGATATTTGGTCTTTTCACCTTCAATTTGTTTGATTTTCGTCTATTCTACTTTCAATTCAACAAAATATCCGTTGTGTTTCCGAATATTTATAACTTTACCGTCTTCAAACATTAAATACTGCCCTTTTATCCCCTTCAACTCGCCTTCATACAAATCAAGTTTATCGAAACTAAGGCTAGTTATTTTTTCAGGATATTGCGCTACCGGATAATTCAATTCCCAAATATCATCTTCAGGACTCAAGTATTGCTGAAGTTCAGGATGCAACAAACCTGCAGCTTTTTGTTTCTCCATTTTTAAATCCACGGAGATCTCTCCCTCATCTTTAAGCATAGCTCTCCAATTGGTTTTATCAGCAAAATGCTCTTTCAGGGCAACCTCAATCACACCGGCAATATGTCGGTTTGGCGTTTTAGCAAGCTTTATAGCCCTTACTGCACCTTGGTCAATCCAACGGGTAGGAATCTGCGATTCACGCGTTACACCCACTTTTAAATTACTTGAATAAGCCAAATATACATAGTGAGGTTTCAATGCATGTTCTTTCGACCACTCCATATCTCTCGAAATGCCCAAATACGATTCATCCAGCTCCGGATTCATAATGCTGGTATCGGTTTCGGGCAAAGATTTAAAGCAAGTATAACAATAGCCTTGCGAAAATGAAGTCTTGGTTTGCTTGCCACAATGCACACAATTAATCTGATGCAGATACGTCCAGGTTAACTTTTTGCCAATAAGCCCGTTCATATCAACAAAAGCATCTCCAATAGGAAGTTCATAAGTAATCACATCCTTAAGTTGAGTTCGCATTTTAAGCAAGTTCCCTTTATATAGCATCAGTCTATCGAATTTATCAGTGTCTCTTTTTTACTTTAAATCTATTCTTTTATAGCCTTTTCAATAATTTCCATCATCTCATCCAGCTCTTTTTGAGAAAAGCCTTTCGCTTGAAATATGATCTTCCCTGTTTTATCGATAATGTAATTTCTAGGAATATATTTCTCGGCATACTTCTCGTAAATATGACGCTGAGGGTCAGCAGCTATAGGAAACGTAAATTTCTTTTTTGATTGAAACTTGTTCAACTCTGCCTTGGTATGCTGACGCCCGATTGATATCATCTTAAAATTCGCATTCTTAAATCGAGGCCAAAGCTGCTTTTCCAATTCAGGTAACTCTTGCATACAAGGACCACACCAGGTTGCAAAAAAATTGACCAAAACAACTTTACCTTTCAAATCGGATAGCTTAAAAACCTGGCCATCCAAGCTCGTCACCTCAAAATCCGGTGCAATTTGTCCTTTTGTCGTACGATCGCCTTCGGTTTCATCAGCCCACAAGCTGGTAGTAAAAACTAAAGCCAGTAATAGTAATGTCAATCTTTTCATCAGATGGGTTTTAAATTATTTAGTGGTCGGTTAATTCATTTTTATTGCAACAGATCATCATTGACGTCAACAATCTTATAAAGCTTATCTGATCGGCGAATCACCGTATCCAGGGCAATAGAAAAACTATCTCCTTTTACGGCTTTCTCAACAGGTTTCAAATCCACACGAATCTCTTCAATGGTTGTTTCCACCACGCCGGTTGTCGGTCCGGTAATTAAAATTTTATCGCCAACACACAATTCCTGTGATTCCAATAAAAACTCTGCGACCTTTATCTTATTAAAATAATTGGTTCCCTTTCCAATCAGCATCTTACGCTTGGTCGCACGATTACCATATTCAGAACTCCACTCACCAAGCTTTTGTCCCATATAGTAACCATCCCAGAAACCACGATTAAAAACCGTTGACAATTCTTCTTTCCAAACGGCAATCTTCTCCTCACCATAAGTCCCTTCCAAATAGGCATCAACAGCTTCACTATAACAATTCAATACGGTTTTTACATATTCCGGAGAGCGAGCCCGGCCTTCAAACTTAAGCACACGAACTCCGGCATCAATCAATTTATTTACAAAACCAATAGTACACAAATCCTTTGGCGACATGATGTATTGGTTATCAATCTCTAACTCGTTACCCGACTCTTTTTCAGTGACAGTGTAAGCCTTTCGACAGGTCTGCATGCAAGCGCCGCGATTGGCCGAAGATGCTTTTTCGTGAAGACTTAAATAACATTTACCCGATACGGCCATGCATAAAGCACCGTGAGCAAACATCTCAATCTGTACCAATTCGCCTTTCGGACCACGCACATCCTGTTTCTGAATTTGATAATGGATATTTGCCACCTGATCCAAGTTTAGTTCACGAGCCAAAACCACCACATCGGCAAACTGAGAATAGAATTTAACCGACTCGATATTGGTGATATTACACTGGGTTGAAATATGAACCTCAACGCCAATAGAACGCGCATATAAAATGGCTGATATATCAGAAGCAATAACTGCCGTCACACCATTCTCTTTTGCTGAATCAATCACCTCGTGCATCAGGTTAAGCTCGTTATCATACAAAACCGTATTCACAGTCAAGTAGGTTTTCACCTGATTTTCTTTACAGATCTTCACGATCTCACGCAGGTCGTCTTTTGTGAAATTATTCGACGATCGGGCACGCATGTTCAATTGTTCAATGCCAAAATAAATGGAGTTGGCGCCTCCCTGAATGGCAGCCATCAAGGATTCGTATGATCCAACGGGTGCCATTAATTCTATATCTGTTCGCTTCATGTGTTTCTAAAATGAACTGCCCCTTTATAAACCGGACAGCTTGTGGACTGAGATAAGAGAATCAATATCTCAACTTCGTTTTAATGATAGAATTCGTCTGAATTCCTGATTTTCAGCAAAAGTAATCTTTATCAAGCACTCATGCAATATATTAAAAGAAAGATGAGTCTTTTATTTTAGTCTAAACCTCACGCTCATACTTATTTAAGATCAGCATTCTATTTTTTCAGATTAAAACCAACTTCGTTTAATAAAATGAAAGCCATCGCTCTTTTTTTTAAGAACGATGGCTTTTTATATATTCGAGTTAATCCGCTTTCAATTACTGATCTTCTTCCTCCGCTTCAATCTCTACAATCTCAGGAGCAATCATATAATAGTCTACATAGTCCTGAATTCGCACATTCATTTCCGTTGTGAAAATAATCCGTTGACATTCCGGAACATTAGTTGTCAATCGATCGATCTGAGATGTAATTTCGTGCTTAAACACAGCCTGTGCATCGTCGATGATATACATTTTCAGACGATTCAAATTCATTCCCGAATTGGAATAAAGCTCATTCAGGAATTTAGCCGGTCCAATCAACACATCGCAACCCGCATACACTCTATCGCGCTGTTTTAAAATATTCTCGCCCTGATAAACCGGAAAAACACGCAAATCAGTATGACCACCCAACAAATCGAACTGCTCCTTTATCGCATCGGCCTTTGCTCTGTCTTCCACAACAATTAGGGCACGGGGAACATCTTCAAACGCCTCTTTCAATTGCTGAATAACAGCAATCACGATAGCAGAAGTTTTACCCGATTTTTCCGGCGCAATAAAGAGACCATCACGTCCACTTTTCATCTTTCCAATACTTTGTTTTTGTATGGGAGTTGGCTTTTCAAATCCCTCCTGTTCAAGGGCTATCAATAGCTGTTCGTCTAGTTTCTTTAAAAACATATTTTCTAATTAATCAGTACCATCAATCAAAATCCTTAAAAAAGACTATTGATGTAAAATTCAGCTACAAAGATGGCAATTATCCCAAGGAAAGTGAAATTTAGATGGAAAATAGCTGACATTGAATTATAAAATATAAGATGAGTAATTAAAGATAAATGCATGAAAATGCAAAAACATCTAATTGTATTTAATATAAATAACCGAAATCAAACCCATTCAAGTAAAATAGATAAGATTTACTTGCCTTGGGCGTGAGCTTTGGCTTCTAGTCGATTCTATTTAGATCGTGTTGTTAACCATATCTATATTCATACCAAAGCGCTAGCTTAATTGAATCGTTAAACTCTGACGGGTCTGCGCCTCCGTCAGGTTTCAAACTAAACCAAACGGAAACCTACCAGAGTCCGAAGGACCTGATAGAGTTGACAATCTTACACAAATAAAACCAGTCAGATCAAACTCACAAGCTTATTTTGTTAATCATATAATTTCTCGTTAAATTCATACTTGCTTTAACCTAAACACAAAGCAATATGACAACAACTCATATTCCCTTAGAGTTTGAATCCTATTATCATATTTATAATAGAGGTATCAACCGATGTGATTTATTTCGAGAATCAAAAGACTATAAACATTTCTTAAGACTGTATGAGAAGTATATTGAGCCTATTGCAGATACTTTTGCTTGGGTTTTGATGCCTAATCATTTTCATTTGCTGATTAGAATAAAATCGGAGAAGGAAATTGGAATCTACAAAAATTTAAACTCTGACGGGGCTAAAGACTCTGTCAGGTTTCAAACTAAACCAAACGGAAACCTATCAGAGTCCGAAGGACCCGATAGAGTTGGTATTAAAAAGCCAAATCCCACAAAACACTTTTCACATCTTTTTAATGCTTACGCAAAATATATTAACAAAAAATACCAGCGAACGGGGTCTCTATTTGAACACCCGTTCAGAAGAAAACGGGTAGAAGATGAAACTTATCTCAGGACATTGGTCCTATACATCCACAACAATCCAATCCATCACAATTTTACTGATATGGCAGTAGATTACCCTTGGAGTAGCTATCTAACTTGCATATCGGTAAAACCAACAAAATTACAAAAAAACGAAGTTATTGGTTGGTTCGATGATGAAGCTAATTTTAAGTTCATGCATCAGCAACATGTCGACTTTATGAAACTAGAGGAATGGTTGGATATTTAATACTTCATCTCTTTGACGGGTCTAAAGACTCCGTCAGGTTTCACCAAAGAAAAAGCCTGACAAGTTTTATCTACATCGTGTAAATAAATTTGTCAGGCTTCAAATATTATAAGCGACAAGATTATTTCTTCAATCTCTCGTTTAGTTTTTTAATGATTTGCTTGGCATCGCCCACAATACCCAAGTCAGCTACCTGAAAAATAGGTGCGTGCTTATCTTTATTTACAGCGATGATCAAATCAGAATCTTCCATCCCCGCAACGTGCTGAATGGCTCCTGAGATACCAAATGCGAAGTAAAGATCCGGACGAACTGTTTTACCGGTTTGTCCTACCTGACGATCGTGACCAATATAACCTGCATCAACCATAGCACGAGACGCTGAAACCTCGGCATCAAGTGTTTTTGCCAAAGCATCCATCGCTTCGAAACCTTCCTGGTTACCAATACCACGACCTCCTGAAACCAAAATACGGGCTTCGGTAATATCGATAAGATCAGTTTGTTCTTTAACGGTTTTAACCAATTTCACCTTAATCTTTGATGCATCAAAATCAACTTTATAATCTGTAATGATTCCTTCACGACTTGTATCAGTATCCATCGCGAATAATACACCCGGACGAACTGTTCCCATTTGCGGACGGTGATTCTTACAAACAATAGTTGCCATTAGGTTACCCCCAAAAGCCGGACGTGTCATCAATAATTCGCGGTTCGCTCCTACCTCAATCTTTGTACAGTCTGCGGTCAAACCTGTTTTAACACGAGCTGAAATACGAGGTCCCAAATCACGACCAATAGTGGTTGCTCCAATTAGGACTGATTCCGGTTTTCTATCACCAATGATCTTGCAAATAGCCTGAGCATAAGGTTCAGTGGTATAATCAGCCAATTCAGGCGCATCAACGACCAAAACCTCATCGGCACCCGCAGCAATTAATCCTTGAGCTTTATCGGCAATATGATGCCCCAAAAGCATAGCGTAAACCTTATCGTTTAATTCATCAGCCAATCGTCGTGCTTGTCCCAAAAGTTCCAATGCCACATTCTGAACAAGACCTTCGCGTTGCTCAACAAATACGTATATGCCTTTGTAATCTTCTAAATTCATAGTCTCAACGATTTATAGAATGAATTTTTCTTTCATCTTGTTAATAATGATTCCTACAGCCTCATCGGTTTCCACTTCGTAAAGTTCACCTGCTGGTTTCAAACCACGGGCAAAAGCTTTGTGAACACTGGTTGGCGATCCCTTAAGACCCAAAAGAGTCTCATCCACTTCGATTTGGTCTTTACCCCAGATCTCAACTTCTTTTTGGTAAGCGTCTACTATACCACCAACACTCATGTAACGAGGGTTGTTAGCCGAAGCAAGTACAGTCACCACACAAGGTGCTTCCACTTCAAGAATCTGGTAACCCTCTTCGATATGACGTTTCATGGTGAAGGTTTTATCGCCATCAAACTTCAAATCCTCAAGGTATGATACCTGAGGTAAATCAAGATGCTCAGCAATCTGAGGCCCCACCTGAGCTGTATCACCATCAATCGCCTGACGACCGGTAATCAAAAGGTCAAAATCAAGCTTTTTAAGCGCTCCTGCAAGCGCATATGATGTTGCAAGGGTATCTGCTCCTGCAAATTTTCTATCGGTCAAAAGGATAGCTCTATCGGCTCCCATTGCGAATGCTTCACGAAGGATCAAATCCGCTTGCGGAGGCCCCATCGTAATTACAGTAACGTGAGCACCCTGTTCTTCTTTTAACTGTAGCGCCATTTCCAAACCACCCTTATCATCCGGGTTCATAATGCTTGGTACGCCTTCTCTGATTAGTGTTCCTGTTTTTGGATCGATTTTAATCTCAGTGGTATCAGGAACCTGCTTTATACAGACAACTATTTTCATTTTCTTATTCTTTTAGATTCTCGTAACTGTTTTCAGATATCAGTTTTCGGATATCGGTAAACTGACAACAGAAAACCGACAACTGATAGCGTGTACGCCAAATACTTACTTAAGCATATTAGCTGAAATCACCATTCTTTGAACTTCAGAAGTTCCTTCGTAGATCTCAGTAATTTTAGCATCACGCATCATACGTTCAACCGGGTATTCGCGAGTGTAACCATAACCCCCGTGCAATTGAACGGCTTTATTTGTTACTTCCATAGCTGTTTCGGCTGCATAAAGCTTAGCCATAGCTGCATCAACAGAATAAGGAATTTTCTGATCTTTTTTGTAAGCTGCTTTGCGAACCAACATACGTGAAGCCTCAGTCTTGGTGTTCATATCAGCCAACTGGAATTGTGTATTCTGGAAAGCAGAAATGGCACGACCAAACTGTTTTCTTTCTTTCACATATTTCACCGTCTCATTAATTGCTCCCTGAGCTAAACCAAGAGCCTGAGCTGCGATACCAATACGACCACCATCAAGGGTTTTCATCGCAATACCAAAACCCTTACTCAATTTACCCAGCATGTTTGTTTTAGGCAATACGCAGTTTTCGAAGATTAGCTCACAAGTTGCAGAACCTTTGATTCCCATTTTCTTCTCTTTCTTACCGATAGAAAAACCAGGTGTTCCTTTTTCAATGATGAAAGCTGTGATTCCACGAGTTCCCTGCGACTTATCAGTCATGGCAAAAATCACATAAACATGTGCATATTCTGCATTGGTAATGAAAATCTTAGATCCATTAATGATATAATTATCACCATCTTCAACCGCAGTTGTTTGCTGACCAGCAGCATCCGTACCTGCATTGGGTTCAGTTAAACCAAAAGCACCAATCCACTCACCCGAAGCAAGCTTTGGTAAATACTTTTGTTTCTGTTCTTCAGTTCCGTTCTCCAGAATAGGCGCTGCACACAAGGATGTATGAGCTGAAACAATAACACCAGTTGTTCCACAAACCGCTGAAAGTTCTTCAACAGCCATAGAATACATCAGGTTATTACCTCCTGCACCACCATATTGTTTGGGGATAGGAATACCCATGATTCCAATCTTCGCCATTTTCTCAACCGTTTCGATTGGGAAACGCTCTTGCTCATCAATCTCTGCAGCAAGTGGTTTCACTTCGTTTTCAGCAAAATCCCTAATCATTTGCTGGAACAATTCCTGTTCTTTTGTAAGGCTAAAGTTCATTAATGTATTGTTACAAAATTTAAATTTCAAATCAAGTGTAAAACCTAATCCGGAAAAAATTCTTTAATTGCTAATTTTCACTACAAAGAAAGCTTAGGAAAAACGAATTTCGATACAACATGATATGTTATATATCAGAAAATTACATTTTCTCAACACAAACATTACAAGTTGTTAAATACTTAACAATACGTCGAACAAATAACTCTTTCAACCAAAATATAAAGTTCCTCTCCTATTTTGTTTCTCCAACTCCTCTTTCACACAATCAAAAAAAAAATCGGCTGTTAGTTTTTTACAAACCAACAACCGATTATATATGATACAATTAAGACTAAAGTTAGTCTCAACACATACTTAGAACTTCTTAAACGTTTTTAAGAATCAAAGCCGTTCCCATACCACCACCAATACAAAGTGATGCTAATCCAAATTGCTTGTTCGTACGTTTCATTTCGTGAATCAAACTAACTGTGATACGAGTTCCTGATGCACCAATTGGATGACCTAAAGCAATCGCTCCACCATTCATATTGCATCTTTCCTGAAAGAACTCAGGCGCAACACCATGATCTTCGCACAACTGCTTAACCACACCCAATGATTGTGCAGCAAAAGCTTCATTCAACTCCAACACTTCCATGTCAGTTAATTTCATATTTGCCTTTTTCAAAGCGCTGGCAATAGCAGGAACGGGTCCCATACCCATGATAGCTGGATCAACACCCCCCTGACCCGTTGCTACAATTTCAGCAAGAGGTGTTAAGTTGTGCTCTTTTACAGCTTCTTCAGATGCAACAAGAACGAATGCTGCACCATCGTTAATACCCGAAGCATTACCGGCAGTTACCGTACCATCCTTTTTGAAAGCCGGACGTAAACCACCTAATTTTTCTTCGCTGGTTCTACGATTGATAAACTCATCCGCATCGAAAATAATGGTTTCTTTACGTGATTTGATCTCAACCGGAACAATCTCATTTTTAAAATGACCAGCATCCTGAGCTGCGATCGCTTTTTGTTGCGAAGCAAATGCAAAAGCATCCTGCTCTTCACGTGTCAAGTTATATTTTGAAGCGATATTCTCAGCCGTAATACCCATATGGTAACCTTCAAAAGCATCAGTCAAACCATCGAATACCATGTGGTCGATAGCCTTAAGATCCATCATTCTATGTCCCATTCGAACATTTCCCGGCATAACAAAACCAGCAGCTGACATATTCTCAGTACCACCGGCAATAATCAGATTCGCTTCACCTGATTTGATATTTGCATAAGCCAAATTGATGGTCTTCATTCCTGAACCACAAATCATATTGATTCCGTAGGCTGGCACCTCTTGAGGCACACCTGCTTTAATTGAAGCCTGACGAGCAACTCCCTGACCTTGTCCTGCCATAAGAATATTTCCTACAACAACTTCGTCAAGTTTAGATGCATCGATCTTAGTTTCTTCAATGATATTTTTGATAACGCCCGCAGCCAAATCAGCAGCAGTAACCGGAGTTAAACTTCCTAAAAATTTTCCTAAAGCCGTTCTTTTGGCTGCAACGATATATACTTTACTCATGATGTTTGTAATTGACAATTAGTGATTAGCAATTATTAATTTAAAAGTAAATTGTTTGAATGAGATGAATAGTGAATTGAAATTATTGCTAATTACTCATCACTAATCGTTAAACATTCTATATTAGGCTTGTTTCATTTCAGCTAGATCCTCAGCAATAATCAATTTTGCATCGGTCGCTTCCTGTACTTGTTCAACTGTGAACACCGGATTAATCTCAGTTAAAAGAATGCCTTCCGGAGTAATTTTCATCACACCCATTTCAGTGATAATCATCTCAACTTGTCCTGCAGCAGTTAATGGCAAATCACATTGTGTCATGATCTTATGATTTCCTCGTGCAGTGTGCTCCATCGATAGGATAACACGTTTAGCACCAACGATAAGGTCCATTGCACCACCCATTCCCGGAGTTTTCTTGCCTGGAATCATCCAGTTAGCAAGATTTCCTTTTTCATCAACCTGAAGAGCACCTAGAAAAGTAACATCAACATGTCCGCCTCGGATAATAGCAAAAGAAGTTGCAGAGTCAAAACTACTGGCACCTTGCTTGTATGTAATATGTCCGCCACCAGCATTTACAAAATCCTTATCTTCTTCACCTTCGGCTGGAACAGCACCCATGCCAAGCAAACCATTCTCCGATTGAAGAATGACGTTAATATTTTCAGGGACATAATTAGGAATAAATGTAGGCAAACCAATTCCTAAGTTTACTACATCACCATCTTGTAATTCGAGAGCAGATCGCTTTGCAATAATCTCTCTGATTTCTTTTTTATCCATTGTGGTATGTTGTTGTTTTTATTTTTTCGCAGAGACGCACGGTCGTGCGTCTTTACGAAATTATAAGTCTATTGGTTAATTCTTCTATCAAGTTCCTGAGCCAAATATGAAGCGACATCATCAGCATATTTATTCATGCCGAAACCTGCATCATAACCAAGCTCTTTTGCTAATTCATGAGAAATACGAGGACCTCCGCAAATTAAAATCACCTTATCACGTAAACCTTCTGCCTCAAGCATTTCAACCAATTCAACAAGATTTTGAATGTGAACATCTTTTTGGGTAACGGTTTGCGAAACCAAAAGTACATCAGCTTTCATTTCGATAGCCTTAGCAATGAACTCCTCGTTTGGTACCTGAGATCCCATATTTAGAGCCTCAATCATCTCGTAACGCTCCAAACCGTAGTGACCTGCAAAACCTTTCATATTCATAATTGCATCGATACCCACAGTGTGCGCATCAGTACCTGTACTGGCACCAACTACGACAACCTGACGTCCGATATGTTCTTTAATGAAATCATCCGTCTCGTGCATATCCATAGTCGTTGACTCAACCTTTGGTACAACGATGCTTGTATAATCAACCGTGTGAATTGAACTACCATAGCAGTTGAAAAAAGTAAAACCTTCCATAAGTTCCTGTACAAAAACAACCTGTACATCTTCGAAACCCATTTTTCTCATCATTTGCTTAGCAGCTTCAATAGCCTCCTCGCCTTTAGCGACAGGAAGTGTGAAACTTACCTGTGTTTTACCATCATTCATGGTATCGCCGTAAGGCTTAATTTTAGTTAGATCTAAGGTCTTATCGAAATCATTCGAACTGGTAGAATAAAGTCCTCCACTCATTTTGCTTATCTCCTATATTTTATTTGAGTCGATCCTTATTGGCAATCGACTCTTTATCATTATCAAATAACTAGTTTTTCTTCATTAAAGCCACAAAAGGATTGAAGTAGTTGCTTCCTTTTTCCACAACACCATCAAGACCTTTACCACCATTCTTTGGACGCTTGATATCAGCGAAAATTCCTTTTTCAAGTGCAGTAAACATCCCTTCTTTTTCAATCTTCTCAAGCAATTCAATTGAATCAGCAAGAATTTTTTGAGCTCTCTTACGAATGATACCATCCTCCTTAAACTCAACCTCATCGCCAATATTCTTCATATTGTTGAAGATATATTTTGCATTCTCAAGAGAAAGGTAACGGTCAGACATGAATGGAGTATGAATTGCTTCAGTCAACATACCCAATAATTGGATTCCCTGACCAGTCCAAATTGAAATCTGATTAAACAAAGCATCCTGTACGTTTCCTTTGAAGATATTACCCGTCATGAATTTTGTAGGAGGCATATACTTTAGAGGTGCCTTAGGGAAGATCTCACGAGTCATTTGTGCTTGTGCCAATTCGTAAAGGAAACCATTCTCAAGGCCTGGCTCCATTTCGAAAGCATGACCTAATCCCATTTGCTCTTCAGGAAGATCAGCGATAAGCGCTAACTGTTCATTGATAAAGTCAGAAGCCAATACAGTATGAGCCTCATCGAATGCATCAGCAGTTGTTAGGTAATTATCTTCACCTGTATTGATGATTACACCTGCGAAACCGTTCAATACTCTTGAGAAGTATTGGTCTACAAGCGTACGTTGCATATTGATGTCACGGAAAAGGATACCGTAAAGGGCATCATTCAACATCACATCCAAACCTTCCAAAGCACCCATGGCTGCAATCTCAGGCATACACAAACCAGAACAGTAGTTACAAAGACGAATATAACGGCCTTCTTCTTCACCAATCTTATCAAGGTGAGTACGCATGATACGGAAGTTCTCCTGAGTCGCCACAGTACCACCGAAACCTTCAGTCGTTGCACCATAAGGCACATAATCAAGTAGTGACTGACCTGTTGTACGAATTACAGCGATAATATCAGCACCCTGACGAGCTGCAGCTTCAGCCTGAACCACATCTTCGTAGATGTTACCAGTCGCTACAATTACGTATAAGTAAGGCTTAGGACCTTCACCAATGGTTTTGATATAGTTATCTCTTTTGGCTTTACGAGCCTTGATTTTATCAATACAATCGTTGATGTATGGCTTAAGAGCTTCATGAGCCTCTTCAACTGAATGACTAGGCAATTGTGTGATATCCAATTCCCCTGCTGCAATTTTCTCAGCAGCTTGTTGCGGATTTAATCCTGCTTCAATCACTGCATTTCCTAGAAAATACATCACCCCTTGGTTAAGAACACCTTTGTCCTTAATCTCATCAACAACAACATTAGGAAGAGGTACTTCGTTGTTATCAACACCATCAATCCCCAAAAGACGACACAAGGTACGCTCTACAGCTACTGTTGTGTAGCCCTCAACAAATTCCTGAACGTTGTCAGCAATTTTTCTCGAAACGCCCTTTGCGTAGTTAACTTTATCAAAGTCAAGACCTAGTTTACTCCTTTGCATTTTTGTTCTATGTTTAGATATTTGATTCTGTTTTCTTTTCTCTAAAATCAAGCTTCACAGCTTTGATTTTCACGACAGAAAATACTGTCGGGTTTAAGCAAATTTTTATTCGCCTTCGCTATAATTTGTTGGTTTATTCCTAAAATTCCGGCGATACGTAGTGCTTCATGCGGCACACTTGAGGCATCGTCTTCAATCAGGGAATAATCCATATAATCGTTTATATTATTTTTATTTATCTCACCAGACTTAAAGTCTTTATCCAAGCCTTTCACTCTCAATTTTCGACAACGGGAATCCAATCCGCTGTAGTGAGTCGTAATCACCGACTGGGTTTGATTCTCATTAAAAATTTCTGCCACAGCATTCACAATCGCACGTCCCTCTGTTGGATTCGTTGTTCTGGCCAATTCATCTACAAGAATTAAAACATTCTCCTTTTTAATAGATGCTTCCACCATCTCGTTAATCTTCACCATTTCGGATGCAAAAGACGACAAGCCATTTTGTTCGGACTGATCATCCCCAACCGAAACCAAAATCCTGTCAACTAAAGCAATACGAGCCGATTGTGCCGGCACAAAAAAACCAAATTGCAAAAGATATTGGCAAAGGGCTAAGGTTTTTAAAATAACTGTTTTTCCAGCCATATTCGCACCTGTTATAAAACAAACAGATTGATTTAAAGCGATGTCAATGGCTTGAAACTTTCTTTTTGATAATGCTAATGTTTCCTTTATTTGCGGATGAAACATGCCCTTATATTCTGTCGTTGAATCGCTAAGTCGGGCTCTGGTGAAACCTAAATTCTCAGCAAGCAGGGCTTTAGCCACAATCACATCAAGGTGTGCAATTTGATTCAAGGCTTTTTCCAAGTCTGTTGCATAAGGATACAGCCTCTCACAAACCTGTGCTCTGACATCAGCCTCAATTGCTTCAGCCTGGCAAAGTAAATCATCTAAAGGTTGTCCATCCCCTGTTTCAGGATCTGCTTTTATCGCCGCCTTTAATTCTTTAATTTCTTTTCGAACTGTTGCAAGCTCATCTGAATAGGAATCATATATATAAAAAGATGGAATTCTATTATTTTCAGGATCCAGAATTGAGATCATAGGATTCAAGTCCGGAATCTCCATCAATGTGCTTTCAAACTCATTTTGAAGCTTAAGTATCTCATCAGAGACCAATGCGAAAGATTTGATCTCGAAAAGCTCAATATCATCCAAAACCAAATTGGCTTTCATGTTTTTAACGCTTCCCTTGATGTCTCGCACCTGCATCAGTTTGGTCTGAATTTTACTGATCAGACCTGCCTTTTTTCCACTTAAAATAGAATAAGCACGAGTCACCAAATCAAGCTCACGATTGATCTCCTCTGCCTGATAAAGCATAGGCATATCAAGTAAGTAGCGCTTTCCCAAACCGGATTGCAGCTGCATACTCTCCACCAAATGTTGAAGACCTTTTACCTGAGGTATGGCAGTTCGTAATTTCATCAATTCTTATTCAATTTTCTCACATCATAAACAGGCAATTTCAGTTTCTCTTCCATTGCTTGTTTTAACTCATCCGAATTCAGACAATAACCATCGGGTGATACCGGATTGATGCAAACCGCTATCAGCTTGGTTTTCTGGAGCACCTTAATGCGTCCTCCACGCTTAATAAAAGCATAATATGTTTCAGGCGAGGCAAAAATTCTCGTAAAGTCCCGAACAATAATTTCAATTTCTTTAATCTGTTTTTGAACCCTTAAAAAGTTTAAAAACTTATCGGTAATCGCCCCGTTAACAAAGATCCGATTGCCTTTTGTAAATAGCTTATCTTTTGCCTTCTCAATCAGTAAAACCGATTCTATTTCCAAGTCGACAAGTTCATCACGATCTGAGATAGCCCAAATACCTTTTTGAATAGGCAATAAGCACTCTTTTAATTCGTCTTCTACGGCCTCCAAATTGATGAGATCGTAGATGTAGTTGGTTTTATAAACCAATTGCGGGATATTAGCCGAAAGAGCTGCACCTGTAGCCAAAATCATGGCATCGGTTACTGCTGGCGACCCCAAACTTTTCCGTGACAAAGCTCCGTCAACCAGAGTCAAATCGACATCAAAGTTTCTCATCTGAGAAATCAGATCTTTGATAGCCGCATTATTGGCCGGACCTGAAATCATCACCTTATCGCTTGATTTTGCTCTTGCCGTTACCAAACGTCCCAAAGAGGTCGTTTGTGTACTGACATCCAAAACTTCAGCAATCAGATTTTTCTTGTGATAATGCAATTCAGAAGTCACAAAAATCATCCCTTCATAAACCTCAATTTCAGGCTTATGTGTTTGAGTCACTATGTCGGTATTCTCTCCATCAACACCAATCGAAGTAAGAGCAATTTGTTTAGTGCTGCCGCTCAATCGCGACAGCACATAATTCAAACACTCGGTTTTCCCGGTATTTTTTTCAAGTCCAACTATAGACAGACTTTTGTATTTCTCTATTTCCTTTATGAAAGGCATTCAGTTTTTTTATTTCTCTCTTTACGTTGTAACAGAGATGGCTCAATTGCCAATCGACTACCTTCAAGCAGAGATGCAACGCCCTCAGGTTGTTTGTGATCAGAACATTCCGGACAATGGCAATTTTCTGTATAACCTTTAGGTTCGGTATACGTTGTAATTACCCCCTCGAAGTTACGCAAAATCACTTTAGTAGGACTCTGAGAAACCACATACTGAGGCATTACCGGAATCTTTCCACCTCCACCTGGAGCATCTACTACGAAAGTTGGAACTGCAAATCCGGAGGTATGACCACGAAGACTCTCAATAATCTCGATACCCTTAGAAACAGGTGTTCTAAAGTGCTCAAGTCCCATTGATAGGTCACATTGGTAAATGTAATAAGGACGAATACGGTTCATTACCAAGTTGTGAACCAACTTTTTCATCACGTGTACACAATCGTTAACTCCTTTCAATAATACCGATTGGTTACCCAAAGGCACACCTGCATCAGCCAAACGAGCTACAGCCTGCTTCGCTTCAGGAGTCATCTCATTAGAGTGATTAAAATGCGTGTTTACCCAAACCGGATGGTATTTCTTAAGCATGTTTACCAAACCTTCGGTAATACGCTGTGGCAATACAACTGGTGTACGTGTACCGATACGAATAATCTCAACATGAGGAATAGCACGTAATGAGCTGATAATGTATTCCAATTTATCATCACCAATCAATAATGCATCACCACCAGAAAGAACAACGTCACGAACCTGAGGTGTATTTTTGATATACTCAATAGCTTTCTCGATATTGTCTTGTGGCGTAGACGCATCAGATTGTCCAGCAAAACGACGACGGGTACAGTGACGACAATACATTGAACACATATCAGTGATCAGGAATAATACACGATCCGGATAACGGTGAGTTAATCCTGGAACCGGAGAATCCTCATCCTCATGCAATGGATCCAAAAGATCGGCATCAGCATGGTGAACTTCCAAACCTGTAGGAATAGCCTGCTTACGAACCGGACATTCCGGATTGTTTACATCTACAAGAGATAAATAGTAAGGTGTAATGGCCATACGCAATGTAGCCAACGACTTTTTAACTCCTTCTTCTTCATCAGCAGTTAGATTGATGTACTTTTTTAGATCTTCCAGAGTTTCAATACGGTTTCTTACCTGCCATCTCCAGTCATTCCACTGCTCGTCTGTAACCTCAGGAAACATTTCCTTACGTCCCTTATTTTCAATCATCATATTTTGTTTTAGTATCAAGATTTAGAATCAAGTATCAAGGAGGAATTCTCTGTGTATCAAAAATTAAGTCTTGATACTCGATACTCTTATCTTAATTCTATAATCTACACGTATAATTTTTCAAATAACTCTCTAATTCCAGCTGATTCTCTAATGATTTCAAGTGTTAGATCAGCATGCCCCATTGCATAACCGTTTCCAACGATCATATCAACATCTTTACCTACACCTTCGGCACCCAAAGCTGCCTTAGAGAAAGAAGTTGCCATAGAGAAGAAATACACACAACCACGATCTTTAGTGATTAGGATTGATGACATTTCAGTAGAAGCAACATTCACATTGTTGATTACCACATCACAACCTTGTTCACCAGTAATTGCAGTTACTCTTGTGTAAACATCCATCACATCAGTTGCATCGCCAACAATTACATCAGTAGCCAAACCAAGATCCTTAATACGTTTTGCATTCTCTTCAGAATACTCAACCACGATTACTTTTCCTTTAGGTCCTACTTTTTTCATTGCCTGATAACAGCAAAGTACACCTGATTTTCCACCACCACCGATGATGCAAACGGTATCGCCTTCCTGAACCAAACGATCAACCTGAGCAGGAGCACCAGCTACATCAAGAGCAGCTAAAGCCAATTTCTCTGGTAAATCAGATGGAAGAACAGCATATAAACCTGAAGCAAACAAAATTGCCTGAGCATCAACGTCAACCTGATCGTTTGATAAGTTGATATTCTTGATTTTATTAATTTTAAGTGGTGTCAATGATAAAGAAACCAAAGTCGCTACTTTATCTCCAACTTTAAGATCCTGATTTGGGAAATTCGGTCCAACTTCCTTAACGGTTCCGATCAACATTCCACCAGAACCCGTAACAGGATTTTGCATCTTCCCACGGCTATCTACGATAGACAGAATCATCTCTTCCATCTTAGCGGTATCCGCATCACAAGCCCCTTTTACCTGAGTAAAACTTGCCGAATCAATGTTTAATGTTTCAACATCGATTAAAACCTCGTTGTCATAAATTGACATGGTATTGTCCAACTTTTGAGCTGGCTGTGGAAGCGTTCCTTTTGGCTCAAGAACTCTATGAGTTCCGTATTTGTTTCCTACTTTCATTCTATATTAATTATCTTGCTTTTAAACCTAAAATTTCTCTTGCTTCTGCTGGTGTAGCAATTTCGCGACCTAACTCATTAGCCAAACGAACCACTTTTTCAACCAACTGACCATTCGATTCAGCCACAACGCCTCTCGAAATCATAGTATTGTCCTCGAACCCAACACGAACGTGACCACCATCGATAATGGCAGCTGCAGCCAATGGGAATTCGAAACGGCCAATACCCGCAACGGTATAAGTTGCATCAGCAGGAATACTGCCACGCATGAATACAAAATCGCGAAGTGTACCAGAGATTCCACCATTAACACCCATCACAAAATCAAAGTGCATAGGCGATTTGATAAAACCTTTTTTACCCAAACGCAAAGCCATGTCAATCATCGATTTATCGAAAACTTCCAACTCAGGTTTAATCCCTCTTTCAATCATTTTCTCACCGAAATACTTGATTGTATTTTCAGTATTCTCAAAAATCTCATCACCTCCAAAATTCAATGTGCCACAGTCAAGTGTAGCCATTTCCGGATTCAACTCGGTTGGCTGAAGTCTTTCATCGTTGGTCATCCCAACAGCACCACCTGTTGATGGCTGAATAATAACATCAGGATATTGAGCATGAATGGCATCCATAACCAATTTGAAACGGTTTTTATCTTGCGTTGGAGTTCCATCATCTTCACGAACGTGAAGGTGGATGATACTAGCACCTGCTTCGATAGCTGATCCGGCTTCGCGAACACACTCTTCAACTGTATATGGAACAGCAGGATTGTGCTCTTTTGTTACTTCGGCGCCACAAATAGCGGCGGTGATAATTAACTTTTCCATGGCTTAAGTATTTTAAAATATGAGTCTAAAGTGAAAAAAATAGTTAGTCGGCATTTCTTTTGGTCAACACTTCAGACTCATATTATATAGAATCAAATATTATTTACGCTGATTTGCTTTTGGAGTCACACAAGTTCCCACTGCACGACAAGTCACGATAGGCTCTTCAAGCACATCACATGCTGAATCAGAAATATCTGTTCTTGGAACGATAACCTTACGAGCTTCAAATTTCATTTTACGGCTAGAGTTACCTTCTTTAATGATCTCACCAACAGCCTCAATATAATCGCCTGCATAAACCGGAGCCAAGAATTCAACGCTTTCGTAGCCTGCAAACAAACCTTCATCGCCATCACGACGAATCAACAATTCAGTTGCTACATCGCCAAAAAGCTGAAGCATTTTTGCACCATCAACCAGGTTTCCACCATAATGTGCATCGTGTGAACTCATACGTACTCTAATAATTGCCTGTTCCATAATAGTATAGTGTTAGTATTTTATATTTTCTGAATTAAAATAGGAAGTCTGAAAACTTCTATCAAAATCGAGTTAGTTTGCTCTTACAATAAAGTCAACGTAGATTGAAGGAGTTTTAACTTCCTCAGGTTTAAACGTTCCAGCCTCTACAATTTCTTCCGGCTCAACAATAACCAAATCCCCGGCTGTCGCCATTATTGGATTAAAATTTTGAGAGGTACCACGGTAAGTTAGGTTTCCGTGTGTATCACTCACACTTGCGCCAATTAAAGCAACATCAGCCTTTAAAGGTTTTTCAAGGATAAATTCCTTACCATCAACTGTAATAATGTCTTTCCCTTCAGCAACCATGGTTCCTAATCCGGTTGGTGTCAATACACCACCTAATCCGGCTCCACCTGCACGAACACGTTCAGCTAAAGTTCCCTGAGGACTAAATTCAACGATTAATTCACCATTATTCATTTGCTCAATTGAAGCTGAATTGGCTCCCACATAAGAAGTGATAACCTTGTCAACTTGCTTATTTGCGATCAATTTTCCTAAACCTTTATCGGCAAAAGCAGTATCGTTACAAATGATTGTTAAATTTTTAACATTCGAGGCTACAATACCATCAACCATTTGGTTGGCAGTTCCAACCGATAAAAAGCCGCCAATCATGATAGTCATACCATCTTTAATCTTGGCAACAGCCTCTTCAAATGAAATTATCTTGTTCATTACAGGATTCGTTTTAAATTAATTGCAAAGCATTTCTTAACAGTCATTTACACCTATAAAATGTAAATTCTAACAGCAAATATAATCTTATTTTCCATGCCTGAAAAGGCTTACAGATCTGCGCACTAGCCTCTCTTATTCGGAATAATTCTAACTTAGCCCAATTGCTTAAAGTCATTCTAAATAGTCCCGAAAACCTTTTCGAAATCCGTATTAAAAACAAACTCTATGTTAATATATAAACACAACGCTTCATATTTCACACTGCTGTATTTTAAAACAGCAACCATTTACCTGCTTAATAACATGGCGAGCAAAGAAAAAAAAGTCCAACGAACCTAAATTTAGATTCATTCTTAAATACAATCCATGTCTATCCACCTATTTTTCAGTCCAAGAGACTGCCTGTTCATTTTTACAATTTTTCACATAATCATGATAAGTGCTTCATAATTATTTCCCTAAATTCGTTGACATAATTTCAACTCATCTTCACATGTCAAAATTTCAAAAATTCAATATAATTGGTGGCTGGCTCATTTTTGCGGTTTCAGCTCTTGTTTACCTTCTTACGCTTGAACCTTCAGTCAGTTTTTGGGACTGTGGCGAATTCATTACGGCAGCCTATAAATTAGAAATCGCCCACCCTCCGGGAGCTCCTGTTTTTATGCTATTAGGCCGATTTTTTTCACTTTTTGCATCAGACAAATCTCAGGTTGCATTGATGCTAAACAGCCTGTCTGCTCTTGCATCAGCCTTTACAATTATGTTTTTGTTTTGGAGCATTATGCACATGGCACGCAAACTGGTTAAATCAAAACAGGAACAATACAGTTTGTCCGAAACGGGTAAAACTCTAAGTGCAGGTGTCATTGGTGCTTTGGCTTATGCCTTCTCAGATACTTTTTGGTTTTCTGCCGTAGAAGCTGAAGTTTATGCACTTTCATCACTGTTCACAGCGGTCGTTTTTTGGGCTATTCTCAAGTGGGAAAGTGAGGCTGATTCGCCACATGCCAACCGATGGTTGATCTTAATCGCTTACCTGATGGGCCTATCTATTGGGGTTCACCTATTAAATCTTCTGGCTATTCCAGCCATTGTGATTCTCTATTATTTCAAAAAATATCCAATAACCCCAAAAGGAATTCTCATTGCCTTATCTGCTGCCATACTCATATTAGCCAGTATGATGTATCTGATTATTCCAGGAATTGTTAAAATTGGAATCTGGTTCGAATTTGCCTTTGTCAACGGGCTTTCTCTACCCTTTAATTCGGGCCTGATGTTCTACCTAATCCTCTTATTTGCTGGACTAATTCTTGCTATTCGATACAGTATCAAGCATCAGAAAGTGCTGTTAAATATTGGGCTTACTGTTATCAGTGTCATTCTAATTGGTTATTCATCGTACAGCTTAATCATGATTCGGGCTGCTGCAAATCCTGCTTTAAATCAGAACAATCCCGAAGACGTTTTCTCGCTTCTCTCCTATCTCAATCGCGAGCAATATGGTTCAAACCCTCTGATTTATGGCCAGTATTTCAATGCTCCTATTGATGAAGAGAATCCAACTCGGGTGGATAAAAAAATCTACATTAAAAAAGATGGAAAATATGTACTTTCGTATGAACTTGAACGCAACAATTTTAGCTCATCCTACAAGACTATCTTTCCAAGAATGTATACCAAAGGCATGTCAGGACGTGCTCCAATGGAATATGCCAAATGGACGGGACTCAATCCCAAACAAAAGGAAAAACCCAGCTTTATCCAGAATCTGAACTTTTTCTTCTCCTATCAAATTAACCACATGTATATCCGTTATTTCATGTGGAATTTTGCCGGACGACAAAATGATGTGCAATCCTATGGCGACAAAACAAACGGAGCCTGGATTTCGGGAATACCCTTTATCGACAATCTCAGGTTAGGCGACCAGTCGCTTCGTTCCGATGATATGAAATCGAATAAAGCCCACAACACCTACTATTTTCTGCCCTTGATTCTGGGCCTTTTAGGCATGCTTTATCAATACAGAAAAAATAAGAAGGGGAAAAAAGATTTTTATGTCGTTCTGCTGCTATTCCTATTTACGGGTCTGGCGATAGTGGTTTACTTAAATCAACCCCCTTTACAGCCCCGTGAACGCGATTACGCCTACGCCGGATCGTTTTATGCTTTTGCCATTTGGATTGGGTTAGGTGTTTTAGCCGTGATCAATGGCCTGGAAAAATACATGAGTCCCAAACTCAGCCTCATTCTGGCTTCATCTCTATGTTTTCTGGCTGTTCCGGCTTTGCTCGCTCAGCAGAATTGGGATGATCATGATCGATCTGATCGCTACTTTGCTCACGATTTGGCCTACAATTATCTGAATTCGTGCGCTCCCAATGCGATTTTATTTACCATGGGTGATAACGACACCTTCCCGCTTTGGTATTTGCAAGAAGTTGAGGGCATCAGAACCGACGTTCGGGTTTGCAACCTAAGTTATCTTTCTACAGATTGGTATATCGATCAAATGAAGCGAGACAATTACGATTCTAAAAGCTTGCCTATTTCGATGAAGAAAGAGAAATACCTGATGGGGAATCGCGATGTCATTTACCTTGTGGATGATCCCCGATTTGAAGCCTGGGTTGAAAAAAATAAGGGCCTGAATCTTAAAGATGCCTTAGAGTACGTACTTTCTGATAAAGAAAGTACAAAAACAATTTATGGCTACGATCAGAAAATCGATTACATTCCTGCTCGAAAATTCAGAATGCCGATAGATAAACAACAGGTTTTGTCAACGCATACAGTCGCCTTGAAAGATTCAACTGATATCGTCACCCAAATGGAATGGAAACTGGATCAAAATGCCATTGAAAAAGCAGGTTTAGCGCTTTACGATCTGATTTTGACCAATAATTGGGAACGTCCCATTTACTTCTCACAAACCGTCCCTAAATCGGGTTATTATGGCCTTCAGGACTACTTCCAACTGGAAGGTCTGGCTTATCGATTAATCCCAATTAAAGCAAAGGATACAGAAATTAATTTGGGACAAATTGACAGCGATATTTTATACCAAAATATGATGGAGAAATTCAAATGGGGCAACATCAATCAAGAAGAGATTTATGTCGATGAAAACATCCAACGCATGTGCCTGAATCTAAGAAATAACTTTTTAAACTTATCGAATGCATTAATCGCTGAAAACAAAAAAGAGAAAGCTCTGGAAGTTCTGGATAAAAGCAGAGAAATATTACCCAATGAACTAAGTCCTTATGACTACATCGCCTTGCTGATGGCTGAAAACTATCTGAAACTTGGGAAAGAGCAAATTGCCATGGAAATGATGGCGAAAATTCAGCCGCGATTAAATCAGGAAATTACCTATTATGAGAGTTTAAAACCTACCAGTTTATCCGAATTTGTTCGCTCAGCAAGACGAAATCATGCTTTGATTCAGGAGATGAATCGAATTATCGATTTATACAAAAACGAAGGGAATGAACAATAGTTCGGTATAAAAACAAAGTCGGAATGTTAATACATTCCGACTTTGATTTTTTAGATCTGATCTAACTCACCAATCGCTTTCAGATAAACTGAATACTTTTGCTGACAAGCAATTTTTGCATCAATAAAATTACTGTAAGACTTTTGCCACGAAACTTGTGCATCTAGCACCTGAGTAACAGAAGCCACTCCCACATTGAAATTATTGCGGGTGACATCCAAATTCTCTTCAGCTTGTTCCAATGAGGTCTCCATAAAACTCATCTTCGAAATCGCTTCCTTTAGAGCATATAAAGATTGTTGGACATCAAGGGCAATTAAATCTTTATTCTTCTCCAATTCCAAAACAGCCTGCTCGTGCTGCATTTTACTGCGTTTCACGGCTTGTCTTTTCTCGCCCCAGTGCAGAACCGGAATTTTAACCATTGCTGTCGCATTCCATGATTTCTCCCCCTCATCAACACCAAAATGATTGGGGTTCCCATAATAGCCATTCACGCCAACATTCAAACTTGGTAATTGATCAGCTCGGGTCATTTTAACCCCCAACTCCCTCATATCAACAGCAAGCTGACTCATCTTTAACTCAGGGCGTTGTGCCAAAGCTTTTTTATGTGCCACTTCAAAATCAGGAAGAGTGGCTTTATTCACCACAGAATCCTCTAATAGCACCTTCTCCCAAAGAGGTAATCCAATCAAACGATTAAGAGACATATTGGCCAAATCGAATCCATTTTCAGCTTCAATATTCGCTAAAGTCACGTGATTCAGATTCACCTGAGCCTGTAGTACATCATTCTTAGTTGCCAGTCCAACTTCATAAAAGTTGTTGATGTCCTTCTTAAATTCTTCAAGGAATTTAATACTCTCACGGGTCAAAATCAGTTTTTCCTTCAGAGAAACAATCGTCCAATAGGTATCATCAGTTGTCAATAAAAGATCAGATTGCTCCAATCGCAAATTCTCTTTTGAAAGATCGACTTGCTTTTGGCTGAGCTTATTCAGATTTCTTAATTTTCCTCCCATATAGATGGGCTGAATCAAAGACAAATTCAATTTATACAAATTTTCCGGGGCTTCGTAAAGTTGACCTCCGGGAAAAAGCACCCCACTTGGACTGAAATCCACTTTGGGTAATTCAAAAGCCGGCATCTGAATCACCTGAGGATCTCCCAAGCGAGTCAATGAGGCCGAAAAATCGAGCTTCGGCAATAAATTGGTTTTATTCGATTTCAGTTGACTCTCGTAAATGGCAACATTAATTGCTGCATTTCTCACATCCTGATTGTGTTCTTTTGCCAGTGTTCTGCATTTATCCAAGCTCAAAACCTCCTGTGAGATTGATGGCTTTGTCATGCAAATAGCAAGCAGAACTACTAATATTATCTTATATCGCATTGTATTATCAATTTTAATGTAGATGTGAAACAATACATCTCACATCTATCGCTTATATCCTATTAGTCAACAATCTTAATTTTGTAGAACAAACAAAAGAACAAAGGCACTACAAATAAGGTTAAGATGGTTGCGAAAAGCAATCCAAACATGATGGTCGCTGCCATCGATCCGTACATGGCGTCGTTGATCAATGGAATCATCCCCAAAATAGTTGTTAGGGCTGCCATCATAACCGGGCGCATTCTTGAAACAGCAGACTCAACCACAGCTTCAAGCGGCGACTTATCCACAATCAAAACATTAACCTGATCGATCAGAACGACCGCATTTTTTATCACCATTCCCAATAGTCCCAGAAAACCAACTATAGCCATAAATCCGAAAGCCTTGTCGAATACAAAAAGTCCATTGGCCACACCAATAAACGAAAGGGGCAACATCAGGAATATGATCAGAGTTTGACGGAACGAATTGAAAAGAATCACAATAATGATCATCATCAGGATAATTGCCAATGGAAGAAAGGCACCCACATTCTCATTCCCCTCGACTTGTTTTCTGTGCTCACCATCCCACATCATATAGTAGCCTTCAGGCAGAGGAATCGCTTCAATCTTATCCTTCAGTTTGGCCAACAACTGATCCCCGGTTACATCGGAGCTTATAGGGTCGCACTGTGCTGTAATAGAACGGCGACGGTTGTAACGACGAATCACCGGATCTTCCCATCCCATTTGCGATCCATCCAAAACCTGATCGAGTATGGTAGAAGTCGGACCACCACCCCAAACAGGTAAGTATTGCAGCTGATTGTTTTGATCATGCGTATCGTCCACCATTTTAAGTAGAATACTCTGCGCACGCTCCCCATCATAAAAGCGACCAACTACGGCACCATCATTAGCCGTTTGCAATGCAATCGACATTTGCTGACGGGTTACATTGGCACGTCGGCCTTTTTCCTGATTGTAAACAGGTTCCCAGGTCATCACCTTTTGTCTCCAGTCGTCTCTGACATTGATCGCCAATTTTTCCTGACGCATGATGTCTTTGGCCTGATCGGCTAAATTGTGTAAAACTTCAGGATCGGGTCCCATAAATCGGGCTTCAACCTTAAACTCCAACGGAGGCCCACCCAGCAAAAGTTTTGAATGCTCATTGGCTGCCGGATAATTCTCTTTGATATAGCTATCAATCTTCTTTCTAACCCCATCCAAATTGTCAAATTCATCGGTTCTGACCAGTAGTTGAGCATAAGACGAATTGTTTTTGACCACTTCAGCCATCAGGATATAACGCGGTAAAGACTCACCAATTGCAGCAGTCACACTGGTCACATGCTCTAAGCCCATTACATATTTCTCAATCTCTTTAATATCAGCTTCGACCTTTTGAATATCGGTTCCTTCGGGCAACCAGTAATTCACAGTCACCAATGGCTTGGTCAGTTCAACAAAGAAAGGCTTCTTCACTTTGCTAAAAACCATTAAACTACCAATCAGAATAAGCAAAATAACAGTCAATGAAATATAACGATGACGCAAAACCTTCATCAATAGCCTCTCAAATATTTTATAGCCCTTTCCGGAAAAAGGTTCTTTATCCTTGGAATTTTTACTCACCTTGAGAAAAACATCACTAAAAAGAACATTTTGAGTCACAGCAAAAAGCCAGCTCAAACCAAGTGAAATTGCCAAAACCTGGAACATCGATTTACAAATTTCACCCACACTCCCCGGAGCCAGGAAAATTGGCAAGAAAGCCAGAATGGCAATCAAAGTCGCCCCAAACAAAGGCCAGATGGTTGACTCAGCTCCCATTAAAGCTGATTTTCGTCTGGAATGCCCTCTTTGCAGAGCAACCAGTGCCCCATCGGTCACAACAATGGCATTATCAACCAACATCCCCATTGCCACAATAATAGCGGCCAGAGAAGTTCGCTGAAGAGCAATGTCTCCAGCCAGCATCACGATAAAAGTTGCTAAGATTGTTAAGATCAATCCACTTCCAATCAGTAAACCCGATCGCAATCCCATAAACAAAAGAAGAATCACAACAACAATGGTTACCGATTCAGCTAGATTTGTCATAAACAGCCTATTGGATTCGGCCACTTCATCTGATTGAAAATAGACCTTTTCGATGTTCAAGCCAATTGGCAATTGCGCATTTAGTGCTTCCAGACGCTTGTCGATATCTTCACCAACATCCATCACATTCACGCCCCACGACATGGCTACACCTATACCAATAGCTTCTTTTCCATTAAAACGCATCAGGTTTTTTACAGGTTCCTGGTAGGACTCTTTAATCTCGGCAATATCTTTCAGTTTAATTTGCTGCTTGCTGTAATCCTGAATCACAAGATCACCCACTTCGTCAACCGTTTTAAAGCAGCTTCTGTCCCGAATCTTAATTCGCTGACCATCTACATCAATCTGACCATTATCCCATCTGGAATTCAAATCGTTTAAAATACCGATGACCTGGCCGGGATTAATCCCAAAACTTGCCATTCTGGAACTCAACAAATTGATCTCAATACTTTCTGTTTTGGTTCCGAATAGTTTAACCTTTGCCACACCTTTTACGGTCAGAAGCTCACGTTTCAACATGGCAGAATAATCGTGCAACTCCGCATACGAATAATCGTCGCCTGAAAGCGAAAGAAAAACACCAAATACATCACCAAAATCATCCAAAACCATCGGATAAGCAGTACGAGGCAAATGGATTCTACAATCATTCACTTTTCGTCTCAAATCATCCCAAATTTGAGGCATTTCCGCAGTTTTCTTGTTTCCTTTTATCTCAACAGTAACAATAGACAAACCTTCTTTCGACTCCGATTCAATAAAATCAAGCCCTTGAGTCGCCTGCACCGCTTGCTCAATCACATCGGTAACTTCGAGCTCAACTTCATGTGGCGAAGCTCCCTTATAAGATGTTACAACCAGTGCTGTTTTCAGCGTAAACTCCGCATCTTCAAGTTTTGCGAGCTTTGTGTAGGAAAAGACGCCTCCAACAAGACTAAAGAAAACGGCAACCCAAATAACAACCCTATTGTTTACCGAATACTTTGCAATATTCATAATAAGCCTCCTATGTTTGAGTTAGTCTTTTCTGTCAACAATTTCACAGCTTGTTTGTCGATTAAGAAAGTGGCACCTGCGATAACAACTTGTTCACCTTCGTTAAGTCCCTTGCGTACCAAAATTTTATCGTTGGCCAATAAACGAATCACATCAACCTCGCGCTGATTCACCACCTTATCCTTAGGATTGTAAACCCAAACAATACTTTTCCCTTTATAGTTAACAACCGAATTCACCGGAAGTTCAAAACCGGCATCAACACTCTCATCACTGATCTCAATATTTAAACTGGCATTCATACCCGGGCGCAAATTCTTCGCCTCATCCTTGTTTAAATAAACGGTAATCGGATAAACCTGATTATAACCTGCCGTTTTTTTGCTAATCTCCTTAAGTTTAGCGCCAACAATTCGGGTTTTGCCATTTTTTATCGTACAACTAAACGATTTAAAACGATCAGAATGACTGGCTATGCTCTCAGGAACCCCAGCTTTTACTTCAAGAACCGACACATCAAGCAGGGTTAAAATTGGATAACCCGCTGCAACCTTTTCGTAGTTTTCAACCAATTTCGCTTGAACGTAACCATCAAAAGGAGCAAATAATTTGGTGTCATTTAAGGCATTCTTCACCTTATTATAATTCGATTCAGCCACTGCTGCTGCAACTTCAACTTTTTCTTTCGTACTCTCAGGTACCGATTGCTTTTCATACAATTCCTGATAACGTTTGGCATCCTGCTTAGCATGTTCCCAGTTGGTTTTTGCAGCCTCCAGACTAACCTGGAAGTCTCGTGGATCAATTTGAGCCAACAAATCCCCTTTTTTCACAAACATGCCTTCTTTTACATTAAGCTGAACCAAAGGACCTGGAACTCTAAAAGCCAATTTCACCTCGCGCGATTCCTGAACTTTCCCAGGGAAGGTATGTGTTGTCGTGTTGTTTCTACTCTCAACGGTCATCACCTTAACTGGTCGTACCGGCTTTTCCACTGCCGTTTTAGGCTTACATCCCCAAAGAAGTCCGGATAGTAATAAGCCAGTTCCTAATAGTCGTATTGCTGTCATTAAATTCTGATTTAAATATTTTAATTTATAAAATCCATTTAATTAAACGTTTGTTTAATTTGTATTTCCAAAAAAAACACACAATAATCATTGCGGTTTACTTATTCATTCTAATTTGACTTCCCCAACTGTAAATCCAGATAATCCTGAACAAAAAGATGTAAATATCTTCGGATCTCATTAGTGTTCTGACTTGAAAAACTGGTATTTCCAAGTGCAATATCCATTGCCCTAGGGGTTGACAAGGCTTTATTAACCATTCCCATCACCATTACAGGCAACATCCTGCAAATATCATCATCCAAATCAGGTTTACAAGCTTTTATACAATTGTAGATATAATCGTTGCTTCTCGATATTATAGCCAGGATAAGATCGACAATAGTCTGATTTCGATTCAATGATAATTCAGTACCAAAAACATAGCTCACCAAATCATGATCAACAAAATGATCCACATAAGTTCGAAACAACAGAGATATTCTCTCGCGAGGTTCCAAATCAAGATCCTTAATGTGCTTTGTCTTTTCCTGCATTTTATTTGACGTTTGATTAATTAAATCAACCAAAACGCCTTCCTTCGATTTAAAATAATAGGAAATCATCGCAATATTCACCCCCGCCGCCTTAGCAATCTGTCTAACACTAGTCCCATCGAAACCATTCTTAACAAATAATTGCGCCGAGGCATTCAAAATTTTACTTCTGCTATCTTCCATTATTTCTAAATTTGCCTCAAAGTTAAACGATTGTTTAATTCCTGCAAAAGAATTTTTAAAATTTTAGTTATTGCATCTAAATCACTCAATATAAAGAAACTAATCAAGCCAATAACGATCCTCATTATCCCCCAATAGATAATGAAAAATGAAACTCATCAATTTCTAAACCAATCTCAATTTGGTATTACAAGCAAGTGCATTACTTTTGAGGGGCTCAAATAAAAAATTATTATGCGATTTGTCGGCGTACCACAGCTTTTAAAAAAACTCTTCCCACGTCTCATTTGGGACTACAATACGGGGGATAAAATTGTTTATATCACCTTTGATGACGGGCCTATTCCTGAGTCTACACCTTGGACATTAAAACTTCTTAGGGATAAAAACGTGAAAGCAACGTTCTTTTGTGTGGGCGATAATGTAAGAAAATACCCTGAAATCTATCAGCAAATTTTGAATGAAGGGCATGCCGTTGGCAATCACACCCACAACCACTTAAGAGGTTTTACAAATCAAACCCAAAGCTATGTTGATAATGTGAGATTGGCGGGTCAATACATCAATTCCAAACTCTTTCGCCCTCCTTACGGCATGATTAAACGCTCACAGGCCAGGCAACTTTTAAAAGACTATAAAATCATCATGTGGGATGTTTTAAGTCAGGATTATCGTCAAGATATCAGTCCTGAGTCGTGTTATAAGGCTGTTCTTAAAAACATAAAGCCCGGTTCCATTATTCTTTTCCACAATCATATTAAATCAGAGAAAAATATGCGTTATGCCCTCCCTCGCTTGATCGATGAACTGAAGAAACAGGGGTATATGTTTGGCATATGTAAATAACTCAAATTCAACAGTCTTTAAATACTACTAAGAGTGGTCTATAAACTTGACAGACTTGACATATAAAAACACTTTGTTTTTAATCTATCTTCAAAAAAAATATTGAACCTTAATCTGTAGTATTTCATCAAGCATGAACAAATTATATCTAATTAGAATCTTCATATTTTGTCTGTTTTTTTCAAATAAAATATCTGCTCAAAGTACAATCTCTGGTAAAATTTCCGACGAAACCCAGCAAGCCTTACCCGGAAGTAGCATTTATATCAAGGATAGTTATATTGGCACAGTCAGTAATAGCCAAGGTACTTTTAAGATAAATATCCCCCAAAAGTACCAATACGGCAAGCTCTGTATTAGCAGTATAGGCTATCAAACGCAGGAATTCGACCTTAATAAAATAAAAGCATCTCTACAGGTAAAACTACAACAAGATACAGCTCAATTAAATGAAGTGATTGTGATGCCTAAAGATACACTGCTAGCATTACTGCGCCGGGCATACGGCAAAATCAAAGATAATTATTCTGATGTTGATACCCGTATGAAAGGTTTTTATAGAGAAACCTATTATGAGCCGAATAAAGGGGAGTATTTGTATTTTGGAGAAGCCATTCTTGACATATTTAAGACAACTTATTCAAATACCACAAAAGGACAAGTTAAGCTTGTAGAGAGTCGGATGAATAAACACCCCTTATACGAAAATTACAGTTCGGTAATGTGGTATGGCGGTATACATTTACCTTTAAATTCCGATAATGTTAAATATCGAGCTTCTTATTTATCACCCAATGATTTTAAGAAGTATGACTACACCATCTATAAAGATAAATTAGACGACAAGCCTACATATCGAATAGAATTCAAACCTAAAGAGAATCAAAAAGCTAGATACCAAGGTAAATTTTATTTAGACACAGTCACATTAGCATATCTATACAGTGAATGTACATATACTGAGTATGGTATTGAAAAACGAAATAAGTACTTAGGTACACATTCGTTACAAGTAAAACAAAGAACAATTTTGTTAAAGTACAAACACTGGAATGAAAAATATTACCTTTCTTATATCTCTGATAAAGAAAAACTTTTCAACAAAAAAACTCAATCTAACTTAATCCAATTCAATGAGTTCCTTACAACTAATATAAATATTGAAGATGCCCAGCCTATTCCATTCACTGAACAATCAGAATATAGAGATGTGTTTTATTTAAAATCTAAAGACATTCAGGAATCAAATTGGCAAAATCAAACACTCATTCAAGCTGATAGTTCGTTAAATAAACTGATTGAATATAGCCCAAACAGGGCTGACCTTTTACTTCACAAAAAACACAATCTTCCAAAGGGGTGTCAGTTTAAACAAAAACTGACAAAAATTCTAACCAACATTTACACTGACATTTACATAGAGACCAAATCTAGTCAATCTTTAACCTCAGGAAACATCATCTACTCCCCTTCATCTGAGACCGTTTTTAATAAATCAATCCGTAATACTAATCAACAAGAATTCTCTTTGGGGATAAAAATGGGCTACAAATTAAATGCTCATCTTGATATCAACTATAATTGGCAAGAGGCTATTGGCAAAAATATATCTGACTTAGAATCATTGGGTTTTGCATACGAAACTCCAATCATCAACAGAGGAAATCAATTGCTGTTGATGTGTGGTGTCAATTATTTCTTTTCTCAGGATGGACATCATATTGGGGATTTTAAATCTGAAACGAACTTTAAAGCTGGAGGAAAAAAGTTTAATGCTGATAAAATCGCTTTATATGTTGGACAAAAAAAGCAAGGTTTTTCTTTCGATTTAGGACTAAGAACTAAACTGAAGAAATTCTATAGCCTCTTTATTACGGGAAGTTATCAATTCAACTTACGGGAACAAGATCGTTTGTTTATTCAAGAAAAATCAGGTTTCTTTCTAACTCGTAAAAAAACTAATATTTCATTAAAGGATTCCTCAATCGAATATTTCGAGGATGGCCTACAAACATCAAAAACAAGTTTTGACACTGATAAATTTTATTTAAAAGTAGGTATCAGAGTTATGCTCTAGAATGAAATCTCCCAATAAAAAAAGCAGAAACTCCTAAGTCTCTGCTCTTTTATTATTTATATCAACTAAGTTTATTGGTCGTCTTTACTCTCTCCTCCAAATTCCATCAAATAGGCTTTTATAAAACCATCCAAATCACCATCAAGTACAGCTTGTACATTAGAGGTTTCGTGTCCTGTACGGACATCTTTCACCATTTTGTAGGGTTGCATCACATAAGAGCGAATTTGAGATCCCCACTCTATCTTTTTCTTAGTGCCTTCAATCTTATCCAGCTCTTCCTGACGCTTACGCAATTCCAGCTCGTAAAGCTGCGATTTAAGCAGTCGTAAAGCGTTCTCTCTATTTCCCAATTGCGAACGCGTCTCGGTGTTCTCTATGATGATGCCAGTGGGTGCATGTCGCAATCGAACTCCGGTCTCCACCTTATTCACATTCTGACCTCCTGCCCCTCCCGATCGGAATGTATCCCAGGAAATATCAGCAGGGTTAATTTGAATATCAATCGTATCATCAATAGCCGGATAAACATAGACCGAGGCAAAGGTTGTCATTCGCTTATTGGCCGCATTAAAGGGTGACAAACGCACCAAACGATGCACACCTGTCTCCGATTTTAAAAATCCGTAAGCAAAATCACCTTCAAATTCCAGGGTAGCTGATTTAATTCCAGCCTCATCGCCTTCCTGATATTCCAGTTGTCGAACCTTGTAACCATTGGCTTCGCCGTAACGCAAATACATGCGATAAAGCATGCCTGCCCAATCCAAACTTTCGGTCCCACCTGCTCCGGAATTAATTTTTAGGATGGCTCCCAACTGATCTTCTTCTTTACGAAGCATATTCTTCAACTCCAACTCTTCGAGCAATTTCTTTGTTAGAGCATATTGTGCATCGACTTCTTCAGGAGAGGCTTCTCCCTCTTTCGCAAATTCGTAAAGTACTTGTAAATCATCTTCTGAGGCTTTCACCTCATCATAGGATTCAAGCCAGGATTTCAGACTTCTAACCTTCTTCATTTGCACCTCAGCCTCCTTAGGATTATCCCAAAAACCAGGTGCCTGAGTGCGCAATTCCTCTTCTTGTATTTGTATTAATTTGGCATCAATGTCAAAGATACCTCCTCAACGCTATCGTGCGCTCCGCTAATTCTTTTAGCTGGTCATTTGTTATCATGTGTATGTTGTTTTATAATCGAAAATCAAAGTTAACAAAATTCATTTGTTATCCCCGATAAGGCGCCATTCATCCCCTCTCTTTTAAAGTGAAAGTATGGGCATGTTAGTGTAAAAAACGATGATTTTATGGCACAGGATCGTGTCCATGTCCGCCCCAGGGATTACAGGACAAAATGCGTTTTATAGCAAGGTAGCTCCCTTTAAACGGACCGTGAGCCTTTAAGGCTTGAATGGCGTAGGTGGAACAAGTCGGTGTGTATCGGCATGCCGAAGGTGTCATGGGTGATATAAACATCTGATAAAACCTAATCGGCAATATCATGACGAATAGAATCGCCTTCTTTAGTATGCTCAACAAACTTGTCATATTCAGGTCCTATACGCCGAAGAGCTTTTACGAGTTTCGTATCCATCTCGGCAGATTTCAGAATTGTTTTAGGCAAATATACAATCATAAACGATATTTGTGCCTCTCTGTCATTCAAATCCTTATAAAGCAGGTGTTTATTCAAACGGTAAATTTCACGAATTCTTCGTTTCAATAAGTTGCGTTTAACTGCCTGCTTAAAACTCCTTTTGGTAACCGTAATGGCAACCTGAGCTGGAAAATCAACATCAAGAGGCGTACTTTTCCACACGATACGAAAAGGATAACACGTAAAGCCTCTGCCTTCGGCAAACAAGCTCGAAATCCGCTTTTTATGACAAAGGCGTTCCTCTTTTGTAAAACTATATCGTATAGAATCGGTCATGTGTGATTGATAAAAGGAGCTTGATGCTTAAATTTACTAAAAAGTATCTATATCAGATAGTGGATTAAGGATATTAAAAAAGGGGAAAGCAACTTTCCCCAATTCCCTTTCAAGAGATCTTCTCAATTCAAAGATCGCCTTTCAATATTTTATTTATCCTTATTCTCCTTATTGAATGCTTTAATATACTGATCCAGAGCCATAGTCATTGATGGAGCCTGTGGCATTGGTGCTTCAATATCAAGACGAAGATTTGCATCTCTTACAGCTTTTGAAGTAGCAGGACCAAATGCAGCTATTACAGTACCATTCTGTTCGAAATCAGGGAAATTCTGCAATAAAGATTTAATTCCTGATGGACTATAAAAAGCAAGAATATCATAATTTACATCAGCCAAATCAGACAAATCACTACTCACTGTCTTGTAAAGAATAGCTTTCGTATATTTAATCTTATTCTTATTCAATAAAGCAGGAATTGACTGCTTATGAATATCTGAAAGAGGTAATAAGAATTTTTCTTTTTTGTGCTTAACGATCGTATCGATTAGATCTTCAAAAACTCTTACACCGAAGAAAATCTTTCTTTTACGGTACACGATATATTTCTGAAGATAAAAAGCCGTTGATTCTGAGATACAAAAGTATTTCATATCATCTGGAATCGTAACACGCATTTCTTCGGCAATTCTAAAGAAATGATCAATCGCTGTTCTACTGGTAAAAATAACTGCAGTATGTTCAAGAATATTGATTCTTTCTTGTCTGAATTCTTTGGCACTGATACCTTCAACTTGAATGAAAGGGCGAAAATCAATTTTTAGGTTGTACTTTTCTGCCAGATCGAAATAAGGCGACTTTTCCGTTTGGGGCTTCGGTTGCGAAACTAATATTGTTTTGATTTTCAAGGCTATAATCTTTAATTAAAACATTATTTTCCACTCTTTGATTACTACCCAACTAATAATTTGTAAATCATTAGCAAAGGGAGTATTTCCAGAGCGCAAAGATACAAAATCATATAAAATATCGAAACATGTTTACGCAATAATATTTTCAGTCCCCTTGCAATTCTCAATACAAAAAAGAAGAAAATCATGAAAAAGCCAATGTTTACGAGCCATTGTACAGCATTAGACTGTACAAAAGGCAATGCAATAATCACAGGAAACAGGAATAATCCAAGGTTTTTATTATATAAAAACACTGTAAAAAGGTATTCTTTACACTCATTTTTCCCTTTGAAGATGTAGCCTAAACTCCTTATTACAATACTTTTCCCAACATACAGAAGAAAAACAGCAAGAAAAATTAAAGCAAATTCTTTAAATCCACTATCCAATCCTGTACCTGAAGCAACATACTTGAGAACATTAACTGCAAATAGTGAAATATTAACAACAAACAAAAGGTTGACAATCATAGAACCTTTCACCATATTGATATTCTTTTCCAGAAATAGATTGTTGGCTGTATGAGAATTAAAAACAGACTCAACAAGTTTCGACAAATACTTACCAAACAAGAACTTAGCCGAAGCAAGTAAAAATAATGAAAACAGAATAATACCTACAAGCCAGTCATTCCCCAATCCAATATTTTGATATCGTGAAATCTCCTTTCCCCCATACTTGGGTGCATGCTGAATAAAAGCCTGTCTTGAGCTATCAGCAATAGCCAGTGAATCCTTTACAAACAAACTTGAATCGCTTACAATCGAATCCGATTTAAGCAGAGTTGATCCCACTGAGAGGGAATCTTTAAACATCGGATTTTTTTGAATCAGCGTATCTGTATTGACAGATTTCTTTAACGAATCCCCAACTCTCGTAGTTGTATCAACACGTTCAGTATATATTTGAATAAAATCAGGGAGAGAATTGGTCTTCATAATTAATAAAAAATCTTACAAAAATTTGTTTTCACAAATATACAGGAATAAAAGAAATCTGAATTAGGAAATACCTGTTAGAATCACTTTTCTTGTGCTAAAACCGATACAAATCAAAGCTCAATGAAACATCCGGTAAAGCACATAATAAGCCCTTGGCTCACAAATCAATATTAATGTAAAATAGGATTTCAATGCATAGGGACTCAAATTGATCCAAAGCTTAAAACAAGCTTTCCAGTTTAAAACTTTCTTTGGGTTTTATTCCACGTGGAGTTTCCTCTAATGAACAACATTCATACTGAATATCGTGCTGAAAAAAGAGAATGTAATTTTTCTCTACGGCTTCCTTTAGGAAGGCTTCTTTTTCCCTGAGAACAACTGTAGGAAACAGATCATAGGCTGCTATCCATTTCAAATTCACATTAGCCAAAGTCGGAATAAAATCCGCCGTAAAAGCAATGGTTTTATCTTCATCATGAACAAGTACGGCCAACAAACCCGTCGTGTGCCCATTAAATTGTCTGACCTCCACATTACGGAAAAGTTCACCATCCTCCTCTACCAGATTTAATTTACCCGCTTCGAATATTGGCATCATGTTTTCCGGGAAATAACTATCTCCTTCACGAACATTAGGATTCAGATAATTCTCCCATTGTGTTTTACTCACCCAATGTGTCGCGTTTGGAAACACTAACTCCAGTTCTTTTGTCCCTGTCTTATAACGAGTCGCACCACCGCAATGATCAAAATGAAGGTGTGTAAAAATCACATCCGTAATATCCTCAAAACCGAAGCCCAATCTGTTGAGTGAAGATTGGAGTGTATCATCTCCCCAAAGATGATAATGGCTGGTGTAAGAGGCAGCCTGCTTGTCTCCTGTTCCATTATCAATTAAAATTCGACGATCACCATCAACAACAAGCATACTTCTCAACGCACAATCACAAAGATTGTTTTCATCGGCTGGATACTTTTTATTCCACATGAATTTGGGAACCACACCAAACATAGCACCACCGTCGCATTTAAAATTCCCGGTTTCTATTGAATAGATTTGCATTTTCTTCATTATTTTTTTCGAATTTGTCAAAGCAAAAAATGCCATAACAAACCGCTTTATAAATCAATATTTAACGATTAATGCTTAAAGTAAGAAAGAAAAAAGAATACTGCCAATCACAAAGGATTTGATTATATTTAACTTTCATTTGTTTTCAGTCAATATTGCTTCTTAATCGCCTGTAATGTTCCTTTAAAACTACGGTTTAAACTTAAAGCAACAGATAACGTGACAACAATAAAAATGCTGAAAATAAGCGTAAAAACACTCTTAAATTAAATTGGTTCGAAAATTTTGATTAATGTTACCATTGATCAAGCTAAAAATATTATCAATGCGCGTACATTTTATTGCTATTGGTGGAGCGGCTATGCACAATCTGGCGCTTGCCTTACACAAAAAAGGATTTAAGGTTTCAGGATCTGATGATGAAATATTTGACCCATCTAAAAGTCGATTGGAAAAATATGGTTTACTCCCTGAAAAATGGGGCTGGTTTCCCGACAAAATCACATCAGATATTGATGCCATCATTCTAGGGATGCATGCCAGGATTGATAACCCAGAGCTTCAAAAAGCGAAAGAAATGGGTTTGAAAATCTACTCATACCCGGAATATATCTATGAACAAACCAAAGACAAAACTCGCGTTGTAATTGGTGGATCACATGGTAAAACAACCACAACATCGATGATTATGCATGTTTTAAAATGCAATCAGATCGACTTTGATTATATGGTTGGAGCGCAAATAGAGGGCTTTGACACCATGGTAAAACTAAGTGAAGATGCTAAAATTGCTGTTTTCGAAGGCGATGAATACCTCGCCTCGCCTATCGATCCGCGTCCAAAATTTCATCTCTATCACCCACATATTGCTCTATTGACAGGTATTGCATGGGATCACATCAATGTCTTTCCAACTTTCGAAAACTACTTAAATCAATTTGAGACTTTCATCAACTTCATCAAGCCCGGTGGTAGCCTCATCTTTTTTGGAGATGATCAGCATTTAGCTAAAATGGTACAAAATAAAAGAGATGATATCTCTTACAAAGCTTACAAATCGCATTCCCACAAAGTGAATAATGGGGTTAGTTCTTTGATTACAAAAGCTGGGGAAATTGAATTGTCAATTTTTGGCGAACACAATCTCCAGAACCTACAAGGTGCCTATCTCATTTGTAAAGAATTGGGCTTAAGTGACCAACAGTTTTACACCTCAATTAAAAGTTTTGGGGGTGCAGCCAAACGTTTACAAACTCTTGCAAAGAGCAAACAAACTATTGTTTACCAAGACTTTGCTCACTCACCGTCAAAACTTGAAGCTACAACCAAAGCTGTGAAAAATCAGTTTCCCGACAGGAAGCTGATTGCCTGTATGGAACTTCACACATTCAGTAGTTTGAAAGAAGAGTTTTTGCCTGAATACCATGGCAGCATGTCATTGGCAGACATAGCCATGGTGTATTTCAACCCCAAGACAGTTGAACACAAAAAATTGAAACCTATCACCATTCAACAGGTTCAAGAAGCTTTTGGCGGCGAGAACTTGAAAGTTTATACTGACTCTCAGGTTTTATTGACGGATTTAATGCAATTGAACTTCGACAAAACAAATCTCCTTCTAATGAGCTCTGGCAACTTTTCTGGTTTAAACCTAAAAGAAGTCGCTGATAAAATAATAGAGAAGGCATAAACAATCCGGATTCTATAGCTTAATTCATAAGGGTGCTAATTAATAGCACCTTTCTTTTTTTCCCTCATCTTATGATTTTCAAAATTCTTTTGATGATCTTATTACAAACAAAGGTATTCCTTCATAATATCAAAACTTGTCAATAAAACTCATTATCTGAATTCAGACAATTTTATAATTCCTAACAGATCAATTATCAGCATCTAAATTTATAAACACCTCAAATATAATCTCTGTATCAGGTCGTTACAAAAACAGTTGAAAAACATAGGGAATATTTCTTCAGATATACCTACATTTGCGCTCAGCTAATTTTTAAATACGACATCATGGTGCATACTCTTGGGGATAACAATTCCCTTTTCAACCAATTTATAGCTGAAATTCGCGACGTAAATATTCAAAACGATCCTTTACGATTCAGAAGAAACCTAGAAAGAGTAGGTGAAATCTTTGCTTATGAAATCAGCAAAACTTTTAATTACTCTGAAAAAGACGTTCAAACGCCACTTGGAACTGCAAAAATGAATCTTGCTGAAGATGAAATTGTAGTTGCTTCTATCCTAAGAGCGGGGTTACCATTACACAATGGTTTATTAAACTACTTCGATCGTTCAGAAAATGCCTTTATTTCTGCTTACAGAAAGTACAATGAAAAAGGAGAATTCGAAATTAAATTCGAATACATCTCATCTCCATCTATCGATGGCAAAGTCGTTATCCTCGCTGATCCAATGTTAGCAACCGGATCGTCAATGGAGTTAGCTTACAAAGCTTTATTTACAAAGGGAACCCCTAAACATGTACACATTGTATCGGTTATTGCAAGTGCTGAAGGTGTTGAATTTGTAAAAGAGAAACTTGCAGATGAGAATATTACATTATGGATGGGCGCAATTGATTCGGAGTTAAACTCAAAATCTTATATTGTCCCTGGCTGTGGTGATGCTGGTGATTTAGCATTTGGTGCAAAATTATAAAAAGCTTATCCCGTCATAGACAAAAAAAGACCTGCGAATTGCAGGTCTTTTTTTGTATCTAATACAAGCTTTTTCAGGCTTACTTCTTTAAAATCTCTTTATATTTCTTTTGATCTTTAAGCGTGTTCATCGCTTCTTTTAGAACCTTATCATCACGAAGAGCATACAAGATACCTCCTATTTGATATTGGTATCGCTTAACAATCTCATGAGCTAATAGCGTTTTAATCTCCTCTTCGAACATCTTAAGGTCGCGATCGAGATTCGGAGTCAATTTCGCGGTTATTTGGTCAAACTCTTCTTTAGCAATATTGAAATATTTTTCTTCTTTAGCCGCCTTTTTAAGGGCTTCTAAAATTTCCGTACTTTCTGATTCATATTCGAATTTTTCAGCTTTTAAAAACTGTTTAAAATCCTCATAATCCTCATCTGAAAGTTCAAACAATGTCGCATCAGCAATTTCAGAATGCTTATTGGCATAAAGGGTTGCATAATCGAAAATCTTAAACTCACGAATCAAACCTACTGACAAACTGCTGTATAAATCAAGATCAACTTTCACATCCGGAAGAATCCCTCCACCATCACGAACAATACGCCCATTTTTGGTTTTAAACTCAGTAATCAACGAATCTGGGACATTTCCTACACTGCCATCTTTATTGCGGTGGCTATAATCCAAGGCCTGAATACACCTTCCGCTAGGAATATAATACTTAGCCGTTGTAACCTTCAATTTAGAGTTATAACTCAAGTTACGGGTAGTCTGAACCAAACCTTTTCCAAAGGTGCGTTGTCCCACAACAATACCCCGATCTAAATCCTGAATAGCTCCTGAAACAATTTCAGATGCCGAAGCCGAACCTCTACTCACGAGCACAGCAATTGGAATCTGAGTATCCACAGGAACTTTCTCGGCTTTATAGTCTTTATCCCATTGGCTCACTTTTCCTTTTGTGCTGACGATACTTTCTCCTTTTGCAACAAAAAGATTGACAATATCAACCGCTTGATCCAATAAGCCACCTGGATTACCTCTCAAATCAAGAATAACAGATTTTGCATGCTGCTCCTCTAATTCGCGTAACGCATTTCTAACTTCCCCGGCAGCTTTATTCGTGAACTGATTCAAATTGATATACCCAATTGAATCCTTAAGCATACCATGATAAGGAACCGATTTCAACTGAATTTCAGCACGTACGACTTCTTTTTCTATCAACTTATCTACACCCGGACGACGAATTTTAATAGTCAGTGGCATATTAGCTTGACCTTTCAAAAGATTGCTGACGTCATTTGTTTCTTTCTTATCAATTTTAATTCCATTAATCTCGACAAAGACATCACCCGCTTTTAAACCCGCTTTATCGGCAGGAAGATCTTTGTAAGGCTCCGCAACAATAATATCATCCCCATGCTTACTGATTAATGAACCAATTCCCGCATACTCACCCGTTGTCATCAGCTTAAAATCTTCCATTTCAGACTCCGGAATATAGGTTGTATATGGATCAAGAGAAGCCAGCATGGCATCCATACTCTTTTTAATCAGATCACCAGCATCGATTTCATCAACATAAAACATATTCAACTCTCTGAAAAGAGTATGGTAAATGTTTAAATTTTTACTGATTTCGAAATTCTTTTCGTCCCTGTTGAATCCATAAAATGCCCCACTACAAAAGAGTATGGCAGCCAACAATATCAGGATTCCTTTCTTCTTAAATACCTTCATATTTCGAGATTTGAATTTGTAGATTTTTAAAATTGAATTCGGATGTTTAAATACCTGAATACCTGACAAAAATAATTTAATAGAATATTCGCCAAACACCTAATTCCACAGCATCTGAGTAGCTATAAGTCAAAGATAGAAAATATGATTAAAGCTTGAGGTTTTTATTAACATTTATTAATGATGAGTCTGAAGATGAGTTAAAAAGAGAAATCATTTCTAAAAAAATGAAAGATTTAAACCTAAGTCGCTCATCACCCGATATTTAATTTTTATCAAATAAGTTTTAGTGATGAAATTTTTATTCACTTACGAATTCATACCTGAAAGTCTTATTCTTAAAGGGCTGAAATAAAAATCACGCCAATAAAAAACTCTAAATACCCAATTTTCAGTCAATTATATTTTGAAACCTCGAATAAATTATCTAACTTTTCTCTTGAATTGGATCATAATCTAATTCTTGGGTTAGTATTTATTAACTCCTTACTTGTTCGGTAGTTAATAACGGTTAGTGGTTACAAAGCGATGAAGTTTCTTCATCGCTTTGGTACTTTATAACAGTCAGGACCATTTTTCACAAGAAATGACTAATTTTAGGGCAAATTCATTCTGATAATTAATCATGCGCAGCCTTCTGTCTTATCTCAAATACAGCCTTTTCCCCTTCACCCTACTCTATGCAGCTATTCTTTCTGCCCGAAATTTATTGTTCGACTGGGGCTATTTAAAGTCAAAATCTTTTGATTTGCCCATCATCTCAGTGGGAAATATCTCAGTGGGAGGAACAGGTAAAACACCACACACTGAATACCTCATTAAGCTTTTGCAAGATCAATATCGCTTAGCTTGTTTAAGCCGGGGTTATAAACGTCTGTCGAAAGGCTTTATTTTAGCAGATCACAATTCAAATTCAAACGACTTGGGTGATGAACCCATGCAAATGAATCGAAAGTTTCCAAAACTGAATGTTGCCGTTGATGCCGATAGAGTTAATGGGGTCAAAGAACTCCTCTCAGCCAAAAGAAATCTGAATCTGGATTGTATTCTTCTTGATGATGCCTACCAACACAGGTATATTAAACCCGGATTATCTATTCTTCTGATCGATTATAATCGCCCCATTACAACTGATTTTGTAATGCCCATGGGACGTCTTAGAGAAAGAGCTGCAGGAAAAAAAAGGGCCAATATCATTATCGTGAGCAAATGTCCAACGCATTTAAGCACTTCTGAGGCCGCAAAATTCGAAAAAGATATTCATCCTCTTCCCCATCAGAAATTATACTTCACATGTCTCGATTATGGACCTGTACAGTCTGTTTTTCATCCAAATACCAAAATAAAAAGTCTAAATGATCAGAAAAAAGAATCATTGGGTATTCTATTGGTAACGGGTATTGCAAATCCATCTCCCCTGAGGAAATATTTAAAGGCGTTTTGTAATGAATTGGAAGAAATTCAATTTCCGGATCATTACAGTTTCAAACCTAAGGATCTTGAACACATCGAGAAGGCTTTTAATAAACTTTCAGCAAAAAATAAGATCATTCTTACCACAGAAAAAGATGCCGTTCGATTTATAGACATGTCAATAGAATCGAATATCCTGAAAGAAAATATGGCTTATATTCCTCTGCAAATCAAATTTCTGAATCAGACGGATACGCTTTTCAATCAGCAAATTCTGGATTTTGTAGAAAGCTACAATTAAAATTTGCTTTTCAACAACTATCTGTTTAAAAAGGAAGTTCGTCTAAAATACAAGCCCTCTGGCTTTGAAATATTTAATAAATCAAAACTCTTTCTTAGCTTTGTCACAATTAATCAAAATTTAGACAAGATTCTTCAACTATAGCGTAATACAAAACCAAGCATTACTCCGGTGAATAGTCATTGTGTTGAAGAACTAAAAA
This sequence comes from Ancylomarina salipaludis, assembly GCF_004122035.1. GTDB lineage: Bacteria > Bacteroidota > Bacteroidia > Bacteroidales > Marinifilaceae > Ancylomarina > Ancylomarina salipaludis. The sequence goes on from NZ_SAXA01000006.1 coordinate 132,299, forward strand.
CAAGTAAACATGTACGAAAATTTAAAGCAAAGCATCGAAGCAGCTTGGGAAGACAGAAGTCTTTTGAAGACTCCTGAAGTTCAGGAAAATATCAACACCGTTATTGAATTGCTTGATAAGGGCACACTAAGAACAGCCGAGCCTGTAGAGACTGGCTGGCAAGTAAACGAGTGGGTTAAAAAAGCTGTCATCCTTTATTTTCCGATTCGTAAAATGGAAACCATTGAAGTGGGACCTTTTGAATTCCACGATAAAATGGCTCTTAAAACCAATTATGCTGAGCTTGGAGTTCGTGTTGTTCCTCATGCTGTATCGCGTTATGGCGCATTCTTAGCCCGCGATGTAGTTATGATGCCTTCGTATGTGAATATTGGTGCTTACGTTGATGAAGGCACCATGGTTGATACCTGGGCAACTGTTGGCTCATGCGCACAGATTGGCAAACACGTACACTTGAGTGGTGGCGTTGGAATTGGTGGCGTTTTGGAGCCAATTCAGGCCGCTCCGGTGATTATCGAAGATAACTGTTTCATTGGATCACGTTGTATAGTAGTTGAAGGTGTACATCTTGAAAAAGAAGTGGTTCTGGGAGCGAATGTTGTTCTTACAAAATCGACTAAAATTATTGATGTAACAGGAGATGAACCCATAGAATATGATGGTTTTGTGCCTGCTCGTTCTGTTGTGATTCCTGGTACCAGAACCAAGAAATTCCCTGCTGGTGAATATCAGGTGCCTTGTGCCTTAATCATTGGAAAACGAAAAGCTTCAACCGATCTTAAAACATCATTGAACGACGCTCTTCGTGAATACGACGTGGCGATATAATTATTATCTGACAGAAATATGCATAACGATATAAAACAAGCTTTAGAAGTCCTTAAAAAGGGAGGTGTAATCCTTTACCCAACCGATACAATTTGGGGTATTGGCTGTGATGCAACCAATGAAGAAGCAGTAAAAAGAGTTTACGAAATAAAGCAACGCGAGGATTCAAAATCGATGTTGGTTTTAATGGAAAACCCAAACCGCATAAGCTCATATGTTGATGAGGTTCCTGAAATTGCTTTGGATTTAATTGAAGTTACAAATAAGCCAACAACAATTATCTATTCCGGAGCCAAGAATCTTGCTAAGAATCTTATAAACTCAGATGGAAGCATTGGCATCCGAATTACGGAAGAAGCCTTTACTCAAGAGTTAATTCAACGCTTTCGTAAGCCAATTGTATCTACTTCGGCAAACATTAGTGGTGAGGCTCCTGCACAAAATTTTGCCGAAATCAATCCGGATATTATCAATGCAGTAGATTATGTGGTTGAATACCGTCAAAATGAAACGACTAAAGCACAGGCTTCTAGTATTATCAAAATTGGAACCGATTGGGGGATTCAGATTATACGGGAATAAGTTATATCCGAAAGCCTTAAAAATACAACAAGCCCTTAACTTTCAAAAGTTAAGGGCTTGTTATTTGATGTAGATATATCAAAAACCTTAATTCATTTTAACGACCTTAATTCTTCGTTTTAAAAGAGAAATATTCAAATCTTTAGTCATTGCCATAGGTTCTCCATCGAGGTGATAGGTTTTTGAATTCGATTTAATAGTGAGTTCACTTGCTCTTAAATAGGTCATGTATTTTGAATTTTTAAGCTTACCTGTAAACATCTTGTAAACCAAAATCGGAGATAAAATCAATGGGTATTTCTTCATTAATACCACCTCTAATAAACCATCATCGTATTTTGCCTCGGGTGCAATAATGGCATTATTCCCAAACTGCCGTGTATTAGCCAAATAAATCCCCCAGAAATTTCCGGTAAGCTTAATCTGACCTAAAAAAAGTTCAACCTCAATCGGTTTATACGAAAAAAGACCTTTCAGAGTACAGTAGATATATTTCTTAAGACCACGAAATTTACTCCCGTCAAAAAGGGATGCAACATGACTATCGAAACCCAAGCCGGCTACATTTATGGAATAATCATTATTCACTTTTGCAATATCAACCTCACGAATTTCCCCCTTCAGCATGTTGCAAATAAGATGTTCCACATTATTTGTGAAACCCAATTCCCGGGCAAATCCATTCCCCGATCCATTAGGTAAAACAGCTAAAACAAGCTCTTCGTGGGCAACTAAATGTTTTAATGTACAATTCACGCTGCCATCTCCGCCACAAATAACAACGACCTTGTAATTCTTAATCTTATCGATAAAAAGATCGTTAAACTCCTGAAGACTTTGTGTTAAAACATAATCGATATCATGTCCGCTATTTTTTATTTGCTTGATGATAGTATCAGGCTTTTGCTTGCCGGAATTTGGATTGATAATAAAAAGGATATCGCGGGCTTCGATTTGCATAGAACTGTTTTTAATTCAAAATATGAAAACTCACACTCTCCTTGATAAACACGGAGAATGCTTGCTTATTGACAATCAGTGCCAAAAATAAAAGATTTTTGAATAAGTCAGCCTCAATGGCCGATAAGAAATTTTAACTGGAAAATAAGAGGCTCTTAAAGGTTAGAACGGCGACCTACCTATTTTTAACACGCACTTCTTTTTGAACCACATAAATATTGTAATCAGAAGTTCTATACTTTGCAACAACATTCACCAAGGTGTCAAGAACTTGACCATTATTAAAAAGAAAATCAGCTCGCCCTGATCCTTTTTCAGCAGATATGGCTTTTGCTCCAATAGGGATATATTTATTCTCAACCAAAGGGGTAATATAAAACTCCACATTCCTTGAATAATTATTCAGAAACATCTTTAAAGTAACTCTGTCCGATTGAACAAATTGTTGAGATTCTATAGAAGGAAATATCTGTCGTAAACTCCCATTACGCTTATATTCTTTTAAACCAATTCCAGGTTCTCCTCGTCTGTAAGGTGTTTCAGCCCAAAGTTTTCCATTGGGATAGAACTTTCTCTGAACGCCATCTTTTTTATCATTCACATAGGGTGTTAAGGAATAAACCTGTCCATTTTTATGATATTTTTTTGCCATTCCATTTAACTCATCCCCCACATAAATAACCTCATCACTCAATTCTCCGGTATCATAATAAACACGGGCAACACCTTCCCTTATTCCATTTTTGTAAAAGGTCTCGGAGCTTAATTTCTCACCATTATACTTTTTCACCCAGCCTTCCAACACTTCTCCATCGTCATTTTTAACAAGGTTTTTTTGTGTCTTTGAAGAGTCACAAGCAAATAATAAGAAAATAGAGAGAATATAAAGAAATGGTTTCATTGGTTTCAAAGTCGGTTATGTCATAAAAATAAATAAAGCTAATGAATAATAAAATTAGAATTCAAATAATGGATTATCAATAAAGAATATGAACTTCATTTCATTCGACTAGAACTAAGCATTTGAGAGCCAATTTCAACCGATCCGTTTACGCTTTATTAAATAGGCTTGTAAAACATCTTTAAAGGGTTGGTGGATACCCGCCTCAACAAAATCGATAGCAAATTGACTACACAACAATTTCATTTCATTATAAAAAGCAGTCTGCTTCTGAATAAAAGCATCACGTACTTCAGAAGGATTCAACTTGATGCTCTCACCTGTTTCCATATCGATAAACTTTGATGGGCGATTGGCAAAATTGAACTTATTTTCCAAATCATGATCGGTAACAGCAAACAAAACCACCTCATGTTTATTATAACGCAAATGCTGAAGAGCTTCTAATATTTCCTGAGGACTGTCATCCCCTATCAAATCAGAAAAAATAACGATTAACGAACGCTTATGAATGGCTTCGGCTAAAAGATGAATGTTTTTGGAGAACCTCGTCTTCCGATTTAAACCAAGCTCCTCTTTATTGTAAATTTTTAATAATTCCGCGTAAAGTCGCTGCGCATGTGCAAGGGATAATTTTGCCGGAGTTAGCAATTCAACCTCATCCGAAAAAGTAGATAAACCAACCGCATCGCGTTGGTTCCGCAAAAGATGAATCAAAGCGGCAGAACAAAGCACTGAGAAGGCCATTTTAGAGACTTTCTTGTCCTGATAAGGGAAAAGCATAGATGATGAGTTATCAATCACCAAATGTGCTCTTAGGTTGGTCTCCTCTTCGAATTGTTTCACAAAAAGTTTATCACTTCGGGCATAGAGTTTCCAATCGACATGCTTGGTCGATTCACCTTTATTATACTGACGATGCTCAGCAAACTCCACCGAGAAACCATGATAAGGACTTCGATGCAAGCCAAGAAGAAAGCCTTCAACAATTTGTTTAGCCATTAGCTCCAGATTATCAAATGCTTCAAACTCTATTAAATCAGATAATTGCTTCATGATTGTACTTGCCTACTAGTAATAAATTCAATAATTCCTTAACAGATTGATAATTCAAATTTGACAAAAAAAAGGCATAGAAAAGAATTCTATGCCTTAAATATGATTACGATGTTTTACTATGGCTTATAGTAAAGCATTCATTTTTTCAGCTATAGCTGTTTTTGGTACAGCACCCACTTGCTTGTCAACAACCTCACCATTTTTTAAGAAAATAATGGTAGGAATGTTACGAATTCCAAACTTAGCAGCAGTTGCAGGACATGAGTCAACATCAACTTTAGTTACTACAAATTTGCCATCGTAATCTTGAGCTAATTCATCTACGATTGGTCCAACCATTCTACATGGTCCACACCATTCAGCCCAAAAGTCAACCAATACAGGCTTATCAGATTTTAAAACAATCTCTTCGAAATTAGTATCATCTACTTTAATAGTCATGGTTTTTTTATTTTTTGGTTTATATCAGCCAGATACATCATACAAAACTGTCATATCTAGCTATCTAGAATGTTAATTTTTAAAGACGCAATTTAGTTAATTTTGAAATCAATTTCAGAATTATTTTTAAAATATTCTATCAATTCCGGAGAAAGTTTTACTTTACATGTCCTCGAAAACATTTTTAATTTCATTTTCCCCTCATCTACAATTACAAAATCAACAATTAAGTTTCCTTTATTATCTTCATGGGTTAAACAATTCTCCATCTCATTTACAATTTCCTGAGTTAAACTCATAAGAGGTATTGTAAGTGTAATTCGTTTTACTCTCTGCTCTAGAACATCAGATAACAGGCCAATTGACTTGATTTTATATTCCAATTCAGTTGAATCCTTCGGCCAGGTACGTTGTTGAACACGTCCGCTTATAAACACGGATAATCCTTCAACAAAATAATTGTTGAATTCAAGAAAATCCTTACCAAAGAAAGGCAACTCATACGAATCTGTGAAATCCTCGATGTTAACAATTGCAAAAGGATTACCCGTACGGGTAATACCACGGCGAATAGCCGTAACCATCCCAGCAATACTAATATCTTTATCCTTAAACTGAAGCATATCGGTTGAAAGCTCAGCCAATGATGCATTGCAAAATGAATCGATTTCCAAACGATAATCGTCAAGCGGATGAGCAGAAAGGTAAATCCCAATCAGCGCCTTTTCCTTGTTCAATCGCTCAAGTTTATTCCACTCGCCTGAACTCGGCACCTTAGGCGGTGTTACCACATAGTCCTCAACCCCTCCAAAAAGGGTTTGTTGAGCCATGGCCTTTTCAGATTGTAGCTTATTACCATATTTGGATAAAAGCTCTATAAAAGGCGTATCAAATTCATCACAGGCAAAATACTGACTGCGATTCAAATTAAAACTGTCAAAACCTCCGGACATAGCCAGATTCTCAAGTGTTCGTTTATTGACCGTTCTTAAATTAACACGTTCAACAAAATCGAATATATCCTTAAAGTCCCCCTTCTCTCTTTCTCTGATAATATCTTCAACGGCAGCCTCTCCAACCCCTTTTACCGCGGCCATACCAAAACGAACAGCACCTTCCTTGTTCACCGTAAAACGGAGATACGATTCATTAACATCAGGTCCTAATACAGGCAAACGCATACGCTTACACTCATCCATAAAAATGGTTACCTTTTCGATATCAGATAGGTTACGACTCAGAACTGCCGCCATAAATTCAGCAGGATAATGCGCTTTCAGATAACCTGTTTGATAGGCAATGTAGGCATAACAAACCGAGTGCGATTTATTAAATGCATATTGAGCAAAAGCTTCCCAGTCCGACCATATTTTATCAATCAGATCCTCAGCCTTTTCAATTTTTCGGATAACTTCCTTATCATCCTCAAGCTTCACCTTAAAGGTTTTACCTTTACCTTTCACTTCCTTCTCAAAGCCTTCCATAAATTCCTCGTTGGCAAGACACCCCTCGATAAATTGAACTTTCAGCTTATCCATTTCGGCTTTCTTCTTCTTACCCATCGCCTTACGCAACGAGTCAGACATACCACGTGTGAATCCCCCCAGCGCTCTGGACTGGAGCATCACCTGCTCCTGATAGACCGTAATACCGTAAGTATCCTTCAGATATTTTTCCATGATGGGATGATCATAGATAATCTCCTCGGTACCATGTTTACGATTTACAAAGTTGGGAATGTACTGCATTGGTCCCGGACGATAAAGTGCATTCATCGCCACAAGATCCTCAAAACGGTTCGGTTTAAGAGCCTTCAGGTGTTTCTTCATTCCCGGAGACTCAAACTGGAAAATACCTGTTGTTTCACCATGAGAGAAGAGTTCAAATGTCTTCTCATCATTAATAGGAATATCATCAATGACCACATCAATTCCCTTGGACAACTTGATATTGGCTAAGGTATCCTTAATAATAGACAGAGTTTTCAATCCCAGAAAGTCCATCTTAAGCATGCCGACATCCTCAACAAAACGACCATCGTACTGGGTCACCAGTAAATTGATACCCTTTACCTGCATAATAGGGATATGCTCAGTCAAATCATCACGCCCGATGAGAATACCACAGGCATGCACCCCGGTCTGACGAACCGAGCCTTCCAAACTTTCAGCAAACCCCAGAGTTTGAGCCACAAGCTGATCATCAGAAGTTCGTTCTTTTTCTAGTTCCGGTTCCTCTTTAAAAGCCTTTGCCAAATTGACTTTAGGCCCATCCGGCACCAATTTAGCCAAACGATTCGCTTCAGACAAAGGCAATTTCAGAACACGTGCCACATCCTTTATGGATGATTTGGCTGCCATGGTTCCAAACGTAACAATGTGAGACACTTTTTCGTGCCCGTATTTTTCAGTCACCCAATCCAACACCTGCTGACGACCATCGTCATCAAAGTCGATATCGACATCGGGCATGGAAATACGATCCGGATTCAGAAAACGCTCGAACAGCAAATCGTATTTAATTGGGTCTATATTGGTAATTTTAATGCAATAGGCTACAGCCGATCCCGCTGCAGAACCACGACCTGGCCCCACGATAACGCCCATCTCACGAGCGGCTTTAATAAAGTCCCAGGTGATCAGGAAGTAGCCCGGAAATCCCATCTTTTTAATGGTCTCCAGCTCAAAATCCAAACGCTCAACAATATCATTAGGCAGATCTTCTCCCCAACGTTCGTGAGCCCCCTCATAAGCCAAATGACGTAAAAAAGCATCCGCATTTTCAAAGCCTTCCGGAATAGGGAAATCAGGCATCAATGGTGGAACATTCAACTCGTAATTTTCCACTTTATCGGTAATTTCCTGAGTATTGGCAATGGCTTCAGGAACATCCGCAAAGAGCTCACTCATTTCAGCAGTGGTCTTCAAAAACTCCTGCTTGGTATAACGCATTCGGGTTGGATCATCCAAATCCTTACCCGTATTCAAACAAATCAGAAGATCGTGCGCATCTGCATCTTCTTCATTTAGAAAATGAGAATCGTTGGTTGCAATTACTTTAACATCGTGCTTTTTCGAAAGCTCTAATATCTTCTTATTACACAACTCCTGATTATCGTATATATCTGCATTTTTAACGGGGTCATCCGTCTTGTGACGCATAATTTCCAGATAATAATCTTCACCAAACAAATTCTTATACCAGGTAATGGTCTCATCCAATTCAGCCCATCGTTCATTCATGATATGCTGTGGCACTTCGCCACCCAGGCAAGCTGTTGAAATAATAAGTCCTTCATGATATTTCTCCAAAAGCTCTCTATCGATACGAGGCTTGTAATAGAAACCATCAACATAACCCAATGAAGCCAAGCGCATCAAATTATGATACCCTTGCTTGTTTTTTGCCAGGATGATTAAGTGATAACCAGATCGGTCTTGCCTTTCACTCTTATCGAAACGCGAACGACGTGCCACATAAGCCTCAATTCCCAAAATAGGTTTAATCCCACTGGAGGTTGCTGCAGCATGAAACTCCTTAATCCCAAACATATTTCCGTGATCAGTCAGGGCAACAGCAGGCATGCCATCTTCCTTAACCTTATCGATCATGCGTTTAATTTTTGACGCACCATCGAGAATGGAGTATTGAGAGTGAACGTGTAGATGTGTGAATTTGGTCATCGATATGGTTTAAAAAATTTTGGTTCTCATCTGAATCACTAGATATTCAATCTGTTGGAAATCTCGTTTTTCCCAATGTGATTCTGACAAATTTAATCTTTTCTTTAAACTTTTCTGTTGTTTTATTCCTGGGAAATCAATCGAAAAAATCAATCTCCAGATAGGCGTTATTTCAACGAAACTTCAACTCTGAAATTAGGTGATTTCAATTGCTCCGGCATATTTCTTAAATCAGCAGTTTTCACATCGAAGGACCCAAGATCCAAGCTCAGGCTGTCCTGCATATAAACCTGCGAAACGGTATTCCTTTTTTGCAATAGATCTGAAAAATCTTGATTCAACTGATCCTCACCTACAAGTTTGATACAGCTGGCTGATAAACTAGCCCCTTCTTCCAGATTTGTATTGCTTTTCAGATAAGCAAGAAAATCCGGATTAGCCACAGCCCAGGCTTTTAGCTGATCATCTGAAACAGTCGGATAAGCCATCCCATTCGTATTGCAAAAGCTTTTAACTGATTTTTTAATCGCAAGCAATTCCTTTTCTTGCTGAAGACTGGTTTGCTGAACAAATGAAAATTTCAACTCTTTTTTCTTAGATAAAATGGTGGCAATCTTAGTTAAGTTCTTCTTCTGAACCGCATCCAGACTATCCTGTAAATAATGAAAAGGGATGGTTTTGATACTCTCAGGATCTCCGCCTGCAAAATTCCCCAAAATATTGAAAGGCTGACTGGCTGTTTTAACCAGAAAATTCATCAAGGTTTTCCAAATTATCTTCCCGATTCTAAAATCAGGATCGGATGGATTACCCGATACAGGCAAATCAAAATCAATCAAATCATCTTTATCTTTCAACAAATAAAGCGCCAAACGGACCGGTGCTTTTATGGTGTTTTTGTCCTTGGTTTTCTCACCAAAATCCAACTCCGAAATGCGAATATTATTTTCATTCTTCAACTGTGTACTCGTCATCTCGATACGGATTTTATAATTAAACTCCCCCTGTGTGATGGGGCGAGCAATATAAAACTCGGTATAAGGCGAAAAGCTCATCATCTCAAGATTTTCCACATGACTTTTAAAAGATACGGCCTTTAAATCTTTCAAACTAAAGGTACCTTCTCCGGCTGATCTTCCCGAGCCTTGAAGCTTCATTTCATATTTTAAAGGGATAGAATCGACCTGATCTGACAGTTTCCCCATGGCAATGCTAATATCCGACAGATCGTACACAAAATCACGATTCAAGGTGTTATCTGTAAAACTTAAGCGTCCATTACTCACCGAAATGCTATCCACTTTATAGAATAAATTTGTTATTGTATCAGTCTGAGCATTAATTGTATCTGTCGCCAAAGAATCGACTTGCATCACAGGACTTAAAAACCTTTCAAAATTGCTCGATCCCTTATCCAAGCTGGCATAAATCTCAGGAGAATCGACATGGACCATCCCAATTTCAAAATGCGAAGTTCCCAGATTCAACGAATCCAAGGCAACATCAATACTTTTAGCTGCCAATAATTTCTTCTCATCTCCATCCTTCATATCAAGACGATCAAGGTTCACCTGCCCTGACACAATTAAATCTGTCGGTTTATCCAAACTCCCCTTGAGTTTTATACTCGTATTTAGCTGCCCCGAAATAGATGAGATATTGATATAATCTGTCAAATAAGCCTTGATAGGCTCCAAATCGATAGACTGCATAATCAGATCAATGGCATAAGCATTCTTACTATGATCCACATCAGCATTCACCCGAACCTTACCCTGATTTCCCATAGTAAAATCCACTCCCATTTCCGACTTTTCATTATTCCATGCGATCAATGGGAGTTCCAAATCCATCTGCTTAAACTCGATGGTATTTTTCTTTAAAACATCGGTATACTTAAAAGAGCCATTCTTGAAATGAATATTCTCAATAGCAAACTTTAAGCTTTTTTTCTCATTGGGTTCTTCAACAACTGAATCTTGCTTGGGTATCATACTCTCGAAGTTAAAACCCAAACTATCCTGAATCACCGAAACATCTAAACCATCAAGGTAAATTTCAGAAAATGCATATTCACCGTTGATTAAATGCCAGGGTGAAAAGTTCACTTTCAGTTCATCAAAAGTCACAAAACGATCTCGTTTATCCGCTTCGAAAAGTTCAAATCCTTTTATCTTCAAAGCAACTTTCGCATAATTAAAATGCAATTCTCCAATGCTTAGTTTACGCCCCACAAGCTCTTCAGAATTTTTAACCACCCAATATTTTACAAATGAGGAGAGAAAAAAGAAAAGAATAAATAAAAAAGCACAAACAGCAATAAGAATCTTTTTGCCACTGGATAATTGAAATTTCATCATGGTAGAATTGGAATCGAATAAAAAAGAATGCTCTATATGAACGATTTAAACCTCTTTAGGAAAGGCCCAAACCAATCAATAGATCTAAACGCAAAATTAAGTTTTTATTTACTTCTTTCACCAGAAATTTTGATTGAAAAAAATGATCAGATCATAGATAGCAGTCTTCATTAACTGCCTTTGCGAGTTTAATGCATGCTGGAAATCTATTAGAAAGCCCTAATTGAAATTAAGATCAATAAAACTATAGTTTATAAATAAAAAACATTTAACTAACTTAACAATTGAATATTTCCATTATCAAACAAATACTCATTTCTGCCATGAACAATCTTTTAAAAATTTCATTGTTTATTCTTCTCCTCACTCTAGTAGCCAATAAAGGTTTCTCACAAACCAGCCTTGCCTACTACAACTCTTCAGATTCAAAAATAGGTTTAGCCCATCATTTCACTGAAAAGATATGGGGAGAAGCCAGGCTTTCTCTAACTTTTGAAGACCTCAATACCGAATTCGTTTTATGCTATGATGCTCTTAAATTAAAGGATTACAATTTCTATGTGGGTCTGGGTGCTCAAATCAGAGACGAAAGTGGTCTTATTATTCCCATAGGTGTTCAGGTGGCCCCATTCGAAAATTTTAAGAACTTATCGCTTCATGTGGAATTACTGCCTATTTTCACCGATTATGACAGCATGTTGCAAAGTTCAATTGGTATCCGTTACACTTTTGGAAAAAGCAAATCCACCAAAGAATAATCTCGAGTACTATATAAAATAACAGAAACCGTCAGAACATTGATTCTGACGGCTTATATTATTGCAATTATCATCATGCTCTGACTATAAAAAAGCTATACATGTCAGAGTATGATTAATTATTAAACATCCTTCTTACTGAGAGCCTCACAAAAAAAGTGAGACCCTCAGAAATAATATTGGACGACTACAAATCTGCAAGCTTTAATCAATCTCAACCACCACAGGGCAGTGATCGGAATGCACCACATCAGTCAGAATTGAAGCACCTTTTAGCTTCTCTCGCAGACTTTCGCTCACCATATGATAATCGATGCGCCAACCCAGGTTTTTGCCACGAGAACCGGCTCTATAGCTCCACCACGAATATTTCTCTGCCGACTGGTCAAAAACCCGAAAGCTGTCGATAAAACCGGAAGCGATAAAACCACTCACCCACTCACGCTCTTCGGGAAGGAAACCTGATACACCTTTTTTGTTTTCTGGCTTATTGATATCAATCGGTTTATGACAAATGTTGTAGTCCCCTGCAATAATCAGGTTGGGAATCTCCTCTTTCAATTTCTGAATATAGTCATGAAAGTAGTTTAACCAGCTCATTTTATAGTCCTGACGAACCGTACCTGTCGTTCCCGACGGATGGTAAGTCGACATCACTGAAAAGCCATCGAAGTCAGCACGAATGGCACGTCCCTCAACATCGAATTCAGAATTATCAACACCAATATAAATGTTATTGGGCTTAATTTTTGTCAAAATCCCCACGCCTGAGTAGCCCTTTTTAACAGCCGAGTGCCAATAACAATGGTAGCCCAGCTCTTCGAAAAGGTGAGACTCAATCTGTTCGGGTTGCGCTTTTGTTTCCTGAATGCATAAAATATCTGGATCTTCGGCTTTTAACCAACCTACCAAATCTTTACTAATAGCGGCACGTATGCCATTTAGGTTATAGGATATAATCTTCATAATCGAATGATAATTTTATCAGGGAAAGCCCATTTTGAGCCTCAAACTGAATTTACAAAACCTAAAAGTAAGAAAAATAGATCGAGTTAGAAATACAAATAAGGATTAGAAATTAGGACTTAGATTACAAAGCAGGTTTCGGTTATCAGTTGTCAGTTATCGATGAGCATAGTTGTAGTATTTTACCAGAAAACCACCATTTCACTCTTTTACTCATTCGCGAATTAGCTCATTCATTAATACACAATCAGCAATCTTTACTTTCTTTGTATTATGAAGTCAAATCAATACCAAATGATACTTGATGCCATAGAAAAGACAGGCATCTCCAAAATTGATATCACAAGAAAGCAGACCTCTGCATACGATGAATTTCATGTGCGCGGAAGAGCTGTCAGTGAAGAGTTATTTTCAAAAATTGAACTAAAGCCCAATTCTCAGGTTCTCGATTTGGGTTGTGGTTTAGGCGGAAGCTGTCGCATGTTGGCTGAGAAATATGGCTGCAAAGTGAATGGTGTTGATTATTCAGAGCAGCATATCAAAACGGCCAGGTCACTTTCAAAACTCGTTGGTCTTGAAGATAAAACCGAGTTTGTCCAAGCCGATGCTACTCAACTCCACTACCCTTCAGATCATTTTGATTTGGTCATCACACAACATGTACAAATGTGCATTGAGGATAAAACCAAACTCTATTCCGAAGTCAAACGGGTACTCAAAAAAGGAGGTCGTTTTATCTACTATGATGTGCTTAAAAAAAGTGAAAATAAGCTGACTTTCCCACTTCCCTGGGTGGATGATGAAGCAGATAGTTTCCTTATTTCATCTCACGAATTGAAAAATGAACTTTCTTCACTTGGCTTCAAAAAAATGAACTCAGAAGATCAAAGTCAAAAAGGCTTGGATTTCCTTAGCTCTTTCATTGCAAAAGCTAAAGACAAACCCATGATCCTCACGGGTCAGAAAATACTCATGGGCGATAATGCTCTGAAGAAAATCACAAATCTTTACCAAGCTTTGAAAGATGGAATAATTCGTTTGGAAAGTGGCACTTACAAATTATGATGAGATAATGTGCTAATTTGAGGATGTAATCATAAATATATCTACTTGACTTTGAGATTTTAAATAAAAAAAGTGGTGTCTGCATCAAGCAAATACCACTTTTATATTTTCTTTATTCAATCGGATCAGTGAGCCTCAAGCCAGTTTTCACCTACTCCCATCTCTACTGTTAGTGGCACGCTCAGTTTCACTGCATTTTCCATCTCTTCGCGAAGAATACGTTTCATCTGATCAAGCTCTGATTTTAAACAATCGAAATTCAATTCATCATGCACCTGAATCAGCATTTTAGACTGCATGCCTTCAGCTTTCATTCGCTTACTGATACCAATCATAGCCAACTTGATTACATCGGCTGCAGAACCTTGTACAGGCGCATTAATCGCATTTCGCTCAGCAATCGATTTCATCATCCCATTGCTGGAATTTATATCTTTCAAGTAACGACGACGGCCTTTTATAGTGACCACATATTCATTCTCTCGGGCATCATGAATTGCTTTATCCATAAAAGCTTTAACACCAGGGTAAGATTCAAAATAACCATCGATTAAAGCCTTCCCTTCCTTACGCGATATTTTCAAATTCTCGGCTAAACCAAAAGCCGAAATACCATAAATAATTCCAAAATTCGCCGACTTGGCATGCGAACGCATATCGCTGGTTACCTCCTCAATGGGAACTTTGTATATTTTTGCTGCTGTTGCCTGATGAAAATCCTCTGCCAGATTAAAAGCATCAATCATCGCCTGATCCTGACTCATATGGGCCATCAAACGCAACTCAACCTGAGAATAGTCTGCCGACAGAAAAACATGATTCTCATCTGAAGGAATAAAGGCTTTGCGCACATATCGACCTTGTGGTGTCCGAATCGGGATGTTTTGTATGTTCGGATTGGTAGAACTTAAACGACCCGTAGCTGCCTCAGCCTGATTGAATGAGGTGTGAATTCGCCCGGATTTTTTATTGATATAAGTCGGCAAAGCTTCTACATAAGTAGAAATTAACTTTTTCAGACCTCTGAAAGTAAGAATCTTCTCTATAATAGGGTGCTTGTCTTTCAGTTTGCTCAACACCTGTTCCGAAGTTGAATATTGTCCCGACTTGGTTTTCTTAGCCTGAGGATCAAGAGCCATATGTTCAAATAAAACCTCTCCCAACTGCTTAGGCGATGCCACATTAAATTCCTGACCTGCCATTTCGATAATTTCCTTCTCTATCCCTTCTACTTCAGCATTCAATTCTAATGCGTAAGACTTAAGCATCGGCACATCAATCTTCACACCTGTAAATTCCATCTCAGCCAGAACTAAAACCAAAGGCATCTCCATATTGTAGAATAGATCCAACAGATTGTTATCGGTCAATTCATTCTCCAAAACTTCAACCAACTCAAGATTTACGAGTGTCTCCTCACAATACTTATCGTGTTTAATGGGTTCCGGTTCCAACATCAGACTTAACTGCGCCTTCTTTTTCGTATCCGCTTTCTCCTCCTCTATTAATTTGTAATGAATAATGCTATCGGCAATATTTTCCAAATCATGTTTCAATTCGGGTTGAATCAAATAATGGGCAATCATGGTATCGAAAATGGCTCCTTTTAATTCAACCCCACACCAACGCAATGCCAAAATATCACGTTTAATGTCATGAGCTATTTTCAAAATTTTTTCATCTTCAAAAATAAATCGGAATTCCTGAGCCACTTTTTTTGCTTCAGATGGATCTTGAGGAAATGGAACAAAAAATGAACGGTCATTTCTGAACGCAAAAGCCAAACCTATAATTTCGGACTGATTGGGATCCGAATCGCTCAAAATTGTTCTAAATGAGAAGGATTTTTGCACACATAAATCGGCTCTCAAATCAGCTCTAACTTCCGCATTATCAAGAACAAAGAATTGTGATTTCAAATCTTTAAGCTCTCTGAGAATAACATTTTTCTCTTCTATCGGACTCTTACCCACAGATTTGGCACTGTTGGAAGCTCCATTATCAGTATTATCTATCGATTTACTATTTGCATTAGATAAAACCTTTTCTCTCAAACTGAAGAATTCCAAATCAAGAAAAACACGTCCCAAGGTGTCTTCATCGATATCTATCAATTTAAATTTATCTTCAACATAGTCTATAGGAGCATCCAAGGCAATTTTTGCTAATTCTCTCGAAAAACGAACTTGCTCTTCTGAATTCACAATATTTTCTTTTTGCTTGCCTTTTAACTTATCGGTGTTTTCGTAAATTCCATCAATAGATTTATAAGCGGCCAAAAGTTTCTGAGCCGTTTTCGGTCCAATCCCTGGACAGCCGGGAATGTTATCGGCAGAGTCACCCATCAATCCCAAATAATCAATAATCTGTTCAGGGCTTTCAAGTCCGAAATTATTTAAAATCTCAGGAATCCCCAGAACCTCTGTTTCATTTCCGGATCGCCCCGGTTTATACATGTAGATGTTTTCACTCACCAGTTGGGCATAATCCTTATCAGGGGTCATCATATAAACCGTGTAACCTTTCTTCTCTGCTTTCTTGGCTAAAGTTCCGATTACATCATCCGCCTCGTAACCTTCAACCTCAATTTCTGGAATATTAAAGCCCTTAATGATACGCTTGATATAGGGAATAGAATTTCTTAAATCATCAGGCATGGGTGGTCTGTGAGCCTTGTACTCCTCAAACATATCATGACGAAAGGTTTTACCCGGAGGATCGAAAACAACCGCTATATGCGATGGTTTTTCTTTTTCAAGTACATTCAGGAGTGTATTGGTGAACCCCAACATGGCTGAAGAATTAATACCTGTAGAGGTATATCTTGGGTTCTTGATAAAAGCGTAATACGATCGGTAGATCAATGCAAAAGCATCGAGTAAAAAAAGCTTCTTGTAAGGATTACTATCTAATGAATACATATATTCGACGTGTTTTAATGATTCGTTTCAATTATTACGAACAAAAGTAAGAGAAATATTTTGAGGCTTTCTTTTGAGTTCAATTATTATTGGTACGACTCAACCAATCCTCAATTTCCTTTAAAATGAAATCCTGGTTTAAATTTTTCCTGTAGAATTGGCTTGCAAACAGAACCAGCTTTTTAGAGCATGATAATTCAAGATCTGCCGCACAAAAATTACCAAACCGGAAAGCATCGAGAGCTAAAGCATCCTTTAAAACTTTTAATGAAAGAATAGCTTCTTCCCGATTTTCAATTTGATATTTTTCTAAATGACTCTCAAGTTCATCACTCCTTATCGCCTGACACTGCATCAGAAACCGACAGAGTTCATTATTAAAACGACTTTTGCCTAAGAAATTGTGCTCACTTAACTTTTGATACGATTTAAACCCATGATTCACATCCATCGTCTTCTCTTTTCCAATATCACTAAAAAGAGCTGAAAATTTAAGAACTTGACGCTTCTCGATACTAATCTCCACAAAATCACAAATTTTGTCAACCAACTTAAAAACCCGGTAAGCATGTTTAATCCCATAGGGTTCAAGTGGGAAAAGTGCCAATAAAGGATTCACGGGCTTTATCTGATCGAAATTGAAAGAACTTGAAATCATCGTAATTTTATTAAAACCAGGGGTACAAAAAAGTCCGGAACAAAACCGGACTTGAATTTATATATTTTATTTCGAATTAGTTATCCTCTGCAAACCATTCAGCAAAAGAAGTGGCTGTCTCGTGAAGTTTAAGGGAATGCAATTTCACTTCGGCAGGTAAACGCTTGATGATTCTTTCAGCAAAGTCAGCAATCATATTCTCACAGGTTGGCTGATAATCAAAAACAAAAAAACGTTCAAACATCTGAGGAATATTCAATTGTTCCAACATGGGTGTTCTGTCACTCAAAACAACTGCATGATCCAATTTATCAACAATTTCCTGATTCACAATTCTTTTCAAATCACCAAAATCCATCACCATCCCTAACTTCGGGTTAGCTTGATCGGTAATAGGTTCACCAATAACGGTGACATAAAGAATATAGGAATGTCCATGAATATTCTTGCACAAACCATCGTAGTTCCAAAGGGCATGTGCCATTTCGAATCGAAACTCTTTGGTTAATCTTACTTTTGCCATGAAAACGATACTTTCAAATTAGAGAAAAATGAATATTTATCCCATTGTGCATTTGCTCACACAATCAACAATATTACTTAAACTACAATGCTTCAAAAAGTAATACGTGTTTTTACCTTCACGTTTCGATTGCAAAACACCCTTATCTTTTAGAATACCCAAATGGTGCGAAGTTGTTGATTGTTCAATATTCAACAACTCATGTATTTCAGTAACTGTCAATTTCTTACCATCATCAAGATGACCCAAAATTGCAATACGCATGGGATGCGCAATTGCTTTTAGCATATTGGCAGCTTGTTCTAATTTCTCCGGTTCTAATTCGTTAATTTTCATACACTATACTTAAACTCGCATTTAATAATTATGCAAATATATAAATATATTCTATTAAGAAAGAAATCTCTCATATCGAAATAGTTAAATTTGTTAATTTGATACTAATTTATGAGTATTCTGAATAGAATATAGCCCCAAATATGCTGAATAATATCTTTTTACACAATTAACCTTCCCCTTTTCTAAATTCATAAGGATGCATTTATTCAATCATAAGACCCAATAATTTGATAAAGACCATAGGGTCTGAAAATTTATATTTTTTTTAGCTGTTGATGTCTCGAAATTTTTACCTTTGGTTTCTATGACAAAAGCTTCAACTTTAAAAACCATAAAGGCTCCTATTGAAAAAGAGTTAAAAGAGTTTAATCCCTATTTTCGCAATGCCATGCGGACTAAAGTTCGCTTGCTTGATGTTATTAACCAATATATTATCAAGAGAAAAGGGAAAGAAATCCGACCAATATTGGTCTTTTTAACAGCCAAACTTTGCGGAGAAGTCAATGCGTCGACCTATACGGCTGCAACTCTTACTCAACTTTTACACACAGCCACTTTGGTACACGATGATGTGGTTGATGAAGCATACGAAAGACGTGGATTCTTTTCGATCAATGCCCTTTGGAAATCGAAAGTTGCCGTTTTAGTTGGCGATTTCCTTCTATCCAAAGGTTTATTAATTGCTTTGGACAATGATGAATTTAAGCAACTGAAAGTTGTGTCTGAGTCTGTAAAAGAGATGAGTGAAGGGGAACTTTTACAAATTGAAAAATCGAAAAAACTAGATATCACAGAAGAGGTCTATTTTGATATTATCTATAAAAAAACAGCCAGCTTAATTGCGGCTTGTACCCAACTGGGAGCTCTTTCGGTAAATGCTGATGCCGAAACTCAGGAAAAAATGAAGCAATTTGGGGCTTATCTGGGAATAGCTTTCCAAATTAAGGACGATTTGTTTGACTATGACAAACAAGCTGCCATTGGAAAACCAACAGGCAATGATATTAAGGAAAAAAAGCTAACTCTTCCCCTTATTTCGGTTTTAAGAAACTGTACTCCCAAAGAAAAAAGATGGGCGATCAGAAGCCTCAGAAAGCATAATAAGAACAAAGACAAAGTGCAGGAATTAATTGCTTTTGTAAAAGAAAAAGGCGGAATTGATTACACACGGGAAAAGATGCTTGAATACAAAGCAAAGGCAGAAGCTATTTTGATGACCTTTCCTGATTCAGAAATCAAAAATGCCATGCTAGCCCTTGTTCATTATACGATAGACAGAGAAAAATAAAATCGATTATTAGATTTATGATTTAGAAATTGGAGTTAAGAAGTAAATCCACTCTTATTTTTGGGGACAATAAATGAGAAACAACTGCCCTCTCCATTTTCACTTTCAACCCAAATCTCACCATTGTTGCAATCAATAAATTCTTTGCAGAGAATCAGCCCAAGACCTGTTCCGGTTTCCATGGCAGTGCCTTTACTGGAATACTGATTATCCATATCAAATAATTTGGTCTGGTTTTCCTGACTAATTCCTTTCCCATCATCCTTGATGGAAAGACCATAATGCTTTTCCCGATCAAGTAGACTGATTTCAATATTCCCATACATATATGTGAATTTAACTGCATTAGCCATCAGGTTCCGAATAATTGTATCAACCATATATTTATCTGCAAAAACAGTTTTATTATGGTCCGGGTTAAAATGAATATTAATCTTCTTTTTATGAATATTTGCTTGTAGCAAATTGATATTTGACTCTACAAGTTCAATCAAATCAAACTCTTCAGGTTCACACTTTATATTTCCCCTTTGTGAACGTGACCAATCTAATAAATTCTCAAGCAAATCATACCCCTGACAAGCAGAAGCATGAATAATTTCTGCGAATTCATTAATTTCTTCTTTCGTAAGATCATCGTTTAACTGTAGAGCTTCGGAAAGTGCCCGCAAGGATCCAAATGGATTTTTTAGGTCATGAGCAATAATTGAAAAGAATTTATCCTTGGTTTTCAGAGCTTCTTCCAAAGCTTTTTCGCTCTGTTTGCGTTTGGTAACATCTCGTGCAACTGCCATGAGGTAAGGAATTTCATCTTCTTCATCAAATTCAGGAATCAGTTGCCATTCAAAAGAAATTTCACGTCCCTTCACCTCAATTGAAAAATCGATTACATCGGATATTCCGGATTCAAAAACCTTATCCATCTCTTCTTCACAAAGCTGACATAAATCGTAGGGAAAACCCATATCGTGATGTGTCTTACCTATAAAATCTTCAGGTGGAATTCCAAATACATGAAGTGAAGCAGAATTGATAAAAACGTAACGATACTCACGGTCAAATCTCATAACAAGATCAGTCGCATTTTCAACCAGAGTTCGAAATCGAATTTCACTTTCATGCAATTCTCTTTCGGTTTCCTTTCTTTCCTGGATATTTCTAAAGCTTGTGAAATATACGGTCTTATCATGATATTTAATAGGACACAAGCTACTCTCAACTGGAATGAGGTCTCCTGATTTTGTGATTAAATCTGTCTCAAAAATCGCTCCTTTTGTTTCCCGAACTTGACTCACTCTCTCTTCAAAAGTGAGAGAATTGGTCGGATCATCAATATCAAATACAGTCAATTTTGAAAATTCCTCTTTGCTATAGCCCAACATCTCATTCAACTTATCTGTAAATTTCAACACCTGCCCTTTACAATTCAAAATAAGCAATGCATCTCCCTTTGATTCAAAAAGTTGCTGATAAAACAAGTCGGTTTCTACTAAAAATGGGGCATTAGGTTCATTAGATTCAAATGAAGCAATAATATTTTTCTTACATTTTCGCTGGTTATCTGGCAACTGTGTTTGCAGAGAGTACCATACCAATTTACTGGCACGCTTCTTCAAAATTGTACAACCGGCACAAGGTTCATTCGAATTGCAAAAAACAGAATAGCATTTCTGTCCGGACGACCTATCGTCTTTATTCTTTCTAAAACTATTTGATTTTGCATCAAAAGACAGAATGTTAAAATTATGATCAATGACGCCGAATCCTTCAACCAATTTTTGATCTTCATTCAAGATGCTTTTACAAGGCAATCCCGCTTCAGTTTTATTCAACCGTTGCTTCAATTCAAAAATCTCATTTTCGAGTTCTTGAATTTTCTCAACCTTATACAAATCAGTTTTTAATTCCATTATTAAGAAAATTTATCAAAACGGCTTAAATCATATCCTAATCAACGCTTCTATCTCCCTACTTTAAATGAGTGAATCAATCATGAATTACTGGAATAACGCTCCTTTTATATTCGCTGAAATTTACCATAACTAGCCTAAAAAAACAGACAAACAGACATATTTTAATGCCAAACAGATAGTTAAACCAAAAATGAAGTTACATAATAATTCTAAAAAAACAAGTTTAAATTTTGAATAAGTAATTTTTGAGCAAAAAAAAACCGGAACAAGTCCGGTTTTTAATAACTGATTAGAATCTGATTTAGAAATACTTAATTTCTTTTTCCTCACCAGTCTCCAATTTATGAATCTCAGTAAGCAGGTTATTTGCCAAGCTTGAAGCTCCAATTCTGGACCACTTATTATTTAACCATTCCTCACCCAAGTTATTCTTCGAAATTGCATAAAACTCGATAGCATCCTTAGCTGTTGCAATTCCCCCTGCTGGTTTAAAACCAACCATTCGGCCTGTTTTCTCATAATACTCAGTAATCGCCTGAGTCATAATATAAGCTGCCTCTAATGTTGCATTCACTGGCACTTTACCTGTTGAAGTCTTGATAAAGTCAGCTCCGGCTTCCATTGCAATGATAGATGCGGTACGAATATTTTCTGCCGTTTTCAACTCCCCTGTCTCAAGGATAACTTTCAAGTGAGCCTCACCACAAGCCTCTTTCTGAATCGCAATTTCATCAAACACCGTTTGATAATGTCCTTCAAGAAAAGCTCCAATTGATATCACAATATCGATATCATTAGCTCCCTTTTCAACGGCCATTTTACATTCTAATGCCTTAACTTCAACGTATGATTGAGAAGATGGGAAAACACCTGCTACAGAAGCTATTCTAACGCCCTCAGCTTTTAAGTTTTCATTCAATGTAGGTACCTGGTATGGATATACACAAATAGCAGCCACATTTGGCATGTCAAAATCGTTCTGGAAGTTATTTACATTGTCAGCAAAACTTTTAGCCTTTGCATGCGTGTCAGTAGAGTTTAGAGTCGTTAAATCAATAAAAGAAAAATTCTTTTTAAGATTCTCAATTGTGTATAAAGCTTCAAAATCTTTATCCAAAATTGATTTGACATTTGCCTTTACTTCTGCATCGCTAATCTTAAGATCGTATGATTTTAAGATTTCTAAAATGTCTCTCTCCATAATGTAAGTAAATAATTAATAACCAGTTGCGAATCTTTATTCGCTGATTTTTCCATCAATATTCTTTCCCATAAAAGTCTGAATATTGTCTTAAGAGCACAAAACTAAGATAATTTTTACTCTTCCCCTATTTCTATAACATTAATTTATTTACACTTAGACATGGGATAAATAGCTACCTGAGTTTTTTATTATCCAAGTGTCGGTTCTTGTCCCGGGACGTTTTCTTTTCGAGGTTCTTTTTGAAAGCTTCAGTCAAATCAATTCCGGTTTGGTTGGCCAAACAAATCAATACCCAAAGGACATCGGCCATTTCATCGCCCAAATCTTTATCGGAGTCACTGGACTTAAATGATTGATCACCATATTTTCGAGCGATCAAACGGGCTACTTCACCAACTTCTTCGGTCAGAATGGCCATATTTGTCAACTCACTAAAATAACGCACACCATATTCTTTAATCCAGGCATCAACTTGTTCCTGAGCCGCTTTTATACTTAATTCGTTCATGAGTTATGAGTTATGAGTTATGAGTTATGAGTTATGAGTTATGAGTTATGAGTTATGAGTTATGAGTTATGAGTTATGAGTTATGAGTTATGAGTTATGAGTTATGAGTTTATAGGTGCAAATTTCGGGACTCCCAAGCCAATCAACAAATCATCACATCAGAAAATCAACACATCATCGTACTAACTATTCTTTGTTTTTACTGTCAATTGTAATGGTCACCGGCCCGTCATTAACCAAAGCCACCTGCATTTCGGCACCAAACTGTCCCCTTTGAGGTTTCTTTCCGCTCTCCTTTTCCAAAGCCAATAAAAATGACTCATAAAGAGGAATTGAATGGTCTGGTTTTGCAGCATTGATATAGGAAGGACGGTTCCCCTTTTTGGTGCGAGCATGCAAAGTAAACTGACTAATAGCCAGAATTCCGCCACCTATCTCTATCAAGGATTTGTTCATAACACCTGCTTCATCGTCGAATATTCTTAGATTACAAATCTTCTTACAAAGCCAATCAATATCTTCTTGTCCATCGGAATTTTCAATCCCCACTAAAATCATAAGTCCCTTTCCTATTTCTCCAATAACTTGATTTTCGACTTCTACCGAAGCCCGGCTCACTCTTTGAATGACTACACGCATTTTCTTATATTTTAAAATTCCGATTAACAAAGTTAAATCTTTGTTCCTGCATCCCATCATCACAACTCAAAATTTACTATTAAAACTGAATCTAAATAACTATTATCAAATTTATTCAGCATATTTGTATAAAATGGTTTAAAAATTAAAGATTCAAAATTTAAATAATACATGTTCTATTATATCAGCAAAAGCAATCAAGCCGCCTTTAATCAAGCAACAGAAGAATACTTCCTGAAAAATTTCGAGGAAAATTTCTATATACTTTACCGAAATAAAGCGGCCATTGTTATTGGGAAACATCAGAATGCTCTGGCTGAAATTAATTTGGACAAATGTGAAGAACAAAATATTGAAATTGTCCGTCGCCTTTCTGGTGGCGGGACTGTTTTTCATGATGAAGGCAACTTAAACTATTGCTTTATCAGCAAAGGTGAAAAAGGCGAATTGATCAATTTCAGAAAATACTCACAACCCGTAATAGATGTCCTCCAAAGTTTAGGTGTAGATGCCAAATTCGAAGGTAAAAGTGATCTGACCATTGAAGGAATGAAATTTTCAGGTAATGCCTCCCATATCTACCGAAACAAAGTGATGCAGCATGGCACGATGCTTTTCTCAAGCGATTTAAGCCGCTTGAACAGCCTTTTGAAGGTGAACCCACTTAAGTTTCGTGACAGAGGTGTCCGATCCATTAGAAGCCGGGTAACCAATATCAGCGAGCATCTATCCACTCCACTGCTTATTGATGAATTGCAAAACAAAATCATTCGTCACGTTCAAAGTCAATTTCCGGAGATTAAGGCATACGAACTAACAGAATCAGATCATGAGGCTATTCAGAAGCTGATGGAAGAAAAATACCTGAAATGGGAATGGAATTTTGGCTACTCACCCAAATACAAATTTGAAAGACTCATTGGTTTTGACAATGGAAATATATTAGAAATAGAGCTTGACATCGAAAAGGGCCGAATTTCAAAAGCTGAAATTTTAGGTAATTGCATTAAAAAAGAAAAAATTGCCGAACTCGAAAACAACCTAATCAGCATCCCCCACCACAAGGAAAGTTTAATACAGGTATTGAGCCATTTGAATATGCAAGATTACTTTGATCAGTTAGAAACTGAAGAGTTGATTCATGCCATCTTTTAAAAAAAATAAGCACATCGTTTAAAAGATGAATATCAACTACAATTAACAACATCTAATTAAAATGATGCCAAAGCTTTACAGCTTTCGATTTACCAATACATTTTTCAAGATCTTCCAAACTGGTTTTCTTTATATTTTCTACTGATTTAAAAGTCGAAATCAAGCTCTGTTTTGTCTTAGGACCAATTCCAGAGACCTCGTCCAGTTCTGAAGTGATAAAGGCTTTCGATCGTTTCTGTCTGTGAAAGGTAATCGCAAATCGGTGCGATTCATTTCTCAGATGCTGAATCACTTTCAAACTTTCTGAATTCTTATCTAAATACAGAGGGTAAGGATCACCAGGAAAGAAGATCTCTTCCAAACGTTTTGCAATCCCGACAACTGCTACTTTCCCCCTTAGATCAAGTTTTTCAAGTGAGTTTAGAGCTGCCCCCAATTGCCCTTTCCCGCCGTCAATCACGATTAACTGAGGTAATGATTTCTCCTCCTCCAATAAGCGCTTATACCGTCTGTAAATGATCTCTTCCATCGAGGCAAAGTCGTTGGCCCCAACCACCGTTTTAATATTAAAATGTCGGTAATCTTTTTTGTAGGGTTTTGCATTACGAAAAACCACACAGGAAGCAACAGGATGCGTTCCCTGAATATTCGAATTATCAAAACACTCAATATGAACAGGCAATTCTTTAAGGCGAAAATCTTTTTTCATCCCCTCCACGATTCTATCGGAATGTTTCTTCGGTTGTCTTTTTTCAAGCTGTTTCAATTTTTCCTGACGGAAATACTTCACATTGCGTAATGACAAATCTAAAAGCTTCTTCTTATCGCCTCTTTGAGGGACTGTAAAACCCACATTATGCATTGAAAGATCTAAAGGGAAAGGCACAATAATTTCTTTAGCTGTACTAAAAATCTTTTGACGAATTTCAACAATTCCCATCACCAAAAGCTCTTCCTCACTTTCATCCAATTTTTTCTTAATCTCTATAGTGTGAGCCTGAATAATCGCTCCATTTACAAGCTTTAGAAAATTAACGTAGGCCGTGTCCTCATCAGCCAAAATAGAATAAACATCAATATTATCAATCGTAGGACTTACAATCGTTGATTTACTCCTGTATTTCTCAAGAAGATCTAACTTCTCCTTAATTAAATGTGCGTCCTCATATTTATAATCGAGAGCTAAGGCCTGCATTTTTTCCTGAAGAAAATCCGTTACATTTTTAATATTCCCTTTAAGAATATGACGTATTTCAGCTATAGTCTGATGGTATTCTTCAAATGATTCATTCCCTACACAAGGTCCCTTGCAATTCCCAATATGATACTCCAGACAAACCTTAAATTTCCCCTGCGAAACACTTTTTTCATCAAGTTTAAGATTGCAAGTTCTCAGCTTGTATAATGACCGAATTAAATCCATAAGCGTTCTCACCATCCGAACACTGGTATAAGGACCAAAATATTCAGATCCGTCTTTTACCAATTGCCGTGTAATATGAACTCTTGGGAAAGTCTCTTTTTTAATACAAATCCAGGGGTAGGACTTATCATCCTTTAGAAGGATATTATAGCGAGGCTGATGCTTTTTAATCAGATTATTCTCAAGCAAAAGAGCATCTTCTTCCGTTTCTACAACCAGGTGTTTGATATCTGCGATCTTTTTCACCATCACATTCGTTTTGGCAATATCATGCACCTTATTGAAATAGGACGCAACACGCCTTTTCAATCGTTTCGCCTTTCCAACGTAAATAATCTTTTCATGTTCATCAAAAAATTGATAAACCCCGGGTTCATCCGGTAAAGCTGCAACCCGTTCTTTTAAGCGAACAATGTGTTTGTTTTCTACCACAAATATTAAATTCTAATGGATACCGAGACAATATAAACAAGACTATTCACAATACAAATCAATCAACTTAAATTGCTCAACATCAAAAAGCCCTTTATCTGAAAGTTTCAATTTAGGTATAACCAGTAAAGACATAAAAGCCAGTGTCATAAATGGAGAATGAAAGCTACTACCAAAACCTCGGGTAAAATCAGAAAGCTTTTTATAATCCGACAGCAAATCCTCCCCTCTTTTGTTCGACATCAAACCTGCAACATCCAACTTCACAAACCGAGACAATTCAGAATCTGAAGCAACCATCCCACCCTTCATTCTTATAAGCTTGTTCAAGGCACTCAATATATCTGCATCATTAGTTCCTACAGCAATAATATTATGACTGTCGTGTGCAACACTTCCCGATATTGCGCCTCTTTTAAAACCAAACCCCTTAACAAAACCTACAACAGGTTTATCATTATTGTAACGACTCATCACAACCATCTTTAAAAGATCCTGTTCTATATCCGAAACAAATTGACCATCCTCAGTTTTGGGACGTCCTTGTGTCCACCCTGTCAATAAATCACCATCATTTACCGCCATTACGTGCACATCACAATCCTTGGCTTTAATTTGAATATCCTCAAGACCAATTTCTTTTCGATAGAAATTATTTAAAAGGATTTCGTTATGACTATCGAAGAGCACCTCTCCATTATTATAAACGCACACGCCTTTCATATAAGACGACTGCACCTGAAATGAGTCTAAATCATCAATCACAATAAAATCTCCAGAGTCCCCCAGTTGAAGTAATCCTAAATCCAGACCATAATGTCTAATGGCATTATAGGAGCCTGCCCGTAATAAATTAAAGATATCACATCCTTTATTTAAACCTCTTCGAATAAGATGATCAATATGCCCTCTTTCAAATAAATCATCGGGATGCGTATCATCCGTACACAACATGACCCGATCCGGATGCGTATCAATCAGAGAATAGAGAGCTTCAAAATTTTTAGCAGCACTCCCCTCTCTTATCTGTATCATCATTCCTAAACGGATCTTATTAATAGCCTCCTCCAAAGTCGAACATTCATGATCAGCAGAGATACCTGCAGCAACATACTTTCTCAAATCCTCTCCATTTACACCTGGAGCGTGTCCGTCGACTTTCTTGCCTAAGCGCTTCGTTGCAACAATTTTTTTCATGATATCCAAATCACCCCGAATGACTCCAGGATAATCCATAACTTCTGCCAAACAAACAACCTCTTCACGTTTCAGCAAACTTTCGACCTTGTTTGGCCCCAAAACAAACCCGGAAGTCTCAAAAGAAGTCGCAGGAACACAAGATGGCACGCCAAAACGAATTTCAAGCGGGGTCTTACGTGCATCATTAATCATGAAATCTATCCCAATTTCACCCAGAACATTTGCAATCTCATGAGGATCGGTCACTACGCCTAATGTTCCTTTCCTAACAATTAAATCAGCAAAACGACTTGGAATTAAAAGTGAACTTTCTATATGCACATGTGAGTCAACCAAACCTGGGAGGATATAACAATCGGGTGCAAATTCAAGTTCCTTGATCGAAGCAATCTTTCCTTCCCTAATCTCAAGCTCTCCCTTATATATCCTTTTTGCAACAACATCAACAATATTTCCGGCAATAGTAAAATTCGACTTATCCATATCATTTAATTTTTCAAATTATAATACAAGATACTCAAGTATCCAATTAAAAAGAATTGTAATTAAAACAAAGCTGTGTTTCTGTACACAATCCTTTATGCCAAAAGCTCGAAAACACCCATCTCATAATCAAGACAAGGCACTTTCGAGCTCTTCAAAGGGCGTTTGTAAGATAAACCACCCTAGCGTTCCACGTGGAACATTAACGTCCCATAAGGACTAAAAGCACGTTTACATCACTAGGTGAAACACCGGGAATACGTGAAGCCTGCCCTATTGTTTCAGGTCTGATCTTATCTAATTTCTGACGCGCTTCAGTTGATAAAGATTGTAATGTTGTGTAATCAAAACGATCAGTAATCACGATCCTCTCAAGTCGGGTCAGCTTATCAGCAATTAGTTTTTCACGCTCAATATAACCTGAGTACTTTATTAAAACTTCAGCGGCTTCAACAATCTCATCTCTTCTATTGGGAATTGAATCTACAATTTCTTTTAAAGGCAGAATTGTTTCAATCAAGTCAGAAATATGAACTTGAGGTCTCAAAACGACATCGTACAATTTCACACCTTGCTTAAGCGGACTTGTTCCCAAATCTTCTAAAACAGCATTGATGTATTTGGGTTTTACTCCAAATTCCTGACAAAAATAGATCAGCTTATTGCGATACTCGATTTTCTGAGTCAATAAATCCATACGATCCTGACCTGCTAAACCCAACTGATAAGCACGTGGTGTCAGTCTCATATCGGCATCATCCTGTCTCAAAAGAATACGATATTCTGCACGAGAAGTAAACATACGGTAAGGTTCATCAACACCTTTTGTCACCAAATCATCAATTAGAACACCAATATAGGCTTCATCCCGTTTTAAAGTAAATGGCTCTTTCCCCTGAACTTTCAGACTCGCATTTATTCCTGCAATTATCCCTTGAGCTCCAGCCTCCTCATAGCCTGTTGTTCCATTAATCTGACCAGCAAAATAAAGATTTTCTATCAGCTTTGTTTCCAAAGTATGATGCAACTGTGTTGGAGCGAAATAATCGTATTCAATAGCATATCCCGGACGATACATTTTCACATTCTCCAATCCCGGCACTTTCTTTAATCCATTCAATTGAATATCCCAAGCTAAACTTGAAGAGAAGCCATTGATATAGTATTCATGTGTTGTTTCCCCCTCTGGTTCCAAAAACAAAAGATGTTCATTTTTCTCAGCAAAAGTGGTCAACTTCGATTCGATACTTGGGCAATAACGCGGTCCTGTACTTTGAATGGTTCCATCGTACATCGGCGATTCATCAAAACCAAGTTCCAATTCAGAATGGACCTCAGGATTGGTATAAGTAATATAACAGGGACGTTGAATCAACTCCTTATCCACATGATTATTCAAATATGAAAATTGATGAAAATCCTCTTCCCCATCCTGTCGCTTCATTACTGAAAAATCAATACTTCGGCCATCAAGACGAGCAGGTGTTCCTGTCTTCATACGACCAACTTCAAATCCTACAGATTTCAATTGCTCACTAATACCAAACGAAGCCGGTTCAGATGAACGGCCTCCCATCTCTTGTTTTTTGCCTACATGCATCAAACCATTCAGGAAAGTACCATTGGTTAAAACAACCGTTTTTGATTTAATATCAACTCCCAGTTTTGTTTTAACACCAATCACCTTTTCATCTTCGAAGAGAAGTCCCACTACAGCATCCTGCCACATATCTAAATTATCGGTATTCTCAACAACGCGTCTCCATTCTGAAGAAAAAACCATACGGTCGCATTGTGCTCTTGGACTCCACATAGCGGGTCCTTTCGAACGATTCAGCATTCTAAATTGAATGGATGACCTATCGGTAACAATACCTGTATATCCTCCCAATGCATCAATCTCTCGCACAATCTGTCCTTTGGCAATTCCACCAATAGCAGGATTACAAGACATTTGTGCAATCTTATTCATATCCATGGTGATCAGAAGCACCGATGAACCTAAATTGGCTGCTGCCGTTGCGGCCTCACATCCTGCATGGCCAGCACCAACTACTATAACATCATATTCAGCTAACATATACACTTTCAGTATTTTACACCTGCAATTCTCATCAAAAAACAGGGTAATATATTAGATATCAACTCTTTAAAAGCCTTAAGAAGACTGTGTAAAAAGCTAATAATCAATTTTTTAATTCAAAAATTTCACAAATTTAATGAATCTTGGAAAGTAAAGCTAATGATTCATCCTCCTTTTGGGTCATTATTTCCTGATCCTCATCACATTTATCATCAATCCCAAGTAAGTGAAGGACACCGTGCACAATCACCCGATGTAATTCCTCTAAGAAATCAACCTGATATTCTTGAGCATTATCACGTACAGTATCTACAGAAATAAATAAATCACCTGATATGATATCCGCAACTGTGTAATCAAAGGTGATAATATCTGTAAAGTAATCGTGATTCAAGTGTTCACGATTCATCTCCAACAAATAATTATCAGAACAAAAATAATAATTAATCTCCCCTATTTCGCAATCGAAATTTTCTACCACTTGAGAGATCCACAAACTGACTCTTTCCTGATTAATTTCAGGCATTTCAGTTTCACACGTATTGTAACTTATCTGCATTTATTATAGATTGAAAACCATTTTAACATGTCGGCCCTCAGCACTATAGTGTACAGAGTCGGCCAAATGGTTCATCAAAAATACGCCTCTTCCGTGAGTTTTCTCAATATTTTCGGGAAGAGTTGGGTCAGGAACGCATAAAAAGTCAAATCCATCACCTTCATCCTTGATGACACAGGAGATACAGCGCTTGCTCACCCGAAAATGAATTGTAACATTTTTCTTGTGATCGAGCTTATTACCATGCAAAATAGCATTATTTACAGCCTCCAAAACGGCCAATGAAATTTTCTCGGAAGCTTCTGGGCTAATTTGATAATGTGAAGACAGGTTACTAATTAGATTCTCGACACGCTTCAAATAATGCATACGAGAAGGAACTCTTAATAAGTTATCTGCTTTTGCCATCGTTCAATCGAATAAGATAATCCAAATAAATTTTATTGTAGTAGTCTATGAGTTTCACATTCGAATCATTAAACAAATCATCGAAGTCAGTATCTGTTTTCTTATACTTAAATATAGCTTTAGGGTTACTCAATTTATGATTTTGTCCCGATTTACTTTCCCTTTTTTTATCAAAATCCTTCTCGCGTGATGCATTTTCTGCCTCCAACAATCGCGTCATGATTTGATTCTGACGAATAATAGTCTGCCGATTAACCGAAAAATTAGAGATCTCGCGTTCCGTTTGCTCCATCATCTTCATAACGTCTCTTAATATCTTTTCGGTCTGCTCGCCATGCCCTCCATGCTGAATCATCTCATTCATCTTCTGCTTAAACATCTCTTGTTCTTGCAGGTATTTTCCTAACTTTTCACTCTTCTGTCCAGCCTTTCCTTCCCCATCCTTCAGCCCTTGAATCATTTGTTCAAGCATCTTTTTTAAGGATTCCTGCTGCGACTTCATCCCCGAAAAAGAGGGGGTTTTACCTTTTTTATCGCCAAGCTGACTCCCCGGCATACCATTGGCCATTTGTTCAAGCAATTGTTTGAGTGCTTCTGATAAAAATACAGCCAACTCATTAATCTCGGTCATCGATTTTTGTTGAGTCACCTGAGCCTGATAAACTCTGTGATCATTCAACTCGTCTAAACTTTGACTCAAAAAGTCTTCCAATTCGAAAATTCTATTCCCAATAAGAGCAGCAACCTGAGGTGTACGACTCGATAAAGACAATAAAGAATCCTGTAATAATTGATACTCTTCATTCAAAACCCCTTGCCTGTCAATAATACTGACATATAATGGATTAAGGTAGTTTATTTTTTTCAAATCTAAAATAAGCTTTTCTTGTTGAAAAGAAAAATCGATAAGATTATGCAGTAATTTACTCAACATGTCGGTATCAATACTCAATTGCATTGACATATTTCCCGCCATGGCAGAAGTCAGTTTTTGAGCTATTTCAGATTGTTGTTGGGAAC
The DNA here is from genome assembly GCF_004122035.1 of Ancylomarina salipaludis. Classification (GTDB taxonomy): domain Bacteria; phylum Bacteroidota; class Bacteroidia; order Bacteroidales; family Marinifilaceae; genus Ancylomarina; species Ancylomarina salipaludis. The sequence goes on from NZ_SAXA01000006.1 coordinate 164,658, forward strand.
TTGTCTGCATGCTCTTTCCGGCTTTACCCATTTTATTTTCTCTCAACTGATCAAGACTTTCCTGCATGCTCTTCTCAATGGCATTTTTCTCATTCTGAAAATCGCTGAGTTGATATGGCTTCTCAATTCCGGAATTTTTTTTCAACAATTCTTCCAGGTCCTTTTCTATTCGTTCCCACTGCATTTTTGCACTCACTTGTTTTCGAATGGTAGATTCCTGGTCTTTTCGTTTCGATTGAGAAAGCGCTTTTTGTTCCTGAGCTAATTTCTCGATGCGTGAAGAAAGTTGTTTAATGCCTAATTCAATTTCGTAACGTTCTAATAATTGAAGATTGCGATCGAGTTGCTTCTGAAAATCTGTCATAGACATTTTCAATTGATTACCCAATTTATTTATCTTTTCTCTATCCAGATTTTCTGACAGTTTATTAAACTCTTCGAAAAGTTTTTTCAACTCATCGTCCATAATTTTATCCATCAGCTCTTCAATCTTCTTTTGCTTATCAAGAAGTAAGGAATCCTGCAAACCAGCAGCCTTCATAAGCTGATTTTTACGGGCATTATCCTTCTTAATTTCTTTTAAGAGATTCTCAAGCTGCTTTTTTTGGGCTTCAATCTCATTAAACATTTGATTTTGTTGCCATTGATCACTCGAATTATCCAATAAACTTTTCTGCAATTTGAGGACATCCTGTTGAATTGAGCTGGATATTTCCCGAGTCTGATCAATCTTACGACTTAAGCTGTCTTGAATATGAGAATTGAGTTCATAAACTTGTTCGGCACTTGGCAAATAAAAATTTAAAAAATCGGATCGGGTACTTTTGGGTTTATGAATTGCATCATTATCGAAAACTTCAAAATAATATTGTACCTGACTTCCCTGGGGTAAATTCAAGGATGAAAAATCGAAAGCAAAATAAAATTCCTGACGCGTTATGTTTTTTTGAATTGGCACGGGCAAAAACCTGACTTCCTCGTCTTGTGGTTTAAATACGAAACGTAATTTGCTAAAACCATAATCATCCTTTATAATACCTTTAAAATAATAAACCGAAGCAGATACCGAATCGATTTGCATGCTTACTCCTATTGTTGGGAATTGATCGGGTAAAGCCTCCAGCTGATAACGGGCGTATATGGATTGGGGATAATCAGAGTTTGCAAGGCTAATTGTATAAGTGTCTGATTCCAAAAATTGATCCGTGTACTCCAATCTTGTACTAGGTGCAAAAACGAAAGTATCTTTTTTTATAAAACGCAAACCAATACTATCTGCATTATAAGCCTTTATAAGCCATGTTAATTCTGAACCGACAGGAAAGCTCACATCCCCTATTTGTTTCTCTGTATGGCTTGGTAAATTCGTGTATGAAGGTGGCTGAATACTTATCTCCATCAGCTCCAGCAAGGGTTTTGATTTTACACGCAACTGATAAGTTGAAGATTTGATTTTTCCCGATTCTAATGAAAAGAATAACTCCGAATTGATATTTCGAAACTCATAGGTGAACCTCCCTGCATTATCAGAAAGCATCAAATATTTTTGCCCGCCATAAATCAGCTCAACCGACTCCGGGCTATATTTACCATCCGTATGAAGGCTTAAAAGGAAATCTGATCCTTTTTCAGCAATCAATTCGCTATCAATAACAAATTCAAAATCAGCTGGCGCTTTATAATCCTTTCGAAAATGCATCAAGCGCTGATTGCTACTGGGATAAAAATCAGGGAAAGCAAAATAAATAATTAAACAAAATAGTACAACGCCCGACAAATATTTGAAATAAATATAAGCATCCTTAAAAGAGATACTCTCACGAAAAGACAGGACACTTAAAGAGGCAATACGTTGGTTAATGCTGGCAATAAGCAAGGCATTATCCTCAGGATGATCCAAAGCATTTTCACTAAGCTCATAAGTATTCAACAAACGATCTTCGAGTTCGGGAAAATGTGAGGAGATCAGTAAAATTGCTTTTCGATATGAGATCCGAGAACCTTTATAAAGCAAACCCCTTAATGGAAAAACAATAAGGGCAATGAAAACAAAAAGCTGTAAACTGGATCCTATGAGAATCAGAATAGTCTTAATTCGGGCTGACAGGTACAAATGATATTCAAAAACACTTATGCCCAAATAGAGTACAATCAAAAACAAGATTGTAAGCAGAAAACCTCTTAAAAGTTGATACTGGTAATACTTTCGAATAAAATTATCCAGTTTCTCAATAAATATCTCGCGATTGGATTCCATTCACTTGAATATAGATAAGCTGATTTAAGACCGTAACCGACTACTGCTTAAGTAACCATAATGAGGGATTAAGCTTTGTCGTTTCTTTCCACATCTGAAACTTCAAGATAGTCTGATTTTCCTTCTCATCAGTATAAACCACCCCGATTTCCTGTTTTGCCGAGACCAAATCACCCTTTTTCACCATCACCCTAGCAAGGTTGGAATAAACAGTCATATAATCACCATGCTTAATAATAACAACCATATTCAGTCCGGGCATAGATAAAATATGAGTGACTTCTCCTTTAAAAATTGAACGACAAATAGATTGTGGCTTGGTTGTGATATCAATCCCATCGTTGTTGACTCTCACATGTTTTAATACAGGATGTGCATGCTGTCCAAAATTCTGAGAAATAAATCCAGTTGGGGTTGGCCAGGGAAACTTACCCATATTCTGACCAAAATTCTCACCAAGTGCTTTCTCTTCGGGGGTTAAACCATAGGCCCCGCTTACATTTTTTTTCTTCTTAGCCAGACGAGCCTGTTCTGCAATAATTTTGCGAATTTCCTTCTCGAGTTTTTTATCATTATTGCGTTGAATTGCCAAATTCCTACGAAGCGTTTTTTCCTTCTTTTTTAATTGCGAAAGAACACCTGATTGTTGATTTTTTTGTGATGATAAGTTTTCTGAGGCCTTTGTATTTAAAGCCAATAAGACTTGTTTTTCTTTTTTGGCAAGCTTTAAACCATCCAGTTTCAAATCAAGCTTCACCTTTGTTTCTACCAATTCCTCACCACGTTTACGGGTAAATTCAGAAAACTGCTGCAAATACTTATACCTCTTATAAGCCTGATTGAAATCTTTTGAGGCAAATAAAAACATGAGTTTATCACGCGAGTTCTTTTGACGGTGTGCATACAGAATCAGCTTTTCGTACTGTTTTTGAAGCTGATTATATTTCTGCTCTAAACCTGAAATTTCAGCCTTTGTTTTACCTATTTTAGAATCCGTATAATCCAGTTCTTTTTGAATATTATCGATCATATTCTCCTGGAGCTTAATCTTCCTACTAAGAACTGATAAGAGTCCCAAACTGGCTTCTTGTTTCTTTTGGGTCGTTTGAAGTAATTTCTGGGTATAGGCGATATCTTTCGCATTTTGCTCCTTTTGCTTTTTTAGTTTAGATATATCTTGTGCATATACCGAACAATTCAGCAATAAAAAACTAACAATGAAAAATAGAATTAACTTCTGACTTTTAAGAAATTCCATAGTTTAGTCTGGATAGATTCTTTTAAATTTATTAGAGACCTTAAAAGGAAATTTAAGATCTTCATCAATTTCAAGCTTGTTATATTTTAATTTACAAGATAAGGATTGTATGGAATCCTTCACCTTAAAAACCAATTCACTTGGAAACTTTTGTTCTTCAAGTTTAACGAAATCACGATACTTTAAAACCATCTCCCTTTCTTCACCAAACTCTCGTACAATGACATCCGTAATTTTCATTAAGGAAGGGTCAATTTCAAATCGCTGGTAATTAAATCGATAAAGCCTTGAATATTTATCTTTTCTTAATTTCCGCTCAACCTTTGCAGCCTTATCGGATAAAAAAACATATTTATCACCAATGGCTTTGCCTTTAAAATTGCGAATAAAAGGACGTTGTCTTTCATAAAGATCACGTAACTGGAAAATTGAATTGGTTAGAATGCTTTGCAGTGTATAAAAATCAACATTCATATTCAGTTTCTCCGATAAAAAAAAGAAATCACTAGTCAGATATTCCTTCTTCAAACGATCGATAATCTTAACCGAATCAGGGGTGATATAAATACGAGCCACCTCTAAAATCCCGGTTGGCGCATTTATTTGCACCATGATGATACTGTCTTTTAAAATTTTAATTGAACCTTTGACATTTTGTGATTTGCCGTTTGATTCGTAGTGTGCTGAAAAACGCTTTACCCAAAGCGATTTGTATGACAGACTGCTATCCACAATCTGATTATATAACCTGTTATCGCTTATCCCATGAGCTCTTTTACGCCCAAGTTCATAAGTTGACTTACACGAGAATTGCAACAACAAGAGAAGCAAAAATGCACTGCCCAACAGGCAATTTTTCATTCGAAATATCTTCATAAACTATTCAGGAATCCCCCCTATTTTTATCTTTTCTAATAATTGCTTAGAACCTTCACCAAGCTTTTGGGCATTTTTCCACTCAGTCATTGCCGCTTTCTTATCACCTAAACGGTAAAGAATATCGCCATAGTGCTCGACAATAACAGCAGATTCCCGCCCTCCAAACTGAAGAGCTTTTTCCATGGCACGTTTGGCATCAGAAAACGAGCCTAATTTAAATAGAACCCATGCATGTGTGTCAAGATAGGTTGAATTTTCCTTTTCAATCTCAACACATTTTAAACTCATCTCTTTGGCTTTGTCCAATTTCTGATTAAGTACTGATAAATAATAGCTGTAGTTGTTTAAAACCACCACATTATCAGGATCAAAAAGCAGAACCTCATCATAGGCTTGAAATGCTTTCTCAGTATGACCAAGCTCGTATTGAGCATCTCCCAAATAGGTCAGAAACTGAATTCGCATGGGGATATTATCGCCTATATAATTAAAGCCTGTGGTTAGTGATTTGACTGCCGTTTCATAATCTTTCTTTTGTGCTGCAGCGACCCCATTAAAAATATACAACATCGGTTGAGTTGGAAAATATTTAATAGCCTCTGAGCTTTCGGACAACATGCTGTCAAAATCCAACAATTCATTATCAATAAACATTAACTCTTCCCAAATGACATAGTTAGTTTTCTCTTGGGCAAGAACTTTCCTTAGTAATTTTCGAGCACCTTCACTATCTTTCTGACGACGCAGGAAATCAGCATAAAGGGCATTTACATGAATATGTTCGGGATGAACTTTAATCAATAAATCCAACAATTCTTTCAGGGTCACATCAGAAACCTTATTCTCAGGATCAGCCATAATAACCCCCATCAAATACTGAATCTTCTTATCAGGATCTACCATATCACTGGCAAAAGCTTTTTTCAATGAATTCAGAGCCAGGTCATATTGTTTTTCTTTTCGATAATACTCAGCTAAATAAAAATGAACCAAGCCATTCTCAGGCGCAATTTCGACAATCTTTTTATACAATTCCAAAGCCTTCTCTCCGTCTCCATCTTGCAGATACATATCAGCAAGCAAACCATAATTCTCAATTTTAAACGGAAATTTTTTAATCAGCTTATTCAACTCATTGTAGGCATTTTTCCTTTTACCTAAACGAAGAAAAAGGGTCTGTTTATTTAGGCTTACTTGCTCAGTAACACCAATCTTTTTTTCAAGTTTCTGATATACCTCAAGAGCTTGTTCGAACTTTTCAACCGATGCATACAATTCAGCCTGAATGTAATAAAAATCATTACGCTTAGGGAATTGAGAAGCCAAATTATCATACACTTCACATGCCTGTTCAATCATCCCTTTGGACTTATAAATACCAGCCAACTGAACCTGATACCACATGTTTTTAGGCTGTAAAGCCACCGCCTCCCGAGCTAACTGAAGGGCTGAATTAAGATTCTCCTTACCCAAATAAATATTAGCCAATTCGTAACGGGCAACCGCACTCGTATTATCAAGTTTAAGACAAGTTGCAAACCATGAAATTGCTTTTTCGTATTCGCCCAAAACAAGAGATTTTTCGCCTTCATGAAATGCAAAATCGAATTCAAGACGTTTCTCTTCGGTCAATTCAGTCTTAGTCTTCTTTTTATCCGTCCCTTTCTTTTGACCCCAAGCGACTGAAGAACTTAAAATAAGTACCCCAGCAACAACATAAACTTTTAATTGTCTTCCCATCATTCTATTTGTATTTCAAAGCGATATAGTCCCTTATGCGCATCGATTCCGAAGCCTTTAAAATAAGCCCCAGAATCGATCCTATACCTTTATTTATTAACAGTTGGTGTAATCACCGACACTGTATTCTTTTGCTTCACCAACAACTTCAACAAAATTACCCAACATGGAATTTTTGATATTGCCACCCGCAATTTTGGTATTCGTTTGTACAATTGCATTCGAAACCAATGAATTCTCAACTAAAGAGTTGTCTCCCAATGAAACGTGAGGACCTACAACAGAATTCCTAATCACCACATTTTCTCCGATATAACAAGGAGGTATAATAACAGCATTCTCATTAATCAGGCTATCAGCTACCAGTTTATCATCTTTATGATATTCCAATATACGCTGATTTGTGTTAACGGTTGCATCTTTATTACCACAATCCATCCACTCAATCACCTGTCCGGGAACAAAACTCAGACCTTTATTCTTCATGTTTTCAAGAGCATCAGTCAACTGATATTCCCCATTAACCACAAGCTTATTATCTAAAAGATATTGCAACTCCGACTTAAGATTTGCACCATCTTTAAAATAGTAAATTCCAATAATTGCCAGGTCAGACACAAATTCCTGAGGCTTCTCTACAAAATCGGTAATCTTGTTGTTCTCATCCATCTTAATCACACCAAAAGCTGATGGATCTTCAACTTTTTGTACCCAAATAACAGAATCAGCCTGATTATCTAAAACAAAATCTGCCTTAAATAAGGTGTCAGCAAAAGCGACTACAACTTTGCCATCAAGTGAATCTGCAGCACAATGAATGGCATGAGCCGTTCCCAAAGCTTCCCTTTGATAATAGATGCTTGCCGACGCATTTAAATTGGCAGCAATCTCCTTTAGCTGATTCTCTACCTCAGAACCAAAATCACCAATAATATAAGCGATTTCGTCAATCTCCTCTCCTGAAACCTTTGCAATCTCTTCTAATAAACGTTGCACAATCGGTTTCCCTGCAATTGGAATTAATGGTTTTGGTACAGTTAAAGTATGTGGGCGCATACGCTTACCCATTCCGGCCATTGGAACAATAATCTTCATTTTATTCTTTAGTTTTTTATATTTTTCATATCAATTGCCAACCCCAAACCACACAAAACAAGGGGTATTTACAAGGCAATCTCAAAGTTACTGAATAAGTTTTAGTAAACTCAGTCTTTAATAATTATTAACGCTTAACCAATTTATTCTTTCCCGGTATGACCGAATCCACCCGCTGCTCTAACGGTTTCTTCCAGTTCCTCAACAGCTTCCCACTCAACAGTAGCGTGTGCTGCAACAACCATCTGGCAAATACGATCACCATCGTTAATCTCAACCATCGAGTTAGACAGGTTGGCTAAAATCACACGAATTTCACCGCGATAATCCGCATCAATTGTTCCGGGTGTATTTAAAACAGTAATCCCTTCCTTTAAAGCCATTCCGCTTCGTGGACGGATCTGTGCTTCGTATCCTGCTGGCAATTCAATAAACAAACCTGTCGGAATTAAAGTTCGTTCAAGTGGTTGCAACATCACCGTTTCGTTAATATTAGCACGCAAGTCCATGCCTGCTGATAAGGCAGTGCTATACTTGGGTAAATCGTGTTTCGATTTATTAATGATCTTAACCTTCATTTTTATATTTGTTACGTTTTTATTCGATTTCTATTCATACTCATTCCCCCAGGATGGTAAATCAAGAGTTTGAATGAGTCATCCTATTTATCCTTTTTCCGTCCAGGCAAGCTCCATAATTTCTCCTTCTGGAAAACGACCATTAAAAATAAAATAATTAATGGAGTTTTAGCTAACATTTTAAGCCAATGGTTTTCGAACTGAAGAAAGCTGCTGAAAAAATAAAGCAACATGCCTAAACCAAAATAAGTCGCAATACGTTTTAAGTTATACGGAATTGGGTAATATTTTTGTCCCAAAATATAACTTGTAATTGTCATTAAAACGGAACATATCAGAATTGCAGTTGCCGCACCATAATAGCCAATTTTGGGAACTAGAATAATATTCAACACAAGTGTAATTGCAGCACCACCAAGGGCTATATAAGCCCCATATCGGGTTTTATCAGTAAGCTTGTACCAAAGCGACAATGAAAAGAAGATGCCAAGGAATAAATTCGCCAACAGAACGATAGGTACAATATCCAAGCCATCGTGAAACTTAGGTCCGATAAGTATCTTTACCATATCCAGATAAAACATGACGCCTAAAAAGATCAACAAACCAAAAATCACAAAATATTTCAAAATATCGGCATAAAGTTGCTTACTACTCTCATCTTTGCTTTGCGAAAAGAAGAACGGTTCAAAAGCAAAGCGAAAAGCTTGAATAAAAAGCGTCATGATGACAGCCAACTTAAAATTTGCGCCATATATTCCTGTCTGTGCCAAAGCCTCACTAGCGTCAGAAATTAATTTTGGCATCAGCATTTTATCCACATTCAAATTGATTTGTGCTGCAATACTAACAACCAAAATAGGAGAAGCATATTTAAGAACTTTACGAAGCAAAGTCATATCAAACTGCCATTTCACCTTAACCAAATCCGGTAGTAGCAAAATCAAATTAAAAAGACTTGCAGCGAACATCGCGATAAAAATATAGCCAATTCCAATCTCCGGATTCCAAATACGGGTCACACCCCATTCGGGAAACCAACTATTTAGTTTAGGGCAAAGCACCAGAAAGAACAAATTCAAGCCTAAATTAATCCCAATATTACTCAGTTTTATGAATGCATAGCGCAAAGGTCTGTTCTCTTGACGAAGCTTAGCAAAAGGTAATGACGTGATGGCATCAAAAGCTAATGTGAGCGACAACAAAATGATATAAATTGAATGATCGCCTACATTCAAAAACGAAGAAATGGGATCGAGAAATAAGAATATCCCTAACAAAAACAAAAGACTTGTTGAAGTTACGGACAAGAATGTCGTAGAAAAAACGGTTGACTTGCAATCGCCATCATTGGCATAACGAAAAAAACCGGTCTCTAATCCGTAGGTCAAAATAACCAAAGCCATAGCAACATAAGCCATCAGATTGGTGACAATTCCATATTCCGATTCAACAAATATATTGGTATAAAGTGGCACTAAAAGCCAATTTAGCAATCGGCCAAGAATAGAGCTCACACCATAAATGGCTGTTTCACCAGCAAGTTTTTTTAATGGATTCAAAATTTCGTTTATTGGAGTTAAAATCTTCTTTTAGGCTAAGCGTAAATCGTCATTCTATTTAAAACAAAATACTGTAACAGATTGAGTTTATATGCACACCGATAAGAAGACAAATATAACGAAATTTAGGTTTTAAGCCCTCGGATTTTCTGATTTGGATAAATGAAAGTCTACAGCACTGTTCATGCAGAATGTCTAAACATATTTTCTGAAGTGCTACATCAAAAAACTTGAATTTTGTTTGCAGGAGCAATCAAAATATAAATGAAACAATTGCTCCACGTGGAGCAATTCACAAAAAATAACAGATAAGAAGCTCTTTATTTAAACTGAATATAAATAGAGTCACAACAAACGTTTCCGAGAACATTCTAAAACGTTTGCACTCATATCTGCCTGAAAATCACTTTCAAAAACCATTTTTAATGCTCACCTTTGTGGCGTACGCGTTTAAGGAACGTTTATGTTAGTGTTTGTTGTTTAAGTATTTTGTGAGCATCCCGATTGGCATTTCCAGTCGGGATGTTTCATTTTAAAACAGTACGATAAAAACAAAATTTGCCTGAATTTAAAGTACAAGAATCTTTAATTCCTATACGTAAACCTATAAGCCCAATGGGTAAAATCGATTCCCCGAAGGTAAAATAGACATATTTGAGGGGAGAATTCTCAGAATAGATCGTAAAATTGATTCCCTAGAGATAAAATCGATCTATTCGTTCGGAAAAATGATAAAACCAACCGTTGAATCAATTAATTGATGGGTAGATTCACCTCCTACTCCTCAGGATGGTTAAATTCTCTGGTTTATCGTCCACCTTATTACTCGAAATCATTCATACCTCAAGCTTTCCACCGGATTCCGTGTTGCCGCTCGCCACGACTGAAACGAGACAGTTAGCAATGCTATTCCCATTGCGATGAGTCCGGATAAGACAAAGATCCACCATGAAAGTTCTGTTTTATAAGCAAAGTTTTCGAGCCATTTGTCCATAGCGTACCAAGCTAATGGACAAGAGATTATAAAGGCAATAAATACCCACCATCCAAAATCTCTGTTCAGCATTGTTATAATCTCGTGCGTTTGGGCTCCATTTACCTTTCTGATGCCTATTTCTTTGGTTCTTTGTTCGGAGATAAAATAAGAAAGTGCGCTAATCCCGATGATTCCGATAAGAATTCCAAGAATTGAAAAACTCATCAATATCTTTCTCAAAATATTCTCTGATTGATATTGTTGTGCAATTTTGTCATCCATAAAGAAATATTCCAGTTTCTCTTTTGGATAGTGTTTACTCCACTCATCCTGTATGCACTTCATTCCTGTTTTGATATTTTGGGGAGAGATCCGGACATGAATAAAACGGGCATTATATCTTGATTCTCCTAATAAAAAGATATAGTCACCTATTGGATTATGTGCCGAACTGTAATTAAAATCATCTACTACGCCTATAATATCAACACGACGCTGATCTGCTTCCAATGGTATATCTGATCTGTATGAATTCAGGTTCTCAAGAGTTTTATGTTTATCTATTAACCTCTTGTACAAATGATTGTTGATAACCATCCCTTCAATTGTGTCCCTTGATGGATTAACAAAATTATGAACAAAATGAATGCCCATGGTTTTAAAAAAATCATAATCAGCAAATGACATTTCGGCATTGCCTTCAATTCCAAATCCATCCAAAGAAAAAGTTTGAGTTGGATATCCAAAATATTGTCTGGTGAAACCAATCGATTCAATCTGCGATTTCTTTCTTAACTCGTTGGCAAATATATTAGGATCCTTTGAGAAATCTTTTAATCGTAAAACAACAATATTGTGGGTATTAAATCCAAGAGGCTTATCCAATAAATAATCTATTTGTTTATTGACCAGCAGTGTGGCCGAAATAAGAACAATAACGATCGTTATCTGAAAAATCATTAATGGCTGTAAAAGACGCTTCCCTGTTAGTGACCTTAAACCTTTTATTGTTTCACTGGTCGAATTGTTTTTTAAGATGAAAAAACGTACAAATAAAACAGAGATTAAACCGCTAAATAAAAGGATAATCAAAATGGACCAATAAATTATTGATTCGTCATAGAAAATATCAAACTGAATTTCGTAAAACTGATTGATGAAGGGTTTTATCAATTCAATTCCCAACAAAGAAATAACAATGGAAACAGAACAAAGAAGCAATACTTCAAGAAATACCTGATATAATAAGTGTTTTTTATGAGCACCAATGGAGGATTTTAACCCAAATTCTTTTGACCTTTTAAACAGGTTTACTGTAATTAAGCTGACAAAATTAATCAGGGAAACCAGTAAAATAACAAAGGCGATAATCGTGAATAAATTGATGTTTATTTTAGTACGACTCTCTTTTAATTCAAACCTACAGTCCGATTTTAAATGAATATCGGAGAGACTTAAAAGATTGAATTTATAGTCCTTAGGCCCTCGTGTTTGTCTAAGACTCGAATTATTAAAATGTGTAAGAATCTTATCAGTAATAATGGTGGGAGAAACACCCTGTTTCAATTTGAGATAGTTGTAAACCCACTGAATTTTTCTAGTTCCCAAAGAAGCATATCGTTCGCCAAGAGATCCTTTTTGAGAAAGAAGAATCTCATAATTTATGTGCGTCTTTAGAGGTGTATTTCTAATGATTCCGACAATCTCATATCGTCCAGCCCCTTTTTCTAATTGTAAGCTTTCAATTTCAAGATATTGACCAATTGGGTTTTCACTTTTAAAGTATTTTTTTGCAAATCTTTCAGAAATAAAAGCCACATTGGGTTTTACAATTTCAGATAAGTCCCCAAGCAGACTTTCAACACAAAAAATGCTCATGAAATTTGTATCAACAGATAAAACATCATTTTGAGATACCGATTGGTCATGTATTTTAATTGTTTCAAGCTTTGAATGCGAAAACTGTGTTGCATTCTCAACTTCAGGAAATTGCATTGCAGCTTCTTTAATAAAACCTAAACTCCTTGCCCACGCATCATCAATGTGTGATGGTGATGAAATAACCCTGTAGATCTGTTCATAGTCTTTGATATCCCTATCATAGCTTCGTTCATTTTGAACATGAATAAACAAGACAAAAAAGGATGCTATACCAAAGCTAAGCCCCAAAATATTCGTCACAGAAAAGACGCGATTCTTAATCAGACGTAGAACGGATAATTTTAGATGATACCAAAGCATAATGCAGGTTTTAGAATTATTCATACCGCAAACTCTCCACAGGATTCCTTGTAGCCGCTCGCCACGACTGAAACGAGACCGTTAGCAATGCTATTCCCATTGCGATGAGTCCGGATAAGACAAAGATCCACCAGCTGAGTTCTGTTTTATAGGCAAAGTTTTCGAGCCATTTGTGCATGGCATACCAAGCTATAGGGCAAGCAAAAACAAAGGAGAAAATAACCCATTTCGCGAAATCGCAATTAAGCATTCTAAGGATCTCAATAGTTTTCGCACCATTTACTTTTCGGATACCAATTTCTTTCCTTTTTAAAAATATGGCATTTAACACCATCCCCAATAACCCCATAACTGACAATATTATAGCAAAAAATGAAAATGCAGTAAGCAATTTAACTTGCTGCTGTTCCTTTTTATAGAATTCACTAATTTGTTCTTTTAGAGTATAAATATTGACAATGACATCGGGTGATAGCTTGCTGAAAAATTCACCTGCTTTTTTTCGTATTTCATCATTGTTAAGTCCAGAAGTTTTAATGGCAAACAAGTTCATCTTTTGAGGATCTTGCTGAAGGATGACCATAGGCTGAATCTGAGAATGAAAAGAATGACCACTGAAATCCTTGACAATCCCACGCACATTAAACCCATTAAATAATTCGCCTACTTTAAGCTTGTATTTCTTTGCTGCAGACTCATTAAATATTACCTCATTCTCATCATTTTGATCCGGGTGAAAATCTCCAAAATCAAATCCATCAAGAAATTGAACTCCAAGAAGCCCTAGCATTCCTTTTCCCATAAACAAGCCATCAAATCGAACCTTATGATTTTCATACATCAAGGTAACTGGCATATTTAGATTTACCGGAGGAATCAAAGATGAGCCTGCTGTACATATAACACCTGGTATTTTTTCCACTTCGTTGGTGATTAACTGATATTGCTTGCTTAATTCAAGAGAGTTGAATTCACAAATAATAACATTTTCGGTTTCAATGTTCTTGGAACTTGTTTGAGCATAATGCAATTGTTTCTTTATTATTAAAACACCGGTAACAAGAATAATAAAAATGGCAAAATGTATACTTAAGACGGAATTAGTCCAACCTTTACCTTTCAGCGATTTCAATTTGATACCCTTAATCAGATCCACTGAAGATCGGCTAGTAATAGTCAAGCCGATTACAATACCGGAAATTGACCCTGTTACAATCACAACCAAAAATAACACCACCCATGATTGCCATATCATAAAAACCTCAATCCCTAATGTGCGTTCAAGCGTATTATTTATAAAAGGAAATCCCCAGAGAACGACCAATGAAGCTGGAAATAAACTAAGAAATGAAAGCATATTTGATTCCAGCAAAACTTGTTTAAGAATGGATTTAGTTGAAGCCCCCATAGCTTTCTGAACCCCAAAATCTTTCAGGCGGTTTTCCATTTTTGCTTTTGTCAGAAACACGTAATTCACAACCGCAATCAGAAGAATAAATAAGGAAATCACAAGTAGATATTTTAATTGTGTAGCATTCCCTGTTCGACTTTCAGTTATTTCATATAATGCTGATGAATGAAGATAGATATCAGTAACAATTTGCAAATCATAATCCTGATCCCTTCGCTTTTCATCGACAGTTTTGTTTTTATATGCTTGCATATGTCGCAAGACATTTTGAGGATCTGCATTTTTATTCAAAAGAAGATAAGTCTCAAATAAAAAATGGTCCCAATCTTTAAAGACCTCTGAGGCTTTTCCGAAATGTCCCAGATACCTTTGGTGACGGCCGAGAGACTCTCTTATCAAATCAAGATTACAAATGAAATTAGGATATAATCGGGAATTTTGAGGGAAGTCTTCATACACACCGCAAACCCTTAGGGATAAAAATCGATTGTTGATCTTCACCTGGAGTATCTGATTAATGGGATTTTCCTTATTAAAATATCTGTTTGCTGTTGAAGCAGAAATACATATTTCTCTTTCGGATCGTGACGAGTTTCCTTGAAGTATCTTGATACCTAAACAAGTAAAGAGAGACGTGTCAGCGTAAGCGAATCGTTTATCTCTCACTAAATCGTGATGGGAATTTTTTAATTCCACATCCGAATCTTGATAATACCTGAAATAATTATCGACAAGTGGTATTTCCTCTTTAATTGTACTACCTAATGGATAAGAGGTTAGATATACTGGTCCACGTAAAACTCGATACAAATTCTCTTTTTGGGGAATAAAACTATCAAAGGAGTTTTCATGAATATAAAGTAAACTCAATAGAAAAACGCAACCCAAACCAATACCCAATCCAAGTATACTAATTAACGATTGGGTTTTATTTTTTAGAATGCTTCTAAAAGAAATTTTTACACTATGCGGAATTTTCATCTATATAATATTTGTTAATCGTTAACAATCTTCAAAATTCTCACTTACTCATACCTTAAACTCTCTACTGGATTCCTTGTTGCCGCCCGCCACGATTGAAACGAGACCGTTAGCATTGCAATTCCCATAGCAATAAGTCCCGCTAAGGCGAATATCCACCAGCTGAGTTCTGTTTTATAAGCGAAATTTTGCAACCATTTATTCATAGCATACCATGCAATTGGGCAGGCAAGTACGAAAGCAATAATAACCCATAAAGAGAAATCTCGATTTAACAATTTTAGTATCTCTGAAGTTTTTGCACCATTTACCTTACGAATACCAATTTCTTTTTGTTTTTGCTGCACATAATACAATGACATTGCAAATAGCCCCATCACAGAAATAATTACGGTAAGCATCGCAAAATACTTTACAATTTTTCCTGTTTTTTCTTCTTTCGCATACCAATCTCGAACCACCTCATCAAAGAAATCGATTCTTAAAGGTATGCCATTAGTAAAATCACTGTGTGCCTTTTTTATTTTTTGAATCGTTTCGTAGTTATTCCCAGATTTCAATTTAACCACAAAAGTCCAGGCATCACGATTCGGGTTAAGAATATGAAAATAGGCTGGTCCTAACTGACTTTTTAAATTTCTGAAATGAAAATCCTTTACGATACCATAAACAGGATATTCCTTATTATAAAGCTTAAAAGTTGTTGGGTTTTCAGGAAGTTCCAATGCTTTAACGGCAGCCTCATTTAACCAACACATATTTTGAGAGAAGGCTACCCCTGTTTTTTTTACAGGTATATTCAATAATTTAAAGAAGTTCGTATCAACAACGAAATGTTGAAAGCTCAACTCTTTATCTTTATATGTAAAGCAATTATTGTTTCCACCATCAAGGGGAGTTCCACAACTTAAACTAACATCTTCTACGCCTGGTATCTTTTCAAGAATTTCTTCAAGTACCCGCTGTTTTTTATTGGAAACCTCATATTCAAAACAAAGCATATTTTCCTGCTCAAAACCAAGTTTATAATTCCGAAGGAAATTAGTCTGCTTACTGATAAAAAAAGCACTTGTAATCAAAACTATAATAATCAGATACTGAAAACATATCATGATTTTAGAATAGATATTTTTTTCCTTCATCTTAGATTCACCTTTTACAACCTCAATGGGATTGAATTTGGTGATTTTAAGCGCAGGAATAATTCCAGAAATGATACCAATCAACAACATGAAAACAATGGCAAAAAACAGGTTACTCATTGTAAATTCATCAAGTAAATCTATTCTAGTATCCAACAGATAATTAAAAACTGGTACCATCTGAAAACTTAAAACCAGAGCAATGATAAGTGAGATGAAACTTAAAAGTATTGACTCAGATAAACTTTGTAATAACAAACCTGCTTTTTTAGCACCTATCAATTTCTTGATTGCTATTTCTTTATTTCGAAACGAGGATTGTGCTACCGTTAGATTCACATAATTAATAATAGAAAGCACTAAGATCAAGAATACAATACCTGACAAAATTAGAACAAAACGCTTGCTCTTATTCTTTGAGTTACTGGAATAGGAAGTACTAAAATACGAATCAACAATAGGTTCTAGTTCAACAGACTTTGCATATTCTTTCTTAAACATCCAATTAACCTCTTTAAATAGTTTTAATATCTCAGGAGTTTTCGATTGAAAATTGGTATTGCCTTTAGTTAACACATACAAACCATATGAATTACTATTATACGAGTCCAAAAAATCGCTCATCCCAAAGACTTTACCCAGGCTTGGAAAATTAGCCAGCAAATCAAATTTATTAAAATGAGAATTATCAGGCACATCTTCCATGATACCCGTAATTTCAAAATTAATGTTATCATTAATTGTGAGGGTAAGTCCTAATTCCGGAAGTTTTCCGAACAGTTTGTAAGCAAATGATTTCGTTATAACAACAGTATTTTCTCTAGTCAAAGCCGTTTTCTTGTCTCCTTCAAGCATCTTGTACGTGAAAATGTTGAGAAAGGATGAATCAGCAAACAATATTTGCGACTTCAACTTCTGAGTTTCAGGTGCACTGGCATACATTTCCAAATAACGGGTTCGGGTAAAATTTTCCACCTCTGGAAATTTTTGCATCAGCAAAGGACCCGATGGTGGTGCAAAATCAGATTCATCTCCATGTGTCAAACGAAAAATTCTTTCCTTATTAACATGAAATTGATCAGCTGAATATTCATTTTTGATGTAAATACTCAACAAAAGAATAAACATTAAGGAAATGGAGAAACCAAAAATAGTAATGCTGCTATAAAGTTTGTTTCTCAAAAGATGTTGAACAAAAGTCTTCAGGTTTTTATATATCATGATTTAAACTCTTAGTAAATGGCTTTTAAAATTCATATTCTATTGATAATATGAGCTATTCATATCTCAAACTCTCCACAGGGTTCCTCGTTACTACTCAATAGAACTAAGAAAATTGATATAAACGCACTTATAATTGAGAATATTCCTCAACCAAAACCTCCTCTGTAACAACTTTCCCATCAAACAGATTGATGATTCTATGAGCATATCCCGCATCTTTTAAAGAGTGAGTTACCATGATAATGGTTGTACCTTCGCGATTCAATTCGGTTAATAATTCCATAACTTCCTGACCATTTTTAGAATCCAAATTACCAGTTGGCTCATCGGCTAGAATTAAACCTGGGTTGGATACTAAAGCACGGGCAATCGCTACACGCTGTTGCTGTCCACCGGAAAGCTGTTGAGGGTAATGTTGCGATCGATGGCTCATATTCATCCGATCAAGCACCTTGCTTACCATCTCTTTGCGCTTCTTGCTACTAAATCCCTGATAAACCAAAGGCATTTCAACATTTTCAAAAACATTCAGTTCGTCAATTAAGTTGAAACTCTGAAACACAAAACCAATATTACCTTTACGCAAATCGGTGCGCTGGCCTTCCTTTAGTCCGGCAACCGGCTTATCACCAAAGGTATATTGCCCTTCAGAAGGATTATCCAATAAACCTAAGATGTTTAATAAGGTTGACTTGCCACAACCTGAAGGTCCCATAATGGCTACAAATTCGCCGCTCTTTATTTTCAAGTTGATATCATTCAGAGCTAAAGTCTCTATTTCACTTGTTCGAAATACCTTCGATAAATTTTTAATTGTTATCATATCTTTCGTTTTTATTTGTTTATCTAATTCTATTTGAATTCGATTCGATCGTTATCCCCAAAATTATCATAATTATTTGTAATCACTTTCTCACCAGCATCAAGTCCTTCTAAAACTTCAAAATATTGCGAATTTTGTCTGCCAATTTTAATATTTCGCTTTGTGGCGAAATCGCCCGATTCATCCAGAACGAATACCCATTGGCCTCCGGTACTCTGAAAAAATCCACCACGGGGTAACAAAAGTGCATCAACAGGTTGTCCCAATTCAAGTTTGATGTGATAAGTCTGACCTGTTCGAAGCTTTTCAGGCGATTCTCCATCAAAAATAAGATCAACCTTAAATCGTCCGTCCCTAACCTCAGGGTAAACTTTTTTAGTCACCTGATGATACGATTTATCATTACGCGTAAAGGATCCGGAAAGACCTCTTCGAACTCGATCGATATAATGTTCATCGACTTCAGCTACGATCTTAAAATCGTTTAAAATATGCAGTTGACCTATGCGCTGACCCCGGTTGATTGATTGACCAATTTCAACTTCCAGACTACCCAATTGACCATCAGCAGGGGCTTTTATATTGAGATTTTCCAATCGTTGACGAACCATTTCCAGATTCTGTTGCATATTCTTTAAACTACTGTTCATTTGTAATTTCTGATTTTCACGAAAAATAGAATCCTGAACCATACGCTGATATCTCAAGTCCCTGTCACGACGTGAGAACTCATAATTTTCCTTCGAAATCAAATAATCTTCTTTCGATATAAATCCCTTTTCATACAGCTTTAAATTCTGTTCGTAACGACGCTTTAACCTGATAATATCGGTATCAATACTTAGCAGCTGTTGCAGGTTATTAATCTTCTGTTGCTCCATACTGATCAAGGTATTTCGCAACTCGTTCGATTGGTATGCTAATGAAGATTCAGTATTCAGAATTTGTAATTTTAAATCATTATTAACCAACTTGACAATCACATCTCCCTTTTTCACAGTCTCACCCTCATCTATCAATTTCTCAACAACCTTACCCCCTTCTTCCAAATCAAGATAAATAGTTGTCTTAGGCTCAACCATACCAATTATCGAAATATAATCTTTAAAACTACCTGAGGTAACTTCAGCAATATTGAGTTTATCTTCGTCAGCTCGGAAAGTAGAAGACTGAGCTCCAAAGATCATCTTCATAGACAGTCCAAAAACTAAAATAATAGCAATAACGATATAAATATGTTTGGCTTTTAAGCCTTTCTTTTTTTCAATTTTTCTATCCATCGACATACAAAATCCTTTTTTTAATTAATCAATTTTAAAATATTATTGATTTACAAATTCAGACTCGTTTATTACTAAACCTATGCCATGTTTTATAAACAGCATATAACTAGCATTTTATGAATTACAGTTCAATATCTTGTGTCAAAATATTAGACAAGGGGTGTCTAATTGTTTGAAAAGCTTTCTACTTTAGATAAAAATTTGCCCAATGTTCCCATTGACCAATTCAAATTTTATAGCAGTATCCAAATGAAAGAAGCCAAAATTTTAATCGTGGATGACAATAAAAGCATCCTTTCAGCCCTAGAATTGTTATTAAGCAATAACTGCAAAAAGGTGAAATGTATATCCAACCCCAATGCGTTACTATCTGATTTGAAAATGGACAACTACGACGTTGTACTTTTGGATATGAATTTTAAAGCCGGAATCAATACGGGGAATGAGGGCATCTATTGGTTGAATCAGATCATGGAATACAATTCAGGCATCAGTGTGGTGATGATTACCGCATATGGCGATGTGGAATTGGCTGTAAAAGCTGTTCGGTCAGGTGCAGTCGATTTTGTTTTAAAACCATGGGAGAATGAAAAAATGTTAGCCACTATTGAAATGGCTTGGAAATTAAGCCACTCAAGAAAAGAGGTCAAAAAACTCAGGTTAAAAGAACACGAACTGATTGCTGAAATCAACCGTAAAAAGAATCATCTAATCGGCTCATCTACGCAGTGGAAGAAAGTGATGGATTTAGTACGAAAAGTTGCTGTTACTCATGCTAATATCCTTATCACAGGAGAAAATGGAACAGGGAAAGAACTGATTGCCAGAGAAATTCATCGCCTGTCGAATCGATGTCAAAATGTAATGGTAACCGTAGATATGGGTTCCATTGCTGAATCGCTTTTCGAAAGTGAACTGTTTGGGCATAAAAAAGGGGCCTTTACCGATGCCCATGATGATAGAATGGGCAAAATTGAAACGGCAAATAAGGGAACTCTTTTTCTCGACGAGATCGGAAATTTATCTCTGCCTATGCAAGCCAAATTATTATCGGTACTGCAAAACAGATCCCTAACCCGACTTGGAGAGAACACGCCCATCGATATTAATTTGCGTTTGGTTTGTGCAACCAATTGCAAGTTGCAACAAATGGTGAGCCAAGGTACATTTCGCGAAGATTTACTTTATCGAATGAATACCATCCAAATTGAATTACCTCCTCTTCGCGATCGCAAATCGGACATTCCTGAATTGGTTGATTTTTTTATCAAACTGTATAGCGAAAAATATAACAAGAAAGGCCTAAAAGTTTCGGGTACTGCAATTGAAAAACTACAAAACTATACCTGGCCTGGTAATGTTAGAGAATTGCAGCATGCTATAGAAAAAGCAGTTATTCTCAGCAACAACTATAAAATAGGAGCAGAAGATTTCTCCTTTAAAGCTGATGAATTTTCAAAAGCTGAAGCCTTTGGAGGAACGCTTGAAGACATGGAAAAACAATTGATTGAGTCAGCAATAGAAAAACAGATGGGTAATCTTAGTGCCGTTTCGACACAATTGGGAATATCGCGTCAAACCTTATACAACAAAATCAAACGATATGGCCTATAGACACTACAATACAGCTTTAATTTTAAGGTTGATTAGTTTAATTGTAATTGCCAT
Source organism: Ancylomarina salipaludis (assembly GCF_004122035.1). GTDB lineage: Bacteria > Bacteroidota > Bacteroidia > Bacteroidales > Marinifilaceae > Ancylomarina > Ancylomarina salipaludis. The sequence goes on from NZ_SAXA01000006.1 coordinate 185,776, forward strand.
ATTGATGGGTTATACATTTTCGAAACAAAGCTATTTCAGTTTTGGAATATGCTCAATTTTACAGGTTTTTCAAACTTGGGAATTTGTTCGATTTTTGAATAAAACCCACAAACAAATGGACTACTTTATTCAGTCCATTAAAAATAAGGATACCACTTTGCACTTCCCAAAAAAATCAGGCAATGGCATCATTGATGAATTAAATCAGAGTTTAAATGAACTCAATCGTATTATTCAAGAAGTTCAAATGCAAAGTAAAATTAAAGAAACTTACTTTGCTGAGATTCTTCAAAATATTGCCACAGGTGTTGTCGTCATCAGAGAAGATGGTTTTGTTACCGATGTCAATTCTTCAGCATTGGATTTAATCGGTTTAGAAACGTTCACTCATATCAAACAACTGAATCGCATCGATTCAAAATTCGCTATTGATCTGTCGAACCTTAAAAACAGACAACGAAAAGTTCTGAATTTGGTTTCGAATAAAGAACGTATTCAGGTGATGAGCAGATGCTCACTTATACGACTCGAAAATGAAAATGTGAAACTGATAACCCTTCAAGATATTCGAGGCGAACTTGAACGTAAAGAAATTGATGCCTGGGTTAAACTCATTCGGGTTTTAAGTCACGAAATTATGAACTCTCTCGCACCTATTACTTCAATTTCACAATCCTTAATGAGGCTCTGGAAAGAAAAACTGGAATTAAAACCCATAGATCAGCAGGATATTGATGTAAGCAAAACCCTTGACGGATTATCTGTAATTACCCAAACAAATGAAGCCTTAATTCGTTTTGTTCAGTCCTACCGGATTTTATCAAAGGCTCCCGTTCCCCAACTCAGAAGCATTAAAACGCAAAGTTTCTTTGACCGTTTGAACATTCTATTATCCCCTATAAAAGAAAGTTTCAGGGGGCAGCTAAAACTTCAATCCCCAAACCAAAACTTTAGCTTCACCGCTGATGAACAAATGATGGTTCAGGTGATTATCAATCTGGTTAAAAATGCCTCAGAAGCCTTTAACGGCCAAACCAATGAGCACGACTGCAAGCCGGAAATTAGTGTGAGTGCCGGTAAAAAAGGAACAATTACAGAAATAAAAGTTGCAGACAATGGTCCGGGTATTCCCGATGAAATCCAGGATGAAATCTTCATCCCCTTTTTTACAACCAAAGAAAGTGGTTCCGGCATCGGCTTAAGCTATTCTCGACAAATAATCCGGGCACATGGTGGCAGTCTCCTTTGTCAATCAAAGGCAGGGGAAACAGTCTTTACAGTAAGATGGTAATGTCTATTTGAAATACAAACCAATCTACTCGTAAGATTTAACTTATTTCAAAGATTTTCCAAAAGGGGTAAGAGCAAAGCCTGCAAGTTTGATATGCTGAGCAGCAAATGGAATTCCAATAATAGTTATCGCAAACAAAACTGCAAACAAAAGATGGGTTATAGCAATCCAAAAACCTCCGAAAATCAACCAAAAGATATTTAAGAAGATACTTAAACACCCCCCTGAGCTCTCGTTAGGGACAACCTTTTGTCCAAAAGGAGCCAAACCTAGCACCGATAGTTGAATCGCTTTTAAACCGAAAGGAATGCCCACAATGGTGCAGCACAACAAAACACCTGCAATAATATATTCAAGAAAGATAAAAATACCTCCAAATACAATCCATATAATATTTCCAATAATACTCATATGCTTTAGCTTAAAAGTTGTTTATTAAAATGTGAAATTCATCCCCATGTGAAATACAAAATCAGGTGAATTATTGATTTTTACATCCTCAGAAAAACCAGCTGTTAAGATAAGCTTTTTGCTCAAAATAAAATCAGATCCCAAAACAAATTGTAAACCATAACCACTCAACTCCTGAGTCGTAGAATTCTTGTAAATTCGAGAGTGATAATCAAATTGCATCTTGGGTGCAAACCATTTATTAGCACGTACAGCCAAACCCAATGAACCAAACACAACATTATGAGTTTGGATGTCTTCAAGTAAGGACCCATTACCAATATTAAGATAACCTAAAGAATAGAAAAAATAAGCTGGTCGTTCACCTATTCCTTTGGTTTGTCCTGAAAGTTGAAACGAGAAGTCAAAGGTTCCACTACCAATCAAATTTTCCTTTTTGCCCGTGTTAAACTTTAAGTTGGTTCTAAAAGCCAAACTATGTCGCTTCCCTTTAACAAGTTGATAAGCCAAACGTAAACTCACATCACCAACACCAAAACTATCTTCGTATATATTAAAATAGGAATTATCATCCTGAATATACGCATACCAAATTTCATCTTGAGGCACGCCAGCTCTTGCCCCACCGGATAGTCCTAAAAAACGGTGAAACCCATCAATACTCGAATCCATAAATCCGCAAGAATGCTTAACAACCGGAATATTCAGTCCAATCTCAATATTTTCAGAAAGGCCATATCGTAAATCGAAATCCAAACGAAACATTTCTCCATCAAAATAGACTATTTCATTAGGGGTTTGTGCATTAGTACTGTTGCTTGCCAGGTTAACTGTAGAAATTAATTGAAATTTATTTTTAGCAGTTACCAAACCACTTTCAGCATGAGGTAAACCAAAAGAATGAATGAGTGGACTTTGATTGTGAGATACAAAGGGGCGTACATCACTTTGAGCTAGTACAAAAAGACTATTTAAGCAAAAAAACAGAAGGCAAAACCATCGAGCCATAAGTCATTTCAATTTTTTTAATGAATCGGCCGACAAGATATGATATTATGCTGTAAACAGATAATAATCAGAGTTAAAAAGCCATTTATACATTTAAATATCCTATTGGATGGGAAAATTATGCAACCATAATGAATCGTTAAATAAAAAAACATGTAAGCTTTTAGGGAAACTTATTTTGATCATAAGCAAAATCAATATAATATATTTTTCTAAGCTCACCCTTTCAGAAAACTGTGAAAAAAATACCCTTTAAAAACTTCCTTAAAAGGAAGCTACTTTCCAAAGTCAAATCCAATATTATATCCAAAATCAAACGTTTAGATTTAAATTTCAGTAAAAATGCTTATTAAAATTTAATCATAAAATCAATGAAAAAATAAATAATAAAGCATACATAAAAACAGGATGAGTACATATTTTTCATCCATAAAAGATTGATTCGTATTGATTAATGAAAAATGGAAGTAATTTTTTTATATATTTAGACTTAGAAAAATAATGTTATACAATATAAAATGAATAAAATTACCTTAATCAATATCGAGTTTTTACGTCCCAAACGCTGTGTTGAAACCTATGAGTTATCAATAATGGATGAAAAAGAAATTTGTTACATCTACAATTACGAAGATAAATTCTATCGCTATTTCAGGACACTTCGTTCACTAATGAACTATCTAAAAGATAGAATCGAGCCTAAAATAAAATTTAAGGAGAAAAATGAAATGATGGAATTTCTACGTTATAAAAATATTATAACAATCAATCAAACAGAAGATGGTTTGGTTGAAGTAGAAGTGTAAGATTCGTCTAAATGAGAGAAAATCAATGCCGCAGCACCCATAACTCCTGCATTATCTTCAAGAGATGAAATCTCAAGTTTTATTTTCCCTCGAAGTACCGAGAGTAAATTCTCTTCCATATGATAGAAAGTCGGTTTTAAGATTAAATCACCAGCCTTAGCTAATCCTCCTGATAAAAAGATCGCTTCGGGGTTATTTATTGCAGCAACATTTGCCAGAGCCTTGCCGAGTAACTTTCCTGTATATTCAAATGATTCTATAGCAACTTTATCGCCTCCATAAGCCGCAATTGCAAGTTTCTTTGCTGAAATTTTATTGAAAGGAATATCACGCAGAACCGATTTATCGTCATATTTAGCCAGAAATTTACTTACAGTACGTTTTATACCTGAAGCCGAAACATAGGTCTCAAGACAACCTTTGCGTCCACAGGAACAACTGCGTCCCTGATCGCGAATTATGACATGCCCCACTTCACCGGCATGCCCATGATGACCGTTGTAAACCTTACCATCCATAACGAGTCCGCAACCTAAACCCGTGCCGAGAGTAATCACCATAAAATTCTGCATCTGAGTCGCACCTCCATAGTACATCTCTCCCAATGCCGCTGCATTGGCATCATTGGTTAAAATAACAGGTAATTTGAAGTATTCTTTCAGTAGTTTAGATAAAGGCAATTGCTTATCCCAAGCTAAATTAACGGCATGCTCAATACAGCCGGTTTTAAAATTAGCATTGGGAGCACCTACTCCAATCCCAATCAACTTATAATGAGATGAAAAAGATATAAAATTGAATTGAATATGATGGGATAATTCGCGAACAAAATTCTCAAAAACAGGATAATTGGGTGTATAAAACGAAGCATGAAAAATACAAACACCCGCTTCAGTAACGAAACCATAAACGGTATTTGTACCTCCTATATCGATGCCCACCACGAGATTTTGCATGATTTTATTCTTATGTTCCAATCTAATTTAGAATAAAAGCATGAAACGAACAAAGAATCATATTAATAATGAGTAATTAGCAATCATTAATTGTTAATCGATAATTACTTCACAACATGTTCTTTTAATAAAGCTTTCAATGGGTTAAAGACGCGTTGAAACAAGCGCTGATCTTCAGTAATAATTTCTGCAACACCTTCAATTTTTTGGGCAAATTTGAGTTCAATCCCGTAATTGGTCACAAGCCCGTTAGACAATTCGACATCCAGACTATAATTATCTCCATCAGGAACCTCAGATATAGAACGTATGATTCCCTGAAGCATTCCATATTCCGTAAATGGGTAATTGTTGAGCTTAATATTCACACGCTGGCCTAATTTTACCTTTCCGGAACGATTCATTCCTAAATCAACACGTACAACAATACGAGTTGAATCGGATGGCAAAACGGTAAAGACCTTTTCACCCTGCTTCACATTTTGATTGGCAGACCAAAAACGATTAAAACTAACCGATCCTTCTATTGGCGATTTAATCAAATAATTTTGTTCCCAGATATCAATCTGGGCAGTCAGATTATCGTAAGTATGCAGAATCTGATCCAGCAATTCTTTTCTCTTATTCTCTTGATCAAGATCCAAATCGATAATCGCCTGATCAACTTCATTTATTTGAATTTGAGTCGCTGACAGAGTCGAACGTGAGCCATGAAAGGCATAGCTTTGTTGTAAATAATTCTTTTCAGCTTTTTGATATTCCGACTTTGAAATAACCCCACGGGTATAAAGCAATGAGTCCCGATTAAATTCCTTCGAAACAATTGCGAGTTCCTGCTCCAAAATTGTACGTTGCTTATATTGTCGATTGTAATACATCCGATAGTTGCTCCTTTTCTGAAGCAATGAAGCTTTCTTCTTCTCGTGATATTTCAAATCGACAAAACGCTTATAATCAGAACAGGTTTTTAAATAAGCATTAAATGAGGCTTGCACTTCCCCCAACCGATAATTCTGATTAATATCAGTACTTATCTGCTCTCTCCCATCTAACTGCGGAATATCATGATGAAGTTGTTTGCGCAGCGCAAAAATATCCTCAAAATTAGCCGGATTTTCAATCACTGCTAACAAATCACCGGAGTGAACTGGCTGGTTATCGCTCACTCTTAAGTCGACGATCTTACCATTCACACGAGAAATCAATTCTGCCGGAGGATTCTCTGTGGTTAAAACCAATTTAGCAGCTATAATCTCGGGATAAGAGAAAAACCAGGAGCCAATCACCAAAATCAACACCACCAGAAACACCAAACCGGACCCCACCCTCACAATCCACGATGGCATTTTACCTAATATCTCTTGAACCGACTCTGATCTTAATTCTATATTATCGCTCATATCTATTATATTGCCACATGGCTAAATGGTTAAAATTGAAACTTTTTATATGGTCAAACTGCTATATTGTAAGTTTTTCATTCGTAAACTTTATTAGATAATTAATCTCTTGGGGTAACTCACGCAATTCATTATTTATATGAAAATATTGCTCTTCATTTATCAACTTTCTAATTCTTGATTTTTCATTCCAATCAATCGATTCCCTTAAGGATCCCATAGCATAACGATAAAACTTTATTTTATCTTTTTTATGATAACGTCCATAACCTTCAGCTAAATTAGCAGAAATTGAATCTATAGATCGTGTGAATTGCTTACCAACAGTATCCTTTGAAAAAAAGTCCCAAGAAATAATAATATTCCATATGTAGTTTGATAATGTAAAAGCACGCTTGTAAGCGTAAATTTTATCCAATTCTAGAAATTTATTTTCCATCATCAATTGTTTTAACAATTAAGCCATTCAACAATTATAACCATTTAGCAATTTAATTGCCAAGTTCCAGCTGATTCTTAACCAATTCATAATATCTTCCCTTCAATTTAGTTAAGTCATTATGGCTACCATGTTCCACAATTTGACCTTTATCCAGAACAATAATTTTATCAGCATTACGAACCGTGCTTAATCGATGAGCAACAACCACAACCGTACGTCCTTGGTTGAACTCATCCAAATTCTCCATAATGGCTCTCTCATTATTAGCATCAAGAGCATTAGTCGCTTCATCAAAGAATAAGAATTCCGGATTTTTATACACCGCGCGGGCAATTAAAATTCGTTGCTTTTGTCCCTGACTCAAACCATGCCCATTGGCACCAATCTTGGTATTATATCGCAAAGGTAAACTGTCGATAAAATCATGTATACAGGCAACTTGCACTGCGTAAAGCAATCTTTTTTTATCAATAACCTCATCGCCAACTGCAATATTTTTAGCAATAGTATCCGAAAAAATAAAACCATCCTGCATTACAACGCCGCAGTTCTGACGCCACATAGCCGAGCTGTAATTTTGAATGGAAACACCGCCCAGATTGATCTTCCCCTTTGTAGCCGGATAAAAGCCCAACATGAGCTTTATCAATGTGGTCTTTCCACTACCCGACGCACCTACAATAGCTGTGGTTTTTCCTTTAGCCACATGCAGATCGACATCATTTAACACCATTTCGGAGTGAGGCCCTTCGTACTGAAAACAAACTTTATCGATATGTATGGATTTGTCTTCAGGCAATTCAATCAGCTTTTCATCTTTATCAACTTCCTCATCCTCCATTTCATGAATTTCGCCCAATCGTTCAAGCGAAATCTTGGCATCTTGCCAGGAATGAATAAACTGAACCAAATTATCAATAGGCGAATTCAACTGACCAAGAATGTACTGAACAGCCAGCATCATACCCAAGGTCATACTCCCATTTACAACGGCTTGCGCAGCTAAAAAGGTGATAACAATATTTTTGGTTTCATTAAAAAACACCGAACCCGACACCTGATATTGATTCAAGGCCAAGCCTTTGGTACGCACCTGAAAAAGCTCTGCTTGAATTTGTTCCCACTCCCAGCGCTTTTGTTTTTCACAGTTATTCAATTTGATTTCCTGCATACCTGTAATCAGCTGGACAAGCGAATTCTGATTGCTCGATAGTTGGGCAAAACGCTTGCCATCCAACTCACGGCGTTTCTTTAGGAAAAGGTTAATCCAAATGATGTAAAGACTCGATCCCAAAAGGAAAACAAGGAATATGGTTGTGTTGTAAATGGCCAAAACCACACCGAAAATCAAAAGATTCACCATAGAGAACAGAATGTTCAGTGTTGATGATGTCAGGAAATTTTCAATACGGGTATGATCCTGTATACGCTGTAAGAGATCACCGATCATTTTGATATCGAAGAAACCAATAGGCAACTTCATCAACTTAATCAGGAAATCCGAAATCAGGGAAATATTGATGCGGGTTGAAATGTGCAAAAGTATCCAGGAACGAATAAACTCTACCGATATGCGAGAAATAAAGAGCACCAACTGGGCAACTAAAACCAAAGTAATAAAACTCAGGTTTTGTGTATTGATACCAATATCGACAACCGATTGAGTTAAAAATGGGAAAATAAGCTGCAACATACTCCCGAAAAGCATGCCCAAAAACAACTGAAACAAAAACTTTTTATAGGGCTTAAGGTAACGCAAAAGGAAACCTATGCTCTTTTTCTTGCTCCCACTCTCATCCTTAGCCTTATAAAAATCAGGAGTAGGTTCCAATAGTAAACACAAACCTTTCAAATCACCATCCACCTTAGTCGATGCCCAAGCTTTTATAAATTCTTCTTTAGTGAATTTAAGCATTCCTGATGCTGGGTCAGCCACATGCACTATGGTTTTATTCTTCTTTTTCTCAATTTTGTGCACCACCACAAAATGCGCTTGATTCCAATGGCAAATAGCTGGCAAAGTAGCTTGTTCAGCTAACTGATCGAAAGTGATTCGTACCCCCATGCTACGAAAACCAATACTCTCAGCCGCATCCGCAATACCCATCATCGACACACCTTCACGAGTAATGTATGATTTGTCGCGCAGCGACTGCAAACTATAGGTTTTACCGTAAAACTTCGATATCATGCGCAGGCACGTAGGCCCGCAATCCATAGCATCGAGTTGTCGAAAATGGGGGAACTTTTTTTTCATAGATTAGGATCAGTCATTTATAAACGAATCTGTTGTTTATAAAAACATGTATTTATTAAAGCTTAAAAATAAAGCTGATAATTGAATTATCAGCTATAATTTGTAAAGAATTTATGGTCAAGATTAATTTATATAGATAAACAACGCTATACGTATTTATAAAATAAAAATAGGCATCCATTGATTCTAATAGTTCTCTTCTCTTTATACTACAAACAATCTATGTTATGAAATCATATTATTGCTCCATAAAGAGATCTTCCTTTAGTTTTTCAATTCTTGCTTGAGAAAAGTCGCGAACAGAAGCTGTTAATAAATCAAGCCCCTTTTTCTCATCAATACCATCAAACACTTGCTGGTAATATTCCAGAGCTTCTTTCTTTTTGTTTAGAGCATCGTATTGTTCTGCTATTAGGTAGAGGTAAAATTTCTTCTTAGGGTTAAATTTATGAGCAATGAGATAATTGTCAAGAGCTTGCTGATGCTTACCCTTCTCATTAAAAATAACGGCTTTTTCCTTATGAATAATTGAGAGAATTGACGAGTCTGGTTTTAGTAAATTTAAGGATTCATCAAACAAGTCCAGGCCTTTATCAGGATTCAGAAGCTGAGTCTCGGCCATCGCCAAATAAAAAACCACTTTCACATCAGTGCTATCAACCTGATACGAGCGGTTTAGTAGTTTTAAAGCCAAATCGTTTTTTTGAAATTTTTGGAATAATATACCCGCATTGCGCATGGTATTAAGCGTTGAATCTCCCAAACTTAATGCTGTGCTGTATTGTTTAAGTGCTTCCGTCTCTTTATCGAGCTTAATATATGCCGATGCGGCAATTTGTATAAAACGAATATTGGTTGAATCTTTTTCTAAAACGCCATTGCAAATATCAAGAGCTGAATTTGGATTAACATCTAAATAAACACGCGCAAGTTTACTACTGGTTTGATAATCGAGTGGGTTGATTGCTAAAGCCGATTCATAATATTTGGTGGCATCATCAAACTCGCCAAGCTGATTGTAATTATCCCCCAGATGAATCCAATAAAAAGCGTGTGACGTGTCATGGTTTTTCGCACGATGAAGCAAATTAATAGCAGCGATACGCTCCTTTGAAAACTCATGAATCTGAACCCTTTGCTCGAAGGTTCTGAAATCAGGATTTGCTTCTTTAAGCAAGATATCCAACTCGGTTTTTGCTTGCAAATACATGCCTTGCAGAAAATAAAGATTCGCCAATTCGGATCGGATTTCAAGCTTGTTTTCACAACAATCAAAAGCTGTTTTCAAAACTTCAAGGGCCTCTGTATGCTTTCCTTGCTCAAGCAATGCATATTGTTTCCAATAATAGGCTTGATAATTACTTTCATTGGCTTTTATCAACTGATTCGATGTCGCAATTAAGCTGTTCCAATCTTTCTTTTGCCAAAGCTCAAGTAGTTCAATATTCTGAGCAAAACTTGTAACTTGAAACAAGCTTAGAAAGATGATTAAGTTTAGGATCTTCTTCATGATAATTAATTGGGTAATGAAAAATGGGTTAACAAAATCAAATCTACTATTTTTGTAGTAGAATCGGAATATCGATAACATTTTTTAACATAGTGTAGCCTAATAGAACCTGACCGATTTATCAGCGAGATGTAAATAAAACTGGAACACTGGTAAAAGTTGGGGCTTTCTAATCCCAAGTATTAATTTTGGAAGGCATAAACAGGAAAAATCTTAGATCCGTGATACGAACCATTTTTTCTCTTTTATTTACTTTTCCTTGATGAAAAGTAACAAAAATCAATGGCTCCGGCACTCAGTGACCCATCACGGTTCAAAGGCTAAACAGACTGAACTCGTTCGTACCTCACTCAAACAGCATTCTGTTTTTAACGCCTTTTTCACCTATGGGTCCCCACTTGCGTTGCCAAGGCCAGAAACAAAAAAACGTCTCACAATTTCAATCATTTTTTATAAAAATGTTTTGGGCGTGTCTTGTCAGCCTGCCGTGAAGCGTGCTAACTTTCTTTCCACTTAGAGAAAACAAGGATCAGGCTGACTTGATTCTTTTGTCTACTTTTCTCATCTAAGGAGAAAAGTAGAAGCCTAGCGGCTTGAGCGAAAAATTTAAAAGATAATCCTAAAATATATTTAATCACTTTGACCCAACTTTTATAACTGATCCATAAAACTGTTGGTTTAAAAAAAAGCACCATCCGAATAAACGAACAGTGCTTTGTATATTTTAAGCTTATGTATATCTGTGAACTAAAAATTTACTCTTTAATTGTAAATCGATAATCCTTAATCACTAATTAGTATACGCCTCCAACTCTTTTGAGTGAACGAACATCAACAATCTTAATTTTTCGTCCCTGAATTTCGATCAATCGGTCGTTTTTAAACTCTGATAGTAATCGGATAACCGATTCGGTTGCGGTACCAACCATATTGGCAAGTTCTTCGCGAGTTAAGGAAATCTGCAGACTATTGTCCTGAGCCAGACCAAAGGTTTCCATCAGTTGAATTAAGACCTCTGCCAAACGCTCTCTAACCGATTTCTGAGCAATGTCAGTGATATAACTATTGGCCTCTCCAAGCTCCTTACAAGTCATCTTAATCAACTCCAGTGAGAACTCAGGATTTTGCTGAATCAATTTGGTTAAAGTATCGCTAGGAATAAAACACACAATCGCATCTTCAATCACTTTTGATGACGTGCAGGCAGGCTCTTGACTAAGGGCAGATCGGAAACCAATAATATCACCGGATTTTGCAAATCGAATGATCTGTTCCTTCCCCTCAAGACCCGTTTTGAAAACTTTTAAAACCCCTGAATAAACAAAATAACATCCACGTGCGGAATCGCCTTCTGCATATATGACCTTTCCCCTTTTTAACAATTCACATTCCTCTTCCCAAAAAAGAAGGTTCATCTGATCGCTATTTAAATGTTTAAACCTTTTAGCAAAACATTCGGCTAACTGATCACAATTTGGAAAGGTTTGATTCTGGTTCATTTTCAAAGCTATTAAAATCTAAAATCCTAAATTTTCAACACACTCAAAAAAGCCCATTATATATACAAGTTTCGAATGTGAATAATTATTTTAGAATATAAGTTCACCTCCTAAATGGGCAGATAAATATAACAATTATAGTTTGAGAAACACAAGATCAAAAACTTTACTTATAAAAAAATCCCGAAAGCATGAAAAGCTCTCGGGATCTATATTTTATGAAGATTCTAAACTAAAATCCAGCAGCAGAAAATTGCTCAAGAAAACGGATATCGTTTTCAAAAAACAAACGAAGATCCTTAATACCATATTTCAACATGGTAATTCGTTCGATTCCCATACCCAATGCGAAACCCGTATATTTCTTGCTATCGATATTGTTTAAATCCAAAACATTTGGATCCACCATACCACAACCTAAAATCTCAAGCCATCCGGTACCTTTACACACGTTACAACCATCTCCTCCACAAAGTGAACAGGTTACATCAACCTCAGCCGATGGCTCTGTAAACGGGAAATATGATGGACGTAAACGAATCTCTGTTTTCTCACCAAAGAATTCTTTAGCAAAATAACTAAGTGTTTGTTTCAAATCGGCAAAAGAAACATTTTCATCGATGTATAAACACTCAATTTGATGGAAAATACAATGCGCTCTGGCCGAAATAGCCTCGTTACGGAAAACACGTCCCGGAGTTAAACAACGAATTGGTAACTCCATTTCTGACATATCATGAGCCTGAACCGATGATGTATGCGTGCGCAATAAAATATCAGGGTTTTTCTCAATAAAGAATGTGTCCTGCATATCGCGTGCCGGATGCTCTTCAGGGAAATTCAAAGCAGAGAAATTATGCCAATCATCCTCAATTTCAGGACCTTCAGAAATTGTGAAACCTAAACGCGCAAAAATCTCAATAATTTCATTTTTTACCAATGACAATGGATGACGAGATCCCAGTTTAACTGAATCAGCAGGAAGACTTAAATCAAGACCTGATTTATCAAAATCGGAATTGGTAAAACTATCTTTTAATTCGTTTACCTTATTAAGTGCAGTTGTTTTCAACTCGTTTAAAAGTTGTCCAACAGCTTTTTTCTCTTCATTAGGCACATTCTTAAAATCACCAAAAAGAGCTGCAATTGTTCCTTTTTTACTCAGATGCTTAATTCTGAATTGCTCTACTTCGTCGAGATTAGTCGCTGTAAAAGCTCTTAATTCCTCTAATAATTCATTTATCTTACCTACCATCATTGTATTGTTTAGTCAACTAAATAGGGCGGCGAAGTTACAAAAGATTGTTGAATATTAATACAGTGCACAAACAAGTCTTAGGACAGATATTTATGTACTTGGAGTTTACCTAACTGCAAAAATAAAATATGCATTAGTATTTTAAAATCCGAACTTTCATTTTCACATCCTGATAAGGCCTGTCATATTTATCCGTTTTAAGATTGGCAATCTTATCAATAACATCAAAGCCCGAAATCACTTCACCAAAAACGGTGTAATTCTTATCCAGATGCGGAACACCACCTACCGTTGTGTATGCCTTTTTCTGAGCCTCAGTAAAAATCAATTTATCGGGCGAACTTGCAAAATCGAAACTAATGTTAGACTTAATCTTATCTGCAATCTCTCTAAACTCTTCAACCTTTTTGTTTTTTTTCAACGAATCGAGTATCGCTCGCTTTTGAGGTGTCAGGTAGCGTTTTACAATTTGATTTCTCAATGGTTTATTCACGGCATTCTCCATAGCGGTTAATTCTTCCATCGTATAAACTTTCCCTTGAGTAATATAGAATTGTGACACGTCGGATTCCTTAAAAACATTAACCTTATCGGGCTGACGAGCTGCAGCCAATGCCCCTTTTTTATGGAAATATTGAGATCGAAATTCAGATTCAATCGTTCTGTTCGAACTACCGTAGCCAATTTGTCGTCCTGGAGCAGCCCCTCTTGAATCCTGAGAGCCCCCCTGCAAAACAAAACCTTTAATAACCCGATAAAATAGAGTCCCGTCGAAATGTTTATTTTCGATCAGTTGCAAAAAATTCTTACGGTGTTTTGGCGTTTCCTTATAAAGCATCAATTTGATATCCCCTAAATTGGTTTCAATCAATATTATTGAGCTTGAACTCTCGTCCTGAGCCAATAGTTTGCCTGATGAAAAAAATAACATCAACACAAGTGTAATAAATAAAAATCTCTTAGTCTGAATCATGTCGAAAATTAGCTTTGTCAATTCAAAAAAACAAAAAAGCTTCGATGATTCGAAGCTTTTAAGAATTATAAATTAAATCTAATTATTGAATAATCGTAATTTTCATCTTAATATCCTTGAGAGGACGATCATTTTGATCCGTTTCTTCTGCTGCAATCTTATCGATAATATCAAGTCCTTCAATTACCTCACCAAAAACGGTATAAGCCTGATCCAAATGAGGAATTCCGCCGAGTGTTGTATAGGCCTCTCTCATTGCATCCGTTAATACCAAAGTCTGAGTTTTTGAAATCGAATCAATTTTTTGTTTCATCTCCTCCATTTTTACATTGAACAAATCAAACTCACCATTTGTTTGAAGTTTAGTTAGTTCATCCTTATAGAGCGCTCTTTGATTCTCAAAAATTGCATTCGCACGTTTCTTGTTGATATTGACTACAAGAGCCTCCAATGCTTCAGGTTCATAAACTTTCCCCTGAGCAATATAAAATTGAGAACCAGAAGATTGCATTTCAGGATTAACACGATCGCCTTCACGAGCCGCAGCAATTACCCCTTTCTTATGAAACAGCTTCGGATTAAATTCTGCAGGTATATCGTATCCTGGACCACCTTCACCTAGCATGGCACCTGATTTTGCCCCTTTAGAATCAGGATCTCCCCCTTGGATCATAAAACCATTAATCACTCTATGGAAAAGTGTTCCATCAAAAAAACCTTTATCAGCCAGCTTAATAAAATTGTCCCGATGCAAAGGTGTTTCATCGTATAACTTGATTTTAACTGCGCCATATTCCGTATCAATCTGAACGATACGATTTTTTTTGCCAAGTTTAACAGCCGTCTTACAAGAATAAGCCCCGGCGAAAAGAATAATTAAACTAAGAGTGATGAGTTTGTTCATAGCTTTATATTTCGTGTTTATTTAAGTTAGAATTCAAAATTAATCCTCAAGATAATTGCTCTCTTTAAAATATTCCACAATTGAGGATTTCAAAAGTAATTCTTCTTTTTCCTTAGAAAAAGGGGGTATCATTTTATTTTTTTTGAAAATTGGCCACTTATTTTCATCATATCCCTCAATCGAATAATAGTTCCATTTCATCAACAAACGGCATGTCGCTAAATTAATATGTGCCATTTTATCATCTTTTGAATAAAATTCTTTGAAGCCTTCCTCGCGCTCTTGTATACCAATTAGCAACAAAGTGCCATTTAAATCAGCATTCACATTAAAATCTTCAGAAATTTTATATAAAAGTTTATTCCAGTCGCTTTCTAAATTATTGTCCATATAATCAATTTTTTATGAGTCCTAAAAGTAGAGATTTTCAGCAAAAACAAAGGGCTGCAAAGATCTTTTTTTATTTTTTTTTCAATTAAGGCTTGCGTATAAAATATTTCCCACCTATATTTGCATCGCAATTAAGGGAAAGGGCGATTAGCTCAGTTGGTTCAGAGCACTTGGTTTACACCCAAGGGGTCATAGGTTCGAATCCTATATCGCCCACAATTGTTATAACATACACACGAATTCTCGGGCGATTAGCTCAGTTGGTTCAGAGCACTTGGTTTACACCCAAGGGGTCATAGGTTCGAATCCTATATCGCCCACACCGAGAAAAAAGAAGGAAATTTTCATATGAAAATTTCCTTTTTTTATTTACATATTCAATATAGTATGATGTGAAAATATGAGTCTTTAAGACTATTTCCCTCCTATCTTAAAAAAAAGAACTCAAACTCAAAAAAATAATTTTATAAGCAAAAACATTACCAACACCATAATACAATGGTAAATATTTATGCAAAATACAAAAAGCTAATATTCATTTATCAAAAGCTGTCCTTTTTTTGTATATATTTACATTCACGCAAATAAAACAAGAATTCATCATTATTTTAAACAACTTCGTCACATATTTATTGTCCTTAATATAAGTTAATGTTTTAATTAAATTATGTACAGATTAATGAAAAAACAAACCTTTTTATTAATTTGCAATTAGCTAGTAATAAATACGATACAGGAGTTTATTAATTAATTATTATTTTTTTCCATTTCATTGGGTTACTTTTTGCAAAAAAAGGGAATAAAGGGGTAGATAACATGGATTACACAACAGAAGCAATTCTGGAAGGAATTGGAATGAGCAATAATGATGTATTGAATTACATCTATCGCAAGTTCTTTCCTGATACATGCAGATTCGTTGAAAATAATAGTGGAACCAGTGAGGACGCGCGCGATCTTTTTCAGGAGGCTATTATTGTAATCTATCGGAAGATGAAAAAGTCACCCATTGTGTTGACTTGTAATTTTCGAACGTATATCTACTCTGTATGCCGACTATTGTGGTTAAAAAAACTTGAGAACAGAGATGATAATCTTGACATTATCAAATCAGACGTGGTACTTGATCAACAGGTTGATGATGTAAGTAAATCTTACGAACAAACTGAAAGGTATCGCCTGTATCAGAAGCATTTTAAACTCTTGCCTCCTGATTGCCAAGAAATCATGAAACTATATCTCGAGAAAGTTTCTGCAAAAGAAATTGCAAAAAAATTAGGTTTTGCCGGAGAAGATTACGTCAAATCAAGGAAGTATAAGTGCAAGCAAACACTTATAACGAATATTAAGAACGATAATCAATTTACCGAAGTATGATGAACGAAAAAGATTTTGATCGTATAGAGAATTTCCTAGACGGTCAGCTAAGCGAAAAAGAAATCCTAGATTTTGAAAAAGATTTAATGGATGATCTTGACTTGGAGATGGAATTAAATCTTCACAGTGAGATAAACGAAGCTATCATGGAAGATGATGTCATGGAGTTAAGAAGTAAACTCGAAGCCATTGATATTCCTACTACTCCTGAAGAAAAACGAAAAGCTAAATTTCATGGGAAATGGAGAATAGCTGCTGCCTCTATGATCCTTTTTATTGGAATGGCGAGTGTTTATTACATGCTTGGTAATAAGACTTACTCCAATGAAGAAATTTTCATGAACTACTACAAGCCATACGGTATTGTCATCAATACACGTTCCGGAACGGATACGAATGAAGCTGATCGGATACTCGATCAAGCGCTTAAATCATACGAGGCTAAGAATTACCGTACTGCCTTATCTTTGTTTCAAACAATTCTTGAAAAAGACAGTACAAACTTAACGAGCAACTTCTATTCAGGTATTTCTAATATTCAAGTACAAGAATACCTGAAAGCCAATAAGAATTTTCTTCGTGTATTAAATCACAAAAACAACCTCTTTATTGAGCAATCTGAGTGGTATTTAGGAATTTGCTACCTAATGACTAACGAAAGAGAAAAGGCAAAAGAGACCTATAGAGCTATTGCCGAAGGAAATAGTTTCTACAGAACCAAAGCAAAAGAAATTCTTAATAAACTAGAATAAATCGATTCATCATACTATCGTTACTATAAAAGGATTGTTCCAAAAGAACAATCCTTTCTTTATGATATAAATTTAAAAGACTTATTTAATCAAGTAAAGCTCTTTACTTCCACCACTTTTAAACAGAAGATTGAATTATGAGTCAATAGTATTTAGTTTAATGTTTCTTTTTTAATCTTTCTGGATACTGCCCCCTGCCAAATAAAATACAAGGCTCCAAACAGAAGTACACCTCCCAAAAACATCAAAATCTTATGAATCATACTAAATCTGAACAAGGTCTGAGTCTCACCAATAGCAACATAGCCTGACCAAAAATAGGGGTGTGATTTCAAGGCATCTGCAGATTCCAGGTAATCTAATTTAGCCTGTTGCAAAGCAACGTCTTTAGGAAAACTTTGGGATAGATACTTATAAAATGAAGACATTAATTTAGATCCGGATAAATCTTCCACAGTCCACAGAGTCATAATCAAACTTGGACAACCAGAATAAAAGAAACCTCGTGCTAAACTCATAACTCCCTCACCTTTCAAGAATTTTCCGTCTCCTGAATTACAAGCACTCAATACAACCATTCTGGCTTTAAGATTCATATTATAAATTTCATATGTATTCAATAAGCCATCATTCAAGCTGTCTCCCATTTGACTGAAAACCAATTTTGAATACATGGGGTTTTCATCGTCTAAGATGGTATGCATGGCCAAATGCAATATATCGAAGCCTTCAGCTCTTTCTTTAAATTTCGTTTCAGAAGCAAATTCATCCAGATAGGTCTCGCCTTTGAATATTTTGGAAATATTTTCAACTTCTATCTTCGCACCAGGCAGAGGATAAAGTTTTTTATTTTGAACTTGTCTGGTTACCAAAATTGTATCACTGACATTGTCATACGAAGGTGCAAATGCCAACAGCTTTTTAGAAGAAGACGTTGAAAATCCCTTTTCAGGATGCTTGTAAGCAATCGTAGCCGAATTTTGATAACTAATAGGATTGTGCCGTATTAAATAATCCAAATTACGATAGCTCATGGTCTCAGGGTTGCCTTTTTCCTTCAGCAAAACACCAAAAGGCACGTATGCCAATTTACCTTCAGGAATGATAATTAAATGCTTATTCTCAATCACCTCTTCATAGGGCTCTATCATTAATTGATAAAGCCTGTGAGCCGCAGATATATAATCCAGATAATATTTCATACTATTATCAGAAAAATCATTGGTTTTTAAACTGGTCCGAATATTAGTAATACTACTCTCCAATTCACCTTTCCTTAATTTCATTTTCTTCATTTCAAAAAGCCCATTTCCTAAGGCAAATGAATATAAAGTTGAATCAGACAAGGCATATTCAATCAACACCTCGTCTTCTTTAAGCTCTTTTTGAAGTTCTTCAATTGAAATACTCGAATTATCATATTTCAATGCGTAGTAATCAGGATGTTCAGTCTCGAAACGCTTAACCATCTGATCATATTCACCATTTAAATCAAAGAGTGTATGACGCCAATTTGAAATAGAATCTTGTTGGGGTTGAAGTTCTTTTCTTTCCTGATAGATCTTTTCTCGATAATCAGCGATATCCTGTTTCAATTGACGTTCCAAATTCTGTAAGTCAAGAGGAATACCACCAAAGGTTTTCGCATCTACATCATTTAAATAATTACGTAAACTAGCAGCTTTAACACGTTCCGAATATTTAAATGCGATCTCCTTATAAATTGGGTTACCGGTCAGATCAAATAAAGTTGCCGCAACTTCAATTGCCAAAGAGAAGGTTTCATTTTCATTAGCACTAAGCGTCAATTTTGATTCCTCATCCTGATAAGCAATACGAATCTGATCAATAACATTAACACATAAGTCGTAGGTTTTCAGAGATGATTTTAAATATTTTATTTGATTGGTAGTTTTATGAAGTTTAAATAAAGTTGAAGCTTTATCTGATAAAATCTCAAGAGTTGTCAACTGGCCATCAACTTGCTCAATATTGGGATTTTCATCAAAACCACCCCCATGAAAATCATAAGTACTCGATACTAAAGCTTTCTGATAAAATTCCAAGGCCTTTTGATAATTCTCCTCCTTGAAATAAACTGTGCCTAGGTTTTTCAAGCAATGTGCTGTATCCGGATGCTTCAGGCCAAATTTTGCCAAATAGATATCGTACGATTTATTTAAATATGCCTTAGACAAAACATTATTCCCTCTAGAAGAATGAAAAACAGCATAATTCAAATAAAAACTAGCAAGGTCAGAATTACCTTCCCCATTAAACTTAATTGATTCATCAATACTCAATTTGAAGTAACGATCCGCTTCTTTATCATAACCTAGTTTGTCATAACAATTACCAATATTGCATAGATTTAAAGAAAGATCTTTAACATTTCTTTCTTTCTTAATCTTATGCCCTTCCAATAAATATTTAAGCGCATTAGTGTAATCCCTATTATTCTTTGAAACTAAGCCTAGGTTATTAATAATACGATCCCTCCACCGAGAGGCTGAAGAATTATTTTCAATAATAAAGAGTGCTGCCTCATAAAATTTCTGTGCCTTTAAATTATCTTTAGTATAAAGGTAAATGTTTCCCATATTTAAATACACAGGGGCTAATTTACCTGTTGATTCTCCAAAATGCTTTTTACAAATAGCTTCAGCAGAATTAAAATAAAACAAAGCATCTTTAAACTTCCCTAATCTGATTAAAGTAGCCCCATAATTGACCTTAAATCGGTATAAAAGCTCAAAATCACTCAATTCGGACTCATTAATACTACGTTCGGCTTCTTTAAAATAACCTTCCGCCCCCTTATTATTACGAGATCGCAATTCATTTACGGCCTTATTAAAAAGAATAAGTAAGGAAGAATCGGCAGAAGTGCTAATTTCTGACTGATAAACTTGAGACGGATTTGAAGCTTCTGTATAATAATTTGACCCACAAAGAATCAAAAAAAATAAAGTAATCAGAAGAAATCGAAATATTTCTTGTTTTTTTTTCACAGTAGAAAATAGATTTTAATAGGCTGAATATATGAATCATACACCCGATAAAATTATTCAAAACATATAGAATTCATATACTTTTGAAAAAAAACTTTCACTTTCCGGGTTACTTTTTACCAAAAAAGGGAATAAAGGGGTGTAAAACGATTCCAATATTCACTTTATAATTTAAATAACCATGAAAAATTTTGAAATTCTTAACTCAGCACAATTATCAGAAGTAAAAGGTGGTGCAAATGAACTAACTCAAAGAGATATGGCTGAAGAGGCTATTGTTTAAATATTTTATTAATTTTCGAAAACTTACAGCTATGAAAAATTTTGAAATTCTTAACTCGACACAATTATCGGAAGTAAAAGGTGGTGCAAACGAACTAACTCAAAGAGATATGGCTGAAGAGGCTATTGTATAGTTCTATAATCTTACCTTAAATTTGATATGGTTAGAGTAATCTAACGCAAGTCTCTCATATTTATATAACATTAGAAAAGATTCCTGCATGGAGAAACGTCCGACTTACTGCGAGCTAGAAGAACAGTTAGCAGTGGCATTACGAAGAGCAGAAGGAGCAGAAGATTTAAAAAATGCTTTCCTAGCGAATATTTCACACGAAATACGCACGCCCATGAATGCCATCATTGGAGCATCGGACATCCTGCGCGACGAATCATTAACTAATGAAGAAAGAAATGAATTTGCTTCTATTTTAAATGTTAGCAGCCGTTCACTTCTCGATTTACTAAATCGAATCATCGATTTATCCCAATTAGATTCCGGAATCATGCAACTGCACGAATCTGAAATCGATCTGGAAGCTGTCATCATCAGATTATTTACAATCTATGAAGACAAAATTAAAACACTGGATAAAGACATTGCAATTGATTGCCAAATCGATTGCCCCAATCCCAACATTGTAATTGATGGTGAAAAGCTTGAAAAATCAATCAGCTACCTTTTGGATAATGCCATTAATTTTACTCAATCCGGAGAAATTCACATTTCTTGTACCTTACATGATGATCAGAAGATCAAAATCTTTGTGAAGGACACAGGAGTAGGTATCAGTCAGGAACATCAAGAATCCATATTCAAGAGATTCAATCAAGTTGATAATTCATATACTAGAAAACAATCTGGTGCCGGTATAGGCTTAAGTTTGTGCACAAGATATATGAAACTAATGAACGGCTCCTTAAAACTAGAGTCTGAATTAGGAAAAGGCTCAACCTTTTACCTATGCGTACCAACCCAATACAAGTCAGACGAACTTGAGGAAATGGAAACCAATTCCGGTATTCAAAACAGAAATAGTTTTGTAGGATAATCCACAAAATTCTTACATTCTCATTCAGTTCATTTTAGAACTGCAGACTCCTAATACCCTAATTTTTATAATCTGATTTTCTTACCTTTAATTTTAAAACGAAATTAAACAGAGAGAACATGCCTATAAAAAAACGAATTGTTGTACTTACAGGTGCAGGAATTAGCGCCGAAAGTGGCTTAAGAACCTTCCGCGAGATGGGAGGTTTATGGGAAGAATATGATGTGATGGAAGTCGCAAGTCCGCAAGCTTGGGAAAGAAATCCTGAATTAGTCACAAGGTTCTATAACGAAAGACGCAAACAACTTCTCTATTGCCACCCCAATGAAGGGCATCTTATATTACATGAATTAGAAAAATATTTTGATGTTGAAATCATTACGCAAAATGTAGATGATTTACATGAGAGAGCTGGTAGTTCAAAAATACTGCATCTTCATGGGGAGTTAAAAAAGGCAAGAAGTACAGCTGATTCAAGTTTAGTTTATAAACTCGATCATTGGGAACTCACAGCAGAAAGCAAATGTGAAAAGGGATCTCGCCTACGCCCTCATATCGTCTGGTTTGGTGAAGAAGTGCCAGCCATTTCTAAGGCTGCAGAGATAGTCTCTAAAGCTGATATACTCATCATTGTAGGAACATCAATGAATGTGTACCCTGCAGCCGGTTTAATCGATTACACCCCCTCAAATTGCCCCATCTATATCATCGATCCCAATGAAGTCAATATGTCTTCGTATGGTAATCGTACATTCATAAAAGAAAAAGCGAGCATCGGGATGAAAAAACTCTTTAAACTATTAGTCCCTGAACATTAATATGTAAAAAAAGAAGCTGCTCATGAATATGAACAGCTTCCAATCTATAATATATTTAAACTCTTACCCGATCTTAATCAAGATCATCATCTTCTTTTGACGTCGTAAAATCACGAGCCGCTTTCAGAAGATTTCCTGCGTAAAGGATCAAATTTTTAGTTTCATTCAAAACACCAAGGAATAAAACAGAATTACGTGTTCCAACTTTTTCTGCTTTGATTCTCTTTATTTGCTCTTTTCTGAACTTCTTTATTGATTTTAAAAGAACTTCTTTTTCTTCGAGAACTGAATCAATATTTTCCGACAAGTAATTCCTATCGTTAATTATCGTGTTGATATGAGTAAAGAACTCAGATAATTTTGCTTGAATAATATTTAATTCTTCAATTTGTTCAGATTCCAGAGCTTTGTGATTATTATCGATATACTCATAAACTGGTTCAACAATAAAACTGGTTGCATGAGCCATTTCACGAAGATAATCGATCAATTGGACATAGAAAGGTCCTGAATAAACACTGTCTTCACGAAGAATCTTAACCATATCAGGAACCTGGTTTTTGATTTTCTTAACTTCAGCGTTCAACTTATTCACTTTCTTAGAACACTCCTTAAGCTTAGCTCTGTCCTCATAAGCTAAACCAGTAATCATCTTTCCAAAGATACCAGGGATCTTAGCTGTCAAAGTAGAAACGGCATGTGTGCATTGTTCAGCAGCGTCACCTTTAATAATTAAAGAGTCATTATCCTCACTAACAAAAGCATCGTTTTTACGCTTGTGAATTCTATGTGAACGCACTACAAAAAATAAAGCTAGACCAAGCAAAAACACAATGGCATAGCCACCAAACCAATTAATTAAATTAGCAAATATAAATGCTGCCGAGAAAGCACAAAATGCGGTAAAAAACCAACCTCCAATAACCGTAATTACACCCGTTATTCTATAAACAGCAGAATCACGCCCCCAGGCTCTATCAGCCAATGATGTACCCATGGCTACCATAAAAGTCACATAGGTTGTTGACAAAGGTAATTTTAGAGATGTACCAAGTGCAATAAGAATACTCGCAACAGTAAGGTTAACCGAAGCACGAATCATATCAAATGCAGGAATATCCTTCTTTTCAATACCAGCTAAAGATACAGATGGTTGAAAGCTTTTATTAATACTTTTTTGAATTCTTTCCGGTAAAACACTTTTCAAACGGTTGTTAGCAGATAAAGATCGACGAACAATAATTCGACCAAAATAAGAAGAACCGAATCTTTCATCTCCTTCATTCTGATTACTTAAACTTAACTCTGTTTCAGTAACCGTACGAGCTTTCTTCGAAAACCAAAGTGTAAGTGTCATCACAATACCAGCAATCAATAGCAAGTAGGTTTCTGTTTGTACTTTACCAGACAAAACTTCCATAGTTAAACCATATGGATCATTAACACCACTCGCAATATAGGCTTGGAAGGATTTAAAACCTGCTAAAGGCACACCTATGAAGTTAACCAGGTCGTTACCAGCAAAAGCCATAGCCAATGCAAATGTTCCAACCAAAACAATAACCTTAAGAATATTCAAACGAATAAACCAAACCAATAGCTGCAAGATAACTGTCCAACCAACAAAACAAGACGCAATAATTGTAAACGTATTTGACTTTATCCAAACAAGAGCTTCTTTTGATATAAATGAAGATCCCTTAGCCCCTTTGATTAAGATAAAATAAGTAATCGCTGTAATGGCAAAACCACCAAAAATAGCTCCGAAATATTTAAAACGCTTGTCGTATTTATATGTGAAAATAATTCGTGTAATGTATTGCACCAAAGCTCCCGCAGAGAAAGCAACGACGACACTCAGGAGGATACCTGTTATGATGGCGAGTGCTTTTGCCGAATTAATATAATTCCCCAAATCCAGAAGGGTTTGGTCTGAATTCATGATTTTTACCAAAGCAACAGCCACCGCAGCCCCAAGCAATTCAAATACAATAGAAACCGTTGTAGAAGTTGGCAGGCCTACCGTATTATAGAAATCAAGCAGAATGATATCTGTTAACATGACGGCCACAAAAATGATCATGATTTCAGCAAAGTAAAACTGATCAGGGTGAAAGATCCCTTTACGTGCCACCTCCATCATTCCACTGGAAAAGGTTGCACCAACAAGAATACCTAAACTGGCAATTATAAGAATTGCCCAACGTGGGGCAGCTTTAGATCCAAATGCTGAATTTAAAAAATTTACAGCATCGTTACTCACCCCAACAATAAGGTCGGAAATTGCAAGTGCAAAAAGCACAACAACAATAATCAAATAAAAATTATCCATGTTTTTCGTTTGTAAGTTCAGGACAAAACTACAAACGGACTAGAAAGCAAGTGTTTCCTCAAGTTTACCTTTGTGTTAACTTAAAGTTAACACGATAATAATCCACTCACCTACAATTAATTGTGAGCTGTTATTGACTTAAACTTATAACAAGAAAAAAAAATTCTAATCGGCAAACTTTTAAGACAAAACCCATTCTTTAGCGGCTTCCGTAGTACTAAATGGTCTTGATTCATAGCCTTCCTGCTTTGCTTTAAATAAAACAGGAATAACCAGGTCTTTAGGATCAATCGTTATAAGGGCAATTTTTAAGCCACCAAAAACATGAATGTATTTTCTATAAAAGTTTGAAATTTCAATGTATCTGCCTACTTCAAAATCAAAACCAGACTTTCTGAAATCCAATATAAAACCTTTTACGTTATGGGGAATTAGTTTATTATTGATTGCCTGTTCCCATGAAGATGTAATATCCTCTACTGAGATTAAACCATAGTAATGCTTATAAAGAATTGACGTTTCTGTATCAAATTCAAATTTGAAATTCTCACTCATAATATAGGTAGGGTTAGTTGTAGATTGTAAAAATCACTCCCAATTAACAAAAAAAAACTCACATTCCTACCAAGAAATGTGAGCCTGTAAAATTAGTTCAATCAAACTATTCTTTATTCCTGTCTATTTCTGATTTATTGAGTTTTACCAGGAAATCAGCAGTAGCCAAATTCAAAGCAATGGGTACATTATTTAATACGGCAGTTCGAATTAAAGTTTGAATATCGTGCTCATGTCCATGTGGTGTTTCAGCATCGATCAGGAAAATAACTTCATCAACTTTTCCTTCAAGAATCTGTGCTGCAAGCAAAATATCACCACCGTTTGGACCATGACCAAACCCCTCAACTTCAAGATCCAAAACCGAATTTAATAATTTAGAGGTATTAGATGTACCTATTAATTTATGTTTTTTTAATTCATCAAGATGGCGCTTTACCCAAGCCAACATTTCACTTTTCTTCTGATTATGTGCGACTAATGCAATTCTTTTCATTCGTATACTATTAATTTTTTAAAATCGATTCTATATAAACATTCAACTAATGCATAAAAATGACATAAATTGAAGATCTCCAAATTAAGAAACTGTTTCCAACAATCGGTATTCAAAAATAATCAGAATCTGTATAAAAACACTTATACTCGTGTTAAATAAAGATTATTAAAGGTTTGAGATTTATCTAAATCTGTTATATTTGTTAGTAATTTGATTTGCATTATATTAAATTTGCATCCATATGAAAACAAGATTTAAGATACTATTTATTGCATTCCTTAGTTTGGCTATAGGAATGAGTGCCTGCAAGGACGAAAAGAAACCCCTGAAGAATCCCAAGGCGAATAAAAAAATCGTAAAAACAAAAACAGTTGAAAAGGAAGCTGTCAAAAAAGTCGTTCCCAAAGAAGTTGTTAAAAAAGCGATTAATAAGTATTTTTTAATCTCAGCTAGTTTTAAAAATAAGGCCAATGCCGAAAGGTTGCAAGCAAAATTTCAAAAAGAAGGTTATGATTCACAAATAATCCTTTCAGAAAATCATTTTTATCGTGTTTCCTACAAAGGATTTTCCGATCGTTCACAGGCCTTTAAAGAATTAAAAATTGCCCGATCAACCAAAGCTCAGGAAAACGTTTGGTTGCATATAAAGCATTAACTATATTTGGATCTATGAAGTCGTTTAAATACAGCTTAATATTTCTTGTATTAATCTTATCAGCTTGTGGTGAAAAAAAACTGACCAAGCTAGATAAGACAAATACGATTGAGCTTACGGCTAATAGAGAAATTCCCCAAGCTCCATCGGCTGAAAGTCAGCAATTATCAAGCAGTTATACGCTCTCCAATATACTGGAAAACAGAGCTCTATTTAATTATCATATTGTAGGGGGAAGTAGTAAGAAAAAAAATACTGCTTTAAGCTTAAGTCAGCAACTCTATAAAAAAGGGTATCCCTGTAGAGTCATTGAAACAAATGGACGTTATCGAGTTATCATACAATCTTTCGCAGATAAAAAAATAGCTGTGAAGGAATTGAAAAGATTAAAAAAATTGAATCATAAGCCCGATTTATGGATTCTTAAAAATTAAAAAAGAGCTCGATTGAGCTCTTTTTTTGTCTTTAAAATATCTTCGAAAACTTAAGTTTTATTTATAAATGAATGTCAGAAATACGACGATAAACCCAAACATAAATCCCACATAAATTTGCGCAGAAGTGTGTCTATTCAATTTCAAACGAGAATAAGCCAAAAATCCTGCTGCCAAAAGACTCATCATAAACATTGTTCTCAGTGAAGTTGAAAATCGAACAGAGAACGTAAATATTAATGCACACAGACCACCAATTCCGGCCATATGTAAGCTGATCTTCCACCAGTATGAAGTTATCAACAGAAGCAGTAAACTAAAGATTCCTGCAAGCTGTAGGCGTGCGAAAATATTACTGCCAGGTAATTTTGATAATAAATAGAATCCTAAAGAATAAGATAAAACGGCCAGAGCCAAAGGAATCATTCGATCTCTTCGTTCACTTAAATCAAAGCTACTAATCAAAGAATAAGATTTAAGCAAAGGCAAACAACTTATGGGCAAAAGTACGGTTGTAATAAACACAATCAGGTAAATCGCCTTTACCAATGTAAAAGGAGTAAAGTCGAGAAACGTGTCTGAATGAAAAATTAAATATAGAGCATACAAAGGCATAAGCATAGGATGGGCTAAGCCTGATATAATTCTGGATAAATTCATGTTTGTAGAGTGAGTTTAGAGTTCTTTTCTTAATCGAGCCACTGGGATATTGAGTTGTTCGCGATATTTAGCCACTGTTCGACGCGCAATCATGTATGATTTTTCTTTCAATATGGCCGCTAACTTATCATCCGTTAGTGGTTTTTTCTTGTCTTCATTATCAACACACTCCTGAAGGATATTCTTAATTTCACGTGTTGAAACTTCTTCACCGGTATCGGTCTGGAGGCCTTCAGAAAAGAAATATTTTAAGGGAAAAATACCAAAATGAGTTTGAATATATTTGGAATTTGAAACACGCGAAATCGTTGAAATATCCAAAGATGTTAGTTCCGATATATCCTTTAAGATCATCGGTTTCAACATTTTTTCGTCGCCCTCAATAAAATAATCTCTTTGATAATCAATAATCGCCTTCATAGTCAGCATCAGAGTATTTTGACGCTGGCGAATAGCATCAATAAACCATTTGGCCGAATCAAGCTTTTGTTTAACAAACATCACAGCATCCTTTTGATCCTGAGATTGATTGTCCTTATTCCTGGAATAATCCTCAATCATATCCACATAAGACCGACTAATATGCAAATCAGGAACATTACGAGAATTTAGACTTAGATTCAATTCGCCATCCTCTTCTTCAAGAATAAAATCAGGGATAATAGTCGGAGACGGTTTTGACATTGGGTTCACAAAAGCACCACCAGGCTTTGGATTGAGTTTGAGTATTTCATCCACAGCACACTTAAAATCTTCATCACTCAAATTTAAACGTTTCTGTATTTTATCGTAATGCTTACGCGTAAACTCATCAAAATATTTCTTCAAAATCTGATGAGCCAGCTTGACATCAGGATTGTGCGAGCCTTTACGCTTAATTTGCAGAATGAGACATTCCTGAAGATCACGAGCTCCAATACCGGCAGGATCAAAATCCTGAATGATATGTAAAAGCTCAACCAATTCTTCAAAAGTCGTATTGATACCTGTCGCAAATGCTAAATCGTCAACAATGCTATCAATATCGCGGCGCAAATAGCCATCTTCATCGATATTACCAATCAGGTATTCGGCCAAAGCCGCTTTTTCAGGAGTTAAGATCCGTAAGCCCAATTGTGAAATTAACTGCTCATGAAAAGTTGTCCCTCCCGAAAAAGGAATATCCTCATGCTTATCATCCTTGGAGTAATTTTGAGCAGCTAATTTATATGAAGGGGTGTCATCGTCTTCGATATAATCTTCCAACGAGAATTCTTCCTGATCTTTATCTTTTATATCATTTTCTTCTTCCTGATAATCTTCCTGAATATTTTCTTCACTACCGCCTTCATCCAAAACCGGATTCTCTTCCAATTCTTTCTTTATCCGTTCCTCAAGCTGCAAAGTTGGCAGTTCGAGAAGTTTAATCACCTGTATTTGCTGAGGTGATAATTTTTGTAATAATTTTTGTTGTAGGCTCTGCTTAAGCATATATGTATTTAACTATTAGTCAGATTATAGAATACTTTTATTTAGGATTTAACAATACAAATATCAAACCACAATAGGTAAAAGAATAAAATAAAGGTAAATATACATGCAGAATGACTGAATAAAAAGTCTTTTAACAGAAAATTTCTAACACAAAAAAAGTCGATTCAAAAATGAATCGACTTTCAATATTATAAATCTTGAATATTAAAATTCAGCATTTTTAGGTGTACGTGGAAAAGGAATCACGTCACGGATATTACCCATACCTGTAACAAACAACATCATACGTTCAAATCCTAAACCAAAACCCGAATGCGTTGCAGAACCAAAACGTCGTGTATCCAAATACCAGTCCATATCTTCAGCCGGAATATTCATTTCAGCCATACGAGCCAATAATTTCTCCAGACTTTCTTCTCGCTGAGAGCCACCCACAATTTCACCAATACCCGGGAATAAAATATCCATAGCAGCTACAGTTTTACCATCATCATTCTGTTTCATATAGAATGCTTTGATATCTTTAGGGTAATCAGTTAAAATAACCGGCTTTTGGAATTTCTTCTCCACCAGGTAACGCTCGTGCTCTGACTGTAAATCTGCTCCCCAATCTTCAATTAGATATTGGAATTTCTTTTTCTTGTTTGGCTTCGAGTTACGTAGAATATCAATTGCTTCGGTGTAGGTTAAACGAACAAAATCATTCTCCAATACAAAACGAAGCTTCTCAATTAATTCCATCGATTGCTCATCAGCTTTTTTACCCTTCTCTTCTTCTTGTAAGCGCTTGCTCAAGAATTCAAGATCACTCATACAGTTATCCAAAGCATACTTGATCATATACTTCAGAAACTCCTCAGCCAAATCCATATTATCTACAATATCGTAGAAAGCCATTTCTGGCTCAATCATCCAAAACTCAGCAAGGTGACGCGTGGTGTTTGAATTCTCAGCACGGAAAGTTGGTCCGAAAGTGTAAATCTCACCAAGAGCCATAGCTCCTAGCTCACCTTCTAATTGACCTGAAACTGTAAGATTAGTCTCTTTTCCAAAGAAATCTTCTTTATAGTTAATTGTTCCATCCTCGTTTAAAGGTGGATTTTTAGGATCAAGTGTTGATACTCTAAACATTTCGCCAGCACCCTCGGCATCAGAACCGGTAATAAGTGGGGTGTGCATGTAATAAAAACCTTTCATATTGAAAAACTCATGCACAGCAAAAGCCATTGCATGACGAATACGAAAGACTGCAGAAAACGTATTGGTACGGAAACGCAAGTGAGCCTTCTCTCTTAAAAATTCCAGAGAGTGTTTTTTAGGCTGTAATGGATATTTCTCAGGATCAGCAACACCTAAAACTTGAATTTCAGTTGCTTCAAGTTCAACATTTTGTCCGCTTCCGGTTGATTCAATCAGCTTACCATTGACAGAAATAGCTGCTCCTGTTGTGATTTTCTTCAATAAATCCTCATTAAAATTAGGAACATCAACAACGATCTGAAGATTATTAATAGTAGAACCATCATTTAAAGCAACAAAATTGATTTGCTTATTACCACGTTTGGTTCTGACCCATCCTTTCACATTTACTTCACTTCCAAAATCTTTTGAAAGCAATAGCTCTTTAATCTTGATTCTTTTTAGTTCCATTTTATTATGACTTAATGAGATTAATTAATCGGTTTTTCAATAAAAACCGATTATAAGGCTACAAAAATATAAAAATGCATTCAATTAAGCTTAGCTACACGGAATTAAATAAGAAAAAGCTTTGAATAAATTGGATCTGCAACTGAAATTGAAATCGCAAATTAGAGATAAATATCACTAAAAAAAGGACTGGACTAAGTAGCTGATTTAATGCTATTAAGTTCACACATCACAAATTTGAATAAAGTTGATTTACGATTTTTTATTCAGAATAGTATCTTTAGAGGTTTACATCAATATGACAATTTCTATGATTCAAAATAAATTAATTCATTCGATACAAAAAAGTCTTCAAAATAACTGGGAATTTCCAGCCTTTACCAATTACCAAAAAGATAGCATAAGTTTTAAAGAAGTTGCAGAAAAAATACAGTGGCTGCATATTCTATATAAAGAATTAGGTATTAAAAAAGGAGACAAAATTGCGCTTATTGGTCGCAATTTAAATAATTGGGCGGTGACCTATTTGGCAACGATTACTTATGGTGCAACCATTGTTCCTATCCTTCCCGATTTCAATTCAAGCGACATACATCATATCATCAATCATTCGGAGGCTTCACTCCTTTTTACCACTGAAAATATTTTCAATAAGATAGACGATTCTAAAATCAAGAAAATAAAAGGAATTCTTTCCCTCAACGATTTCAGTTTACTTTGTACATCATGCGATAGATTAAAAGAAACCCTTGGTGTTGTCAATGAAAAATCGGAAAAAACACCTCTCAATAAATCGGAATTAAACTATGCCAATCCTAAGGAAGATGATATTGCTGTTTTATCGTATACATCCGGAACTTCAGGATTTTCTAAAGGGGTTATGCTAAGCTATAGAAGTCTGCATTCAAATGTGAAAATAGGTTTCGATCATATCGATTTAAGACCCCAGGATAAGGTTGTATCCTTCTTGCCTCTGGCTCATGTTTTTGGTTGCATGTTCGAATTTCTGACCGAATTTTGTTGTGGTTGCCATGTGATTTTTCTCTCACGTGTTCCAACTCCTCAACTCATCACAAAAGCTTTTCAGGACGTCAAACCCCGACTGATTTGTTTGGTCCCTCTTATTATGGAGAAAATCTATAAAAAACGCATCCTACCAGCATTGGAAAGTCGTCGTGTGAAGCTTATGCTGAAGGTTCCTCTTTTAGAAAAGAAAGTCTATAAAAAGATTAGAAATTCTTTAATAGAAACATTCGGAGGTGAATTTATTGAGGTTATTATTGGTGGTGCTGCTTTAGGAAAAGAGGTTGAAGATTTTCTTAAAAAAATTGACTTTCCATTTACAGTTGGTTATGGCATGACCGAGTGTGGTCCACTAATAAGTTATAGCCCCAGTGCACAATTTCAAGCGCACTCCTGTGGTCATGTGGTAGATAGAATGCAAGTTCGAATTGATTCAACGGATCCTTATAATATCGTTGGTGAAATTCAGGTTAAAGGCGATAATGTGATGACCGGCTATTATAAAAACAAGGAGGCAACATCAGAAGCTTTTACTAAAGATGGCTGGTTAAAAACTGGTGATTTAGGTGTTATTGATGAGAATAATATCATCTATATCAAAGGTCGGTCTAAGAATATGATTTTGGGTCCATCCGGCCAAAACATCTATCCTGAAGAAATAGAATCCCGTCTAAACAATTTACCCTTTATTCAAGAATCAATTGTTACCGATGATAAGGATCATAAACTGATTGCTTTGGTTTATCCTGATTATGAAGTTTGCGATGCAGAAGGTTTAACCAGGGAAGAAATAGAACAAGCTTTTGAAAGTGATCGGAAAATTCTCAATAAAGATCTACCCGCTTTTATGAATGTTTCCCGTATTATTTTATTTCCTCAGGAGTTTGAAAAAACACCCAAACGAAATATCAAACGCTTCCTTTATACCGAAATGTATCATTAGAATTTCATTAAAAAAAGACAAAAAGCAGCTACAAAAGTAGTTGCTTTTTTTATGCCAATCAGACTCAATTATCCCTTGATACTTCAAATATAATTACAAAAAAAAGAGCTGAAAATGCAACCTTTTTATTTAAAACAAGTATAAGTACGCATCAACCTTATTAGAATTATACCCCAATATATGGTTAGTATTAAAGTTTATAGAGAACACTAAGTACAGTTTTTATTTTTCATGCAATAGATTACATATAATTCTAATAAGCAGATATTTACAACAGTTTTAAAAGAAATCAACAGTTTTGTTCACATACCGTTAACAGACTGTTGATTTTTTCTTATTAAATATTCGAAATAAATCTTTGGATATATAATATGAGCTTTTGTATGAGAAAAATTTCCCTCCCAAACAATTTTACTTATAAGTACTGAAAACGTAACTTCCAACAGCTTATCAACAATCTGTTAATAGCAAAAACGCAGTTTGTTTTCAAAAATTCAGTTTATTAACAGATTGTTAATATCACCTATAAAACACTCTAATACAAAAGCTCTAAATTAACAACCTATGTTAATAGCCTGTTATTAGAGTTTAAAAGCTTAAAAATCCTATCAAATCAGTTTTCAATTACCAACATTATTAACAGGACATTATAATCATCATATTTTTTAGAAAAATTAAAAAAAAGATAATAATATAATAAGTGTTGATAAGAGGAGTTAATTGGTGGATAAATGGAAAATTACTAAAACCCAATCAAAGGCAGTTTTTAAAGATATTAGATCTAAAAAGTCATATTGAAAAATCAAGTATATTTGCCCTGAAACTAAATTCACAAATTGAAAGTTTAAAAGAAGAATTTATATTGATGAATTTATTATCTTGCATAAATCTATTCTAAACTGAACAAAAGAATGAGCTGGGAAAATAGAAACTTTAAATTGCTATTGGTTGAAGACAACAAATTGAATCAAATTGTTGTGAAGTTTAGTTTAAAACGATTTGGATACGATATAGTAACAGCCAATAATGGAATTGAAGCCATCGAAGAATTCAAAAAAAACGAATTTGATTTTATTTTGATGGATGTCATGATGCCGGAGATGGATGGTTTAGAAGCAACAAAACAAATTCGTCAATTGGAAAATGGGCATGAAATTCCAATTATTGCTCTCACAGCTGACGTGATTACTGCAACTGCTAATAAATGCCGCGATAGTGGTATGACAGCTCACATGTCAAAGCCTTTTGAAGTAGAGAAACTTTTTGAGATTCTGGAAAGTTTAAATCTTTGAAAAATATACTTGATTGGTATTTTTTATCTCATTTGTCATTTTTATTAGACGAATGAGACTATTTTTGTGCTTTACAATGAAGATATTGTGAAACCAGAAAACAGTTTTAAGACAGCAAAAATGGATAATGACTACGATTTAAGAAATCAGGAGGTAAGGGACAAAGAGGTTGATATCGATCAAAAGTTAAGACCTTTACGTTTTGAAGATTTTAGTGGGCAGAAAAAGATTGTTGAAAATCTTGACATTTTTGTGAAAGCTGCCAAGATGCGTGAAGAAGCCCTGGATCATGTTTTGCTTCATGGACCTCCAGGTCTTGGTAAAACAACTTTATCCAATATACTTGCCAACGAATTGGGAGTGGGCATCAAGATTACTTCAGGTCCTGTTTTGGATAAACCAGGTGATCTTGCCGGACTTTTAACCAATCTTGATGAGAACGATGTTCTATTCATCGACGAGATACACCGTTTAAGCCCCATAGTCGAAGAATATTTGTATTCTGCCATGGAAGACTTCAGAATAGATATTGTGATCGATAAAGGGCCTGCAGCGCGTTCAATTCAATTGGAGTTAAATCCGTTTACTCTAATTGGTGCGACCACGCGTTCTGGTTTGTTAACTTCACCTCTTCGTGCTCGTTTTGGAATTAATTCTCATCTGGAATATTACGACTTACCTATCTTAACTCAAATTGTTAAAAGATCGGCTAAAATACTTGATGTTGAAATTTCACACGAAGCAGCTGGCGAAATTGCTTCCCGCTCACGAGGAACACCTCGAATTGTGAATGCACTTCTTCGTCGGGTAAGAGATTTTGCTCAGGTAAAAGGCAATGGATCTATTGATTTAGAGATTACAAAATATTCGCTTGAAGCCTTAAATATCGATAAACATGGCTTGGATGAAATGGATAATCGAATCCTGACAACCATTATTGATAAATTTAAAGGAGGCCCGGTAGGGATTTCGACGATTGCCACTGCAGTGAGCGAAGACAGTGGAACCATAGAAGAAGTTTACGAACCTTTTTTAATTAAAGAGGGCTTTATAAAACGGACACCACGAGGACGAGAGGTAACAGCTTTGGCTTATTCACATTTGGGAAAAAGTCGTTTTGATGATTCGAATACACTTTTCTAAAAAGTATAAATAATATAATACATAATTATAAAATTTTAGATGTCTAAGATACGATCAATACTCTATACTTTATCAACTATTTCAATAATTGTTGGTGCTCTTTTTATTCTTCAAGATAATGTTTATGGCCTACTTATTTTAGGATTAGGTTTAGTCTTAAATATTGTATACAGGACTTTAAATTTAGATAGCAATAAACTACGTTCATTTCAATTTTCAGAACTATTAAAGTTTGGAAGTGTTTTGTTTATGCTAATTGCTTGTTTAAGTTTTGTATTGGAACTGGAACAAAAATTTAATCTTCTGATTGTATCTATTCTGATAGATTTATTAGTCAACATGAAAGAGATTTCGTTTAAAAAACAAACTAAATAGTTCGGGTATTTTATTCTTTTTTCGAACGAAAAATTGAAAATATTTAAATGGGAGTGAAATCAGTAAAACTGATTATTACTTCCATTTTTTTTAATCCTCTATTGAGATCTGTAATTGCAAAAATATTGACTCATTATTTTAATAAATAAGTCTTAACTTAGGTTGTGTTTTTTAATATTCGGGTTATGGTATTTGGAACCGATAAATCTTAACTATTAATTAATATTACAAATAGACTTGCTCACTTATTAATTTGAATATTTGTATAAGAAATAATTCTTAACATTATCTTTATTTTATATTGATATAAAACCGAAGTAAAACTTATTTATGCAAATTATATCTTCAAAAAAAGTTAATTTATTAATCACCCTTTCCAGTGCGATTATCATTCTGATTGAATTTTTACTTTATACCTATATTGAGGATAAAGCTTTGGTTTTATTCATGAGCATGATTTTATTATGCAGTTTCATGTTTGTGATGTCGCGTTATCTGATTCGTCGTTTTTTATATTCTAAAATTAGGATGCTTTATAAAACGATTCATGATACTCAGTTTATCGATAGAGAATTTGTTGACAAGGTAAAAACCATTGACATTTTAGACGAAGCGGAAAAAGAAGTTAGAGAATGGAGTGAGGGCAGAGGGTCGCTTTTGATGCAAATGAAGCGTCAGGAGGAGTATCGAAAAGAATTTATCGGGAATGTGTCTCATGAATTAAAAACACCAATTTTTAATATTCAGGGTTATATTTTAACCTTGCTTGATGGTGGTTTGGAAGATGAAAATATCAATCGGTCCTATCTTGAACGAACCGAGAAAAGTATCAATAGAATGATTGGTATCGTTAAGGATTTGGAATCGATATCGAAGCTTGAATATGGCGAATTGAAACTTTTACCGGAACGATTTAATATTATTGAAACCATAAATGAGGTTGTCGAAATGCAGGAGATGCGAGCACAAAAGCATAATATAAAAATCATATTTCCTCAATCGCATTCAATGCCAAAATATGTTGAAGCTGATAAAAAAGAAATTTTTCAGGCTCTGGTTAATCTTGTTGTTAATTCCATAAAATACGGAAAACAAGGTGGCAAAACTCATATCGAAGTAATGGATATGGACAACAAATTATTAATTGAAGTACGAGATAATGGTATCGGGATAGAGAAAGACAATCTTCCCCGAATATTTGAACGTTTTTATCGGGTTGATAAAAGCAGATCGAGAAATATGGGTGGATCGGGCCTGGGCTTGGCTATCGTCAAACATATTATCGATGCACATGAGCAAAGTATAAATGTGAGTAGTACTTATGGTGAAGGAACCAGTTTCACTTTTACACTTAATAAGGCAATTAATACTAAAGCTTAGAAAATTATTGATATGGAAAATAGCGAATATAAAATTTTATTGGTCGATGACGAATCTGACATTTTAGAATTCTTAAGTTATAATTTAAAAAAGGAAAATTTTCAGGTCGAAACGGCTAATAACGGGATTGAAGGAATTGAAGTGGCTAAAAAATTTCAACCTCACCTGATTATTTTAGATGTGATGATGCCTGAAATGGATGGTATTGAAACTTGTGATAAGTTGAGAGAAATGCCGGAATTTTCAGATGTTCTCATTACGTTTTTGACAGCAAGAAGTGAAGATTATTCTCAAATTGCAGGTTTTGATGCCGGAGCTGATGACTATATTAGTAAACCAATAAAACCGAAAGTTTTAATCTCTCGTGTTAAGGCAATGTTGAAACGCGTCAACCGATCAACCGATAAGGATGAAAGTAGTGAAAACACTTTGATTCAAATTGGACCGATTGCTATTGATAGGGAACGTTATTTGGTGATTAAGGATGAAGAGGAATTGTCTTTACCACGTAAAGAATTTGAACTCTTATTATTGTTATCCTCTCGTCCGCAAAGAGTTTTTACTCGTGATGAAATTTATAATGGCGTGTGGGGTGAAAATATTATTGTTGGAGACCGAACCATTGATGTTCATATTAGAAAACTACGGGAAAAATTAGGTGATAATCTGATTAAGACGGTAAAAGGTGTGGGGTATAAATTTATCGATTAGGTTTAGAATATTTGTTCTATATCCCCAATCAATATTAAGCTTGAGCCAAACAGGCAATGCTAACTTTAATGCCATCAATTTCCAATAATTTTTGAGCACAAGACTCAAGAGTAGCGCCTGTGGTTACCACATCGTCTACCAATAAAATGTGTTTATTATTCAAAACATCTTTTGTTTTGATGGCAAATACATTTTTTACATTGAGCCAACGTTCTATTTTATTTTTTTTTGTTTGGGATTCCGAATGCACATTTCGTATTAAGACATCAACAACTAAGTCCGAATTCATAGCTTCTGCAATACCTTTTGCAATCATTTCAGACTGGTTATAAGTTCTCATTTTTTTCTTTTTGGGATGAAGTGGAACAGGAATAATGGTATCAATATCTCTATATTCTTGAGAATTCATTAGAGTATTACCAAAATGCCTTCCTAATTCAATGCCGATTTCAGCTTGTCGGTTGTATTTAAGTTTGTGTATGAGCTTTTGATATCGACTTCCTTTATTAAAAGTAAAATAGGCGGTTGCGTTTTCTATTTTAACTCGTCCTATAAAAATATCAGAAATGGGATTGTCTTTTTGAAAGTGAAAATTGGTTTTGGGTAATTGAAAAAGACATGAGGTACAAATAACCTTTTCGTTTTTGAATAAATAATTGCCACAAGCTGCACAGGTCAATGGGAAAAATAAATTGAGAAAATCCCACCAAAGACTTCTTAAAAAGAAGCTGAACGAGTTCCAGTTTTTATAACGTGTTTTAGGAGGCATGTGAAATAAGTTGCTTATAAAAAATATTTAAAAGACTTATAATCAGTTACAATTTAATGATAACTGATTAAAGAAAAAAAAATATTTTTTATGCATCAGACTGATATTTATCATTTTGAACCAATAATAGTTATCATATAAATCTGTTGTTTTTTTAGAAAAATGCATAAATATCATTTTTGTCAAAATTGCCTATTCCAACTAATCTTGATAGCTTTGTTTGGTTTAAAATCTTAATCAGAATAGAATTTGTGAGTCAGACAAAAGAAAATAAGGACGTTGAATACAGAATGCATATGAGTGCTTGGGAAGAATTGAAGGACTATTTAAATCGCAACAGGTTTGGTTTAATGGGAACTTTGGCTTTTCATATGGTACTCCTTATTCTTTTATTGTTGCTTAAACTCAATTCACCTTTACATTTTGTGGAAACAGAAATTTTATTGGCTATTCCCGATGATATTATTGAACAAATAGACGAGGAAAATAAACGGGAAGAGGAAGAATTGGTCGAGAAACAAAAAGAAAAAATTTCGAGTAGTGTTGATGAGCTATTAAAATCTATTGCGGTTAATCAGGATTTAAAAACGGAAAACCAAAAAGCACCAACTGCCACCGATCTTGATAAAATGATTGATGATATCAAACATGAATTAGACGCTTACGAATCCAATGATTATGGTGCTGGAAAAAAAGAGTTGGAGACGTTCAAACGTGATAGTGTAGATTTGGCAAATGAGCGAAAAAAGCAGTTACAAGCTGATTCAATTAAAAATATGGAATACTCAGGGCCAAGTAGTGTTTTTTACAGTTTGAAAGGGCGACATAAATTAATACTACCGATACCTGTTTATAAATGCGAAGAATCAGGTCGTGTTCGGGTTGAAATTACGGTGAATCGTCAAGGCAAGGTGATTAAAGCTAAGGTACTTGAAAATGAATCGGACACCAGAGATGAAAATTTGTATGAGGCTGCCTTAAATGCGTCCTATCGATCACGTTTTAATCCGGATAATAATAGTCCAATTAAGCAAGTGGGAAGCATAACCTTTAACTTTGTTCGTCAATAATTTTTTTATTTCACATCCATTTTCAGTATTAAAAATTTCTTGATTTTAACTGATTATCTGCACTTAAGATGAGCTGTTAAATTGTGTTTTATTAAGAAGGTTTTTATTCGTCAAAATAAACTCCCAGCTATTAAAGGTAGATTTTATTAGAAATGATTAAATTCGAGGCTCTAATTTAATATCAAATACCTAAAAAAATGGCTTTATTCCTTGCATCAAAACTTCGAAAAGCGGCAAATACTTCATTACTTGAAGAGAAAAAAAATAAGCTTTTGAATGATCACCAAGAATTTATTGCTTTTGAACAATCAGAGGATTTACAGAATTTTATAGAACTCGAAAAGGTGGTTAATTCTGAAGACTTTAAGCAAAACAGAAAGCAAATCGAAGCAAAAACCTACAAGGGAAGCGAGCTTGAAAGGAAAGAGAAAAAGCTGCAGAAAATTCTAAATTCAAAACCTTATAAGGTCTACTTGTCTGTTGCTGAAGGATCGGAAATTTCGAAGTTTGAAAAAATGAAAGAATCTGATGAACTTGTGAAGTATATGGAATTGCAAGCAGATGTTAATTCCGGAAAACTGACTAAAAAGGGGGATCATGAAAATTGGCTTCTTTATAAAAAGTTGAAAGATTCATCAGAAATGCGTGCATTTTTTAAATTCAAGCATTCTAAAAAACACAAAATTTACCTGGAGGTTTCCGAGTCGAATTTACTTCAAGAGATTGAAGCGTTAAAAACAGAATTGGCTTCGGAGGAATTTATTTCAGAAAAGAATTATTTATTGGATAAAAAGCGATTTGAAAAATCTGAAGCTTTTAACCGATTGATCACTTATAAAGAATTGAGCGAGGCTGAATCGTTCAAGAAATATTTCAAATTAAAGAAGAAAAACGATTTTGATCAGATTAAGGAATGGAAGTTAACTTTCTCGGAAGATTTTGAGGGGACTGAGTTAGATAAAGAAAAATGGATAACGCGTTATTATTGGGGTGATGTTTTAATGAATGATGCTTATGCTTTACCTCATGAAGGTCATATTTATACTGAAAAGAATATTACAATAGCTAATTCTATTGCCCGACTTGAAACCCGCAAAGAGAAAGCACAAGGTAAGGTTTGGGATGCAAAATTTGGTTTTATTCCGACTGAATTTGATTACACATCAGCTTTAATAAGCACAGGGAAATCTTTTAGACAAAAGTATGGATTGTTTGAAGCTAAGATAAAAGTGAGTGATATTAAAAATGTGATGCACGCGTTTTGGATGCTTTCAGATAGAAATCTACCACATATTGATATTGCGAGAACGAGTAGTTGTGGTAAATTAATTCCAGCTCATATAAATGGGAGTGAGGAAAAGCCTTTTGTAAGTCAGTCAAAGGTGAATGGATTGGATTGGACGAATGATTTTTTCATTTACTCTTTGGAGTGGACACCCAACAAGTTGGTTTGGAAAATTAATGATGTGGTTGTAAAAACAGAAACAGAAAATATTCCGCAGGAACCCATGTATCTTATTTTAAGTTCAGGCGTTTCAAATTTAAATTCCAATGTGAATGCTGTTATGGAAATTGATTGGGTTAAGTGTTACGAAAAAGCTTAGGCTAGTCGATAATAGAAATATTAAAAATGCCCCTGATTCAATTGAATCAGGGGCATTTTGTATACTAATAAATAGGTTTTTATTTTTTCTTCTTTTCTGCAAATCGATAAAGCCTATGTTCAACCTGAGTTGAAATTCTAAACATGACCGGTGCAATAACCAATGTTAAGAAAGTGGCAACAGTTAAACCGAAAATGACAGTCCACGACATAGGTCCCCAGAATGCTGTACTATCGCTACCAAAGGACAATTGTGGGTCAAATTTGCTGAACAGAGTTATGAAATTGAAGTTCATTCCAATTGCAAGAGGTAATAAACCCAGTACGGTTGTAATAGCTGTTAGCAATACCGGACGTAAACGTGTTTTTCCTGCCTGAGCAATACAATCAATTTCTTGTTGTGGGCTTAGATATTTTTTACCTTTTAAATCGGTATTTGCTTTCTTCTCTTTTCTAAGTAAATCGA
This sequence comes from Ancylomarina salipaludis, assembly GCF_004122035.1. GTDB lineage: Bacteria > Bacteroidota > Bacteroidia > Bacteroidales > Marinifilaceae > Ancylomarina > Ancylomarina salipaludis. The sequence continues at coordinate 227,203 of NZ_SAXA01000006.1, forward strand.
TATAATCGACCAGAACAATACCATTATTAACGACAATACCAGCTAGTGATATAATACCGATTCCGGTCATTAAAATGACGAATGGCATATGGAAAGTGCCTAATCCAAGGAAAACACCAATGGTACTGAATAATACTGTAATCATGATGATTAACGGCTTAATAGCTGAATTAAATTGAGTCACCAAAATTAAAGTAATTAAAGCTAAGGCAATCAAAAGTGCTTCGGCTAAGAAAGCTGATGTTTCATCTTGTTCTTCTTGCTCGCCCGTTAATTTAAAGTTGTAGGATTTAGGCATGTTATAATCTACCATTAATTCTCTGATACGAGTATTAATAACATTGGCATTAAACCCTTCAACTACATTTGAATAAATAGTAACGACACGTTTGTTATCAATTCGGTTGATTCGTTCGTATGTTGATCCATATGTATATGATGCAACAGATGAAATAGGAATTTGGATAAATTGATTGTTCACAGGGCTCATGATAGAAATTTTTTGATTCATCAGAGACGGAACATCATTGCGATATTTATCACTTAAACGCAGCATGATATCAAATTCATCTTCTCCATCTTTGAATTTTGAAACTTCCAGACCATAAAGTGAGTTACGAAGGGCACTCGCAACCTGGCTGGTTGATAAACCAAATCGACGAACTTTGTCTCTATCGATATTGATCAACATTTCAGGTTTTCCCTGATCCAAATCTAATTTTAATTCTTCAACACCCGGAATTTTATCAGCATCGAGCATTTCTTTAATGTCGTTTGAAATAGTCAACAACTTTTCAAAATTATCACCAGAAATCTCTAAATTAATAGGATGACCAACCGGAGGTCCGCTTTCATCTTTTTCAACAAAAATCTTAGCACCTATAAATCCTTTCAGATTTTTAGATATCAGTTTCATAATTTCAGAAGTACTTTGTCCTTTTCTATCTTTATATTCGACAAAAGAAATTGTTGTTAAAGATTTGTTCGCTGCACGCGAAGATTCAAACATGCCTCCTTTACCTGAGCCAACATTAGTCGCTATAGAACGGATGATGCCCTGATAAGGTTCCAATGTTTTATTTATAATTTTTTCTACTCTCTCAGAAACTTCGTCAGTTTTATGAATGTCAGTTCCCAAAGGTAGTTCCATAGTGACATATACAGATTTAGGATCATTATCAGGGAAGAAAACAACAGTTGGATTGCTTCCAAAATAGAAAGATATTGCACCCACCATCAGCATAAATGTTGCAAAGAAGAAAAGAAGTGGACGATAGCCTTTTAAGGCAAAACGTAAGGTATTCTCATACACGTTTTCAAGTGTCACCAACATTTTTAATTGAAACCATCTTGCAAATGGTCTTAATGCAAATAAGTTGATGAGCATGATTAAAGCGATGCAGGCTAAAATATTAGCCATGAAATAGCTTGATGCAATATAAAAGGGAATTGAAATTGCGATAATTATAGATGCAATTGTTATCACTCTTTTATACTTTAATTTAGATTTGATATCATCAATTTTGACAAAAGTAGCTGTAAAAACAGGATTAAGAATTAAGGCAACGAATAGTGAAGATGTCAAAACAATAATCAGTGTAATGGGGAGATATTTCATAAATTCACCCATAATACCTCCCCACATAAGCAATGGGAAAAAGGCAGCTACCGTAGTTGCGGTTGATGAAATAATTGGTCCGGCAATTTCACTTACCCCTTTTTTTGTTGCTTCAAGAGGGGAGAGGCCTTCTTCGTGGAGTCGATAAACATTTTCGACGACCACAATGGCATTATCCACCAACATCCCCAGGGCTAAAATCAGTGAAAATAGAATCATCTGATTAATGGTGTAACCCATTTGACTTAGAATGATGAATGAAATAAACATAGACATCGGAATGGCCAATCCGGAGAATAAAGCATTCCGTAATCCCATAAATAAATAGAGAATAAGAACAACTAGTATCATCCCCATAATTATGGAATTCTCAAGGTCGCTGATCATACCCCTAACATCTTCTGAAGTATCGTTTGTAACTGTAACTTTTAATCCTTCCGGCAAAAAGCCGCTTTCTTTAAGTTCATTGATAATTTTATAAATCTGATCGGTAGCAGCTAAAAGGTTTTCACCAGTTTTCTTACTTAACGATAGCGAAACGACAGGGTTATTTTCTAAACGGGATATTGAGGAAAGTTCTTCATAACCATCCACAACTTCAGCTACATCTTTCAAATAAACAACTTTGCTGTTTGTTACCTTAATAATGGTATTTTCAATCTGCTCCATGGATGTGTAGTCAGCAGATGTGCGGATACTTCGTCGGGTCTTGTCTGTAATTAGAGTACCGGCACTCATAGTGATATTTTCGTCACCAATAGCGGTTTCGATATCTTTAAATGAAATCCCATTGGCTTCCATCTTGTGAAGATCAGCATTGATTTTAATCTCACGCTCATCAATCCCTTTGATATCTGCTTCTGATACTTCAGGTAAAGACTCAAATTTATCCTGAAGTTCCTCTGCAAAATGTTTTAAGTCATCTAATCCGTAATCGCCGGATAAGTTAACGTTTAGAATTGGAAAATCGGCCATATCAATATCCTCTACAACAGGATCGTTTGGCAAATCATCCGGCAGCTCACTTAGTGCTTTGTCAACTTTATCTTTGGTATCTTGAAGCGCTTGTTTAACTTCGATATCTGTGTTAAACTCTACCACAATTAAACTCATGTCTTCGAAAGAGGCAGAGGATAATTTTTTTACATTTTTCAGAGATTTGAGCTCTTTTTCTATTGGCCTGGTCACCAGGTTCTCCATATCTACGGGGGAGTTTCCCGGGTAGATGGTTGAAATGGAAATATTTGGAATAACCACCTCAGGGAACAATTCCCTTGGCATGCTAACGTATGAAAACAAACCATACAAACTTAACAGAACAGTCAGAATAAAAATAGAATTCTTATTCTTTAAGGCTGAGAAGGTCGGTTTAAACTGCCTTTGCTTATTTTCGGCAGCTGTGTTTTTAGTATTATCGTTCATCTTTATATAATTAAGATCTGATAGAATCGGGATAAAGTTCTATGGTATTGAAATACATTGATTATTTAATGTTGATAATCGTACCGTTAACAACTTGTGAGAAACCTTCAGTAATAATTAAATCACCTAATTTAAGTCCTGATTCAATCATAGAAAGGTTGTTGTAAGTCATAGAAACACTGACATATACTTTTTTCGCAATCATTTTTTTATCTTGTTTTTCTGCGATGTATATATAGTTTCCTTCAAAATCTTTTTTAATGATAATTGAGGGTACCACTAAGGCTTCATTCTGAACAAAATCGCGAATTTTAATAATTGAAATCAAATTTGGTTTGATTATTTGACCAGGATTTTTCAGATTGACACGAACTTTAAAACTTCTGTTGGCCGGATCGATAACATTTGATGTTCGGTAAATTGGTGCTGTTGTTTTATAATTGATAGCAGGAAAATCTAAGTCAGCATTTTCACCTGCTTTAATAGCTGACAAATAGGTTTCAGAAACATCACCTTCTACATAAACACGATTAATATTGACCAATTGAGCCAGTGGACTGTTAGGGCCAGCCATTTCGCCTTTTTTCTGGTAAATCTCATCGATGATACCATCAAATGGTGCACGAACGATAGCTAAATCCTTTTGAGACTCTAAAGCATTCAGTCTGCTTCTTTGTGCTTCCAGGTTTGATTTTGCAGTCAAAAATTCGACTTCAGATCCAATTTTCTGATTCCACAATCGCTCTTGTCTATCGAACAATGTTTTGCTCAAAGCCAGTTGTGTTTTCAGTTCATCAATATCGTTTTGAAGTTTTGAAAAATTAAGTTGTGCGATAATATCGCCTTTTTTCACATATTGTCCTTCTTTTACATCAATAGAAATAATATTTCCCGATGCTTCAGGCTGTATTGTAATGTTTTTATCTGCTTCAACATTTCCCGTGATTTGAATAAAGTGTTCAAATTTTGAAGTGTTTAATTTCTCCACGTTAACGTTAATAGCGATTTCTTTTTGTGATCCTTTGTTCACTTCTGATTCGAGTTTCGAAATCTTCTCTTTCAAATCCTTCAATTCAGTTTTGTATTCTTTTAACTGTTCAGATTTCTCTTTTTTTTCGTCGGCATTTTTTGCAGAACATGCAAACAATAATGGAATGATACCTGCTATGATAAATTTTTTCATCGTTTTCTATTTGTTAAATCAGTATCAGCAAGAATAAGTTTGCCTACTGATTTTTTGTAATTGATTATTTTTAGTTAGGCTGTATTTAGAGTTTACCCAATGCTTTATCGAAAGCAACTTTTGAATTCAATAAATTAAGCGTTGCCTGGATATAAGTTGAATGAGAATTCAAATACTGTTGTTCATTATTCGAAAGTTCAGTACTTGTGGACACACCTTCGTTAAACTTTATCAAAGTTCTTTCATAAATACGTTTGGCTATTTCGAGTCCTTTAAGGTCATTTTCATATGTGTCTTTAGCATTAACCAACGAATTGTATGAAAGGTTTAGATCCTTTTTAAGACTTTGTTCTGTATTGTATTTCAGATCTTCAATTTTTTTATAATTAATTTTTGCTTGTTTAATCTTTGATCGACGATTAAAACCAGTGAAAATAGGCATGTTGATTTTCAAACCGATCATCGATGATTTAAACCAGGGCACATCACTTTTATAAATATTCCAGGCATCTGTACTGGTATTTTTACCATAGCTGTAAAAAGCTGAAAGATTGGGTAGGTAGCCAGCTTGCTCGTTTCTAACAATTAATTTTTGAGCTTTAAGCTGTGTATCTACAATTTTATAATCGATATGATTTTCAAGATTCAGTTCTTTGGATTCGGCTTTGGTAATTAAGAGCGGATTGATGAAAGCTTCCAAGTCATTTTTGAGTTCAATGTCTTTTTCGATATCATAACCCATTGTAAATTTGAGAATAATAAGTGCATTTGAAATGGTTCTTTTGGCATCTGAGAGTTGATTCTCAGAACGTTTTAGCATTAGCAGCACTTGGTCAACATCAAGTTCTTCGCGAAAACCATTCTTGTAATAGGCCTCAGTTTCGAAATGTGTTTTCTTTGTAATTGCTAAGTTTTCTTCAATGGTTCTGTAATTTTCTCTTGCCACCAATACATTATAATAGGCTTGTGCTACTAAATCTTTCACATCAATTTCTGATTTGATCTTTGAATTTTTTGATAGCTGAACAAAAACCTTAGCAGCGCTAAGACCTACAATATAAGAACCATCAAAAATTTTCTGATCCACATTAATTGTTGCAGCACTGGCATAGGTTTGTCCAAATTTCACCGGAGTGTATTCACCTGCATTTCCTCCAAAAAATTCTGCAGGTAATAAACTTACTGCAATATCCAGATTCTTTGTATAGTTTGCATCGGCTTTCACTTGTGGCAAACCTGTTGAAATGGCTTCCCATACTTTTTTCCTGGCCACTTTTAAATCATAATCGCTCCCCTTAACCATAAAGGAATTTTCCAAAGCATACTTTTGTGCTTCTTCTAAACTGAACTTTATAGTACCATCTGTTCGGGCTTCTTTTGTACTGAATTCTCCAGTGTCTTTTGCTTGGGCTTTGATACCCACACTTGAAAATACCAGCAAAACGATGCTCGCAATTTGTAAGATATTTTTCATTTGTACGTTCATTCTTTAGTCGTGATTTTTTAATATTTTGAGCTTGTGATCAATCTTTTTTAACAATTTTATTGAGATACTCAACGCCTTTTATACTACAGATGCCATGCAGATGATACAGGGTTAATTCCCAATGTAATTTTTCTGAGAAGACAGCATTGCTATCGTAAGTTTCGATTTCCTGATTCCAATAATTTAAATAAAAACGAATTAAAAGATTCGAAATGATATCGATATTAAAATCATCCCGATACAGACCTTCTTTAATACCTTGATTTATATTTATGAGCAAATCCGATTTAAACAGTTCCATTTTTCTGGCCTTAAATTCTTTTGCCAGTTCGGGATGGTATTTATTTAAATCGTAATCAAATGAATGATGTTGATTTTTTAGAAGTCCCAGAACGAATTGATGAAACTCCCAATAGCATTCAATAGCATTCAAGCCTTTATATTTTTCAGATTGAAAATTGAATCTAGGGTTCTTTAAATCCCAGTTTACAACTTCTTCAATAAGTTCATTTTTGTTTTTAAAATATTGATAAAGTGTTTTTTTGGAGATACTGAGCTTTTTTGAGATATCATCCATCGATACACTTCGGGTACCACACTGAAAGAATAAAGTGTGAGCTGATTCTAATATTTTTTGTTTTTGACTTTCCATTCGGCAAATATAACAGATAAATAAACTTTGGAAACTTTAATCCTTATAAAAGTTTCCTTGGTGTTATTAAAATTTGTTAAAAGATGGTATCATGTCTATTCTACCCTTATAATAAGGGATGATTATTAGAATGTGAAAGTAGGAAGTATGAAAGAAGAACCTTGATTCTTTTAGGCGAAATGGGAATAATAATCGGTAAATAGATGTAATATTCTATTAGTAACGAATTTTTTAGTTGACAAGTTTATAGCCTTTGGCTTTCCAATCTTCGAAGCCTTTTGCCAGTGAATAAATTTTGTGTGGGTATTTTTCAGCAATCAACCAACAGGCTTTTTGACTTCGTTTTCCATATCTGCAATAGACCAGAATGGATCGTGAACTAGGAGTTGTGTCAAGAATGGAATAAAGTTTTTCCGAGCTTTCTGCAAATAGGGCACCTGCTATATAGCCTTCGATGTGATCAATTTTTCGGCTAACATCAATCAAAACATGATTGTTATCTTTTTGAATCAGAGATTGAAATTTTTTTGCACTTATCTTTTTAAATTCAATTTTCTGAGCCTGACTTGCTAAGCCCGTCATGAGTATTAGGAGGCATATTAAGAAAATACGTTTCATAACGATTTCGATTATTTAAAGATTCAGTGAAAAAACAATTTATTCTTCTATATAAAAGAAGTCTGACATCACATCGTTTGAAATAAAAACACCTTTGTCGGTGAGAATAATATGTTTCTTTTCAATTCTTACATCTTCGCTTTGAATGAATTTATTGGCTTTTTCCAGGCAATATTGATGGTAGAATTCACCAAATTCATTTTTAACCAACTCCAAATCCAAACCCCACATGGTTCTTAGCGATGTCAGAACATAGTCATTAAATTTATCATTAAAACTCAGTTCTTCACATTCTGAATAAGCGCCACCTTCTTCAATTGCTTTCATATACTTCAGATTGTCTGAAATATTCCATTCTCTTCTGTTTAAATTGTAAGAATGTGCAGAAGGGCCCAGTCCTAAATACATTTTTTGCTGCCAATAACTGCTATTGTGTCTCGATTCAAAACCAGATTGACTAAAATTGGAAATTTCGTAGTGTAAAAATCCGTGTTTTTTCGCTTCAGAAATTAGATGTTTATACTGAGCCAAGCTAACTTCTTCGTCAACCTCTTTAATAATTCCTTTTTTCAGTTTGTGTGTAAACACGGTATTTGGATCGTACATCAGATGGTACGATGAAATGTGTTGAATGTTTAATTCGAATACTTTTTTCAGATTTTCTTCCCATTTTTTTAAACTCAAGCCCGGGACACCATAAATTTGATCGACCGAAATATTATCAAATCCATAAGTTTGTGCTCTTTTTATGGCATCAAAAGCCTGTTGGCCCGAGTGACGTCGGTTCATTAGTATCAGATCTTCGTCATGAAAAGACTGAATTCCGACGGATAGACGGTTGACTGATGTATCTTTTAAAGCCTTAAGATAATCGTGAGTCAAATCATCAGGGTTAGCTTCCAGGGTAATTTCTGAATTGTCATTTATAATAAAGTGTCGCCCTACTTCAAGGATCAAAGATTGAATCTCTTCCGGGGAATAAACCGATGGGGTTCCTCCGCCAAAATAAATGCTATCGATTTTATTTCCGGTAAGGTAATTTTTACGGTCATTTAACTCTTTTTTTAAACAAGACAGCATTCTTGCTTTTGCTTGTAGGCTGATACTTTTATGAAAGGCACAGTAGTGACAAAGCTGCTTGCAAAAGGGAATATGAAAATAGATTCCTGACATATAGACTTGATTAAGAGTTTAAAATGAGATCTTTCATTTCAGAACGATAGAACATTTATTATATTGTATTCAATCAGATTTGAAATACAGGTGCAACATTAGTTAAAAATTGTCGTCTTTCAGATAGTTGATACCAACCAAATTAAGATTTTTTGTTTAAGCCCGATTGCTCGGGGAAAAAATATCCAGCATGAATAAGTTAAGAAATATTAAGACAGGTCTAGTAGCTATACTTCTGATTTTTGCTTTTACTCATCCTGTATTGGCAGATGGTGTTAGGGGTAATGGCAAAGTTACCACAGAAAACCGTGAGGTTAGTAATTTTACTGGTATTAAAGTGAGTGGTGCATTTACAATTTACCTTACTCAAGACGAAAATTGCAGTCTTAAAGTAGTTGTTGATGAAAACATCCAGGATCTTATTAAAACGGAGGTTCGAAATGATGTGTTGTATATTAAAAATGAGAAAAGCATCCACGATACTAAAAAGATGGAATTGTACATTGGTTTTAAGAATTTACATTTTATAAAAGCGAGCGGTGCAATTTCCTTGAAAAATGAAAATAGCTTGAAATTCGATGAGCTTGAAATTGAAATAAATGGGGCGTCTTCGGCTAAACTTGAACTTACAGCCAATAAGCTTTCTATTGACAACAGTGGGGCTTCGTCGATTAGTTTAAAAGGAACGGTTAAAGAACTAAATATTGATATATCAGGTGCAGGTAGTGTAAATGCAGTTGATTTAAAAGCGAGTGAAGCTCAAGTTGATATAAGTGGTGTTGGAACGGGTAAAGTTTATGTAGAAGATAAACTAAAAGTTAGTATTTCTGGTATTGGGTCGGTTAAATATAAAGGAGATCCTGCGATTACTAGTGATATTTCATTTTTAGGCGTACTCAAAAAATTGTAAGTATTTTATAAAATTCGATAAAGCCCCTATGTTTAAAAAAGTTAAACCTAGGGGTTTTTTGTGTAAATGTTATTGGGCTTTGAAATTTCTTCAGCAACTTTATGGCTAACTTAAAAGGGAAGTTGATTTTTTGAACGAAAACTGTAAATTTATAGTATGGGTACCAATCTGTTAATTCGAAATATTATCTGGGCAATGGTTATTTTTGTTTTGTGCTCTGTGCCTGGTAATGACCTTCCCCATACTGCTATGTTTGAGATTCCTTATTTTGATAAAATGGTTCATTTTGGCTTATTCTTTGTCATGGGAATTTTTCTTGTTGCCGAACTTCGATATCAAACAAATTTGAGTCGAATTCACATTGCCTTAATCACTTTTGCGTTTATTACCATTTATGGAGGAACAATTGAGATTTTACAAGAACGATATTTTGTAGATAGAAGTGGGGACTATTGGGATCTTTTAGCAGATGTTGCCGGAGGAATTTGTTCTGTGCTGCTGTTTCCTTTTCTAAAAAAACAAAAGGACTTACTTTTAAATCGTAAGCCCTTTTGCAATTATTCTTTTCTGAAGAAAATTTTATAAACTGATATATTCGTCAGTTTTTTCGATTTCTGTAATAAGTTTACCAACGGTTCTTTCGTTAAACAAATCGTAAAGTTGTTGGCGAATACCACCAAATTGACCGTGTACCGGACAAGGATCCTGGTTGTTTGTATCAGTTTTACATGGACGCATACCAATTAAACAATTCTCAAACATATCCAGTCCGTCAACAATCTCAACGATATTCATCAGGCTAATTTCCATTGGATCTTTTCCTAAACCAAAACCACCATGTGGACCTTTGGTTGAGCTTAGCAGTTTTTGACGTGCCAGGCTTTGAAGAATTTTTCCCAGAAATGGGGTTGGAATGTCCAGATCTTCAGATATTTTTTTGATACCAATTTTTTTACCGTCTTGAGCATTTAAAGCCAAATAGATAACCGATCGGATTGCGTATTTACAAGTATTCGATAACATTCTTATTCTGTTCTAAAGGTAGTTCACTAAACATGACATGTTTAAGCCAATCTAGCTTAATGTCTTATATTATAATTGAATTATTTGACTTCTTTATCGAGAATAAATAACTCAACTGGGCAAATATAGGAAAATTAAAAGATTAATAACGCATCTCTAACTCTGTAATTCTCAATTTATCATGATTCTTAAATCCAGACATAATTAGGATAAAACTATCTTACAGCAATTTTGTCAACTCTTTTTTGGTGACGGCCACCTTCAAACTCGGTTTTAATAAAAATTTCGGCAATAGCTTGTGCTTCTTCAAAAGAGATAAAACGAGCCGGCATACCGCAAACATTAGCATCGTTATGTTGACGGGCTAGTTCAGCTATTTCGGCTGTCCAGCAAAGTGCTGCACGAATTCCCTGATGCTTATTAGCAGTCATAGTAATACCGTTGCCGCTACCACAAATGGTAAATCCGAAATCGAATTCCTTGTTTTCTACAGCTGTAGCCAGAGGGTGTGCGGTATCAGGATAATCCATACTTTCTTCTGAATGGCATCCAAAATCTTTAACATCGTGTCCTTCTTTGGTAAATAACTCTACCAATCGGTTTTTATACTGAAATCCAGCGTGGTCACAAGCAATTGCAATTTTCATATTTTTTCTTTTGAATTGATCTCTAAATATTGGCTTAAGAAGCTTCCTAAGGATTATTAGAGAACAAGATAGGTTTATTATAAATGATTGTTGTTTAGCTCACAAAAGTAGTAAAATATGTAGCAAGGAAAATAAGTTTTTTTCGCAATTCCGAATTGAAATATAAAATTTAAGAATAGACTTGGGTTTTTCTGTGCTTTTTTGTCAAAAATACCGCTTATTTTCTGTTGAAATCTTTTTTTAGAAATAGCGAAATCATTTGAGTCTTCTTTTCTATTTTTGCTTCATGATTGATCAATCAACAGTACAAAAAATTTTCGATACGGCTCAAATTGACGAAGTCGTTTCTGATTTTGTGACACTTCGCAAACGAGGTGTTAACTTTTTGGGTTTGTGTCCTTTTCATAATGAAAAGACACCTTCGTTTACCGTTTCTCCTGCCAAAGGTATTTATAAGTGCTTTGGTTGTGGAAAAGGGGGAAACTCTGTGAACTTTGTTATGGAACATGAGCATCTCGATTATGTAGGGGCTTTAAAATATCTTGGAAAAAAATATCATATCGATATAGTTGACGAGGAATTGTCACCTGAGCAAGAACAAAGAAAGAATGACAGGGAGAGTATGATGATTGTCAACTCTTTTGCACAAAAATATTTTTCGGAAAAGCTTTTGCAGAGTGAAGAGGGGATGGCCGTTGGGATGAGCTACTTGCGTGAACGCGGTTTTCGTGAAGATATCATTAAAAAATTCCAGCTCGGTTTTTGTCTTGACAGTTGGAATGCTTTTTCGGAACAGGCCATTCAATCGGGTTATAAGAAACAGTTTTTGGTTCAAACAGGTTTAAGTATCGATAAAGAAAAGGGTTTGATTGACCGTTTTAAAGGTCGGGTACTTTTTCCAATTCATGGGATTGCGGGTAGAACATTGGGTTTTGGCGGTCGAATTCTAAAGAAAGATCCTAAAGCCGCGAAGTATTTGAATTCTCCCGAATCGGAAGTTTATCACAAAAGCCGTATTCTTTATGGTATCTATCAGGCTAAAAAGAGCATGGTACAGAATGATAAATGCTATTTGGTTGAAGGCTACACCGATGTTTTATCTTTTCATCAGGCAGGAATCGAAAATGTGGTTGCTTCATCGGGAACGGCATTAACAGCTGACCAGATCCGTTTGGTTAAGCGATTCACCAATAATATGACGATTATATATGATGGTGATCCAGCTGGGATCAAAGCTTCGCTTAGGGGAATCGATTTGGTTTTGGAACAAGAACTCAATGTTAAGGTCTTATTATTGCCTGAAGGAGAGGATCCTGATTCGTTCTCAAGAACGATGGGCGCAACGGAATTGTCGCAATATATAGAGAAGAACGAAACGGATTTCATTGTTTTTAAGACGAATCTACTTTTGGCTGATGCCAAGAATGATCCGGTGAAACGCGCCAATTTAATTATTGATATTGTGCGATCAATCGCGATTATCCCTGATAATATTATTCGTTCGGTCTATGTAAAGGAATGCAGCAGCATATTAAATGTTGACGAACGCGTTCTTTACACGGAGATTAATAAGATTAAAGGACGTCTTCAGGAAGAAGCCTGGAAAAATGAACAACGCTCAAATATAGAGTTGCAAGCTCAGGAAGATTCCATCGTTAATCAGAGTATAATTCGTGCCGACAATGATTGTGATTTGGAAGAGAGAGCCCTAATTCGTTTGTTACTCAATTTTGGAAAAGAAGAATTATTCCACAATCAGAATGAACAGGGAGAAGGTGAATCTATTTTGGTTGGAAACTATATTGTAGACGAATTAGAGCGAGATGAACTGGGCTCTGTCAATGAATCTTATCAAAGAGTTTTTGATGAGTACACAAGCAATAAGTTTAATCCGGATTTTGAAGCAAAAACATTCTTTAGAGATCACACCGATTCAAAAATTGTTCAGTTGGCTGCTGATATTATGAGTGAACCCCACCAATTGAGTGGCATGTGGACTCGTAACGATAGCTATATCGAATCGGAAGAAATGAAACTAAAAGAGATTGTCCCCAAACTGGTGAACGAATATAAAGGCAAAAAAGTAAAGCTTTTGATTGAGGAAGTGGTTAAGGAAATGCAACAAGTTCAGGAAAGTGGGGATACAGATCGTTTGATGGAGCTAATGAAACAGAAAATGGTTCTCGATCAAATTAAAAATGCCATATCGAAAGAGTTGGGTAATAGAACTGTATTTTAAATAATGATATATAGGGTTACACTTATAATGTATCCATCCTATAAAAGAATAAATTTATGAAGACTGTACTTATAGAAGATCAGGAACAGATTGATGAAATCATAAAATCGTGTGATCTGTGTTATTTGGGCGTTATTGATCCTGAGAATAGACCTTACGTTGTGCCAATGAATTTTGGTTATCTTGATGGTTATATCTATTTGCATGGAGCAAGTTTTGGAAAATTGATTGATTCTTTAAAAATGAATCCGGATGCCTGCCTTACTTTTTGTACCGATACAGTTTTGGCTTATCAGAACGAAGAGGTTGCTTGTAGTTATAGAGTAAAAGGTAAAAGTATTGTTGCCAGAGGAACAATTGAATTTATTGTAGATTACGACCAAAAGGTTGATGCTTTGAATGCTTTAATGGCTCAATATACGGATAGGAAGTTTACCTATAATTCACCAGCTGTTAAAAATGTTGAAGTCTACAGAATGAAGATGGATGATTTTACGGCTAAAGAATTTGGTAAATATAACGATCAAACTTTCCCTTGGATGAAGAAACATGGTAGGTAAATAGTATTGTTAATGCTGTTTTTGTCTCGTTATCAACATATAAGGTTTTTTATACGCATCCTTCAATTTAAAATTGATGGTTGATATATAATATAAGTATAAGGGAATGGAATTTCTCTTTTGAAAAGGATAGGCGAAAGCTTATCCTTTTCTTTTGGTATTTTTATAAGATTTTGTGTCGTCAAAGCAGTATTTTATAGTGAATAGAACTTGCTGAATAATCTTTTTCAAAAATAATGGATACTGCCTATCAGCGTTTTAGTAATTAAATTAAAAAAACAGGTGATTTGGATTAGGAAAGTTGAAATAAAAAGGTCTATATTTGCACTCGCTTTAAGAGAGAGGCGCAGGTCATTGAAACGTTTGTAAGCATTGTAAACACTGAGTAATCTCGGGAAAAACAATTAAAAAATAAACGAAAAAAGATTTGCAGAATTAGAATTAAGTTTCTTATATTTGCAGCCGCTTTTGTAGCGAAAGAGTTCTTAAAAAATTTGGCAGGGTAGCGATGAAAATCTGAGGTAAAAATGGAAATAAATTTTCTAAAAAAACTTCAATTTTTATTTGGTTTTAAAAACTAAAAGTTGTTATCTTTGCACCCGCTTTGACGCTGTAATCGGCATCAAAACAGAGAAGAAATTTTGAACGCAAGTTCTTTGAAAATATTGGAAGTAGAATAAAGTTAGGTAAATACAAGAATAATAACCTTGTCAATTAGATTTACGAAATAACTTAGATATTATCCACGAGCAGATTAACTATAAGTTTTTTATACAACGAAGAGTTTGATCCTGGC
>NZ_SAXA01000007.1 GCF_004122035.1 Ancylomarina salipaludis
GAATCTTTTCTTAGATAAAGAATAGGAATAAGATTTTTATAACTTTGGATAACCGTAGATGGATAAAAAGATGACACTACTATCCAAAAAATACTAATAATCTGTCAAGCTATTTCAGGAGAAGACACTCCCTTATAAGTTTCCAACATTCCCCTGGTGATTTTCAGTCTTCCCTTTGTCATTTCCAGCATTCCCCCAAAGGTTTTCCACATTCCCTTTATTATTTTCAGCCTTCCCCCGAACGTTTCTACAATTCCCCTGACTCATTTCCAGCTTCCCCTTTAAAAGTTCTTTATTCCCCTGAACAACATCTAAAGGACAATATCAAAGTTCTGCTTAATAATTTGCATCCACTATATGATAAAGAAAAAGCTTTCACCTGTTTCCATCATTGAAAACATGCAAAAGCTTTATATATTTTTCCCGACAAACTCTGGCCAGGCGATAATCACTCTAATTAGTAGCGAATTAGATCACAACAGCGAACAAATCGTAATCTTCGGCATCGGTTATCTCAACTTCACACATCTCACCTATTTTAAGATCAAAGTCTTCACTTGAAATCAAAACCTCGGGATCTACTTCATAAGAATCAAACTCCGTACGTCCGTAATAAAAATCATCATCCTTTCGGTCGATAATCACTTTCATGCTTTCACCAATACGAGCCTGATTGGCTTGGCGCGAAATCTCCTGCTGAAGCTCCATAATTTCATCCTTACGTGCCTCTTTAACCTCTTGAGGGATATCATCAGTATAATGAATCGCAGCATACGTATCATCCTCGTCCGAATAAGGAAAAACTCCCAAACGCTCGAACTTCATTTCCTGAACAAAAGCTTTCAAATCTTCCATATCAGCCTCCGTTTCGCCAGGATGTCCAACCAACATGGTTGTACGCAAAGTGATACCGGGAACCTCTTCTCTAATCCGATTGATTAATTCAACCGTTTGTTCACGATTAATCCCCCGACGCATTAACGACAGCATATTATCACTTGAATGCTGAAGAGCGATATCCAAATAACGACAGACCTTTGGGTTTTCGCGCATCACCTTAAGAATATCGTAAGGAAATTGTGTTGGATAGGCGTAGTGCAATTTAATCCACTCCAAACCTTCAACCTCTGACAGTTTCTCAATCAGCTCAGCCAACATCGATTTGCCATACAAATCGTGCCCGTAATACGATAAATCCTGAGCAATAACCAAAAATTCTTTCACTCCAGCAGCTGCCAAATTGGTTGCTTCTTCAACAATTTCTTCAACCGGACGAGAAATATGCTTACCGGTAATAATAGGAATCGCACAATACGAACAACCACGATTACACCCCTCTGATATCTTCAGGTAAGCAAAATGCTTGGGAGTTGTAATCATTCTCATGTTCGAGAAATCAGGCTTATAGTCTTTGTTTAGTTCTTTAACGATAGACTTCCACTCAAACTTGCCAAAAAACTTATCAACCTCAGGAATTTCAACAGCCAAATCGTCACGATAGCGTTCCGACAAACAGCCCATAACAAAAAGGGTATCGATAAGGCCCTCTTTCTTAGCATCGGCATATTGCAAAATCATATCGATAGATTCTTCTTTAGCATCGCCGATAAATCCACAAGTATTAATAATAATGGTACGGGCATCGCTATTGTCTTCGTCACAGCTTACCACAAACTGGTTCGCATCCAACTGCTTCATCAAAAGTTCGGTATCCACCAGATTTTTAGAACAACCTAAACTAACGATATTGATTTTATTTTGACTCATGATTATTTGGTATGAGAGTGTTGATATCAGATTATAAATAAAAAGATCAGCGTAATTATTGCCTACTTCATTCTATTTTAGCGCACAAAAATAAGACAAAAAAAAGGGCTTTCCCACTCTTTGCATGTATTTTGAATACAGTTCTTATGGAATAAACAAAGACAAACGAATCCATTAACTCAATTTAAATCTTTCTTTTCTATCAGGATCTCATCTGTTTTAACAAAAAAAAGACCCTTACAAGAGTAAGAGTCTTTCCATATATATCTTATTCAGCCTAACTGAAAAGCGAATCAACAAATTCATCACGGTTGAAAACCTGAAGGTCGGTCATTGCCTCTCCAATTCCAATATACTTCACCGGAATTTTAAATTGATCAGAAACACCAATAACAACACCACCTTTTGCCGTACCATCAAGCTTTGTAATCGCTAAAGCATTCACATCAGTTGCTAAAGTAAACTGTTTGGCTTGTTCAAATGCATTCTGCCCGGTTGAACCATCCAAAACCAACAAGATTTCATGAGGCGCATCAGGAATAACACGATCCATTACACGTTTAATTTTACTCAACTCATTCATCAGGTTAATTTTATTGTGCAAACGTCCGGCTGTATCAATAATCACCACATCAATACCATCTTTTTTGGCTTTTGTTAATGTTTCGAATGCCACCGAAGCAGGATCAGCACCCATCCCCTGGTCGACAATTGGTACTTGAACTCTGTCAGCCCAAATATGTAATTGATCGACAGCAGCTGCACGAAAAGTATCCGCAGCACCTAACATCACCTTGCGTCCTGATTGTTTAAATTGATAAGCGAGTTTACCAATAGTGGTCGTTTTACCTACACCATTAACACCAACAACCATAATCACATATGGATTGTCAGATTTTGGTAATTCCCAGGCATCATATTCGCCTTTATTGTTCTCTTGTAAAAGCCCGGAAATCTCTTCTTTAAGAATGCGATTTAACTCAGATGTACCTAAAAACTTATCTTCGTCAACGCGTTTTTCGATCCTCTCAATGATTCGAACAGTTGTATCCACCCCTACATCTGATGAAATCAGAATTTCTTCCAATTCATCCAATACGTCTTCATCAACTTTCGATTTACCAACAACTGCTCTGGAAAGCTTTTTAAACACACTTTCCTTCGTTTTTGCAAGTCCTTTATCTAGGTTTTCTTTTTTCGATTTTGAAAAAATGCCAAATAATCCCATAGTCTATTATACAGTTTAGGCCCGCTAAATTACAAAAAAAATGCTGCTATCGGTTTATAATTATTTTTTTATTTGACTTATCAAGTCTTTAGCAAAAAGATTTGAAAGCAAGACAAATTCCAGCCCTTCATAAAAAAAAGTTTACTGAATTTTAAAGCAAAAAAAAAGCTCCTCATAATTGAGGAGCCTTTAAATCGATATAGAAACTCTTTACTATTTAGCAAAGAAATCTTTTACGTCTGCATTAGGAACGATCTCTTCTTTAAAAGAATATGCTCCTGTTTTAGGTGATTTAACCATCTTGATTACTTTGGCGTAACCACGACCTTCACCTTTTTGTAAGGTTGCTACTACTTTCTTAGCCATAACTTAATATTATTTAATTTCTCTATGAAGAGTAACTTTTTTCAAAATTCTATTATACTTCTTCAACTCCATACGATCAGGAGTATTCTTTTTGTTCTTAGTAGTAATGTATCTTGAAGTTCCAGGCATTCCACTATCTTTATGCTCAGTACACTCAAGAATTACTTGTACTCTATTACCTTTTTTAGCCATTTTATATGCCTTTTAATAATTTTTAATAAATCCTTTTTCTTGAGCTTTTTTCAAAGCACCTTGAACACCTAATTTGTTAATTAGACGTACACCGGCAGCAGAAATTCTTAATTCAATCCAGCGATCTTCCTCAGGAAGATAGAACTTCTTATCGAATAGATTTGGATAAAATCTTCTCTTAGTTCTTCTTTTAGAGTGAGAAACATTATTTCCCACCATTACGCTCTTTCCAGTAATTTGACAAACTCTTGACATAGTCCAGATTATTTTTTTTCCTTAAATGCTTTTCAAACAGTGCGCAAAATACGCAATAATTTTCGAATTATTCAAATCTATTTGTAAGTTTTTTACAGTGAAATAGCAAATTTTATTTTCCGACTGACATGTAGCATCGAGAAAGTCCAATAATAAAGTAGCACACAGCTTTTTCTTCAAATTATTTGAGCGGACAAAGTTAGCATAAATACCTACTTACACGCTATAATTCGCAAATATTTCAAGCCTATTTTCTATAAAACCTCCTTTATCATAGGAATCAAGGTTCTTATTGAAACCGCAACATTGGTCATAAAGAGCTTAACTGAAATAGCTAACAAGATGATTCCAAACACTTTTCGTAAGATATGAATCCCACCTTCACCTAAAAATCGTTCCACAATAGAAGTCGATCTCAAAACAAGATAAACAATGAATAAATTAAGAACCAGAGCAGCAATAATATTCTCAAGAGCATATTCTGCACGCAAAGCAACAACCGAAGTAAACGATCCCGCTCCTGCAACCAAAGGAAATGCAATCGGAACAATAGATACTCCGGAAGGGCCATCGTATTTAATAATTTCAATTCCTAAAGCCATCTCCACTCCCATTATAAACAAGATAAACGAACCTGCAATGGCAAAACTCGAAATATCTACTCCAAAAAGCCCTAACAATTTCTCACCCAAAAAAGTGAATCCAATTAATACAACAAGGGCAACAACACTTGCTTTTAGCGCTTTAATTTCGCCTCCTTTTTTCTTTAAATCCACAAGTATTGGAATGGCTCCAATAATATCAATTACGGCAAACAGTACCATAAAAGCAGAAACGATCTCAATAAAACTAAAATGCATACTCTTTTCTTTTTAAGCCCCGATTCGTATCAGGATAAAACATATTTTCTAATCCAAATTGAAACAATGACACTTCGCATTGTTTAAAAGTATGACCAATTAAACAAGTTTAACACATCTCATTTTCTCAAAATGCGTGCAAATATAATACAGTTTTCTCAATTTTTGTTAAAATTACAACAATTCAATA
Organism: Ancylomarina salipaludis; assembly: GCF_004122035.1. Lineage (GTDB taxonomy): Bacteria > Bacteroidota > Bacteroidia > Bacteroidales > Marinifilaceae > Ancylomarina > Ancylomarina salipaludis. The sequence continues at coordinate 4,859 of NZ_SAXA01000007.1, forward strand.
GGCTTTCTAAATCAAATCTTCAATTGCAATCACAAGTTTTGCATTTATACGAACCATCAACTTTTCAATCAAGCCCAGAAAGTTTTCAAAAAAAATATCCGACTCAACCAATTCGTCAAGTCTGGACAAGTCATCACCAATTTGCCAATAATCCTGTTCTGATTTGTTCCAATTCTTTATCATTTCAAGACAATGAATTGGTAGAATAATAGAAAAACCATAAATAGGAATAGGCATTAATCCAAAAACATCATCCTCAAAAATCTTATCTATCTCTTCAGCCAGAGCATTCAAATAACCATTAAAACAATCAAAAAGATCTTCTAAAAAATCCACATCGTTTATATCCAATTCAGCAAGTTCGTTCTTCGAATCATTATATATGGCATGTATTAATAACAAATATGCCTCGATTTTCTCAATTTTACCATCTTTAGTCATTCCAGGCTGAACTTTATAAAATTCCAATATATTATTTAAAATCTCCAATCGAGAGATATTTTCCTCTTCCATTATTTAAAGCTTAATATTACTTATTACAATATTACTTATTTTTGACAAACCAATGATCAATTGTTAAGTGGAAGTAAACACAATTGAATAAAACCGGACTTTTATGAGTAAACGCGATTTAAAACTTTATTTGCATGATCTGAATAAAGAACAACTCCAAGATCAAGTTACAGAACTCTATTCACGTTTTAAGGAAGTGAAAGAATATTACGACTTTGCTTTTAATCCAAATGAAAACAAACTTATAGAAGAGTGTAAGTTTAAAATCTCAAAAGAATACTTCCCCAATACAAAGAGAAGAGCTAAGTGCAGGCGTTCTGTTGCACAAAACTATATTCGTCACTTTAAACGTTTAGGTGTTGAACCGTCTCACATTGCAGATATCATGCTCTACAATATCGAAATTGCACAAACATTCTCTTCAGAAAAAGAAAACATTCAGGATGCTTTTTGCAAAAGTATGTTAAAATCATTTGAAGAAGCCCTTACCTTCACTTCAGACAATGGTCTGTTAAAGGAGTTTTCTTCACGAATTGAAAAAATCGCAGACGAAAGTTCAATCCAAAGGTGGTTTAATAAAGAATCTTTTGTGAAATTGACCGATCACCAAAACTTAACATATCATTAATTAAGAGTACTATGTGGAATATCATTTAAACACGATAAAACAATAAAATCACATGATAAATTGATCAATAATAAGTGTATCCTTTTTATAAAATCATTATAAACAAGGAAAATAAAAACAAAATTTAGCAAATAGTTCAATAAAATTTCTAACTTTAGTTCGGAAATTCTATACAGAACATAGGATTTGCAAACTAAATGATTGCAAGCGAAAGCTTGGTTAGTAGGTTAATTAATCCTTTAGAATTATTTGCCCATGTTTCCCCTAAAACATGGGCATTTTTTTTCAAATTCCCCCTTCCTCTCCTAAGATCCATTTGACTCAGTTCAAAAGAAGAATACAAGCTCTTGTAATTCTATATTTTTTTTTACATTTGGTTTGCTCCTTATTTTTAATTAAATTATGTAATCGAAAACGAAAGTATTTAATCAATTTTAAAGAGAATTTATTTTTAATATTTTTTTAACACAACGCCAAAAATCATCCCCGTTTTCAATTTTATCAACGCGCAAACGAAATCGTTTGCATAAAATATGATTAATTTATTTTTTCTCTAATCAATCACTATTAAAAGACATAACGGTCCGAAACAATTGAAAATTAAGAAGTAAGAGTTGGAAGTAAAATAGAAAACTTGGAAAAAGCTACTGTATCAGGAAGATATACAACTTCTTTCCCACGTTAAACCTACAAAATATCAATGAGAATAAATAAAAAATAAATGTAAAAAATAGATTTACATATTAGGATAGTTAAATATCTCGTCATAGTTTTGGGCTTCCAAACTAAAAAAAATATGATGAGTACAATTGAAATTAGCATGATTGAAGAACTAAAGAAAGTTTTAGAAAAACATCAAGATGTTAGAGATGATCTTTCAAGAGAAGATTTAATTACAAAAGCTGTTGAAAATAAAGATGCCATTGTAACACCCAACGGTGCACTTGCTACTTGGACACCATCTAATTCAACTGGTCGTAGCCCTAAAGACACATATATTGTTAGAAACCCGGAAAGTGAATTAAATATTGACTGGACATCACCTAATAATATCGGCCTCAACCCGCAAACGTTTGCGCTCATCTATGAAGATGCTCTAAAAACAATTCAAAGCAAAAAAACCATATTTACCACTACACGAGTAATCGGTGCAGATGCTAAATATGCACTCCCAGTAAAAACAATTTCTGACAAAGCTCTTAATCAGGTTTTCATCGACAATATGTTTCGACCTGTACCTGAAGATATTCAGAAATCGATTTTTGCTGATCAGGAATTCCAACTAATTGCACTTCCTAACGATGAATTAGATAAAGACCGTTATAAAGGTCTTGTGCGTGATTTGCCAAACGGAGAAACATCAGGACTTTGCGTTGTTGTTGATTTTGACAAACGAATCGGTATTGTTTTCGGTTCAAAATATCAGGGTAGCATGAAAAAATTGATGTTTACCGTGATGAACTACCTGCTTCCTTTTAATGGTGTATTGCCATTACATTGCTCAGCGAATGAAGGAAAAGATAAAGATTCTGCTTTACTATTAGGTCTTTCAGGAACTGGTAAAACAACCCTTTCTGCTGATCCTAATCGTGCCCTTTTAGGTGACGATGAACATGGATGGAGCGACAATGGTATTTTCAATTTCGAAAACGGATGTTATGCCAAGATGATTGATATGGAGCGTAAAAACGAACCTGAGATTTGGGATGCCGTTATGCACAATGCAGATTACAAGAAACATGGTGCGATCATTGAAAATGCAATGATGTATCCTAATGGAGAGATTGATTTCTTCGATACAAGATACACACCAAACTCACGTGCATCTTATCCTCTTGAGTTCTTAAACAATATCAAACCTGAGTCTACAGCTGGTCATCCTAAAACAATTCTATTCCTGACTGCTGATGCTTATGGCGTATTGCCTCCTGTATCAAAATTAACAAAAGAACAGGCTATGCTTTGGTTCCTAATGGGATATACCTCAAAATTAGCAGGTACCGAGACCGGAGTTACTGAACCTCAGGCAACTTTCTCTCGTTTCTTCGGACAACCATTTATGCCTTGTAATCCAAACATTTATGCAGATATGCTTGGAGCTAAAATGGATGAGCACAACACCAATGTATTCTTAATCAATACCGGATGGAGCGGCGGATCATACGGAACCGGATCTCGTATCAAATTAAAGTATACAAGAGCAATGGTTGATGCAGCTTTAAATGGTGAGCTTGATAAGGTTGAGTATGTTAAGGACGAATTATTCCACGTGAATGTTCCGACAACTTGTCCTAATGTTCCTACTGAAATGTTGCTTCCAATCAACACTTGGGAAGATAAACAGGCTTACAAGACTACTGCAGAAAACTTAGCGAAGAAATTTTCTGAGAATTACGACAAAGCATATAGCAAGCAAGATATAGATGCTGCTATTATTGCCCAGTGTCCAGGAAAATAAGACCCAACTTTTTGATTCTATAGGAATCTCATAAATAAAAAATGGCTATCGGTTGATTTCGATAGCCATTTCTTATTATTATCATTTAATTACAAAATCTTAATCTGTTTTATTAAGGTCGTCCTCAGTTAACTCTATATATCGCATCTTATACTCACTTCCGAATCCTAATATCTGAGTGATACAAACTGTCCTCACAAAATTTCTTCTGTTCATCAATAAGCCGTACTCCTTATTCCCTGAGCCTCCTGTTTTATGAAATTCTAATATCGAATCTGCATTTAATTGGCTAGCATTATTCAACCAATCCTGAAACCACTTCTTCCGCTCAAGCTTCATCGCATCAGTATACAAGCTTGTTGACGACCAGATATGAGACTTAGAACTATCAAATTCCTTAATAAATAATTTTTGTTCATCCCAAACCAACTCAGTCAACCTGATCCCGGTTTTGTTTTCAACAACAATTAAGGTAAAAGCCTCAATGCCATCAAAGGGATAGTTTTTAATAAAATCATCGAGATTGGCATATCCAAAAAAATCAAGAAGCATCAAACCCCTACTCTGCCTGTAATTGGCTTTACGTTTATGCTTTTTGAAAGCACCATTAAGCACACACAGACATGTGTCTTTACAATTGCTGATTATCCAGCTACCATTAGCTTTTGAATCTTTAGGATAAAACAATTCAAAGCCATTGTAAATATATTTTTGAGGCCTTAGAGCAAGTCGGCTAGGATCTTCATCTCTATTGACCGTGATAATAAAATCACGACCAACAATTGGAATATAACTTAATGTGCACATTGGTCTTTATTATAACGAATTGTTGAATAAGCAACTCCAAAATTTGCATCAACCTTCACATGAGGAAATTGCTGATTAAGTGCAATGCGTATTAAGGCCATATGATGAATGGCATGCTCTAAATTATAAGCCAGCTCGCGCATCAAATTCGACTTCACTTGTTTGACTGCCCCACTATCCTGATCAAAATTGAGATACAAACTTAAATTCTTATTCACCGATGATTCTTCTAACCAAGCTAGAATTAAAGCCAGTCTTTCCTTGGCTACCAAAGGTTCGTTCTCTATTTGAATGGAACGCACACGTGTGTCATAATTGATTTCCCCAAGTTCGGAACCTTCTCTTAATATATCGAAGAATTCAATAATATGGCGCATATGCTTACCGATAGAACTGCCTAACAATAACGACGAACAGTGTGAATATTCATCTTTTTTTAAATTCTCACACAAGTGAAATAGCTGAGTGCATATTTCTTTAGAAGCGTTTATAATCTGCATAGAGTCTGTTTCAATTATAAAAACAAGATATTAAAAACAAGTCGTAAAATATAATTCTAACCAGATGAATTTTAATGCACCCCACATTTAAGATTTACAGGTCTTTTTTCATCCCCATCATCACGAGCGTAATTATATTTCTTATATATTTAGGTAGTAAAAACCTAAACTATGCCCTTAAAGAAAAGATACTACCCGCAATTTATTCTCAAATGGATCAAATTTGAATTTTGGCCATCATGGGTTTTCTATGCTCCCATGTTTTTATATGGATTTGTTTTAGCTCTAAAAAGCGGATCATTTAGTTATTTTACAGCTACAAATCCCGGACTGGCCTTTGGAGGAGCATATGGCACAGATAAAACCAAACTACTCAATTCTCTCTCTTCAAAATACCATACCAAAGACTTTTTAGCTAAAAAAAATAAATCCGCAGATGAAATCATTCATTTGATGCAAGAAGAAAACATCACCTTCCCTATTGTAGCAAAGCCCAATATTGGCGAACGAGGCCGTGGTGTTGAAAAAATAGATAATAAGCTTGCCCTGGAAAACTATTTAAAAATCATTTCTGAAGATTTAATCATTCAGGAATTTGTTGATTATCCTATCGAATTGGGCATTTTTTATCATCGCTTTCCCAACAGCACACAAGATGGTATCAGCTCTGTGGTGATGAAAGAGTTTTTAAGCATTACAGGTAATGGTCGGGATACCTTCGGAAGACTGGTTTCGAGAAATTTCAGGGCAAAATCGCGTCTGAAATATCTCAAAGCCAAGTATGCGAGCAAATGGAATCTTATTATACCTGAGGGCATCACGTTTAAAATTGAACCCATAGGGAACCATTGTCGGGGAACCACATTTCTGGATGGTAACCATTTAATTGATGATAAACTGGTACAGGTCTTTAGAGAAATATCAAAACCATTAGAGGGATTCTATTATGGTCGTTTTGATATTAAAGTCAATAGTATTCGTGACTTGTACGAAGGTGAAAACATCAAAGTATTAGAGATTAACGGAACCAATTCGGAACCTGCCCATATTTACGATCCGGATTATTCCTTATTTAAAGCTTACAGCGAGATTATTAAGCACATGAACCTGGTTTATAAAATCAGTAAGGCGAACAGGGCGCTTGGTATAAAACCAATGCCTTTTTCTAATCTGATAAAAGGCCTGTTTCATCATTTCTTTGGAAAAAAATAAATACGCTTGCACCATGCTGCAAAGTAGATTAGCAACGGCTTCGTAAATCCAGCTCGCATCTACTTTACAAAAACAATAAATTCCTGCCCATTAAAAATACAATTTTACTAAATTGCAGCTCAATTTTTAAAAACACACTATGGATTCATACATTTCTCCCGACAGTCATTTTATTCTCTTTTTTATTGTAGCAGGTGCCGCAGCTTTTGGTATCTATTCGGAACACAAAAAATGGTTTGGTAAACTATCGGGGATACTGGTTACAATGATATCCATGTCGATATTAGCCATGTTGGGCGTTCTTCCCGTTGCTTCAAACCCCAATGTTAAAGTTGAGGTGTACGATATGGTTTTCACCTATTTTATTCCCATTTCGATTCCCATGCTTTTATTTAGTTCGAACCTAACAAAAATTATTAAGGAAAGCGGGAAATTACTTTTGGCCTATACTATTGGTGCAATAGGAATTGTGCTTGGCTGTTTCCTTGCCGTTTCGTTAATCGATTTGGGTACTGATGGCGGTAATACTGCTGGTGTTATTGCGGCCACATTAATTGGGGGAAGTGTCAATTTTATAGCCGCTGCCGAAAGTTTGAATTTTAGTACAAACCCAATGTTTACAGCCACAATTGCTGTAGATAACTTGGTGTCAAACCTATACACACTTTTCTTATTCCTGACCCCCTCATTGGTGTTTCTATCGCGTTTCTTTGTCAAACCAAAAAAAGAGAACGAAATCGACTCTAATGAAGGCAGCCAGAAAAATGAATACCCTATGACTCTGGAACGCATCGCGGTTTCAGTTTTTATTGCCGCACTTATCGCTGGTGCAGGAACCTTTATCGCTCCATACTTAGAGAGATTGATTCAGACCGAAATAAACTTAAGCATTCTACTTATTACTCTATTTGCCGTATTGGCCGCCAACCTTTTTCCTAAACACCTAAAAGCATTAGAAAATACAGCTTTCTCGATTGGTATCTGGATGATGTATATTTTCTTAGCCGTAATTGGTGCCGCAACAAATATTCATCAAATTTTCGAAATAGGTCCTGCAATTCTGGCATTCTATATTGTTATTATGATGTTTCATTTTGTTTTCTTACTGGCACTGGCAAAACTATTCAAACTGGATGTTTACGAAGTGGTTATTTCTTCTGCTGCCAATATTATGGGACCTTCTGTAGCCGCACCTATGGCTGCTTCGATGGGACAAAAGAAACTCATTACGCCCGGAATTCTGGTGGGGATTTTAGGTTATATCATTGGTACATTTGTAGGTGTTTCCATAGCCGTTTTTCTAAGCTAGCCTGCATCAAAATATGACATCGAAAAAAATAATTGAAGTTACAGCCGCGATTATCCGAAAGGGTAATCGCTTTCTTTGTGCGCGACGAAAAGCTTCAAGCGAACAAGGCGGGAAATGGGAATTCCCAGGTGGCAAGATTGAAACCAATGAAAGTCCTGAGCAATGCCTCGAAAGAGAACTTCATGAAGAATTTGCAATTCAGTCTGTTTGCGGAAAGTTTCTGTGTGAGAACACACACGACTATGGTGACAAAATCATCAAGCTAAAGGCCTACTTTGTCAAGCACACAAGTGGCGATTTTCAACTTTTGGCACACCAACAGATACAATGGCTGAACCTGAATGAAATGCAACAACTCGATTGGGCCGAAGCTGACCTACCCATCGTTGATAAACTCACAAGCCATTACAAATAAGGCAACGAATCAATACCGACTGAGTGTTTTAATCATTTTATCTACTTGCACAAGATAGCTGAAAATGAAGTTTAGTTCATTCACAAAGCTCATGAGTACGCAAAACCTCATTTGAAAGCGAAGTTGTTACTAAATCAGCTGCTCGCCCCCATCGCAATATAAAATTTGCCCGGTCAGGAAGTGATTATCCAGAATATAATCCAGCGATTTAAGAATAGGTTGCATGCCACCCGGTTTTTTCATTGGGGTTTTAGCCGCCCGATTTTCCAGATAATCTTCCTCAGCGTTAATAGGAGCAATGGTTGAACCCGGCGCAATGCCATTGACTCGAATATCCGGTCCAAATTCCAAAGCACCCATTTGAGTGAGATGAGATAAGGCAACTTTCGACAGACTATAAGCCGCATAGTCAGATGCAAACCTTGATATTCGTGTATCCAGGAAATTGACAATAAGGCCACGTTGACAGATATTCGCAAAATCGCGCATTAAAATAAAGGGTGCTCTAAAGTTGATCTGCATCTGTTCGTTAATCAGGTCGAGACTTGTATTTTTAATCGAACCAGGACTATAAACAGAAGCATTATTAATCAGCAAATCGATCTGCCCAAATTCTTCACTGACCTCAGCGATTAGAGATTCACAGGCAAGCTCATCGGAAAGATTACAACCAAACACTTTAAAAACCTGCTTGGGATAAAGAGCTTTAAGGTAATCTCTCAAAGCCATCGCCTCAGCTTTCGACGTATTGTAATGAAGGGCCAAATTCCACGACTGCTTAGCCAAATGAAGCGCCAACTCCTTTCCTATTCGTTTTGCCGATCCTGTAATTAATGCTGTTCTGGTTTCCATATCTTGATCTTAAATAGCTTAGCTGTAAAAGTACATCAATTCTAGAGTTTGAAGCCATCTTAACCTAATGGTTTTTCCACTGTCATGATCTGCCATACGATTTTTATTAGCTTCGTCGAACTTCGCTACGGTTCCCTACCCCTAAATCCCCTGAAGGGGACTCAAAAGACACTCCACTTAAGCCCCTTCAGGGGTTTGGGGTAATAGATTCTCTTAATTGTGTCGCTTTTATAAAAAAGCTTGATGGCGTTGAGCGCTAGCGACATCATTTTATTCCTAAATAATTTCAAATGGTTCGATATCTTTTCTGGTTTTGTAATATTCTAAGAGCGTTTTTTTAAGCGTCCCATCTTCTATAAGCATTCTATGAAGCTCTTTTTCATACTTTTTACATATTTCATCCGTATTTTTCATACTCCCTTCTTCAGCTTCAATCTTCTCACTTAAACTCTTTATTATTTGAAGATGTACCTTTCGCAAGTTTGGATCATTCAATGCTTCCTGACAGAATCCGGCAATTAAAAAGTTAACTTTATTTTCGAGTTTGTAAGCAAAAGGTGGTGCTCCACATCCAAAGTGAAAAGCAAAACCTCTATCCGGAATATATCCGGCAATATCGATATAAGCAAAGGAAATTTGCAAGAGACTGTCTATTCCAATACACGTCTTATTGGATTTAATAATATCCTTATATTCTTCCGTTTCGGTTTTATTCATATAATAACTTGAAAAAGCCGTATTGAAGATTCCTGCAAAAACAGGATCATTACAATAATGCGCAGTAATAAGCTCTCTAACCTTATCACAATTACAACCTTGTGTTACAAATAAAGAATCAACGCATTCACCTGCTTTTGCATTAAGACTGGAATAATAGGCATTACTAATCCTATTTGAATAAGCACTGTAAAAACCAGCAAATTTGACACTATCCGGAATATGAAATTCCAGTATTTTCTTTTCCTGATTAAAACCAAAATAACGGAAATTAAGCTGAACTCTATTTTGTGTACTATCAGAACATCTAAATTCTGTCATGGTATCAAAAAAAGTATGAATATACTGATGCTCCTTTTCTTTGGTCGATTGGCACCCGACTATGCAAGACGCTATAATCGATAAAATTAATAGGTGTTTTTTCATTCTGTTTTTAAAATTATAAAATAAACGTCGAGTTACGCTTCGCTACGGTTTCCCACCCCAAGATGGACTACGTCGAGCTCCGCTTCGCTACGGTTCCCTGAAGGGGACTCAAAAGACACTCCACTTAAGCCCCTTCAGGGGTTTGGGGTAATGACTCTACTAGCTCCCACACAATAGTTGGCTTTTATTTTTTTATCAAGGAACGCGATACAACCGACCACAGAGAGCTCAGCGAAGCTAATCGCGCACCAGCGGGGTGCAACGGTTACTTTTGTTGGCACTTGTGCGTTATAGATATTTTCTCAGAGCTTTATAAAAATTATATTTTTCTTTGTGTAGTATTTTCAATTCATCCCGAACATCATTATGCCAATTCATATTTTCTATTGATTCATTAAGGTTTTTTAAGAATTCATCGTCTTCCTTTCTAGCCTTCTCAATATTGAGCCTATACTCATCAGTTCGTTTTAAAATTTTGCTCAAGATGGATTCGACTTTCTTTACTTCTGGTTTTAAATGAAGACTAGGAAACAAATAATCCTTATTCATGTTTACTGAAGATCCTATTCGGTTAATTTGATTCATTAAAGAGCTTACGAAACCATGTATATTCTTTGATTTTGGAATTTTCATTTCGTTATTTAATGTTTCCAAAATTGAATCAATTAAAAAAATGAAATCTTTATATGTTTCGTATCTCAGGTCGAATAATTTCCTATTCGTAGTGTTTATTTCATGCATCCAAAATTGGAAAATACCAAATCCAAGTCCCAGAATTGAAAATATTCCTGCATATCTTTTTTCATTGTCTGTAATTAACTCAAGTTGGAAAAATAATATCCACGTGAGGAATATAATTGCAATTAAAAATGAAAAAGGTAAAATATATCTAATGTATTTCTTCATATTTTTAGCATTGGTGCCAACGAGAGAATAAAGTGCAATGCACTTTATCCCACTTATCTGTCATTTGTTATTATTCAAAAACTAAGGGCTTCACCTCCGGTGAAACCCTTAGTCGATGTTTTTTTAAATCACTTCGCTGTCTACTTCCTTTGTTTTATGACGGCGTTTTACCATTTCGTTATTTCTATCGATCAACTCGGCAATAGTTTTGGTGGTAGCCTCGTATGTGGCTGGGTTTACCTTTGCCATGGTATTCAGATACCCCACCAGGTTGGTGTTGATTTCCGTGATCGCCACTTTCTTCAACATACTGGCCGAAGCCAAATCTTTCTTCAGGCTCTCACCCTCAGCCTGCTGCAAAGCCACATTTTCAAAATCTTTTTGAGCCGCATCCAAGGCTGCTATGCTTTCCTGCACCCCCTGTAAGTTTGCTATGGCAGACAGGGCATTGGGCTTGCTTAAATCTTTAAGTAAAGACTCAATATCGGCCGATTCTTCGGCATAGTCCTCATTCTGTATGCTCAAACCATACTGCTCCAATATACGGTTCAGCACCAAGGCAGCTTCTTTCATTCCGGCAATAGGAATATGAACATAGCCCTCAACCAGCTTAAACAAAGCTCTGATGGCCATATCACGCACATGGTCCTTCTCTGCCATCTGAGAATAAGCTGTCAATCGCCTCAGAGCCTCAATCAGTGCGATGTTAGTAGCACTTATCTTTCCAATTACAGGCGTTAAATAAAGGTCCAAAGTCCAATCATTCTTCGCAAATGCTTTAAGAATAAGGGTTAATAATGCACTAATGTCGCCATTGCGACTGCTCGTCATAATTCTCTTAATCGATACCATGGGTCGTAATTTTAAATTAGTATGTATTGATTATTTAAACTCTGATCTTTTGCTTTGTCATTTTGACAATGGGCAAAAAATCAATTTTTCAGACTTTATCATTTTGACAAAGGACAAAAAACCATTTTTTCAAACTTTGTCATTTTAACATTGAGCAAAAAAGCATTTTTTCAGGCTTTATCATTTTAACATTGCCCCAAAAACCAATTTTTAGAGCTTTGTCATTCTGACATTGAACAAAAAAACATTACATCAGGCTTCACCCCTACAGATATTGAGCAAAAAACCATTCATACCAATCAACATCTAACTCAATACGACTCACTTATCTTTATCATCTGTGAAAAACTTAATAAATATAACGATTTTTTAACTGAACAAAAAAAATAATAATAAATGGGCTTTGGTGAGTTTTGCTTTGCTACAGATCCCTACCCCTAAATCCCCTAAAGGGGACTAAAGTGAATACTTGAAAGCCCCTTCAGGGGTTTGGGGTAAAGCGAGCAAACAATAGAAAACCACTCACATAAATGCAAGTGGCTTGGTTTTTCATTACTTAGGTTTAGCTTGGTTCTCTACCCCTAAACGGACTACATCGGGTTTCGTTTCACTGCAGATCCCTACCCCTAAATGGACTTCGTCGAGCTCCGCTTTGCTACAGATCCCTACCCCTAAATCCCCTAAAGGGGACTAAAGTGAATACTTGAAAGCCCCTTCAGGGGTTTGGGGTAAAGCGAGCAAACAATAGAAAACCACTCACATAAATGCAAGGGGCTTGGTTTTTCATTACTTAGGTTTAGCTTGGTTCTCTACTCCTAAACGGACTACATCGAGCTACGGTTCCCCACCCCTAAATCCCCTAAAGGGGACTTAAAAAAACAACTTTGGAAGCCCCTTAAGGGGTTTGGGGTAAACAGGTTTTTAAAAGTTAAGATTTGCTGAAGTTTACGACCGCTACAATACACTAAAGGGAACTTGCCAGCTCCAATTTTCGATCAACACAAATTTTATTAATTCTATTAAAGACACCATCTATTTCTTTTTCAATTTCATCATTGGTAAAACGAATTATTTTTATCCCCCAATGACTTATTTCAGCCTCTCGTCCGATATCATATTCTTTTTGTTCAGGAGATTGATGTATTCCCCCATCAACCTCAATAATCAGTTTCAATGAATGACAGTAAAAATCAGCAATAAAAATATCAATTGGGTGCTGAGCTCTAAAACGTAATCCCTGCACCTGCTTATTTCTTATTAATTCCCAAAGTTTTAATTCGGCAAAAGTCATATTGTTTCTAAGAGCTTTTGCTTTCTCAAAAATATGAGGCTTTGCATTATAAAACATCGATACTTGATCACTAATGCTCATAATTTCATATTTAAATTCCTATCTCACCTTCTAATTAAATGTACAAAAAAAGACTAACAAAAGCCCCTTTAGGGGTTTGGGGTAATACGAACGTTAGAAAATAAATCAATCAGTACAGATTTCAAAAAGTTTCACTTCACTACAGATTCCTACCCCTACATCTCTAAAAGGGGACAAAAAAACACTCAACTAAAGCCCCTTTAGGGGTTTGGGGTAATACGAACGATTGAAATATAATACTTACATTTGAGCTTAAACAAAATAAGCTATGAACCACACTATAAGCATAGAATCTCAATTAACAAAGCTTTGTCCTGATCTTAAATTAGGGGTAATAGAATGTAAAGTAAAGGTCACAGAAAAGAATCAGAAACTTTGGGAAGTGATCAACAAATATATCAGTCAAGTAGAGCAAGAAATGACGCTTGAGGCTATTCGTGAAATGCCAACAATTTTATCCTCCAAAAATGGCTACCGCAAAGTAGGAAAAGACCCCAACCGATACCGCCTTTCAGCGGAATCCTTACTCCGCAGAATTGTGAACGGGAAAGGTCTGTACAAAATCAATAATGTGGTCGACCTACTCAATTTTGTTTCCATTCAGTCGGGTTTCTCCATTGGTGGGTACAATGCCGATAAAATAGTTGGCAATATTACGATGGGACTTGGGCAGGCAGATGAAGCTTACCAGGGCATTGGACGAGGCGATCTGAATATCGAAAACCTGCCCGTTTTTCGCGATGAGATCGGCGCTTTTGGCAGTGCAACCAGCGATTCGCTTCGTACACAAATCGAATTAGATTGCCAGAATTTTCTGATGGTATTCTTTTCGTATCAGGGCGAAAAAGAATTGGTTGAAAGTCTGAATTTGGCAGAAGAACTCTTAATAAAATATGCCGAGGCTGAAACTGTCAAAACGGCAATTGTTTAAGATTGAGAAAATCGCAGTTCTTGAATTTTGGGTGCATTTGATTCAAGACAAAAAATAAAAAACCTGAGATTTTATCCGGATCTCAGGTTCTATGTTCGCTTATTACAGCTTTATTTCAAAGTCATCGGCATCAAGATAAACCGGAAATTTCTTTCTAAAAGACTGCAAGTCAATCAAGGATATACTGACCGTCTCAATAGACTCCTTATAGTCTTCACATTTGCCAAGCACACGGCCACGGGCATCAATCAATGAGGTATCGCCGGCGTAGTTTAGGCCCATCCCATCAATCCCGATACGATTAACCCCGGCCACATAAGCCTGATTGTCAATGGCACGTGCTTTCAACAAGGTATTCCAAACATCGCGACGGGCATCGGGCCAATTGGCCACACAAACAAGCAGATCGTAGTCCTGCTGATTGCGTCCCCAAACCGGAAAACGCAAATCGTAACAGACGATTGGACGAATGCGCCACTCTCCTATCCTGACAATGCCCTTTTCTTTTCCACCCACAAAGTGATGATGCTCGTTTCCCATTCGAAACAAGTGTCGCTTATCGTAAGTCGAAACATCGCCATGAGGCGAAACCGTATACATGCGATTATAAAAAGACTCATTCTCTTTCACAATCAGACTTCCCATGATATGGGAATTCAGGAGTTCAGCTTGCTCTAACATCCAGTCAATGGCCGTATCGGTGTGCGACGCAATTTCGTCTTTACCCGACATCATAAAACCAGAGCTAAACATTTCCGGCAAAACAATCAAATCTGTCTTGTTCTTAAGAACTGAAAGGGTTTCTGAGAAATGCTGCAAATTGGCTTTCACATCCCCCCAATGCAAATCGGATTGAATCAAACTAAGTCGTAAAATATCAGTCATACCACAATTGTATAAAGATTCGTCTTAAAATATATTTAATCCCCCGTTGAAAACAATTCGGGATACTTAGGCTTTGAATTTTTGTACTTGCTTTTGATATAAGCCATATCGGCTTCCACATCTCCGGTTGGGTAAAAGGTCTCTATAAAACTCAAGGTTTTAGTCTCGTAATTCAAATCTCCCAACAAAATAGGCACTTCGGCTTTTAAAGCAATATAATAAAAACCTCTTTTCCATACAGGACGTCGGCTTCGGGTTCCCTCGGGCGATAAGGATAAATACAGCTCCTCCCTTTTGGCAAACTCTTCGGCCAACTGATCGGTTAAATTAGCCTTTTTGCTTCTGTCAATCGGAATTGCCCCCAACGAACGAAAGATAGATCCCAGGGGCCAAAAGAAAAATTCTTTTTTCATCAAAATCGTTGTCCGGATATCATAAGCAATAAAGGCAAGCTTTCCCCAAACAAAATCCCAATTGGACGTATGTGGTGCTGCAATCACAACTGCTTTTTTTTCAGTAGGAATATCCCCCACAAATTTCCACCCGGATAGCCGAAGGAGGAATTGACTTAATTTTATTTTCATTCGTTCTGTTATAGTAAGATATGATCTACATTTTCACATTGGGTAGATTCCTCCGCAAAGTTACTAAAATAAAGACGTTCCTTTTTCCTGAATCCATTTTGATTTACCCGATAATTTAAAGACATTTGCATCTTAATTTCTACACTTTAAGTCTAAAGATAATGGATGCAATGAGAGATAAAGTCTTAAAATTAGCAAAAGAAAAAAATGCTATCATTTTAGCGCACTACTACCAAACTCCTGACATACAAGAAATAGCCGATTTCAAAGGCGATAGTTTAGCTTTGGCACAATATGCCGCTGAAACCGATGCAGATATTATTTTATTTGCAGGCGTCCATTTTATGGGCGAAACTGCAAAAATTCTGAATCCCAAACGCAAAGTACTCATTCCCGATATGAATGCGGGCTGCTCACTGGCGGAATCATGTCCGAAAGAAGATTTTGCGAAATTCAAAGCACAATATCCCGATCATATTGTTATCTCGTATATCAACTGTTCTGCCGAAATCAAAACACTTTCGGATGTTATTTGTACCTCGGGCAATGCGGTTCAGATTGTTGAATCCTATCCTAAGGATCAGAAAATCATATTTGCTCCTGATAAAAATTTAGGCCGTTACATTAATGAAGTTACGGGTAGAGAGATGGTTCTTTGGGATGGATCCTGTGAAGTGCATGATATTCTTTCTTCAGAAAAAATAATGCAGATGAAAGTTGATAACCCGGATGCCATACTGATTGCTCACCCGGAATGTCCACAACCGGTTCTCATCCTTGCTGATTTTGTTGGCTCCACTACAGCCATGCTGAATTACACGAAGAATTCGGATGCAAAAAAATTCATCGTCGCAACCGAAACAGGTATTCTTCACCAAATGCAAAAAGATTCGCCGGATAAAGAATTTCTGATTGTCCCTGCTGACGAATCCTGTTCGTGCAACGATTGTGCCTACATGAAATTGAATACAATGGAAAAAATTTACCTGGCTCTTAAAAATGAAAAGCCCGAAATTATTTTACCCGAGCAGATTATGAAAGATGCCAAAGCGCCGCTTGTGAGAATGTTGGAATTGTCAACTAAATCAAACTAACCAGCTCGCAGACTATTCGAACTTACTCCTGCAAGGCTTTTTTATTCAATCCAAGCAATCAAAAATTATTTGATATTGAATATAAAAGAATGTATTTTTATGTGACTTCGATACAACTTAGTAAATTAAGTTCCATTTTATTCACTATAATATTTTCAATTATGAACACCGATAAAATTCTGGATCAACTAACTCAAATTGGAGTTGATTATGGTCCCAAATTACTTGGAGCAATTGCCGTACTGATTATTGGAGGCTGGGTCATTAAAGGACTTACAAGAGCTTTTTGCAGAATGATGGACAAAAGTAAAGTCGACGATTCGCTTAAACCTTTCTTAAAAGGACTTGTCGGAATGTTGCTTAAAGCCCTTCTATTTATTAGTGTTTTGGGCATGTTAGGTATTGAAATGACTTCCTTTATTGCCATTCTCGGTGCTGCTGGTTTAGCTGTTGGTATGGCCCTTTCAGGGACTTTACAGAATTTTGCAGGTGGTGTCATCATCCTAATTTTCAAACCTTTTAAAATCGGCGATTTTATCGAGGCTCAAGGTTATTTGGGAACAGTAAAAGAAATCCAAATCTTTAACACCATTGTAACCACTCCTGATAACAAAACCATTATTATCCCTAACGGTGGATTGTCAACCTCTTCGCTAACCAACTACTCGGCTGAAGAAAAAAGACGAGTTGACTGGACCTTTGGTGTTGCCTATGGCGATGATGTTGATAAAGCCAAAGAAGTCATCAGAAAACTCTGTGAGGCTGATCCACGTATTCTGAAAGATCCTGAGGTATTTGTTGCCGTTTCGGCATTGGCTGATAGCTCAGTAAACTTTGCCGTTAGAGCCTGGGTAAAAGCGCCGGACTATTGGGGTGTTTTCTTCGATTTGAATGAAAATGTATACAAAACATTTGGTAAGGAAGGACTTAATATTCCATTTCCACAAATGGATCTTCATGTTCACAAAAATATTTAGACCTTAAAAAGTTAAGCTAAAACATTAGGCCTGAAGAATAACTATCTTCAGGCTTTTTTTATTCCGATAGTTCACAATAAACTCAGGAATATAAAAATGGTAGAAATCAATTATAATTCTTTTAAAGCGCTTGCAGAAAAAAGTCAAGCTCGTACTTTTGTAAAAGTGAAAGAAAAAAAATAGTTCACTGATTATTATTTTAAGAATAAGCTATGCTCCCTCAATTTTTAATTGCAGCGCCATCCAGTGGTTCCGGCAAAACAACAATCACACAAGGTTTACTTCGCAGCCTGCGCAACAAAGGCTTAAAAGTTCAGCCTTTTAAGTGCGGACCCGATTATATTGACACCAAACATCATGAATGGGCTTCCGGAAATATATCCATCAATTTGGATACGTTTATGAGTAGCAAAAGTCATGTTAAAGAGATTTATGCCAGGTATAGTGCAGAGGCTGACGCATCGGTTGTCGAAGGGGTTATGGGCTTATTTGATGGCGCAAACCGCATGGAAGGCAGTTCAGCTCAAATAGCCGAATTACTGGATATTCCAATCATTTTGGTTGTCAATGCAAAAGCAACGGCCTATTCTGTGGCACCCTTACTTTACGGATACAAACACTTTTACCCCGGAATTAAAATTGCAGGCGCCATCTTCAACTTTGTCAACAGCGAATCGCATTATCAATTTATGAAAGACGCTTGTGAAGATGTCGGTATCGAAGCCTTAGGTTACGTACCCCGAAACGAAAAGATCAACTTACCCGAAAGGCATTTGGGTTTACAGATTTCGGCTGAGGATAATTATGAAGAAACCATAAATGCCATGGCTGAGCATCTTGAAAAAACGGTTGATATTGATCGCTTATTAGAACGATGCCAATCCGATCGACCTGAATTCAAGCCAAAAAGTATTGAAAAAAGCTCTAATTTAAGAATTGGTGTAGCCAAGGACGAGGCTTTTAACTTTACCTATCACGAAAACCTGAAAGCCTTATCAGAACTGGGCGATATCACTTATTTCTCACCTATTAAGGATACTGCACTACCCGATGTCGATTTCATTTATCTGGCGGGAGGTTATCCGGAACTTTATCTTGATCAGCTTTCTGAAAATACAGAAATGAGAAAAGCTATTTTTGAATACGCCCAATCAGGAGGAAAAATTCTTGCTGAATGTGGGGGGATGATGTACCTTTCTCAACATATTATCGATAAAGACGGTAAAAAACACCCTATGGTCGGTTTTCTGAATCAGGATGCCAGTATGGAAAATATGAAACTGAAACTGGGCTACCGAAAAATAAGCTTTGAAAAAGAAACGCTTTTCGGTCACGAATTCCATTATTCCCAACTCGTTAACTCGAAGGAAGAAAGTGATGGGATAAACGTCTTTTCGGCTCGGGATAAACAGTTAGACACCCAAGTGATTAGAAAGAAGAATGTACTTGCTTCCTATATTCATTTCTATTGGGGAGAAAAAAATATTTACAATTCATTTTGGAACAAATAGTCACAGACGAAACAAGCTAATAATTCAATTATCATGGGAAAACAAAACTGGAAACCAGGAACAATGGTCTATCCCTTACCCGCTGTAATGGTCAGCTGTGGTGCAAGTAAAGAAGATTATAATATTATTACGATTGCCTGGACAGGTACAATTTGTACCGATCCTGCTATGTGTTATATTTCAGTTAGACCCAATCGCCATTCATATGACATCATCAAAAAACACGGTGAATTTGTGATTAATCTTACCACAAAAGATTTGGCTTACGCAACAGATTGGTGCGGGGTAAAATCGGGTAGAGATTTTAATAAGTTCGAGGAAATGAACTTAACACCGGGCCCATCAAAAATGCTTAAAGCGCCGATTATTGAAGAATCGCCTCTTTCAATTGAATGCAAACTAAAACAAATCATTGAGCTCGGATCGCATGACATGTTTATAGCTGAAGTTGTAAACGTACAGGCTGATGAAAAATATATCGATCCTGAAAGTGGCCAGTTCCGCTTAGATAAAGCACAACCTCTTGCTTATTCTCATGGCCATTATTATGAGTTGGGAAAACTGATTGGGCGATTTGGCTACTCAGTTATGAAGAAAAAAACAAAAAAGAAGTTAGCAATCAAGAACAACAAAAAATAATTCATTTTGTGTCACAAAATTTAACCAGCAGCAAATTCTTGTGACACAATTTCGTCTTTCTTATCGGCGTTTGGTAAAACAAGAGAAATACAGGTTCCTTTACCAAGCTCAGAATCAATTTTCAATTCTCCGTGTAATAAGAGGGAAAGTTCCTGACATAGAGTTAATCCAATGCCAACTCCCCCATATGATTTTTTACTGGTCATGTCCGACTGAACAAATGGTTTCATCACACTGAGAAGCTTGTCTTTATCAATGCCAATCCCGGTATCCCTCACATAAATTGAAACAGAATCCTTGTGCTCTGTAAACCCCAATTCAATCTTTCCCTCCTGCGTAAATTTGATGGCATTACTCAAAAAATGAGTGATAATTTGTTTCACTCGAAATCGATCTGATTTAATCAGAAAGGGGTTATCATTAGGTAAATTCAAATCAAAACTTAATTTTTTACTGCTGTTCATCTCAAGTTCAAACTTGTATATGGGATACAGTTCATGCAGTAAACTCACAATACAAAAGTCCTTATTATCAATATGAGTTAAATTCGATTCTAACTTGGAGATTTCAATCAAATCGTTAAGAATCGCTAATAACTGAATACTCCCTTCGTTTATATAATCAATATACTCATCTCTCTCACAAGCTTCTGCTTTGGGATTTTTAAGCAGCTCCGAAAAACCCTGTATTGAGTTTAAGGGCGTGCGTAATTCATGCGATATATTCGAAAGAAATGCCGACTTCAACCGATCTGATTCGCGTGATTTAATAATCGCTTCTTTGAGTTTTTCTTGTAATTGAATTTCATTTTTTCTATCGTTCTTAATCAAGATATGAATTAAAAGCCCCGTCATAAGAACAAAAAACCAGCCCTTATAGGTTTGTATATGAGTAAGTAAACCTGCATCAAAGTTAAATAACAATAATATTTCGTCAGAAGCAATAATCCATAGAGCACCAAAAAAAATATAAATAGCAGCAACTCTGTTTTCAACTTTTAAATTCAGAAATTTATTTTTTTTAAAGAAAGGATACATATTAATTCAAAGCTATTAATGGTAAATCAAAATAAACACGGGTCCCTATATTTAATTCACTCTCGATACGAATAGTTCCCTTATTTTTCTCAATTAAATCTTTAACAATGATAAGGCCTAAACCTGTTCCGGATTCCTTATGGGTTCCTTTTTTCTGGATTTTCTTATCGATATTAAACAGATATTGAATGTCCTCTTTTTTAATCCCAACGCCATTGTCCTGAACGAGTACTTCAACTCTATTATTTTTTATTTCAGCAAAAATATCAATACATCCACCTTTATGAGTAAACTTAATTGCATTGTTGACCAGATTCAAAATTACTGTTTTAATCATATTCTCATCACCGAAAGCCTTGAAATTTGAAGAAAGATGATTTTTTAAATCAATTCCTTTTGCTTTTGCAATGTTTATCAAAGTTTGCAAAACTGAATCTGTTATGATCTTTAGATCAATCGTTTCGGGATTCCACGACACTCCTCCGATTTGAATACGCCCCCATCTCAGTAAATTGTCCAAAAGTTCATTCATATCCTGAGCAGACTCGTAACAGTTATTCACAAATACGACTTTCTCTTCATCAGAAAAAATCTCTGGGTTTTTAGTTATAATTTCAAGAAGTCCCAATATGGATGATAAAGGGCCTTTTAAATCATGAGATATGATCGAAAAAAACTGATCTTTGGTTTCGTTTGATTCTTTCAATTCCACAGTTCGTTTCTCTAATTTCGCTCTATTCTCAACAATTTCACTCACATCATCAATCACCCAAATATTAGCCTCTTCAATATGAGAATAAAGCATTTCACTAATGTAAATTTTGGTCCAAAGAACACTTTCATCAACTCGTTTTAGTGGAATTTCATTTCGAATAAAAGCCTTACTGCCTTCTAATTGATGGTATTCATTCATCAAAATCTCATAATTGCTTCTATTCAAAAAAGCTGACGCAATATTCTCACCCAAAAGATCCCCTTTATCACATCCCAAAATCTCAGAAATGCGATTGTTCTGATCAATTATCTTTCCTTCACCATCGGTAACAACAATTCCAACAAGGGAATTATTCAATATGGCTTTTAATCGGAGATAAGCTAAATTGGTGAGTTCCTCCTGTTTTGTAATTTCGATATTCTTTCTGTTCAGGTTTTCATTTGCTTCAAGTAGTTCTCTGGAACGTTCTTCAACTTCCTGATCCAATTCTAAATTTCGTTTTTCAAGAAACTTTTTCTGGCGATACTTTAATACCGAGTAAACAAGCAATAAAAGAATGAGAACAGATCCAATTCGCAAACTGTTCTTAAATAAGATTAAATTCCTCTCTAAGAATGTTTTCTTTTTATTTATAACTATCGATTTATTCGGCAAATGATTTTCGTCAATGCCATATTTTAGTAAAAGGGACTGATCAAACTTAATGCTCACTGCTGATTTTTCAAATACGGGAATGATACTTGGATTTGCTCCTTTTACAACTGATAAAGCCAATTCTCCAGCAAGCTTACCTTGCATATAACCACTGGTTATATATCCCCCAACAATCCCTTTCCCCAGATAAAAATCCCATGAACCATAAATCGGTACTGAACTGACCTCGCTCACAAGTCTGACGGCATCGTCAAAAGAATAATAGTTCCCATCAGCATCCATTGTAAATGGAGCCAAATATATCATCCAATCTTTACCCAGACTTTTAACCTTTTCCAAAATAGCCTTCATACTACCCGTATCAGAATATTCAATAAGCATCTCTTTCTGCAATTTTGGTAAAGCTTTCATGATAATAGCCTTATTGGCCAAGCCTGTCACCGTTCTATCATTAATGATTAAAATCTTTCGCTTGGGATGCAATTTATGCATGAGCATTAGAGTTGAGTCAATTGCCGCGTATTCAACTATTCCGGTCACCTTTGTCTCTCCCTTTAAAAATTCAGGTGAATAATTATTTATACCACAAAAAATTATCGGGATATTCTTAAAAAATTCCGATCTGTTTTTGATGACAAAATTCAGGGCATTGTTATCAGACGCAATAATGGCATCAAAAATCACTTTAGAGCACAATAATTCATATTTCTGCTCAAAAGATTTAATAAATATGGGATCAACAAAACGTTTAGAATCTAAATATTCGTAAAATGTTTCGATCTCATTCTCATAAGGAGACAAAACTGATTTGATTCCCTCTGTAATACTATCGGTCCAGACAAAACCCTGATGATATGAATGTATAACAAGAATATGTTTCTTATTCTCATTCAAAGGATTCATCGAGAAAACAGTAAGCGAACTGTTTATAAAGAGGATTAAACTAAACAATAGATACCGCATATAAAGAAATTTTCAGAAAATAAAAACGAATACTATGATTTTAGAATTTACAAATAAATAATGTTTTTTTACTACTAAAACAGTTCAATTAGGACAGAATAACACTCAAATTACACGAAACAAAGATTGAATGCCATTAGTTACCCATAATATTAAATTATTAATCACAAAAAAAGTCTACCAAGGGTAGACTTTCTCTGTATTATATGTAATTATATCGTGCGTAATGATATACTTATCGAATTCGATCCATCGAACGAACCATAGCTTCATCCTTACCAATATGACGAATAGCAAGATAAGATAAAACTACCCCAACTAAAGGAAAAGCATTTACAATGCTGTAATTGGCAACCGCATTCATTTCTTCAACCTGCGAGTTAATGCTGTAATAAACCAAGCCCATCATACCCAACATACAGAAAATATTAAAAACCGTCAATCGAATCTGACGAATACGCTTTTTATATGAAAAAATGGTAACACAAACATTCAATACAATAATTGTCAATAAAATTGCAACCGGATAAGCTTTAAAAAGCATCGCTTCCCCTTCGGTTAATGAAGGAATTCCTCGGTATAAAAATGAATAAGAAATATTTGCCGGATCGATTAATTCTGCCAAAGGGAAAAAGTACAGCATTGAGAGCAAGACTAAAACCCCCAATAGGAATAAAGTTTGAATTCTTTGAATCATAATTTTATAAAGATTGAATATTAATACATTTTAAGGAATAGCTTTTCTTCATGTAAAGCTTTCTTAGCACAAATTTAATCTTAAAAATAAGAGCAGCAAACTTTCACCTGCTGCTCTTATATTTCAACTTACAAACTACAAAATTATCATGATCACCCTCTCTTTTTTAAAGACATATAATCGATATAATACAAGAGTTTTAGTGACAAGGAATTAAATCGGGTTGCATCAAAAGTATTTTTAAGATTGTTTACAAAACGATGTGCAATTTCCTCTTTTTCATCCGCGATAGAATGTTTCCAAACTAAAGCAAGTTCACTCCCCGGCGCAAATCGCCAGGAATAAACCATATCTATATTAAAGGCATTAAAGTTAATATCGTGATTATCGGCATATGAGGTCGATTGCAACCGTCCGCCATCAAGCAATTTTCCAAAACGCTTATATTCTGCCTTTGCCCAATAATGACGGGCTCTAAAACTCAAAGACATTTTATTATTGAATATGTAATTCGCAGTTATCCGATTTTCCAGATACGTTGTGTTTCTTATGCCAATATAAACATTGGTTATACCATCTACTTCTTCGTCATTCACATAGCCCATATCGTCTAACTGTCTATCCCATTTCATTCGGTATCTCATCGAGAACTTATCATTAAATCGATAACGAGGACCGATAGTCAGCGAAAACACTCTCAAATTATCTGTTGAAAAACGTTTCCCGTATTCTGCTTCAATATCAAAAGCAAATTCTTTTCTATAATCAGAAGAAAACCATAATCCTGCAAAAGCAGATGCCCCTTTTCTTAGTTTCATTCCCTCAACACGAGGTTCATAAAAATCGTATTCGTGCATTGGGCGAATATTGCCATAAATTCCCAAAGAATTATAAGATTTAAATTTAATATTCGAATTGTAATAAATCGTAAATCGTGAATATCGAGCTGGAGAATATTGTGCTTCATGACTAATGGTCATGTTATTGTGCTGAGCAAGCATGATTCCCTTAGGTTTATAAATATGATAGCCCAAATACAAATTATTCCTGATAATATTATTCCGACTCAGATACCCCATATCATTGGGATTATACGCATCTGATATCATTTCATTAATAAAACCCCAATTTAATTGTCCACTTATCTTATCAAAAGCAATTTGATGATGATGCCCAAGCTGAGTATCCTCTCCTTTTTCATAAAGTTGTGATAAAATGGCCTTCCCCTTAACTCGATATGTTTTTGTTTTATCCTTAAATAAAAATTCTGTCCCACTCACATTAGCTATATAATCATCATTAGGGACAGTTACATTTGTGTTAAACAAAGACACATACGACTCGTTCTTCAAACTTTGATCAAAAACCAACATATTATAATTTGCAAACGCTTGAGTCTTGAATTTTCGTTTCGATCCTGTTATTGTGTCTTTAATTTTGGCGTATGTGTTTCTAACCATTGAATTCAAAAAACCAATACCCAATCCTTTACTGGTTCTTCCGGATATTTTAGTCGAATTTATAATTTTAGCTTCAATAGGATTCTCATCGATGATTTCATTATCCCCCAAATCATCTTCTACGTCATATAGATATTTAGGTGCCCCTCCTATTCGTTTTGAATAAAAAATATCACCTCTGTTAAAAAGTTCAGTTGCTTCGGTAAAAAATTGTCTTTTTTCATCAAATTTCGTTTCATATGGTGAAAGATTCAATATTTTGTCATCAGATTGAACTTGTCCAAAATCCGGAATCAGCATCATATCTAGCGTAAAGCTTTCATTAAGACCATATTTCAAATCAAGTCCTCCCCTGTAGTTTGTTTCAAAAGATGATTTATCAGACGATTTATCTGCATAAACAGAAAAGTAAGGCGAGAAAGAAAGTCGTGTTGGTGGCTTAATATTTTCAATTCCTTTTAATATACCTGCTTGGTTAACCCAACCAGAAACTTTCTTGTCAACAAAATTCCAGCATACTTTTTCCTTTTCGCGTTGAATATTGCGTATAATGTTCATTCCCCACTCCTGTACATCTTTTTTGGGGAAACGAAGTGCTGAATAAGGAATCTCGAATTCTGCACTCCAGCCATTCTTTCCAATATGAGCACCGCTTTTCCACACGCCATCCCAATTGTTATCTTCTCTATCTTTAACAACTTTAGCATCAATCTGAACTCCCATTGGCGTTATAATAAATTCAAAGGCATCCAAACCATTATTAAAAGGATCAATTAACAAAAGAATAAAATCACTATTGTTAATATCATCACGCTTACTCAGTTCCTTCAATATCTTATCAGGTTGGTCATCATACATCATAACACCCACAATAAGAGAATTATCAGTATAAATAAACTTTGCTTCTGTTTTGAAGTTAGAGGGCATGCCATTGTCAGGATCTAATTGGATGAATTCTTTAGCGACAGGAACGTTTTTCCACACAGCATCTTCCAGAATACCATCAATCTTAGGACTTTGATGTACACGTTGGGCTTTGATTTCCTTCTTTAAAATTGCTTGCGCTGGTTGGCATAGGCTAAAAAACAGAGCTATCACTAGCAGAGTTAGTCGAATCATGGTTGGTTTAGGTTTTCTATGGTTATTTTTAAGATATCTTTCCCAAGCATTTATTATACCAAAACAAACAGCATCCTGATTATCAGATAAAATCTCAATTCGAAAAAATAAAAGGTGAACGCTGACGTTACATTCGATGTTCGAAAACGAACATCAGATCTTAGCCTAATTAAATAAAAAAGGCTGCCTCAAATGAGACAGCCTTAAAAAAACGTTATTAAAAAAATTAGTTATTACCCAAGATAAGTGGCAATCCATTTTTTCCACTACCAACAACAACAACTTTTGAATTTGGTGATTTTGATAGCTCAATTGTTGCCTCAATTCCTCTCATCTTCAAAAGAGCATCGGTTAAACTACTATTGATAATCTTATTGGCATTCGATTCACCCTCTGCTGCAATACGCTTTCTTTCAGCCTCACTTTTCTCACGATCAAGCTTAAACTGGTAAGCTAAGGCTTCCTGTTCTTGCTGCAACTTGCTTTCAATAGCTTGCTTAATTTTTGTAGGTAAGTTAATCGAACGAATCAACAAAGCCTTCATCTCAATATTGTTTTTCTTAAGAACCAAAGACGTTTCCTGAATAATTGCATCTTCAACCTCTTTTCTTCGTGTTGAATAAATTTCTTCAGCCGTATAACGTCCGGCTACCTGACGAACCGACGAACGTACCTCAGGTACAACCAACTGATTGATATAATTCTTTCCGAATATTTCATGTAAGTATCCAATTTTATTATAGGTTGGATTAAAACGAACTGAAACGTCTATATTTACAGACAATCCACTCTTATCCAATACATCCATAGTCTCTTCACTCTTTTGCTCCTTAACGTCATATACATGTAAATCGTTCCAAGGTGCAATAACTAAAAACCCAGGCATAATAATATTATCCTTATCCAACCCTGATGAAAATTTACGAAATATTACTCCACGCTCACCTGGTTGAAGCGTTCTAAACATACTTGAACCTGAAAAAACTAAAATCAGTGCAAAAGCAGCTACTACGATTAAAAAATACGGTTTTTGTTTCATTTTCTTGAAGTTTTATACCTAATTAATTAGATATCACCCAACTATTAAAGTTGAATTTAATTAAGCTTTAGAGTCATTATAATTTTTCACTAATAGATAGGTAAATATAGCATAATATATCCATTGTAGAAATAAGAACTCATTAAATCTAATCTCATTTTTATCTGATATATTAGCTTCTTGTTTCTTGAATGATCGAATTATTTGTATATTTGAGATCTTGATTGAAACAAATAGTACCAGTCCGAATCAACTTCTCAGGTCTGTTTTTTCGATCAATTCTATAATTTACTCCAAGCAACCATAAAATAAAGTATTGTTAATCTGCAAACTGCTGTTTGACTATTTTCTGTGTATATTTACATATCGTAGATGCATTCACAACTTTAGTCTGACAAGTCTTTTGCAATTCAAAATTTTAAAAACATATGGAACCTATCAAATCATCAGAACTAATTATCAATCCTGACGGAAGTGTTTTTCACCTGCACTTAAGACCAGAACATTTAGCCGATACGGTTATTCTTGTTGGAGACCCCGGGCGAGTCGAATTAGTTGCCAGTTTTTTCGACGAAGTCGAAATGACTATTTCAAATCGTGAATTTGTAACCAAAACAGGCACATACAAAGGCAAGCGTTTCTCTGTATTGTCAACAGGTATTGGTACAGATAATATCGATATCGTGGTTAACGAATTGGATGCTTTGGTAAATATCGATTTGGAGACACGTATCCCTAAAAAAGAGCATAAATCCCTAACCCTTGTTCGTATTGGAACATCCGGTTCACTTCAGGGCAACATACCTGTTGATTCATTTCTCTTATCAAAAAAATCAATTGGTTTTGACGGTATGTTAAACTTTTATGCCGGAAGAGATGACGTTTCTGATCTGGAATTTGAAAAAGCATTTAAGGAGGCTATGAATTGGGATGCTAAACTGGCTTCACCTTATTTTGTTTCTTCATCTGAAAAAGTTATCAAACAACTTGATGGAGATGATATGATTCAAGGCATTACGATTTCTGCCAACGGATTTTATGGTCCTCAGGGGCGAGTGCTTCGCTTGAAAACACTGGATATGGATTTGAATGACAAGATTGAAGCTTTTGAATATAAGGGCCAGAAAATCACCAACTACGAAATGGAAAGTTCAGCCATTGCCGGTCTGGCAGCTCTTTTAGGCCACGAAGCTGCAACCGTGTGTGCCATAATTGCCAACCGTGTAAATAAGGATGCGAGTAAAGACTATAAGCCTGTTGTAAAAAAACTAATTCAAACAGTTCTCGACAGATTAAGTAAATAGAACCTAAGCTCTAAGATTTATTTTAAAGATTAGCTTTCAAACCAAAAAGCTCTGAAACCCACAAGAATTGTTCTTCTTAGTGGGTTTTATTATATTTAAGAAAGAACGAATCTTAAAATAGATATGGACGAGGAAAAATTACGTGCTCTCATTTCGCTCCTAGATGATTCTGATCCAAATGTTTACATCAACATAAGCAAAGAATTATCTAAATTATCGGCAACCCATATACCAAAGTTGGAAGATATTTGGCTGGAATCTGACAACCCTATTTTTCAAAAACGTTTAGAGAATATTATTGATGAGATTCATCACAATTCAATAATTAAAGAATTAATCAAGTGGAAGAACTCCCCTAAACAAGATCTGATTGATGGGGCTATTCTAATTAATCGAAGTATCAATTACCACCTCACAACCTGTAATGTAAAAACAACAATAAACAGGGTTGTAGACGAAATAAAACCTGAAATCAGAGAACTGGAAACTAATCTGGAAAAGATCAAAATCCTAAACCATTTTCTTTATTTCATCCACAATTTCATGGTTATATCTCCCAAAGAAGAAACAAACTGGGGAGGCAATATCAGTACTGTACTCGCTCAAAAAAAAGGGAACTATATCATTACAAGTATTATATATGCTGGTATTGCGCAGGCCTTAAAAATTCCCGTTACAGGAATTCAACTTCCTAACAGCATTCTGCTCTCCTGTGAAAGCCACGCGGCTGATCCGGATTCGAAAAAAACAAAACGAAGCTACTTCTACATTAATCCGATTGATAATGGTGCTGTTCTATCAGCGATGCAATTGGAACTGGTTATCAAATTTAAAAAACTGAATAACTTAGCTCAATATTATAAACCGTGTAACAACCTGAATCTTATCAGGCTTCTTATTCAGAATCAAATATTCACTTATGGTCGTCAGAACAATCATAAATATGTTGATATACTGAAAGGCTTACTGAATGTTATTCTACCCAACAATCCTAAAACAGAGAAATAGATATAAAAAAAATCGCCAACTCATATGAATTGGCGATTTTTAATATTTAGCTAACTTTTATTTCGCATAGTTTATGGCTCTGGTTTCTCGAATCACGGTGATCTTCACCTGTCCAGGATAAGTCATTTCATCCTGAATTTTCTGAGCAATATCTAATGATAAACTCTCAGCTTCCTTATCAGAAACTTTATCACTACCTACAATTACCCGTAACTCACGACCAGCCTGAATTGCATATGTTTTCAATACTCCAGGGTGAGAAAGAGCCAGGTTTTCAAGATCCTTCAAACGCTTGATGTAAGACTCAACAATTTCGCGTCGAGCTCCGGGACGAGCACCTGAAATTGCATCACAAGCCTGAATAATTGGTGCGATTAGAGTTGTCATCTCAATTTCATCATGGTGAGCTCCAATTGCATTACAAATATCCGGCTTCTCTTTATATTTCTCAGCCAATTTCATCCCTAAAATTGCGTGTGGCAATTCAGGCTCATCATCCGGCACCTTACCAATATCGTGTAACAAACCTGCACGTTTGGCTTTCTTAGCATTCAAACCTAGTTCGGTTGCCATGATAGCACAAAGATTTGCCGTTTCGCGAGCATGTTGCAATAAATTTTGTCCGTAAGACGAACGGTATTTCATCTTACCAATCATACGAATCAGCTCAGGATGCAGACCATGAATTCCCAAATCGATAGCAGTACGCTTACCAGTTTCAGCCATTTCTTCCTCAATCTGCTTACGAGTCTTGTTCACAACCTCTTCGATACGGGCTGGGTGAATACGACCATCTGTTACCAATTGATGAAGCGCTAAACGAGCAATCTCACGACGAACAGGATCAAATCCTGAAAGTACAATTGCTTCCGGTGTATCATCTACAATAATTTCAATACCGGTAGCCGCTTCCAACGCACGAATATTTCGTCCTTCACGACCAATGATACGCCCTTTAATTTCATCAGACTCAATATGGAAAATCGTCACCGAATTTTCAATGGCGGTCTCAGTAGCTACACGCTGAATGGTTTTAATTACAACCTTCTTCGCTTCCATATTGGCCGACATCTTGGCATCTTCCATAATATCGTTCACGTAAGACATCGCCTCAGTTTTGGCTTCTTCCTTTAAAGATTCCACAATCTGATTTTTTGCCTCTTCTGCAGATAAACCTGAGATTTTTTCCAACTGCTCAATTTGCTGACGCTTCGCTTTCTCAAGCTCCATCTCCTTTCTCTCAACCAATTCCATTTGAACACTTAAGTTCTCACGAATCGTATCTACCTCTTTCTTCTTACGTTGAAAATCTTCGACTCTCTGATTTACAGCCGTTTCCTTTTGCTTCACTTTGTTCTCAATAACTAAAAGCTTCGCATTTTTCGCATTAATTTGCTTCTCGTGTTCTGTTCTCAGCTGCAAGAATTTCTCTTTTGCTTGCAGAATTTTATCTTTTCTGAGAACCTCTGCTTCGGCTTGGGCATCCCTTATAATACTTTCGCTTTTACGCTTCAATGCGCGCTGCAAAACGAAATAGGAAATAAATCCGCCCCCTACTAAAGCAATGGCTCCTATGATTATTTCTGTCATTGTTTTTTATATTTAGTCAATACTCGATTTTCTTTATTTCATAAATAACCCGCACCATCACTCAGAAATTCTTACTCCAACAAACCATACAAGATGATACATCTTGATATTAAATGATTTGTAAGATAACTAACTTCTAAGAAATAATGCGGGTTATTGTTTTTTTTAAACGTATTTTACTGCTCTTCGTTAATAAATTCATTCAACTCCTGTTCCATAGCTTCCAACTCCTTCAGTACAGGAGAAACATCTGTTTTTGCCTCAGATTCCAATACTTTTACTACAAACTGCAACGAAGCCATAGCCAAAAAATCCTGAATGTCTTTATCTTTATATTTCTGTTGGTACTGCAATACCTTTTCGTTAATCGTTTTTGCTGCCTTGCGAATAATCTCCTCCCTATTCCTTTTTATATTCAAAGGATAAAGACGACCCGCCACGTTTACTTTTATTAAAAACTCGTCAGACATAAACAATTATTATTTGTTTAAAAGAGCAATACACTTGTCAATCTCCCGCACAATTTGGCTAATCTTATTTTTAGCCTGCTGCGAATCACCTGTATTCCCAGCAAAAGTCTTTGCCAATTTTAAAGTATCATATTGATGTTTGAATTCTTCATTCTCTTTACTTAAAGATTCAACCCTTTCAAGCAGTTCCATCTTTTCAAGAACTAACTTTTCTTTTTCAAGCTTTAAATCCTGATACAAAGAAATGAGACGAGAGATTTGCCCTCGTAATTCAGATACTATTTCAATTGGCTTTACCTCCATGATCAAACTTTCTAATACAAAATTAACATTGCTGTTAAGATAATCAAAAATATTGCTTTCTATTTTCGATTGAAAGCCTTAAAAAAATACATTTTTATTAGTTTTACAAACTCAGTAAAATAACAGCTCAATTTGGAATACCATGAAAATAAAGCACCTAAACATAAATCTTCTTTTTTTCTTATTTATAATATTTTTTCAACCATTTTCATCACAGGCATATAATTATCCTAAAAACTATTTTAGATCGCCGGTCGATTTTAAAATAACCCTATCGGCTACTTTTGCCGAACTTCGAAACAATCACTTTCACTCCGGTATAGATATCAGAACTTTTACTTCGGGAAAAAAGGTCTATGCAGTTGCTGATGGTGTTGTCAGTCGAATTAAGATATCTGCAGGAGGATACGGGAAAGCCCTGTATATTGATCATCCTAATGGTTATACGTCGGTTTACGCGCATCTGAGCAAATTTGCTCCCCAAATAGAATCTTTTATAAAATCTCAACAATATCAACAAAAGAGTTTTGAAATTGATATTGATTTCAATAAACTGAAGTCTCATAAAAAAGAACAATTCAAATTAAAAAAAGGTGACATCATTGCCTATTCCGGCAATTCGGGATCATCTATGGGGCCCCATTTACATTTTGAAGTTAGAGAAACAAAGAGCGAAGAACCCATCAATCCCATGCACTTAGGCTTTAAAATAGCAGATACCAAAGCTCCAAAAATTTATAACTTATACATTTATCCTCTCGATAAAAACAGTAGCGTAAACGGGAAAAATTCACGACAAACCTTCAAGGTGAGTGAATTAAATAATAATCATTATATCCTTAAAACTAATAATATCAAACTGCATGGTAAGATTGGATTTGCGATTCATACTCAGGATTTTTTGGATAATACCTGGGGACAATGTGGAATTAACAAACTTCAGTTGAAAATTAACGATTCGTTGATCACCAATTATACATTCGATAAATTTTCTTTTGATGAAAGCAGCTACATCAACTCGCATATGGACTATGAGCTGAGTCAAACAGATAACCGTAAAGTCCATAAAGCTTTTATCGAACCCAATAATAAATTGAACTTCTACTCAAAAATGAAGTCTGATGGCTCATACGAATTTAATGAAGATAAAAATTATAAAATTGAATTCGCGGTATACGATTCCCATCAAAACAAAGCAAAACTTCAATTTAAAGCCATGGGTGATACCACTTCTGTCAGCTTTCCTGAAAAACAATTCACCAGCAGCTTTAAGTATCAAAATGAGAATCATTTTTCACGTCCTGACATTGAAATAAAGTTTCCGAAAAATTGCTTCTATTCAGACCTGAATTTTGATTATTCAACAAGTCGTGACTCAAACTTTTTATCTGCAATTCATCATATTCATAAATCAACGGTTGCACTCAACAAACACTATAGTATGTCAATAAAAGCTGATCATCTTGATCAGAAATTATCAGACAAACTGCTTATTGTACAAATTGATAAAGATGGAAAACTATCGTCAGAAGGTGGTATTTATGTAGATGGATTTGTTAAAACAAAAACGAAAAACCTGGGTGATTTTGCCGTTTCAATTGACACTATTGCTCCAACAGTTACGACTAAAACCGATTACAAGAATAAAGATATTAGTAAGCTTAAGTTCATCGATTTCACAATTAAAGATGAAGTCTCAGGAATCAAATCATATCAGGGAGAGATAGATAATAAATGGGTCTTATTCGAATTCGACAGAAAGAATGATCGTCTCTTTTATACATTCGATAAAAAAAGGTTGGTTAAAAACAAAAAACACCACTTAAAGTTACTTGTGAATGATGCAGTAGGTAATTCCTCACTGTATGAATGCGATTTCACCTGGTAGAAATTTAATTATATAAAGAAAGAGCAGCGATAAAAGTGCTCTTTTTTTATATTCATTCTGTTACCCAAGCAGTGTTGAGATCCTGATTTTAAAACTTATATCGAATCCCGGAACTTAAACCAATTGAGTATGGCTTATAGTTAAAATCAGAATCCTTATTGATGGAATTCAAATAATATTTTAAAGAGGGTTCCATTGATAAACTAAATTTAGAATTCAATTGATATTCCATCCCTAAACTAAAACTTGTACTGAAATTTGTCGTACGAATTCCATCTGTTTCCCCTATCGTTTCTCTTGTGTTTTTGTTATAAACTCTGTTACCAATCATCAGGTTGGTGCTCAAACCTCCGTTTAAATGTAGTCCAAACTTCCTATCAATTAAACTGTAGCTCAAAACAAATGGTATCTCAATAGCCTCAAAGCTCTGAACCATATCAGGTGTGGATCTTGAACTCTTAGCAGCAAATTCGTTAGAATCAGCCAGCATAGGACTCCCTTTCTTTTTGATCTTTCCTGCCGAAGTTTTCATATCTGAAACAGCATCAGTTTGTATGGTCAAACCACTATTAAAAGCAACACTATGTAAAACCTGATTACTACCGGCCAACTGCTGTCCAAATTTATTATAAATGATTCCTGTTTGTATAGCCAGTTTTTTTCCTGTTTGCCAATTTAGCTTCACACCTCCCCCAATACTTAGCAAACCTTGTTCCGAGTTATTACCCGATTTATCTCCGCTATATGAAGAATAGGCTGAAGACAACTGACCTAGAATTGACCATTCTTTCTTTTTGCTTTCAGCATTATTAAATTGTTCAAGCACTTTGATATTATGGGCAATGATCAACGAATCGTTCGGAAACAAGCTTAGTGAAACCTCTTTTTTTGTAACGCTTTTTTCAGAAAGTTGCTGATTTAATTCTAAATTATCTAAAGCATGAATTTGTGATTTTGGCAAAATCATTTGCAGGCTTACTTCTCTTTCAACATTCTTATTTTCAGAAAAATGATCATCAGAACTGAAGCTTTGTTTGGTTTGAGAGTTTAATTTACGAATTGGCGTAGTTCCTCCACCAATCAACTGTTTTCCAATCGTATTCGTAAATTTTAATTCACTCTTTTCCTTTCTAACAACAGGAGTATTATTCATTTCTGAAAACACGTTCTGATCCTGTATTTCGGTATTTTGTTGAAATAAAACTCCATTTGCAAGAGTAAACAACAAAGCAAAAGAAGCCGCAGCCGCCAGTGTGATAAAAATCACTGCAGCACGTTTTTTTCTTCTCTCTGATTTCATATCTGTCTGAATTCTGGTCCAAAGCTCTGGCCTTGGTTGCACCGACAAATCCTTTAGTCCTTCGGAGAATAACTTATCAATATGTCCATTTTTATTTAGCATATTCTTAAATTACTTTTTTGATCCTGATCATCCCAGTAAGCGATTAATTTACTTTTTAAAATACTTCTGGCTCTAGCCAAATTCGACTTAGAAGTCCCGATTGTAATCTGCATAACCTCTGCAATTTCATTATGTGGGTAACCATCTAAAACATATAAACTAAAAACCATTCTATAGCGTTCCGGTAAATCCTGAACCATATTCAACAACACATCTAAGGGAGCGTCTTTTACATCCAGTTCGTCCTCCTCTTCTATATCATCAAATTCCTCAACGGTATAGAGTTGTGTTTTACTTCTAAATCGTTCTAAAGCAGTATTAACAATTATCCGACGCATCCAACCTTCAAATGATCCTTCGAAACGAAACGATTTTAAACTATGAAAAATCTTAATAAAGCCATCGTGCAAAATATCCTCGGCTTCATCGTAGGATTTCGCGTACCTCAAACACACACCCATCATTTTAGGCGAATATTCAAGATAAAGACATTCCTGTGCTTTGGATTTGCCTTTGATTGAATCCTTTATTATTTGCTCGAGTCTTTTGTCCTTCAAGTTTTAGAGTGTCTTAAGTAGTTAGCTGTAATAACAAGTAGCAGAAGTTGGCATTAGGTTGCGTCAAAATTAGTTCTTTTTTATTTATCTCAAAATGACCATTTACTGACCAATGCCCATACACCTTCTAATATGACATTTACATTTCCAAATTGAAATTCACTTGCCTTTTGACATGAAATTTTCCTTTTTTTTCTGAGACCATACGCAACCATTTTTAAAATGCCTCATCTCTAAGATGAGATCAAAAATAAAAATCTCAATTCTTGGTACTAAGACTGTGAGGGTGAATATGGCCAAATTCCCTTCTATAAATGAAAAACATAATTAAAAAACAAAAAGCTTGAAAATAAACATCAAGCCCGATTAAATTAAAAGTCATGAAAAATAAATTAATATTGGCATTAGCCATTTCTTTAGGTGCATTTACTGCATGTGATAACGATAGCAGTAAAATAGAATTTGACGGAGCCGGAGATATCTATGTAAGATGTCAGAAAATTGAAGGGGAAACTCAATATGCTCCTGTCATTTATGCGTATGGCAATATGTATATGTCCAGTGCAACTGTAGCTTTTGAAGACGAAGAAAGTACTGAAATTTCACTTGAAAAAATCGGACAAAATGCAACAACTTATACCTTTCTGCCAAAAGCAGAAGATTTTACAACGACTGACTTGGAAAATGGAGTCTACAATTTCACACTAACATCAACTGATGACGAAGTTCTAAATGTTACAGATAAACTTTTGGATATTAGAATCGATCCATTAGAAATTACCACATTCGAATACAATGAAGATGAACACAGTATTGAAATAGAATGGGGAACTGTAGAAAACAGAGACATCTACCACGTAAAGATTGCAACTGAAATTGATGGACAAATTATTTACAGCTCGAATCGCTTAAACGATAATAAACTAACAATCACACCAACAAGTGAAGGCTGGGATCGTAATTATGACATGAAAGCCGGAACGACTTATACAGTTTCTGTTAGTGCATATAAATTTGAAAATTCCAATCTTCAAAATGGTTACCACATTAATCAGGAAAGTGTAGACTATCATGAAATTGAATGGTAATTAGCTTAGCGTTTTCAGAAATATCAGACACATAATAAGATTAATGACTAACTAATTCTCTAGAGAAAAGCATCAGGAATTCACGTTGAACTTCTTGATGCTTTTTTTCAGTTATAAGTTCTTTCCGATAAATTCAAAAAAAAAGGAGCACTTAGCTCCTTTTTTTTGAATCTTATATAATTAACGATTAATCTCTTCTTCTACGATCAAAAGTTCTTCCACCGTCAGATTTTTTTCTTCTGTCTCTGGAATCATCTTTTCTAAAACGAGATCTGTCGCCTCCGGAATGTCCGCCACGAGATCTTCCTCCGCCAGAATAACCACCACGAGATCTGTCACCTCCACGAGATCTTCCTCCTCTATCAGAATCAGAACTCTCAGGACGATCACCTGAAACCTCAATACGAATTGCGCGACCTCCTACTTCAGCACCAGCAAACCCTTTGATAATTTCCTCTGTGAAAGCTTTATCGACATCAAAAAATGAGAATACACCTTTAAGATCAACTCGCCCTACATTTTTCCCACGAACACCACACTGCTTGTGAATCAGAGTTAATAAGCCAGGAACATCAACACCATCTTTACGACCGATATTAATGAATAAACGATCTTCGGTACTTACAGCTCCTTCATTTTGTCGAACGCGCTTCTGAGTCGTTGATCTCATGTTTAGATCCTGAGCATCCTTATAGTAATCCCAAAATCTATTAAACTCCAAAGAAACCATACGTTTTACTAACTCATCGCGATCAAGATCTTTCAATTCTTCATGAATAACTGGCAAGAATTGTCCAATAGCTTCTTCTTCAACATTAACATCGATAACACGATGCATGAAGTTCAAAACCTGACGCTCACAAACCTCTGCTCCACCCGGAATCCTAACTTGTTCGAAATCCATCTTCAATCGACGGGAAAGATCACGTACACGTCTTTCGTCACGAGGTGTTACTAAAGCAATTGAAATACCTTTTCTACCTGCACGAGCCGTACGTCCCGAACGGTGAGTATAATACTCTAACTCATCAGGAAGATTATAATGCAAAACGTGTGTTAAATCGTCAACATCAATACCACGGGCTGCCACATCAGTCGCAACTAGCATTTGTAATGATTTGCTCTTGAAACTACGCATCACTCTGTCGCGCTGAACCTGCGATAAATCACCATGCAAAGCATCGGCATTATAACCGTCTTTCATCAACAATTCAGCCACCTCCTGTGTTTCCTTACGAGTACGGCAAAAAACAATACCATAGATATCAGGATAAAAATCGACGATACGTTTTAACACATTGTAACGATCTCTATTGTTCATCAAATAATACTGATGCTCAATATTTGTATTAGTCGTATTAGCCATACCAACTGTTACCTCAATAGGATCAGTCATGTAATTCTTTGAAATTCGGCGAACTTCAGCAGACATCGTTGCTGAAAACAACCATGTTAGCTTGTCATCAGAAGTCGAAGAAAGGATAGCATCAATATCTTCCTTAAATCCCATATTCAACATCTCATCAGCCTCATCAAGAATTACATATTCTACTTTTGATAAGTTGATAGCCTTACGACGAATTAAATCCAATAAACGACCAGGAGTCGCAACCACAGCGTGAGCTCCTCGTTTAATCTTTCTAATTTGATCGTCGATACTTGCACCTCCATAAACATTTACAACATTTAAATTTAAAATGTTTTTTGAGAATGTTTTCAGGTCTTCAGAAATTTGAATCCCTAATTCACGTGTAGGAGATAAAATAAGAGCCTGCGGAATGTTCTCATCTGGCTCAATTAGTTGTAACAATGGCAAACCGAATGCTGCCGTTTTTCCCGTTCCCGTCTGTGCTAAACCCACAAAATCGCTTCTTCCTTCTAAAAGAACTGGAATTGCTTTTTCCTGAATAGCAGTTGGTGTTTTAAAGCCTAATTCTGTAATGGCTTCCAAAATTGGTCTGGATAGACCTAAGTTTTCAAATGAATTCATTCGAATAATTTAATTGTGACATGGCATGATGCCCCCTGTCACACTAAAATTTTCAATTCATCGCGAATGAAACCCCCCTGACAAAAGAACGTCTACCAAATAATTTATGAAGCCGCAAAGGTAACCATTAATAACTTAAATCATCATTTTTTTGATTTTAACTTTATCAAAGGTTCGCAGCACGAGCTAAAATACTCTTTTTTAATTAAATATACAGATTTAAAATATCCGTTTGTTTAGGTAAAAACTGAAAACAAACGTTTGAAGTAGGTTTGAAAATATTTAATTAATGTAAAAGAATCTATTTGACTAGCATGAAAACCACTTCAGATTTTATCGTTGAAGGCAAATTAATATGTCTTAACTCAAGACTTTTTAACCAGGGTTCAATCTCTTTTTCTTTTAAACTGTACAGAACCTCTCTAAACTCATCAATTTGATCGTCGTTGTAATCGTTCTCTTCAAAATTTCTATAAACATCCAATTCCTCATCCTCATAATAGATGATTTCTTCAGACATCTTATTAAGCAGATCCGTTTCACACACCTCATGAGCCCCGCAACATTCTTCCGAAGGTTCACTAGCCTTTTCCTGTTCTTCACTTTTTTTAGGAAAAAACAACTTGCTCAAATAAGTTAAAAGCAAGGTTAATGCGGCTCCAGCCAATAGGACTAACAATAATACTTTCATGTTGCAAAACTAGATATTACATATTAATAAATCAAGATATACAGATCAGTTATTTTTATTCATTTTTAATTTTCATGAAACTTTTATCAAAAAAAGAAATAACACGATTTCAAACACCACCTCATTAAAGTAAATCAATAAAAAAAGCTCCCTTTTTGGGGAGCCTTTTTAGTCTATGTTGTAAAAACTATTTCTTTGAAATAGCCTTTTCGTATTCCTTTTTATAAAGATTCATCTGATTGGTTAGTCGTTCAATTTCAGCATCGTTTTGCTTCTTAACCTTACGCAACCAATCAATTTTGCCATTAACCACTTCCATCTCCATTTTCACCTTAGCAATCTGATTGTCTTTTTGAGCTAGCTTTTCTTCTAATTTCAGTTTTTCAGCAGCAACTTTTCTACTCTCCCACTCTTTATCCTTTAAACTAACATCCAACTCTTTAGTCAAACGATACGATTCAGCCTTCAAGCTTTTAATCTGCTCGTTCAGCTTAGAAATTATCGCCTCATTTTCAGCATTACGCTCTTGCGCAAACTTATAATTGCCAAGTGTTTCATGAAGTTTCTCTTTCAAACTCGTGGTATCAGATGCCATCGAAAACAATTCTGAACTCAATTGATCAATTTCGACATTTTTTTGAGCATTACTTTCAGCCATGCTATTTTTCATCTCGTTATACTCAGCCAAAGTTTGCTCTAATTTTGAATTCAAGTCCGAATTATCTTTATCTAACTTTCGAACCTGTGCATCGCTCTTACGTTTAGCGTAATCCAGTTCTTCATATTTACGTTTCGAAACCACACAAGATGCAAGTGCCAGTGGTATAATTGATAAAATCAGTATCTTCTTATTCATAATCGTGTTGTATTTTCAGATCGTAGGAATCCTAATATTTGAATTGTGCAATTTACAATTTATCTGTGTACAATAACAAGTTAAATAAACTTAATAAAGATAGTCATAGAGATTTCTTTCGATAATTTACTCTCCCATAATTTAGAAATTACCTATTTTAGCTTTTCAAATACATTTGGCAAAACACTTATAATCCCGGATATTCATGCCTGGGTTAAAATTTCAAAATCGACTCATCTTTAGATTAATAACATATGATTAAAAAAAATATTTTCGCACTATTTATCCTAACTTATACGTTCGGATATTGTCAGGCACAGGAAGAAAAACAAACAAAAACCATCCGAATTGTTGGTCAACTTACAAATGCCGCCAACCAGCAAGCTATTCCTTTTGCTAATATTGGTGTTAAGGATACTTATATTGGGGCTGCCACAAATTTCGACGGCTATTTTGAACTTAAAGTTCCGGGAGAATACGCCGATAAAACCATTCAAATATCAGCCGTAGGATTCAGCACATACAATTCAAATATTGCTGATTGTAGCCAGGTTGATACACTTCGAATTCAACTAAATCCGGTTAATTATAAAATTGCTGAAGTTGAAGTGACGGCCCAATCCTTGGTTTTAATCAAAATGCTTAAAAATGCCATTGATCGTATTCCGGATAATTACCTGCAAACACCATTCAACTACGATATCTACTACCGTGCCGAAAAATCTGAAGATCAAAACTTAGAACGTAAACGCGAAGCTGCCATCCGAATTTATGACAACAAAGGCTACGTTCGCGAAAATGCATACCAAGTGTTTAAAGAGCGTTCGTACCGCTTTTTGCAAGTGAGAAAAAACTTTGAAAACAACTCGTTGGCAGATGGCTCAACCTATCTGGATGAACTTCTTGAAATGGATATCGTCAGAAGCCGCGGTAATATTCTCAACAAAAACCACCTGAACTTCTACGAGCTAAGTCTTGATCGTGTAACAGAATATGAAAATGACTCCATTTGGGTGATTGCCTACAAAAGCAAAAAGCCACTGTTGAGTAATACAGGCGATTATTATGCAACCAGTTATTCAGGAAAAATTTACATCAAACTTAAAGATTTCTCTGTCATTAAGAATGAAACTCATGTTGTTGCAAGCAACTACTCACCTCAGGGACGAAGTTTTTATGTGAATCCTGAACGACAAGAATGGAAACCAATTAAAATTGAATACGATTTTAGCTCAACCTACAAAGAACATTTTGGTTATTACTATTTAAGTTACGTCGACTACAAGCGTCATCATGAACTTGAGAATAAAACCAGCGGTGAAAAGAAAGAATTGGACGTTAATGCTGAAATGCTGATAACAAAAATCATAACAACGAATCCTGAGGTGATTGAGAATCGGGCTTATTACGAAAATATGGAGTACGATGAAAACTTTTGGAATAATTATAATATCATTTTTGATGGGGCAGAATAATACCTCAACTTAAAATCTAAGCCTATAATCCTGATCCATTTTAAAATGGATCAGGATTATTTGTGTCAGAACTGAACATCTGATAATATTTACCGATATTTATCTAATCAAAAAAAAATCGTTGTGATTTAAAAAAATGTGCAACACTCTCATTCTCGATTCGTCATTAGATTAGAAAATAATTAATGAGCTCCAATTACCAAAATATACATCAGGATTTAATCGATGCTTGTCGCCAAGGCAATGCCAAGGCTCAATTCGAGATTTACAAATTATACTACAAAGCCATGTATAATTCATGCCTGCGTATATTAAATAACACACAGGAAGCTGAAGATGTTATGCAGGAAGCATTTTTATCGGCATTTGATAAAATAAATTCCTACAAAGGTGAGGTTAGTTTTGGAGCCTGGCTAAAACGAATCGTCGTTAATAAAGCTCTCGATTATCTAAAAAAGAATAAAATTGATTGCCTGCCAATTGATGATAAAATCCATCAATTTAGCGAAGAGGTGACTGAAAAAGAAGAATTTACAACAAACAATATAGATTTAATCAAGCAGGCCATTGAGCAACTACCATCGGGGTATCGCATTGTTTTAAGTCTCTATTTAATTGAATCTTACGATCATGAAGAAATTGCAAAAATATTAAATATTTCAGCATCGACCTCACGTTCGCAGTACAACAGAGCAAAAAAGAAATTGATTCAAATATTAAGTCAGACAACTGACAAGTCCTTAAAAAAAAGAATCAAATGAAAGATATTGAACGAATAATAAAACAAAACAGAGCCAGCTTCGACAATGAAGAACCTCAAAACGATCACTTCGATCAGTTCAGAGAAAAATTGCAATTGCATCATCAGAGAAAATCAAAATGGAGATGGAATACTCTGATCAAAGTAGCGGCCACTGTTGCTATTTTAATGGTTGCAGGACTGACAACTTATCAGCTTCGTGATTTCAAACCGCAGCATTTTAGTCTGGGACAGGTTTCTCCAGAATATAAAGAAGTAGAAAACTATTTTAAAACAAACATCAACAAGCAACTGGATATCATAGATCAATTAACAAAATCATCAGATATTCAAGAACAAAACAGAATAAAAAAAGACCTTGCTGGTATGGACCAACTCTACAAACAACTAGAAGCTGAGCTCCAAATCAACCCTAAAGATGAACGCGTTATTCAGGCAATGATTGAACACTTTCAAGCCAAAAACAATATTCTAAATAGAATTGTAAAACAACTCTATCTGGTAAACCAACAAGACATTGCTCTTGCAGATATTATTAACATTTAAAAATAAAAATCTATTAGCATGAAACGAGCCACAATAAGACATTTCTCAAACAGAAAAATGATTATTAGGCGACTTCCATCTGACAAATAAATAATAAAAATACAAACAGATGAAAACAACTCGATTAAAACTTACCGCTCTATTACTATTTTTATGTATAGGCCTAAGTAACCAGCTATATGCTTCGGATGATTACACAAAAACATTTGATGGTAAATATGCCGTGAAAGAGGGCTCTCAACTTACTATTGAAAACAAATATGGTGATATTGAAATCAAAAACTGGGAAATTGATTCTGTTCTTATAAAGGCGACAATAACTGTCCATGCCGCTAACGAAGCAAAAGCAGAAAGCTTATTTAAGGGAATTGATATTAATATGGACCAAATAGGCGAAACCATTATGGCGTTTACCGAAATGGAAAAATCCTTTAAAACAGGGAATAAATTCAGTATCGACTATGAGGTGTTTATGCCGGAATACATTCAAATTTCTTTGAATAATAAATTTGGAGATATCTACATCAATACAGTTACAGCAAAAACCAATATCAACCTAAGTTATGGCAACTTACTTGCTGAGAAACTTCTATATCCAAACGAAAAGCCATTGAGTAGTATTAATCTTTCGTATGCCAAAGCAACCATCAATGAATGTAATCGCACAAAACTGACATTGAAATATTCAAAAATGAATATTGGAACCAGCGAAGCGCTTGTTGTTGTCAGTCGATTTTCAAAACTACATTTAGATAACAATTTGTCTTTGATTGCTGATTCCAAATACGATGCTATTGATGTTTTAAATACAGA
Source organism: Ancylomarina salipaludis (assembly GCF_004122035.1). Classification (GTDB taxonomy): domain Bacteria; phylum Bacteroidota; class Bacteroidia; order Bacteroidales; family Marinifilaceae; genus Ancylomarina; species Ancylomarina salipaludis. The sequence continues at coordinate 48,872 of NZ_SAXA01000007.1, forward strand.
ATCATTATTGGTGAGTAAAGGACAGTATTCTGACATTAAAATTGGAAATCTAAACAAAAGTCTTGATCTAAATTTAAGGTATGGAAACTGTAAAGTTGATAATGTATCAGCTAACTTTGAATCAATTAATGTTGATAATCAATACGTTCCTTGTCGTATAATTATTGCCGAAGAGGCATCCTATATGCTTGACGCAGAGACTGAATACTGTGGCATCAGTTACCCAACAGAATCACAAGTGATTGAAGAGTTCAAAGATAATTCCTCATCCAAAATTAAGGTTCTTGTTGGAGAAAAAACATCTCCGGAAGCCAAAGTTCATATTATTAGTAAATATGGCAATATCAGTTTAAAATAAAGCTTTCTAAATCTATTTCCTCCCTCTTTCTAAACTGAAAGAGGGATTTTTTGTTTTATAACTCCCCCGGTTATATTCATAATTTCAGAAAAAAATCATATTACAATGAAATTTAAACCTGTTTATTGGGTGCATCAATAGCTTTAATCGTATTTTTAACGAATAAACAATAATTAAACTCAATTATGACCATTTTTGAAAGAGTGAATGCATTGCGTTCTCTGATGGAAGAAAAAAAAATCCACGCTTACATCATCACAAGCTCCGATCCACATATGAGTGAGTATGTTCCGGACTATTGGACATCACGTCAATGGATATCAGGTTTTACAGGTTCTGCCGGAACTGTTGTTATTACTAAAGACAAAGCTGGTTTATGGACAGACTCCCGATATTTTTTACAAGCTGAAAAACAACTTGAGGGAAGCAGTATTCAACTTTTCAAAATGGGGATCCCTGGCGTTCCAAACCAATACGAATGGTTACTCTCAGAATTAGAACAGGAAGCTAATATTGGTTTCGATGGAACCTGTTTTTCTATAGCTCAGACTAAAGAACTAAAAAATGCGCTTGCTGATTTATCCTTTCATATCCATGAAGATGAAGATTTAATAAATGAAATCTGGAGCGACCGACCAAATCTTCCTAAACAAATGATATTTGAATATCCGGTTGAATTTGCTGGTCAATCTCGTAATGAAAAACTAGCCATTATCCGTGAAGAAATGCGTCGACTTGATGCCAAACACCATTTTGTTGGAAGTCTTGACGATATCGCATGGATTTTTAACCTCAGAGGACAAGATGTTAATTTCAATCCTGTTGCTATTGCCTATGCCTTAATTAGTGAAGAAAATAGTTCACTGTATCTCGATCAATCAAAATTAGATAATGAAACAATTCTTAATCTTAAGAACGATGGCGTAGAAATATTTGATTATAAGCAAATATGCAACGATCTGGAAGAACTTCCCAGCTCTGAAAATGTGCTTCTTGATAATAATCGCAGTAACTTAAGAATCTACCGATCGATTACGGCTAATATTATAGAACGGGAAAATCCTTCACAATTATTAAAAAGTCAGAAAAATTCCATTGAAATTAATGGCATAAAAGAAGCGATGGTTCAAGACGGAATCGCTTTAACTCAATTTTTCTGTTGGCTTGAAGAGAATCTGGGTAAAATCAAAATAACTGAATTTACCCTAATGGATCAACTCAGAAACTTTAGATCCCAACAAAAACATTTTGTGGGGGAAAGTTTCAGTAGTATTGTTGGATACAAGGCGCATGGTGCATCACCTCACTATTCGACCACAGCAGAAACGGATTGTGAAATTAAAGCGGAAGGGATTCTTCTGATTGATTCTGGCGGTCAGTACATGAATGGAACAACAGATATAACGCGTACAACTGCCCTCGGTGAATTAACACAAGAAGAGAAATTGGATTTTACCTTAGTCCTAAAAGGTATGATTCAAATGAGTTTAGCTGTGTTTCCTAAAGGGACTCGTGGTTGCAATATCGATATTTTAGCGCGTCAGCCACTTTGGCAATATGGCAAAAATTACGGACACGGAACCGGACATGGCGTTGGTTGTTTCTTAAATGTTCACGAAGGACCACAAAGCATCCGCCAGGAATTAAAGGAACAAGCAATACTGCCTGGTATGATTAGTTCGAATGAACCCGGGTTTTATAAGGCTGGTGCCTATGGTATTCGTCACGAAAATTTGATTCTTTGCAAAGAAAAACAAAGTACTGAATATGGTGATTTTTTAGAGTTTGAGACACTTACACTTTTCCCCTTCGATACCAAAGCTCTGGATTTAAATCTACTGAACGAAGTGGAACGAAATTGGCTCAATCATTATCATCAAAAAGTATACGACAGTTTGGCTCCTCATCTTGATGAGAAGCATAAGATCTGGCTTAAAGATAAAACTCAAGCCATTTAATCCGAATTGTTTTAATTCATCAGAGAATTGAGAATAAGATAAAGGGGCAGTCGATAGCAAATATGCTATTTAGGCTGCCCCTTTTTACCATTCAAATGAAATCTCAATTATTTATCTTTCTTTTTTTCTTCTGCCGGGATAAATTTCAAAGAAATTGAATTGACACAATGGCGCGTGTTTTTCTCTGTGAATCCCTCATTCATAAAGACATGCCCCAGATGACCTCCGCAGTTGGCACACACAATCTCTGTTCGTCTTCCATCGGCATCCGGCAAATGCTTTACGGCTCCCTCTATTTCGTCATCGAAACTTGGCCAGCCACAATGCGAATCAAATTTATCAGTTGACCGATATAAAGGCAAGTTGCATTGCTTACACACATATACCCCTTTTTCCTTATGATTGACATATTTCCCTGTATGAGGATATTCTGTTCCCTTATAAAGGATGACGCGTTTCTCTTCCTCAGTCAACTTATTATAATTCCCTTTTGTCATCACCTTCTGTCCATTTGTTATTATTGATACCATCAATAATAATGATCCCAATATTAGTCGTCTCATTTTGTTTATTTTTAATTAATCTAAAATAAAACAAGTCTGTCAGATTTCAAAATAACTGAAGCCCTTTAAGAACTTCTTAACATCTAACAGTTATTAATCTTTCGACCATAAATACGTTGGCTACAAATTTCACCATCAATATTAGCGATATCTGGCAATCTTCCCCACAATTCAAAATCAAATTTCTCAAGAAGTTTTATACTTGCTGTATTGGGTTCCAAAAGAATGGCAAACAGGTTTTTAAAACCCAGTTCTGGTGCTTTGCTTAAGGCAAAATTCATTAACTGATTGGCATAGCCTTTTCGAAAATGAGCATCATGGATATAGTAACTTACTTCAACTGACATCTCAAGAGCTCGCCTACCCAAACGCCAGGCTGAAAATGAAAACCAGGCAATCACTTCTCCATTTTCCACACCCACATATACTGGATATTTATCTTCTGAATGTGACTGAAACCAAATTTTACGTTCATCTATGCTTATGGGATCAAGATCAGCTGTGCAATATCGGGCAGCAACAGCCTGATTATAGATCGTATTGATTGCTTCAAGATCGGAGCTTTGAGCTAAGCGAATATCCATAACTTAATTTATTTTGAACTAATATCTAAAAATAGTGAATTTGAGCAAACGTGCGAACGACATACGCCAACAAAAAATGCCAACCCAAAGGCTGGCATTTCCTATAAATATCGTAATATTTCTTATCCCGGGAATTTAGGAAATTTCTGAAAATCAGGATCGCGTTTCTCAAGGAATGCATTTTTACCTTCCTGAGCTTCCTCCATCAAGTAATACATCATGGTAGCGTCACCTGCAAATTCCATCAGACCTCTTTGTCCATCAAGCTCAGCATTTAAGCCACGCTTGATCATACGAAGTGCCATAGGACTGCGCTGCATCATAATTTTACACCACTCAACAGTTGTATCTTCCAAATCCTCCAAGGCGACTACCTTATTAACCATTCCCATTTCTTCAGCTTCCTTAGCTGTATATTGCTGGCAAAGGAACCAAATCTCACGTGCTTTTTTCTGACCGACCTGACGGGCCAGATACGATGAACCAAAACCGGCATCAAAACTACCCACCTTAGGACCTGTTTGTCCGAACTTCGCATTATCTGAAGCAATGGTTAAATCGCAAACCACATGCAAAACATGACCACCACCAATGGCATAACCATTGACCATAGCAACAACCGGCTTCGGCATAGAACGAATGGCCTTGTGCAAATCCAATACATTTAAACGAGGCACGCCGTGATCATCAATATAACCACCTACACCTTTAACATTCTGATCGCCTCCCGAACAGAAAGCTTTGTCTCCCGTACCTGTAAATACGATTACGCCAATATCAGAACGCTCACGACAAATTTCCATCGCATCAAGCATATCAAAATTGGTTTGCGGGCGAAATGCATTATAAACCTCAGGGCGATTGATTGTAATTTTTGCAATTCCTTCGAAGAATTCAAATTTGATATCTTCGTATTCCTTTATCGTTGTCCAGTTTCTCTGTGTCATTTTATTTTGTTTTAAATCTGATTGCAGAAGAATCAAGTTCTTGATTCAATCTCCGCATTCTTCTTAAATTATTATTTACGTAAATTCTTAAAATAATCTTTCAACACCACATCGTTCATTTCTCGCGGTGTTTTTAGTTCAAGTATACAAGCCTTTTCTCCTAATTCGAAAAAGTTTGGCAAGACAGACTCTAAAGCATTTAAACTATCGGCATAAAAATAATCCAAACCATAAGTTTCAGCAAGCTTATCGGCACGATAATCCTGAACCGTTTCAAAATATTCCTCAAGCTCAGGAGCATCAGATGGACCTGGAATAAAACGAAAAATTCCACCTCCTCCATTATTAATCAAAACGATCTTCAATCGATTATTCAAATACTTATTCCACAAACCATTAGTATCGTAAAAAAAACTAATATCACCTGTAATCAGAGTAGTTAGTTTATCATTCACATGACAAGCACCAACAGCTGTTGAGGTGCAACCATCTATACCTGAAGTCCCCCGGTTAGAATTATAAAGAAGTTTCGGACTGGTTTTGAAAAGCTGGGCATAACGCACCACCGATGAATTGGACAATTGCAAATTAGCCCCATCAGGAACTGCAGCTAATACTGCTTCAAAAGCTTTCAAATCCGACCATCTTGTATTTTTCAGATAATCTTCATGAGCTGTATCACAAGCCAAATCCCGTTGCCTCCAGTCATCAGCATAAGAACTTTCATTTTCAATCAAAAGAGACAAAATATCTTCAAAAAAGCATTCAGGCTCAAAATCGATATGAGAACTTAAAGCCCTAAAAGTATCTATAAGTCTATCCTCTTTTCCTACAAACCAATGTTTCTTTGGAGCATGATCCCTTAAAAATGATTTGATTTTTTTAGACACCAAAGGCCCTCCAAAATTGATTAAAAGATCCGGTTGAAAGTTTTGACTCTCCTCTTCAGAAAAGCTGGTAATCACCCTATCGATACAAGGTAAAAAAGCCTGATCGTGAAGATTTGAAATACTCTCGGTTAATACAACAACTTGTTTAAGCTTTGCCAACTGACTCAAACAAGCATTCAATTTTTCATTTTTAGGTAGCAATCCCGCAAGAATCATCACTTTGTTTGAAGATCTCCACTCCTGAACTAAAGTTTCTTTAATCTCCTCGGAAAGCACTTCCTTAGCAACAATCTTATTGACAATTCTTTCAGATTGCCCCTCTTGATTTTTTTCACCATACAAGGGCTCCCGAAAAGGGATATTGATATGAACGGGACCTAGTCTGCCGGAAATCGACTTTGAAAGCGCCTCATTCATCATTCGATTGAGACTCCACAAATCATCAGTTCCTTCATTAACAATAGGTAAATGATAACTTGCCTTTACAAAATTTTGCAGAACATTCACCTGATTAATTGCCTGACTGTCATCCTGACCAATCCACTCTTGAGGACGATCAGCAGAGAGAACTACTATAGGTAAACGCTGATAAAAAGCCTCAGCAACAGCGGGCGCATAATTAAGTAAAGCCGTACCCGAAGTGCAAACTAAACCCACAGGCTTTCCCGTTTGCTGGGCAATACCCAAAGCAAAATATCCCGCACTTCGTTCATCAACAATCACAGGAGTCTGTATACGATTGTCGCGTGCCAAAGAGATACTTAAAGGGGCATTTCGGGATCCGGGAGAAATAACAACATATTCCATTCCTTTTCCAACACAAATGTCAATCAATTCTTTTACACCCTTAATATCTGAGGTTTTCTGAGTCATTTTTCTATTATATCTGATGCCCCTTAGGCTATTTTTTTCTTCTGAATACTATTTATGAGAGAAAGATGAAATCATCATATCAGCTAGAAACAAACTGATTGATTACCGACAATAAAGTTTGTGCCTTATGTTGCGTCTCTTCCCATTCCTTTTGCGGAATTGAATCTGCTGTTATCCCTCCACCGACAAATAAAGATAAATGATTTTCTGATAATTTCATGGTTCGCAAATTTACATACAAAGCGCAGTCTCCATTTGCATGAACAGGTCCCCAAAACCCCGCATAATATTCTCGGTCATGGCTCTCAACCCGCTTAATTAAATCGAGTGCTTTCGTTTTGGGTAAACCACAAACAGCTGGCGTTGGATGCAAAGCCGAAATTATTCTGGCTTTATTTTTAAAACTCAAATTAGCATCCGTTCTAAAGTCTGTTTTCAAATGAACAATCTGTCCGGCTTGAACGGTATAGGGGCCGATTTTCTCATAATCACAAATGGCATTATCCCTAAAAACACGTTCGATATAGTCACTCACAAATGCTTGTTCCTCAATTTCTTTATTTCCCCACTCCGTTTCCTGAATATGGTCTTTATTAATGGGCAACGTTCCGGCCAAAGCTACTGTTTCCGAATTGTTATTTTGAGATTTAAAAAGCAGTTCCGGACTCGCTCCCATCCATGAACAGATCCCCGGTAATGAAACAAAGGACACAAATGCATGTGGATAACACTGACAGAGCTGAAGAAACAAAGCAGCTCTCTTAACTTCTGAAATGCCTTTCTCAAGTTGAATCCGTGACAATATTGCTTTCTCCAAGCTCCCCGCTTTCAATTCATCTAAAAACGCTGCTATTTGAGTAAAATACTCATCTTGCTTACTTCCTGTAACAGTCTTATCTTCCTTCTCCTCAATTGTGTTTTTATATTGACTGAGAAGCTCAATTTCATCATCGCCAAAAGAACTAAAATTAAAATCGTCACGAATGAACCAGGAAGAATGTTGTTCAGTAGATACAAAAGGCGCCATTACAAAACCTGACAACCCATCCAAATCAGCGAAATCTGTATATTTCAATAAATCCATATCTTTTTGGATACCGATTTCAATATGCTGGGAATTGGGGTGTTTGTAAGCGTAAAATGCGAGATGATTGGCTAAACAGGTCGTAAGAACAGCTTCAGTTTTTTTTAATACGAAGTCCTCTTTCATAGCTGTTTCTTTAACACAACATTAGTCAGACGACAAATAGAAATTAACTTATCCTGTTCGTTACAAATTGTAATCTGAACAATATGACTCGTTCTACCTTTATGGATAAACTTTGCCTTAGCTCGAAGTGTCCCTTTTTTGATGCTGCGAATATGATTGGCATTTATCTCCATGCCTTTTACATCAAATCGATTCAGGTCAACATGAATGACAGACAGGGCACTACCAACAGATTCAGCCAAAGCGAGCGTTGCACCTCCATGAAGAATGCGCATGGGTTGATAATGTTTGGAGCTTACAGGCATTTCTGCAACAAGGTAATCCTCTCCAACTTCGGTATAAATTATTCCTAAATGTTCCATCAGCGTATCGGAGCTGATCTTATTTAGGAGTATCAGTTTTTCATCTGTGTTAATCATCTAACAAATATATAACAATACACAGAGATGAAAAACTTGAATACAGATAGATTTCAGGAAAATTTCAGGTGCTTTTCAAAATTCAGGACATAAAAAAAGCCCAATTCACATTGAGCTTTGACTAAAAGAATATGAGGAATTAGTCAATTTTTACATTCACAGCATTCATTCCTTTTTTTCCTTCAACAACATCAAAAGTAACAACGTCACCCTGATCAATTTTATCAATTAATCCTGTTACGTGTACAAAAATGTCTTCGTCTGTCTCATTGTTTTTAATAAAACCAAAACCTTTAGTTTCATTAAAGAATTTTACGGTACCTTGTGGCATTACTTAAATTTTTTGTTATTAATAGCGTGGTAAATTTACTTAATTTGATGAAATATAATAATTATGAGTCAATTATTTTTAATAATACGCAACAAATTTTATAATTATACTGTATTAGAGCTCAATATATGGCTGATCTAACCTGTTTATTCAGATTTTTCTTTGCCTAAACCACTACTTCCTGCATCAAACACAAATTTCCACTGATTATTTATATCCTTTTTCCAAATAGAAACGTAACAACCTCTATAGGTTGAATCGGGAGTAATATACTTGTAATAGCCATAAGTGTAAGCCATATCCATAGACGATGAAACATCAGCATATTGAGGTTCCCATGTTAAAATATGGTTTGTTTTTTCTGCTGATGACAATAAGGTTTTTATTTTCTCATTCCCAATGATAGGATAAGAATTATCCCGTAACATAACTGCTTTGGATGAAGCATATTTATAAAATGACTCGGCCATACCATATTCCTGCGAATAAGCAGAAAATGCCCGGTCTGTTTCGAGCACACTGTTACATGCATCAATTAAAGAGGTTGATCGTCCACATGAAATTAAACTCCATGTTAAAATTAAAAACAAACAAATCTGAATACAATTTTTATTTGGCATAGCTTTCCTTATTTTAGATTTCTAAATTACTAAAATTTATTCCAGCAATATAAGTCTAAAGTATGATGAACGAAACAAAATTTTAAATAGTTACTATGCATACACATAAACTCTCCCAAGAAGTCGAAGTTACAGGAATCGATAAAAAAGAAATTTATAACAACGGAACTTTTGAATCCTTAATTGTAGCTGTAAAAAAAGGTGTTGTCGTTCCCGCACAACCAGCTCCTGCCCATGCCGGTTTATATCTAATCTCAGGAAAAATTGAATTTGAAATTTCGGGCCTTAAAACCTGTGTCGAAGCGGATGATTTCTTTTCCTTTTCTGAAGGGGAATTACATGCCATTAAGGCTTTAGAAGATTCCAAGTTTTTGATATCCAGAAATACTATCGAAAAAGTTCAAGCCTAAATAAAAAACGAGGCTATCAAAATAATTGACAGCCTCGTTTTATTTTTTTCAAAACCGGTGTTTATTCTTCACCTGCAGTTTCTTCTTCCTCAGTTTCAACTTCATTCAACATATCGTTTTCCTGAAGAATATTGTACCATTGGAAAAGTTTCTTCATATCAGAAACATAGACACGATCTTCATCGTAGTTAGGCAAGATTTCTTGCATATAAGCTTTCAACTCGTTGCCAGATGCTTTATGACTGATGGCTTGGCCGCCATTCTCCTTCTCTTTGATATTCTTAAATACTTCTTGTAATTGAACATCTCCTTCTTCTGTAAAGATAGCGATATCCTCTAAAGCAGAAATCTTTGAAGTTGCGTGTGCAGGCATACGCTTCTTGTCGATTAAAGATTCAACGATAAAACCACTTTTCGAGTTTGAAACCAATTTAAACAGTCCAGTCTGTCCTGATATAGCTAATATTCCTTTCAACATATTGTCATTTTTTAGTTGGAAGCACAAAAATAAAATTCCGGACGGTTAAAAAAAATTAATTAATACTGTTTTTTAACTCCGATCATCATTTTATGCAAAAGCTCTCTCTTTTTTTATCTTTTCGTAAGCTTCACTCACTTTCTGAAACTTTTCCTTAGCAGCTTTCTGCACATCTTCACCCAAGTAGCTCACTTTATCAGGATGATACTTAACGGCCATTTTACGGTAAGCTTTTTTAATCTCATCATCGCTAGCCGTCTTATCAACTTCAAGCACCTGATAAGCCCAGCCGTTTTCCTGAATGAACATCGACTTTATTGAGTTGAAATCTGCAGATCTAATTCCCATGTGGTAATAAATCCGCTCAATCATTTTCAATTCAGAATCAGCTATAACACCATCAGCCTGAGCAATTCCAAATAAAAAATGTAAGAGTTGTAAACGTGAAGAATAATCAAGTTGCTGACTTATTTGTGTACAAACCTGCTCAACAGGAATATCACGATTTAAAATATCACGTAATATGGTTAATGCCTCTCCTGTTTTTTCGGTCCCAAAACTTTTGATCAGATATGATTTAACGTAATCAAGCTCCGATTTTAAAACTTTACCGTCGGCTTTCATCACAGCAGCTACAAGCACCAATAAGCTCATTAAAAAATCGCCTTGTGTTGTTCCAGGTCTGCCTGTTGCTTTTATATCTACGGAATCAAGAGCTGATCCCAAAAAATAGCCCAAAACACCACCAATGGGACCCAAAAATGCCCATCCTAAACCGCCAGCTATCCACTTTCCGAATTTTGCCATATTTAAATTGTATCGAATTTTATAATTGACCTGTCGCAAACTATTAGCCTTCTCCGCGACAAGTGTGAAAATCAAAGAAACAAAAGATGTCTGAATTAAAAACTTTTTTAGGCATGAAAAAAATCAGTGTTTAACAAAGTTTAACGCCAACATCCATACATCGCCCAAGCTTCATGCAAGTGCCAAATAATTCACTACAAGCAACTTAACTGCTCATGTATTGAAATGATTTGTGGTATAATCAGCTCTGAGTTATTATAGATTACAAAATCTGACAAATCTATCTTTGTTTGCTCAGAAACCTGCTTACTCATTCGCTCCAAAACGGATTGCCGAGTACACTTATCTCGCAACATCACCCTCTGAATTCGAATTTCAGGGTCAGCAGTAACCGTTATAATCCGATCAAAATTTTTATAGAGTCCCGTATCAAAAAGTATAGCTGATTCCTGAATAACGTATGGCACTTGTCCCTGCTCTTTCAACCAAGCCTGATAGTGCAAACGCACTTGTGGGTGCACAATCGTATTTACTTTTTTTAAAGCTTCATCATCATTAAAAATGATATTAGCCAATTCTGCACGATTTAATTCTCCCGATTCGGAATAAACCGAATCGCCAAATACTTCAATCAAACTTTCACGAATAGTAATATCGGTTTGCATAAGCTTTTTAGCTTCCGCATCAGAAGTATAAACAGGAACACCTAATAAGCTGAAAAAATCAGCAACCACAGATTTTCCACTTCCTATTCCTCCTGTTAAACCAATACTAAGTGGCTTAGTCATCAATTTCAATATTTAATTCATAATTAGTTCCCAAAGAAAAAACAACCCACTTAATTTCACCTATTTCTCTTCTCAATCAGGTAGACGACTTCCTCAGGATAAAACCTCACATTAGAAACATTCAGCGGTGAACTCTTAAGGTTAACTTTGATTTTATTAGTCAAGAGATCTATCGTTTTATAATCAATTTCAAGATCAAACAGTTCTGGGGTAACTGATTCATAATCCTTTAAACCAACCAAATAAGATATTTTTGCTTCATGCGGGAATAATCGTATGAATAAGGAATCAGGCAAATTAACCACTTTAATACTGACTTCTTGCTGAGCTTCAGTAAATTGTTCCACTGGCAACTCAACATCAACCTTTTTCTTTACATATTTTAACCCCTTTATCTTAACCAAACCAAGCCTCTTTTTGGTAGTTTCATTCAACTTTTTAAGCTCTAAGGTTTCAGTTTCAATCTGCGTCACACTATCAACAATAGCCTTAGCTCCAATTACCACAATACTATCGGGGCTTAATACAACATCACCTCCCAAACGAAATTGGGGTTCAAACTTGAGTTTTGAATTGAAATGAACCGGAATCTTTTTCTCAATTAAAGGTGAAAATTGAAAACTAATGGTATCAGGAGAAATATGAGTAACACTAATTGCTGATGATAGTTGAGCGGCAACAGCACTGGTAATTCTATCGGTTGAAAATAAAAAATGATCTTCCCCCTTTTTTACCAGCCTATTATTGGTATACTCATTCACGGGAAAATTAATCGATTGAAAAAAACTAAGTTTATATCGTAATAAATCAAATCCGTAGGCACGCACTGTCAACTTCAGTCTTGAAGGCAATTCGTTACTTAACAATTTTTTTGAAGGAAAGTCACTGTACGATACCGGGTAATTAACCGTAGTCGTATATTCTTTACTCAAAGCATTTAGAAACCAAAAGATGGTAGCCAACACGACAAAAAACATATAAATCACCAATTTTTTATTGGCTTTAATATTTTCCTTATCAAATACATCTTTAATCTGTTGTAAATCGGGTAAAGTCAAAGTCTTACATTTTAAGAGGTTAAGCCATTAGTCAAATTCATCTACAGAACTTTCCTTATGCTAATAATTCAAGCATGAATTTAAACAAAAAAAGCTATTACTCTACAAAGTAATAGCTTTTAGGCTAACAAAAATACAGGAATTGTATTTTGTAATATAATCAACAGTGAATAAACACTATTTTTTCATTTATTACTTCTGAGCTACATCACTCATATCCTTAATTACAGCAACCTTATCAACCTTCAAACGAGATTTGTCTTCTACTTCCATAATAATGGTTGTTTCGTGAAGCTCAACGATTTTACCATAAATACCTCCGGTAGTAACCACCTTATCACCTTTTTTCAATTCTTCACGGAATTTTTTCAACTCTTTCTGACGTTTCATCTGTGGACGAATCATGAAGAAATAAAAAACAACAACGATTAATACTAAAGGAAGAAAAGACATCAAAGGATTCTGACCTTCCTGAGGCTGTGCCATAAGCACAATGTTTAATAAATTAAGCATTTGAAATAAATATTAAATTAACAAATTAAATTTTCTATCTGAAACACTACTTCACAGTAGCGGTAATTTTAAGCTCTTTTACTTTTTGTTTTGTATTGGCAAATATTGTCAACACTTTATATTGTCTGCCACTTCTCCCTTTGGAATCAAACTCGACAGTAATCTTGGATTCTTCACCCACTTTAATCGGTTTATTAGTCCATTTAACTACGGCACACCCGCAAGAACTTTCAATGGATTTAATAATCAGATTTCCATTTCCAACATTCCGAAAGTAAAATTCGCAAACAACAATCTCCCCTTCCGAAACCTCTCCAAATTTATGTAATTCTTTAACAAACTCAAATTTTGGATAAACCTTCTCATCATCAATATTTTCTTTACTCTGAACCGACTCACTTTCTGATTTATTCTTAATATCAACAGTCTGCTTGCAGGATGTCAAAGGTGCTAAAAAGACGAATAATAATACTATATATCGGGTAAAAAAGAGCATCTTTTTATTTTTAACAGGTGCAATTAAAACAAAATTCAATCACAAAAATAATGAATTGTATTTTTTTAACGAAAAACTTAGATTTTCCGAATATCAAATGGGTTGAGACAAATGCTCACAAAGAATATTCGTTCCCAAAGCTATTAAAATCACCCCACCAATCAAGGTGAATTTCACTTTAACTTTTGTTCCCAGTTGGCAACCTATAAAAACACCAAAAAATGATAAAATAAATGAAACTACTCCAATTGTATAAACAGGGAAAGAAATAGCCATATCTAAAAATGCAAAATTAACTCCAACTACTAAGGCATCGATACTTGTAGCCAATGCCAAACCCATTACCACCAAACTTTTTTGAGGATTAAAGCAACAGTGTTCATCTTCACTTTTCAAATCATCATAAATCATCTTCCCTCCTAAAATAAAGAGCAAAAGGAAAGCAATCCAATGATCAAAACTTACAATATAGCTCTTAAAGCCAACCCCTATCAACCAACCTAAAATTGGCATTAATGCTTGAAAAAATCCCATATAAAATGCGATTCGAAAACAATGTTTCGGAGTAAATTCTTTTAAAATAAAACCTGCTGTAATGGAAATTGCAAAACTATCCATTGCCAAACTAACAGCTATCAAAACAACCTCAAGAAGACTCATAAATTTTTAAGACTTAAAATCAAAAGAAATACAATTCTCCTGACTCTATAAACAAAGTATGCCTGCATAAAATTCTATTGATTACAGAATTAAATGGCAGACACTTACACTCCCAGCATTCAAATAAACACCAATAAAAAAAGAGAATTACCTTCGTAACTCCCTTGTAATATTATACCTTAGCAGTTTTTGATTCTTCAATCAAACCCCGTCCTATTTTATTGATCTTACCTTCTTTCTGAAGATCCTTAATCATTTTATCAAGCAAGCCGTTAATAAAAGTGCTTGAATTGTTTGTACTGTAGTACTTTGCAATTTCAAGATATTCATTGAAACTTGCTTTCACCGGAATACTCTTGAACTCCTGAATTTCAGTCAAAGACATCTCCATGATTAGAATATCCATAAAAGCAATTCGCTCTAAATCCCAATTTTTGGTATTTTCCTTGATTAAGCTCAAGTTTTCCTCATGCTTCAAAATCGTCTTACGGAATAAAACTCTCACAAATTCTTCATCATCGCTATCCTTAAATAATGGCAATAATGAGGTGTGTTCGTTGTCGTCAGCTTTAAATTGCTTGATTGTGCGAACAACCATACTTAAAATAAACTCAATTTCATCATTCCAATAGATGCTCTTATCTTCCATCAAAGAATAGAAGTTTTCATCTTTAGCCAGAATATTCATGAAAATCTTTTCAACCAACTTCTTATCGGCACTATAATCATTGGCTTCAGCATTCATATACTTGCTGTACAAATCAGACTCTGTAATTGTTTTATACAAACGATTTACGAAACCATCCTGATCTGCCCACGAAATAGAATTCGATTGAAGATAGCTATTCAACTGAACATTCTCAGCCAATTGATTCAATACTTTATTCTCAATAAAACGGGTGTTGGGATGAATATCTACGGGAGTAGGTACCAATTTGTTGCGACCAGCTTCAATTTTCTTTTCAGCTATAAATGCAACATCTACAAGTAGTAGAAGCAGGTAATGATATAAATCGTAAGCTTTTCCAATACTGAAAAACAACTCTTTTTCGGCTTTTGCTAATGAACGATCATCATTCTTGTAATAAGCGTAAAGCATCTGTAACACTTTCACACGCAGCAATCTTCTACTAATCATACTTTTAAAGAACTTTGTTTATACCTGATTCAATGACACAAATATAAGTGTACATGACAAAAAATGAATTAGAATTTTGCCAAAACACAATATTTGGTAAACGAATCTTACTTATTTAAACTCGCTGCAAATGTAGCCATTTTTTTTAATCAGCCAAAGTTCGCTCTTCTCATTTTATTTACACTTTTTAAAAAGCACCTTACCCACTGGAAAACTGCACATTAGGAAGATAGCACAAGAAATATCATTGAAGGAAACAAATTTAAAATTAATTGATGACAACAAAATTCAGACTAAACGATTTTACTCCTGCAATTTAATTGAGGTAATTTAGGTGATTAAATAAAGTTCTGCCTCTCAGCTATTAAACAAAACAAAACTGAAATGTTCAGAATATTTTATCCGTTAAAATCAATTAAATACATATTTTTTTTTATTTTTGAGATATCAATAAACAAACAATTTCATAAATATATTCTGAAATGGAAGGTTACGATAGAAAAGAAGAATTCGTAAAGAAAAATCGTGAGGATATTTATTCGAATGCGGTTAGAGCTGGGAAGAGAACTTATTTCTTTGATGCAAAAGCGACTAGAAACGAGGATTACTACCTTACTATTACTGAGAGTAAAAAGCGATACGATAAAGAAGGCAATTTTACTTTCGAAAAGCATAAGATTTTCCTTTACAAGGAAGATTTCGATAAATTCGCAGAAGGTTTAATGGAGGCTATTGAGATACTGAAAGATGCGAATGATGATGATTCTGAGACACCCATTGAAGATATCGCGGGTACTTCTGAAATAATCGAAGGGCTTGAAGTAGAATCTTTCTCACAAGTTGAATTTGAAGATCTGACAGAATAAATCAAACACTTTAGGTGATAAAATAAACAAGAGCTATCGTTTAATTTCGGATAGCTCTTTTTTTCCACACAGCATTTTTCACTTTTATCTTTCCCCAAAATTTCTATAATAGGGTACTAATCTGCCACTTTCCTTAAAAAAAGATAAAACAATCTGTTTTACAAGCTAAAAAACAAGGCAACAATACCTAGATGTAGTGATTGTTTTTAAATTCATTTTCGTCTAGATTTGTACTAAATTAAAATAGTTACAATCAATGAACCATGCGGTTTGTTTAGCTATTGGAGTTATATTTTAGTCATGTTGCCGAAGCGTTTATTCAGTCAAACATCGGCATTCGTTTTTTTAGTGAATGAGAATTTCACATTCACGCTTTACATTATTGATACGCACCAAATATGAAGCTTTCTGAATTAACCGATAATCAAGAAGGTATTATAATAAAAGTACAGGGATATGGCGCATTTCGTAAGCGAATTACTGAAATGGGCTTTATAAAAGGCAAAAAAGTAACCGTCATTAAAAATGCCCCTCTTAAAGATCCTGTCGAGTACAGTATTATGGGCTATCAGGTATCCTTACGTCGAAGCGAGGCAGCCCTAATTGAAGTGATCACTAAAGAAGAAGCTGTAAATTTAAAGATCAACAACTTTGAAGGCACCCTAAACGATGAAGAACTTAAATCATCGGCACAAAAAAAAGAAAAAAATATTCATATTGCTTTAGTGGGGAATCCTAATGCAGGAAAAACAACCCTCTTCAATTTTGCCTCCGGCTCCAAGGAACACGTGGGAAATTACTCTGGTGTAACAGTTGATTCAAAACTGGCAAAGGTTCATCAGAATGGGTATAATTTTGATGTTGTCGATTTGCCCGGAACTTATTCCCTAACGGCCTACACCTCCGAAGAACTTTATGTGCGTCAGTATATTACAGAAGAATTTCCTGACGTCGTAATTAATGTTGTAGATGCCTCAAACTTAGAACGCAATCTATATCTGACAACCCAACTCATCGACATGGATGTGAAAGTTATCTTAGCATTGAATATGTACGATGAATTGGAGAAAAATGGGGCCAGATTTGATTACAAAGCTCTGGGAAAAATGCTGGGAATTCCTATTATCCCTACAGTTAGTTCAAAAGGGAAAGGAATAAAAAAACTTTTCGACAAAGCTATTGAAGTTTACGAAGGCAAAGATCCTATTGTTCGACACATTCATATTAATTATGGATCTGTTATTGAAAACTCAATTTCAAAACTTCAAAAACATATCAGAGCCGATCGAAATTTAACGGCAATTGCCTCTCCTCGATTTCTAGCCGTTAAACTGCTCGAAGGCGATGCAAAAGCTTTGGATTACATTGAATCTTGCTCTACTGTAAAAGAAATTCATGAAACACTGAAACAAGAAATCAAACTAATAGAATCCACTTATAATGAAGTCTGCGAAACGGTTATAACTGACGCAAAATATGGCTTTATTGACGGTGCACTAAAAGAAACTTATATTGAAAATCCGATTAAGCGAAGAAGAAAAACAGCTATGATTGATGCTTTCCTGACGCACAAATTATTTGGATTTCCTTTATTCTTCTTTTTCATGTTTATGACATTCTATGCCACCTTTCATTTGGGACAATACCCTATGAATTGGATAGAAACCGGCATTGCCTATTTGGGAGAATTTATTCAAACTGTGATGCCTGATGGTCCTCTAAAAGATTTGATTGCAGATGGTATCATTGGAGGTGTTGGTGGTGTTATTGTGTTCCTGCCCAATATACTAATCCTATTTTTTTTCATATCCTTTATGGAAGACACAGGCTATATGGCTCGTACCGCTTTCATCATGGATAAACTCATGCATAAGATTGGTTTACATGGCAAATCATTTATCCCTTTAGTTATGGGATTTGGATGCAATGTGCCCGCCTTAATGGCCACCAGAACTCTAGAAAACAGAAATGACAGAATACTGACAATGCTAATCACCCCATTCATGTCCTGTTCTGCCCGATTACCCGTTTATATATTAATAATCGGAACATTTTTCCCGGAGAACTCAAGTCTGGCTCTGTTTGGGGTTTACTTATTAGGCATTCTGTTAGCTGTAGTTTTTGCAAAAATCTTCAAAGCAAGTTTCTTTAAAAGTAAAGAAGCACCCTTTGTAATGGAATTACCTCCCTACCGTGTTCCCACGCTAAAGTCCACACTTGTACACATGTGGTCGAAAGGTGGAGAATACCTTAAGAAAATGGGAGGCATTATTTTGGTTGCATCTGTCATTATTTGGGCTTTAGGCTATTTCCCCCTTGATGTGGATTATTCTAAAGACTACGAAAATTTATTAGCGAAAAATGAAGGGCAGCTCAACACGGCTCTTCAAGCTGCAACACCAGCAGAACAAACCAAAATACTTGAGGACTACGAAGTATCAACAACAGCGATTAAGAATCAAATGCTTGAAGAAAAACAAGAGCAATCATACATCGGGCAAATTGGTAATCTTATAGCTCCCGTATTCCATCCTCTTGGTTTCGACTGGAAAATGACGGTCAGCATTCTCACCGGAATCGCTGCCAAGGAGGTTGTTGTCAGTACCATGGGAGTTCTCTACCAAACTGGTGAGAACAGTGATGAAAACAGCGAAGGATTAAGAAACAACCTACGAAAACAAAAATTTACCGGAACATACCGAAATGGAGAGAATGTGTTTGATACCGCTTCTGCCCTCTCTTTCCTGATTTTCATTCTCATCTATTTCCCTTGTATCGCTGTAGTAGCAACCATTGCAAGAGAAGCTAATTGGAAATGGTCAGCATTTGTAGTAACTTACACGACCGCTTTAGCCTGGTTGGTATCCTTTGTTGGCTATCATATCATTAATTTTTTATAAGCACGTTATGAGTTTTCAACTTTTTACGACATACTTAATCATTTTAGCTGCTGTAAGCTATTCGCTTTATCACTTTTATAAAATGATAAAACCCAATAAAAAAACATCACTTTGTGGTGGTTGTTCATCTTGTAATATTAAAAAAGAATTGATTAAGAATAAGATTAAAATTGATGAACTAAGAATGGTTAACCCTGAAAAATAAACCTGAAACGACTTCAGGAAAAACAGAATAATATTTGTCAGAAAAAAAGGCTCTTGGAAAACCAAGAGCCTTTTATATATTAGATACTATTGAGATTATGCACCCAAAGTAGCTACCATTACAGCTTTAATAGTATGCAAACGGTTCTCAGCTTCGTCGAACACGATAGACGCTGGAGATTCGAATACATCCTCAGTAACTTCTACACCATCAAGACCAAACTTCTGGAAAACTTCTTCTCCAACTTTAGTCTCTCTGTTATGGTATGCAGGAAGACAGTGCATAAACTTACACTTCTCGTTTCCTGTAGCAGCCATCAAGTCAGCGTTAACCTGGTAAGGTTTCAAGATACCAATTCTTTCTTCCCATACTTTATCAGGCTCACCCATTGATACCCAAACGTCAGTATAAAGGAAATCACATCCTTTTACACCAGCTTTTGCATCATCAGTAATAGTGATAGTCGCACCAGTTTCTTTAGCAATCTCCATACATTGAGCTACCAATTCAGCTTCTGGCTGAAGACCTTTAGGACCAACGATTCTTACATCCATACCCATTTTAGCAGCACCTACCATTAATGAGTTAGCCATATTGTTACGAGCATCACCTAAGTAAGCAAATGAAACCTGATTCAATGGCTTATCAGAGTGTTCCATCATAGTTAAGAAGTCAGCTAAAATTTGAGTTGGGTGAAACTCATCAGTTAAACCATTCCAAACTGGTACACCAGCATGCTTAGCCAACTCTTCAACAATAGCTTGTCCGTAACCACGGTACTCAATACCATCGTACATACGACCCAATACGCGAGCTGTATCAGCCATTGATTCTTTCACACCAATTTGAGAACCTGAAGGTCCCAGGTAAGTTACGTGAGCTCCTTGATCGTAAGCCGCAGTTTCGAATGCACAACGCGTACGAGTTGAAGATTTTTCAAATATCAAAGCGATATTCTTACCCTTCATAGTCTGAACTTCAGTTCCAGCATATTTAGCTCTCTTAAGATCTCTGGCAAGATCCAACATGTATTGCATTTCCTTTGGAGTAAAATCCAATAACTTCAAAAAGTTTCTGTTTCTTAAATTAAAACTCATGGTATTTATTTTTTTTGATTACGATAACAAAAGTAATTATAATCTGATATTAATATTTATTTAAGCAAGATGATTGACATCTTTTTCGTCATACTCCATAGTAATCTTAGTGCCGTAAGATTTATCTTCAAGCTTGGTTGCTTCAGTAATTACTGATTTACCACCTCCATTTTCGATAAAACTTAAACAAGCACGGATTTTTGGAGCCATAGATCCTTCAGCAAAAGTACCGTCTTCCAAATATTTCATTGTATCTGCATGATTCAAGAACTCAAGTTTTTCTTCGTTTGGTCCTTTAAAATCCTTGTATACGAATGATACGTCAGTCAGAATATAAAATTCGTCAGCCTTAACACGAGCACCAATCAATGCAGAAGCTAAATCTTTATCGATAACAGCTTCAACCGGGCAAAGGTTACCATTTTCATCTTCAGAAACGGGTACACCACCACCACCAACAGTAATTACAATATTTCCCTGACGAGCCAAGTTCTCAATAACTTTCTCATTCATCACACGGATTGGTTTTGGTGAAGGTACAACACGTCTCCATCCACCATCAGCTTTCACTTCTTCTTTGAAAATCCATCCCTTTTCTGCAGTCAGCTTATCAGCTTCTTCTTTGGAATAAATCTTACCAACACGCTTAATTGGATCAGCAAAAGCCGGATCATTCTTATCTACAACAACTTGAGTCACCAAAGTCACCACATCTTTTTCGATGCCATTTGCTTTTAGCACATTACGCAAGTTTCTTTCAATCATGTAACCAATGCCACCTTGTGAGTCAGCAACATCAATATCTAAAGGCATCTGAGGAATGTTGTAAAGTTGTTCTCCTGCATCATTTCTCATCAATATGTTCCCAACTTGCGGACCATTACCATGAGCAATAATAACATCATACCCTTCTTTAACAAGGAAAATAAGATTTTCAAGAGTATCTAAAGTATTTTGACTTTGTTCTTCAACTGTTCCTCTTTGATTACCTCTCAACAAGGCATTTCCACCTAATGCTACAACTGCTAATTTATTCATTATAGGTTTTTTATTTATGTTGTTTGAAAATTGTGCTACAAAACTAGAACTTTTATCAATATTTCAATGGATTTTAATATTTTTTAGAAACATTTTTACTAACTGTTATTCAGCACCTTAAACGACTAAACTTTTACTGTAAAATATAGACCAAGCTAAAAAATTGAAATTCAACACTCAGACTTTTTAAAAGAATACACACGTTTGCATTTACAATAAACTTTTACTGTTATGTTCAAACAAGGCATTTCCTGAAAAATGCATTATACTTTTCATATTTTTTATATTTATGAACACAAAAAAACGCTTATTTTATCTTTTTAGTTACACAAAATGATAAAATCAATCTTTCTTAACAAAAAGAATCAGTAAGAAAAACGAAAACTAAAAATTAATCGTATTTAGAATAAATATGCATTCACACCACAAAGAGAGTTTTTTACAAAGTAATTCATTACTTTCACCCTGAAATAAGATAAATACATGTAAGAAACATCCTAAAAACGTGATTCAATTCTGCTTTTATCTATTTTTAATACCCGATAAATCGCCTATATGAAACATACAACCCTTATACTGATTGTTTTACAACTTCTAGTATCCTGTTCAAGTAAATCAGATAAAAATAAACCTGAAGCCGAAGGGACTATCACTTATAATGTATGCTACGAAACCAAAGAAGATGTGAACCCCATTGTTGCATTGCTTCCAACCCAGGTTGAGTATAAATTTAAAAACAATAATATCTCCATTCTATCTGAAGGATATTTAGGTTTTTTCAGTACCCGCTTCATTTCAAAATACAAAGCCCCAAACAGTTCGATTCTTTTCAAAATTCTGAATAATAAAATGAACTATCAATTTTCAAGCGATGAAATTCCTTTTATATATAACCACAAACTTGCAACGAATATCAAATATCTAAAGACTGATCGGGTTATTGCGGGCTATAAATGCAAATTAGCTCGTGTTTATATTGAAGAATTGCCCGACCCCATTGATGTTTATTATACACAGGACATCTACTTAAAAGACCCAAACAGAAACACTCCTTTTAATAAAATTGATGGTGTTTTACTTGAGTTTGAAACAACAATGAACAAGATTAAAGCTAAATTTTCAGCACAAAATATTAGCTTAACACCTGTCAGTAAAGAAGAATTCCTAATTCCATCTGACTATATAAAATCAGATGCCAAAACAATTATCAAATATGTCTCTAACTTCAATTAAGACATCCTTTTTTTTCGCTAAGATTACTCATTCGTGCTGAAAACAACTCTATCGAACCTTCTTAATCCTATAGAAAAGACAGATCATTCATGATTAACTTCCATTAACAAAATCATTCTCTTTAGTTTCTAATCACATAGAATCACACCCGAATATCTCTACCCTTATTCATGTGGAATTACGCCCTATTTTTATTACTTTCACATCAGATTATAAGCAGGTAAAACATATTCAATGGCAAAAAAAAGAAATACGAAAGCAAAAACGATTGGGTTTAAAAAGCCATCTTTTCTAGTGGATGAACGCATTCGGTTCATTTTAGGAATTAGTTCAAGTTTATTCACAATATATCTTGGACTCGCATTTGTATCCTTCTTTTTTACAGGAGGTGCTGATCAATCCAAATTAGACATACAATTACTTGATTTACTCGTAAATTCGGGGATTCGGGTAGAAAACTGGACGGGTAAAACCGGTGCATTCCTTTCGAATCTCCTTATAAACAAAGGATTTGGGATAGCTGCCTGTTCCATTCTTTATGTTCTCACTGTTCTTTCAATCCGTTTATTTGGAATAAAAACACATTCGCTCAAAAAAAGCGTTCTCTACACCCTCCTTTTTAGTATTTGGTGCTCAGTTTTACTTGCCTTCCTTTTTGTTGATTCTGCAAGTACAAGTTTCTTATATCTGGGAGGAATTCATGGTTACTTCATTAGTGAGTGGTTGATCTCTCTTATCGGAAATGTGGGTACTCTTTTTGCTATTATCATTTGTTTTTTCACTCTGATCGCTTTTGGTTTCAACAATTCTGTTAGCAACATAAAGAAACTTTTTAAAAAGAAAGTTAAAGCGGAAATGAACGATTTGGAAGAAGACGACGACGCAGAAGAAGAAATTGAAAACGAAGCAACTTTTCAGGACGAGCTCCTTACAAACCCGAATCAAACTGAAGAAACACATTATCAACAATTTGACATTGAACTCGAAGAAGAATTCAATTCAGAATTTGAAGACGAGTTACCAATTGATGAAACCAATGAAATAGATCTTGATATTGAGTCTGATTTTGAACCAGCCCCTGAAACCAATACTCAGAAACCAGAAGATGATGATGTCGAATTAACCATTGAAACAACCCGAATAAGAGAAGAAAGTGTTTCAATCAATCATACTCCTATGGAGGATTTTGATCCAACACTCGACCTTTCAAACTATAACTACCCGGGTCTCGATCTTTTGGAAGATCACCACATCAACAACTCTGAAGTAAGTAAAGAAGAGCTTGAAAGTAATAAAATCAAAATTGTTGATACGCTGCGCAATTATAAAATTGAGATTACTCAAATTAAAGCAACCATCGGCCCAACCGTAACCCTCTACGAGATTGTGCCGGCTCCTGGCGTGCGTATTTCAAAAATTAAGAATCTTGAAGATGATATTGCCTTAAGTTTAGCCGCTTTGGGTATTCGAATTATTGCACCAATTCCTGGCCGGGGGACCATTGGTATTGAGGTTCCAAACAGAACGCCGGAAATTGTTTCGATGAAAAACATCATCGCATCGAAAAAATTCCAGGAGTCAAAGCATGCTCTACCCGTAGCTTTGGGCAAAACCATTTCCAACGAAACCTATACACTTGATTTGGCAAAAATGCCTCACTTACTTGTTGCAGGTGCTACCGGACAAGGTAAATCGGTTGGTTTAAATGCGATTATTACCTCTTTACTTTATAAGAAGCATCCATCGCAACTTAAATTCGTCTTAATTGACCCTAAAAAGGTTGAATTAAATATCTACTCAACCATTGAAAAGCATTTCCTGGCCAAACTTCCTGAAGAAGAAGAGGCTATTATTACTGATATTCATAAGGTAATTGCAACACTTAATTCTCTTTGTGTTGAAATGGATGCCCGTTACGATCTGCTGAAAAAAGCTCACGCGCGTAATATCATCGAATACAATAAAAAGTTTGTCACTCGCAAGCTAAATCCTGAAAATGGACATCGCTACTTACCCTATATCGTTGTTATTATCGATGAGTTTGCCGATTTGATTATGACTGCCGGTAAGGAAGTTGAAACACCAATTGCCCGTATTGCACAGTTGGCACGTGCTATTGGTATACATATGATTATAGCTACCCAACGACCATCAACCAATATTATTACGGGTGTGATTAAGGCCAATTTCCCGGCACGAATCGCCTTTAAAGTAGCCTCAATGATTGATTCACGTACTATTCTTGATAGTCCCGGAGCCAATCAGCTTATTGGTCGGGGGGATATGCTGATATCAGTGGGCAGCGATTTGGTTCGTGTGCAATGTGCTTTTGTTGATACACCAGAAGTTGAAGCTCTTACACAATACATTCAAAAACAACAAGCTTATCCATCTGCGCTGATGTTACCAGAGTTTGTAGCTGAAAGTTCAGAAAACACAGCAGATATTGATTTACAAAAACGGGATGCTCTTTTCGAAGAAGCGGCACGCTTAGTTGTGAGCTCACAACAAGGTTCAACTTCAGCAATTCAACGACGCTTCTCAATTGGTTACAACCGTGCAGGCCGAATTGTCGACCAGCTTGAAGCTGCCGGAATTGTAGGCCCTTTTGAAGGAAGTAAAGCCCGTCAGGTATTGGTTACTGATGAATATTCATTGGAAAAACTATTATCTCAGGTTTTAGCTTAAACTGGCATAATAATTGAATAAATCTTAAGCGTAAAAAAAATATATAACAAGTTCTCAGTCTGATTTGAATCAGATATAAATTTTAAAGTATGACGAAATATTTTTCACTTCTAATTATCACTCTTTTGAGCCTAAATCTTTCAGCTCAGGAAAATAAAGCCAAAACCATCTTAGATCAGGTTTCAGAAATAAATAAAAAATACAGCAGTATTAAAGCTGAATTTAGTTTCAAGATGGACAATGCTGAAGAAGATGTTCATGAAAATTCAGAAGGAAGTATTATTCTAAAAGGCAACAAGTACCGCCTTTATTTAATGGATGTTTACACCTATTTTGATGGTAAAACCATCTACCAGCATTTAGTTGATGCTGAAGAGGTAAATATTAAAGAAGCCAGTGAAGAAGATGAAGAAAAAGGATTAAATCCGACAAAAATTTTCACCCTTTATGAAACAGGATTCAAATTCAGTTACGTTGAAGAACAGACAACTCCGGCTGGTGTTTTTCATGTGATCGATCTTTTCCCATTGGATAAAACAAGACCCTTTTCAAGAATTAGATTGCATATCGACACGAAAAGCTTAGAAATAAAATCCTTGGTATCAATCGGAAAAGATGGTAACAATATTACGATCAAGATCAAGAAATTTGAACCGAACCTGGATTTTAAAGATTCTGATTTTGTCTTCGACCAAGCCGCTCATCCTGATGTGGAAGTTGTAGATATGAGATAATTGCATACAACAACATTTTTTTTCGAACTGCCCTTTTCTGTTTCAGATTAGGGCAGTTCCAGTTTAAAGGCATCTTATTTATTAAAAAGTAGAAATCTTCATCAAGCTATTTAACAAGCTCCCTACAAAAATTATTATCTTCGGGGACAAATTAAACACAACTATGCGACATCTATTCATACTTTTTTTTCTTACTCTATTATTTGTTAACCCAACGAGTAAACTGCTGGCACAGGAAAACGCTGACAAAACTAAAATCAGTATTCTGACTTGTTCTCCCGGACTGGAACTCTACTCTCTTTTTGGACATTCGGCCATCCGAGTTCAAGATCCTGAAAGAAGAATGGATGTGGTTTTTAATTATGGGAATTTTGATTTTAACACACCTAATTTCTATGTGAAATTTATACGAGGGAAACTAAAATACAACCTTACCGCCAATCATTTCAGAGATTTCAAAGCTGCCTATAAAAGAGATAAACGTTCGGTCGTAGAACAAGAGTTAAACTTAGATTCAATCTCAAAACAAAAACTAATACACGCCCTTTGGGAGAATTACAGACCAGAGAATCGCTATTACTCATACGACTTTCTATTCAACAACTGTTCAACTCTTATTCGTGATATTCTACCCCGGGAGGCCAGTAGTAAAATTGAATTTGAAAATCCAAACCAGGAATCAAATCGAAGTTTCAGAGATTTGCTTAACCTTTATTTAAAACAGACGCCCTGGATTTACACAGGTATCCATTTGGTTTTAAGCCAACCCTGCGATGCCAAAGCAACAAACTATAAGGAAATGTTTTTACCTGATATGCTTAAAGCGGGTTTCGATCATTGCCAGATCACCGTGGATAATCAAACAAATAAACTGGTCCGAAAAGAAAATATAATTCTGAGTGAAACTGCTGTTCAACCAAAAACAGCCTGGTATTTACATCCAACCTTCATTTTTGGATTAATTGCATTTATAGGTCTCATGCTAACACTAAGTTCTGTCAAAAATAAAAAACGATTTGTTTTACTCGACGTATTGGTTTTTGGCAGCACATCTCTGTTAGGCATCGTTATTTTATTCCTTTGGTTTTTCACCGATCATCAAGCTATGGGTCCCAATTGGAATATACTTTGGGCCTTACCAATTCATTTGCCTTTGCTCCCTGTCCTGTTTAAGAAAAATAGACCGACCTGGATCAAAAACTATTTCAAGTACCATTCAATCTTCCTGTTGATTTTTATAGCTGCATGGCCAATACTGCCACAAAGTTTGCCTTATACCATTTTACCTTTTGTGGTCTTAATTCTTATTCGATCAATTTTTAATGCAACCCGTTCCTAACCCCTAATTGCTTTTTTTCAGATGACAGATTTGAGTATATACAGTCAGGAATTCACCATCGGATCTTTCGATACCGATTGGCATGGCAATGCTAAACTCACAAGTATTTGTAATTACTTACAGGAAATTGCGGGCAATCATGTTGATCAGATCGGACAAGGTATGGATGATTTAAATCACGACAATCATGCCTGGGTCCTTTCGCGCATAAGAATTAAAATTAAACGCCCTGCAAAATGGAAAGAGACTATTCGAATAGAAACCTTTCCAACTGGTATTAAAAGTTTATTTGGGGCACGAGATTTTCGTATTTTCGATGCCGAAAATAAAATTATTGCCATAGCCAGTTCCTATTGGTTGGTTGTCGATCTGAACAGCCATCGTCCCATTCGTCCTCACGAGGTAGTAAAAAACATGCCGATTGGGAATTACCCTGAGGTTTTTGAAAGAGAACTGGGCAAACTGGCCCCCTTATCATCTGATGCCGAACTTATCGAAGAAATAAAAATTCACTACTCAGATATTGATATCAACCGACATGTCAACAATGTGAAATATCTGAAATGGTTAATCGACGCAATTCCTGCTGAGACGCTAACTGAAAAACCCATTTCTGAATTGGAAATTAATTTTCTTCACGAGCTTAAATTGGGTGAACAGATTCAGATTTTTCAGGAACAGGATGATGAATACCACTTGAGTTGCAAAATTACAAGTAAAACAACCGGCAAAGAAAATTGCCGTGCGAAAATCAGTCTTAACAATCTAAAATAAAAGGCTGACCACAAACGGTCAACCTTTAATTACATACTATTTATGGATCAATTAATCTACAGTTTTGAACTTGCTTTTAAGCATTTATGCCAGTTCTCGAATCTTCAACAAATTCTTTTTCTGATAATCTTTGGCATCTTTTTTAGCCTAAAGGACTGGAGAACCTATCTCCTGCTTCTATTGGCCCTTTGTTCTGGAAGTTTAGTGGGCTTATCGCTGTCCGTTTTTAAGGCAGTAAATCTAAATCATTCTACCATTCACTTGCTGGCCATTATCAGTCTTTCAATCGTCTCCTTACATGCCATTTTCAGTCATAAAATATCCGCAATACACTACAATATTTTTGTGATTATTGGCATCATGCAAGGTTTCGTATTGAGTTTACACTACAAAGCAGCACTTGGCTCGAGTTTCAAATTCATATCATACTTAGGCTATAATCTGGGAAGCTTCACGGGCTTTTTAATCATCAGCTTTCTGAGTCTGCTCATTTGCACTCTTGTAATCAGCCTTTTCAGAACCGACAAGCATAAAATCTCATTGGTTCTGGCAGGTATTGGCTTAGGAGTCGCTTTGATGATGTATTTCTAATCCTCTATTCATTTAAAATGAGCTTTCTAAGCAGATTAAAACCTGCTTGGGAAGCCATTCTGATATTACGCCCTCGTTCTTTTGAGAAAACAAATTTCTCAGAGATTACTTTGTCAGCTGAAGCTACAGCAATCCAAACGGTTCCCACTGGTTTCTCATCCGTTCCGCCATCGGGTCCGGCTATGCCTGATGTTGCAATAGCATAATCAGAACCAATAGCCTTGCTAGCCCCCGTCGCCATTTGTTCAACCACTTGCTGACTAACCGCTCCAAATTCCTCCAAAGCATTTATATCTACACCCAAAACATTGGCTTTTACTTCGTTTGAATAAGCCACTACTGAGCCTTTAAAATAAGCTGAACTTCCCGCCATTGCAGTAAGCATATGCGCCATATTTCCCCCGGTACATGATTCCGCCAAAGCCACTGTTTTTCGAGTATCCAAAAGAAGATTGGCAATCACCTGCTCAATTTTCTCGTCATCAAAAGCAAAAATGCGTTCACCCAAAATGGTTTTCAAACCAGCGAGCTGCTCTTCGACAATAGCTTTTAATTCAGCCTCATCATCTCCTACCAAGCTCATGCGTAAACGCACCACGCCTGGCGATGGCAAATAGGCCAATTTCACAACTGAAGGTAAATTCGCCTCCCAATCCTGCAACATCTCTGCTAAAACCGATTCGCCCAAGCCTTGAACCATTACTGTTTGATGCAACACATGAGGACAATGAAACTCTGAACTCAATCTGGTTAACAATTCGGTTTGCATGATGTTTTTCATCTCGAAAGGTACGCCTGGCATCGAAATGACATGTTTGTTATCTCGGGAAAACCACATACAGGGCGCCGTTCCAAAATGATTAGGAATGATTCTTGCCCCCTGAGGAACAAGTGCCTGCTCGCGATTGAAGGCATTCATACCAATTTTATATCGGGCCAAGCGCTCTTCAATTTTTCCGTAAAGCTGATCGTCCTGAACCAATTCGCAGGCAAAATAATCGCTCAATGTTTTTTTTGTGATATCATCGTTGGTTGGCCCAAGGCCACCAGTCATCAAAATCAAGTCAACCCGAGACATAGCCTCTTCAACAGAGTTTACAATGGCTTCTTTAGTATCTGAAATACTCGTAATTCGATTTACCGAAATCCCTATGGCATTTAATTCCTTAGACATCCAGGCTGAATTGGTATCCACAATCTGACCAATCAATATCTCATCACCAATGGTAATAATTTCTGCTTGCATTATTTTAAAAATAAAATTCGTTGTATCTGTTTTTGGGTTCTCAATTGCATCCTTTATCCTTTATCCTTTATCCTTTATCCTTTATCCTTTATCCTTTATCCTTTTAGAGCATTCAAGCGCTGCAAAAGGGTTGGATGCGAATAATGGAAAAAGACATAAGCCGGGTGTGGTGTCAGATTGCTCAAAGAACTAACCGACAGTTTTTTCAAACCATTTCCCAAAGCCTCAGCGCTGTGATGTTCGGCCGCAAAAGCATCTGCTTCATATTCATTCTTTCTGGATAAAACATTCATGCCCAAACCTAAAAAGGTTGAAATGGGTGAATACAAAATTCCAAAGGCAATTAATCCCAAATGGAAACTGTGATTTTCAGCTCCCAAAGCTTCAGATAAGCTGGCATTACCGATCAATAAAGAAAAGATGTAAAACATGGCACCCGTTTGCAGAAGACTCAAAATAATTGAACTCAGCGTGTGTTTCTTTTTATAATGACCTATTTCGTGAGCCAGAACAGCCACAATTTCTTCCGTTGATAATTCATCAATCAAGGTATCGAACAGAACAATTCGTTTGCGTGAGCCCAAACCACTGAAATAGGCATTGCCCTTTGACGAACGTTTGGAACCATCCATCACATAAATATTATCGAGTTTAAACCCCACCTTTTTAGCAAGCTTACTAATCGCGGTATTTAATTCACCCTCTTCCAAAGGACTTTGTTTGTTGAAAAGCGGCACAATCAAAGACGAATAAAACATGCTCATAAATATCATAAACAGAGCGATCAATGCCCAAGCCATCCACCAAAAATTAACGGTAGTCAGTGTGTAAATCCAAATTATTAAAGCCAAAATACCACCACCTAAAACGGCAGTCAGCAAAGCGCCTTTAATTTTGTCCAGAATAAAGGTTTTTAAAGTGCTTCGATTGAAGCCATATTTTTCCTCAATTACAAAAGTCGAATAATAAGAAAACGGCAAACTGATTATGCTTGAGCCAAGCATGATTAGAGCAAAAAAGCTTAAAGCCAGAGCTATCGGATTTGAGAAATACTGTCGAACAAAATCATCTAACCAGGCAAAGCCACCACACACAATCATTAAAATGGTGATAACAAAGCCCAGAATGGACGACAACAAACCAATCCTGTTTTTATCCTTTTCATAGGCTTGCGACTGCGCATATTTTTCCTCATCATAGATCCCCTCGAGTTCTTTAGGTATGCTTGCACTCCAATTTTCTCTATTCAGGATATCCAGTGTTCGTTCCAATAGAAAATCGAGACTGAGAATAAGGAGGATAAGTGTAAGAATTAAATCTGTTGACATAGTTGATGTGATCATATTCGGTTTTAAATTTTTGGCTGTATAATTTTATCCGATAGAATCATGCAACAATTTTGATTCAATCATTACTGAGCTTTCGGATCTTCACCAAAGAATAATTTAATTTTCTCGCTGTTAAGCCAACGGGAATCCAAAGCTAAAGAATAAGCTTCTATTTCTTTATATTCCGACGGTCTATTTTTCATCTTTTTATAGAGATAAATGGCTTTTCGAACCCAGGATCTGGCCTTTTTGATGTCTCCCTTCATTTCATACACTACAGCTAAATTGTAGGCCGCACGACCAGCTAGTTTCAAATCTTTCTCCTTGCTTATGTTGTCCCCCATACCAGTTAGACTTTCCCACATCTTAATAGCCGTATCAAACTCATTCTTATTTATGAAATAAGGCGCAGTTGACAAGCGTTTGTCTCCGGAAACAAAATAATTACGTCTAACATCCATCCATTTAGGCGAAATTAAATCAACATAGCCTCTCCCCAACACATAGGATGCATCATTCAATATTTGTTCTCTTGAAAATAACTTCCCCCCCAGAAATCTTACAAGATTTATATCTGATGTTTCCAAAAATAAGCTGTCTACAACAAGTCTGTCGTCATAAATCTTTTGATATAAAGGATCGTATATACGCCATTTGCCATAGTAATGAATTTCAGTTGAAGCCCAATAGACATCTTCTTCCACAATATCGTGCTTATTAAAAGCTTGAATATCTTCTAAAACAATTAAAATATCGGTTTGACTTGCCTTACATAAACTGTCAACAATATTCCATCTTAAGGGCGTGAAATGCCGAGCCGTATCCGGCATCATTTTCTTAGGTAAACTTATAAAAGGGATAGAATCCTGAGTCCAAAATTCAGACAAATTTTCAACAAAGCCCTGATAGCAATTCTGGGGCATATTCTGCGTATGATCTATGCTATCTTTCATTGACACTTTATTTATCGAATAATACTGCGCTACCGAATCTGAAGGGAAATGCTGATTTCTGTATACAAATGCAAAACGATTGATATCGGAAGGGATAACGACCTTTGGAGCTTCCAAAACCTGAAACTGAACCTGCGAAATGGTTTTACAAGCAGGTAATACAATAACGAGCGATATAACAGCGAAACTGATAAGTTTCATTGAATACTTAAAAGATTCCATAAATTAATAATTTAGATCAGTTGTGTTTAGATAGATGATCAAATTCAATTATAATATTAGATTCCGAGCCAATACTTTCTCAAAAACCATTCCAAACCCAACAAAATTACAACAAAACATAAAATACAACTAAAATTCAATACAGAACTGAAATGATTCTCAACAGAAATTCGCGCTTTTATCGTTTTATTAGCTAAAAGTGTATCAGCTAATTGGGACATTTGAGATAAAGAAAAATGCTCTCCACCGCTCAGTTCTGATAAGTCTTTTAGGAAAGCCGGATTTGCCTGTAGCTGCTTACTTTCCAGGTTTTCAGAACGAACAACAAAGCTTCCTTTTTGAATAAATTCCTGATCAAAAGCTTTTACGCTAGCCTCAAACTGATATTCCCCCGAAGGTAAATTATTCAGATCCAGAACATAGACCTTTCCCGAACGCTCAAATTGATAAGAAAACGCCTCATTCTTTTCATTTTTCAGTATAAATTTCAAATCCGCCTTATTTGTAGCCTGATAAGTTTCATCGTAAACTTGTGCCTCAATCCGAATAGCATCCCTTTCCTTATAAACCTTATCGTATTGAATCATCAACTGATTGCGCTTCACCTTAAGAGCCAAATACTGAACCATTCGATTCAATAAGGCATTAAAGTGCTCGTGCGACTGGTTCAGTTTATAATCCTGCAATTTCCAACGCCATAAACCTTCTCCCAAAATATAAGCTTGTTTCTGATCATCTCTCTGCGAAAATGCAATCAGGGGCGTTTCCGTACTGACAGCTTTTACAATCTGCGTCCCCATTACATGAGATTCCTGATTAAAACCATACTTGCCCATTGGCGACATGAGTGGCGGAAAAGTCGAAAATGCCTTTTTGTCTTCCTCATCCATTTCGAAAAGAGAAAACTTATCCGAGTAAGCCATTCTTGCATTCTGATAAAGATCCTGGCTTTGCTCAACATTTAAACCCAAACTCAAACGGTTCAGCAAGTTAAGATCACTTACTCCACCCAAAATCAGCATAAACGGCACGCGCGAATGAGTCAACTGGTTCAGAAAATTTCCCCCGACATGTTTTACCGAAGGTAACTGATAAAAAATCATCAGATTAAAATCAGAAAAATCGACCTGCTTTTTCGACACATCAATCAAACGAACCGAAGTATTCGACTGCTCAGTAAGGGCAGAATGGATGGCAGCAATATCCGGATGGTAAGAATCGTAACAGATCGCAATTTTGCGTTTACTATCCAATACGTCAATCAGCATTTCTCCTTTATTATTCTTTCTATTCGACTCACCCTTTAAGGCTTTCAAGCTCAAGCGGTACTTTTGTAAGCCCGACTTTTGGGGAATGATGAAAAAATCTTTTTCCACATAATAGCTTTCATTGGGTATTGCAAGGGTATCGCGATATAAGGTTTCAGTATCTGAATCCAACTGAATCACAATCTCTTCACCTTTACAATAATCAGCCTTTATACCCAAACGCACAGGCGTGTTCGATTTTAAAAATGCGAGTTTATTGCTTCTTAAGAACACAACAGATAAATCCTTTTGACTGGCAGCATCACCCAGGGCGATGGTATGAACCGGACATTTTACTTCCTGAACCAAAAATCGGGCATCATTCCCCTTATTATACAAACCATCACCTGCCAAAATAAGCTGAGTCTGTTGCCCGGCTTTAACATTATTTTTCAGATAAGTGAATAATGCAGCGTAATCGCTCGACTGATCTGTAAAATCAAAATCCTTTTGAACGTTTACTTCATCACCAAAACCCAGCTTTTGGATTTCATATTTTTGACTCATTTTTTTTAAAACAGCGTCAACATCTGCTAAATATTGAGTTTGATAATAAAGAGAATCTTTTCCCAATTTTAAGGATTGAGAATTATCCTGAGCCCAAATTAAAAGAGGTTTCTCTATGTGTTTCTGACTGTATTTGATACTCGGATTGAGTAAAAGGAATAACAAACCGATATAAACCAAAGCACGCAAACTTGCCAGAGTCAAAATCTTTGCCAATGACAAATCGTTCTTTAAGCTATTTTTATAAAAATACTGAACATACACCAAGGCCACTGCCAACACGACAATTGGCAATAACCACCACAAGGAATGTTCTGTTAAAATGGAAATATTCAAAAGGCTAATTTTAAGTTTCAACAAATTTAATAAACTCTTCGAGCTATTATATCATTCAATAGCTAAAAGCAGGTATTAAACCCCACTTTTGGCAATAAAATTAC
The DNA here is from genome assembly GCF_004122035.1 of Ancylomarina salipaludis. Taxonomy (GTDB): domain Bacteria; phylum Bacteroidota; class Bacteroidia; order Bacteroidales; family Marinifilaceae; genus Ancylomarina; species Ancylomarina salipaludis. The sequence continues at coordinate 83,441 of NZ_SAXA01000007.1, forward strand.
TGTACCTTTGTCCACTCGTGAAGAACACAAATATTAATTAATCGCAAAATAATGTCATTTACATCTTTAGGTTTATCCCCCGTTTTATTAAAAGCTTTGGCTGCTGAAAATTACACACAGCCCTACCCTATTCAAAAGGAGGCTATTCCGGCTATTCTAAGCCATAAAGATGTTTTAGGTATTGCCAAAACCGGATCGGGTAAAACGGCGAGTTATGTCCTGCCCATTCTGAACAATTTTAAAAGCAACAAGCCACTTAAAAACAGACATATTAAGGTTCTCGTTCTGGTGCCTACACGTGAGCTAGCCGTTCAGGTTGAAGAGGTTTTCAGAACATTTGCTACTGCCTTAACTGATCGGGTTAAAACACTGGCCATTTTCGGTGGGGTTTCAATCAACCCGCAAATGATGGCCATGAATGGTGTGAGCATTCTGGTTGCAACGCCAGGTCGCTTGATCGAATTGGAAGAATCGAATGCGGTAAACCTATCGGAAATAGAAACACTTGTACTTGATGAAGCTGATAAGATGCTTAATCTGGGGTTTAAAGAAGAGATGGATCGTATTTTCGCCCTATTACCTAAAAAGCGTCAAAACCTCTTGTTCTCTGCAACGCTTAGCGATGATGTAAATAATATCAAACAGCTTCTCTTATATCGTCCTGAAGTGATCCGGATTGAATCGAAAGAAGACGAAACAGAACTCATCGACCAAATTGCCTATGCTGTTGATGATAGTAAAAAAGGACCGCTTCTGCGCTATTTGATTAAGAAAAACAATTTAAAACAGGTTTTGGTCTTTGTTTCCTCGGTTTTTAAAGCCGATGGTGTTGCCAATAAGCTTTGTCGAAATGGAATACATGCCGTATCCATTCACGGAAAAAAAAGCATGAACTCGCGTTCGGAAAGTTTAAGACGATTCAAAACCGGTAAAATCCGGGTATTGGTTACTACCGATCTTTTAGCTCGGGGTATCGATATCGAATTTCTTCCTTATGTGGTCAATTATGAATTACCCCGATCTCCTAAAGACTATATCCACCGAATTGGTCGAACAGGACGTGCCGAATCTGCAGGTGAAGCCATCTCGTTTGTCTCTCCTGAGGAAGAACATCATTTCAAAGTGATTCAGAAGAAGATGAAAAAAGAAGTCAAGCTGATTGATGGTAATGCTATTGACATGAAAGGCTTTTAATGCCAGAACAATAAAACATAGAAAAGCTCCAGTTCAATTTCTGAATTTGGAGCTTTTTTTACAATTGCCCTACTCCTAAATGTGAAGGGGAAATAAAAGTATTATTTTTGCCTTCTATCTATAACAGAAACGATAACCAATCAAAAGCAAATATCTTGCTTTAAATTCAGAAAAACAATCTGTCTATGAAACTCAAAATCTACTTTATCCTCCTTATTAGCTTCGCTTTTGTAAGCCATTCTGTAGCACAGGATTTGTTTTCGAAACAACAGATATCTTTACACGAACAATGGGATCTTGATGATACGCACAGCAATCAGTCGGGTTTGTTTAGAGTCAAACAATACAAGCCGCTTTACATCCTATTGGGTAATTACACCAGCAATATCAATAAAAAACCTCAAAGCGATAACCCCAATAATTCAGTACCCGATAATATACCTCTTAAACCCATTGAACTGAAATTTCAGATCAGCTTTAAAACAAAGATTTTTAATGATCTGTTGGGATCGAAACTGGGAGGTGATATCTGGATGGGTTATACACAAACATCCAGATGGCAACTTTACAACGGGGATATTTCCCGTCCTTTTCGGGAGACCAACTACGAGCCTGAAATCATGTATATCATGCCAACCTCTTATGAAATCTGTGGCTTAAAAGGTCTCTTTGCAGGTATTGGTATCAATCATCAAAGTAACGGACGATCCGATCCTTTGTCGCGAAGTTGGAATAGATTGATTGCGCAAGTTGCCTGGGAAAGCGAACACCTAAGCATTATATTAAAACCCTGGTGGCGCATTCAGGAATCGGCTGCAAACGACAATAATCCGGGCATAGAAAACTACATGGGACGAGGCGAACTGATGGCTGCTTATGGCAAAGGACGACATGACATTAGCCTGATTGCCCGACACTCGATGCACTTTGGTAAAAACAACCGGGGAAGCATTCAAATCGATTATGCCTTACAAATATGGGATAATTTAAAATTCCACACCCAAATCTTTCATGGTTATGGCGAGAGTATGATTGATTACAATCACAAGCAAACAACCATTGGTTTTGGTCTTTCGCTAATAGAGTGGCGATAGAATGTATTGAATGCCCAGCTCTATATGAGTTTCGATTCCCGATTTCTAAAAGGAATTCAAGCCTTCTTTATATACCCGAATGGCTCTTTCCCTTGCCATTTTATGATCAAGCATGGGCATTGGGTAAGTCATCGAATCCAAGTCGGGAATCCATTTCTTAATATAGATCAAGTCCGGGTCAAACTTTTTAAGCTGTTCAGCAGGATTAAATACCCGAAAGTAAGGTGCGGCATCACATCCGGTTCCGGCAGACCATTGCCAATTCCCATTATTCGATGCCAGCTCATAATCCAATAACTTTTCAGCAAAATAAGCTTCTCCCCACCGCCAATCTATCAGCAAATGCTTACATAAAAATCCCGCAGCAACCATTCTGACTCTGTTGTGCATGTAGCCGGTTGCGTTTAACTCCCTCATACCTGCATCAACCATGGGATAGCCGGTTTCCCCCTTTTTCCATCGTTCGAAGTCATCTTCATTATTCCGCCATTGAATAGAGTCATATTTCGCTTTGAAATTGGAATACACAATCTTTGGAAAATGATATAAAATCTGCATAAAAAACTCACGCCATATAAGCTCATTAAAAAAGGCTTGATAGGCCTGTGCTTTTCGCACAACCGCTCGTATACTAATCGTTCCAAAGCGCAGATGCGGCGATAGATGACTGGTTTTATTCAGTGCCGGGAAATTTCTAAGTGCCTCGTATTCGTCCAAATAATCCAAATCATAATCAACAACTCTGATTTTCGATTGGATAAATCCTATTTCCGATAAGGTAGGTAAAACAAAGTCACATTTTAAGAAATTCGCATTTGTTTCAGAATCGAAATGTTCGATTTCTGTATTTTTGAATTTATCGAGCCATTTGTTCTTATAGGGCGTGTATACCGTATAGGGCGACTGATCAGCTTTAAGAATTTCTCCTTTTGCGAATATAAGCTGATCTTTGAATATACTGAGCTTAGCGCCGTAATCAGTTACAATTTCTTCAACAGCGCGGTCACGTTTTTGGGCATAGGGTTCGTAATCTTCATTAAAATAGACATTTTGAACATCAAATTTTTTGAGAATCATTTTCCAGACATCTTCCGGCTTCCCCTTTTCGCAATAAAGGCTACTCGAATGATTTTCGAGAATTTTATTCAAAATTAACAGACGCTCATAAATGAATGAAACACGAGCATCGTTTGCTTCGAGCTCATCTAAAATATTTGTATCAAAAATAAAAACCGGCAGAACCGGATAAGGACCATTAAGAGCTTCAAATAAGCCACGATTATCTTCTATTCTCAAATCCCTTCTGAACCAAAATACCGAAACCTTCAATTTCTTCATGATTTAATTATTTACAAGCATCTTATCTTTTTTAAGGATGAGGTTTAAGTAAACCTCTCATCAAGCCCATGACAATTTAGCTTTGGTGTCAGTTGCACAACTGTTATAAATCTAACAATATATTTGTTCGAAATCAACACAAATCACTTTAATTACAAACAAAAGTGCATAGGCAAAGGGCTTGAAAAGAAAATAAGAATAACTGTATATGTGGATGAATATGAACTTAACAACAAAAGAGTCAAGTCTAAACTGAGACCTTACATAAAAGGGAAACGACAATCAAGCGTTGAGCCCGGTTTTGGCATTCTTACCCAATTCATGGGACTGCGTAAAATAAACACCATAGGCATAAAGCAGGCCAATAAGCTCATGCACATGTCCGCCACGGCCTATAAGCTCAAAAAATTCCTTACAAAAAAGGCCGAAACAGTAAGTAATCGAGCCCGAAATCAATTTTCTGTATTTTGGGTTCAATTCGGCTTAGTTAATCCGATTTTAAGAAGCTAAAAAATTAAAAACAAGACTTGAACATCTAGAATCAGGGACCTTTAAACAGCCTCTAAATCACGCTAATTTTCTAAATGATTCTCTTTTGTAGCAATATTAGGGGGTTGTGCAACGGTTACGTCAACCCACCGTTCATGTTGGCCGGTTCCCGCCACACGAACGCTTGGTTGTTAGCTACCGTTTTTATCTCCAATAGACTGGGTATTTTCGTTTTCCGCTAATGTTATTAAATATTAGTGCGATAATTGTAATCACAACAGCCCCAAATAATACTGGATTTATGACAAAAACTAAAGTTTTTGCTCCTAATATCACTACAATTGGATCAGCACCAGCTGGTGGATGCGTAGTTCCCGTAAGTTGCATTAAACTAATTGCTAATCCAACTCCTATAGCCAATGAATACCATTCATTTCCAAAAAGATATAGACAAATCAATCCGACTAGTGTTGCTACAATATGTCCTCCAATAATATTTCTAGGTTGAGCCAGGGGGCTATTAGGTACACCGAAAGCTAAAACACAGGTTGCACCGAATGGTGCCATCAAAAAGGGGTGCTCGGTGTAAATTGTCAGTAATGCAACAGTGGATATCGCCAAAAAGCCACCCAAACCTGAATAACCCGAAAACTGAAACCCTAGAGATCTTGGGCTTTTTTCTTGTGTTTTTAGTTTTGATAGATATTGTCTCATAATATTTTTGATTTTAAGTATTTAATGGTATTGTCTATTATTTCTTGATTTCTGTAGACCTGGCTTTCGGTAAGACAAGATTCAAAGAGCATATAAATCAAAAACGACTTATATTCATCCTTAACAATTTCCTTAAAAAAATCAGATAAATCTGTTTTGTGATTTTTAATGATTTCATAAGGCTTTGTATTTTCATATTTAAGTTCGGATAGCATATTGAGAAAAACGCAGCCACTAAAGTTTTCATTCTCGTTCATATATCTCAAATACTCAAATGAATTCAACACTTTTTCTTTGGGAGTTTTCGACTTACATATAAAGTCTTGTAATCCTTTAAACCATTGAATGTGCCGTTTATTGAGGTATTCAACAGCCAATAAGTCTTTTGACTCGAAATGGTCGTAAAAACTAGCTTTAGCAACTTTGGAGTCCTTAATAATTTGGTTTACTCCTGTGGAGTTGAATCCTTGTTCTCTGAAGAGTTTTGAAGCAACTTCCAGAACTCTTTCTTTTGGATTTAATTTTTTCATATTGTAAAGATATAAAAAAAACAGAACGTTCTGTCTAGAATTTGGATTAAATTTTTTTAGCTGATTTGCTGGGTTTTTCAAATTCTGACTAACGGCAAAAATTAGTCTTTGATTTTCAATGATTTATACTCTTACCGTTAGCTTCAATAATCAATGAATTTTTCCTTTATAGAGCGAATTACACACAATGGTGAGCATATGCATCTGTAAGGTATTTTGAAAGGTTTTCCTGTCAAAATAGCCGTGAGTCAAATCGTAGATTTGGCGGTGCATATTTCTTACAAAAAACTAACCCAAATCGTCTGAAACCCTTATGCTGTATGATGCATTGTTGTGCATTCGTTATTCCTTTTTTCTATATTCAAGTGTTATAAATGATTTACTTTTGGTCAACTCAATTTCTTCCTTTTTTATTAATTCCATATTTTTCAAACAAATAAAACTATCTATTTCGTTTTCGTTTACATCGTTTGATATATCTGATAATGTTTCTAATGATTTATATTTAGTCTTTGAAACAAAAGTTGTCTGTTTATTTTTTTGAATGACAATAAATAATATTCCATTTTTGCCAATCGTTTCAATTATTTTATTTAATGTTTTTTTAGGGTCAACATATTCAAGAACTAACCCGACAAAAAACAAATCAATATTTTTTATCGCTAATTCTTCATTCTGAATATCCCTCTTTAATAATTCAAGATTGATTATTTGATTTTCAAATTTTTCCTGCGTTTTATTCAGGTACTCTTGATTAATATCAATTGCATAAACCTTATTTGTCACATTGGACTTTACGTGTTCAAGTCCATTTCCAGTTGCACAACCTAGTAGAGCAAAATTCTTTGGTTGATATTTGTCTAAACAATATTTTTTCAAGCTATTTAGAATTTGAGATTGTCCAACTTCTATCATATGATTTTCATAATCAGAATGATTTATTTTCAACCAAGGATTTTCCATATTTTGTATTAGTGTTTCGTGCTTTCATAATGACGCACAACGTTTTACAATATGAAACGGTTGGGTTTTCGGAGTGCATTCCTATCCACTTGGAAAAAGTTGAAGCGAGCACCAAACCTTCGCAAGCCACTGAACCCCAGCTGTTTTATATTGTGTATTGTGTGTTGTTTTTATTCTAATTCTTTTTTTATCTTTTTCGTCAATTTTGAAACAACAATTTTATACGAATTTACAATCCATTCTTTAATTTGCTCATCTGAAATCGAATTATTCATTTTTATACTATTCCAATATTTTTTATTCATATAGTATCCTGGAATCACCGAATTAAACCTTTCCCTCAATTCAATTGCTTGTTCAGGCTCGCATTTCACGTTTATCAAATCAAACGTATCAAGGTTATTCGTAAGGCTAAACATTTTTCCACCAACCGAAAAAACCAATGCCTTATCATCGAATGGCATTGATTCTTCCGAGCCTTTTAGCGTCAAACAAAATTTTCTATAGTCTTCTATATTCATCCGTTCTGAAATTTATTGCACTTTTTCAGCAAACCCAAGCATGTATCCATTAATATCTTTGATATAAAACTCTCTCATGCCGTGCCATGCCGTTTTTAGTTCAGATATTTCCGAAACCTTGTTTTTTAAATCGTTGTACAATTTGTCAACTTCATTAACCTCCATATAGAACGAAATTGAAGCAGCAATTGAAAGTCCTTTTGCAAATTTTAAATCCTGTTTAAAACTTTCTGATTCCTGAAACATTAATTCTACTTTGTCTTTCACAACCATTGCAAAAACATATTCTTTGCCATCTGCAATTGTTTGTTCAATTCCATCTTGAGTTTCTGGAACTATCATTACAAGTGAAAACCCTAATACATTCACGTAAAAATCAACAGTTTTCTTGATGTTTTGCACTTCAAAATTCGGCGTCAGTTTGTTAAAAGTCATAATGCTTAATTTTTAAGTTAATAATATGCAAAATTACTTTTCACCAAGGGTTAATAATTGTAAAAATCGGTCGTTTTCGTTTTTATATAGCTCTTTGGGTGTATTTCCGGTATATCTTTTTACTTCTTTTATGTAATGTGCTTGGTCGTAATAATCTTGTGTTGGCGATAATTTTCCTTTTACAATGTTGCGGTACGATGATTTACATTTTAGAATATTTAAAAATGTTTTTAAAGAAAATCCAAATTGTTGATTGAAGTATCTGTTTATTTGCCTGCTGCTCCAAGAAACGGTTTCAGATAATTCTTTTACGCTAATGTTGCCTTTCTGTCCGTAAAGTGTATTGAATAATTTGAATTTCCTGTTGTCGATTTCGTTAAGGTTTTTAAGTCCGTAATATATTGTCTTAGTTAATGAATCAGTAAATTTTTCGAGATTATCAAAAGGAAGGTTTTTTGCTCCCCAAAAGTCAGTAGGCAAAACGGTTTCGGAGTTTAAAATAAGCTTTATCGATTCCTTAAAAATATATTCCGATGCAATTAGTTTGAACTGAATTCCAATCAGTTTAGTGTTTTCTTTAATTCTAACATTGATTTGATTAGTCCATATACCTGTCAATGATATGTTTATAATCTCGTTATTCTTTATTTCGAAAATTAAGTCAAAATAGCCATCTGGCAATATTGTATATTCAACTTCCTTCAAAATGTTGTCATGTTCCCAAAAGCAATTTATAAAATTGGATAAAAATCCGTCTATTTTAATGTTTCTATGTTTCATCGTAGCTATCGGTCAAATGGCACACAACTTGTTTATGTGTTCACAAAACCTGTACAATATTTCCATATAGAGAATATATTATACTTATTTATTGTACTATATTATTTAAAAAAATTATAATCTTATCAGCTCACTCGAGAGATAAAAACAAACTCGTTAATAAGATGCTACCAAAATTATAAATTATCTGAACTAAACAGTATTCTGACCACAAGTAAAACTATAAACAGGTGTAAAACAGAATCACTCTTTATAATTAAATAGCATATGATGAATCACCTAAGTAACTCTAAAGATAAAAACGGGGCATTTTTCAGTTCAATTTACCCGTCTTAAAACTTTAAATGTCTTTTTATTTTAATGTGGACATCCCAGTATTTATTTCTCTCTTTGATGCTCGTTGAAAAGAAACAGCCCCTCGAATTCGAAAGGCTGTTCAAAAATTTATTATGGACGAGGTTCTCCTACATACTCACACCATCCAAAAAAACACTCATAATCAGGTTCGCAAACGACTTCCATACACTTATAGGATCTTCCACCTTTAATTTCTTTCTGCATTTTCTGACTTAACATGTTGTTCGAAAATCTTTCTTTTAAATCTTTCATAATTATTTATTAAAATTATCCTTGAAAGGCCGAGATCGTCAAGGAATCGATCTTTTGAATTGCCAGGTTTTAAAAAGTTCTTAAACATTACAACTGCACTTCATCAATCAACTCTCCTTAAAAAATAAAAGACTTCTGCTTAATATTTTAAATAATAATTGTATTAATCTAATAATAGATTTCTCAACATTCTAAAGTTGCAGAGCATGTAAGTTACACATAATTATTTAAATCCATTCATCAATAATTTAAAGTTATGATTACATACAGCTTTAAGATTTATCAAATCCCACATTTTACAGCGAATGGAGTATGCTAGATTAATTTTATTTTTGTCATTATTTTATAACCGCAATTGTAATAGACAAAAAAATATCGATCTCTCAACAATAATCTACTAATAGTAGTTTTTTGTCTGCTTAATAACTGCCAATTGCAATTAAGTCGGATATAGCAATTTGAACCAATCTTCTGATTTTTCTCATCAAGCTTATTGAGATACTCTAACTCTATATAAATAACAGGCCTCACATCGTTTTACCAATGTGAGGCCTGTTTGCTTCCGCAAGATCAGCAACATAAAAGTCACCGAGATGCTGTCAAGATGGGGTTATCGAGCCTGTCGAGATGCTACATAAATCCTCCACCACCTTGTGTTTCACGGCTATCTCTATGTTTTCTTCTTTTGGCTTTGTTTTTACCAGAACCAAATCGGTACGAAAAGCCAAGGTATGCTGTTCTACTTTCCCAGTGGAATTCACCATTTTGTGTATATGGCACTTTCGAATCGAATTTAAACTTCATGCCTTCAAATATATCGTTTACTCTAAAGGTCAGTGTGCCCTTTCCTTTCAATACGCTGTAACTTGCGCCTGTATTAATCATCCACATAGGATCCACTTTAGACTGAAGATCCTTTCCACCACCACGGTACATAGCAAACAATTGGAATCTCAATTTTTGGGTTGCCGTAAAACTATTGGATACTCTAAAATTGAACGAGTTATTGGTCACTTCAAGATTCTCACCATTTGCAACTCCCGTTTCCTTTTGCACATATAAGTCAGAGCTTGCATTCATCGACCACCACTTAAAAAATCGATAATTGGCCGATAACTCCAAACCATAACGGTCGTTACTATCGGTGTTATAATACGACATCTCCATCTTCTCTATATTCGATAAATCCTTATTTAAAACTCTGGAAATATTATCATTCACACGTCTGTAAAAGGTTCCTATTGTAACTGAACCTTTATCCAAACCTTTGGTATAATTAAATTCGAATGAATTGGTAAACTGAGGTGTTAAATTTGGATTTCCAAAGGAACTAACCAGAGGGGTACTCCATTCTCTAATTGGATTCACTTGCCCGATAGATGGTCTGTCTACTCTTCTGCTGTAACTCAATTGAAACTGATTTTTATCGCTCTGATTAAAAGTAATAAATACAGAAGGATACACAGTAAAACGACTATCAGTATACTTAGCTGTTTCATCACCTTTAACAAATGATCCGTCTACCTCGTACTGCTCAAATCTAGCACCCAATTGCATCGAAAACTTATCTATTTTATGATTTAAATTCACATATCCCGAATAGATACTTCTGTCGTAGATAAATGCGGAATTGCCTATTTTCTTGTTAGTAAAATCATGCTGATTGGTTACTCTTGAATTCTCAGTATCATTTAATCTCAACTCCAATCCTAATTCCAACTTTGTATTTTCTGACAATGGATTTGTATAATCCAGGTTTAGAAGTGTATTGGTGTAATCATTTTCAATCGCATCGATGTAATTCGAAGTCAAGTCAATCGGATTAAGCAATTCAGTATAAGTTGCATCTTCAGGAGAATCACTCTTACTGTATGTCGCTTCGAACTCCAGGTTGTGTCCTTCTTTTTCAAAGTCGGTTTTATAGTTAAGGTTGTAAGTTCCAGTAGAATTATCTGTTTCAGATTTCATCAAATTATGATAATCCAAATCTGTTCCTCTAAAAATCTTTGTTGTCCCATCAAATACACCATCGCGAAAATTCTGAGTGGTATAAAACGAAAGGGTATTCTTTTTATTCAAATAGATATCGGCACCTACTTTCAATAACTTAGATGTATTATCGCTATCAAATTCAAACTTCTGCGTGTTAAAACCTGGTCTTAATACTTCACCATAATTATTTCTTTTTCCAGTGTTTGCACCAAGATTCATGAAAAAGTTCACCTTACCCGTTTTGTAATTCATGTCCAAAGAACCATTCACTCGAGTATTTTCGCCTCGTGTGACGCCCATGTTTACATTTCCGTTAAAACCAATATTGGCATTTTTATTTAGCACGATATTAATAATCCCACTCATCCCTTCAGGATTATATTTTGCTGATGGATTGGTAATCAACTCCACACTTTTAATTGAGGTTGATGGTATTTGTTTCAAAAGTTGAGCGGCACTGATATTCGTTGGTTTACCATCAACTAAAATTCGAACATTCTCATTTCCTCTTAAACTCACAGTCCCCGTTTGGCTATCGACACTTACCGACTGCACATTATTCAGAACCTCCGAAGCTGTGGCTCCAGCCGCAGTCAGGTCTTTACCCACATTCACAACTTTTCTGTCGATTTTCTGTGTCACCGTAGACAACTCAGCTCTTACAACTACCTCATTGAGTAATTCAGTATCTTCTTCGAGGCGAACTGTTCCCAATTTATAAGTCGAATTTTTGGCGGTAAACTCAAGTTCTCTAACAAAAGGCTTATAGCCCATATATTGAATCTCAACAACATGCTTCCCCTTTGCAATTTTATTTATATTAAACTCCCCTTTATCGTCGGTAATCCCACCGGTTAATATATTATTGTTTGCATCTCTGATTACAATATTAACATATGGCAGTGCTTCCTTTGTATTTTTATCAACGATTATACCTGAAACGCTACCTAATTTAACATTGTTATTTATAGGTGTTTCTGCATAATTAATAAAACTACAAAACACTAAAATGGCTACAATTAAAATTCTTTTCATAAATATCTTTTTTGGTCGGTTTGTTTTTTGACTATATGACTACAGTTCTATTTTTTTAGTTACACATGGCTTCGAAGATTAAGCTTTATTAACAAATTAAACCAGATATAAAATCCGGTTCAAAATGGAAATAATAGTGCTCTTAAAACCAATACGTCATCAAGCCAATCACATTCTGTGCCGAAAATCACAGAACACTCAAAACCAACACAAAGCAAGAATCATCAATAATTTTACTGTTCGATAACGGACAAAAGAATGTACGCTTTCGAATTTTATAAAATCACAAAAAAAGGCCGGTTCAAAATATGAACCGGCCAAGCTAATTACTTGTCAAAATAAATTCAGCACAACTCTGTTTAACTAATCATCTGAATAAAATCTTGCTCTGAAATCGTCTTGATACCAAACTTTTCAACCTTTTCCAATTTACTTGGACCAACTTTCTCACCAGCCAAAAACAAATCGGTTTTTTTGGATATCGAACTGGTATTTTTTCCGCCATTTTGCTCAATTAAAGCTTTCAACTCATCTCTGGAGTGCAGGCTAAAACTACCTGATATTACAATCGATAAACCTTCAAGCTTATTGGTCTGACCAGCCAATTCCTCTTCGTTTAACTCAAACTGCAAGCCATGTGCGATCAATTCGTTCACCAAATTATTCTGAGCCTCATCTTCGAAAAACAAAATGATACTTTTGGCAATCTTCTCGCCAATCTCATCAATATTCACCAAATCCTCAAGACTTGCTGCCTTAAGAGCCTGAACAGAAGTGAGTGTTTTAGCCAATTTTTTCGCAACAGTTTGCCCTACATGACGAATACCCAAAGCGAACAGCACCCTCTCATAAGGCACATTTAAAGATTCCTGAATGCTACTTAATATACGATCAGCCGATTTCTCTCCCATCCGATCAAGTGGAAGCAAATCCTCTTTTTTCAATTTGTATAGATCAGCTATAGTCTTAACCAAACCATTCTGATACAAAAGATCGATGGTTTCCTCACCCAATCCATCAATATTCATGGCCTTACGACCGATAAAATGCTCAATTCGTCCCGTAATTTGTGGTGGGCAGAACACGCTATTGGGGCAATAATGATTGGCCTCCCCTTCGAGACGGATCAGTTCCGTTCCACATTCAGGACAAGTATCAATAAATTCAATTTTTTCAGCATTTCCATCGCGCTGATCCACATCAACACCTACGATCTTTGGAATGATTTCACCCCCTTTTTCAACATAAACAAAATCGTTAAGATTCAAATCGAGATTTGCGATAATATCGGAATTATGCAACGACGCTCGCTTAACCACTGTTCCTGCCAACTGCACAGGCTCCAAATTGGCAACCGGGGTAATCGATCCGGTACGCCCCACCTGATAAGTAACACTAAGCAATCGGGTTGCCACTTGCTCAGCCTTAAACTTATAGGAAATGGCCCAACGAGGCGACTTGGCCGTATAGCCCAATTCCTCTTGCTGATCAATAGAATTCACCTTAATCACAATCCCATCAATGGGCACAGGCAATTCCTCACGCTTTGTATCCCAGTATTTGATAAAATCGAGAACCTCATCAATCGATTGACAAAGCTTACTGTCTTCGGATATCTTAAATCCCCAGGATCTGGCTAGCTCCAAATTTTTAAAATGTTCGCGAGCAGGCAATTGTTTTCCCAATAAATAATAGAGATAACAATCCAATTGACGCTTAGCAACAATTGATGAATTCTGCATTTTCAAACTGCCTGAAGCTGCATTTCTTGGATTGGCAAAAGGACTTTCGCCTTGCTCCTCACGTTCCGCATTTAATTGATTAAAAACCTGAAAAGGCATCATGATTTCGCCTCGAATCTCAAACTCATCGGGATAATCACTGCCTTGTAAACTTAGAGGAATGGCCTTTATGGTTTTCACATTCGTTGTTACATCATCTCCCTGAACTCCATCACCACGAGTCAAAGCCTGAACCAACTTTCCGTTTTTATATCTCAAACTTATCGATGTACCATCATATTTCAGTTCACAAACATACTGTATGGGTTCTTCAGTCAGTTTTTGAATTCGGGTTTCAAAATCGCGAACATCCTCTTCGGAATAAGTATTTCCCAAAGAAAGCATGGGATACTCATGAGCCACCTGTTTGAATTCGAGATTGATATCACTCCCAACGCGCTGGCTGGGTGAATGATCATCCGCAAACTCAGGAAATTTCTTCTCTAATGTCATCAGTTCATTCATCAGCATATCAAACTCAAAATCGCTGATAGTAGGCTGAGAAAGAACGTAATAATTGTGGTTATGTTTATGGAGTTGCTCCCGCAATTCAGTTATGCGTTGCAAAGCTTCGGTCTTATTCATATTAAATTTCTTATTTATAATCCAGAGCCTAAAAATAGCAATAGAATAAACAATACAGAGTCTATTTATTTTCAAATCTAAACAAATTCTTAAAACACATCCAGTGCTTTCGCCTAATTAATCAACATAAATTTAAAATCAAAGTCTTATCTTTCGCACCTATAGTATTACTATTATTTCTGTTTTATTTTACCGATAATAATAAGCAATTAACCGATTAGACGTGGTCGCATTTGGCTGTTTGCACTAAATTAGCAATAGAAAAACTTAAATCATCTTATTATGTATAAAGACCGAAGACCTGTATTTTTTGGATTAGTCCTGATTTTTGTCGGGATTGCCATCTTTTTAAGCAATTTTGATTTTTTGCCTAAAAATATTCACCACTATATTTTTCGTTGGGAAAGTTTCTTGATTTTAATCGGACTTCTTATGATTTTTGTGCGAGGCAAAATAATTGGAGGAATCAGTGTGCTTGCAATAGGAGCCTATTTTTTAGCTGACGATCTTTTAATATTACCAGTAAACTGGCATATTTGGTTTTGGCCTACTGTCCTAATCGCAATGGGTATTGGCCATATTGTAAAACCCAATGCTTGCTGTACAAAAGATAAAGATGAATTTTAAACAACAAATCATACAGTATACTAAAATATAGAATTATGGATAAGGATTATAGAAATAAGCCTGATTTTCGCAAAGACAGAAATGGTTCGGTTTTTGGCATCTTATTAATATTATTTGGAGCTGCCCTGGTTTTAAATAATCTGGATTTGATACCTTATAAATTGCATCACATGATTTTTTCATGGCCCATGGTGCTAATTGCATTGGGGTGCTTGTTTGCATTTGCTAAAAATGACAAAACAACGGGCTATACCCTACTTGTGGTTGGGGGTGTTTTTATGCTACCGCGCATGTTTGGCTGGCATATCGACATCTACCGTTTCTTTTGGCCGGTTATCCTAATCGTTTTGGGGATCATGGTCATTCGTAAACGAAACTACTGTCCATCAAGAATGTCTTGCAGAACTGAAGAATCTACGGATTACATCAACGAGCTCAATGTATTTGGAGGCGGGGAACGTATCGTCAACTCCAAAAACTTTAAGGGGGGCCGCATTACCTGCATGTTTGGAGGTGGCCAGGTTGATTTAACTTATGCACAGCTTGCCGAAGGCACACATACAATCGATCTGTTTGCTATGTTTGGCGGTGCCGTTGTTATCGTTCCTCCTGATTGGGATGTTAAAGTTGATGTCTCAGCTGTTTTAGGTGGTGTTGCAGACAAAAGGGTTCCAACTCCTAAGTATATTGTAGAACCTAAAAAAGAACTCATTATTAAAGGGTTTGTCGCTCTTGGCGGTTGCGAAATCAGATCTTCAAAATAAGCTAAACTCATTTTACAGAATAAATAAATTATGGAGCATCCAATACTATCCAATCGTTTTGGCATACCTATATACTTTGGATTTTGGTTTAGTTTTACAGGAATGCTTTTCATTATCGATTGGTATTTCCAAAACGCATTGTATCAGGAAGCGCTTCTTTCAGCTCTAAGTATCTCCTCACCACTGCTTATTATTGCCCCCTCAATTTGGTTTGTGGTCAGGCATATCGATGTGGATAAAATTGGACGATTGGCTGCAGCCTTGCATCACATTACAGTAGCCATTATCATGGTTGCAATCTGGTTATCGCTAACCTATTTAATTTTTTCATTTTTTGATAAGGATCCAATTACTAAGGGAACCAGGCCTGAAGTTATTATGCCATATTATTGGCTAGCCTTTATGGCTTTTGCCATCTACGATTACATTGTGATGATGTATTACATGATTATCTATTATCGAAATTTCAAAGAAAAAATAGAACAGGAATCAGAACTCAAAGATTTGGTAAAAGAGGCCGAGCTGAATGCTTTAAAGTCTCAGATTAACCCCCATTTTTTATTCAACAGCTTGAATTCTGTTAGCTCATTAACTCTTATTCGTCCCGAACAATCACGTGAGATGCTGGTCAAACTCTCCACCTTCTTACGCTATTCTCTCGATCAGGATTTAAAGGAACTGAACACCCTTTCGAATGAAATGAAAAACAGTAGACTCTACCTTGAAATCGAAAAAGTTAGATTTGGGGATCGCCTGATTTTGGATTTTGAATCGGATCCAATTTGTGACGATTTAAAACTTCCTAACCTAATTTTACAACCTATCTACGAGAATGCCATAAAGCACGGTGTACACGAAAGTTTGGAACCTGTCGGTATCCAAACCAAAGCTTACCTTAAAAACAAAAATCTGATCATTCAAATTTCAAACAACTTTGACAAAGATGCTATTCCTCCCAAAGGCAAAGGAATTGGACTCAAGAATATTCAGGAGCGTTTAAACCTGATTTATGGCAGGACCGATTTGATAGCCATTACCCTTACAGAGTCAATTTTTTGTGTCAACCTGGAGTTCCCTCAAAGCCTTTAATTTAGAATTTACCTCAGAATCAAACACCCAACTGCTTAAGTCTATGAAAAAAATTAAAACAATTATTATTGATGATGAATCACTAGCCAGAGACTTGGTAAAAACATATTTAGCCGATAATGATAATATTGAAATTCTAGGTGAATATTCAGATGGATTCCAAGGCTTGAAGGCTATAAACGAACTCCAACCCGACCTAATTTTTCTGGATGTTCAAATGCCTAAATTAACCGGATTTGAACTTCTGGAGTTACTTGATAAACCCTATAATATTGTTTTCACAACCGCATATAACGAATATGCCATAAAAGCCTTTGAACACAATGCCGTTGACTATCTTTTAAAACCCTTTTCAAAAGAACGTTTTAATAATGCCATTTCAAAAGCGATTTCAAGATTGCAAAATCAAGATGAAAAGTCCAACATAATTGAAAAACTAAAGGAACACGAGGATAAAAACAATGAAGAGCTGAATCGTATTGTTGTGAAATCGAGAAATAAGATTAACATCATTCCCGTTGACGAAATTCGCTATTTCGAAGCACAGGACGATTATGTGATGATATACACCAAGGATGGGCATCATCTGAAACAAAAAACGATGAAATACTTCGAAACTCATCTTAATCCAAAAGAGTTTTGCCGTATTCACCGCTCCTATCTTATTCGTATCGAAGAGATTTCGAAACTGGAACCTTACGAAAAAGACAGCTGGATGCTCGTTCTAAAATTAGGTGAGAAACTGAAGGTGAGTAAAAATGGTTACAAGCTTTTAAAGCAACAGTTAGGTTTCTAAGTTATCGGTATTTCTGACAAAGCGGGCGCATCATGTCCTCCAGGCCATTCAATTTGATTTCGTAAACCACACCTAACATTTCGCCAAGCTTACCATCAGGGAATCCTTTCTGATGGTACCAAACCACATAGCGCTCCGGCAAATCCAGTATATACCAACCTTTGTATTTCCCATAGGGCATACGCATCTGAATAATCTTAATCAGCTCATCGCCATTTGAAAATATATTTGCTGTATCTGCTATCATATTCTATTATCCTTATTATTTATAATATTGATCAAGGAAGAAACACAGCGCCCCTTTATCCTTTATCCTTTATCCTTTATCCTTTATCCTTTATCCTTTATCCTTTATCCTTTCTTACATTACTCAGCAAATCCGCCACCAATGAGTTTATTGCCAATATAAAAAGCAACGGGTTGCCCCGGAGCAATTGCCCAGGCCGGCTGTTCCAATTCAACCAGCAATTCGCTTTCATTTAAAATTGTGAGTTTCGAATAGCCTTCAGGATTCAATCCCAAACCACGCACAACAGTTGTGATTTCTGTTTGAGTAATATCTGCCACATTATTCAAATAATAATCACTCACCTTAAATGCCTTCTTATTAAGCTGTTCTCGTTTTTCAAGCACTAATGTATTGTTATCGGCATCAATTCGACTCACCATCAAACCTGTTTTTTCTTTAAGCTCTAAACCACGCTTCTGACCAATGGTGTAATACGGATAGCCTTCGTGCCAGCCTAATTCTTTCCCCTCGGCATCAACAATCCGACCTTTACCTACTTTAGTATCAAGATCTGAAATTTCATTTTTCAGGAAATCACGGTAATCCATTCCATCCAGAAAACAGATGCCCATACTTTCTCTTTTTGTCGCAACTTGCTTGTGCCCAAACTGAGCAGCCATTTCACGCACTCTGGACTTTGTATATGCCCCAAGAGGTGTTAGGGTTCGGGATAATATATCCTGGTTGAGATTCCACAAAAAATAGGATTGATCTTTTGCCGGATCATCCCCTTTATGAATATAAAAAGTTCCTTCTTCCTCAAGTATCTGGATATAATGACCTGTCGCAATATAGTTGGCTCCCAACTGATCAGCCTTGTCCAATAACAAACGCCATTTCAATTGTGGATTGCAATGAATACAAGGGCTCGGAGTCCGACCATTTAAGTATTCTTGCAAAAACTGACCAATCACAACGTCCTTAAACTCCTTACGGGCGTCAATCACATGATGCTCAATAGAAAGCTTCTCCGCCAGATTTTGTGCATCAATAATAAAATCGGGAAGTTGATCGGCAACATTCTGTTCTTTAGGAGGATTCCAAAACCATAACGAAACGCCCACGACATCAAAACCTTTATCCTTAAGTAGCATCGCTGTGACTGACGAATCAGTTCCACCACTCATACCCAACACCACCTTATTCGTATCTCTGCAACTTGTTGCCATTTTTCAATTTTATAAATCCGTTCACAAAGCTAGAAAAAAAGCAAGATGCATTTAAATGCTTGAGTTATTATTCAGAAAAACTTCTAAAATCTTATGGTCATCGAAAAAACATGAGCTTTAAGCACAATTTTAATATATTCGCAATTCTAACACAAATTAGAATAAAACATCAATAATATGAACTTAAACAAAACGGGCCAAACGATTCTTGGTTTAGGCTTAGCAGTCAGTATTCTATCCGGCTGCGCTCAGAAGGAAACCATAGGACATGGTATCCTTAATAAAGAGGACATGAACCTGACTGTGAAGCCAGGCGTTGATTTCTTCGAATATGCGAATGGAACCTGGATGAAAAATACGCCAATTCCTGCAGACAAAAGCCGTTATGGTGCTTTCGATATTTTGGGAGAAAGTGCTAACGAAGCAGTTCACACACTTTTAGAAGATGCTGCAAAAACTGAAAATGCGCCTGAAGGAAGTAATTTAAAGAAAATTCAGGATTTCTATGCAACTGCCATGGATACAGCAAAAATCAATAAAGTGGGATTAAAGCCTTTACTTCCTGAGTTCGATAAAATTGCTGCAGTAAAAAATGCAACTGACTTGCGCAACGAGCTGATTCATCTTCACAAGATGGGTGTTAGCGCGCTATTTGGTGCTGGTGTTGATCAGGATATGAAAAACACAACTGTGAACAGAATGTACCTTTCTGAAGATGGTCTTTCACTTTCGGATCGTGACTATTATACTACTGACAACGAAACCAGTGCAAATATTCGTACTGAGTTTGTGAAGTATATGACAAAAATGTTTGAAATGATTGGTGACGATGCTGCACTTGCTAAGAAAAATGCAGAAACCATCATGAGGTTTGAAACACGTATGGCTGAAAAGTTCAACACGCGTTTAGAAAACAGAAATTATCCAGCAATGTATAATCCTAAATCTGTTTCAACTTTAATGAGTGAGTATCCTAACTTTGATTGGGCGACCTACTTCAAAGATATGGGAGCAGATATCAAGGAATATGTTATCACCACTCACCCTAGATACATGAAGGAACTTAACCAAATGTTGAAGGATGAGAAAATGGAGGACATCAAATTATACCTAAAATGGAAAGTATTGAATGGCTCTGCTTCAAAAGTATCAACTGAGCTTGAAAAAGTACAGTTTGCTTTCTATGGCACAACATTAACTGGTGCTACTGAGCAACAACCACGCTGGAGACGCATGTCAAATGCAACAGGTTCGGTTCTGGGTGAAGCAGTTGGTCAACTTTACGTAGAAAAGTATTTCCCACCTGAAGCAAAAGTTAGAATGGATGAGTTGGTAAACAACTTAAAAATCGCTTTACGCGGAAGAATTGAGAAGTTGGAGTGGATGAGTGACGAAACCAGAAAAGAAGCCTTAGCTAAACTTGATGCATTCGGTGTGAAAATTGGTTACCCGGAAAAATGGGAAGATTACTCTAATTTAGAAGTGAGTACCGACTCTTATATTCAAAACGCATGGCGAGCAGCTCGTTTTGAAGTGGCTAAGAACATTGCCAAATTGGGTGAGCCTATCGATACTAAAAAATGGGGTATGACACCACAAACTGTAAATGCATACTACCACCCATTACTAAACGAAGTGGTTTTCCCTGCAGCAATCCTTCAGCCTCCATTTTTCTATATGAACGGTGACGATGCTGTTAATTATGGTGCTATTGGTGTTGTTATCGGTCACGAAATGACTCACGGATTTGATGATTCGGGTCGTCGTTTCGACAAAGAAGGTAATATGAAAGACTGGTGGACTCTGGAAGACACTGAAAAATTCAATGTCAGAGCTCAAAAACTAGTTGATCAATTCAATGGATTTAAAGCTTTTGATGACTTAAGTGTTAATGGAAAATTAACTTTGGGAGAAAACATTGCTGACTACGGTGGATTAACCGTTGCTTTGGAAGCCTACAAAATGACTTTAAAAGATAAACAACCAGCAGATATTGATGGTTTTAACAACATGCAACGCTTCTTCCTATCTTACTCTAAAGTTTGGAGAGGTAACGTTAGAGACAAGTATTTGAGAAAATTGATTCAAGAAGATGTTCACTCTCCAGGACGTTACCGCGTAAACGGAGGTTTATTCAATATTCCTGAATTCTACACTGCCTTTGAAATCAACGAAAACGATCCATTGTATCGCACCGAAGAGCAAAGAGCAAAAATTTGGTAATCAAACCTTCAAATCATTCCTTGAGTGATTAATATAATAAAGCGATGAGTTTTTCTCATCGCTTTTATTATGACCTAAAAATTCTTGATCAAAATCATTAAATACAAAAAACAATCACCATTCCAAACTTGAGGAGGTCTGCTAATAATTTCATTCTTAACAGATTGAAGAAACAAATCTTAAATTAAACTAAATTCTCTTAGCTAATGTGAATCACATGATTGTTTTATAAACTTTGTTTCTTATTTTTGTTAATATTCTTATCAAACACCAAAACCCTGAAAAATAATTAGTTAATGAGATATTTCATCCAAAAACTTATCATTCTTTTACTCCTTTCCGGGGCTACTGTCGATGCTTATTCACAAGCTAATGATATTATTCGTTCAAACGAAAAAGTTGTAGTGGCAGGAAAATTTTACTACCTGCACATTGTACGCGAAAAACAAACCCTGTTTTCTATCTGCAAAGCCTACGGTGTTAGCATTGAGGAAGTCATGAATATCAATCGTAAGAAAAGTCACAATCTGGATTTAAATGAAATCCTTAGAATACCAGTTGCTCAATCCACTCATAAGCAAACATCTACTGCTCTTCAAAAGAAAAAAGTTTCAGATTATTTCTACTATGTCATTCAAAAAGGAGACACACTTTATTCTCTGGCAAAAAAATTTAATCAGACGGTCGAAAAAATTAAGGCAAACAATCCTGAAATTGGTAAAAACAACAAACTAGCCGTTGGCACTGTTCTTAAAATTCAAAAACAAGCTAATACTCAAATCGACAAGGAAAAGGAAAATACATATAAAGTAAAAGCTAGCGACTCAGAGGAAGACATTCTTCTTAAATTCGGCATAAAAAAAAGAGTCTTTCGCAAATTAAATCCCCAGATCAAATCATTTAGAAATATTGCATCGGGTACTATTGTAAATCTTCCTAAAGATACGAAACAGCTTACTCCTACTGATGATATTGATGTTACATCAGTAGATGGCATCAGACAAACAACTGACTACAACCAAATATTTAAAGAATACTCAATTGACACAACGGTACAATCTAAAATTGATATCGCTCTGTTTCTACCCCTTTATGCAGCTCTTAATGATTCTTTAAACTGGGAAATTACCTATCAGGACACCCTTAAGATAATGACTCGCAAGGAACCTGAAACTGTCTATCCTAAATCACGAGACTTTATCCGCTTGTATCAAGGTGTTTTATTAGCTGTTGAAGATTTAAAAAAACAAGGCTTGGATATCAATTTGCATGTATTCGATACAGAAAAGGATCAAGCGAAAGTTCGTCAAACTTTGGATAACTTAGGACCTCTAAAATTCGATTTAATTTTAGGTCCGGTATACTCCAACACATTTGATCTTGTGGCTGAATACGCTCAGGAAAATCAAATTCCGATTATTTCACCCCTATCGTCAAAAAATACACAGTTGCACAACAATCCATTTGTATTTCAACTGAATACCTCTACTGAATCCTTATGTGATAATATTTTCAATCACCTAATGGCAGATAAGGAAAACAAAAACATTGTCATTGTTCACAGTAACAACTATAAGGAATTAGAAGAGTATAAATTGGTTCGTGATATCGAACAACAATTGTTTGAAAATGGGAAATACTGGCAATACCCGAACCTTCATTATAGTAAACTTTCATTTGAAGACTATGGCAATTTAGGCTTGGAACACCTCTTGAGTAAAACCCAGGAAAACATTATTGTGATACCTTCATCAAAGCCTGCTGTTGTTGAAAGTTTCTTAACCAATTTGAAAATCCTTGTAAAATCTTATCCAATACAACTGATCGGTTTCCCTTCGTGGCAACGTTACAGCAGTATGGATCCCAGTAATCTGTTTGAACTAAACACTCTGATTCTTTCCCCCTACTTCATCGATTATGAATCGGAAAAAGTCAATAAGTTCATCGATCGTTTCAGATATGAATTCAGCTGCGAACCCAATGATTATTCTTTCAGAGCATATGATTTTACCCTGTACTTTTCAACTGCAATCAAAAGATTTGGGCATCGGTTTTTCGATCACCTTAACGAAATTAAAGACGTTGAACTGATACAATCAAACTATGCAATTGAAAGTGTAAATGCCTGGGGAGGTTTCGAAAACAAAGGACTTCATGTTATTAATTACGCACCTGATTTTAAGATTAAATCATACAAATTTGAACCCATAATTAAGGAGCATCAGGATATCGAACTTCCTACCGAAGAGATGAATCGATAAGAAAAAAATAATACAAAAAAAAAAGCTACCATTTAGGTAGCTTTTTTTTATTGAGGATAATTTAAATTTTCCTCAGTGAGATGATCTAAAACCTCATCGTTAAATTTCTTTGCTTCTTCTCTTGCACCTTCTAAATCATGACTTTTATAGTTGCCACATTCAATTTTATCAGCCCCTGGGATTTTTTCATTGAAATCGGACATGAATTGAAACATCTCTTTAATCACATCAACCACATCCTCCGAAATCAAATCGCCATGAAATATCATATAAAAACCTGTACGACACCCCATCGGTCCGAAATAAATGGTTTTTTTAGCCCATTCATCATGGTTTCTTAAGAATGTTGCACACAGGTGTTCCATGGTATGCATAGCTTCAATCTCCATGGCAGGCTCCTGATTAGGCAACTTAGTTCGGATATCAAAACTGGTTAATACCTCATTGCCAACCTTATCTTTTCGAGAGACATAAATGCCTCGCTTCAATCTATCGTGATCAACTGCAAAACTGTCTATTTTTTTCATTTTATTCAATTTTTAAGTAGCATCAATTAAAATATACTAATGAGCTCAAATAACTTTTACTCTGCTTAGGCCTGTCCCAATTCCTGAATCATTTCCATGACCATATTACCCGAATTAACGGCTGCTGTTTCGACAAACTCCTCATACTGAACAGCATTCTCCTGACCTGCAATATCCGAAATAGAACGGATAACAACAAATGGAACATTAAAACGGTAACATGCCTGAGCAATGGCAGCTCCCTCCATTTCAACCGCATCAGCTTCCGGAATAAGCTCTTTAATTCTTTTTGTTGCCTCAGGATTATTCATAAACTGATCACCCGTTACAATGGTTCCGCACTTTGTTCTTAAGTCTGTTAATTTATGAATCGATTTATCGGCTAATTCGATCAACTGACTATCGGCAATAAAACTTGGTGGCATCCCCGGAACCTGTCCGTGTTTGTAACCAAACACCGTACAATCAAAATCATGATGAATCGCTTCTTTGGAAATGACGATATCCCCCACTTTTAAATCAGAGATAAAACCACCGGCACAGCCCGTGTTGATTATAAAATCAGGGGTGAAATTGTCAATCAAAACTGCGGCTCCAATTCCGGCATTTACCTTCCCAATTCCGGATTGCAACAAAACAATGTCTACGCCATGAATCTGTCCTTTATAAAAGGTAAACCCTGCTTTACTAATCTCTTCTCTATTTTTCAATTCATCACGAAGCCTGGTCACTTCAATTTCCATAGCCCCTATAATACCTATAATCATATCTTTGTTGTTTTTTATCGTCTGTATAAGATCATCTCAACTCAGCGACTCACTGATTCAAAATAATTAAAGTCTTGCAAAATTAACAAAGGAAACGGGTTTCCTAAATTCCTTATCAAAAAATAATACATTCACTGTTCAGCTTCTCATCCAATATTTCAGATCAATCTTTGATTATCTTCAGCATTAATCGTATTTTGAAACTCAATTTAAATATAATTTCAAAAAGACAAAACCGCCCATGCTTCCAAATTCCATTTATCAATACTTGCTTGATTTAAGAGAAAATAATAATCGCGATTGGTTTCTTGCCAATAAAGTACAATATAATCAGGCAAAAAAAGATTTTGAACTCTTCACCGAGCTTTGCATTCAGCAAATTAAAAGCATAGATCCTTCTGTAGCAGGGCTTAATGCTAAAGATTGTATTTTCAGAATCTTCCGCGATGTTCGATTTTCAAATGATAAACGCCCCTACAAAACCAACTTTGGTGCTTTTATAGCTCCTAGCGGACGCAAATCGAGATACGGAGGTTATTATATCCACATCGAACCCGAACAATGTTTTTTGGGAGGAGGATGCTATATGCCCGAATCAAAAACATTGAAAGCCATTCGAGACGAAATTTTTCATCATCCTGAAGAATTCAAAGCTATTGTTGAAAATCCAAAGTTCGTAAACCATTTTCCCGAATTATATGGCGAAAAGCTAAAAACAGCACCTCGTGGCTATCCAAAAGATTTCGAACACATTCAACTGCTAAATTACAAACATTATGCTGTCAGTAAATCTGTATCTGATGAGATTGTAAACTCAGATAAATTTCCTCTTGCGATACAGGAAGCTTTTGAAGCCTTATATCCACTCAATCAATTTTTAAATGATATTGTAGAAGATTTGTAGTTTTATCACCCAGCTATTTGGAATTAGTATCGATAAAAGAGATATTCGCAGAATAAAATCAAAATTTAATTATGAGCCAAAAAGGAAAAAGACTTAGCGGAGAAGAATTGCACGAGCTGGGTATTAAATGGGTATACAAGCATATCAAAGATGAATTTGAAGTCCTTTCGGTGAACATTGAATTTGAGAAAAACCCTCAAATTATCGCCCGAAAAGATGACGACATGTATTTTATTGTTGTGAAAACAAGCACCTATCCCGATTTGGGTTCACTAAGTTCAATGGCAGCCGAAGAGATCATCACACATGCCGATACACATCAGGCGAAAATTCTCTTTGCTCATGTTGGTGTAGCCAATGCCAATACTGAGAATGAAGCCGAAATGGCTTTTCCGGAAAAAGATGGTCAGTACTACATCAATTACACTGGTTTAAGCATAGAGCCCAATATACTCATGCAACCCTAGAAACAATTTTCCATGCAAAAAGATATTCAAAAAAGACGACACGAATACACACTAAAGCAACTCAACGAACAGGATATAGATCCCAATCCTTTTGTTCTATTTGATGCTTGGTTTAAACTGGCTCTTGATGCCAATCTACCCGATGCCAATGCAATGACTTTGGCAACCGCTAATTCAGAAGGGAAGCCGAGTGCCAGAATACTTTTGCTTAAAGATTATTCAGAAGAAGGCTACTGTTTTTTCACCAACTACAACAGTCGAAAAGGAAAAGAACTCAAACAAAACCCTTATGCGGCAATGGTCTTTTTTTGGCCACAATTAGAAAAACAAATTCGGATAGAAGGTCAGATTAAACAATTACCGCCCGAACATTCCGATCGGTATTTTATGGAGCGTCCTGTAGGAAGCCGAAGAGCTGCAGCAGTATCTCCCCAGTCAACGATTTTAAAGAACAGAGCTGAGTTAGAAACGGCCATTGAAAGTTTCAAATCAAAATTTGGAGATGATTTTCAGCGTCCGGATTTTTGGGGCGGTTATCAACTCATTCCTGAAAAATTTGAATTTTGGCAAGGACGTGAAAGTCGCTTAAACGATAGGATTGAATATTTTCGGGAAGATAATAAATGGAAATTTCAACGCTTAGCTCCCTGATTTACAATTGAACTAAAAAAAAGCCTTTAACAAAGGCTTTTTTTTGCTCCAACAAGCCCGAAAAAATCATTATATTGTGCCTGATTTTCATACAAATAGACTTTCTTTTAAGTTTAAAATCTAACAAATTATATTTATTTTAATAAAGATTACTTAACTAGATATGAGCATTTTCAAAAAAACAGCTGAAAATATTGCCCGAAAGATTCTAAACAATCAGTTAAAAAAACAACATAGACGTGTAGAATTTCACAACATGAAAAGTGCTCGTCATATTGGTATTCTTTTCGATACAAATCAAAAAGAAAATAATAAAATTGTCAGTGATTTTTATAAAGATTTAAAAAGCCAAGGCTATCAAGTCAATGCAGCGGGTTGGTATACAGGTGATGATATACCACAAAGACCACTAAACACTTTAGATTTTATTTATTTCTCAGATCAGGATAGTAACTGGAAAGGCATTCCTCAAACACATGAGATATCTGAATTCTTTAAACAAAAATTCGATATTTTATTTGTTCTGACACAATCAGAAGAATTACCTGTTCAATACATCGTTTCTCTATCGAAATCTGCATTTAAAGTAGGCGCAAATGCAAGTAATAAAGAACATTTGGACTTTATGATTGAACTAAAAGAACAATCAAGCATACAAAACCTAATTCAGGACAGTATCAATTATCTTTCAGAAATTAAGAAAAACTAAAATATCATGTCACATCAATTTACAGGAACAGGAGTTGCAATCATCACTCCTTTCTTCACAAACGGAAGTATCGATTTTAACTCGCTTACAAACTTAGTCGATTTTCAAATTAATAATGGAATAAACTACCTTGTTGTAATGGGAACAACAGGTGAAGCCGCAACGCTTAATAAAGATGAAAAAAAGGCTGTAATTGATCACATTATTAAAATCAACAACAAAAGAGTTCCTCTGGTTATTGGCATGGGCGGCAATAACACATATGAAGTTGTTGAAGGCATCAAAAATTTTCATGCCTATAAAGAGATTTCTGGTATTCTTTCTGTTGCGCCATATTATAACAAACCCAGTCAGGAAGGCTTATATCAACACTATAAAATGATTTCTGAGGCAAGCCCTGTTCCTGTCATTTTATACAATGTTCCAGGTCGAACATCAATTAATATTTCAGCAGAAACAACGCTTCGTTTGGCCAATGATTTTAAAAATATCGTTGCAATAAAAGAAGCTTCAGGAAATATGGAGCAAATTATGGCAATCATTAATAATAAACCCAATGATTTCGCTGTTATTTCAGGGGACGATGCACTAACTTTCCCTATGATTTGTTTAGGAGCTGAAGGCGTTATATCTGTGATTGCAAATGCTTTTCCAAAGGAATTTAGCAATATGGTTAATGCAGCCCTCGATAATAAAATTGAAGATGCTAAAACCTTACACTTTAAATTATTCGAAATTATTCAAAACTTATTCACTGAAGGCAATCCGGCAGGCATCAAAGCCATTTTAAACATCAATAATCTGATTGAAAACAACTTTAGATTACCGATGACTCCAGTAAGTGATAAACATTACGCAAAACTTGAAAAATTAGTTAGTCAGGTAAAGTAAGTGTGGCACACAAATTGATTGTCATCATAAAGATTACATCCTGTAACATACCAAGTCCTCATTAAATATGAGTATCTTGAAAATAACAATCTATTAGAGTAAATTAAAACACAGATTATGACTCATTCATTTCGTTTATTAGTTTTTGCATTGGTTTTAGTTGCCAGCGCATCTTGTTCACGTCAAATTACAAGAGTTTCACCTGATCAACAAATCGACTTAAGTGGTCGTTGGAATGATACAGATTCTCAGCTGGCTGCCCAGTCTCTAACTCAACAAGTTTTAAGCCAGAATTGGATTGCTGATTTCGAGAAAGAATTCAACAGAAAACCTGTTGTCATTGTTGGCTTAATCTATAATAAAAGCTCAGAGCATATCGAAGCAGACACTTACATCAAGGATATTGAGAAATCAATTCTGAATGATGGTCGCGTACGTTTGGTTCAGGCAGGTTCAAAACGTGAAGATCTTCGTCAGGAAAGAGCTGATCAACAAGATTTCGCCTCAAAAGAAACCATTAAAAAATGGGGACAGGAACTAGGTGCCGACTTTATTCTTCAAGGTGATATCAATTCGATTATCGATAGCCATAAGAAAGAAAAAGTACGTTATTACCAGTTAAATCTTGAATTAACAAACATTGAGACCAGCGAACTTGTTTGGATGGGTGACAAGAAAATAAAGAAATATGTAAACCGATAGAAAAGGTTTATAAATCGGTTGATCTTAAAATTATTCTAACGAATCAACGGAAAACTAAATAAAAATACTTGCAGGGCAATCTGTCCTGCAGGTATTTAATTTCTTGGCTGCAATTCCAAAGTCAAATGTTCAACCATCCTCGTAGTATGATGCTTCCAAAACAAAAACTATTTCGATTTTTTCTCATTGTACTGGCTCCACTTCTATTATCAGGATGTGCGACATATTACCAACAAAACGAAGCCTTCAATAAAAGTTTTGCCAGTGGTGATATGCAAAGCGCCAATAAGCATCTGGATGCGAACACAAAATTACAAGCCCATCGAAACCGGGTTCTGTACCTTGTAAACAAAGGAACCCTTGCCTGGATGCAACAAGACTACGTATCGGCAAATTCTTTTTTTAATGAGGCCGATTTATTCATTGAAGATCAGAGAAAAAATCTGGGATCAGAAGCCTTGGCTTACCTTACCAATCCCAGTGTGAAACCCTATATTCCTGAGGATTTTGAAAATGTTCTGATTAACTATTACAAAGCCATTGCATATCTCCAGCAAGGCAAAAAAGAAGAAGCACTTATAGAATGCCGCCGTGTCAACGAAAAACTTTATACCCTTAACGACAAATACCCTAAAAATCATAAAAACAGATACAGCGATGATGCCTTTGCTCATAACCTAATGGGGATGATTTATGAAGCTTCCAAAGACTACAACAATGCTTTTATCGCCTATCGAAATGCTTATACTATTTACAAAGAAAATTATACCGAAAACTTTGGAACCATACCTCCTGAACAATTAAAGGAAGACATTTTAAGAACGTCCAAGCGCATTGGCTTTGAGCAAGAATATAATTTTTACAGCAAAGAATTTGGCATGACTTACAATTCTGACAAAAACGATGCAGGTGAAATTATCTTTATTTGGATGAACGGACTTGGGCCTGTGAAGGATGAGTGGAGTATTAATTTTGCTGCCAATCGAGGTGCTGGCGGCATACTAACACTTGCCAACAACGAAGAAGGAGTCAGCTTCCCTTTCAACACAAGCAATTTTAGTAACAATGAGCGCTCTGCATTAAATAATCTCGATTTCATCAGAATAGCATTTCCAAAATATCGGGAACGAATTCCTTTATTCAATCAAGGGTCCATCGAATTGGACAGTCTAACTCATTTTAAGCTTGAAAAAGCTGAGGATATCAATTCGATTGCTTTCAAATGTCTAAAAGATCGTATGGTACGAGAGTTGGCAAATTCTATTATAAGGCTGGCAACAAAAAAGGCACTTGAGGAATATACCCGAAGCAAAGACAAAACAATGGGAACCCTACTCAGTATTGCCAACGCTTTGACCGAAAAAGCTGACACCCGCAACTGGCAAACACTTCCTCACAGCATTTATTATACCCGAATCAGATTAAACCCTGGCAAACACAAACTGAAGCTGAATCTTAAAAGTGGGATTAATGGAAATTCCCACCAGGAATTGAATTTTACTGTGAAAGCGGGTGAGACACAATTTTTCACTTTCCAAAATCTGGAAACTAGATAGCTATCAAGTTGTGATTAATGGGATCATTGCTTAGATTCGCATATTCAACTAAAAAAAGTCATATGGACAAATTAAATAAGAGTAAAAGAGCACGCTACCAACGATTAAACGAGCAACTAAAAGGCTTATTCAAATCGACTGAAAACATGATGTCAAGACTGGCAACAGTAGAAGCCATTCTGCACCACAAAATCAAATATTATTCGTGGACAGGGATTTACCTGCTTGTAGATGGAGAACTTCTGGTTCATTCCTATCAAGGTCCGGTAGCCTGTCAAAAATTAGCTAAAGACAAAGGGGTTTGTTGGGCAGCAATCAATCAAAAAGAAACAATCATAGTACCCGATGTACACGACTTTCCTGGTCATATTGCCTGCGATTCAGCAACAAACTCTGAAATTGTTTTACCTCTGAAAGACAAAGATGGAAATATCATCGGTGTTTTCGATGTTGATTCACGTGAATTCAATTCATTTAATGAAGTTGATGCGGAGGAACTGGAAAAAATCCTGAAAATGGTTATTGAACTCTAACAAGTTCTATTCTTCTGAATACTTAGCTCAGAAACAAATATTAAAACAATAATAAATGGTATGACGTCAACATTACCAAAAAACACCATTCACTATTGCCCAAAATGCGGCAGTAGTGAATTTTATTTTAAAGAGGATCAATCCTTTTTATGTGATAAATGCCAATTTCATTTATACATCAATTCGGCTGCGGCAGTCGCTGCTTTAATCATCAACGATAAAGGGGAAATTCTTTTTACCAAACGTGCCATCAATCCTCACAAAGGCATGCTCGATTTGCCTGGTGGTTTTGTTGATATCATGGAAACAGCTGAACAGGCTTTAGTTAGAGAAATTAAAGAAGAACTAAATCTTGATATCGATCAATTCAGATACTTTATGTCATCACCAAACGAATATGTTTTCGGCGGTTTATCTGTATTTACATTGGATTTAGCTTATATTTGTCAATTAAATTCATTTAACCATATACACGCAAAAGACGATATCTCAGATTACGAATTTATTGCGCCAGATTTGATCCCCTACAACAAAATTGGTGGTGAGTCGATAAAGAGAATTACAAAAGCTTTTGCAAAACATTTAACAAATGATTCTAAATAAAATTAAAATCCGCACAAGTCTAATCATTTGTGCCTTATTGTTTGTTTCGATTTCTTCCTTTTCTCAAAAAAAGGAATTAAACTACGAAGTAGGGACCTCTGTAGCTTTATCAAGTAAATCGTCACTTCCATTTTGGCTTGTCTCAAATCAGCATGGGATAGCCCCAAACAAAAATGGTGAACAAATTTATCTTGGGTTAAATAAAGATTATACAAAAAAAACTGGCTATGACTGGACAGCGGGTTTAGATGCTGCATTTAGTAGTACATATTCCCAATATGCTTTAATCAATCAGTACTATTTGGCTGTCAAAAGGAATAAAATTCAATTATTTGTTGGTGCAAAAAATCCTGAACTAGAATTAGATGGGTTATCCTTTACCAATGGAAATCTGATCATGTCAGGAAATGCACGTCCCTATCCTAAAATTGAAATCGGTACAACAGAATATCTTAATGTTCCTTTTACAAAAGGTTGGGTTGCAACAAAGGCAGTTCTGTCTAACGGATGGCTAATTGACGACAGATATGTCAATCATGTCAACTTACATCACAAGAACTTCTTCCTTCGTTTTGGTAAAGACAAAGGATTATCACTGGAAGTTGGTATTGATCATTATGCACAATGGGCAGGAACATCTCCCACTTACGGTAAATTACAAGGAGGTTTTAAAACCTTTGCTAAAGTTTTTGTAGCTAAAAATGGTGATTTATTGACTTCTAAAGATGGGGGGACCAGTAATATTGAAGCTGATAATTCCTTAGGAAATCATGTCGGGCAAAATCAAGCCAAACTGAATTATAAATCCAACCAATTCAACTTGACTTTCTTCATGAAAAATATGTTTGAAGACAAAAGTGGAGAAGTTAGAAAAATTTACAATGTTAGGGATATTTATTACGGATTACACCTACAATTGCACAAGGTTAAAATCATCAATGCATTCCTATTGGAATATTACTCTAGCCTGGATCAAGGTAGTGTTGAAATAACCCCCACTCTGAATGTTATTGGATTCGACAGTTATTTTAACCATAGTCTTTACCGATCAGGATGGTCTAACTATCAGAGAGGGGTTGGTATTCCTTTGATTTCTCCCACAACTATCAAACCCGACAACAGCATTAGCTTTGCAAATACAACAATTAAAGCCTTTAATGTTGGTCTGTCAGGACAATATCAGGGCTTAAAATATTTATTTAAGGCAACCATGTACAAAAACTATGGTCAAGTTTATCCAGTTGTTGAAGATCGAAATAAACCTGTAGAAGAGTGGGTGATTTTAAGAAAATATACAGTTGATCCGCAAGAATATCAAAAACACTTCTTGTTAGAACTCTCCCTTCCCCAAAACAAAATACCTTTCGATATTCAAGCAAGTATCGCTTATGATACAGGAGATATTTACAAAAACAACTTAGGATTTATGCTTAAACTATCCAGAACAGGTATTATTTCAAATTTGTTAAAGAAATAGAAACCAATAGGCCTTAAATTATTTGTAATTTTACGGATCAGATTAAAAACAGCCTGACATCATTACATTATGCGAATAGACATTAGTCCAAAATACAAACATTTAAAGAACTTTCTGGAAAGGCTTCCTGAGAATTTCGATAAACTTGGAACATCCATATACAAAGGGCGGAATGAGATTAAAATAATTGAAACAGAAGGCCTGAAGCTTAATGTAAAATCCTTTAAAATTCCTCATCTAATTAATAAAATAGCTTATACCTACTTTAGAAAATCAAAAGCTGAGAACTCTTTTAGGTATGCTATTAAACTTCAGGAATTAAGCATCAGCACACCCGAGCCAGTAGCCTCTATAATCTGCTACAAAAACGGTCTTATATATCACAGCTATTATATTTCATTGCAATTTGAATATGATTTTACAATCAGAGAACTAACGACTGGAAAAATTCCTTATCAGAATTCTCTTTTAGAAGACTTTACCCAATTCACTTTTAATAATCACCAAAAGGGGGTTTTACATCAAGATTATTCTCCCGGTAATATTCTTATAAAACAATCTGATAAAGAAAATCAGTTTTCAATCGTTGATATTAACAGATTAAAATTTAAGCAACTTACAACTATAGATAAACTGAAAAATTTCTCCCAATTATGGGCTGAAGAAGAATTCCTTAAGATTATTGCCAACAAATATGCCCAACTAAGCAATATGGACAAAGATTATATCGAAAAACAAATTATTAATTTCGACAGAATTCACAAGGCTAAAAAACTAAGGAAGAAGAAATTTAAGAGTTTCTTTAAAAAGAAGTAGATAATAGTTTGAAATTCTATCTTCAGAAAAGTACTTATATCCCAAACAGAGTTTAATTAATGGCTCAAACATTTAAAATATGAAAACTGTTCTCTTTTGCAAAAGACCCTATTCATTTGGTATCTTACGTCCTATTCATAACGAATTAATTCGTTTGAAAGAAGATATCTTATGGTATGTCGATCCGGAGATCGTAGAACATTTCCCTTTTAAAGATGATACCTCTTACACATCATCTTTACAAGAAATATCTGATTTTAAAAGTGATGCTATTTTTGTGCCCGGGAATGTTGTTCCTCATTATTTAAGAGGTGTTAAAACTCAGATATTTCACGGCTTAGCCGGTGAGAAAAAAGGACACTTTAGAATTAGAAACTATTTTGACTTGTATTTGACTCAGGGACCATATTTTACAAATCGTTTTAATGAATTGGCAGCTAAACACGGAGATTTCGATGTGATTGAAACAGGTTGGTCAAAATTAGACGCTCTTTTTCTTCAAAAAGATAACTTTGATACAGAGAAATTAAACCTTCTGGAAAAGCATCAAGCAAAACAAATTATCCTTTATGCTCCAACTTTTTCGCCTAGTTTAACATCAGCAGAACTTATATCTGACCAAATAATCGAATTAGCAAAAAATCCTGATTATCTGATTCAAATCAAATTTCACGACCTCACGAATAAGGATGTGAAAGCCAAGTATAATGAAATTGCCAAATCTTATCAGAACCTTATAATTGTTGATGATCCCAATATTAGTAAATATCTGATTCTTTCTGATCTAATGATTAGTGACACCTCTTCGGTTGTTTACGAATTTTTGCTTCTGGATAAGCCAGTTATCACATTTAAGTCTACATCGGATAACATAAAATGGACGAATATTGAGGCTCCTCATCTTCTGTGTAAAACAGTTGAATCTGTACTGAATTCGGATATCAATCAAGCAGATAGGAAATGGATTATCGAAAACTATCATCCTTTAAGAGACGGTAAGTCAGCACAAAGAATGGTTGAGGCAGTCAAACAATGGGTCAACCAAAATGGCGTTCCCGAAAAAAGAAAACTCTCGATTCTGCGTAAATGGAAGGTTTACAAAAAATATGGCAAAATCAAACTGTAGAGAATCCTTATATTCGTAAATTGAACTGCGTTATAATTAAACAGGCAATTGCTTCTAATACAAATAATGAAATTTTAACAGATGAAATCGGACAGCCACTCAACTTCTTAACGCTTGAGATTGAGCAGGCAACCTTTATTTCAAAATAAAAATATAGACACATGAAACGTATACTTGTTACCGGAGGTGCTGGTTTTATTGGATCTCACCTATGTGATCGCCTTATAAAAGAAGGCAATGATGTAATCTGTCTCGACAACTATTTCACAGGTAACAAGCGTAACATCGAACACCTTATTTCTCATCCCTATTTTGAACTGGTACGTCACGATGTTATTCAGCCTTACTTTGCAGAAGTGGATCAGATCTATAATTTAGCTTGCCCAGCTTCACCGGTTCATTACCAATACAACCCCATTAAAACAACCAAAACTTCGGTTATGGGTGCTATAAATATGCTGGGTTTAGCCAAACGCATAAAAGCTCGTGTCTTACAAGCATCAACAAGTGAAATCTATGGTGATCCTGAAATTCACCCACAGACAGAAGATTATTGGGGTAATGTGAACCCTATTGGTATTCGTTCCTGCTATGATGAAGGTAAACGTTGCGCCGAAACTTTGTTTATGGATTACCACAAACAAAATCAGGTAGATATAAAAATCATGCGGATTTTCAACACCTATGGTCCAAACATGCATCCTAACGATGGTCGTGTTGTCTCTAATTTCATCATGCAGGCTTTAAAAGATAAAGATATTACCATATATGGTGATGGTTCTCAAAGCAGAAGTTTCCAATATGTCGATGACTTAATTGAGGGGGCAATCAGGATGATGAATTCACCCAGCGATTTTATTGGACCTGTTAATATTGGTAACCCCAATGAGTTTACGATACTCGAATTGGCTCAAAAAGTCATTGAACTGACTGAATCAAAATCTAAGATTATTCACAAAGAATTACCTATGGACGACCCGATGCAACGTCAACCTGATATCAGCTTAGCAAAAGAAAAACTGAACAACTGGGAACCTAAAATTCAATTGGAAGAAGGTTTAATTAAAACAATACAATATTTTTCGGATTTAATTAAACAACAAGCTTAGAACAAAATCAATAGATATAATATAAATGAATCGCAAGAACTACAAATTTGGTGAAAAGTTGCCTATATCGGCAACTATAATTTGTTATAACGAAGAGTCGAATATTGAAGAAACACTTAAATCTCTTGATTTTATTGATGAAATTATTGTTATAGACAGTTATAGTACCGATAAAACAATCGAAATTGTATCGAGATACACCGACAAAATATATTACAATAAGTTTAAGGATTTTTCAGATCAACGAAATATTGCTTTATCTAAAGTTTCCAATAATTGGGTCATGAGAATTGATTCTGATGAAATCATTACACCAAGTTTAAAACAAAAGATATACGATATTCTTAATCAGGATGATTGCTCCAGACAAATTGTATATAAAACAGCCCTTAAAAATATGTTTATGGGCCGATTGATTAAACACAGTAACTGGGGAGGTAAACCTGTTCATTTCTTATATAATTTCAATCATTTTAAATACAAAAATGCGGTACATGAACTTCCTGACATCACCGAAACCCAGGAAATTGTTTTAAAAAATGTTTATCTGATTCACAACACTTACAAAGGTGTAACTGTTATGTTTAGAAAAACAGATCAATATTCGACAATAAAGGCTAAACAATTATTTGACAAACAGGTTAAAATAACGCCATTTCATTTGGCTATTAAACCTACTTACCGATTTATATTCCATTACTTATTAAACTTAGGGTTCTTAGATGGCCGTCAAGGGTTTATAATTGCCAAAATGAAAGCACTTGAAGTCTATTGGAGATATCTTAAATGCTGGAGATTACAGAAAGGTGAAACTATCGATTAGAACCTAATCGTTTATCTGACTAAGCTCAAAGCAATTAGAATAGCAATATTTATTATCAACTTTTATTTGTTTTAAAACTTCACTATACCTCTTTATATGCCAACTACTAAGATATTTGCAGTCTTTTATACAGAACAAATTTATTACCTACCACAATTTCTTCCGGTAGCAAATGAGCTCCAGAAAAGAAATTTGAAATATCTCTTCGTCTTTAAAGAAAGCGCAAAGAGAGATATTTTCAATCAAAATGAGGATATTATAAATATCTGCAAAAAAGAAAGTATTCCTTATCAAATAGGTACTAAAGGTCTTGAAAATACCGAAATAGAATATCTTATAAGTGGGAATTCTTTGCCTTCGACAGATATTTCATATAAGAAGTCAGTCTTTATCGCCCATGGTATTGGCACAAAAACTGGCAATTTTTCTGAAGATAAAAACATATATGACATTCGATTTGTAGAAGGCGAGTTTAGATTAAAAAAACTCAAAGAATTATATCCTCAAAGCAAAACATTATTAAACAATG
The DNA here is from genome assembly GCF_004122035.1 of Ancylomarina salipaludis. Taxonomy (GTDB): domain Bacteria; phylum Bacteroidota; class Bacteroidia; order Bacteroidales; family Marinifilaceae; genus Ancylomarina; species Ancylomarina salipaludis. The sequence goes on from NZ_SAXA01000007.1 coordinate 120,909, forward strand.
TTGGGTTTTCAAAACTTGATTCTGTTCTAGCATTAACTGAAAAAGAAATTATCAATCTCAAAAAAGAATATGGTTTAGACCCTAAAAAAAAGACCATCCTGTATGCTCCAACTTTCTATCCAAGTTCTATAGAAAACATGGGCAATAAATTTCCGGAAGAGTTTTCTGATTATAACATTATTGTTAAAGCTCATCACTACACATATCTACGAAAAAGATATAAGGCTCAAAGAAAAAAACTGAATAAATGGAAAAAATATTCCAATGTATATTTTGCAGAATTTGAAGATTATAATATCTCTCCATTTTATGCGATATCTGATATTCTTATTTCTGATGAATCTTCGGTTGTTTTTGAATTCGCGGCATTAGACAAACCTGTTATCTTAAATCGATTTATTAAACTTCGTTTAAGCTATCGTTTGTTTGGAAAACATAAATTGAAAAAAAGGATGGAAAGTTCTATGGACCAATTTCGGAATATTGGCGAAAACGTAAATAAATACAAAGATCTAAAAAAAGTCGTTGACACTGAAATACAAAATCCCGAGAGATATAAAGCTCGTAGAGCAGAATGCACTTACGAAATTATTGGCCCTGTAGATGGAAAAGTATCAGTCCGTATGGTAAATATACTTGAACAAGAATCAGCTCTGTACAGTTAAGTTGTATTTATTGGGAAGGTATTATTTTATCAACTTTAATAAAATGCATTTTACATGCACATAAATAAAAACAAAATGACAAACATTTGTGTTCTGTTAGCTGGGGGAAATGGAAATCGTTTGGGAGGAGAATTACCAAAACAGTTTATTAAAATAGCGGGAAAAACGATTATTGAACACAGTATCGATATTTTCGAAAAATCTGAACAAATCAATGAGATCGCTATAGTTATAAATCCTATGTATGTTCAGCAAATTGAAGATATTGTAATCAAAAATCAATATAAAAAAGTAAAAAAAATTCTACAGGGAGGAAAAGAAAGATCAGACTCTAGTTTGGCAGCAATTCGAGCCTATGAACATGAGCCAAATTCTGATCATTTTAATCTTATTTTTCATGATGCTGTAAGACCATTTGTCAGTCTTTCAATTATAGATAAGGTCATATCCGCAATGGAAAAATACAACGCAGTTGATGTTGCTATACCAGCTACAGACACTATTATTGAGGTTGACGAAGCTAACTTTATTACAAATATCCCTAGGCGCTCTAAACTGCGACAAGGACAAACACCTCAAGCGTTTAAACTATCAACTATCCGGAATGCATACAAGTTGGCAGCGCAAGACCCTGCATTTACGTCAACAGATGATTGTGGTGTTGTATTAAAATATTTACCACAGGAAAAAGTTTATGTAGTCGAAGGATCACAAAGTAATATCAAGGTAACATATGAACTTGACTTATTTATTGCAGATAAGCTATTCCAATTAAAACATTTGGATTTAAATACTCAGGAATTATTACAAAATCAAAAAGAGACTTTAAAATCAAAAGTGATTGTCGTTTTTGGAGGTAGTTATGGTATTGGGAAGGATATTGTAAATATATTCAATGAGATTGGAGCAAAAGTATACGCATTTAGTCGAACGCATAACAATGTCAATGTCAAAGATAAAAAGGCAGTTAGCAAGGCTCTTAAGTCTGTTTACGATAAAAATGGCAAAATTGATTTCGTTATAAATACGGCAGCGATTCTTAATAAGGAACCTCTTATGAACCTTGATCCTGAGAGCATACAAGAAATAACTCAAGTTAACTATATAGGCATGATAAATGTAGCTACTGAGAGTTTCAAATACCTTAAACAGACACAAGGCCAACTTTTGTTATTTACATCAAGCTCATACACAAGAGGACGCTCATCATATAGTATCTACTCTTCAACAAAAGCGGCTGTAGTAAACTTCACACAAGCCATTGCCGAAGAATGGAAAAACTTTGATATTAAAGTTAACTGTATTAATCCCGAAAGAACACAAACTCCTATGCGAATTAAAAACTTTGGTATCGAACCCGAAGGTAGTTTGTTAAAATCTAAAGAAGTTGCAAAAGTATCCATCCAGACATTATTGAGTGATTTCACAGGACAAATTATTTATGTAAAAAAATAACACTCTATAATAGACTAATCCCACTTATAACCAAGTGGCACTTCTTCTTTGAGAGCTGGACCATAATCAATGTTCAGCTCTCTCAACAATGGATATTTTGCCCTAACTTTTGAATAAAATTCATCGAATTTTAACCTCTCCCCACTATACCACATTTGCTCAGATAAAGAAAATATTCGGGGAAATACACGCCTATCAATCATATACTCTTGCACACCACGATCTGCCCACAAACAACAACTCATTCCTAAAACCAATTCGTTGGGATTTCTTAAATCGCTTGGGTTTCCTTCATAAGTATCTCTCAAATCAAAAGTGACTTTCTTTTTATATTTGGTCCAGGGCGTTAGCGTATAGTTTAAATAACTACAGCAATTCGTATTACAAATAACCTGATGCCCCCTTTCAATTGCATTTTTTAATGCTTTATCCTTATGACTATTCCAGTTCCACCACTGAATAACAACATTATCAGGAAGGTTCATTCCTTTACGATGTAAAATATCTCCCCAAAAGATTGCCTTGCGCCCTTTCTTCTTTAAGTAATTTGCCAATCTAGAAGAGAAATACAACTGGAGATCATGTGAATTTCTCAGCTTTTCAGTCTTAACCTTAAATCTACAATCGGGACATTTATCCCAATTATCTTTAGGTGCCTCATCACCACCCAAATGAATATATTTTGAAGGGAATAATTCACAAACCTCATCAAGTATATCCTGGAGAAACTGATAGGTATCCTCTCTTCCTCCACAAAAGAGATTTGGTGAAAAACTCATTACAGATTCGGGTATTTTATTAAAACAAGACAATTTAGGATAGGCAATCAAAGCTGCTTCGGAATGACCTGGGATATCAATTTCAGGGACTACCGTTATATGCAGTTTGCTGGCAAAAGCTACTATATCCTTTATTTCTTCCTGAGTATAATTACCTTGTTGCTCTTTCCCAAAAGCAACCTTCGAACCTATTTTAGCTAGTTTAGGATATTTTTTTATTTCAATTCGCCAACCTTGTCCTTCAGTCAAATGCCAATGAAAAACATTCATCTTCAACATCGCCAGATATTCAAGATAGCTCTTTATAAAATCAGGTCTCTGATATTGTCTACCAGAATCAAGCATAAAAGCACGCCAAACATATTTAGGTCGATCAGTTATTTCTATTCCTTTTATTACAAATCCATTCAAATCAAACATTTTATCAGCCTGAATTTCTATGGGCAATAACTGAAGAAAAGTCTGAATTCCATAAAAAAGCCCCGTTTCACTTACCGAATTTATATCAATTTGAGATTGTGAAACTCTTAAATGATAGCCTTCTTCACCCAATTTTTCATAGGTGTTATTTTTAGATAGAATAATATCACCACTGTTCGATTCATTGAGTCTTATTTTCACATATTTATTTAACTTCGTAACAAGATATTGAGCCGTTTCTAAACACCCTTTATCATATCCTACCCGAACTTCTTTCCCAAATACGAAATCTGAATTTAAACGTTCTAAATGCATAGGAGTTGGTAGAATATTTTGTCCCATAGCAAGATTAGACAAAATAATAAAGTACAGAAAAGACACTCTTATTTTCATAATTTATTTGTCATATTAACGAAACTTGAAAACCAATTGAATCCTAGGTCTAAGTTATTTCTCTATCTGTTTAATATACAAACAAAACACTACTACTGCTAATATTTCTTTAATACTCATAATTAAGCTTACTCAAAAACAAAAAAATCCGACCCACTTGCGTGAATCGGATTGTTCAAATTTATGTAGATAGGCTTATTTCAAGCCTCTCTTTTTCAATAAAGGCTCAATACTTGGCTCAGCACCTCTAAAGCGCTTGTAAAGTACCATTGGATCTTCTGTTCCACCTTTAGATAATACATTGTCACGGAATGCTTTTGCAGTAGCCTGATCGAATAATGATGTTTCCTTAAATGCCTGGAAAGCATCAGAATCAAGTACTCCAGCCCAAATGTAAGCATAGTAACCTGCAGAGTAACCTACAGGATCGGAGAATATATGGTTAAAATAAGTAGAACGGTATCTTGAATAGATCTCAGGAATCAATCCCATACCTTCAAGGTAATTCTTCTCAAAAGTCATGACATCTTCAGTTAATGGCTCAGTTAAAGTATGGTATTTCATATCAAGCAAGGAAGCTGCAAGGTACTCAACTGTAGCAAATCCCTGATTGAATTTACCAGCAGCCTGAATCTTCTCAACCAATTCAGTTGGAATCACCTCACCTGTTTTATAATGTTTTGCATAAATTGCTAACATTTCTGGCTCGAAACACCAGTTTTCCATCACCTGAGATGGTAGCTCAACAAAGTCACGTGATACAGAAGTACCAGACAATGTGTTGTAACGACACTTAGATAAGAATCCGTGAAGTGCATGACCAAACTCGTGGAATAAAGTCTCAACCTCATCAGGACTAATCAAAGCTGGTCCGTCACCTACAGGCTTGGTGAAGTTGCAAATATTCATGATAATTGGAGTAATCTCCTTATCAGTTCCCAAACCTGATTGCTTACGGAACGAGTCCATCCAAGCACCTGGACGCTTAGAAGCACGTGGATGATAGTCCAGGTAGAAGATACCAATATGTGTTCCATCAGCTTCCTGTAGCTCCCAAGTTTGACACTCTTCGTGGAATTTAGCAATATCGTTACGCTCAACAAACTTGATACCCCAAAGCTTTGTAGCCAAGGCAAAAGCACCATCACGCACGTTGTTGATCTCGAAATAAGGACGCAATTCTTCCTCATCCAAAGCATATTTCGCTTTCTTCACTTTGTCAGAATAGTACCACCAGTCCCAAGAAGCCAACTTAAACTTGCCACCTTCTTTATCAATCATTTTCTGTAACTCAATTGCTTCTTTTTTAGCGTTTGGCAAAGCAGCATCCCAAAGTTTGTTCAATAACTCCATCGCTTTCTCAGGAGTCTTAGCCATATTCTTGTCAAGTACGTAAGCTGCATGGTTTTTAAATCCGAACAACTTTGCTCTTTCGATTCTTAAGTTCGCAATTTCTTGTGCAATCTTTTTGTTATCGAACTCGTTGTTGTTGTTACCACGGTTTACATACCCCATGTACAATTTCTCTCTCAAGTCACGCTTATCAGAGTACTGTAGGAAAGGAAGCATAGATGGCTTATCCAAACCAAACATCCATTTGCCTTCTTTACCTGCAGCTGTGGCCTTTTCAGCAGCTGCACCAATAACTGACTCAGGTAAACCTGCCAAGTCGTCTTTATTGTCAATAACCAATTCAAAAGCATTGGTTTCAGCCAATACGTTATCGCCAAACTGCATGGTTAACATCGATAACTTCTCATCAATAACACGCAATTTTGCTTTTTGGTCAGCATCAAGATTTGCACCACTGCGCACAAATCTCTGGTACATTTTTTCTAATAAAGTGTTCTGCTCAACAGAAAGCTTCAAATCGTCTTTTTTGTCGTAAACCGTTTTAATTCTTTTAAACAAGTTTTCGTTAAGACTGATATCAGCACTATGCTTAGTCTCTAAAGGTGATAATTCCTTTGCCAATTTTGCAATGGAATCGTTGTTGTTAAAAGCTTTTTGTGCATAAAAAACATTACTCACTTTAGACAATAATTCTCCTGTCTTTTCAAAAGCTTCAATTGTGTTTGCAAAAGTAGGCTCCTCAGTGCTGTTCGCAATAGCCAAAACTTCAGCTTGCTCTTGCTTCATACCCTCAAGAAAAGCTGGCTTGTAATGTTCAAATTTAATCTGATCAAACGGAGCTGTTTGATGTGGTGTGTTATATTCTGAGAAAAATGGATTTCCATTTGTCTCAGTTTTATCACACTTGTCGCAATTGCATGAGCTTAGTAAAACACTCGCTGCAAATAATGAAAGAAATGTTCTTTTCACCTTGTGTTTGTTTTATGTTAGTAATATTTATTTTCTAGCTGGCTAAAATACAAAAAAGCCAATTCTTATCATTATTAAAGCTTAATTTCCTTAACATGTAATATATTCTCGATATAAAAACAATAAACTTTTCAATTGAAATAAAACTATACATTATAAAGCACCAATTTACTTTAATCACACATTAGCACAATCACAAATTGACTATCTTTGTTTCTGCTATTACCAAATTATTAAACCACAACTGGATCTCATCCAGATTATACAAACGATTACCCCTATGAACACATTCGGAAGAATTTTTAAAATCAGCATATTCGGAGAATCTCACGGCAAAGGTGTCGGTATAACAATTGATGGCTGTCCATCGGGCATTGCCCTTACCGAAGACGATTTATTACCTGATTTGAGTCGACGTAAGTCAGGTGCTAAAGGCACAACGCCCCGTATAGAAAAAGATTTACCAAGCATACTAAGTGGGACTTTTAAAGGTAAGACAACTGGTGCACCTATTATTATTCTATTCCATAATACCAATACCCAATCGAAAGATTACAGCAACTTGCTTGATACGCCTCGTCCCGGTCATGCCGATTTTGTGGCGCAACACAAGTTTGGAAAAAACAATGATTACACGGGTGGCGGACACTTTTCCGGACGTATTACTCTGGGATTAGTTGTTGCCGGAACAGTCGCTAAAAAAATTCTTGGTGATGTCAATATCGAAGCAAATCTAACCGAAATTGGTGGTTCAACCGATTTCGATGCCGCTTTGGATAAAGCTATCAAAAACCATAATTCTATAGGTGGAATTGTTGAGTGTCGAGCCAATAACCTGCCTATTGGATGGGGCGAACCTTTCTTTGATTCAGTAGAATCGATGATATCTCATCTGGTTTTTGCAATTCCGGCAACGAAAGGAATTGAGTTTGGATCGGGTTTCAAAGCTGCTAGAATGACCGGATCGGAACATAACGATAATATCCTGACTCCTGATGGGAAAACAGAAACCAATCATGCTGCGGGTATTAATGGTGGTATTACCAACGGGAATGAAATTATCTTTAGAGTTGCCATCAAGCCAACTTCATCAATAGGTGTGAGTCAGCGAACTATGAATATTTCTAAATCAGCAATGGAAGACCTTTTGATTGAAGGAAGACATGATGCCTGTATTGCACTCCGGGTACCAGTAATTGTTGAAGCGGTAACAGCTATAGCACTCGCCGACCTGATGATGCTTGACAAAGCAAGACGCTAATAAAACAAAAGCCTTGATTTTTTAATCAAGGCTTTTGTTTTGTATCTGCTCTATATTAGTTCATGCAACAATGCTTGAATTTCTTTCCTGACCCACAAATACAGGGATCATTACGTCCTACTTTTTGGTTGATTTGAATCGGAGCCTCAGATTGTGCAAAGATAGCTTCCATCTGTTGATAATGATTTTTCCATTCAGTATCGCGCATTTCACAAAAGGCAACACCTTTTTCAAAATCAGTTACTTTCCCTTCCATCACATCAATATAAAACTGCAGTTCTACAGCCGTATGTTTTCCTTCAAATTTTGGCAACATGGCTTTAAACTTATCTAATGTTCCCGGGTGTTGAATATCACCCAGAATTCTGATATAATGATCTAACCACTGAAAGTTTTCCAAATCGAGAATCGCAAATATGCGGTCGAACTGTTCATCTGTTGCGTAATACAAAGCTTCGAAACTAAAAATATATGGTGTCTTACTTTCCTTATCGATATTTCCTTCGATGTATTCCAAAACCTTATTCACAAACTCAGTAGGATACTTCTTGGCCATCTGTCCCACTAAATAAACGGCTTGCTCGTTCATCAAGTCCCAATCTTCCTCAACACTGAATAAGTTTAATAAATCATCCGCATAATCCATATGCAAGTGTTTTTCAGCAACAACAGCATACCAAAGCGGAGCAGGAAGCATAATTCTCAAATCATCAGAAAAGTACACTTTACCATTATAGGCATTCTCAAAAGCATATTTCAATTTCTTGATAAGGTCCTCATTTGAATCCAAATTTCTTAAGTAGTCAATCGCCTCATAAGGAATTCCCTGAGCCTTTGTATCGATAGTTTTAAATGCTTGTTCTGTAGATCTAATCATAATTCTGAATTTGCCACAAAGATATATTTTTATAAAACTTCCATTATCATATTTGACTATTAAATTAATAATTTGCCCTCTCTTTTAAGTCACTTATCAATCATCATTATTATGATGACACCCCACTATTTCTAATAGTTCTAAGCAATTTATCTTTCATTTTTCAGCGATACTTCTCTATATTGCGCTCCCTAAAAAAATATGACTAAAGCTAACTTATGACCAGAATACTCTATTATGTGATATTGCTACCATTATCACGACTCCCTATTAACATTCTATATAAACTATCTGATTTATTATACTTATTTTCCTATCGTCTGTTAAGCTATAGAAAAACAGTAGTCATTTCGAATTTACATAACTCCTTTCCCGAGAAAAGTAAAACTGAAATAAACGAAATCGCAAAAACATTCTACCAATTCTTTTGTGATTTCATTACAGAAAGCATCAAATGTTTTAATATCAGCGAAAGTGAAGCTATGGAACGTTGCAAGATTACAAACCCTGAAATTCTCGACGAACTATATAAAAAGAATAAAAGTATCGTTTTGGCTTGTGGTCATTATAACAATTGGGAAATGGCAGCCGCATGCTTGAATCTATCACTTAAACACCAGGCTGCAGCCTTATACAAACCTTTAAGCAATTCGTTTTTCGATAAAAAATTCCGAAGTTCAAGATCAAAGTTTGGGATTGAACTAATTCCAAAAAATGAGGCAAAGGCTTATTTCGAAAAAAATGTTGACCGAAATGTGATTATTGGATTTGGCTGCGACCAATGCCCTAAAAAATCGAATAAAAATCTGTTTTGGACAGAATTCCTAAATCAGGATACAGCCATCATGTTCGGAACTGAGAAATATGCTATCGAATTCGATTATGCTGTTGTGTTTATGCGCATGAATCGAACAAAACGTGGCTATTACGAAATTTCACTGGAAATTATTGAAGAAAATCCTCGCTCAACTCAGTATGGTGAGATCAGTAAAAAACACACTCAGCTTCTCGAAAAGCAAATCAAACGCGATCCTGCTTATTGGTTATGGACACACAAACGCTGGAAACTAAAACGAAACTCAAACGAGATACTACACTGAAAATAAGGCTATTAGAATATTCAATTCTAATAGCCTTATTTTTTAAAACCTGTAGCTAAGCAGGCAGCTTATAAAAAATCTTATTCACCATTTTCCATTTACAATCAAATTTATAAAGTGAGATGTAATCAATATAGGTTAGCTTTTCTCCCACATAAAATTCGATTTTAGCTACTGCTGCCGTCCCCGTTACATCAATTGACAAGAACTTAATTGAAATTGGCTTTTCTTTTCTGGGTAATTTGCCCTCTTTTAATTTTATCTCAGTCTTCTCTTTCCATTTATCAATAGGGAGTTTCCACATTTCATCCTTCTCACCTATTCCCAAAAGTACAAAGCCCGGATGAATGCCCTGATCTATTTTAGCCAGATTACCCTCATTCTGTAAACCTTCAACATAGGAAGTCTGAATCACTTTTCTTATAGCTTCCTTTTCAGCTTCAATATCCTGAGCGAAAGTAATCTGTATAATAAAAAGCATAACGAATAAAGTGCTTATTTTTTTCATAGGTCAGTTTTTTAAGTTAATAACAATCTAATATACAACATTGTTAAATAAAAACCATACGTGATAAAAACAAACAAAAAAAAGACTACCTCCACTGAGATAGTCTTTTCTGAAAATATATTTAGGCAAATTAAAGTGCAGAAACAATACGTTGTGTATCCTTAGCAATAACTAATTCTTCATTAGTTGTTACAACCATACACTTCACTTTAGAATCTTCAGTAGAGATAATTGCATCTTTTCCACGTAGACCTTTATTTTTCTCAAAATCAAAATCTAAACCAAGATAAGCAAAGTTACCTGCTATCTTCTCACGTGAAACTGAGTCATTCTCACCAATACCACCAGTGAAAAGAATCAAATCAACACCACCCATTGATGCAGTATACGAACCAACAAAACGCTTCACTCTGTAAGCAAACATATCTAAAGCTAGTTGAGCTCTGTCGTTTCCTTCAGCAGCCGCATTTTCAAGATCTCTCATATCTGAAGAAATTCCAGAAATACCTGCTAAACCAGATTCTTTATTAATCAGATTATTTGTTTCCTGAATAGATAGATCTTTCTTTTCAGCGATATATAATAAAGCACCCAAGTCAAGATTACCTGTACGTGTTCCCATCAAAAGACCTTCGTTTGGAGTGAATCCCATTGAAGTTTCAACAGATTTACCACCATCGATAGCACAAACTGAAGCACCATTACCTAAATGACAAGAAACAATTTTTTTATCAGCAATATTCCATCCTAAAATCTCGCAAGCCTTGTTTGCAACAAATTTGTGAGAAGTTCCGTGGAAACCATACTTACGAACTTTCAAATCTTCGTAACAATCGTATGGCAAACCATACATGAAAGCTTCTTTTGGAAGAGTTTGGTGGAATGAAGTATCAAAAACAGCTACCTGTGGAAGACCTGGCAATAATTTTTCAATTGCTAAAATACCTTCAAGGTTAGCAGGGTTGTGAAGTGGAGCCAACTCACAACAAGCTTTAATATTAGCTTTCGCTTCTTCTGTAATAAAAGCAGAATCCTGGAAATATTCACCACCGTGAGCCACTCGATGTCCCGCTGCGTTAATTTCTTTGATATCAGAGATTACACCATGATCAGCATCAACCAAAGCAGCAAGCACTAAATTAATGCCAACACTATGGTTAGGAATATCCTGAACCGTTTTGAACTTATCTTTTCCTTCAGGCTTGTGAGTTAACACACCATTTTCAAGACCGATACGCTCAACCAGACCAGAAGCTAAAAGAGTTGCCTCTTCGCCCATGTTCAAAATTTGATACTTTAATGAAGAACTTCCGCAATTTAAAACTAAAACGTTCATTGGATTTTGTTTATTTATATGTTTTGAATAAGTTTCTTTTCTGATTTCTCAACTTACATGCCAGCTGCCTGATTTGCTGTAATAGCAACCAAATTTACAATATCGCTCACTGAACAACCTCTTGAAAGGTCGTTGATAGGAGCAGCCATACCTTGCAATACCGGACCTACAGCCTCAGCACCCGCTAAACGCTGTACCAGTTTGTAAGCAATATTTCCAACTTCAAGCGTTGGGAATACCAATACGTTGGCTCTACCAGCAACCTGAGAGTTTGGAGCCTTGCTTGCACCAATTGCCTCAACAATAGCTGCATCAGCTTGCATTTCACCATCAATTAAAAATTCCGGAGCCATCTCCTTAGCCAAACGAGTTGCCTCAACAACCTTATCAACCATTTCGTGCTTAGCCGATCCCATAGTAGAGAAACTCAACATAGCCACACGAGGTTCCATATTCGCAATCGCTTTTGTCGTTTTTGCTGTAGCAACTGCAATTTCAGCCAATTCGCTTGCAGTTGGATTTGGATGAACAGCACAGTCAGCAACTACCAACATACCATTATCACCAAATGTTTTATCTTTTAAGATCAGGATAAAAGCACCAGAAACAACTGAACAACCAGGCATTGTTTTCACAATCTGAAACGCTGGACGTAAAACGTCACCAGTCGCATTTAAAGCTCCGGCAACTTCACCATCAGCATCACCTGCTTTAATCATTAGTGTTGCCAGGTAAAGCGGATCTTTAACAAGCCCCATAGCTTGCTCCATGGTCATCCCTTTCTTCTTACGAAGCTCAAACAAAATCTCAGCGTATGCTTCCATCTTATCATGATTTTCAGGATCGATGATAATCGCATTGCAGATGTTCTCTAAATTCATTCTGCCAGCTTCAGATTTGATTGTTTCCGGATTTCCAATCAAAATAATTTGTGCAATTTTTTCTTTCAAAAGGATATCTGCAGCTTGCAAAGTTCTTTCTTCAGTTCCTTCAGGAAGAACAATTTTTTTTCCATGCAGCTTTGCATTCTCCTTAATCTTTTGCAATAAGTCCATTGTGAATCAGTAATTTATGTGTTTTTGTAATCTCGACATTGCGAAATTAGATATAAATGCCCAAAATGCATTTCGAAAGCAGGCATTTTAACACATTTTAAACTGTATTAATATTCATTCTTGATAAGAGGATTTTTTAATATCTTAGAGGGAATTTAGCTAGAATATCTATATCGTTAAATATTAATTTAGGCACCTTGGAAAACGAAGCCTAAAAAACAGATACATCTTTTTAAACTTGATAACTATTCATGCAAACATCAGATAAATTTAAAAGCTTTTCAGCAACATTCGAAGGTGAATTTCATAGAGATCAAAGTACACGTCTGATCTACGCAACCGATGCGTCAGCCTATAAAGTATTACCTCTGGCCGTTGCCTATCCTAAAAACGAAGCAGATATTAAAAAACTCATTTTATTTGCTCGAAAAGAAGCTTTATCTCTGATACCCAGAGCTGCCGGGACATCCCTGGCGGGTCAGGTGGTTGGTGATGGTATTATCGTAGATATCTCCCGACATTTTACTAAAATTCTGGAATTGAATGAAGAAGAAAAATGGGTGCGCGTTCAACCCGGAGTTATCCTCGATGAGCTTAATCTCTACTTAAATGACTACGGCTTATTTTTTGGTCCTGAAACTTCTACCTCTTCTCGTTGTATGATTGGGGGCATGTTGGGTAATAATTCCTGCGGTTCACACTCCTTAATCTATGGGAGCACACGCGATCATACTTTGGAGATAAAAACCCTGCTAAGCGATGGATCAAAAGCCAGTTTTTCCGCTTTAAGCGATGACGAATTTCATGCGAAGTGCAAAAGCAAAGGCATCAAAGCCAGCTTGGAAACTAAAATTTATCAACATATTCGTGAAAAGCTTGAAAATAAACAAATACAGGACGCCATACGAAAGGAATTCCCGGATACCAAAAACCACAGACGCAATACAGGTTATGCTCTGGATTTGCTACTTGACTCACAACCTTTCGATTCGACCCCAAAAGCCTTCAATTTTTGCAAACTACTAGCCGGATCTGAAGGAACTTTGGCTTTTACGACTGAGATCAAACTCAACTTAGTCCCCGCTCCTCCTAAAGAGCAAGCATTAATATGTGCCCATTTCACCTCTCTTGAAGAGGCTATGCAAGGCAATTTAATTGCATTGAAATACAAACCCGGTGCCGTCGAACTGATGGATGCTACCATTCTGAAACTTTCCGAAGGCAATATACTCCAGGCTAAAAACCGATTTTTTATTAAAGATCAACCCGGAGCCTTATTGATAATTGAATTTGCCCGCGAAAGTCAGGGTGAGATTGATGAAATTGCTCAAGCCATGGAGGCTGACTTTAAGACAAATCAGCTCGGCTACCACTTTCCTATTGTCAGAGGAAAAGAAAATATCAAACGCGTATGGGATCTTCGAAAATCAGCCTTAGGCGTTCTATCAAATCTTCATGGCGATGCCAAACCTGTTTCAGTAATTGAAGACACTTCTGTTTTACCCGAAGTACTCCCCGAATATATTGCTGAGTTCAAAAAGCTTTTAATTCAACACGGCCTTTCCTGCGTTTTTCACGCTCATATTGGTTCCGGTGAAATCCATCTGCGTCCAATTCTGAACCTAAAACAAGAAACTGATAGAGAAAAATTTCACAGCATTGCTTTAGATACAGCCAAACTGGTTAAGAAATACAAAGGATCGTTAAGTGGTGAACATGGAGATGGTCGTTTACGAGGCGAGTTTATTCCTTTAATGGTTGGTGATACAATTTATCAGGTCTTCAAAGAGATTAAAGAGGTTTGGGATCCTCATCACATTTTCAATCCTGAAAAAATTGTGAATACGCCTAAGATGAATACTCATTTGCGTTACAATAACAATCAGGAAACTAAAGAGCTTAGCACCTATTTCGATTTCTCTGAAGATGGGGGAATTATTCGTGCTGCTGAGCGTTGCAATGGTTCGGGCGATTGTCGAAACACACACAAAACGGGTCGGACCATGTGTCCCAGCTATCAGGCGAGCTTGGATGAAAAGAATACAACACGCGCTCGTGCCAATCTCTTAAGAGAATTCTTATCATACTCGGAAGCTAAAAACCCTTTCAACAGCAAAGAACTTTACGAAGTCCTGGATTTATGTCTGTCGTGTAAAGCCTGCAAATCGGAATGTCCATCGAATGTGGACATGGCGAAACTAAAGGCTGAATTTTTACAACATTACTATCAGAGCAATGGCGTGCCATTAAGAACCCGCCTCATAGCCAATATCAGTAAGATCAATCAGCTGGGAAGTTTTGCACCTAGGCTATATAATTACGTGAATCAACACCCAAAAATCGGAAGCTTTATAAAGAAACAATTGGGTTTTGCCCGAGAAAGAAGCATACCCAAACTGCATCAAACCACATTAAAATCTTGGGCAAAAAGACAAAACTCATCGAATACTAGACAGATAAAACTAGTGTACTTTTTTGCCGATGAGTTTACAAATTTCAATGATACCGATATTGGGATAAAAGCGATTCAGCTGCTTGAAAAATTAGGTTACAAAGTCATTATCCCTAAACATATTGAAAGTGGCAGGACTTACCTGTCAAAGGGTTTGGTTAAACAGGCACAGATTATAGCCAATAAAAACATCAAGCTCTTGAAAGACATTATTAGCAAAGAAACGCCTCTGATTGGAATTGAACCATCCGCTATTCTGAGCTTTAGAGACGAATATAAAGATCTTGCTAATCAAGAACTCAAAACATCGGCTATTCAACTTTCAGAAAACTGCCTCATGATTGAAGAATTCCTTTGGCAAGAAATGCAAGCGGGGAGAATCAAAAAGGAACAGTTTACCAGTGAAACCAAAGAAGTCCGTTTCCATGGACACTGCTACCAAAAATCACTGGCCTCTACCCTGCCTGTTAAAGAAGTTTTATCCTTCCCGGAAAATTATTCAGCCAGTGAAATTGATTCAGGTTGTTGTGGTATGGCCGGATCTTTTGGCTATGAAACAGAGCACTACCAACTTAGTATGCAAATTGCAGAACTCAAACTTTTACCTGCCATTCGGGAAACTGAAGCCACATCCCTACTTGCTGCTTCAGGCACTTCCTGTCGTCACCAGATAAAGGACGGAAGTCAGCGGGAAGCTCAGCATCCCATTGAAATCTTGCTTGATGCTTTAACTATGTAAAATGGCACAAAAAAAATGCCTGCTCAAGAAAGCAGGCATTTTATATATCTAATTTGTAAATATTCTCCTAATTAAAGAATTTCAAGTCCAGAATCTCTTTCATATCTTTCAACTCGAATAATTTATCGTGCTGTACGGGTTCTACAACCTGCTCATGCTCCCAGGTATACTGGTAAGGAACATAGGCACCATAACCACCAATATTAAGAACCGGCAAAATATCCGATTTCATCGAATTGCCCACCATCAGGAAATTCGCCGCTTTAATCTGTTTGCTGTCAATAATTTGCTGATAAGCCTCATCATTCTTTTCGCTCACAACAATCACATCAGAGAAATACTTTTCCAAACCAGATTTCTTCATCTTTCTATTCTGATCCAGCAAATCACCTTTGGTAATTGTAATCAGATTGTGATTGCGAGACAATTTCTCAAGAACGTCCTGAACCTGATTCATAGGCTGCACGGGTTCAGTCAACATTTTTGCACCAAGGGCAAGAATCTTAGCAACCAATTCACCGGGAATTTCTCTAAAAGACAAGCTAAGAGCTGCCTCTATCATCGAAAGAGTATAAGACTTCACACCATAACCATACAGTTTCAAATTCTTAATCTCTGTAGAATGTAATCGCTCTAAAACGGCCTCTTTACATCCATAATCACTTAATATTTGTGCATATTCATTCTGAGTCTGATAAAAATAATTCTCATTCCCCCATAATGTATCATCTGCATCAAATGCAATCAAATCAATCATCTCTTACCTTCTGTAATTCTATTTCAAATTAATACATGTAACCATCCATAGAATCAAGCCCACATATTTGCTGCAAAAATAGAGCTATTTGGCAATAATAAAAGAACAAATGAACATTTAGACGAAATAAATAGAATTAATTACAATATCCACAACCTTATCAACAAGCAAACCGCTGATCATAACACACATAACAACACGACCGATATCAAAAATCAATTCTTCTCAATTTGATAGGAGCTAAACAAACTCCAAAATATGAACATATGTTCACAAACATACTGCATAACATACTACAAAAACCGCATTTTATGCTGCGGTATTCAAATGTTATACTACATTTGCACACCAAATATATGGATATCTAGATATAAAGATAAAAACACAGAGATAAAATAGAATAACATGACAAAATATTTAATTGTTGGAGGTGTAGCTGGTGGAGCAACAACCGCTGCTCGCCTAAGAAGAATTGACGAATCAGCGGAAATCATCATGTTCGAAAGAGGCGAACATATTTCTTATGCCAACTGTGGTTTACCTTATTATGTTGGTGGTGTTATTACCGAAAGAGAAAAACTATTACTGCAAACACCAAAAAGTTTTAAAGCTCGATTGAATGTAGAAGTTCGTGTTCAGAACGAAGTTATTGCAATTGACACTGTAAACAAATCGGTTGAAGTCAAAGATTTGACCAACAATAGCTCATATACTGAAAGCTACGATAAACTAATCGTTTCGCCAGGTGCAGAACCCATCAAGCCTCCTATTCCGGGTATTAAGGACGAGGCGATTTTCACCGTTCGTAATGTTAGAGATACCGATAAGATCAAATCATTCTACGATGAAAAAAAACCTAAAAAAGCGGTTGTCGTAGGTGCAGGATTCATTGGCCTTGAAATGGCCGAGAACTTACATCACATGGGAATGCTGGTTACCATTGTTGAGATGGCTGACCAGGTAATGACACCTCTCGACTACGAAATGGCTGCTGAGGTACACATGCACCTGAAAACTAAAAATGTTGAGTTTTACCTAAAGGATGGGGTTTCAGAATTCAAACGCGAAGGGGGCAAATTGAATATTCATTTGCAATCAGGTCGGAAAATAGATGCGGATATGGTGATTTTATCTATCGGTGTCCGTCCTGAAACCAAATTGATAAAAGAAGCAGGTATTGAGCTGGCTCCTAATGGCGGTATTAAAGTAAACGAATACTTACAAACCAGCAATGAGCACGTTTATGCACTAGGCGATGCCATGGCTTTCCCACATCCAATTACAGGAAAATACACCAACGCCTACCTGGCCGGTCCGGCAAACAAACAAGCCCGTATGCTTGCAGATAATTTAGTAAATGGGCATACAAAAAAATATAAGGGTGCCATTGCAACAGCCATTGCTAAAGTATTTGATATTACGGTTGCTTCAACAGGATTGGCTGAAAAAGTATTAAAGAAAGAAGGCATCAAGTATATTTCGAATATTACTCACGGTGCTTCCAATGCAGGTTATTACCCGGGTGCCATGCCTACAACCATCAAAATCATGTTCGATCCTGAAACAGGAAAATTATTTGGCGGACAAATCATTGGTTATGTAGGGGTTGACAAGCGCATCGACATGATTGCTACCGTTCTTAAAAACAACGGAAGCATATACGATCTTCAGGAGATTGAGCATGCCTATGCCCCACCATTCTCATCAGCTAAAGATCCGGTAAATCAGGCAGGTTTTACGGCCGGAAACATCATCGAAGGTTTGGTTAAAATCATCCATTGGGATGAATTGCACCAAATGGATGCCTCTGATAACTTTATTTTGGATGTGAGAACACCAGACGAGTTCGAATTGGGACAAATTGAAGGTGCTGTTAACATCGAAGTGGATAAAATACGTGAACGTATTGATGAGATTCCAAAGGATAAAAAAATTATCATTTATTGCGGCGTTGGCTTGCGTGGGTATTTTGCCGCACGAATCCTAATGCAGAAAGGCTTTAAAGATGTGGTCAACCTAAGTGGGGGATATAAAACCTATGAGCACGCCACCTGTAAGCAGAGTAACGAAGATATCTTCGGATCGAGTTATATTGCCAACGATGGTCATATTTATCGTGGAAAAGATAAGACTGCAAAAGATCAAAAAGAAATTAAAACCATAGATATTGATGCCTGTGGATTGCAATGTCCGGGCCCCATTATCAAACTAAAAAAAGAGATTGATAAAATCGAAGACGGGCAGCGACTTCGTCAGCGAGTAACTGATCCGGGTTTTGTTAAGGATGTGGCATCCTGGTGTAACATGACCGGCAACAAGCTCATTTCATGCGAATCGGATAAGGGAATTTTCACTGCAATCATTGAAAAACAGAAACAAACTGAGGCCTGTCCCGTAACCAGCATGAATTTACCCAAAAACAAAACCATGGTGGTCTTTTCTGATGATATGGATCGTGCTTTGGCCTCTTTGGTCATTGCAAATGGTGCAGCTGCTACAGGAAGTAAAGTCACACTTTTCTTCACCTTCTGGGGGCTGAATATCATCAAAAAAACAGACAAACCTAAAGTTCAGAAAGATATGATGGGTAAGATGTTTGGCAAAATGATGGCCAGCGATGCCGGTAATCTGAAGCTTTCGAAAATGAACATGATGGGCATGGGATCGAAAATGATGAAAAAGAGAATGCTTTCGAAAAAAGTGGATTCATTGGAAGATTTATTGCAAACGGCTATGGACAATGGGGTTGAAATGATCGCTTGCCAAATGTCAATGGACGTGATGGGCGTAGACAAGGCTGAATTATTGGATGGGGTTCAGATTGGTGGTGTCGCCACTTACCTTGAAGAAGCTGAACAATCAAATGTCAACTTGTTTATTTAAGACAAAACAAGAACACCATAATCCCCCAAAAAGGACTGCCGAAAGGTGGTCCTTTTTTTATATAAAATGCCAACTTAAACAAACAGAACCTCATTAGTAAAATAGGATAGTAAACTTGAATCTGGAGATTATTACGCAACCTATTGGCATATTCTTCGTCTAAGGAATATGAACTAAAGCTTAAAACAATGAAAACTAAGTTAATACTTCTAATAAGTATTGTATTCCTTATTGCTTGTTCTGAGAAAGAAAATGGCAACAATGCTGGAATCGTAGAGTCTGAAATTCAACAAGAAATTCAAATTAATATGGGGGATACACTCAGAATTGATTTAGGTAACTTTGGGGACGAAGAAGGTGCCTGGATTTTTGAAGCCCCTCAGTTTGCCAAAATAAGCAAGATTTATCGTGAATTATCATCCAGTACAATGATCTATGAATACTCTCCAGTTGATCATTTTATTGGAAGAGACACGGTTGGATTGATACTAAACCGAGGTTCTGATGGTGCAAGCCAAGGCATAAATGACACAACGCGAATTTGCATCATCACCCAATAGAGAACACACTTCCGATGACTGACTATTAGGCGAATATATGTATTTTATTATGCCTGGGACTTGTTGTTTTAACAGCTTTAATGTATCAGGTGCAAGCTTTTTTTATAATGAATATTTCTTTCTGACAAATAGTTTAAAACATAGTTAAAACAGCTTTCATGCTGACCTAACAATTCCGGCGGGAAAATTCCTTTTTCAGTAAACAAATCTTCTAAAAACAAATTGGCAACAGCAGTTGCTGTATAACCGGTTGTTCTGGCCATAGACGATGTTTGTGTCGCCTTGCAATAGTCATCATACAAGTTATAGATGATCTCCTCTCCTTGCCCCTTGCCATTTATACCCTTCAGACTCACTCGCATCACAGTATACTCTTCTTCAGTTTCACCCAATTTCCATTCATCAATAAGAATCTTGCTGGTAAAATCTAAAGGCGAAATTGAGATCCCACCAAAATCGATCTTTTCCCTATTGAAAAAGCCACTGGCTTTTAAAACCTTTACATACTCAACATGCCCGGGATAACGCAAGGTTTTTTCTTTCATGTTAGGAATATGCGACATGGTGTAAATCAAGGATCTTAAGCCATCGGTATTAAACGCTTCCAAAGTTCCCACCCTATCAAATTCCACATATTCGCAATCGCTTAAGGGGTCACGAACAACAAGCTCTCCATGTTCGACATACCTTGCAGGTCGGGTATACTCCTCAATCACATCAATCGGCGAAAAGGGTGCCTTATAACAAAAAGGCCATTTTTTTTCTTTAGGTAATCCACCAACCAGACATTCAAAGTCACTCAACTTCATTATTTCGTTGTATCGCCCCAGAATAAGGTTCCCCATTCCGGGAGCCACACCACAATCGACAATTGCCGTTACATTCTTTGTCTTAGCCAAGGCATCCAAGTCAAACGCATTTTCCGGAAAAAATGAAATATCCACGACATTTACCTCTGCTTCAATAATAGCTTTTAAGGTCTCAAATCCTAAGAACCCCGGCACAGCACATATAGCCAAATCGAATGGCCTAACAAGAGTTTGCAAGTCTGCTTTATTGCACACATCAAGCTGTTGAATTTTAATCTCTGCATGTCTGCTTTTAACAGCATCCAATATGGGCTGACTAATATCAGCGAGTGTTACATGATGTTTTTTTGCCATATCAATTGCCATGGCGCTCCCCACCATACCGGCTCCTATCACTATTATTCGACTCATAAAAAACAATTTTTAATTCCCAAACATAGAAAAACCAAACAACTCCAACGCCTGACTTATCAAGCACTTATAAAGATCCGAAATATCCTGAAGGTAAAAAAATACACGTATCACAAAAAAAAGCACAACTCTCAAATAATCAACAAACCACACCAGATGAATACGACTCCAATATTCTTTGATATACGAGTAATCCTGAGAAACAGATAAAGAAATAATTCTCTATATGCAATTATTGTTTTAACTTAACAGGTGACAGGTCTTGGAATTCTTATCTGATAATCAACCATTATAACTAGCATTTCAACCAAATAAAACCATTTATCATGGAATACTATTTGAGCAAAAATCACCTAAGTAAAGGCTCTGATAACTACATTGGCAGAACCCTGACCATAGGTATAATAAATAAAACGGATTTAATACATGAAATCGCAAAAGAAGGTACAGGTATCACCTCATACGAAGTTGAAAGTATCTTTAAACGACTGGAAGTAATCCTGCCCGATCTGCTTCAAAAAGGTTATAGTATCAATACACCCCTTGTTAATTTTAGCCCCAGCCTGCGAGGTGTCTTTAATAATTGGGATGATAGCTTCGACAGTAAGCGCCACAGCCTTCTGTTTAAGACCTCATCGGGTGTAATCCTAAAACGTGCAGCCAAAGAAACCAAATTATATAAATGTGACTCCAGGAGCTACACGATTGATATTTTTAGCTTCACCAACCATAATAAAACCCCAGGTACAGATATCCTCAGCCCGGGTTCCATTGGTGAATTAAGAGGCAATCATCTTAAGCTGGATGAGTCAGATCCTAGGCAAGGCATATTTCTATTAGCCGAAGATGGGACTGAGTATCGTATTGATGTTTATGCCCATAATACCATAAGCAAACAGCTCTTTCAAATACCCACTGAACTAAATGCAGGTAAATATATTTTAGAACTAAGAAGCCTACCAACACATTCGAGTCAGTTGAAAAAGGGAAGACTCGACACCCCACTTTGGGTCCTTTAGAATAAAACTTCCAGTTTTCTGGTCGGGAAACAAAGTAAATCCAGGCGAGATTTGTTATTAATCTGCCCGAGATTATTTTTTAATCCAGGCGAGATTATTTTCTAATCTCAAGCAGATTCTGTTTGAATATTACTAGACTTTCTGTTTTACTATGCCTGTACCTAAAGTCTTAATATCTATCCTTTCCTTATTTTCCTAACACAATAGAAAGCTTAGAATACTTGGCAAGAAGAATCCTTATTAACAAGAAACAGTGTTGTCTGTAATCTATTCTTTAATTTCAACTTTAAAGGTAAAATATTTCTGAACGGTATAACTGAATAGAATAGCAATTAGGGTAGTCAGCATTTTAGATGGTGTTGGGTACCAACCAAAGTGTTCTACAAAAAGTTTTAGGAAAAAATAGTTTAACAGCACACTTCCCATCACACTTAAGCCATATCGAAAAAGCTGAATGCGTTTTCGAAGAAAAGACCCCGGAAAACTGATGTATTTAGCCAGGATAAACCCCATGGGAAAAGTAATGCAAAATGACATGATGAATGCAGCGATATGGGGTGAAATGGCATAAAAGCCTAAATCAACAATCTCTTTATTGAGAACAAAATGATAAAAAATAAAGTATAGAAAGATATCCAAAGCCGTATTGGCGCCGCCGGTTGCTGCATACTTAAATGTTTGCTCCGGCATCAACCTCTTGAAAGGCGGATAAAACCAAAGGATAACTTTCTCTATAGATCGTATTACTGTATAAAACAAGTTCATTTTCGGAATTTGGAAGACAAATATATGCTTTTCAAACTTAATTTTTGATACTGATTAAATTTTGATTCCTTTTAAGGCATGTAAATTAATCATCGTCTCATTCGCAAAATAAAAGGGCTTCCCATAAATAAGAAGCCCCAGTAGATAAAGCTAACAACGATTACTTTCTGCGCCAAATGCTCATTTGAGCAATCGTGTGTTGATATTTTCGAGCTGTTTCACGAATCACAAAAGGGATATCCTGTGGTTCTTCAACCAAATCAAAATAATCAGTCAATTGCTCTTTCAATCCATCGAGTGTGGTATAAGGTTCTCCATTTTTTCGATAGCCTCCCACCCAATTATCCACATCAGTAAATTCTTCCAACCAGGTGTATGGAGAGGTTAAAACAAGTAAACCTCCGGTATTAATTCGGGTATGGATATCCTGCAGAAACTTAATCGGATTATAAAGTCTATCGATGAGATTACTGGCAATAACCAAATCGTAATCCGTAAAAAAAGGCTTCAGATTGCAAGCATCCCCTTGAAAGAATTCGACCTTCTCACTAAAGGCATCCAAGCCATAATCTGACAATTTAACCTCCTGAAAAGTATCGAGCTTCCCCTCTTCTACTCGGCTGTAATTCAGCTTACCACTTTCCTTCAACTGTGTTCCAATGCGAATGAAGCGTGCTGAAAAATCCAAGCCCGTAACCTTATCAAAATACCTGGCCAGCTCAAAACTGGTGCGTCCCGTAGCACACCCCAAATCCAGAGCTGCCCCCTTATTAATCGTTTTCAGATGTTCTTGTAATAGCTTGAGACAAGCTTTAGAATAGTTTTCTACTCCAAAATAGGTCTGCCCATACTGAAATTCACAATATTGCGACACCAATTCATCACTCTCATAGTAGTCGTCTTTAATCACAAGCTCTTCCTCCGATTCGATGTATCGGAAACCCGCGTGCTGAAAAAAGTGACGGCGAAATGCATAACGCGAATCTTTAATGGCCAGGTTCCCCGTTGAAATCCAGGAACCGCCTTTTATCAGATTATGTCTGGCATCAAATGTTGGTGTGGAAAAATCATCATAAAAGGGATGAATTTCAAAACCATCCAAAGCTGAAATAGGCATTTCAGTCCACTGCCAAACATTACCTATCACATCGAAAACGCCACCAAAATCAAACGTATCAACCGGGCAGGATGAAGCGTAATGTTCCAGATTGATATTACCCGGAGCCTTTTCCCAATAGGGTTGATCGGGAATATTAAAACTGTTTCGAAGGGCATAGTATTCTGCCTCAGTCGGCATTCTCAATTTCTTTCCCAATTGAGCTGATTTCCAGTTGCAAAATGCTTTTGCCTCCAAATAATTCACCTCAGCCGGCCAATTCCAGGGCATCTCAATCTCCTGTAACATGCAACGTAACTTCCAGTTTTCGCCATCTTTTATCCAGAATACCGGATATTCACAAGACTTAAACTGAACCCAACTCCAGCCCTCCTGAGTCCACCACATTTGTGTTTGATACCCCTTATCTTCGACAAAAGCTTTAAACTCCTGATTCGAAACCAAAAATCTGGATACCGAAAAAGCATTAACATCTGTCTCAAGCGTTCCAAATTCATTATCCCAACCATACAAAGCATCATCTCGTTTTTTACCCAAACTGACCTTGGTCGGACTGACCTTCACCAATTCATTTTCGGGAGCACTCCCAGCCTCTTCACAGATTGAAAAAAGAGGGTTTTCCTGCAGCCTGTCAAGGGGTAATTGGCGGATTAAAACCGAAGAGGTTTCAATATGAATACGCTGATGTTCAATCCCCATTAGAATCACCCAGAATGGATTTTCCCAATTGATGGGCATAATTAAAGGAAGTTCCAGAATCAAATCTTCCACCCTTGCTTTTACCTGCTTACGATACTCACGAACGTCCCGAACAGTGGGCCAATCGTAATGTGCCTCATTCAAATCGTCCCAGGACATCTCATCCACTCCCACCGCAAATATCGATTCGAATTCTGGATTGATTCTTTCGGTGATGATACCAGCCAAAAGCAACTTATTGATAAAAAAAGTTGCCGTATGACCGATATAAAAAATGAGAGGATGACGCAAAGGATCGGCTCGCATATAAAAAGCGTCCTCCCCTTTCAAAGAATCATATAAACGATCGTCCAGCTCCCAAGTCTTCTGAAAATACTCTAATATCTCTTTTCTTTTGAGTTCAGGACTGCCTTCGTTTAAAACAGGTGTTTTGGTAACACGTATATCTTGATTAGATTTTAAGTCAGTTACATTCTTCATTATAATCGCTTTTAATTCACTTTAGTTTCTTAAGCTAATGAAGTTAAGAATTTTATTGAAAGTCTACTAGTAAACCAATTGACTTGTAAGAAAACAAAGACCTTAAAAGCTGACAGATCAGAGCACAAACCAATTCGTTAAATATTTGTTAAAACCCATTAAAAAATCAATTCAGCAAACATGTATCCGCATAATATGATAATTTTGGATTCGAAAGTGAAAATGCGACTAAACCTTTTGCATTTTTCTCTGTCTAAACACATGTTACTATAAAAAAGTCCAACTTGTGGATCTTTTTTCATATCGAAACACAACCTACTAACGAATTCGACAACTGAAGAACTGAATACAGTTCATCTTAAAACAAGAGCTTAAAACATGAAAAGAACTCTATTACTATTAGTTTTCACAATGCTAATCAGCCTGACACAGGCTATGAAACCTGTACCAAACTCAAAGGGGGCAATGGGTGGTACAATAAAAGGTATTGTGAAAGATAAAGACTTAAAAACTGCTGTAGAATACGCTACAGTTTCTGTATTTTCAATGACAGATTCCACCTTGATAAATGGGACCATTACCAATGCAAAGGGCGAATTCGAGTTAAAACAATTGAAACCCGGCATGTACTATGTTGAGATTTCTTTTATTGGATACAATAAGAAAACCATTCGAAATATTCCTATTAATCGCGACCACAGAATAACCAATTTAAAAGATGTATTCATAACACAAGCAAGTGAAGCTCTGGGGGAAGTTGTCGTTAGCGCCGAGCGTTTACCCGTTCAATATCAGATTGATAAAAAAGTCATACCCGTTAGCCGTCAACTAACAACCGCCAGTGGAAATGCTGTTGATGTACTCGAAAGTGTACCCTCAATCAATGTTGACATTGAAGGTAATGTAAGCCTGAGAGGAAGCAGTAACTTCACTGTTCTTGTTGATGGTCGTCCGTCTATTTTGGAAGCAGCTGATATTCTTACCCAAATGCCATCGAGTGTGATTGATAATATCGAGATTATTACCAATCCTTCTGCCAAATACGATCCTGAAGGTTCATCCGGAATAATCAATATCATCACAAAAAGTGGCAAACTCAAAGGAGCTAGTGGTGTTGTCAATCTGAATATAGGTACGTATCAAAACCGGGGTGCAGATTTTTTAGTCAACCTGCGAAAAAATAAATTCAATTTCCACCTTGGAATGGATTATGGTAATCGCAGTTTTTCAGGAGATATTAAAAAAGAAAACATAACTAATTCCAGAATGATCCTTTCAAATGGTGAGATTAACAGAGAAAGATTAAGTTATGGGCTAAGAACAGGCTTCGACTTCCAAATTGATTCAATGAACTTAATTACTCTAGGAATTCGATATGGAGGTCGAGATATGAACAATGGAAGTATGCTTAATGATAAAACCATAACAGAAACAACAACAGAAATTACCAATAGCGATAACAACACCAATCGCGTGATGGATTTTTATAATGCAAACTTCAGCTACCAACGAAATTTCAAAGGCAAAGGGCATCTATGGCTGACACAAGTAAATTACTCATACCGTGATGGTGATGAAGAGTCTATTACCGAAACAAATAATTCTATAGGGGATCAAACTGATGGTAAAATCGCTACTGAAAAAGGACCTGGATATCACTTAGAAGTTCGAAGCGACTACACACTGCCCCTAGGAGGTAAAAAGAAGTTCGAAGCAGGTTATCAAGGCCAGTTCAGACAAAGTGAGGATATTACGACTCTTGAACAGTTTACTCCAGGATCAGGTTATAATTTAGACCCCAAATACAGCAACAATGTTGACTATACGAAAAATACACATGGCATATATGCCCTTTTTGCCGATCAGTCGGGTAAAATTGGCTATCAATTGGGTTTAAGATCTGAATATACAGATCGAGAAATAAAAGTTAATAACACAGGAGAGTCTTTTAGTATTGACAGATGGGATTTCTTTCCTACGATTCACACACAAATTGATCTGAACGAAGGTAATCAGATGATGGCCAGCTACACCCGTAGAATTCAGCGTCCCAGAGGTTGGAATTTAGAGCCTTTTGATACTTGGACAGACTCGAATAATAAGAGAAGAGGAAATCCTGGGTTAAAGCCTGAATATATCGATTCATACGAATTGGGCTATCAGAAACGAATTGGTGAACAATCAATCTCATTCGAAACCTATTACCGCGTCACAAATAATGTAATGGAACGTATTATACTGCCCGAAAATAACATTATGGTTTCAACTATTCAGAATGTAGGGACTGATTATTCTCTTGGTGTAGAAACCATGTTGAACTTAAGCTTTGCCAAATGGTTCAAAAACGACCTGATTGGTAATGTGTACCATTATAAAGAAGAAGGAAGTTACACAACTTACGACAGTAATAACGTAGAACTGGTGCAGGATTTCTCAACCAAAAGCTTCAATTGGAGTTTAAGAAACAATGCAACCTTCATGTTTAACAAAACCACACGTTTTCAGGTAAATTTCATCTACAACTCTGCAAGTAAAAAAGCACAAGGTGAACGCAAAGGCTTTATTACTGCTAACCTGGGCCTTAAGAAAGATTTTATGCAGCGTAAGCTATCTGCAACATTGCAATTACGAAATGTCCTGAATACCGCTAAGCACGAAAACATTAGTGAAGGTTCTGGTTTTTATAACTACAGCAAATTTGATATGCAATGGCCAAGTATTAAGCTTAACCTAAGCTATAAAATAAACAATTACAAAAAGAAACGTGGAGCCAAAGGGGAAGAGGGTGATATGGAAGAATTTGAAATGTAGTTGATGCGGTGATAAGAAAATGTGATAATATGTTGATGAGATGATTTATTTATAAATTCAACTGCGAGATATTTAAAAAGAGGCGTTCTTAGGGATGCCTCTTTTCTTTACAAGAAAATTACACCCTCGATTTTATTAAACGTTTGACAGCCTTTATTCTACAAACAAAACCTAATCCAAACAAAACCCCATAAATCAGCCACGAATGATCAAGAATAATGATATGAAGCATAACCAATACAGCTGCTAAATAAACCCATCGATGCAAACGCTTCCACCTGTATTTCAACAATTTCATAGCTTTTTTATTCGAAGTTAGCGTCAGACTGAGGATAATAAGAAAAGCTAAAAATCCCAAAATAAGTTCAATTCGGGTAAAAATAGATAAAAAGCTTTCGGAATAAATAAACACAAACACATGAAGCGTTGTGAACAAACCGGTTGTAATCCCAATAGACTGACGAAGATACAATGGAAAACCTCGACCTAGAAACAAACTTACAGGTGACATTAAAAAGGCTGCTAATAAGAAACGAATTGCCCAGGTTCCCGTTAGATTGCTGACATATTCAATCCCCGGTATAAAATCACGATCAAGACGATCAGCCTCATCTTCGGACAATTCTACATCTGCAAAACGAAGAACATCATTACCCTGCCCGGAAAAATCAAGCTCAATAAATTGTGACAATTTCCATAAAACCAATACGACAACAAGTACAATGGGGATAATTCCTATATAGTTCCTTCTCAAAGACATTTGTGATTCTATAATTTGAAATAAAAACAAATTGACATTTTTAAGCTTAAAAATGCCTTACAAAAAAAGATAAAAAAGTCCTATTAATAATAAAAGCTGAAAAAAATACCTAAATGTAGGTATAAAAAAGAGCCTTAATCTCAGGATCAAGGCTCTTACTTATTTCGAACGATGTAATATTACATACCTAAATTACGATTTTTATTTATTTCATCTTGTAATTTTCTAGCCAGTTTTTGCTCGCGTACCAAAGCGTTCTTTCTATGTGTATCAAATTCTTCTCTTACTTCTTCCAATCTAATGTGTGTCTCTTTGGTTACCGAGTTGCTTCTTTTAAATAATAAGAAAAAGAAACCTGTTAGCACCAATAAACCACCAACTAAGCTCCAAATAAATAAGTTGTAGCTCGCCTTGGACATCTGAATTCCTAATAAAGACATGCTATCTTTTTCATTCTGAATAGTAGCTAAAGCATCCTTTTTCTCTTTCAGATCTAACTCTAACGATTTTATTGTTTTGTCTCTCTCTGCTATAAGTTTCTCAGCACCCAGATAATCATTTCTAATCGCATTTAGCGAATCAATAAAACCTGACTGAAATTTTTGCAACCATGCAATTTCTATAACCTTATAACTCTTCCATCTGGATGATTTTTCCATCATAAATTCAAATTGCTCTTTAATAGGAGCATCTTTAATATAGGTACGAGGTTTAACAACAGATTGCGTATTTTCTGTCTGTTGTGCTTGAGTTTGCTCAGCATCATTAGTCTGAGCAGAAACTACAAAGGATAAGCAAAAAATTAAAATTAGGGTCGGAAAAATTTTTGTTGTATTCATCAGATATTATTAATTGGAAAAGTTGTATGCACAAAGAAAATAAAAATATATCGAATCTATATGTAATCAAAATTCTTTTTTTCATCAAAAACAAAAAATATCCTTTAAGATACAAAATAAAATACAAAGCCTAGGTCGCAAATTCCTTATTCGATTCTGTAATAATTATTTAAACTCTAAATAAAGATGACAAAGACACCAATAATAAAACACTTAATAACAAATAGATACTTATTATTATCATATGATATTATATTTCACAAAACAACCCATAAGAAAAACAAGAATCCATTGCTATGCTAAAATCAGACACCAATAATTTAGAGAAAATTATGGCTTTAAAATAAATCAGAAAATAATAAGAAATCAATCATTCGTCAAAATCAAAAACACGTCAGACAATAATAAATTTTCAAAATATTTTGCATCCAAAATTCCCATTAAACAGTAAAAAATGATTAGCAATACAAGCCAATTGATCAATTACAAACAAAGTTCACTTTATACAGACTAGAAACCTGTTAATGTATTATTTTATCAGCTATATTAGAGCTATGAATGCAACCCGGACATACGCCCTCTTTTTTTGTTTGATTACAGGCTTATTATCAACATCATGCAATTCTAAAAAGAAAGCTGATAGACTCAATATTTTTGCAGCAGCAAGTCTACAAGATGTTTTAAACAAAACCGCTGAAGTCTATCAAAAAGAAACAGGAGTCAAACTAAGTTTAAATTTTGCATCCTCCGGTGTTCTTGCCCGACAGATAGAACAAGGAGCCGATGTTGATTTCTTTTTTTCTGCCAATGAAAACTGGATCAACTACCTTTTGGAAAAAAAACTATTCGATTCCGAATCAAAACTAAACTTAGCTAAAAACAAAATGGTCATTATTGTTCCCAATGAAAGCAAAATGCCCCAGCCAGAATCCTTCACGCCTGATCAAATCCCTTTGTTATCTTGCGATCGTTTAGCAATAGGAGATCCCACACATGTTCCAGCAGGAAAATATGCCAGAGAAATTCTAAGTCATTATAAACTTTGGGAAACTCTTGAATCAAAAATTTTGCCCTGTAAAAATGCACGAGAAACCTTACTAATGGTTGAAATGGGTGAAGTTGATATGGGAATTGTTTATCTTTCGGATGCAAAAAAATCAAAAAAAGTACGTTGTTTATATGAGTTCCCGGAGAACTGTTCATCTCCGATTCTCTATTATTCAGCTCATCGCGAAAAGACCAATTCTAAAATTCAAAAGTTTCAGAATTTTCTGAAACAACCTGAATCAAGGAAAATTTGGAAAGATTATGCTTTTATCATCCATGACTAATTATTTCGAATTTACAAATACCGAATGGGAAGCCATTACTCTCTCTCTTCAAGTCGCTTTTTGGAGTGCCTTGCTTTGCCTGCCATTTGCCATATTCACAGGTTGGTTTCTTGCAAGACGAAAATTTAAAGCCAAATTTCTATTGGAAGGTTTTATCAACCTGCCTTTAGTCCTTCCTCCAGTCGCAACAGGTTTTATTCTTTTGCTTCTTTTAGGCCGTAATGGTCTTATCGGGCAATTTCTGGACGAAATATTTGAAATAAAAATAGCCTTCTCCTATTATGCTGCGGTTATCGCTTCGATGATTGTTGCTTTTCCTCTGAGTGTACGCAGTATGCGTTTATCCATTGAGATGATTGATCCTGCCTATGAAGAAGCTGCAAAAACGCTGGGAGCAAATCGTTGGCAAAGCTTTTTTAGAATCACTTTACCACTGGCTCTACCTGGCCTAATTTCAGGATTTATACTAGCCTTTGCTCGCTCTTTAGGAGAGTTTGGTGCAACCATTATTTTTGCAGGAAATATTGCAGGTGAAACGCAAACTTTACCTTTAGCCCTGTATTCTGCCATTCAGGTTCCAGGTCAGGAAACAACTGCTTTTCGTTTACTCATTATAGCCGTTCTCTTTTCTTTTGTTGCAATGGCAGGCTCCGAACTATTGGTCAAAAAACTACATCATCGAAAACACAAAGCATGACGACACTTTCTATCGACATAAAATGGTCTAGAGACAACTTCAATCTAGATATGAAAGCCAACTTTTCGGATGGAATCACGGGTATTTTTGGTGCTTCAGGTGCTGGCAAATCAAGTCTTTTGCAACTAATTGCCGGATTGGAAAAACCCGATAAAGGCCAAATCGCAATTGGTAATGATGTTTTAGACAATTGTGAGACCAAACAGTTTACCCCTGCTCATAAACGAAAAATAGGCTACGTATTTCAGGAAGGACGCCTATTCCCGCACATGAATGTTCAACAAAATTTACTTTTTGCCACTCGGTATATTCGTGAAAACAAACAACAAATTAGCCTTGATGAAGTCGTTAAACTTCTGGAAATTGGTTCTTTACTTAAGAAATTACCCAAACAACTTTCCGGTGGAGAAAAACAACGCGTTGCCATTGGTCGCAGCCTTCTGTCTTCACCTCGGCTTTTACTTATGGATGAACCCTTTTCTGCTCTAGACACCTCTTTGCGTCGACAGATCATCCCCTATCTTATTAAAATCAATCAAAAACTCAAACTCCCGATTCTGGTAGTCAGTCACGACCTGCCGGATCTATTGAATCTAAGTCAAAAACTACTCCTTGTAAAAAATGGACAAATTATAGCACAAGGCAACTATCTCGATCTGATCGAACAGGATTTACTTATCAATATCATGGAAGAATCCGGACTAAATAACATGATTTCTTTCAGGATTGAGCGTATTGAGACTGATTACTTTGAATTGAGTAAAACAACGCCCAAAGGCCAAATTAGAATCAAACGAAATAAAAAATTGCAACATTTCGAAAAAGGAGATGAAATCAATGTTTCTCTTCGTCCCGAGGACATTGCGATAGCCTTAAATCAAGTAAAAGACGTTTCCATTCGCAATCAACTTGAAGGAACTATTTTACAGATCATCAAACATGGAAATCAAACCTATTGTCTTGTAGATGTCGGTTTTAAACTATTGGTAACCATAACTGAAACCTCGCGTCAATCGCTCAAATTGTTTCAAGGTGAAACTGTTTGGTGTTTATTTAAATCCATGGCACTAAAAGTGAATGTTTAAATAATAAAACTTTTGTATCAAGTTCTTATTATTACACTTCATAAAACTATTCAGACAAAGAAGTATTAATTTAAAAAATATTCCTTAGATTTGTCTCAGAATTTATTTCCAAATGAAAGAACACAATAGTCATATCGCACCGTATTCAACATCTCAATCTGTTTTTGAGATGTCTTTATTTGCGACTACCCGACTGATCTCTTTCAATTCAAACATTTCTTTCTCGACCAGCAACTTGAATTGTTGTTGCTGCTGTTGTACCCCTTGTTGTTAGT
Organism: Ancylomarina salipaludis; assembly: GCF_004122035.1. GTDB lineage: Bacteria > Bacteroidota > Bacteroidia > Bacteroidales > Marinifilaceae > Ancylomarina > Ancylomarina salipaludis. Next base: position 153,569 of record NZ_SAXA01000007.1, read on the forward strand.
TCTATAGGCTTTTATCCTTTTTAATAGACTTTCAATTTAAATTGGGCAGATTTTCTGCACCCCAAATTCTCCTTTACAATTTACATATTATAATCTGACACGAATGAACTATCTATCGAAGGTTATGGAAGAACTCCAAGCTTCACGTGAAATCAATGAGCTCGATCTCCCCAGTAGAGATTTAAGTCAAAAATTTGTTGAAGAAGCCATGAATACCTTGTTTCCAATCAGTGCTCGACGATCGAAGAGTCATTGCGCCCAAGAAGCACTTCTGGTGCAATTGGAAACACACTTAAAACTTTTGCTTCTTCCCATCAAAGAAAAACTCAATGAGTCAATTGATGATTTATCAAAGCAATTTATGATAACCCTGCCTCGGGTTTATAAAGAACTTTTATTAGATGCCCAGGCCATTCAGGATTTCGACCCGGCAGCAAGAACCCTTGGAGAAGTTATCGTTTCTTACCCTGGTTTTTTTGCCATCATGGTTTATCGACTCAGCCACGAACTCCACAAAGCCGGAATTCCAATTATCCCGAGACTCATGAGTGAATATGCGCATTCAAAAACAGGTATCGATATTCATCCCGGAGCACAAATTGGGAAATCATTTTTTATAGATCATGGTACTGGAGTTGTAATTGGTGAAACGGCAATCATAAAAAATAATGTAAAAATATATCAGGGGGTTACACTTGGAGCTTTGCAAGTAAAAAAGAGCCTGGCAAAAAAGAAACGCCACCCTACCGTTGAAGACAATGTTATCATTTATTCCAGTGCAACCATTCTCGGCGGAGACACCATCATTGGCAAAAATAGCATCATTGGAGGTAATGTGTGGTTGACATCAAGTGTTGATTCAAATTCATTGGTTTATCACACACATAAAATCAAAGTCAGATCAAATATCGATGAAAGCAATATCATCGATTTTCAAATTTAAAATTCACAGCTAAATAAACAATCATGAAATTAAACACTATTTTAGAAAATATCGGAAAAACACCTGTTGTAAAAATCAACAAGGTGCTAGGACAAAACACAACGGCTTGGATCAAACTTGAACGCAGTAATCCTGGAGGTAGTATTAAAGATAGAATTGCGCTTGCGATGATCGAACAGGCCGAAAAAGATGGAATTCTTAAAGAAGGTGCTACTATCATTGAACCGACATCGGGAAATACAGGTGTTGGCTTAGCTATGGTTGCAGCAGTAAAAGGCTACAAGCTAATTCTTGTCATGCCTGATTCCATGTCGATTGAACGTAGAAAACTGATGTCTGCTTATGGGGCCGAATTTGTTTTAACCCCTCGCGAATTGGGTATGAAAGGTGCCATTGCAAAAGCAGAAGAACTCATACAGGCCAACGCAAACAGTTGGATGCCCTCTCAATTCGACAATGAAGCAAATGTTGAAATCCACAGACAAACAACTGCTCAGGAGATTATCACAGATTTCCCTGATGGAATCGATTATCTTGTAACGGGTGTGGGAACTGGTGGCCACATCACTGGAGTAGGTGAAATATTAAAGGCAAAATTTCCAAACTTAAAAGTTTATGCAGTAGAACCAGAAGCTTCCCCGGTAATTAGTGGTGGTGCTCCAGGACCTCACCCACTTCAGGGAATTGGAGCGGGATTCATTCCTGCAAACTTAAATCTCGATGTCCTTGATGGTGCTATAAAAGTATCACAGGAAGAAGCTTTCTCTATGGTTAGAAGACTAGCCAAGGAAGAAGGAATTCTTGCCGGTATCTCAACAGGTGCATCTTTAGCAGCTATAAATAAGAAAAAAGAGGAATTTGGACCCAATGCCAGAATTCTAACATTTAACTACGATACAGGAGAACGATACCTTTCTACTGAAGGCTTGTTCTAAAACAAAATAACAAAAGGGTTATCGAAACAATATGGCTTCGATAACCCTTTTTTCGACACCGAAAAAAACGAACGACAATTTTATGGATGGAAAATAAGAATTGGCATATGTGTTTTTACAAAAAGCTTACGCGACATCTGTCCAAAAAATAAACGCTCAAGCAGATTATGCTTTCTGGCCATAATAGCAATCAGACCAATATTATTATCACGTACATAGTCTTCAATCCCCTTCATCTTATCTTCAATTTTAAACACCTGACATTGAATGGTATCATCTCCTAATGTACGTTTCAGATACTTTTTCAATATTCCCATTCGGTGTTCTTCCAAAGGATACTCCTCAGTATCTTCTTCAAAATGAACACAATGCAAATTCATCGAAAAAGGCGCCGCAATATATTTAAGTGTCGCAATCGCTTTAAAATCAGCCCTATCAAAATTTGTCGCATACATTACCTCTTTAATCTTATCCAAATCAGGATTCTCTCCTTTATCAGATAAAATCAACATCGGCACATGAATACTATCAATAATTGAAGAAACAACAGAACCAAGAAGATTAGACGTTCCGGCTGTCTCTCCACGACTCCCCATAACCAAAAGATCTGGTTTATATGTTTTAGCCATATTAATGATCTCGGAACTTGCAATCCCCCCTGACAAAGCAACATCTACCTCAACCCCTTCAACCTTATCTTTTTTTACCCGGGCACTTAGATACTCTTTGAGTTCATTAATTTTCTTTGTCGCATTCTTTTCTACCTCAGCTAAAACTTCAACAACTGTCGCATTATAGGTGTAGCTATCAGAGAAAGGAACCGTTTCGATTGCAGAAGCAAAGTAGGTGTGAAACAACAGAATATCAGCATGAAATTTTACAGCCAAATTATAGGCATAATCACAGATTCGTGGTGTTGTATCAGAAAAATCAACAGGAACCATTATCCGATTTAAAACCATCAGAGAATCAAACCCCTCGTTGTCCTGCTCTTTCTCAACATAGCTCAAATTAAAATCTTCGATAATTTGTAAAGCCTTAATCAAATCCTCCTCACGAATCCTGAGTTTGACGCCACTCCCTATTGCTGATTGCAATAAATTGATGTTTTTCAAAAAACACTCAACGCCTTCTGATTCCAAACAGCTTTTTAATAATTCTGCCCGAGTGTAGCTGCAAGTTGCTAAAGTTACAATCCTGTCTTTCATGTGTGTCGATTTAGAAATAGTTCATACTTTTAAATTTCTACCATTACGACTAAAAAATAATGGAACGAATAAAGAATTAACAATCGGTGAGTTTAGCTTTGAAATCAATCTTTATTGGGGACACAATAGCTGATTCACTTATCATTAAGTTCATAATACAATTTAATGAAAAATAAGCTAGGCTCAAAAAAAACCTTGGAAGATGAAAAGGAAGCAATCGACAAGAAAAACTTAAGGTTTAGGGAATTTGAATATTAAAAAAAGATTAACTACTTTTGCGGCTTAGTAAAACTATTAATAATTAGTTTATTAATTAAACATTTTTAAATTATGTTGAATCATTACGAGACCGTTTTCATTGTAACTCCCGTTTTATCTGAAGCTCAGGTAAAGGAAGCGGCAGAAAAATTCAAAGCTCTTATTACTGACAATGGTGGTAAGATTACTAATGAGGAGAATTGGGGACTGCGCAAACTGGCTTATCCTATTCAAAAGAAAAGCACTGGTTTTTACCAATTGCTACAATTTGAAGCTCCAGGTGAATTAATCGAGAAATTGGAACTTAACTACAGACGCGATGAAAGAATCATCCGTTTCTTAACTTTCAGACTTGATAAATACGCATACGAGTATTCAATTAAAAGAAAAGGAAACCTTAAAGCATCTAAAGAGGAGAAATAGTCATGGCACAAAATCAATCAGAAATCAGATATTTGACTCCCCCAACGGTAGAGATCAAAAAGAAAAAGTACTGTCGTTTCAAGAAAAACAAGATCAAATTTATTGATTATAAAGATCCTGAATTCCTTAAGAAATTCTTAAACGAGCAAGGAAAGATTTTACCACGTCGTATCACTGGTACTTCTTTAAAATATCAAAGAAAGGTAGCTACAGCTGTAAAGCGTGCACGTCATTTGGCACTTCTACCTTACGTAACTGACATGATGAAATAATCTTTTAAAGAAGGAGGAAACGAAATGGAAGTCATCTTAAAACAAGATATCCATACTTTAGGATATAAGAACGATATCGTAACTGTTAAGAATGGTTACGGAAGAAATTATTTGATTCCTACAGGAATGGCTGTTTTAGCAACTGAGTCTGCTAAAAAAATGCATGCTGAGAATATGAGACAAAGTGCTCATAAGCAGGAAAAAATCAAAAACGAAGCTCTTGAGCTTGCTAAAAAACTTGAAGCTGTTAGCTTAACAGTAGGTGCTAAAACTAGTACTACTGGTAAGATTTTCGGTTCTGTAAACAATATTCAAATTGCTGAAGCTTTAGAAGCTAAAGGATTTGAGATTGACAGAAAAGTTATCGCAATCAAAGATGCTGTTAAAGAAATCGGTAAATATACTGCTACAGTAAAACTTCACAAAGAAGTGAAAGTAGATATCGCTTTCGAAGTTGTATCAGAATAATCTGAACAACTCAATTAATTTAAGTTAAGACACAACTTAAATCTTTTCAAACAAACATATAAAAACCACTCCTTTTTCCGGGAGTGGTTTTTTAATTCCCCCCTGCCCGTCCTTATCTTTCAGGCTAAAGCTGGATCAAGTTGAATTCACAGTGGATCAATTTTCTTTAAGCATATATTTTAGCGACTCTAAATAGGAAGAAGTTAATATCTCTCACCCCTCTAAGCGTTGCTCTAAAAGCCTTGAGTTTTGCATTGAAAGATTCTGCAGCAGCATTTGTACTGCGATTATCGAAGTAGTTCAAAATACCCTGATAATGATCTTGAATTGTATTTTTAATACTTCTGAAGGCTTTGTATCCTGCCTCTTCGACCTTCTGATACCACCGTGCCAATTTTGTATAGGCAACGCCTTTATCCTTGGTTTGAGTAAATATCAGTCTTAGATTATGAGTTAGCACGTAGGCTTCTTTTAGGTCCGGATATTGAGCAAATAGAATTTCTGCACGTTGCTGTTGACTTCTGGTCCAGTTGTTTGCAGATTTAAAAAACAAATACCGACTTCTTGCTAAGAGTTGTTTTTTCGAATCACCATTACTGAACAGGATCGGTTGGTATTTATCACCTCTATAAAGAGCTTTCGTTAAAGCCTCAGATTCTTCATTTATAGCATCCCAGCGATGAGCAATTCGCATTTCCTGCAAAGCCTCATAGGCCAACTTCTGAACATGAAAGCGATCAATCACTCTGCTGGCTTTTGAAAAGCTTCGTTTGACTATTTTATTCATAGATCCAGCCATATCAAGGGTAACTTCCTGAACTTGATCTCTGAGAGAATTGGGGATTTTCTTTAAAACAGATATAATGTTCTCGGATCGTGTTCCTTGTATCATAGCGACCAAAGAACCGCTGCGCCCCTTAGCAGCCTTATTGGTAAGTATTGTGTAGAGTTCTCCATTGGACAATGCTGTTTCGTCAATACTTAATTTTTCACCCATATTCTCAGGAAAGATCATCCATAAATGAGCATGTGATTTCTGATCCCAATGATTGAACTCACTTAAATGTTCTTTGTATTGCTGGCCAAATTGTTTGCCATCAATATGATAATGTTTTTCCAGACTTTGACTACTGATCGGGTAATTCTCCAAATAATTCTTTTAAAAAAGAAGCGAACCCTTTTGTATATCGAGCCCCCTTTGCTACCAAATCCCAATTTCTACTGATAACTTGACCGGTAGAACAAACAAGCCATTTCCGTTTGCGAACATGCAGATAAACCATACGTTCTCGAATGGGAAAGTCCTGGATGATAACAGCTGACTGAAAGCCTTTCGAAATAAGTTTCTCAGATGAATATTCTTCTGGGCTTTGATGTAATTCATCCAGATGAACATCCAGCCTTTTTGTATCGATAATAACTTGAGTGATCTCAAAGTAGTTAAAGATTTCTTCTGGTAATATAGCTTGAAGCAGGAGCTTATAATGATCTTTTGTAGAATCCATGATGTAAATTTAAGACAACAAAGATCCAATTATTATTCTGCTCCACAAACTTTTCAACTTGATCCCTAAAGCTCTTGTGAATTACACATTTTATACAATTCATGACAAATATTCTACAATTGATGTCATTTGCTTTTTAATTCCCTGAACTTTTCCCGAATATTGTTCTTATAAAATGTGACTCCGTTTGAAACATCTGACAGATGCTGTATTTAGACAATTTCTTCGCAGCATCATAATTGAAAGGAATCACAAGTTTATTTATTGAAAAACTAAACCATTCTATATGAAAACGCTTCTCAAAATCACAAGTCTGTTTGCACTGATTCTGACTTTTTCAATCTCTCAGTCAGTTGCGAATCCAACCGTAAAGGATAAAGATTTAACCAGCTCTATGAGATCAAGTTGGAATGCTGAAAACATCAAAGTATCGACGCATGGTAAAATCAAATTCAATGATAACTATACCGATGTGATTAGCATTAGTGATGATGGCTATCTTAAAATAAGCATGGTTAGTTTTGGGATGAAACGCAAACTTTATTTCCGTTCAAACAATAACAAACTGGACAGACTTTATTTTGAAGGCAACAAACAAATCGATTTTGAACCTAAGGGACGTGAGTGGATGGTTGAAGTTTTGCCTCATGTTGTTCGTAACTCGGGATTGGATTTGGAAAATCGCATCAATAAAATTTACCAAAAAGGAGGAATTGAAGCCTTCCTCTCTGAATTAAGAGAAACCGACAGCGATTATTTCAAATCACAAATGGTGAATTACCTGCTTAATAATAACCAACTCGATAAGAAAGAAAAACAAGAATTATTAGAGAAATTTCCTGCGTATATCGATTCGGATTATGAGTTATCGCAAATATTTAAAAATCACAGCGACGCTTTTATTGACGACAGTTTGCTTTCAAAGGAATTCTTTAATAGTCTGCACAAGGTTTCTTCTGATTATGAATTATCTCAAATATTAAATGCGGTATTCAAAAATAATAAACTAAACGAAACCAGTTTTGAGTTATTTATCTCAGCATTGAATAACATCGATTCTGACTTCGAAAAATCAAACCTTATTAAACTGGCTATTTCAGAGGGTAAAAACTCAAACTTCAAATTGGATCTGATTCTAAACAAAATCAATGACATTGATTCTGATTATGAAAAAGGCATTATTATCAAAACAGTCATTAATGAAAAACTATTTGATCTTGATAACATTGATAAGATTATCGAAATAAGCAAAGGAATATCATCTGATTATGAGAATACTCAGATCATGAAAAACATGATAGAGCATGAAATGATAACACCTCAGAATAAAGAAAAATTCAAAGAAATGATGGATGATATCTCATCAGATTATTCCTATAAAGAAATATTAATGGACTTTATGAAATATGATAAGCTTGGAGATGAAGGCTTTGATTTTTTGATGGAGGCTTCTGAGAAAATTTCATCCTCATATGAGTTGAGCCAACTCTACAAAATGATGCTTAACAAAGAGGACTTGACCACTAAACAACAAATTGAGTTGATTGAAAAATCAAGCAACATTTCATCTGACTACGAACACGCCTCTTTTCTTATGGAAGCTGTCGAAAAACTAGACCTTGATAACGAAAAAATTCAGGACGCATTAATAAAGTCAACTCAAGAAATAAACTCCGAATATGACTATGGCAGAATTATGAAAGCCATTTATTCTCATAAACAAAATTAAGATTTTCATAGTAAGTTTTCTAGTTTGTTACACTTCATGGCTTTACATTTACTAAAGCCATGAAGTTATTTTTAAATTGAGTTCATTATTTGTTTCTCAATTTGTACCTTTCAAATATTCCAAACACTTACAATACAATGTCGAAAAATTGGCGGTTCATCATTATTAGTCCAATCCTGGGAATACTTAGCTACATTCTTGTTTATTATAGTCAGATGGGTGATTTACCTTCCCTTCAAAAGGAATTTCTCTTATTCTTCATCTCAGCAGTTTTTGGATTATTAGCAGGTTTCTCCGCACTTGGGATGGGCGAACTGCTTAATAAACTTATCAGCTGGCAAAAGAAACCCAGCATCCGTTTTCTTTTACAATGCCTTAGTCTATTTATAACAGGTTGTATTCTGATTGTCTTTTACCTTGAGCTTTTCGATATGATTATCCATACGGGAATGACTTACAAAACATTTTGGCTGGAGCATCAGGATGAATTTCTAAAAGCCTTACTAATCCTATTCATTTTCGTATTTATTTATACCAGCCTCGATTTTATGATCTTCTCTTTCAATGCTCTTAAAAAGGAAGAAATAAAGTCAGTAGAGATGATTAATAACCAAATGAATTTACAATTCAAAGCTCTAAAATCGCAACTTAATCCACATTTCCTATTTAACTCACTCAACACCATTTCGTCGCTACTTTATAAAGATGCCAAAAAAGCTGAGGAATTTATTCGAAAATTTGCTGAGAGTTATAGGTTTATTCTGGATCAGAACGATAAGGCTCTTATTCCTCTAAAAAAAGAATTGGCCTTTGTTGAAGCCTACAACTATATTCTTAGAATGCGATTTCAAGACTCGTACAAACTAAGTGTTGAATTACCTGAAATAGTTCAGAATAGCCTCGTACCACCCTTAAGTATTCAGATGCTGGTCGAGAATGCGATTAAGCACAACCTAATCTCTAAAAATTCGCCTTTAGAGGTTAAATTAATCTGTGAAAACAACTACCTGCATGTTAGCAATAATATTAACCCTTTACGCAAACAAGCAGAATCATTTCAAATTGGAATCGAAAACATCAAGCAACGCTATGCCTTTTTTACAAATGAAAATATCAAACTTGAAAAAACAGATTTCTTTACAGTAAGCTTACCTCTCATTACAAATAATAATCAGAACATGAACTAGCAAACCATAATATATTCTTATTCACTGGAAAATAAAACAGATATTAAGCCCATACAATGAAAACCAAATACCTAAATCAATCCCTATACAGAATATTTGCACCCTTGGTTGCAGGTCTTTTTGTATACATACTGCTTCTTTTGGTATTCGACCGATTATCCGAAATTGTCAGTAATTTTCAACCTGACGAATTGGTCTTTCTTATTGTAGTCAACTATATCTTATTTGAAACCTATCGCCTATGGATAAATACTTTTGAAAAAACGAAACGATTTGCTTCAACCCCCTGGATAAAAACAGGACTCATGTTTTCAGGAAGTTTCATTATCACCATTTCAGAGGTGTCAGCCTGTTTGTGGCTATATTTCAATTATTACATTGGCATGAGCAGCTTCGGCTCCCAACTCATATCACTCCTTATTGTTTTTATTCTTGTCGGCATCCTCTTCCATCTATTCTACATCAGTATCACATTTCTTGACAAACAAAATTCTCTTCTCCTTCAGAAAGAAGATCTTAACCGAAAAAATATCAGATACGAACTTGAAGTCTTTAGAAATAAAATCAATCCTGATTTCTTGTATCATTCATTAGAAGGTATAATCAGTCTGATCCGAAAAGATCAAATCGATCAGGCTGAAAAACACATCGATTATCTGGCACTGTTCTACCGTAGAATTCTTGGCAACCGTTATTCTGAAATTATCAGCCTTGAGGATGAAATTAAAAAAGTTGAACACTATCAGGAAATTCAAAACTATTTGTATTCGGGAAACCTGCATATCGAATGGCAGCTGAAGCAAGATGCAAAACAAATCATGATCGTTCCCAACACCATTTTGCAAAGTATCAATCTCATAGAGCAAACACAACTTGTGAATGCCAATAGCGAATTAAAGATCAGCATTGAAGAAGAAAAAAAATATATTTGTTTTAATTATAAATCGTCGGCGCGCTTGAAACGTGATATAAATCCTAAAACATTGCTAGACAACATTAACCACAGCATCAGTTTTTACAGCAATCTAAAAGCAAGTTGTGTAGAAGACGGTATGCTAAGCCGGATCAAAATACCCAAAATTGAATTAGAAAATGATTAAAGAAGATTCAATTTCGAAAAAACAATAACACAAAACATCCCTTTATAGGGAATCATAAAGTCATAATGCAGCATGAAAGTCATTATAATTGAAGACGAAATTTTAGCCGCTGAAAAGCTTGAGCGTTTAATCAAAAAATACGATTCTAACATTCAGATAGTCGAAAGATTTGATTCGGTAACAGAATCGAGTATCTGGTTGGGAAACCCAGACAATAAAATCGATCTCATTTTTCTTGATATCCATTTAGTTGACGGGCTAAGCTTTGAAATTTTCAATCGCGTACAAGTTCAAACGCCAATTATTTTCACAACGGCTTATAATGAATATGCTCTAAATGCTTTTAAGCTTAACAGCATAGACTACCTACTAAAACCTGTTAGCTTCGACAACTTATTTACCAGTATGAAAAAACTGGAAAATATGCGTGCTACACTTTCAACAGAATCCAAACTTAAGAATTTTGAAGATCTAAGCCAGGTTTTATCCAAAATTCAAAAAAACTACAAGACCCGGTTCATGATTAAAGTTGGTGACAAACTTCGATCATTCACCTGCAACGAAATAGCTCTTTTCTATAGTGAAGGTCGGGATGTCTTTATACTTCTTAATGAAGGCAAGCACTACATTATCGACTATAAAATGGAAGAATTGCAAGACCTTTTAAACCCAAAAGAATTTTTCCGTATTGGTCGATCCTTTATAGTCAACATTAATGCCATTTCAGGTGTAAACATACATTCCAACTCAAGGCTTAAAGTCAAACTCAATCAAGATTCCGATAAAGATCTTATTGTATCGCGTGAAAAAGTCAATGACTTTAAAGATTGGTTTAGCGGGAACCAAAGAGATTAGACAAAACAAACATCAGAATATACAAGTTGCGACTGTTTATGAGAATCAGAATCTGTTCTTTCATAAACAATCGCATTTTTTTTATTCCGGATCGTCTATTTTTTAAAACTTATGGTCAAAAAATTTCCTTATCATTCAACTTTTCTCATAAACTGACGTTTTAGGCCCTTCCCCACATTTTACGAAAACGTTATCATAATTGGCAAACTGAACAAACAAATCTATTAATGATAATTTTCTTTAATAATCTTCTCAAACGCAAACATTTTCGGGGCTTCCCGAAACCGTTTGAAATGAAAATAATTGCATTTTCATTACTACTACCCCATTTTATCTGGATCTATTCTAAAAATACTTCCTAGATTTACAATGTCAAACGAAACCACTTAAAGCGTTTGACGATACAATTAATTATTAACTAAAATTTTTATTAAGATGAGAAATTTAAAATTACAATTAAGAGGCTTGGCACTCGTTGCCCTATTCGTTTTAAGTCTGAGTTCTGCTTTTGCTGGTGGGCACCTTCGTATCAACCCGTATTTAAACACCGATTATTCTATCGTGTCTATATTAAACCCATCAGAAACTGATGCACGATTGAAAATTTACGATGAAGCAGGTAATATTTACTATAGCCAAGTAATCGAAGCTGAATCTAACTCACAAAAACTATTCGACCTTTCACATTTGGAAGATGGTGCATACAGCTTGGTGTTAGTGAGTGAAAACTCAAGAGTAGAGGAAACATTTCTGGTTGAATCAAAAAAACTTGTTGTTACTGAAAACAATATGCAAATTGCCGAGAATAGAACCCAAAACTCAAAAAGCTATGCCTTCAAAAAGTAAAGATTCAGATTCCTGCTGTGTTTGTATAAAACACCAATATTTAAGTAAGTGTATCCCTCAACAATAAGAGATACACTTATTTTTTTACCCATTTTTTCGCACTCACTCCACAATTGCTATGCATAAGTCAATAACGGTATATTATCCAACACATCTCAAGTGGGTGTTTATCACTTTTTAGTCTCCCATTTTTTGCTATTTTTGTACAAATTCATTCGGTTTTGATGTTTTTTTAAAGTATCACAACCTGTTGAATATTAACAAATGCATTATTACAAAAAACAAATATTAACTGTCTTTAGACCAGCTAAAACAATTAGAATGAAAAAGTTATCAATTTTCGCATCACTATTCATGTTGCTAGCTATTTTTACAGCTTCAACAGCCAGTGCATGTACCAATTACCTAGTTACCAGAGGTGCTAGTGCCGATGGTTCTAACATGATTACCTATGCGGCAGACTCACACGTTTTATATGGTGAGCTTTACTTCCGTCCTGCTGCTGATTGGGCAGAAGGCACTATGATTGATGTTTATGAGTGGGATACTGGAAAATACTTAGGTCAGATTCCTCAGGTTGCTCACACTTACTCTGTGGTAGGTAATATGAATGAATTCCAGTTGGCTATTGGTGAAACCACTTGGGGTGGTGTTGAACAATTGGGTTCTCAGGAAGGTGCACTTATCGATTATGGTAGCCTGATATATCTAACTCTGCAACGTGCTAAATCTGCTCGTGAAGCGATTAAAGTTATGACTGAGTTGGTGGAAACCTATGGCTACTATAGCTCAGGTGAATCTTTCTCCATTTCTGATAAAGATGAGGTTTGGATTCTGGAGATGATTGGTAAAGGTAACGGCGAAAAAGGTGCTGTTTGGGCTGCTCGTATGATTCCTGACGGTTACGTTAGTGGACACGCTAATCACGCACGTATCACCCAATTCCCTCTTGAAGGAAAAACATCCATTTCATCTGATAAGATGGATAAGATTTTCAATCCTGAAATCGTTAATGTTTATGCTAAGGATATGATCTCTTTTGCCAAAGAAAAAGGTCTTTACCCTAAAGATGGTAAAAACAAAAATTTCAGTTTTTCTGATTCTTATGGTCCTGTAGATTTCGGTGGTGCTCGTTACTGCGAAATGCGTGTTTGGACATTCTTCAACCGTGTAAGCAAGGATATGGACAAGCATTTCGATTATGCAAAAGGAAATATCAAACTTGACAAAAAAGGATATGCGACTAACCGTATGCCTCTTTGGATTAAGCCGGACCATAAAGTTGAACTTTCGGAGCTTAAGGATGCCATGAGAGATCACCTTGAAGGAACTGAATTAGATATGTCAAAAGATATGGGTGCTGGTCCTTATGGTAACCCTTACCGTTGGAGACCATTAACATGGGAAGTTGACGGCGTAACTTATTGCAACGAGCGTGCTACTGCAACTCAACAAACAGGTTTCTCTTTCGTTGCTCAGTCTCGTAACTGGTTACCAGATGCTGTAGGTGGAATCAACTGGTTTGGTGTAGACGACGCTGCTTCAACAGTTTATTTCCCAATGTATTGCTCAGCAACTCGTGTTCCTAAATCATTTGCTGTAGGTAATGGTAAAATGATGGATTTCACTAATAAGTCTGCATTCTGGGTATTCAACCAGGTAACTAACTTTGCTTACACACGTTACTCAGAAATTCACCCAGAAATTAGAGCGAAACAAGTTGAGCTTGAAGCTAAATACCAAAATTTCACTAAGATCATCGATATGGCTGCTGAAGGCATGTTTAAAGCTGACAAAGCTGCTGCTATCGAGTTCTTAACAGATTTCTCTTGTAACCAAGGTGATAACCTGACAAACGAGTGGAGAGAATTCTATGGTTATTTATTTGCTAAGTTTATGGATGGTAACATCAAAACGAAGGATGGTAACAAGCAGAATCCTAAAATGAGACAACCAGGTTATAGCGAAAAATGGAAAAGAGCTGTAGCAAACGATACTGGCGACCAACTAAAAGTTAAAGGTGCTTCTCATTAATAGAGAACTCATCAATAAGAATATAAAAAGGAAGCTACGGCTTCCTTTTTTTTTACTCAAAATTCAACTCCATCTATCAGGATCAGTATAAAACCTGCTTATTAAACAAATACATTCCGTCCACTTATCACTACAGATATCCTATGAAGATATATTTTGTTTATGACTATGAATTGATTATTTTAATAAGCATTAAATTTCATATTGAGAAATATGATCATATAAGTCGAACACATAATAAAAAATCCTCAATAGATTGTAATATAAGTGTATCAAAACGATTCTTAAACAAGTAACTATAGATGCGAGATATTAATATGAGAGACGATCAACTTGACCAGATAGAAATCCAAACCAAATTAGACTTAGAAGCTGCAAATAAAAAACTTTCCGAAGAAATCGAAACCCGAAAAAAGGCTGAAGAAAAACTATTAAAAGAGCACGAAAATTTCTTAAAGATATTTTCAGCTGTACCTATGGGCATACTTCTTCTCGATCGAGACACAGCTATAGTTCATGCGAACCAGGCTATTTATTCTATGATTTTTCGGGACCCAACAGAAGTTATTGGTCTTTGGGCCGGAGGTGGATTAGGCTGCATTCATAGTCTTGAAACACCTAAAGGCTGTGGATTTTCAAGTTCATGCCCGACTTGTCCATTTCGTCAGGGCATAGAACAAATCATTTCGGAAAATAAACAAATACATGGCGCTGAACTTAATTTAACCTTGGTCATCAATGGAAAGCCTGATGACAGATGCCTTAGTGTTAGCGCTGAACCTCTTGATATTGATGGGCATCCCCATGTAATAGTCACTATAGATGATATTACAGATCGAAAAAAAACAGAACAAGCTCTAAAAGAAAGTGAAAAACGCATTAGTACTATCCTCGAAACGGAACCCGAATGTGTAAAAATCCTCGATAAAGAAGGAAAACTAACCTACATGAATCCAGCTGGTCTTAATATGATTGAGGCAGATAATCTCAATCAGGTTTTAGGTCAACCCATCCTTCCTCTGATAAAAAAAGAATACAGAAAAGCATTTAAAGAGCTCAATTTCAAAACACTAAATGGTGAAGGTGGAAAGCTGGAATTTGAAGTTAATGGTTTAAAAGGACGACGCATTTGGTTGGAAACCAGCAGTGTTCCTTTACGTCTTCAAAATGATGAAATCACAGGTATACTCGCAATAACACGAGACATTAATGATAGAAAGAAAGCAGAACAAAAACTAAAAAGATCATTATCGTTAGTAAAAGCAACACTAGAATCAACGGTTGATGGCATTCTTGTAATTGACAAAAAACGGAAAGTTAAACGATTTAATAACAAATTTGTTGAGCTCTGGCGTATTTCAGATGAAGTGCTTGCAACACGCGATGATGAAAAGTTATTGGCTTCGGTACTCTATCAATTATCTGAGCCCGAAAATTTCCTGTCCAAAGTCGAAAACTTATACTTAACAGATGATGAATCATTTGATCTTATCGATTTTAAAGATGGCAAGAAATTCGAGTTTTATTCACGACCACAGGAGTTAGATGGGAAAAGCATTGGCAGAGTATGGAGTTTTCGTGACATAACCAAACGCAATAAAGCAGAACAAGCACTAAAAGAAAGTAAACAACAGCTGGAAGAACTCAACGCAACCAAAGACAAACTTTTTTCGATCATTGGACACGATTTACGAGGCCCCATCGGTAGCTTCAAGCAACTTATCGAATTAATACTTTCAAATTACGATTTAACAGATACTCAAAGCTTAACCGAAATATTGAAAGTTATTCAAAAAACTGCAAATACAACTTATGATTTATTGGAAAACCTTCTAACCTGGGCAAATAGTCAACGAAATGAAGTCGTGTTTATGCCTGCGAATATCAATTTATCTGAAATTATTGATACTTGTACGTTCATGTTAGCAGAAACAGCGAAAAGTAAGAACATTACGGTTCACAATCAAGTCTCAGCAGATCAATTGGCCTACGCTGATAAAAACATGCTCATGACCATTCTTCGGAATTTAATATCCAATGCAATAAAATTCACACATCCTAATAAGAATATTTATTTGTCAGCTGTTGATACGAGTAAACACATTTCCATTAGCGTAAAAGATGAGGGCGTTGGAATTAGTCCTGAAAATTTAGGCAAACTTTTTAAATCGACTGATTATTTAACAACTTATGGCACTTCAGGTGAAAAAGGAACGGGTTTAGGCTTGCTTCTATGCAAAGATTTTGTAGAAAAACATGAAGGTCAAATTTGGGTGGAATCAGAAGACGAAAAAGGTAGTGTCTTTTATTTTACACTCCCCCATCAATCTTAATAACAAACTTTTGATTATAAAATAAAACTCATGACAAAATACATCGCCCTTTTGAGGGGTATAAATGTAGGTGGCAAGCGCAAAGTACTTATGGCAGATTTAAGTCTTATCTTTTCAAAGCTTGGCTTTTCAAACTGTATCACTTATATCCAAAGTGGAAATATTATTTTTGATACTGATGGACAAAAAAATAACTCACAACTCGCTGAAACAATTCAAAAAGCAATATTGGATCACTATCAATTCGAAGTACCTGTAATGGTCAGAAAACTTAATGAGTGGACACAAACCATTAAAGAAAATCCTTTTTTTAATGACAGCAGCATCAGCATAGATCAGCTTCATTTAACACTGCTGGACAAAAGTCCCGAAGAAGAGCTAATTAGCAAATTAAGAACGATGGATTTGGGTGACGATGAATTCGTCGTTATTGGACAGGATGTTTTCATCTGTTGCAAGGGAAAATACAGCCAATCAAAATTAACAAATACCCTATTTGAAAAAAAACTCGATTGCCAGGCTACAACACGGAATTGGAAAACCGTTTTGAAACTTTCAGAACTCGGTACTGAATAAAAAGGATAGAAAAGCTATCTTGCCAATCCAAACAAAAAAACAGAATTATGGCAGATTTTCACCAGGATGGTAAAAAAAGAAAAAACATCAAAATAGGCTTATATGTTGAAATTGTACAAAAACAAGATCAGCGTACTGGCGAATTAACCGAAGGTGTAGTGAAACGCATCCTGACTAAATCCCCCACTCATCCTCACGGCATCAAGGTCCAATTGGAAACAGGTGAAGTGGGGCGCGTAAAAAATATTCTTGATGATGAAGATTAATTCATAATGAAAACAATCGACCGTTTTGCATATGCAAAGCGGTTTTTTTCTCTTGTATCAAATTCCAGTTCTTTTAGTAATTCAAAAAACTATAAAAGACCATCTCCTCTTTTTATCACATCAATTCACCTTAACCAAAAAGAACTTTACTATATTTAGTCTCAGAAGAGTGAAAACCACAAACTTGTCAACATTAAAAGATTTAATAATGACAACAACATCACTCCAAAACAAAATTCATTAACCAAAATTTTCTGAGGTGAATATCGAACATATTTTTAATAACAATCGGCAATGGATTGCTGAAAAGCTGAATAAAGATCCTGAATATTTCAAAAAACTAGCTAGCGAACAAAATCCTGAAATTTTATATATCGGCTGTTCTGATAGTCGTGTCACAACCGGTGATTTAATGGGCATAGAACCCGGCGATATGTTTGTCCATCGCAATATTGCCAACATGGTATCCAATACCGATTTAAGTGCCATGTCTGTCATCAATTATGCCATAAACAACCTTAAAGTAAAACATGTGGTGATCTGCGGACATTACAATTGCGGCGGTGTAAAAGCTGCTATGCAGGCTGAAGACATGGGAATTCTGAATCCCTGGCTCAGAAATATTCGCGATGTTTACCGCTTGCACAAAGATGAGTTGAATGCCATAACCGATGAAGAGCAAAAATACAACCGATTGGTTGAACTGAATGTGCAGGAACAATGCGTGAATCTAATCAAAACAGCAGAAGTCCAAAAAGCACTCAGACATCAACAAATCACTGTGCATGGTTGGGTTTTCGATATCCACACAGGCCATATTATCGATATGAAAATTGATTTTAATAAGATATTAAAAGACATTATGGAAATATACCGTCTTGAGTAATTTTCTCCCTTAGTTTATCACACCCCATTTTTCCTTATGAATTTAAAATAACTGATAATTGTTTGTTTTTTTTCATCAATCATTTGATACATTCGCGCTCTATTTTTAATAACAAATGATGATGAAGAAGCTTAAGGATGTGATGGTGATTGGTGTAGCATTGTTTGCTATGTTTTTTGGTGCTGGAAATTTAATATTTCCACCTCAGTTGGGTGTTTTAAGTGGTGATTCCTGGTTACAAGCCATCATGGGATTTTTTACGACTGATGTAAGTTTATCAATATTGGCAATTATTGCCATTGCAAAATCGGGAGGTACATTCAATTCCTTTGCTTCCAAAGTTGGAACAAAGTTTAGTATCATCATGGGGATCATCATCATGCTAATTATAGGTCCCCTATTGGCACTACCAAGAACAGGCGCAGTCAGTTATGAAATGGGTATAGTCCCAATCTTTCCTGGAATGCCTCAATATATCTTTACATTGATTTATTTTGGTATTTCCCTACTCTTTGTAATCAATCCTAAGGGTATTATCGATAAGATAGCCGTCTACCTGACACCTGTCTTACTTATTGCCTTGGTATCGATTATTGTAAAAAATATGCTAATGCCAGTAGAAACAATGGCAGAGGCACAATTAACAAACGTATACACCTATGCATTTCTCGAAGGCTATCAAACCCTGGATGGTTTAGGAGCAGTTATATTTGCGGGTATTATTCTTGTAAGCTTAAAAGAAAAAGGCTACACTGATACTTCATCACAAATAAAAATGACCATCAAGTCCGGCCTGATTGCCTTGAGCATTATCGGTTTTGTATATGGTGGTTTAATATATCTTGGCGCCAATGGTGCTGCCAATATTCCGGAAGGAATGAATAGAACCGAAACCTTTATGGCTCTGGTTGACCGAATGTTCGGACAATATGGGGTTTGGATGGTTGCCGTGACAGTTATATTTGCCTGTTTTACCACAACAGTAGGTCTAACAACAACTGTTGCCGAATACTTTAACGAACTGACCAACAACAAACTAAGCTATCGTTTTAATGTGATCACCATCACCCTAATCAGTTTCCTGCTTGCCAATTTGGGTGTAGAACAAATCGTCTACTTTTCTGGTCCGATTTTAAATATGATCTACCCAGCCATATTGGTCCTGATCATTCTTAATCTGTTTGATAAATACATTCGTTTCAAGGGTGTTTATTCTGGTGTTGTAGGTGGCACTCTGGCTTTCAGTATACTTATATTTATCTGCCAATCCTTTGATGCTTTATCACAAACCCGGAATTGGTTATTATCCTTTCCTATGAGTACCTACGAAATGGGATGGTTGCTACCAGCTATAATTGGTGGACTAGCAACTTCTATGACTTATAAAATTAAAACAAGCCGAGCTGCCTAAAGAACAGTAAAGCATTCTACAGGCACTAATATTTCATCCTGTAGAATGGCTTTACAATTCTCTATCATGCAGAACTTAAACGCTTACCCAATTTCCTAAAGGATTAAGAATACGAAATGTTCGAAAACTTAAAACAGCATCAGGCAGAATAGACTCCAAAAGTTTTCGATGCTCATCAGAAAAATTTATACGCCCTGGTTTACTCCAACGCTCATAAACAGTAAACCGGGATGAATCTTCAGCATCCTGATGCAGAAAAGCACAAACGAAAGCCCCCTCTCTGGCCATTCCATCCAACACATGCAAAGCTGCTTCTTTCCAATCGGCTTGTCTATGTGGCTTAATTTGAAAGTTCATATAAAAAATCAAATCATTTTCTACTGGTTCAAACTTTGGATTAGCCCAAAAGGCTAAAGGACGAAGAATGTGAATTAATCTTGGAGTCGAACTCATCTCAGGCAATCTCTTCTCATACGCTTCACGATAGGGCTTTGCTGCCATTTGGTAGGTCATAAAATCCTCTTTCGATGACTCAGTCCATCGTTCATACATACTAAACTTTGTAGGATCCTCTGCATCCTGATGAACAAAAGCACTTACAAATGCTGGCTCTCGACGCATATGATCTACGAGCGCAAACAAACGTTTCTGAAATTCTTCAGTACAATCAGGCTTGATATGATATTTCACATAGAAAACCAAATCATCCGGATTCGCTAGTTTAGTTGGATTTATTGTCATTCTTCAATCCTCCTTTTATCTGTTTACATTACTTTTTTCTGTTAATCATCTGAATTATACAAGTTATCACTTTTGAAGCCATAAAGCAACAGTGAATCTCATACACGAATTCCTGTTGTACTTTTCAATTAATTAAAAATTTAAGTTCCTCTATCTGAAAGTTTAAGATATTAATCATCAAATTTAACCAGTTGGTTAAAAAAAATCAATTTTAATTTGCGATTATGAATTTATGCTCTACATTTGCATTAACCAAGTAGTTAAACCATATGGTTATTTTTTAAAATTATTTTAACCAGATGGTTAAAAAACAAAAGTCATGGAAAAGAAAATAATTGAAACTCAGGAAAATATTCTGGACGCAGCTAGAACTATTTTTGCTCAAAAAGGCTTAGCCGGAGCCAGAATGCAGGAAATAGCCGATCGTGCCGGTATTAACAAAGCTCTCTTACATTATTATTATAGAAGCAAAGAAAAGCTGTTTGAACAAGTTTTTGAAGAAGCCTTTAAAAAACTGATTCGCCCTTTAGCTGCATTTTTAGCTGATGATTCTGAATTGTTTCAGAAAATCAGAAACATTTGCAAGCACTACAATAAAATATTGATCCAATACCCTTTTATCCCAAACTTCATAATAAATGAGATTAATACCAATCCCAACCGCATAATAAACCTGATTAGTTTTGAAGGCGTTGCTGAAGGGAAACAAAAAACCATGGCACAAATTCAAACTGCTGTAAAATCGGGAAAAATAAGACCTATTGACCCACGAGAACTCATTATGAATATTATAAGTCTCTCGGTCTTCCCCTTTGCAAGCCGTCCCATAACTGGACAATTCTTATATAAAAATGAAGACATGGATCAGATTCTTAAATCAAGAGCTGACAGTGTTGCCGACTTTATTATTCAATCGATAAAAATCTAAAAAATCAAGATGAACTCACTTTTCAAAAATAGCAGGTACCTACTTCTACTGGCACTCATCTTTCATTTTCAAATTGGATGGACTCAGGAAGAGGTGCTTAATTTGGAGCAATGTCAGAAAGAAGTGCAGGAAAACTTTCCTTTAGTAAAAGGGAAAGATCTTTTAAACCAATCTTCACAACTGAATATTGAAAATCTCAAAACATCCTATCTACCCAGACTATATGCAAATGGGAAAGTCACCTATCAGTCCGATGTTACAGGTATTTCTTTACCCAATATGGTAACCCCCCAGGCACCAAAAGATCAATATGCTCTTAATGTTGACATTGAACAGCTGATTTATGACGGTGGAAAAACCAAAGACAGAATTGAATTAGAAAAAAAGGCTTCGGAAGTCGAAATCCAAAACCTGGAAATTCAACTCTATCAGTTGCGCAAAAGAGTAAATGATGCATTCTTTGGCATTCAGCTGGTTCGCAAAAACAAGCTGGTACTTCTCGACAAACACAAAACCATTTCGAATCGAATAAAACAAATCCGATCTGCTGTAGAAAATGGAGTCCTTCTTCCTGCCAACCTAAAAGTAATGGAATCAGAACTATTGCTCATCGATCAACAAATTCAGGAATTGAGTGCATATGAAGCAACTTCTTTTCATGTTCTATCCGAACTAATGGGACGTAAAATTGATACCAATACACAACTACAGGACAACAGTCTTAATATCGAATCTGTAGATAATTTAAACACAAAAAGTAAAGAAAGACCAGAATATCAGATGTATTCAAGTCAAAAATCATTACTCGAAGCGCAAAAAGAACTCTTGAAAAAAGACCGCTATCCCGTAATATCAGGTTTTGGCCAATTGGGATATGGCAACCCCGGCTACAATCAATTGACCGATCAGTTTGATACTTATTATATGTTGGGGGCTAAAATATCCTGGCATATTTTCGATTGGAAATCGAACCGTCGTAAACAAAAAGAAATTACAATCCGCAAGGATATTGTAAACACGCAGGAACTAAGCTTTACACAGAATCAACTGATCGAGTTGGGAAATGAAAGCATCAGATTGAAAAAAATTAAAATCTTACTCGAAAAAGATGACGCAATCATAGAACTAAAAAAAGCCATCAGTGAAAGTTCAGCCTCACAACTGGACAATGGTGTTATTACTTCAAGCGACTACCTTGATGATTTAAATAAAGAAATTCAAGCAAAACTAAACAAAGCCTATCACCTGATTCAGCTGCAACAATCATTGGCAGAATATCAAAGAATTAAAGGCATTTAAACAATTCTAAAATTACAATCATATGAAACCAACTATAATCATTGGAGTAAGCATTGCATTAGCATTTATTGCATCTGCCTGCAATCAAAACACAATTCAATCGGATGCATACGGAAATTTTGAAACGACTGAATACATGATTTCAGCGGAAAACAGTGGTAAAATTCTTGCTCTTAATCTGGATGAAGGCGATGTTTTCGAGCAAGCGCAACAAGTCGGACTCATCGATACCACTCAACTATTCCTACAGAGAGAACAACTGAAAGCACAAAAACAAACCATCGCTTCCGGAATTAAGAACATTCTTTCGCGTATCGCTGTTTACAAGGAACAAATCGCCATACTAAAAAAGGATAAGTTAAGAATAGACAAGATGTTTGAAGATGGTGCAGCAACCAGCAAAGAAGTGGACGATATCAATGGAAAAATTCAGCTTGCTCAAAAACAAATACAGGCAATTAAAACTGAAAATGCCAAGGTTTTGGGTGAACTGGAAAATGTAGATCGCAAGATAGAGGCTCTAAACGATTTGATTAAAAAAAGCATCATTGCAGTACCTCAAGCAGCTACCGTTTTAGAGAAATATCACGAACAATTCGAAATGGTAAATACAGGAACGCCACTCTTCAAACTAGCAGATTTAAGCACACTTGATTTAAGAGCTTATATCAGTGGCGATCAGCTTTCCGAGGTTAAAATTGGTCAGGATGTCAAAGTCCTGATTGATAAAAACAAAGAGGAAAATCAGACTCTTTCAGGTAAAATCATCTGGATTTCTTCCCAGTCTGAATTTACCCCTAAAATTATTCAAACCAAGGAAGAGCGTGTAAAATTGGTTTATGCCATTAAGGTAAAAGTGAAAAACGACGGTCGATTAAAAATTGGCATGCCAGGCGAAATCAGATTCAAATAGCATATGAAATCCAAGATAAGCATAACAAATCTATCAAAATCCTATGGGGATGTTCAAGCTCTTAAAGGGATTAATCTTGATATCGAACATGGAGAGTTGTTTGGTCTGATAGGGCCTGATGGTGCTGGTAAAACAAGTCTCTTTCGTCTACTGGCAACTTTATTGCTTCCGGATTCGGGTTCAGCAACACTCTGTGGTTTTGATATGGTAAAAGAGTACAAGCACATTCGAAATCTATTGGGTTATATGCCCGGCAAATTTTCTTTGTATCAGGATTTAAGTGTACTCGAAAACTTCAATTTCTTTGCAACTGTTTTCAATACGAAAATCGAAGATAATATGGATATGATCCGGGATATCTGGCTGCAAATAGAACCCTTTAAACACCGATTGGCGGGCAAATTATCCGGTGGAATGAAACAGAAACTGGCTCTTTGCTGTGCACTCATCCATCAACCCAAAATATTATTATTGGATGAGCCAACTACGGGTGTTGATGTGGTTTCTAGAAATGAATTCTGGCAAATGTTAAAGAGTCTGAAAGCAAAGGGCATCACCATTATTGTTGCAACCCCCTACATGGATGAAGCAAACTTATGCGAAAGAGTTGCACTCATGCAAAACGGAGAGATTTTAAGTTTGGATACACCCGCAGGTATCATTTCAGGTTTTAAAAAGGATTTATACGCCATACAAGGTCAGGATATCTACCAACTCCTTTTGGATTTAAGGGCATATCCCTACGCCAACTCTGTTTTCCCTTTCGGTCAAAGTGTTCACTATACCGATACACGAGAGGATGTGTCACTTTCAGAACTTAAAGATTACCTGATATCAAAGGGGCAAAATAAAATTGAAATCAAAAGAATTACTGCTGGCATCGAAGACTGCTTTATGGCTTTAAGTCAACAAAATAATGTACAGGCATGAATACGGACAAAAAAGTAATATCAGTAAGAAACTTATACAAGAGATTTGGCTCTTTTACTGCAAACGACGACTTGTCCTTTGATGTTTACAAGGGAGAAATATTCGGTTTTCTTGGCGCTAATGGAGCGGGTAAAACCACTGCGATGAAAATTCTGTGCGGTCTTTCATACCCAACATCCGGTGAAATCATGGTTGCTGGTTTGGATGTCTACAAACAACGGGAAGAGCTGAAAAAAAACATAGGTTATATGAGTCAAAAATTCTCCCTATACGAAGATCTGACCGTATTTGAAAACATACGATTTTATGCAGGTATCTACGGCATGTCATCCAAGGAAATCAAAACAAAAGCTGATGAGTTGCTGCAGAAATTAGGATTAGTTCATGCCAGAAACAAGCGCATAGGTGAACTGCCACTGGGCTGGAAGCAAAAACTGGCATTTTCAGTAGCCATTTTTCACAATCCGGGGATTGTATTTTTGGATGAGCCTACCGGAGGGGTTGATCCGGTTACCAGAAGGCAATTTTGGGACCTTATTTATGAAGCCTCCCGAGCCGGGATTACCGTTTTTGTCACAACCCATTATATGGATGAAGCCGAATATTGTGATCGAATATCAATTATGGTTGACGGACGAATTGAGGCATTGGATACGCCTGAAGCACTAAAAAAACACTTTAAAGCCAAAGATATGGATGAGGTATTTCTACAGCTGGCCAGAAAAAGTAACTATCAGGAATAAAAAGCAGTTGATACTTATCAACTTAAAAAACATACTATGAAACGTTTTATCGGTTTTCTAAAAAAAGAGTTTTATCACATCTTCCGAGACAAAAGGTCAATGCTCATTCTATTTGGGATGCCCGTTGTACAGCTTTTACTTTTTGGTTTTGTAATTACCAACGAGCTTAAAGATGTTAAAATGGCGGTACTTGACCATTCCAAAGATGAATATACATCTGAAATTATTAACAAAATTGTATCTTCAGGTTATTTCAAACTGGTTGAGAATCTCGATAATATTTCTCAGGTTGACGAAACCTTTCGCAAGGGTAAAACAAAACTGGTATTAGTTTTTGAACCTGATTTTAGGAAGAAACTCGTCAAGGGGCCACATGCCTCAGTACAAATTCTTACAGATGCTTCCGATCCAAATATCGCGAATATGGAGGTCAGCTACCTTCAGGGAATCCTGCAAAATTACAATGTTGAAATAAACAGAGGCAAACAAGTCACAAATCAAATTATCCCTAAAACAAGAATGTACTTTAATTCTAAGCTGGAAAGTGTCTATATGTTTGTGCCAGGTATTATGGCAACCATACTGATGCTGGTTTCAGCAATGATGACTTCCATATCGATTGCGAGGGAAAAAGAAATGGGAACAATGGAAATTCTTCTGGTTTCTCCCCTGCGCCCCTTGCAAATTATCCTTGGGAAAGTCACGCCTTACTTAATCTTGTCTTTCATTAACACCTTAGTTATTATTGGCATGGGATATTTCGTATTTGGGGTTCCGGTACTGGGGAGTTTTGTGTTACTTATGGCCGAAAGTGTCTTATTTATATTACTCGCTCTGTCGCTCGGAATTTTCATCTCCACAATCTCAAACAGCCAGCAAGTTGCCATGATGCTTTCCATGTTTGCTTTAATGCTGCCAACAATCTTGTTATCAGGCTTTATCTTCCCTTTGCGAAACATGCCTCTGCCCTTGCAGATATTTAGCAACATTATCCCTCCCCGATGGTTTATTATCATTATCAAAAACATCATGCTAAAGGGAACCGGTTTTGAATTTATCTGGAAAGAAACCCTTATTCTCATTGGAATGACAGCAGGTCTAATCGGTTTAAGTGTCAGGAAATTTAAAATCAGGTTAGAGTAATTGGTGAACTTAAAGAATACATTTTTAAACTTTTTAAGACAAACACATGCGAACAATAAAATATATCTTGCAAAAAGAGTTTCTTCAGATTTTTAGAAACAAAAGTATGCTGCCCATCATATTTGCCATGCCTATCATTCAACTTTGTGTCTTGGTTTTTGCAGCAACTTTCGAAATGAAAAACACCAATTTATACATCGTTGATCAGGATTTGTCCAGCCATTCCCGGCAAATTATATCAAAATTCGAAGCATCACCATTTTTCACTATTAAGCATACTGACTTTTCCATAAAGCATGCAGAAGACGAACTTTTTAAAGATAATGTGGATGCCATTTTACATTTTGAAAATGGCTTTGGTAATGCGGTGGACAAAAAAGAAGCTGCTTCAGTTCAAGTTTTGGTGAACGCCATAGACGCCAGTGCTGCAGGATTGTACAATGCTTACATTCTTTCTGTCATACAGGATTACAATCAAAAACTTGAATCAAGTATTCAGACTACGATAAAAAAACAAGCCGTTCAGCAAGTTCAAAATACATATTCTCACCTGTTCAATCCTGAAATGAAATATATCCCCTATATGTTACCGGGAATATTGGTTTTACTGATTACAGTCATCGGTCTGTTTTTATCAGCGATGAATGTGGTTCGTGAAAAAGAAATCGGAACAATTGAACAAATTAATGTCACCCCTATCAAAAAATATCAGTTTCTGATTGGCAAATTAATTCCTTTCATATTTATCGGATTTTTTGAATTGGGCATTGGTCTAATCCTTGCTGCATTCGTATTCAAAATCCCGATTTTAGGCTCAGTTTGGTTGATCTACCTGGTTGCTTTTATTTACCTACTTACCATATTGGGAATTGGTTTGTTTATTTCGACACAAACAGATACTCAACAACAAGCCATGTTTATAGCCTGGTTTTTTATGATTATTTTCATCCTGATGAGTGGTTTGTTTACACCGACCGAAAGTATGCCCGAATGGGGACAAAAAATGAACTTGTTAAATCCAGTTGCCTATTTTATCAAAATCATTAGAATGATCATGCTAAAGGGATCCGGATTTATGGATATATTAAAGGACCTAACTATTTTAAGTTTATATTCGATTGCCATGTTGAGCTTTGCAACAAATCGATACAAAAAAACGAACTAAACAATCACTTGTAAATAACATTTTACTCTGAACATCGTTGATTAATTGAAAAGATTACTTTTGTCAGCAATTCATATCTCCACTTTATATTCGTGATCATATCTTATGTTTAGAAAAATACTATTACTAATTATCATCACACTCATTGTTACGTCTTGCTCAATCAATAAACATGCAAGCAGACAAGCTGCTAAACAACTTGTAAGCAATAAAAACACAAGTATCAATTTGGTTGAACAAGATACCTGTAAACCAGCAATCAAACAGGATACAAACAAATATATAAGTAAACCGGATACAAACAGACTTGTAAATAAACATCTGGAATGGCAAGCCGGCATAAAAAACAAACTCGAGAATGAATATCTAAAATATAGAGGGGTGCCCTACAAATATGGTGGCACCTCAATTAAAGGTTTCGATTGTTCTGCCTTTGTACAGCTTACCTACAAAAAAGCTTTAAATATAAACTTACCCCGTTCTACCAGACAAATGCTGAAAGTAGGCATTGTAGTCGCAAAAAATAAACTTGAAATTGGCGACCTGTTATTTTTCAAACCAACCAGCAACTACCAGCATGTCGGAATATACATTGGTAAAGATCAATTTATGCACGTCTCAACAAAAAGAGGGGTTACAAAATCCAATTTAAATACAACTTATTGGAAGAAATGCTATTTCACATCACGAAGGCTACTTCAAACAAATGCTGGCTCCTAGTCTGATTCGAATTGACAATCTATCCACCACGATACATTGCTGACTAAAAGTTACGGAACAGCACAAACCGAATTGTTTTGAATTGTAAAAAGGTGAAATAAGGGTGGTTTTAGTCTTATCATTTTTTTTAGCAAATACACGATCGTATAAAAAAAAAGGACAGTTTTGTACTCAAAATACCGATACCCGCTCCACCAGAACATCGGTAACCCTATCCCTGTTGTTCCCAATTCTAATTACCTGCCCTCACCAAACCTACCACTCAAATTAAACATCCTTATTCTGAGGTATTATGAAAATCGGACTCAATGAAAAGAATAAATATTTTTCATTTCATTCAATCCTCCAAACATAGATCCATTTTTCAAAACAAATACAATAAGTCGCTATAAATAAGAGCATTTAACAAATAAAAATTTTAACTTGTATCTAAATAGACACATTTCAAGCTTTCTTCGTGCTAAAATGAAAAGAAGCTTGTTTAAAGCTGTGCAACTTTTATGCGAGTAGAAACAAGCCTTAAATATTTCCTTGTTAATCACACAAAAGTCTGTGTTATATCCACTCGCAAAAGTTTACGTCATGTAAACTATCAGGAATTTGCTCTAAAAATATTCGAACAAAAAGACGTATTCGAAAATAGAACGACCGTAATTTTAATGAATAAAACAAGGAGGAACTGATCGTATGAAAAAGCTCAGTCTGGTTATTTGTGTTTACAACGAGGAACTAAATATTAAGCCTTTAAGTGAAAAAATTATTGAAGCCTTAAACGGTTATTTCTTTGATGTCATTTTTGTAGACGATGGCTCAACAGATTCTACCAGGCACAAGATTCTACAAATTAATGACGAGCGATTTACAATGGTGCAACTTAGAAAGAACTACGGACAAAGCTCAGCATTAGCAGCTGGAATCTCCGTCGCCACTGGAAAATATATTGTCACATTAGATGGCGATTTACAAAATGATCCTTCAGATATACCCCGAATGCTTCAGTTGGCAGAGGAGGAGGATTGGGATCTTGTTGCCGGAATCAGAAACAGTCGGAAGGATAGTTTATTTTTACGATTAATTCCCAGCAAAATAGCCAATTATCTTATCCGTTTGGTCACACGAGTAAACATCAAAGATTATGGCTGCACTCTTAAGCTTTATAAAAATGAAATCGCAAAGGATCTGGGTCTTTATGGTGAGCTACACCGATTTATACCAATTCTTGCCAGTTTTAACGGTGCAAGCATTACACAAATCCCCGTAAAACATCATGTCCGAAAATTTGGGAAATCCAAATACAATATTTTCAGAACATTTAAAGTCTTAAGCGATCTGATTTTGATGGTATTCTTAACCCGCTACATGCAAAAACCCATGCATATTTTTGGTGGTACAGGCATTCTGATTTTTTCTATTGGAGCTATCATTAATCTTTATCTTCTCGTTTTAAAATTAATGGGAGAAGATATCTGGGGCAAACCCATATTAATATTGGGCTTATTACTGGTAGTTGGTGGCATCCAACTCATTACCATTGGTATAATATCTGAAATACAAATGCGAACTTACTATGAAGCTCAGCATAAAAAACCTTTTAAAATTAAGAATATCGTTTCGTGTTATCAGAATAAAATACTCAACTAAAAATAGACCATACCTTTTAGAAAAGCGGATCAGTTATAAAAGTTGGGTCAAAGTGATTAAATATATTTTAGGATTATCTTTTAAATTTTTCGCTCAAGCCGCTAGGCTTCTACTTTTCTCCTTAGATGAGAAAAGTAGACAAAAGAATCAAGTCAGCCTGATCCTTGTTTTCTCTAAGTGGAAAGAAAATTAGCACGCTTCACGGCAGGCTGACAAGACACGCCCAAAACATTTTTATAAAAAATGATTGAAATTGTGAGACGTTTTATTGTTTCTGGCCTTGGCAACGCAAGTGGGGACCCATAGGTGAAAAAGGCGTTAAAAACAGAATGCTGTTTGAGTGAGGTACGAACGAGTTCAGTCTGTTTAGCCTTTGAACCGTGATGGGTCACTGAGTGCCGGAGCCATTGATTTTTGTTACTTTTCATCAAGGAAAAGTAAATAAAAGAGAAAAAATGGTTCGTATATGGTCTAAGATTTTTCCTGTTTATGCCTTCCAAAATTAATACTTGGAATTAGAAAGACCCAACTTTTACCAGTGATCCGTTCAACCCCATTTTTCATAGCAGAACTTGGGTACAAAAAAACTCACCAGTTTCCTGATGAGTTATTTGTGAACACGGAGGGATTCGAACCCCCAACCTCCTCGGCCGTAACGAGGTGCACTATCCAGTTATGCTACGCGTCCAATCTGTTTCTTATAATGTGAACATGGAGGGATGATTCCTCACTTCGTTCGTCATGAATATATTACGAACCCCCTTGGGTTCTCTCCCTCCAATCAGGTGGGAAATTCAATCTCATTAAGTGAACATGGAGGGATTCGAACCCCCAACCTCCTCGGCCGTAACGAGGTGCACTATCCAGTTATGCTACACGTCCATTATGTTTTTTTCAATCAGAACTACGGATTTTCTTCTGATTTCAATTATACAAATCGTTATCTGTATAAGCCCTTATTGTGAACATGGAGGGATGATTCCTCACTTCGTTCGTCATTAATATATTACGAACCCTATTGGATTCTCACCCTCTTTTAGTCCCAAACGTCATTCAATAAATGAAATCGATTTGCTTCTTGATTCGGGTTTCGGTGAACATGGAGGGATTCGAACCCCCAACCTCCTCGGCCGTAACGAGGTGCACTATCCAGTTATGCTACACGTCCTTTTCTTAATTGCGATGCAAATATAAGGCTTTTTTTTCTAATGCTGCAAGCATTTTTACTGCAAAAAAATGCACAAAGCCCTTTATCCATTATACGAAGCTGAATCTAAACCGTATACAAAACAAAAAAAAATCAAAGACTTTTAATTTGGGAGCTTTTATGCTTAAATTTCATTAAAACATGAGCAGGTAAATTGTTCTAAAGCTAAAAAAGCCTAATTTTAGTATTTGAAACAATTTCCCCTTTTTGTTAAATCAACTTTGTAAATATAAAATTACTGAAATGAAGAAATTCTTTAAAATCTTTGGTGGAATAATTCTGGTCCTGATACTACTGTTAGCTCTACTCCCCTATTTTTTCAAGGACCAAATCCTGAATCGTGTCAAAGTAGAAATGGATAAAGCTGTAGATGCAAAAATTGAAATTGCTGATGTTAGCTTATCTATGTTTCGAAATTTCCCAAAATTATTTGTCGAGATACAAGGTATTTCTGTCGTTGGTAAGGGGGAATTTGAAAATGACACCTTAGCCTATGTAGGTAGCTTATATACAGCTGTCGATTTAGGTTCGGCTATTTCAGGCAAACAACTTAATGTTGGCGCTATTGTATTAGCTAAAACAAAAGTAAATGCTTTAGTTCATGAATCAGGTAAAGCCAATTGGGATATTGCAAAAGCAAGTGGCGAAGAAAAAGTTGTTAAAGAAGAACAAGGCGAAGCTTCTGACTTTAAAATTATTTTTGAAGAAGTTCGTGTAGAAGATTTCAAACTCGAATATCATGATGCCACACTCAAAGCGAATCTGTTACTTGATGATTTGGACTTAAATCTAAACGGTGATTTTTCAGCTAAAGAAACCAATCTAAATATTAACTCTACAGCTACCGGAATCACTTTTGATTTCGAAGGCATAAAATACCTTAATAATGCCAACTTAGGTTTAGAAGCTGATTTGGGTGCGGATTTAGAAAATATGATTTTCACTCTTAAGGGAAACAAGCTGACTCTAAACGATCTGGAATTTGGCATGACGGGTAATTTTGCAATGCTTGAGGATGCATACAAAATGGACTTGAAACTGGATGCGAAAAAAACCGACTTCAAATCACTCTTATCCATGGTACCGGAAGTGTTCCTAAAAGATGTTAAAGGATTGGAAACTTCCGGCAACTTAGTTTTGAATGCTTTTGTAAAAGGTGAATACAGAGACGATCATATGCCTGCTTTCGGAGCAAAACTAAAAGTAGCCGATGCCAACATCAAGTACCCAGAT
This sequence comes from Ancylomarina salipaludis, assembly GCF_004122035.1. Classification (GTDB taxonomy): domain Bacteria; phylum Bacteroidota; class Bacteroidia; order Bacteroidales; family Marinifilaceae; genus Ancylomarina; species Ancylomarina salipaludis. The sequence continues at coordinate 185,467 of NZ_SAXA01000007.1, forward strand.
CTACCGGAAACCATCAACAATATTAAGATTGATGCAGAAGTAAACCACCCGGGAGGAGACTTGGATGCCTTGGTAGCCGATGTGAATGCCTTCCATTTCGAAGTAGCTAACAACCCTATTGATGCAGAGATGCATATTAAAACTCCTATGAGCGATCCGGAAATTAGTGGTTTGTGTAAAGGTGTTATCGATTTTGCTAAAATTCGACATGCCATTCCTATGGATAGCATAAAAATTGCTGGTATTGTGACTTCAGATATCAGTTTCAACGGTCGTTTATCAGCAATTGAAAAGGAAGAGTATGAAAAGTTTATGGCTAAAGGTGATCTAAAGCTTCAGAACTTTGAATTCACGACTCCCGATTTCCCACAAGGGGTTCGTATTATCAGCTCTGTACTAAGTTTTACCCCACGCTTCATTAGCCTAAACTCATTCAATTCTCTTATTGGCAAGTCAGATGTCCAATTGAGTGGCAAGCTGGAAAACTACATCCCATATGCCTTAAAAGGGAAAACACTTAAGGGAAATTTCAACATGAGCTCGAACACCTTCGACTTAAACGAGTTTATGACAGAAAGTGAAACAAAAAAAGTTGAAAGTGCAGATACAATTCCAATGTCTGTAGTTACTGTTCCTGCCAATCTGGATATCAAATTTGTAGCTGCTATGCAAAAGATCAAATTTGATAAAATGCTAATTAAGGATGTAAAAGGGCTTATTGTTGTTAAAAATTCGGTAGCAAAACTGACTAATCTGTCAATGAATATGCTTAAGGGACAGATGACCATGAATGGTTCATATAGCACTAAAGACATCAAAAAACCTAATTTCGATTTTGGATTAGATGTAAGAGATTTCGATATCAAATCGACTTACGAATCATTAAGTATGGTTAAAAAAATAGTTCCAATTGCAATAAACTGTGACGGAAAAATTTCATCTGATCTAAAACTAAAATCTCAACTGAATGAAAAAATGTCACCCGTAATGAACACCCTAAATGGTTTAGGAGCCTTTCATTCTCGAGGCATCATCATTAAAGACAATAAGGCTTTTGTTGCATTGGCTAAAGCTCTAAAGAATGATAAGTACAAACGTATCTCCGTTTCAAAATTCGATATGAATTTTGTGATTACAAATGGTAATATTGTTGTAAAACCCTTTAAAACAAAAATTGCAGGCCATCAGGCTACCATATACGGGACACAGTCTGTCGATGGAAAGTTGGATTTCACCATGGACATGAAATTGCCCAAAGAAGAATTAGGTAGTGATGTCACCAAATTTTTGGATAAAATCCCTGGCAACAGTACTATTGACAAACTGGATGTTTCTGTTAAGATTACTGGAACGGCCAAGGATCCAAAAGTAAATTTAGATCTAAGCAAGGCAATTAAACAGGCAAAAGATGCTGCTTTAAAAGAGCTTAAAAAGAAAAGTAAAAAAGAACTGGAAAAGAAAGCTAAAGATTTATTCAAGAAACTTTTCTAAGCAACTATTAATAATAAAACTAAGGGCTGACACCTCAATGGAATCAGCCCTTTCTCCTTATAATCGCTACCAAATCTGTTTTTTTTTTTAAGGTGTCTCCAATTAAAAATCCACCTTTCCCCACACTGATGTGCAATTGTATCGCGGTCCTTTATTAATAAATTAAAAAGCACACAACAAAACCATGCAGTAAAAGGGGAGTAATCCGGATAACTATCAGAAAAACACAAACTTTAGCAAGACCTTTAAGCGTCATAATAAAACAGTATTAAATAACTAAAGAGAAAAATAAATTCAATGACGATTGAAATAAAAACGCACGAAAAAAAGTTGTTCACAAATATTGACTACACGGGAAAGACTTTAAGAGATCGAGAATTTTATAAATGTAAATTTGTAGCCTGTATTTTCGAAAGAAGTGATCTTATTGGTAATAGTTTTGAAGATTGTACTTTTGAAAATTGCAATTTTTCGATGACAAAAGTTAAAGGGGCAGGTTTTAGGAATGCGACATTTAAGGGATGTAAAATTCTAGGTGTCGATTTTTCGGAATGTAACAAATTTATGTTCTCTTTTTCATTTTATGACTGTCATTTAGATTATTCTACGTTTTTTGGCACAAGGTTGATGAAAACAAAATTCGATAAATGCTCTTTAAAAGAGACTGATTTTACTGAAGTAAATTTATCTGCTTCAATATTTTCTGACTGTGACTTAACAAATGCAGTATTTTTAAATACTATACTGGAAAAAGTAGATTTTAGAACTGCAAAAAACTATTCGATAGATCCTGAATCTAATAAATTAAAGAAAGCCAAATTTTCAGCATTCAATCTTGAAGGTTTACTATATAAATACCAATTAGATATCGATTATAGCTCTTAAAGTTGATTTCAACCAAGAAATTAAAATAGAACAAGCTACTAACTGAGTTGTACTGAAATAAATTGACAAAAAAAGGGGGATCCAATTAAGAATCCACCTTTTGATATATCAATTGAATAAGCATTTAGAGATATGCCCATAGGAATAGCCAGCCAAGAAATATTCCTATTTGCTAATTATTAGATACCTATCCAATTCTAAATATCTTACCAGAACAAAGCATATAATGCAACCAAAATAATAATGATGGCATAAGATACAATATTGAAGACTTTACCAGTTTTAAAAGTCTCTCTGGTAATCACAATACCTTTTGAATCATCAACACCCTTGTTTTGAATATAACTCAATACAACAATAAATAACATTGAAATCAGAAAAGTCAGTCCCATCTGATCAAGGAAAGGCAAATTAGGGAAGATGCCTTCGAGAGAAGTACCGGCAACCCAACCTTTAGGCGCAATTTTAAAGAATAAGGCCACTGGAATTGAAAGAACAGCACCCCAAATGGCTGCTTTATTTGTTGCCTTCTTCCAAAATAAACCCAGAATGAAAACAGCTAAAATCCCTGGACTAACCATCCCTGTATACTCCTGAATGTATTGGAAAGCTTGATCTAGTCCACTCAGAAAAGGTGCAATCATACAAGCAATAATCAACGCTGCAGCAGCTGAAAGTCTTCCCACATTTACTGTTTTCCGATCAGAAGCTTTGGGATCGAAATATGGCTTATAAATATCCATGGTAAAAATGGTTGAAGTTGAATTCAACATAGACGCTAAGGATGAAACGATAGCAGCAGCCAAAGCTGCAAAAGCAACACCTTTAAGTCCACTAGGCAAAAATTGCAACAGCCAGGGATATGCCCTATCTGCAGCAGCCAGCGTGGGCATATTGTTATGAGCAGCTTCACCCAAACGAGCCAATATAGATGGATCATTAACCATCACATAGGCTGCAATCCCCGGAATAACAACGATCAAAGGAATAATCAACTTTAAAACTCCGGCAAATACAATCCCTCTTTGAGATTCTCTCAAAGATTTTGCAGCTAATGTCCTTTGAATAATATACTGGTTGAACCCCCAGTAATAAAGATTCGCGACCCACATTCCACCAATCAAAACACCAATACCCGGTAAATTAACGTATTGAGCATGTGCCTTATCCAAAATCATATGAAAACTATCAGGAGCTGCTTCGTAAATATGTTGAAAACCTTTCCAAACGCCTTCGCCTCCTGAAACGTGATTCAATGCCAGATAAGTGGTAACCAAACCTCCTAGGGTTAAGAAAACGACTTGAATAACATCAGTCCAGGCCACAGCCGAAAGTCCTCCGTAAAGAGAATAACTTGCTGCAAAAAGTGCCAAACCAAAAATGCCATAAATCATCGGAATGCCCATTATGGTTTCCATGGCTAAGGCTCCAAGATAAAGGACTGAAGTTAGATTCACAAAAATATAAAGCCCCAACCAGAAAACAGCCAAAATGGTTTTCAGATTGGTTGAATAACGTTTTTCAACAAATTCGGGAATGGTATACAAGCCTTTTTCAATAAAAATCGGCAGGAAATATTTTCCAACAATGATTAAGGTAATCGCCGCCATCCATTCGTATGACGCAATAGCCAAACCAATAGCAAAACCCGAACCCGACATCCCAATAAATTGTTCCGCCGAAATATTAGCCGCAATCAGCGAGGCACCAATGGCCCACCATGGCAAAGATTTACTCGCTAAAAAATAGTCGTCAGCATTTTTTTGATGCCCCTCTTTGTCACGGGATACCCATAAACCAACGCCAATAATAACGATTCCATAGATGATGAAAATCGCGTAATCTAAAAATGAAAATGTATTATTCATACCTTCTTATTTTGAATTTTTATTTTTGACTGAAATCGACTCTTTTACGAATCTATAAATTTAACATTTACAGCAAACTTTCCTAAATCAAACTTTGTTTATAATGACGGGCTGATAGAGATCTTAATCTTTCAGCACTGGTTTCGGGCGTTATGTCGCGTTGTGGATTGCCCAACATTTCGTACCCCACCATAAATTTCTTAACCGTTGCCGATCGTAATAAGGGGGGATAAAAATGCATGTGCAAATGCCATTCAGGATGATCCATACCATCACTTGGAGCCTGGTGAATACCTGCAGAATAAGGAAAAGACACTTCAAACAAATTATCATACCGAATGGTCAAATCACGATAAATGGCTGCCAGAGCCTCTTTCTCGTCCTCATTCATCTGTCCCAAATACTGAATAGCCCGTCTCGAAATAATCATGGTTTCAAAAGGCCATGTTGCCCAGTAAGGAACCAAAGCCACGAAGTGATTATTTTCGATTAAAATTCGTTCTTTTTTCTGCAATTCTTTTTCAAGATAGTCGCCCAACAAAGTTCTGGAATACTTTTCGTAATAAGCCTTAAAACGCACAGACTCCTTCGCTGGTTCGTCAGGTACAGAAGATTGCGCCCATATCTGACCATGTGGATGTGGATTGCTGCATCCCATCACAGAACCTTTATTTTCGAATATCTGCACGTAGTTGATTTCTGATCGGTTGCCAAGCTCAATATATTGCTCCTGCCATAAATCCACCACTTTCTTCACATCAGATACTTCCATCTGAGGAATGGTTAAATCGTGACGCGGCGAAAAACAAATCACACGACAAATACCCTGCTCGCTTTTAGCCTTAAATAAATCACCCTCATTCACCTCACCAACTGATGCATCTAAATTTAATGCTGCAAAATCATTAGTAAAAACATAGGTGTCTTTATATTCAGGATTCCTCTCTCCTCCCACACGCTCATTTCCTGCACACAAATAGCAGTCAGGATCATGCTCTGGACGTTGTTCTTCTGAAATTTTTTCGACTTGTCCCTGCCAGGGACGCTTGGCACGATGTGGTGAAACTAAAACCCACTCACCTGTTAAAGGATTGTATCGTCGATGAGGATGATCCTCCATATTAAATTTGTTCATTTCCATCGTTTAATCCAATCTTCTGGCACCATCACCAATTTCAGCGACATAAAAATCCGCTTTCAATCCTACTCGATTCTTGTAATTTTCCCCCACGGTTTTGATAAACGAATCCACAACCTCTTCTTTAACCAAGCTCACTGTGCACCCACCAAATCCGGCTCCTGTCATACGAGAACCTAGAACGCCATCAATTTTTCTGGCTTCTTCAACCATGGTATCCAGCTCCACGCCAGTCACCTCGTAATCATCACGAAGGGAATCGTGAGAAGCATTCATAAACTGACCGAAACGGACCATATCTCTATCAATTAAACAGAGAACTGCTTTAGTCACCCGTCCGTGTTCACTAATTACATGTTTGGCTCTTTTCAAAAGAGTTTCATCTCCAATCAAATGTTTCAAATCCTCGAATTCAGATTCTGTAAGCTCACATAGAAAATTAATTTCTTTTTCTTTCCGAAGTAACTCCACAGCCCGATCACACTCAGAACGCCGTTCATTATATTTCGAATCTGCCAAGCCTCTTTGTTTGTTGGTATTTCCGATCACCAATTTATAACCCTCCATTTCAAGAGGAACTAAATCATATTCCAGCGTATCACAATTCAAAGCTAAAGCATGATTTTTCACACCCATTCCAATAGCAAACTGATCCATTATACCACAGTTTACACCCACAAAGTCATTCTCTGCCCTTTGCGACATTTTCACGAGCTCAACTTGATTTAAATTTGCTTGAATCACCTCGTTAAATGCCACAGCCATCACTAATTCTACAGAAGCCGAAGACGACAAACCTGCTCCATTGGGGATATTTCCTGCAAATAAAAGTTCCATACCTTTGGCTTTAAAACCTTTCTGTTGGAATTGGTCAATCACTCCCATGGGATATTTCACCCATTCATCGTTTCCCTTTAAAATCTGATCTGTTGTAATTCGAATTTTGTATTCGAAATTCTCACTGGCAAAAAAAATGGAATCATCCTCCCTCTCGCGGACAACAAGATAAGTGCCGTAACTCAAAGCACAAGGGAACACCCTTCCTCCGTTATAATCAACATGTTCCCCAATCAAGTTAACCCGTCCAGGAGCAAAATATATTTTGCAGTCACCCTTACCATAAAGGTTAAAAAACTGCTCTTTTAGTTTCTCAATACTCATTTTAAAATCATACTGGTTGGTACTGGTAGGCAAAGTTAATTATATTTTATACACTTCCAAATCTGAACAACTTAAGTTTAAAAACAAAAAAAAGCGGATCCTAAGACCCGCCTAAATATCTAACAACAATTTATAATGATTTTCTTCTTATTAAAGAGGACTGATTTTCTAATTGTAGGTTTTCTTTATTTAAAACCATATGTGCCAAATGCTCCCCCATAGCCGCAAAGTCCGTTGATATGGTTGTTATTCCATCAGCAACCACTTCTTTTAATGGCGTATCGTTGTACGAGATAATGCCTAAATCGACTCCCAATTTAAGATTTTCGGATCTGGCCGTTTTCACCAGAGCAACCAAATCCTTATCACTTGGCACAATATAAACTTCTCCTTTTTTAATCGGATGCTTATGAAGACTTGCAATCACCTCACCCTCCCACTTATCCTCATATTTATGACAGAATTTTTGAAATCCCTTCATCTGACCTAAAGGCTCCTTACCTCCAGGAAAAACTAAAATAAGTTTCTGATATTTCTCAAGTTCTTTCAATCCAAAACTCAAAGCTGAAAATATATCTTTCTCAAAATTTTGATGAACGGATGGGTAGTATTTTTTCAAACTTGCATTTGTTTGATCGAGAATATAAACCTTATCCTGAGGCAACTGGCTGAGAATTGAATAAGCATCATTAAACTTTGCAGGCATGATTACATAAGAGGTATAAGCACCATTACTTGCATCAATCAAATCTTTAAACACCTGTCTGTTAAAATGATGGAAATAAATATCGACTACTGCTTGTCCTTTTAAACTTTCAAGAAAAGAATTATAAAGCACTTCTTTAAAAGCATTCAACTCATCGAATAAAAGAAAAATTTTGTGTTTAAACTGAGTGACCGTACTCTCCACATAATACCCCTTACCCGGAACAGATGATATGACTCCACGTGCTTTGAGCTCGTTAAAAGCAACCAAAACTGTATCCCTCGACAGTGTAAACTCCTTACAAATTGCATTAATTGAAGGTAAACGATCAGCCTTTTGTATGACACCGGTCTCAATAGCCTCCAATAACGAATTGATTAATTGCTTATATTTAGGAATACCGGAATCGGAAGAGATTTTAAAAATTTGATTCAACATAAAATGCATTTATAATCTCAGATAAATGAGATAAAATATTTAAGATAATACTAGAATATACAAATATAACACTTTAACAACAGGTAGCCACCAGTACGAGTATAATAATTTAAACAACATGTTTGATTGTGAAATAAATTCTTCTAATTTCGGCATTCAAAATTGAAAAGAAAAAACGGAGTTTTATCCAAAGATAAGATTCTAATAACCAAAACAAAGCATTTTCACAGATGATTCAAACCCAAACATTCAGCCACACCAACACAAATGTAAAACGATATGTGCTTACAAATAAAAATGGTGTTTGTGCAAAAATCACCAATTATGGGGCTATTCTGACTTCACTAAAAATTCCTTTAAAATCAGGAGATAGAGACATTGTTTTGGGTTTCGATTCTTTGGAAGACTATCAATCTAAAGCCTACTTGAAAGATTACCCCTATTTCGGAGCCATTATAGGTCGGTTTGCCAATCGAATCAATCTGGGAAAGGTGACTATAGATGCTAAAGAAATTCAATTATCAACCAACCATGGCAAACATTTATTACACGGCGGGCATTCGGGTTTCGACAAACGCGTTTGGGATGCAGAAATCATTGGCGAATCTAAACTCCAATTGAGTTTGGATAGCGAAGATGGGGATCAGAACTTTCCCGGGAATATGAAAATTAATATCATTTATGAGTTAAATGATGAAAATGAACTGGCCATTTATTATTCTGCAACATGCGATAAAACGAGTCCTATTAATCTGACCTCTCACAGCTATTTCAATTTTACCGGTGGCAAAGAAAACATCCTAAACCACCAATTACAAATTGATTCTGACAAGATTCTTGAAAACAACTCCGAACTCATTCCCACAGGGAACTATATTGAAGTAAATAACACAGCTTTTGATTTTAGAGATTTAAAACAAATCAAACAAAATATAGCTCAGGTTGAAAACTATGACAATTGCTACGTCTTAAAAACAGAAGGCAAAAATTTAATGAAGGTTGCAGAACTCTACGAAGAGAGTTCTAATATCAGAATGGAAATTTCTACAGACTTTCCCGGACTACAACTTTACACAGGCAAATTCATCAATGTAGAGGGTAATAAGAAATTTGGCCCCTTTTCAGGTGTTGCTCTCGAAACACAAGCATTCCCCGATGCACCCAATCAACCCAACTTTTCAGATGGATTTATTCACCCGGGTGAAATTTACGAACAACAAACCCGATACCAATTTCATTTTTAGAGAATGAAATCCACCTTTTAATTTCCCAGCAAATATTCTATTAGCCATTATACAAAACCTGTCCGAATATGAACAATAAAGCATTCATATTCGAACACAAATCACCATAACAAGCAGCAACTCGTTAAACAAAAAATTGATTATTAAATTAATACGCAATTAGGCCTGTTTATTGTTAACTTAAAGACCTAATTAACCCAAACTCTATTAATTTTTCAAATCAATGAAACTCACAAGTAAAAATCTAATTGTCTTTCTCTTATCTCTGGCCTTAATCTCCATGGAAATTATTTGGTCAAGAATCTTCTCTGCTGAATATTTTTACACCTTTGCTTTCCTTATACTAAGTGTCAGCATTCTGGGACTAGGACTCGGAGCACTGTCATTGCGAATGAGCAAATCGCTCACCAACATTAATAATTACGGTGGCTTATTAAGTCTAACCGCTGGACTCATGCTGATTGGTCCTCCGCTCGTTCTTCATTTACAGCTTGATTTCACTCAGTTACTGAGTAATAATTGGATGGTCATCAAACTAATTACCACCATCCTCATTTTAGGCTCTTCATTTTTCACAGGCGGTATTATCCTAAGCAGCATCTTCAGAAAAACACACGAAGACATGCCTCGTCTTTATATGGCCGACTTAATTGGAGCTGCCTTGGGAGTCGTGGTTTCTGTCTTGTTGATGAATACAATCGGAACCGACAAAGCTGCACTGATGATCACCTTACCTGTACTTCTTTCGGCCCTGATCTGTATCCGCCGATGGTTCAAAATCATCCCTATCCTACTCCTTATTTCCAGTTTTTGGGCTTTACCCTACAGCTCCGAACTGCTAACACGCCCTAAAAAAGAAAGAGCAGAAGTCATCTACTCCCATTGGGATGCCATGGCACGCCTAAAAGTATTTAAATACGATGATGAAAACTGGGGTTTAAACATCGATGATGCAGCCAACTCGCCTGTAATTAAATTCGATGGGAACTGGGATCGTCCCGACTCACTTAAAGTTCAATTTTCTATTCCTGCCACTAATCTAACCACACAATTCGATTCATGCCGATTTTTATCGCTGGGTGCCGGAGCAGGTGGCGATGTCCTACAAGCCTTACAGGATGGTGCGACTGAGGTTCATGCTGTTGAAGTCAATCCATACATCAATAAAATGATGACCAAAGGCTTCCTTAAAGATTTTACGGGTAAAATTTACAACGATCCTCGCGTAAAAGTGGTCAGTGAAGATGCACGTTCCTACGTTCGCCGTTTCAATAATCATTTCGATGTCATCTATTCGCTAAGTTCCAACACCTTTGCGGCACTGGCTTCAGGATCCTTCGCTTTGGCCGAAAATTACCTCTTCACTACCGAAGCTTTTCAGGATTATTATAAAGCCTTATCACCTAATGGGTATTTATTAATGGAGCATCAGTTTTATGTACCAAGAATGATTTCTGAGGTATTGGAAGCTCTCAAACGAGAAGGAGTCAAAGATCCGGCTTCTCATTTAGCCGTGTATCATTTGCCTACCATGCGCCGCCATCTGATTCTAATGGGGAAACAAACTCTAAGCAAAGAACTTATTCAGAATGCCGTTTATGAATCAAATAAAGAAAACTATCCCTACTACAGACAATTGTATCCAGCCGTTGATTCAGTAAAGAATAATCTGATCAACCAAATTGTATTAAACGGATGGCAAGAGCTGCAGGGGAAATCGAAAACCAATATTTCGCCTTGTTACGACAACAAACCCTTTACTGCACAACTGGGTATGATGAAAAATCTTTCTCTCGAGAAAGTGAAAACACGACTTTTGCCATACGAATTTCAAGGATTCCCTCTTTCAAAGGTCATCGTACTGGTTATTCTTTTTATTGTTATCGTTCTGATAGTGCCACTTAATTTACTACCCTATTTCAAAAAAGGAACAAACCTTAAAGCCGCAGGATGGTTCTATTTTTTCACGATCGGTATTGCTTTTATGGCCGTTGAAGTTGTTTTAATACAGAAATACACCCTTTTTATTGGATCCTCTTCTTACACCTTTATGACCATCCTGTTTATTCTCCTTGCCAGCTCTGGAATTGGCAGCTTGGTAAGTCCTAAATTTAAGCAACACACACCCTTCCTGTTTATTGCTGTGTGGCTGCTTACCGAGATTTTACTGTTCCCCTATATTACCTCATCACTAACAGATCTGAGTATTATGTGGCGTATCATCATCACTTGCATACTAATTGCGCCTTTGGGTTTCTTTATGGGAATGCCATTTGTAAAAGGAAGTGCAAAAACCGGTGAACTGATCGACTGGGGATTTGCTATTAATGGAGCAGCCTCAGTTATTGGAAGTACATTGGTTTTAATACCTGTTTTCAATTACGGCTTTTCAAGTGGCTTAGCTCTTGCCATCTTCTTCTATCTGATAGCTTATCTTTTATTGCGTATGCCTCTCAAAACTGAGTAATTCTTTTTTACACCTGATTTTAACAATAATCCCGACTAGCAATGCGAGCCGGGATTATTTCATTTGTCAGTTTTAACTAAGAAGCATTTTTCAAATAAAACCTTACTTCAGATATATTAAGCCTATAAAACAATAAAGATTGCTTAAATAATCAAAGATCTCATTTAGGATTCTCCTCAAAATAGTGTTATATTCATTAGCACACTGAAGATGAACAAAATAATCTAAAATCAAGTCATCTATACTTAAGCATAATCATATGAAAATTCTACTAACAGGGGCAACAGGCTATATTGGCAAAAGACTCTTACCTATTCTGATTGAGAATGGGCATCAGGTGGTTTGCTGTGTTCGTGACATTAAGCGCTTCAATCCGCCTCCTTCACTTTTACCTCACATCGAAGTCATTCAGGTTGATCTCTTAGATTCAGCTTCACTCAGGCAAATTCCTGAAGATATCGCTGTGGCTTATTATTTGGTTCATTCTATGTCTTCTTCAAGCGATTATGAAGTTTTAGAAAAACAATCGGCCATTAATTTCAGACAAGCTCTTAATAAAACCCAAGTTCAACAGGTCATATACCTTAGTGGTATTATCAATGAAACGATTCTTTCAAAACATCTGAAATCGAGAGGGGATGTTGAATTGGAATTACAAAAAGGTAAATACAACTTAACAACTTTACGAGCTGGAATCATTATTGGCTCAGGTAGTGCCTCCTTTGAAATCATTCGGGATTTAGTTGAAAAAATCCCCATCATGATTACTCCCAAATGGCTCAATACCAAATGTCAACCCATAGCTATTAGAGACGTCATTGCATTCCTATCCAAAAGCCTGCTGAACTCGGACACCTATAATCAGGATTTTGATATTGGCGGACCAGATATTCTCACTTATAAAGAAATGCTTCTTGAATATGCCCGTGTACGAAAACTGATACGCCGCATTATTATTGTGCCTGTGATGACTCCTCGACTTTCGTCCTATTGGCTCTATTTTGTCACAACCACCTCATACAAATTAGCCATAGCACTTGTCAATAGTATGAAGATAGAGGTGATCTGCAGAGATGATAAAATCAATCAAATTCTCGATGTAAAACCTCTTCCATATAAGGAAGCTTTATCAAAAGCTTTTTTAAAAATTGAAAGTAATGAAGTCGTTTCAAGCTGGAAAGATTCCTTAATTAGCGGCCGACTCAATATTAAAATCTCCGACTTTATTAACGTCCCCAAATTTGGTTGCTTAACCGATCAACGGACTCGGGTTTATGCTGACAAGCAAGCTTGTTTAGATAAAATATGGCGAATTGGTGGCAAAACAGGCTGGTATTATGCAGATCGTTTATGGAAATTTAGAGGTTATATCGATCGCATTATGGGAGGTGTAGGCTTAAGAAGAGGCCGCAGGAATAAAAATAAACTGAGCGCTGGCGATACGGTCGATTTTTGGCGTGTGCTATATGCCAATAAAAAAGAAGGTCGTCTCCTCCTTTTTGCTGAAATGATACTCCCTGGAGAGGCCTGGCTTGAATTTAAAATTGATGGTGACAAACTTATCCAAACAGCAACCTATCGTCCCAAAGGTTTACCCGGCAGATTGTACTGGTATATCATCTACCCCTTTCATGGCTTTATTTTCAGAGGGCTGCTTAAGCAATTAACCAAATAAAGACCATTTATGAACAGAAAATTAACTCTATTCCTCATCATTTATTTGCTTGTTTATTACAGATTAGTACTAAGATTTAAATCAACTTTAATAGTCCCTTATATTTTTTGGATGCTAATTGCCACATCACTAAATCTCTACACATTTATATACAATTAACTGTCAAATCAATCTCCCAATTACCTAGTTTGGTTGATCCTTAAATAAAAGTAGTTTTTAAGCATATTTATAATTGAGGTTAAATAATTATTTTCGCATCTCATTTTAAAATTTACTTATGCTTAATAAAATTTCTTTATTTATTTTCATGACATTCAGCTTATGTCAGCTTGGAATAGCACAACAAAGCCATGTTTTAATCGATAGGTGGAACGAATACATAAAAACAAAAACAACTGACGAGGCAAAAGCATTTATTGAGCCCGCTAACTTTGGTAGTATTTATGGCTTCGTTCAACCCGGATCAGAATTGGTTAATAATATGAAACCTCTTTCAGAGGAAATCTATGGTCACTCAGGTCGTATCTTCCTAAAAATCTATGATTTTAAGATATGGATTGCCTTTAAACAGCACAATGAAAATTGGATGATGACAATGGACGAAAACGAACTTCTGGAACATCTAACATCAAACTGGATAAAAACACAAGTAGGAAGTGTAACTTATGTCAGCAGTTCGCCTCTAAGCAAAGAAACCCTAAAGGAAGCTGAGCTTTTTACTTTGGAAAACGATAGACTAAGTAAAGAATTTGGAATAAAGCTAAACGATTTCAAATATTATTATGCCAAACTTGGTGAAGAAGCTGAAAATATAGTTGGTGAGGTAGATAAAGGTGCAGGGAAAGCCCGTTTCAGAGCGATTAAAGCTGTCGAAACCGTTAACCATGTACACGAATTAGCTCATATTTATGCCTATGAATTTGGAAATGGAAATCCTTTTATTGACGAAGGTGTTGCAACCTGTTTTGGAAACAAAAATATGACAAAAAAGGCTAAAAAAGCTCAAGCTGTTCTTAATTTAATTGAAAACAATGGGTATGAAAAATACTTAAATCCTCCCACTTTTGTAGAAGCCAACATGCAACGTAAAGACGTTTATGCTCTTGCTCAATTAACATTAAAATATTGGAAAGATAAATATGGAATGGCCAAAATAAAGAGCCTTATAACTATTCAAAAAAATTCGGAAATTGATATTTTAAAATATATCGAAGATCATTTTGAAAAAAGGGAGATAACCAATAGTGCTCTGCGTGAAATTCTGAAAAACAACATAGAAAGAGCTACCATAAAATAACACAGCTGTTTCTGAAAAATAGCCCTCTAATAAGTCTGTCAATACCCCGACAATAGAGTTATATGTATAAAAGTAGGTCCAGGCCTACTTTTGTTTTTTATGAAAATTAATTCTTGTCTCTCTTTATAGCCCCGGGACAGGAATAGATTTAACAACATCCACTTTTCCAAAACTGTAATGCTTAGGCGAAAGATAGAGATCCGAGTTCATCATCTCTTCCCAGGTGGTTTCCTTACCAGTATAGGCCGAGATTCGTCCCATAATACCCGTCATGGTCGACTCGGCAATAGCTTGAGTTTCGTTTACAGGTTTGCCTGTTCGAATAGCAGTCACCCAATCGATATGCTCCTGATCATAAGGACTTATCGGTAAAGTTTGGTCTTTATTGCCATAATCGAACGCCCACTTAATACTCGAGTTGTGATTATAAATGGTGTTTTTACAATTCGTATAGCCCTGAGTTCCTCTAATCAAATCTGATATATTATTCTCACAACCACTTATTTGTCGACACATGCTGTGGTAGTGCACATCATTTTCATAAAGAAAATCCACGCTAAACATATCATACTGATTGCCTGTCAATCGACGATGTCGTGCCCCAAAGCCCATTGCTTTTAATGGATGTTTGCCAACAAACCAATTCACGGTATCAAGATTATGCACATTTTGCTCTACAATATGGTCACCCGAAAGCCAACACCAGTTCACCCAATCACGAATCATGGCTTCCATTTCAGTCCATTCTGATTTAGGTTTCTTGTGCCAAAGTTTCCCCACATTATAATAGCTGTTGGCCGATACAACATCTCCAATCTCACCTTTCGCAACTTGCCTAAAGGTTTCAATATAATCTCTTTGATGACGCTTAATGGTACCCGTCACAATAGACAGACCCAAAGCATCTGCCCTTTCTCCCGATATCATAACCGACCGAACTCCAACCGGATCGACGGCAATGGGCTTCTCCATAAACACATGCTTACCTGCCTTAACACAAGCAGCCAAATGCTCCGGTCTGAAATTGGGGGGAGTAGCAAGAATCACCACATCCACGCCACTGTCAATTACCTTTTCAAATGCATCGAATCCTACAAAACAATTCTCCGAGGGCAATTCAAACCCTTTTTTCTCCTTCAGCATTTTATTGCACAAATCGATCCTATCCATAAAAACATCGCCCAAAGCTGTGATTTCCAAATTGGACCCGGCGTTCAGAAAATTAAGAGCAGCCCCAGTTCCCCGATAACCACAACCAATAAGTCCTGCTTTCAAAAGCGGACCATCAGGAGCCTGATTAAGCAGGGGCGGATAGGTATAAGATCTCTCCTTTTTCGATTCACACTGAATGAGACCTGTAGCTCCAAGGGCACAAAACATACCTATAGTACTGGCATTCTTCAAAAATTCACGTCTTGCGTTTTTCTCTGTCTTCATCGTTCAAAATCCATTTATTGTTTTTCCTTATCTCCATCCCATTCGCATACCAATCGGAACCCCACATCGCGGCAGTCGGAATACCACCAAATACTTTTAGGCATTTGAGGATCCGTTTTCAGCCAATTATCATGTTGTGTGTTTTCCCGGTAATCAACTCGCATGTCCTTTTTCTCAGACCGATACGAGCCCCCTTTGATAACTCTTTCTACCCCAGTTTCCGGACCTTCAGGATTCACTACAAATGAATCATTCTCAAAAGGATTATCAGCATACCAATCCGAACAAAATTCTTTAACATTGCCCAGCATATTAACCAACCCAAATGCATTAGCTTTCATGCCTTCTGGCAAGTGCGTTTTCCCTTTAGAATTGTCTCTAAATATTATCCGATTGGCCATCTCCTCATCAGTCCAATTATCTTGTAAATCAGAATTGGCTCTGCAGGCATATTCCCACTCTGCTTCAGTTGGTAAACGATAGGTTTTCCCTGTCTTCTTTGAAAGCCATTTGCAATAAGTATTAGCAGCCTGCCAGGTCATGCTTATGGCAGGACGCTGGCCCATTCCCCAGCCCTGAGCAGGATCACCCCAAGGAGGTGTTGCCCCACTTATGACATCCGTTTCAAGTGAATCGAGAGCTTGAGTCTGCTCTCGCCCTTCCGACTCAACATCCCTTAAGAAAACCAAATAAGCATCCCAGGTCAGCTCAACTTTCGCCATAAAAAATGGAGATAACTGAATCTTCTTTCGAACAAGGGGCTTGCTATTGAATTTATTATTGTGATAAATAGCCTTCTCAAACTCTCCTGCGGGAATAGCTATCATATCAAAAGAAACATCCGAGCCGGGAATTTGTTCTTTGAAATTTTTAAAACCGGTTATTTTATTGGCTTCAGTAAATAAAGCCATTGAATCAAGTCTCGTTTTCTTTAAAAGAGAAGTATTTTGACCATAAATAGCCCGATGCTGACCATGTCCTACACCAATATGACAATTAATGCAATGCAGTTCATTTTCATTTCGTCGATAATACAAATGCGCTTTTTCACCTTTATCAGACAGGGAAAAAGGGAACAAGTTTTCATGACAATTGATACAAGATTCTTTGGGGGTAAATCTTACTGCATTTTCAATTTCCGATTTCTCAGCCCAATTAATCTTAAAGTGATCTTTAAAATAATAGCTATACAAATCCCTTGTTCCGGCTTTTATCTTCTGGGGCCAATAGTCTATACTTTTTTTGGGAGGCAAATGACAATCAACACAGGCAGTCCTCTTAATGGAATCTGTGCTATAATGTGAGGATAATTCCCAGGAATGATCTGCAGATGTATGAACATGACAATTAATACAATAAGAATCAGTCGACGTGTAGATATCCAACTTTTCAATTGAGCGATACAAGACAAACAGTCCAACCATCGCAATCAGGCCTATTATTTTTACTTTGAATCTCACCAATCTAAACAAAAAAAGTCATCCTTTTAAAAATTGAGTAAAGCCGACCCTTTTAGATCAGCTTACATTCGCTTTATTTGAACTTATATCGAAAAAAAAGAGGAGAATCAACCTAAAGCCATTTACAAAAGCTACCAAACCTATTCTTCGGTTTCATCTCCTCTAATTACTAACCACTGCGTTATATAGATTCCATACTCTATGGTAAATTCTCAAAATCGATAAGAGGAGCTTCGCCTGTACTTTCTCTTTTGAAATAAGTATCAATAGTTGTTCGATCACTAAAAAAACCACAATTCTTTAAAAAGAAAGAAGTACCATCTGCACCACCTGCATAGTCTAAACGCGAATTCTTGCGAGCAGTGGCATCGGCAGTAAATTTAGCATCAATCACTTCGAACCACTTTCCCTCTGTGTTTCTGAACCATTGATTGGTATAGGTACCCATACGGGTAAACTGCCCCATTTCAGTCATAAAATTCTCTAAGAATGAATAAGGGTGTGTGATATAAGTCGTTGTTTTCTGACGTCTAAAACTTGCAATCAGTTCCCACTTGCCAATTTCCGGAGCAAAAAAGTAAGCCGTATAATCAGTGGAATTATCTGCACTGGGTTCTGCTCCCAAAAGAAATCGATACTTATTTCCTGCCTTCCAATTGTATACCCGGTAACTTTGTCCTCCCGAACCTTCATTACCAAATTCACCGGTTTTAACGTCAGCTCCCTTTTTCAATAAGGTAATCTTCTCTTCATCAGGAATATCATTCGGATTATCCGTCACATAAGAACTCCAAACTGAAAATAAAACTCTTCGTTCAGTATCAGAATTGACTTGAATACCAAAATAACCTTCACCAAAACCATTGGCCATGTAATACGAACCAATGACGTCGTTTCCTTCAGGCACTTCAATCTCATTATAAAACCAACGAATATCTCCCGCATTTTCCGGAATCTGATAAGATAAATGAACCGATGGTCCGCGTCTACCCCAGTAAAAATCATCCTTTACAAAATCAGTTCCATCCAAAGTGGCTTCCCCACCTATAAGCAAGTGTGAAACCTCAGCAAAATACGGGTCTGTTTTTGACACCCCTTGCATATCAATCTGAACGTAACCTGTCTTTGTCACATTAAAGCGACCAACTGGAATAATTTCAGAGCTTTGCTTACTGATTGATATTTCTCTAGATTCATCTCCAATGGTAACTCTCACAATTGAAGAACCTTTCAAAGATTTAGCCTTTAGCCCCAGACTCAATTGTCCTGTACGGTTGACTCTAACAAAGGTTCTGATCAGAGAGCTTTCTTTTGTCCAGTTTATTAAACCATTCTCCGAAATCATACTCTCATTTAAAGAAACATCGTCAACCAACCATGCATTTCCTCTAAGAGGTACTTCTATTACTAAATCTTCAGTTGACTGAATCTCTTCTTTCTTCGTTTTTTTTTCAAACGAACAGGCTGACAAGACACAAACCACTACAAAAGTGGTCAATATTAAATATCTAATTCTTTTCATTTATCTTATTTTTATATCTCAAAAATGATAAATATCCTTAACAAAAAAGTGGACATATTAAGCTAGAAGGTCGAATTTTTCACAAACAACCAATAAACAGCGCATACCTCATTAAAACCGAACAATTTTGAATTTTCATCAAATAAAAAAGACCGACTCAAATTAAAATTTGGAACGGTCTCTAAATGCAATTTCAAACTTATTCTACAATATAGGTTGCAATTTCTGCCATAGCGGCATTATTGGTTCCATCGTGAGATACTTTAGCAATGAATTTAAAATATCGGAATGTTTTTGCTGTGCTGAGTTCGATTGTCTGCTGGTTCGTCGCCTTTTTCAGAACAAAGTCTCCCAAACTTTCCCAAGTTGTATTGTCATCGCTTATATGGATTTCCAAATCCTGAACAGTTCTGGATAGATTTTGTCTTTGAGTAAAACTAAACCCATCTACCGTATTGGCTTGTCCCATATCAACGGTTATATAATGTGGAGCTGTTGCGGTACAACCTGACCAGCATGAATGCCAATAAGTGTTATCATCTCCATCAAGCACATCGGCAGCACGACCTGTCTCTCCTTCTCCTCCTTGATCTTCCTGAGTACTGTAATCGACTACAGTCCATCCTGTTCGGTCCATTACTGTTTGTGTTGATGGTTCTGTAATGGAAGAAACTTCTAATTTCGAGAAATCAATAGCTGGTGCTGTTCCGTTAGCTGTTCTTGAGAAAGATGTGTTGGGGGTTTCATTATCGCTAAAAAAGCCACAATTTCTCAGGTAAAAATGATCACCTTCTGATCCACCATCATAATCCAATCGAGCTCCGTTACTTCCGGTAGCATCGGTTGTAAATGTCGCCTTCGTCATTTCACTCCAGCTTCCCTGAGTATCATAAACCCATTGGTTTGTATAATCCACTTGTCGGGTTTCATCACCCATCGTGGTATTGAAATTCTCTAAAAACGAATGCAAATGGGTTAAATGTTTACCAGTAGGAAATGGTCTTCTAAAGCTGGCAATCAACTTCCAGTCACCAAGTTCAGGCGCATAGAAATAAGCCGTATAGTCGATTGAATTATCAGCATTGGATTCACCTTTTAATAGAAATTTATAAGTAGTTCCAGGTTTCCAATCATAAACCCAATAACTCTGAGCTCCAGAACCTTCACCACCAAATTCTCCTACGGTTACACCTGTACCATATCCCAGTGGTTGTACTGTATATTCTGATGGAATCTGATTTGGATCTTGCGTGTCAAATGCGCTCCATACCGAAAATAAAATACGTCTCTCTGTCGCTGAATTGACCTGCATTCCAAAATAGCCAGATGAAAAACCATTAGCCATAAAATAAGATCCTATTGGATCTTTCCCAACAGGAACAGTCACTTCGTTGTAAAACCAGGTAATATTTTTATTAGCCGGCACCTGGTAACCTAAATGAACAGAAGGACCTCTTCTGCCCCAGTAGAACCATTCTGCATCCACATAACTTATGTTAGAGTTCCATGACGAATCTCCTAATAAGATATCTGAAATATCACCAAAAGAACTTCCACCATTGCTTACGCCTTCCAGTTCAATAAATTGATAGCCTGCTTGATTAATACTAAAAGTGCCTACATTATAATCTTTATAGGCACTCCCTTTCTCAAAAGTAAGTTCCTGTGTTTCATCTCCAAGCGTTATTTTTAATGTTGTGGATACGTCTAGCTTGGCACGAATACCCACTTGAATCGTTCCGGTTGTTTTTGCATAAAAATAGGTGCGAATTTTATCACTTGAATTCGTCCAATTTTTAATTCCTCCTGTTACAACTAAATTTGCGGTAGCAGCGGGATTCGCAACGACCCAACTATTCCCTTCACAAGGAACTGATATAGACAAATCGTAAGTCACAGGTTTGCCTTTTTTCAAGCTTTCATCTTCAGGTAGGGTTTCTTCCTTATCACAAGAATAGAAGAATAACAAAGCCAATAGAAATGTTAATAAGCCTAATTTGGTAATTTTCATGACGAAAAATTTTAATTAACAATTTACTGTTTTTATGCTTGAGCCTTTAACAACTAACTTTTATCTATTTTGTAAAAACCTAAATATGAATAAGCTCAGGGTATTTCCTAAGGGATCAAAAAAGGTTTACTCGGCACAATAAATCAGTTTACAACCTCAAGACTAAATCATTAACCACATTTAAATACAATAAGACTTTTGTAAAGTCTTATTGTATTATGCGTTTATTACTATTTATGGATTTTGAACCAAGTTAGGTTGAGCTAAAATCTGAGCTTCCGGAATATAGTCAACAACACGAGGACTTGTTGCAGGAACAGTTAATAAAGGATTAGCTCCTCTATCGTGTGTTCCCGGATATCTGCGATCTAAAGTTAAGCCATTCCTAAAAATATCGTAACGGCGATGCGCTTCGTAAGCCAATTCTAAACGACGTTCCTCAAGCACAATTTCCAGCAAGGTTCTACCAGCAGGCACTGCAGAGTAACTATCAATATTTGCACGTTCTCTTATCAAATTAACATCATCTAATGCTCCTGACATATTTGTACCTATTTTTGCTCGAGCTTCAGCACGGTTCAAATACATCTCTGCCAGACGCGAAATAACTGGTGAGAACAATTGTGGTTGTCCTTCCTGATTTGAACATTTTATCACAAAATATTTTGGATATCCCTGTCTTACCGGCATCTTCTTTGTCAATTTCACATAGGTTTTTCCACTGATGTTTTCACCTTCAGTGATAAAATACACAGTGTTACCATTTACGAGTTCAGTTGAAACCGTTTTTGTACCATTGTAATCATATTCCCAATTGCCTGCATTATTGGTAACGTCATACATTTGGAACATCTTTGAACCCACCGGAGATGCTTTGTCGTATGAATAAGTGATCTCATATGCGTCACCATCTACATACTGAGGATCAATAAACTTATGTCTTCTATCCGAAGGATTTTGATCAAGTAAATTTCTATATGGCTCAGAAGCATACATTTCACCCCAGCCTACACCTTGAATTGTAGCATACATACCGCCAAAAGCATACCAGTCGTAGTCATCTTTATCTTTTAAGGCTCTACATGCAAATATAATTTCTGAATTTTCTTCAGGCACCATAGTTGGGAATGTTTCATAATCAGAACCATCCAGTAATGTAAAGTTGCTTGATTCAATAACTTTAGTGGCATATTCTTCTGCTTTTACATTATCCTCCATATATAAATAGACTCTGGACAATAAAGCATTGGCAGCTTGTTCTGATGCATATATGTTATATTCAGAAGGATCTCTTTTAAATCCACTCATCAGTTTTGCAGCTTCTAACAGATCGATTTCAATCTGCGTATAAACCTCTTTAACAGTAGCTCGAGGAGGCAAATCATCCGCATTGGGTTCAGCATCTAGAATAATTGGAACACCTAGGTTAGTTTCTGGAGCCTGATTATAAGGTCTTCCCCAAACATTTACTAAAGTGAAATAAAAGAAGGCACGCAGGTAATACATTTCACCAATAACGTGGTTCATACGATCTGTACCTTTCTGTGCTTTATCAATTACCTTATTTGCATTCACAATCCCTTTATAACATCCAGACCATAGGCTATTTAAATGGCCATTTGTTGGGGTGTGCTGATAGTTATACATGTAATATAATGCGTCGGTGGTAGAGCCACTTAATGCTATATTGTCACCACCAAATTCACCATGAAAGTGGTAAGGACGCATAAACTCATTCTTTTTTAAAAGGGCATAAGTCCCTAGGGCTGCTGCTTCGATACCTAATTCGTCGGCAAATACTTTATCATCTGATAAATCCTGAAACGGCTCTCTCGTGATATCACAAGCGCTAATAGAAAGCGCTAATAGAATCGCAATAAAAGAATATATATTTTTCATTTTCATCTGTTTATATTTTTTTTATTAAAGTCAGATGGAAGTCGCCATTTGATAATCATGCTCGTGTATGAGAAGACTTTTTCATGGCTCATTTCATCTTTTTAATCATTAATAAATTTCACTTATTAAAAAGCTATTTTTACGCCTACCATAATTTTCTTAGCCATCGGATATTGATAACCATGCGTCTCATCATAACGTGTAGCTCCAACTTCAGGATCCATACCTGACCAGTTTGTCAGTGTAATTAGGTTATCTGCACTTACGTAAACTGAAGCACTTGATATTTTAAGTAAGTTTGATACGTTTTTTGGAACATTATATGCCAGGGTTACATTACGTAAACGGATATAACTTGCATCTTCTAAATATCTTGACGAGGGTTTATTAGCATCAGCCCCTCCGTTAAGTGATTTTGGGTGAGTCGCAACATCTCCTGGTTTTTCCCAACGTTTCCAGTCGTCATGCAATTTCATACTATTAAAACCAACGTATGATCCGTCGCTATCAAATAATTCTCTGTTGCTATTATATCTATCAATACCTTCAACAAAACTAATATTGGCAGTTAAGGTGAAATCATCAAAAGTAAATTTATTGAGGATACCTCCTGTATATGTTGGAGTACCTTTGGTTCCGGTAAATTGCAAGGTCGCATCATTGTATTCTGATGTTAAACTAACAGTTTTAGTACCATCTTCGTTTTCCGTAACTTTTTCCCAAAGCGGTTTACCATTGGCTGGATTTACACCGTACCATATACGTTGAAAGTATGCATCTTTATCATGTTTTGCTTCGATTTTGATATTTGGATCATGTACATCAAAATAAGCTTTATTATCGTACAATTCTTCAACCCTGTTTTTGTTGTATGCCAGGTTCAAAGTCATATCCCACTTAAATCTGGAAGTTTTAATTATTTCAGGTGAAACAGTTAACTCATATCCTTTATTGGTAATACGTCCAATATTCATCCACACTCCACTATATCCGGTCAATGCAGGAAGTTTCACTTTAGTTAAAAGATCATCACTATTTTTATAGTACAGGTCTAAGTTGATGCTGATACGGTCGAATAATCTGGTATTGATAGCTGTGTTGTAGCTGGTTACTTTCTCCCAACTAATGTTTGGGTTTCCTTTTTGATAGGGTGTAGCAGCATTGTTCCCATTGTATTGAGAAGCAAACTCAAAGAACCCAAGATATTGAAAACCGCTTGGAGCATTACCTACCTGTCCTATGCTGGCAGTCCATTTTAATACGTTTAACCATTCTACTCCTTGCAGGAATTTTTCACTATGGGCATTCCATCCTAAACTGGCCGACCAAAAATTACCATATTGCTTATTTGAACCAAAACTACTTGAACCTTGTCTGCTAAACGAAGCAGTAGCCAGGTATTTATCATCATAAGCATATTGCAAATTAACAAGCGTACTTTGCTTAGCACTTTCGCTTTTATACCCACCTACTTCTAGAGCTTCTGCAGTGGTGTTAAGTGCAGTCAGTCCAGCAGAAACACCTTTACCTTTAGCAGTAGCATCGTCGTAGTGGGAATCACTGTATTCCCATGCTACAAATGCACCTAAAACATGAGCACCAAAGGTTTTATTTATTCGCAACATTTGATTGGTAAAACGCTTTTGATTAAAACTATATTTTTCAGATAAAGAACCTCTGTTAGCAAGACCTACTATAGAACGAGGGTCTTCGTAATCTTCAGTTAATCCATGATTAAGAATAATATTATTCATCGAAGCAAATGTTAACCATTCGTTGATTTTATAATCAAACCCAATATTTGCACGAAGATTATTGCTACGTGACTTGCCATAATTGTATTGCAAATCGTATAGATAATTACTTTCGTCTCTACCATACCAACCTTTATTGTTGTCTTGTAAATATTTTTTACCACTAGCAACTTTTGGATGTAAAACAGAGCCATCAGGTAAATAAGCTTCATCCCATGGCATATAAGTAAACATATTATATGGAGAATGTTGTTGATCTTTGATCGTACGATAATCACCGGATAAATTTACTTTGATCTTAAGGCGTTCAGTTGCATTAATATCAAAGTTTGCAATAGCTGAATAACGTTCGTAATCATATCCTTTTAAGACACCAGTCTCATTATAGTATGTACCAGACAAATAAGCAGTCATCTTTTCGTTCCCACCAGAATAGTTTACGTTATACTCTTGTGCTTTTCCAGTTTGAGTAGCAATGTCCATCCAATCCGTATCTGTGTTTAATACATCCTCCGTTACATTAGGGTTCCAGGTTTTTTGATAATCGTATAACTCTTGTGAATTCATTACGGAGAAATTCCCAGTATTAAATGTGGTGAGTCCGTAGGTCGCATTCACATTTATTTTGGACTCCCCTTTTTTCGCTCTTTTAGTTTGTAATAAGATAACCCCATTTGCAGCCAAAGAACCATATAGTGAAGTAGCCGAAGCATCTTTTAATATAGTCATACTTTCAATATCAGCAGGACTAAAACCTGGGTCAGAATTACCCATTATAATACCATCAACCACCCAAAGAGGTGCTGTCTCACCTGACAAGGAACCTTTACCACGAATGGTTATTTCTGTACTCGAACCAGGTCTTCCACTACGTGATGATGCGTTCACACCTGCAACTTTACCTTGAAGCATGGATGCGACATTCGACACAAAAACATCTTTTAGATCTTCACTATCTAATGCTACAGCTGAACCTGTTAAATTTGATTTTTTTGTCGTTCCATATGCAATAACCATAACTTCGTCAAGGTCACTGGTTGAACTTTTCAGCTTGACATTAATAGTTGTCTGCCCCTTAACTGGTACTTCAAGTGGTTCATAACCAATAAATGAGAAAACTAAAATTGCATCGGCTTGTCCTACTTTTAGAGTATAATCTCCATTTATATCAGTTGTAGAACCTTGAGTAGTCCCCTTTATTATAATACTAACGCCTGGCAATGACTCCTGATTATCATTATCTAATACTTTCCCTTTTATTTCAACAGATTGTGCACTTGCAATAACTGTAAAAAACAGCATGAAAACGAACAAACTTATCGCTTTTTGAATGCCGGAAATATTGATCCTTATTTTATTTTTTATATTATTTCGATAAAAATCGACTTGTCGTAAACACTTCATAATCATTATCTTAAATCTTAATTAGATAAATAAACTATTATACATCTTGTTCTTAATTATTCTATATCAACTCCCTTTTTAATAAGGTAGCATACCATCATCGAACACTTTTATCTCACTGATCGTAGTGTGTGTTAAACCGGTTGTACGTGTATCAAGAACTCTAATTCTAAAATATTTAGAAGAGTAATTCTTATCAAGTGAAATGGTATTATCTGCCGGACGTGGCTGAGTTTCTATAGTTTCAGAAGTCCATACTGTTGTATAATCAGTTCCATTTGTACTTGTTTGCACATCGAATTTAACAGGATCATTACCTCTATTAGATGTGCTGCGTGTCCAGAATTGGAAACCACCAATGTTTTTAGCTTCGTCAAATGTAATTTGAATATGATGAGGAAGAGGTGCTACACCGTCTGACCAGGCAGAATGCCAATATGTGTCGAAATTATCATCAATAAGGGCTTCCTTAGGTCCTTCACTTCCTTCTTGCGTAAAGGTGTCAATCATGTCATCTCTTAGTGTATGGAAAGTCTTTCCTGCTTTCGAAGTAAATGAAATGGTTTCTCCATAAGCGGTACCTGCTTCATTCGATGCATAAGCTCTGGCTTTATAAGCGGTTTTAACAGCTAATCCCTTTAGGGTTGCCGAATAATTCCAATCCTTCTCTAAAATACCATCCAGAGTAAATTCACCGACTTCTGCAAAATTATCTGCTACAGTTGGCTCACGATCTTCAGTCGTAAAGCAAACTCCCATAGCCAGAATTTTTGATCCCCCGTTAGATGTCACGCTACCACTTACAACAGCATCCTGACCTGTGATATCAGTAACTTCACCTGTGGTCGTCACTGGTAAGTTAACTGTATCATCTTTGTCGCAACTCGTGATAAAAGACATGACAACGATTGCGAATAATAAAAATGAGATCCGTTTAAAATCCATTTTTATAAATTTCTGATAATTACTTTTTTTAACTTTCTGATTCTTCATAAGATTAGAGTTAGTATAACATTAAAAATTAGGTGTTAGGTTAATAAATAACTGTATTAAAAAATCACTATAAATCAACACGGTAGGCTTCACCATGTAATTTCCATTCTCATTTGTTGTTTAAATATTATCTCATGCCGAAATTGTTTTGGGATGAGATGTTCCTTCTATTGTTTGGAAACTATATTATCTCGTCTGCGCTTACTCGCGTTATCGACTATTATTTTGCGATGATAATAATGGGGATTAATTATTACAGGGAGGTGGACATTTTAGGCGAATTGGTAGACATTTTCCCACTAGCCTAAATCAGAAACAGATACAGTATTTTTTTTTGCAGACATTCCCTAATATTTACTTGGAAGACGACAGTCAGATTTCTATTTTTGTTTTGTTACTAACAACCTAAATCTGCCCTCATGACCAAGAACTATTCACGACTGGTGAAGCTAATTTTGCTTATAGTGCTATGTCATTCTTTTATATTTTCAAAAGCACAAGAATCAACAAACTTCATCCATCTGGGTGTAGAAGTTGATCGCCAAAGTACCATTGCGACCAATGTACTTGAAGATTCCCTGGGTTATTTATGGCTCAATTCTCATATGGGTATTCTTCGCTTTGATGGATACGAATACCGGGAGTACCCATTCCGGGAAATTTTTGGAAACAAGGTTCCGCCTAGCTCAACATTAGGCATAAGAAAAGATCCGAAAGGACATATTTGGTGTGTATCCAAATCAGGATCTATTTCCAAACTGATGCCAACGGGTAAATTTCATGCGCAGTTTTCTGATTTTTCTCCTCTCCAAGAGCATCAATCTTTTGAAGCCTTCAGTATCGATTCAAGCAGGCTTTGGTTAGGTAGTAGTTTTGGAACTCTCACCGGATTATCTTTAGTTGATTCAACTTTAACTAAATTCAACATTCATTCTTCCAATGAAAGCATAACTTCTGTTTCTGCGGGCAAGTCTAACACGGTTTGGTTCTGTACAAATAAGGGGCGAATTTTTAAAGCCGATCTTTCAAGCAAAAAACTAACTGAACTAAAAGGCCCATTCAATAACCCATTTAATAAATTGATATTAACGACTGATTTTGACGGTAATTTATGGATCGGGACTGAACTCTATGGCTTATTCTATTATAATATAGAAAATCAATCCTTCGAACATTTCCACAATCAGGCCCAAACATCACATTTTATTCCAACCAATATGCTTATTCGAATTTTTCGCGATAGCAAAGGACTTGTTTGGATTGGTACTGATGGTGGTGGGTTGTACCGGGTTACACCTAAGACAAAACAAATCAAAATCTACAACCATTCTAAAACCAATAAATTTTCCCTTCAAAGTAACACGGTAATTGGTATTGGGGAAACCCAGAATAATGACATTTGGGTTTTTACAAATTATGGAAGTATCAACATCCTGGCAAACGAATCCTCAACAGTTGGGTATCATTCCGGGAGTATTTCAGGTTCACCAACCCGCGTTTTATCTATTCTTAATTGTAAGAATGGCGATTTGTGGATTGGTACAGATGGTGAAGGCATTACCTTGGTGAATAAGAAAACCGGCACTAAAAAACAATAC
Source organism: Ancylomarina salipaludis (assembly GCF_004122035.1). Taxonomy (GTDB): domain Bacteria; phylum Bacteroidota; class Bacteroidia; order Bacteroidales; family Marinifilaceae; genus Ancylomarina; species Ancylomarina salipaludis. Next base: position 213,915 of record NZ_SAXA01000007.1, read on the forward strand.
ATTGCAAAAACAAAAAGCGGACACGGTTTAAAAGGCAATTACATTCAAGCAATGGTCGAGGATAAAAACCACAACAAATGGATAGGCACCTACCTTAATGGCTTGATGTATTTTAATACAAAAACAGATCAATTTAAATCTGTTAATGTAACTAATGAAAAAGGACAACTTGCGACTGATGTCAGATCCTTACATATCGATAAGAAAGACAGGCTCTGGGTTGGCAGTAATATTGGTATCACAATATTTGCCCTAAATGGTGAACAAATTGCATTCTTTCCCCACAATAAAAACGGACTAAAAGGTAGTGTTCCCGAAGTGTTTATAGAAGATGAATTGGGACAATTGTGGGTTGGAATGTTTGAGGGAGGAATCTGTTTGTTTCAGGAAAACAAAACTCTCAACCAATCTCAGTTTACCACATATAAATTAGCTAATACAAACAATCTTTCCGAAAACAGTGTGATACATGGTGCTTCAGACTTACATGGACACCTCTATTTAATTAACTCCTATTCTAAACTTGTCAAGTTTAACCTCAAAGAGAAAAAAACAGTTCCAATAGAAGGCTTTAGCAATGAAGATCTTCACAGAGTTTCAGCTGTTCTTGTTACGGATTCATCGAATCTATGGGTATCCCGAACAAATGGAATTTCGCATCTTGATTTGCAAAAACACGAAGACTATTTTTATGGCTGGAAAAATGGAACCTTAAAAGATAATTACCTTTCGGGGAGTGCCAGTATAGATCAAAATAATCGCATCTATTTTGGAGGTGTTGGGGGATTGAACTACTTCGATCCCAAGCAAATGAAAACAAGCCAAAGTCGCTTTCATCTGAAAATCAATCAAATTCAAATCGTAAATCGGAATGCTAATGAAATCATTCCGGAGCAACTATCCAAAGGCATCGAACAGTTAAAATCGATTAAACTCAATCACAAACAGACTTCTTTTTCTTTTCAATTCTCAGTAATTAATGATCATTTAGATCCCAATTATTTTTACGCCTACCGCCTAAAGGGCTTTGATAAAAATTGGATCACAACCCAAAATAAACGAATCGCAACTTACACCAATATCCCTTACGGAGATTACACATTCGAAGTTAAAGCTGGAAGCAAAAGGAATATTTGGGATATTGCCCCACAAGCCATACAAGTCAGAATTCTCCCTCCTCTTTGGCAGAGATGGTGGGCATACACCATTTACGGTTTTGTTCTGATAGTTGCTCTCTTTTTCATTATTCGCTATTCCATCATGTGGGCCCGACTAAAAAGAAAATTGATGCTCGAAGAATGGCAGAATGAAAAAAACAATGAACTCTATGCCCTAAAAATGAATTTCTTTGCGAAGATGTCGCACGAAATCCAGACACCCTTGACCCTCATCATGGCCCCTATCGAAAATATGATAGAACGAGCCGATGGCAATCTGCTCTTAAAACAACGCCTGAAAGTTATTCACAACAACGCGCAACGCCTTTCGCGTATTGCACTTGAGTTAATGACCGTAAGAAATCGAGAATTAGGAAAATTACAATTACGCGCAAGCAAAAATAACATATCGAAACATTGCGAAAACATAGCCCTTTCCTTTACAGAACAAGCGCGATTTAAGCATATCGACTTTGTTTTTGAATCGAAACAAGATGATATCATGCTTTGGTACGATAAAGAAAAGCTTGAACATGTGATCTATAATCTTCTAGCAAATGCCTTTAAATTCACCCCACGCGAAGGCCATATTCAATTTAAAATTCAAAGCAACTACGAACACTTCTTTCTAAAGATCTCTGATTCGGGTATTGGAATAAATGAAGAAAATCTGACACATATCTTTGATATGTTCTACCAATCAAAGGAAGGAAAAGAAGTGGGGGGAACCGGAATCGGACTCGCCCTTACTAAAGAACTTATTACTTTACACAAGGGTGAAATCAATGTCGTATCATCTGTAAATAAGGGTACCGAATTTAGTTTAAAAATTCCTCTGGGCTGCGAACACTTAAATGCAGATGAGATCATCAGTAAGACTGATATAAATGAAATGATTCAAACAGATGACTCGAATAAAGAAGATCTTTACACACCCAGCATTAATCCTAACAGCAAAATTAAACTCCTAATCGTTGAGGATAATTACGAGATGTTGCTTTTACTTAAAGATACCTTTAGTCCTTATTATAACGTATTCACGGCTGAAAATGGAAAAGAAGCCCTGTCTGTTTTAAAGGAAACAACGCCTAATTTAATCATTAGTGATATCATGATGCCAATCATGGATGGTATTTCCCTTTGTAAAGAATTGAAAAACACAAAAACGACTCAACATATTCCGATTATTCTTCTTACCGCACGTAATACGACCCAATCAAAACTTGAGGGGTTAAAATATGGAGCCATTGAATACATCAACAAGCCATTCAATGTAAAAGAACTCATCTTTAAAGTCAATAATATTCTCGAATCACACAAAAATCTGATTCAAAAGTACAGAACCGAATTACTGTCACAGGCTGAAGCCCCACAAGCGGAATCACCCGACGAAAAATTTATAGAATCAATCCTGATTGAACTTGAGAAAAATTTAATTAATCCCGATTTTAAACTGGAAGATTTATCAAATGCTCTCAACATGAGTTATTCGAACATATACCGTAGATTTCAATCAATTACCAACAAAACCCTTGTTGACTTTATGCGCTGTTTAAGATTAAAGAAAGCGGCCATGATTCTGGTTAAACACAACTACACCATTTCTGAAATCGCCTTTAATGTGGGCTTTAACGATCCCAAATATTTTTCAAGATGCTTTAAAAAAGAATACAACTACACCCCCAAACAATTTAAACAACTTGCAAATTCTGAAAATGGAGATACATTTCTGGAAACATATGACCTCACAATAAATTAATCATTTTCTTCTCATCATTAAAAACCTCTGTAAAAACTAGTCATACAAGCTAAAACAAATAAACAACTTTTATAAATTATCATTTTTATTTGCCATACTGGTAGGAACTGGTAGGTATTTTTATATATTTGTATCAAACAAATTAAAGATAGCTACTATTAACAAATTCAGTTTTGGTAATTATGATTAGACTAGCAAAATTTTACAAACAGCACAACAGATCATACAAAGGTTTGTATGAATGCTGGATTTACTAGACCAGCAGCTCTCTTATCTCTATAATTCACCACACTAGAGATCTCTCACAACATCCTAAATCAGGATGAAAACACCTATTAAGAAAACCGTACAAAATTGAGATCGATTGTTAATCACGATCGGCTCAACAGCAAAATATAATTGCAAAAAAAGGCAGAGAGAGCTACCAACAATCCCTGCCAAACATTAAACAGGCTAAGTTGTTTCCATCGCAAAAAAGAACGCAACTGCCATTAACTTTAACGAACCTAAATTTATGAAAAAAAATGCAAACTCTTTTGCGCCCTTCCACTATGCGCAAAAACGCGGTGTTTCATGGCTCATGAAACTATGCATCGTGGCAATTCTGTTTTCACCTATTCTGGTGAAAGCCTCACAAACGACTGGTTTCAACAATGTTGAACAAAAACAAAACACCGTAACGGGTATCGTTACTTCTGCTGATGATGGTCTTTCAATCCCGGGTGTATCTGTTGTAATTAAAGGGACAGCAATAGGAACAAGTACCGATTTCGATGGCAAATTTTCTATTCTGGCTGAAGAAGGACAAACACTTGTCTTCTCTTTCGTAGGCATGACCACTCAGGAAGTGATTGTTAAAGGCAACAACTTAAATGTGGCTCTGAAGTCTGAAAATCTAGGCCTTGAAGAAGTGGTCGTTGTGGGTTATGGAACTCAGAAAAAGAGTGACCTTACAGGAGCGGTATCTTCAGTCAAAGGTGAAGATTTAAAGAAAACCCCATCATCAAACCCCGTAAACTCTTTACAAGGTAAGGTTGCAGGTGTTACCATTACTAAATTCGGTGGAGCACCAGGTTCAGGATCAAGTATTACAATTCGTGGTATTGGTACTGTTGGGAACAACGAACCTCTATACATTATCGATGGACTTCCGGGTTCAATGTCTCTACTAAATCCTGATGATATTGAATCATTTGAAATTCTGAAAGATGGTGCTGCTGCTGCTATTTATGGTTCTCGTGCTGCAAACGGTGTGGTTTTAATCACAACAAAAAAAGGCAAGAAGGGCAAAATCAATGTTGACTTTAATATGCATATCGGACAAACTAAAGCTATAGACCAGTTGGACCTGTTAGATTCTGAAGGCTATGTTAAGGTACACAAAATGATGTATGACAATTACAACATGTATGCAGCTGATGCGGACAAAAAAGCGTTACCTGATTATGTGACAGCTCCAATCACCGCAAACACAAACTGGCAGGATGAAGTTTCACGCACAGCTCTTCAACAAAATTACAATTTAAGCATTAACGGGGGTAACGATTTAGGATACTATGGCATTTCAGGCAGTTGGAACGATGAACAAGGGACTTTAATTGGTAGTGATTATCTAAAAAAAACACTTCGTGCTAAATTAGGTATGACCAAAGGTCGCTTAAGTGTAGATGCTAATATTTCGTATGCAGAAACTAACTCTGAAGGACAGAAATTTTCTTTATCTGATACGTATAAACTAACACCTTTAATCGATCCTTTTGACGAAAATGGAGATGTGCAATTAACGTCTGGTGATATGCCAGCCAACGCAAATCCATATGCAAATCATCAAAATATGAAAGGTGAAGCTGACCTTCAATATTTTTCAGCGAATATTACAGGGTGTTTAAAATTCACCGATTGGTTATCATACCAAGTTAACTTGGGTTTAATCAACAGTAATGATAACAAATGGAGTTATCATACAAAATTCGACCGCTCTCCTAAGGATGGTGAAGATTGGATCTATTACGGTGAAGAACGCAACAACTACCGTTCTCAAATTATGGAACACCTACTTAACTTCCAAAAAGAATTTGGTAAGCATTCTGTATCTTCAGTAATTGGTTACACAGCTTCTAAGAAAACCAACAATTGGATTGGGGCCAATGTCACTGGTAAAAATACTGTTTATTCTGCCGAAGGTGATGAAGTTAAGACCAAAGATGAAATGGCTGGATTCTTAGATCCAAGCTGGATGACTTTAAATGCAGGCAAAGGTGGTACCTATGCAGCCTACGGAAGCCGAAATGAGTATACCCGTACTTCAATACTAGGTCGAATAAACTATTCTTTCGATAGCAAATACCTATTACAAGTAACTGCTCGACGTGATGGATCATCAAAATTTGGTTCTGATTCACGTTATGGGACTTTCCCTTCAGTCGCACTTGGATGGCGAATTACTGAAGAAGATTTCATGTCTGACTATGACTTTATCGACAATTTAAAGCTAAGAGCCAGTTGGGGTAAATTAGGTAATGAGGTGACTCTTGGTTTCTACGATCATCAAGCTCTTATCAGCACGGGTAACGATTATGAACTGGGTGCTGTACGTGGTTCCGGAGCAAATCCCTGGACAGGTTCAATTGCTACCGGACTCGAAAATAGAGAATTACAATGGGAAACAACCATTTCAAAAAACCTTGGTTTGGATTTCACTTTATTGGGGAATCAATTCAATGGTACCATTAACTACTATAGTACAACCACTGAAGACATGTTGATTTACCGTCAACTACCAGGTTCGGCAGGTCTTGACAGCCCGGTATTAAATGTAGGTGAAATTAGCAATAAAGGTCTTGAATTCGAGTTAGGTTATTACAAACAAGAGGGCGATTTCAAATACAGTATCAATACAACTTTTACGACAACAAAGAATGAGGTAGTTGGGCTTGCTAGTCCCGATCAAGCTCTGTTTGGTGAAGGTTTGAAGTACGGTGATTCTCATTTCCCAACTCAAACCAAAGTCGGTTACGAGATTGGCGCTTTCTTCTTATATCAAACAGACGGCATATTTCAATCAATGGATGAAGTAAATGCACATAAAAATACAGAAGGAGACTTACTCCAATCCAGTGCTAAACCTGGTGACATCAGATTTAAAGATACCAATGGAGATGGTGAATTGAATGAAAAAGATAAGGTGTATTCCGGTTCTGGTATTCCTGATTTTACTTATTCTATCAACTTTAATGCATCATACAAAGGTTTCGATTTCTCAATGATGTTTTATGGTGTTCAGGGAAACGAACTATATAATGGAAATCGCTATTACTTAGAAAACATGTCAGCCGGACAAAATTTCCTGGCGTCTTCGCTTAATGCATGGACAGAAACTAATAGAAATACAAACATCCCAAGGGCCGTACTGGGTGACGCAAACACAAACACTCGCGAGTCAGATCGCTACCTTGAAGATGGCTCATTTCTTCGATTGAAGAATATTGAACTGGGTTACACCCTTCCAAAATCGATGATTAATCGTTTAGGTGTAAACAAATGTCGAATTTACTTTAACGCTCAGAATGTTTTCACAATTACAGATTATTCAGGTATCGATCCCGAAGTTGGACGTAGCAATGTTCTGAATACAGGTATTGATAGAAGCCTCTACCCTATCAATAAATCGTTCTTTGCAGGAATACAATTATCATTCTAATAAATACTAAAAAAAAATGAACAGATATATATATTTATTCTTCATCTGCATTGGCTTGTCTTTCAGTGCATGTGATGAAGATTATTTAGACGTGAAATCTCCCGATCAGTTAACTGGAGAAAGTTTTTGGAGAAACGAAAGTGACGCCGAAGCAGGACTAGCTGCTGCCTATTCTCAGCTTGAGTGTGCCACCAGCTATTGGGGCTTTGCCGAAATTAAATTTACAGTCGAATTATTTCCCTCTGATTTAATCAAACTGGGTAATGATGCTTTAAATTATGAAGATTGGTTCTCAATTTTCAATTTTAACACGACTGCTGGTAATACACAAACAACACAATATTGGAATATCCACTACAAAGGCATTAATTATGCCAATCAGGTCATCGAAAAGGTTGGTGAAATGACTGAGGAGCAAATTAATACCAGTGCTAAGGACAGAATCCTTGCAGAGGCTCATTTCCTTAGAGGCTATTATCATCTTAAGTTACTATTAAACTGGGAAAAAATTATTCTGCGTGATGCCTATCCTAAAGGATTGTCCGGAATTGATAAGGGTGTAAGCGAAAGAACCGAATGCTGGGATTTTATTATAAAAGATTTTGAAACCGCAGCAATCCACCTACCTGAAAATAACTCTATTGAAAATATGGGGCGTGCAACAAAATGGACAGCTTTAGCTTTCTTAGGTAAAGCAAACCTATTCTGTGCCAGTGAAACCAATTCAGATCCTGCTAAATATTACAAAGCTGCAAAAACTGCATTTGAACCAATTGTTGCAAAAAAAGGAGATAATTTAGAAACATCTTTTATCTCTATGTTTGATGGGACAAACCAAAACTCTGACGAGGCATTATTCGAACTGCAATTATCGACTAATACGGATAATGGTTCTTGGTTTAAATTCCCATATCACCGTTGGTTAAAACCCGCTGGTTTAGGTGGATGGGATGAGATTGCCGGTAGTGATTTCCTTCTTCAGGAATTTAAAAAAGAAGGTAAAACGGCTATAGACGGTCGATTTGACCATCGTCTGTACGAGACTCTATTCTTCGATGATGAATATTTCAATGATGCAGCCAATCCACGAGTATACAGTTATACTTACAAAGAATGGTGGGACTACAACGGTATTCCTTATGACAAGACTGGTTTCAGAAAATACCTTCCAAAAAGCGAAGATGAATTCTATTCAACCGCAATTGGAAATAATATTCCATTGCTTCGTTATGCAGACGTTTTACTAATGTATGCTGAAACCCTTAACGAGTTAGATGAAACATCAGCTGCAATTCCTCATATCAACGTCGTAAGAGCACGCGCAGGAATGCCTGCGATGACCGGATCATCAAAATCAGATGTGACTAAACAGATTGAACATGAAAGGATTTGCGAATTGGCTATGGAAGGATCACGATTCCACGACTTAAGACGTTGGGGCAAACTTAACGCAACAATGGCTGATCACGGAAGAACAGGAGTTAGCGATGCAACACATTTTTTCCCTATTCCTGAAAGTGAGATTAACTCTAATAATGCTATCGAATAAACACTTTTTTTCATAAGTAAGTAGTTGGCTTATTGAGCGGAGTTTTAATTAACTTCGCTCAATATTTTTCAATACAACATAAATCTTTGCAGTGTATTTTGTTTATTTTGCGAAACAATTCAATTATTAATTGATAATATCTGATTCAATTATGCTACTCGACATCATCATCGTCCTATCTATTATGATATTAGGAATAGGAATTGGCCTATTTATTGGTAACCGCCCCAAAATCATAAAAGTTGTTGGCGTTTTAACTTCATTCGCCATCTTTCTTTTACTATTTCTGCTGGGAATAGGTGTAGGTACAAATGATAAAATCATCAAGAACCTTCACTCTATAGGTTTACAGGCTCTCGTCCTGACGCTAGGAGCCATACTCGGTTCGTTGATTTGTGCCTGGGCAACCTATAAATTCTTTTTCAAAACCGGGAAATAATCCCATTATCCAACATCTGAATTTCAACTCAAAATCTGAAATCAACAAGCGTCAATTAATTATGAAAGGCAGTTTAATTATTCTTAGTTTTTTTGTTTTGGGCTTAATCCTTGGCTTAACCCGCTTTTTACCCACTACTCTCTTGGAAGGAAACTTCAGCATATACGCCCTATACCTTCTTATGTTTTTAGTTGGCATTGGTATCGGTACCGATCGTGATTCATGGAAAGTGATTAAGCAAGTCAACATTAAAATCATACTTGTTCCCCTTTCGGTGATTGTGGGTTCATTAATTGGTGTGTCAGCCGTATCTGTCTTTTTATCCAACATCAATTTTGGCGAGGCTATGGCTGTGGGTGCCGGTTTTGGCTATTACAGTCTTTCATCAGTTATGATAACAGAATTTCATGGTGAAACCTTAGGCGTTATTGCTTTATTATCAAATATCATTAGAGAAATCCTTACACTACTGGCCACACCTCTTTTTGTAAGATATTTTGGAAAGCTTGCCGGGATTGCATCAGGCGGAGCAACAGCGATGGATACCACCATGCCCATCATTGTGCAATACTCAGGTAAAGAATATGCCATCATTGCAGTTTTTAGTGGGATTGTGCTAACAATATTAGTCCCTGTTATTGTACCACTAATTCTCCAATTTTTATAAAAACACAACGACTAAACTCTGAGAACGAATCAGCTTACACATTAAGCAGTTTAAACTCATTTTAAAGCACATAAAAGCTAAAAACAATTTATTTTTTATAAATTTACTCCACCATTAACATCCAGTTGAATGATTTGCTTTAACGAATTCATACTTCTCTATAATTGTTCGTACAAGGGTCTGTACGAATGCTGGATCTGTTAACTTCTTCCCCCACTCTATTATCCCATTTTGTTCATTAAAATTCAATAGATTATACTCTTTACATGGGACTATTGTATTCTGTAAATTGGACAAAACAAACACTTACAAGCTAAAACCAGCTCATTGTAAGCAACTATAAAACAAAGCTAAACAAACCCAAAATCCACTAATATGTTTTCAAAAGAAACTTATATCAACAGACGCAATAAACTTAAATCTGATGTTCAACCCGGCATTCTTCTATTTTTAGGGAATGATGAATCAGGCATGAATTATGCCGACAACACCTACCATTTCCGTCAGGATAGTACCTTTCTCTATTTCTTTGGTTCTGACTATGCAGGCTTAAATGCCATTATAGATATTGATGAGAATAGAGAAATCATTTTCGGGGACGAATTAACAATAGACCATATTGTATGGATGGGAACTCAACCTACCATAAAAGAAAAATCAGAGCATGTTGGAATTCATGAAACAGCACCTGCTGCTCAACTTAAAGATTATCTGCAAGCAGCAATGGCAAAGGGAAGAAAGATACATTATTTACCGCCATACCGTCCGGAACATCAGGTTAAATTATTTGAACTTTTAAATATTGTGCCATCTCAAGCCAATGCGGGTCAATCTATCGACTTTGTAAAAGCTGTGGTAAACCAGAGAAATTACAAGAGTCAGGAAGAAATTGTGTTAATTGAAGATGCCGTAAACATTACTGCTGATATGCATTTGGCGGCTATGAAAATGGCTCGTGCAGGCATGAAGGAATCTGAGATCGCAGCAGCCGTTCAACAAGTGGCAATTGCTGCCGGTGGACAACTGTCCTTTCCGGTTATTGCAACCATCAACGGACAAACACTGCACAACCATTATCATGGCAACACCCTAAAAAGTGGCGATATGTTACTTCTCGACTGTGGAGCAGAAAACAGCATGCATTATGCTGGTGATATGTCGAGTACCTTCCCGGTTGACAAAACATTCACAACTCGCCAAAAAGAAATTTACCAAATCGCTCTTAATGCCCACGAGGCAGCGATTGAAATGCTTGCTCCGGGTGTAAAATTTAAGGATATTCATTTAAAAGCCGGACGAACCATCGCCGAAGGTATGAAGGAACTGGGCTTTATGAAAGGGAATCTGGACGAAGCCGTTCAACAAGGTGCTCATGCACTTTTCTTCCAGTGCGGACTCGGTCATATGATGGGTATGGATGTGCATGATATGGAAAACCTGGGTGAAGTTTATGTTGGCTACAACGGCGAGCCTAAAAGCACACAATTTGGACTAAAGTCACTGCGTTTAGGTCGTGAATTGGAAGAAAATTTCGTGCTGACTATTGAGCCCGGCATCTACTTTATTCCTGAGCTAATTGATATGTGGAAAGCCGAGAATCGCTTCGCTGAATTTATCAACTACGACAAAGTAGAACAATACAAAGATTTTGGTGGTTGCCGCAACGAAGAAGACTTCCTGATTACCAAGGATGGCGCTCGTCTTCTGGGGAAACCTATTCCTAAAACTATAGCTGATGTCGAAGCTATGAGATAAGTGTTATGGGTTGTCAGTTTTCAATTGAAACAGACGAAAACTGACAACTCTATTTTTTCCATGATTTTAGAATTCATGCTCATACTAAACCAAAGAGAAATATGGTCAGCGCTTTCGTTTGAGGAAGCACTAAGCGCCATGGAAGAAGCTTTTCTGCTTTTTGAGGCAGGAGACTTTCACATGCCCGATCGCATGCATGCGCACCACGGAGACAATACCCTGCTTCTGATGCCTTGCTTCACCAATCAATATTTTGGAACAAAACTCGTTAGTGTAAACCCGGAAAATCCAAAAAGAAATCTACCTGCCATTTACGGCAGTATGATTTTAAACGATACGACAAGTGGTGAAGCCTTATCACTAATGAATGGTGCGGCTCTAACCGCTTTCCGTACCGGAGCTGTTGGAGGTATTGGTATAAAATACACCACGCCTGTAAATGCAAATTCAGTCGGCATTATTGGCACTGGCGTGCAAGGCTTTACTCAAGCTCTATTTGCCTGTAAAGTCCGTCCTATCAAAGAACTTTACGTCTTCGATACGCAGCAAAAAAAAGCAAATGAATTTATTGCCAAGCTTAAGATGGAATTACCCCATCTAAAACTACAAAGCTGTAGCAGCAATATAGAATTGGTAAACAAGAGTCAAATTATCATTACAACAACCACCTCGAAAAAAGCAGTTGTTCCTGATGATGCAGAACTGATAAAGGGGAAGCATTTTATTGGCATTGGATCCTACAAACCCGATATGCATGAATTTCCTGCACAACTTTACCCGCTTCTGGATAAATTATATGTGGACACACCCTTTGCCAAAGAAGAAACCGGCGATGTAGCAACTGCTCTTAAAAATGGACTCATTTCAGATTCACAAGTGACTCCAATTAGTAAACTTATTGCATCAAAAAAAACAATAGCTGAAACGACCAGCCTATTTAAATCTGTTGGCATGGCTTTATTCGACCTTGTTATGGCTCAAAAAATATACGCGCGTGCAATGGAATCAAAAATCGGTTCCGAAATAGAAATCTAGATGTTATCAGCTTTTCTCACTTTAACCTTTATCCTTAAACAATGAACATACTCGACAATTGGAAATGGGAAGCACCCAAAGACTGGTTAAAAATAAAAACCATCGACCTGCACACCGGAGGCGAACCCTTACGCGTATTCACCCATGGCTTGCCAGAGATCAAAGGCAATACCATACTTGAAAAGCGTCGCTACTTTCGTGATAATTTTGATTACATCCGTACCGGAACTATGTGGGAACCCCGTGGACATGCTGATATGTACGGGGCAATCATTACTGAAGCCACTACTGAAGATGGAGACTTCGGCACTTTCTTCTTACACAACGAAGGTTACAGTACCATGTGCGGTCATGCCATGATTGCACTAATTACACTGGTTCTGGATACAGGTATGATTGTTCGCGAGGAAAACGATCCCATCATCCGCATCGATGCTCCTCCGGGAAGAATCACTTGTCAGGCTTTCAGAGAAAAGGGTAAAGTACAACGCGTTTCTTTTCAAAATGTTCCCTCATTTATGGCTTTGAGAGATCAAATTGTCAACGTCCCCAAATTAGGCAAAATTAAATTTGACTTGGCTTATGGAGGCGCTTTTTATGCTTATGTACAAGTTGAAGATTTGGGTTTAAATCTGGATGAATCAGATTATAATAAGCTAATTGACTATGGCCGTAAAATCAAATATGCCGTCATGGATCAATTCGAAGTAAAACATCCCTTTGAAGAAGACCTAAGCTTTTTATATGGAACAATCTTTATTGGAGAAGCGAACGATCCCAAGCATCACTCACGCAATGTCTGCATTTTTGCCGAAGGTGAGGTCGATCGTTCTCCAACCGGATCAGGCGTGAGTGCCCGAGCAGCTATCCATTATGCTAAAGGAGAACTGAAAGAGAATGAGGAAATCACAATCGAGAGTATTTTAGGCAGCACCATGACCGTAAAAGTTGTGAAAACATGTGAATATGGCAATCATCAGGCCGTCATTCCGGAAGTGAGTGGCACGGCCTCGATAACAGGCCAAAACGAATTTTATTTCGACCCCAATGATCCTCTAAAGGATGGGTTTATTTTTAGATAAGACAACAACAACCATGAAAATAGAAAACCTGTAAGCTGAGTCAAAAGAATTATATAAGATTCACCTTATTTGCAGTAAGCCTTAGACTTTAGCTGTCAGGTTTTCTTTTTGATAAAAAACTCTAAATTGAAATCATATGAAAATCAAAAAACTCAAATATTTATTAGTCATCGCTGCCATAGGGCTTGTGACAGCCTGCCAAACACAGCCCAAAGATCTACTCACACAACTTAGCGAACTACCGAATGTAAGTGTCGAAAAAATAGTCGGCGATACCACTTTCAATGACTATTACGAAATGTGGTTCACACAGCCCATCGATCACGAAAATCCAAAACTCGGTACTTTTAAGCAAAGAGTTCTTCTGGGACACCGCGATCTTTCTAAACCCATGGTTGTTGAGATTCAGGGCTATAATATCTGGACTGAAAAAGCCGGAGAACTCAGTAAACTAATCGATGCCAACCAATTGACCATTGAACATCGCTACTTCAAACAATCAAGACCTGATAGCTTGCAATGGGACAAGCTTACCATCAAACAAGCTGCAGCCGACCAACATGCTGTCATTCAAGCCTTGAAAAAGATCTATAAAAACAAATGGATCTCAACAGGTATCAGCAAAGGCGGGCAAACAACCATTTATCATCGTTTTTTCTATCCCGATGATGTGGATGTGAGTGTGCCTTATGTGGCTCCGATGAACCTCAGCCGCGAAGATGAAAGAATACACAAACATCTGGCAAGCGTAGGAGATGAATTGACTCGAAAAAAAATCAAAGATTTTCAGATTGCGTGTTTCGAAAAGAAAGCCGAGCTAATACCATTACTCGAACAACTTGCTCTAGATAAAGATTACCAATTTTCGATAGGACTTGAGAAGGCTCTGGACCTGAATATTCTTGAATATTCTTTTTCCTTTTGGCAATGGGGTAATACCAATTCCGATGAAATCCCGGGATCGGATGCCAGTGCTGAAGAACTATTCCAGCACTTGACCAAAACGTCATCATTTAGCTTCTTCGAAGATAAAGATATCATTAAACAACAACCCTTTTTCTATCAGGCACTAACCGAAATTGGTATGTACAGCTACGAAGTTTCACCTTTTGCAAAATACCTCAACGCCCCAAAGAATTTAACTTTCGATTTTACTTTGCCCAAAGGTGTTGAAGGAGCTTTCATGCCGGAATCGATGCTGGCTGTCAACCATTGGCTACAAACTGATGCTGATAAAATGCTATGCATCTATGGTGAATACGATACATGGTCAGCAACTCAAGTGGATTTAAACGGTAATGACAAATGCAAGAAATTCATCAATCCTGCAGGAGCACACAGTACCCGAATTAAAAGCTTTCCTCCTGAAATGCAAAAAGAAATTGTGAAAGCGCTGGAAACCTGGTTGAAAATGGATATTGACGAAGAAAAATTAATCCGTAACTAAATAAAATTATTCTCTGTTTTCGATTATCAGTTTTCCGACAACAGAAAACAATAAGATATATGAAAAAGCTACTCATTCTACTAGGCCTCATCAGCCTGATAACAGGACAAAATACAAAGGCATGTACCGATATTGTCGCAGGCAAAAAGGCAACGGTTGACGGTTCGGTGATTACCTCCCACACCTATGGGGGGAACGATACACGAATTCGTGTTGTACACGGGCAAAAATTTCCGTCTGGAAGCATGTGCCCCGTTTATTACGGCATCCAGGAAATTAATGGAGCTTTGGATAATTACGGAGAGATTATTGGACAAATTCCACAAGTAGAACAAACCTACACCTACTTTCATTCAGCCTATTCGCACATGAACGAACATCAGCTGGCTATTGCTGAAAGTACTCTGAGTCAAAAACCGGAATTGCAGGTTGACAGAGAAACGGGCAAACAAATTATGACTGTAGAACAAGCTATGATTTTTGCCTTGCAGCGCTGCAAAACAGCTCGCGAAGCTATCAAATTCATTACCTCACTGATGGACAAATATGGATTTTTACCTTCTTGTGGTCCCGAATCTGAAGCGCTTTGTATTGCCGACCCCAATGAAGTTTGGGTACTCGAAATTGTAGCTGTTGGTCAAAACTGGACGCCTGAATCTGGAAAAGCGGGTGCCATTTGGGCCGCACAACGTGTACCGGACGATCACATTGCCATTGTCCCCAACTGGAGTATTATTAAGGAGATCGATCTTTCAAAACCGGAATGGTTTATGGCATCAGACAACTACAAGCAAGTAGCCATTGATCATGGTTGGTATAAAGAAAATTCAGGCAAACCCTTTATTTGGCAGGAAGCCTACAGCCCCTGTTTTCGCGAATGGGCAAGCGGTCGTTTCTGGTTATTCTACAGCACTTTTGCACCCAATTTAAAGCAATGGCCTGACCGTAGCTTGAGTGATCCTTACAAGGGGCAGGATGCCTACCACCAATATGTCGAGGATGTTTCACTCTACCCTTTTTCAGTAAAACCTGAGAAGAAAATCTCCGTACAGGACATTATGGCTTTTCAACGATCAACATTCGAAGGAACCATTTACGATAAAACTTCAGATCCGGATTGGTATGTCCCAAACAAGGACGGAAAACTTGTGAAGAGCCCCTTAACAACACCTTTCCCAACCACAGCCATGCGCGAATTACTGGATATTACAAATCGTCGAAATGTATCGAAAGGAAATTATGGGATGATCTGTCAGTTGCGATCGTGGTTACCTGATGCCATAGGTGGGGTTTACTGGGTTTTTCAGGATAATCAGTTCACATCTCCTTATGTGCCCATCTATGCAGGCACACAGAAAATCCACGAATCATATAAGAATTACAATCCCGACCAATACGATCCAACATCGGCACGCTGGGCTATCGACTTTGTGGATAACCTAATGTATTTGCGCTGGCAGGATGCCGTAAAAGATATGCAAATGTATCGCGACCCTTTTCAACAAAGCCTCTTCGACAATATGGAAGCCATTGATGAAAAAGCGACTGCCTTATACAATAAAAACCCTAAAAAGGCTAAGGCATTCCTGACTCAAAAAAGCAATGAAAATATGCAAGCTGTGGTAGATTTGTTCACGAAAATCAGGAATATCCTCATTACAAAATACACCAATAACAAACAAGGAAGCTAAACCATTCATCAGAAACAATTAATGATTAGCAATTACGTACAGACGCACAATTGTGCGTCTCAACCTAAGAACTAAAACTTACAATCGATAACGAACCATAAAATGAGAACAACTTTAACGCTAGTGCTTATTCTCTTCTACCAGGGCATTTTTGCTCAAGAGAACGCAGCTGTCAACGATTGGGAAAACCCTCAGATCATTGGCATTAATAAAGAAAAACCGAGAGCATCCTATTTTGCCTACCGCAACTTGAACAATGCTCTTAAAAACTCAAAAGAGAATTCAGAATATTATATCAATCTGAACGGCACATGGAAATTCAACTGGGTTCGCAAACCAGCTGATCGACCTGTGGATTTTTACAAAACCAATTACGATATCTCAGACTGGAAAGACATTAAGGTTCCCGGTCATTGGGAATTGCAAGGCTATGGTGTACCTATTTATACCGATGTCTCCTACCCTTTTCCAAACAACGAACCTTATATTCCGCACGATTACAATCCGGTTGGATCTTACAAAAGAAACTTTACCATCCCCGAAAATTGGAAAGACGAAGAAATCTATATCCACTTTGGTGGGGTTCGCTCTGCCATGTATTTGTGGGTAAATGGCAAAAAGGTTGGCTACAGTCAGGGCAGTAAAACTCCTGCTGAATTTGATCTTAGCCCGTATATTAAAATCGGTGTCAACCAACTTGCCGTCGAGATCTATCGTTTTAGCGATGGCTCTTATCTCGAAGATCAGGACTATTGGAAAGTAAGTGGTTTCGAAAGGGATGTTTACCTGTATGCCCGTCCGAAGACGCATATCCGAGACTTCTTTGCCCATGCCAGTTTGGATGAAACCTACACCAATGGTCAGTTTAAACTGGAGGTGGAGCTTAATAAGCTGGACAACAAAAAAGAACTACGATATGTGGAAATAAAGTTATACGATAAAAATAAAGTCGTATTTGAAGCTCAAGAAAAAAAACAAATCAACAAGGGCAGTAATCAATTTGCCTTTGCAGCTGAAATTCCCAATGTTCGCAAATGGTCAGCAGAAACACCTGAACTTTACAACTTGCAGATCAGCCTGAAAGGTTCGAATAAAAAAGACATTGAGGTCATCCGCCGCAAGATTGGTTTCCGCACAAGCGAAATCAAAAATGGCCTGCTTCAAATCAATGGGGTGCCTGTTGTTATCAGAGGGGTTAACCGTCACGAGCACGATGCCGACCATGGTCGTGTAATTACAGAAGAATCGATGATCCGAGACATCGAGTTAATGAAGCAATTCAATATCAATGCCGTAAGAAATTCACATTATCCCAACCGTGAACGCTGGTACGAACTCTGCGACCAATACGGCTTGTACCTGGTGGACGAAGCCAATATTGAGGCACACGGTTGCGATCCTTACAATAAGGAAAAGACCCTAGCTAATAAACCCAATTGGAAAAAAGCATTTCTGGACAGAACCCAATCGATGTTTCAGCGCAGTAAAAACCATGCATCCGTCATCATTTGGTCATTGGGAAACGAAACAGGTCGAGGCCAAAATTTTCACACCACTTATGATTGGCTTAAAAAGCATGACAGCTCTCGTCCTGTTCAATCAGAAGATTCCGGTCTGGAATCGAACACTGATATCTTTTGTCCGATGTACGATCGCATGTGGGAAATGATGAAATATGCCGAAAAAGTACAAACACGTCCACTGATACAATGTGAGTATGCCCATGCCATGGGAAACAGTGTAGGGAATCTGAAAGACTACTGGGATTTGATTTACAAACACAGACAGCTGCAAGGCGGTTTCATTTGGGATTGGGTAGATCAAACTTTCAGAAAAGTAACGGAAAAAGGCGATACCATTTTTGCCTATGGTGGCGATATGGGCATCTATAAGATACAAAACGATTCGAATTTCTGTGCCAACGGTTTGGTCAGCAGCGACAGGAAAATCCACCCTCACATTTGGGAGGTAAAGAAAGTCTACCAGCCGATTGCTTTCGAGAAAATCGATCACTCTTCCAATCAGTTTAAGATCATCAACCGTTACGATTTTACCGATTTGGATGCTTTTGATTTCAGTTGGACCCTTAAGGAAGATGCGACAATTATTGCAGCGGGTAAATTAGAACCTATAGCCCTAAAGGCACATCAGGAAAAAACAATTACTATTCCTTATCCTGCAATAGAACCTAAATCTGGATGTGAGTATTTCCTGGAACTTAAAGCCCATAGCAAAAAAGAGCAGCCACTTGTCCCAAAAGGACATTTGATAGCCTGGGAACAGTTCCAATTGCCCATATCAAAGGCAATCGAGGCGAAAGGGGTAAAGACACTTGGCAAGGTGAAACTAAAAGACAGCAAAGACGAATTAATTTTAACAGCCAAAGCCATTCAGATTCGCTTCTCAAAGAAAACAGGAAGCTTAAATTCATACCAAATTAACGGCAAGGAATTGATGGTTCAGGACTTAAAACCCTTCTTTTGGAGAGCGGTAACAGATAATGATTTGGGGAATGGCATGCCAGCGAAGTGTCAGGTTTGGAAAGAAGCCGGAGCCAATTCCCAAGTCGTATCATTCCAGAGCAAGCAACTGAGCAATCAGCTGATAGAAGTAATTGTTTCCCTTAATCTACCAAAGGTTTCGAGCAAATATAAAACCCGCTACCTGATTTACGGAAATGGTGACATAAAGGTTCAAAACAGCTACCATCCTGAAGCCAATACCATTCCCATGCTGCCACGCCTTGGCATGCAAATGCAGTTGCCAAAGGCTTTCAACCAGATCGAATGGTTTGGTCGTGGTCCGCAGGAGAACATGAGCGACAGAAAAACAGGGTATCCGGTGGGACAGTATAAAAGCAGCGTAGCCGAGCAATATCACCCTTATGTACGCCCACAGGAAACCGGGAACAAAACCGACCTGCGATGGATGGCTCTTACGAATCAGGAGTCTTTAGGTTTAATGGTGATTGCAGAATCAGAACTAGCCGGCTCAGCCTTACCTTTCGACTACAAGGAACTCTATCACTCAGGAAAGGGAAACCCTCAGAAACATGGCAATGAAATTAAGACAGGTGAAGTAATCAGCTGGCAGATTGACTACAAGCAAATGGGTGTAGGTGGCGATAACTCATGGGGAGCCCCCGTACACTCAGAATATTCGATTCCGGCACAAGATTACAGCTATGAGTTTATTCTTCGTCCTATAAATGGTGAAAAGGATTTAAACGAATTGAGTAAATTATGAAGTTGCTACATTTATACGGACAGTGAGTTAAGATATAGAATATTAATAATTTATATCTTAGATTATGGAAAAAGAAAGACGAAAATTTAGTAGAGAGTTTAAATTGAATGCTGTTGAGTTAAGT
>NZ_SAXA01000008.1 GCF_004122035.1 Ancylomarina salipaludis
GGTACAATACATGTAGAAGACATTCTTCTTTAAATTATTTATCTCCTTTAGAATATGGAAGGCTATTAAATAATGACAAGAGAGCGGCATGACTTAACTTATTGTCCACATTTTTGTTGCAAGTCCAGTACCCGTCCCGATGTTTTTCGGGATGATCGGGGGAGGTGGTTTTTAATACCCCCTTAATCCCCCTGAAGGGGGAATTTTGCCTTGTGAAATTATTGGTTGTCAACACATCTGACCTTAGGCCTTTTTTAACCACAAATATGTAAATGGGCTTCATTGAGTTCATAAATCAGTTCAAACACCCCTTCAGTTCCCCTAAAAGGGGAAAGCTTGATAGAAGCGGGCATTGAGCCTGCCGAAATGCATATAAAACACAACTGAATTTGCTCAAAAGGGGAAAGCCTTAGCTTGCGGAAATCATCAGTAATAAATTCTCATCCTTTCCAAGGAGGAGTACCCGATCGTGATCGGGGGAGGTGGTTCTATCAAGAAAATAATTTTAACCACGGATTATCACAGATGAACACAGATTAAAAAAAAACAACTACTAATGGACTCCGTCAAGTACTAAGCTTGGCTCTCCCCCCCTTCGATGGACTTCGTCGAGATCGTGAACTCAGTTCAGGCACCCCTTAAGTTCCCCTAAAAGGGGAAAGCTTGATAGAAGCGGGCATTGAGCTTGCCGAAATGCATACAAAACACAACTAAATTTGATCAGGATATTAATAAACAACGTTTAACCACCATTTTCACTAATGAACACTAATTAAAGAGAAAGCTTCATGACTTACTGTCTTAGCGAGGAGGTATGACGAAGCTATCTCATGCTAAAAGAGCTTTTATCAGTTTCCATCTTCGCTAAAGCTTTTATGGATGCGATCGCCTATCGGTTGTTAATGGTAAGTGCTTGGTTGTGACTTTTCGACTATTAAACTTTTTGACTCTTCTTCCCTTTTAACCTTTATTGTCAATTATTAGTCATCTTATTAACAAGGCTATAGACTGTGACGAAACGTTACATTTACATGACTAAGACACTTAAATTTAGGATCTAAGCAAAAAGATTTTTTTATTAAAGAAATAATTCATTAAATTTACTTATAATTTTATAAAGCGAATCAATGTCGTCACAATAAGTTCCTTACGAAAATTCAGAACTTATTATTTTCCTCAAAATAAAAATTGGATTATCCCAATTCTTTATGGGCTGGCTATTTATTAATTGCCCGTCTATACACTCCCCTCTTTAGACTCGGTGCGTATGGTATAAACATGCGATAAATCTCTTACAGCTGATTGACAATAGCATATAAACAAAACTTAAAGCAAATAAAAGCATAAAAAAAACAAGCACAGTTCATTAAAAAAGAAGTTGAATCGGTCCAATTAGGTGGATGAATAAGTCCGATTGAAACAAGAGTCAGTCCGACTAGGTGGATGAACAAGTCCAACCGGAACAAGTGTCAGCCCAATTGGGTACATGAGTAAGTCCAACTAGACTATCAGACAGTGTGATTGGGTGAATCAGCAAACCCGATCAGAACAAGACTTAGTCCGATTAGGTACATGAGTAAGTTAAACCAGACTATCAGCCAGTGCAGTTGGGTGAATGCGTCAGTCCAATCTGAACGTGAGTCAGATCGATTGGGGAGATCAGTATCCTCCTTCGCAGATAAACTGCTACGGTGGATAAAAAAGGATAAAGGTTAAGGGATAAAGTGAAAAAAATGTAAAGTTCATTCAGTTTTCGGTCAATGCTCATTAGGTACTGGTTTGTTTTCTCCAACTGTTAAACTACTAGATAATTAGGCTGTCAGATTGCCAAACTCTTAGACAAGGACGGATAAACACTTACAAAAAAAGAATCTCAATTAGTTTCTTTCGCAAGCCCCAAGGTATCGGGCAGGCGAATGTGATCAAATAAAAAAATACAAATACAGCAACTTTCATAAACGCTAAAATAAACTGCCTATGAAACACATCTGATTAAAAGACTTTAAAGCTTGCGTACCTAGATAGAAATGCCCACGACTTCTTAATTCGCTTCATAAAAACAACAAGAGGGTAAGGCAGCAGGCTTTAAATGTCTTTCACAAGAACGATCAATTGTATTTAAAACATTACAAATTTAAAATTATAATGATATGAAAAAGAAATATATGAATATCAGAGAAATGTTGAGACGATTTAGTGATTTTACAGAACTCTATCAGGTGAAACTCGATGCGATCCCTGTAGTTAAGGAGCTAATTGCTCTCATTCTGGGTCTAAAGCTCAATTTTGAAACGGCCTGGGCCATTCGGGAAAAGAATTATAAGGGAACAACGCTCTCCAAAAAGAACAAGAAAGACAAGGTTGCCGAACAGCTGGGCCGTGTGAATCAACTGATTTATAATTATTGTATCAAAATCAATAATTTAGACGACTTGCCCAACTTCAAAGGCAGTAAAATAACCTATGCGCAATACGGAGATGAACGGCTCATTTCGAGATTGGCATTAACAATAGACTATTGCGAGGGATTGGGAGAGAAATTGGTAGATACCGGAGTGACTGAGGACATGCTGACGGAACTTAAAAGCTTAACTGAGGCTTATAAGACGCTGATTCCTAAACCCAAGGAACTGCAAAGTATATCCAAAATTGCCAATAATGAACTCGGCACCATCTCTTTAGAAATCATCAATATCCTGAGATACCGTTTGGACCGGGTGATGAAATCGATGTTTGAGCTTGACGATCCCGAACTTTACAAGGCCTATGTAGAAGCCAGAGATATCGAAAAGGTGGGATACAAAAAGATCGCCATTACGGGGCATATACTGGACAAACAGACCAAACAACCCGTCGCACAGGCACATATTCTTATTCCTGAAGCGAATATCGATCATCAATGTACGGGTGGAAAAGGAGGCTTCCGGATACCATCGGTGGAACCCGGCACTTTTAATATGAGGGTTGAAGCGGTGACCTATAAGAGTATCAGCATGCAGCTGGTCCATCGCTATGGTGAAACCAATGTGCTGGAAATTGAGATGGAGGCGGAGGAAAGTCAGTAAGGTCAAAACCCCGAAGTCTCGGGGGAAAAGTCCAAAGGTCATTCATGAGAATCGACAATAGTCACGGGTCAATAGTGAATGATCAATGGATAGGGATTAGCTTTGATAATGGTGCTCTCAACTGGTTTGAGAGTACCATTTTTATGGAAGAAAAGCAAAAGGTCGGAAGAGTCAATAAAAAAAATTTAACCACTAATTCTCACTAATTAACTTCGTCGAGATCGTGAACTCAGTTCAAGCACCCCTTCAGTTCCCCTAAAAGGGGAAAGCTTGATAGAAGCGGGCATTGAGCCTGTCGAAATGCAGATAAAACACAAGTCAAGTAGACCAAGATAGCAATAAAAAAAACAGTTAACCACTCATTTTCACTAACATGTTAACGAGCCTATGAGTAAATTCACACTAATTTTAGGGAAATATTTGTCACTGGTTATTAGACAATAATTAATGGAGCATGAGCGCAATCAAAATGCAGACTGTTGTCAGTTTTCGGTTGTCGCACTCCACTTTATCCTTTAACCTTTTTGACCTTCACTCTAACTTGACAGATTTGACAAGCCAGCCCCTCCCCTTTTTATTTTACATTTGCATAACTAAACAACCAAGGACTAAATTAGCTTTCCATGAACCGCTTTGGCATGATCATTGCTAAGGACAAGCAGAAATTCTAAGCAAAAAAACAGTATAAAATGGAACTCGGAAACCTACCACAGGACATTGCAAAGGAAATTGAAAACAACCCCACTATTTCGCAAATTGTGCAATTGGCTGAACGCGTCCTCAACCAGGGCGATAGTGAAAATGCCTCTAAACTAGTGGATCTGGTATTGGAAGCATAGAAAAGGAATAAAGTTAAAGTTAACATGGGGCTTCCCAAATCTATGCGGGTACTATCAATTGTTGGTTCTCAGAAAGCCTGAAAGTTGTATGGAGACTTTCAGGCTTTTTTTATTTCTTTAAAGCGCTAGGGATTCGTTTTTGCAAATACACTTATAAGCATAAAAAAAAGGTGAAAATCTGATTGATTTTCACCATTTTTATTTTATTGAGTTATAAACACCGCTGGTAGTGGTGGTAAATCTTTAAAAATCTTGTGAACCAAATCACTTTTTGGCGAAACAATAACCCAAGCCGTTAAAAATATAATCATCATATCCGTATAAAAAGATTGATGTTTTTGATACCATAACTCCAATTCTCCTTTATAAGGTGAGATATGGAGTTTATAATACTGATCTAATGGCATTTTGGTTTCAGATAGTAATTGCTCTTCATCTCTAAAAACAATGGAGCCAATTCCTGTTAAGCCAGGCTTGACATTATAGATCACATCCTTTACATGTTGTGGATAAGGCTCAAAGGTTTTATCAACTAAAGGACGAGGACCAACAATACTCATACTACCAAAAAAGATATTGAATAACTGAGGCAATTCGTTAATTTTAGTTTGTCGCAAAAAACCTCCCATAGGTAATATTCGTGGATCTCTCTTTGTTGTATGCAAGCCTGTTCCTAAATTAGGACTATCTTTCAGCATGGTCGCAAACTTCCAAATATTAAAATATTGATTCTTATACCCTATCCGCTTTTGAAAATAAAAAACATAATGCTCTCCTGTTAAGAGTAGACCTATTACTACAGGAATTAAAATGGGTGACAAGATTAAAATGGCGATTAAGGACGCAGTAAAGTCTATTATTCTTTTAAAAAAATGTTTGTACATTTTTAATTTATTTCGTTAATTATCTTTGTTTTAAACACTGTCAGGAACGACTTCGTCGTACGCTTACAGGTTTTCTACATTTTTTGGTCAAGATGCTTACCCGTCTCAATGTGTTCGAAATTTGGTAAATACTTCGTTAAAACTTTAACAATATCTGATTTCTCAACATTATCCTGAGAAAAAAGTTGCTCCAAATTATCGAAAATAGAATCGATTTCTTTTAAGTCTCTCTTTACAGAATTTTTAATAACACCTAACTCAACAAATGAATCCAAATCCAACACTTCTTTCTCAGTATAAAACTCTTCAAAAGATTTCTCGCCACAGGTATCTGAACCGAAAAAGTAAATTGGGTATTTTTTGAAATCAGCATTTAATAATTCAGCTTTTCTCTTGGCCTCATCTTCAGTCTCACAAATATCAGCTTCCATACCCAAATGTGCTAACAAATCTTTTGCAATTCGATCGAAAGGAATCATGTCCTTTACATCATCTAATTTAGGAAAAAAGATATCTCCAGATTCCCCCATAATGGATGCCATTAAACAAAGTTCTCCAGACTCCTGTGGAGAAACAAAGAAACGACGAATACCAAGTGGGCACGACCATGGCTGACGTTTATTCAAACGATCTAAAAAACCTAAAGGAAGGCTACCATTTGAAAAAGCCACATTTGCAAAACGAGCTGTTTTAATTGGAATTTGAGAAGAATAAGCCATAATTAATTCTTCCATCAACTTCTTGCTGGCTCCCATAATATTCACAGGATTGGCAGCCTTATCCGTAGAAACACAAAAGAAGTGTTCCGGTGGGAATTCAATTAAAAGATCAAGCAATTTTCTTGCTTTTAAAACATTGTTCTCAATCATGGCCTCTACTGAGAAAATATCTTTCTCACTACGTACATGCTTGTGTGCTGCGAAGTTGGCTACAATATCAAATGGAGCCAGGTTTCTGAATAATTTTTCGAAAACACGATCTCCAAAATTAATGGGGTAAGTAATGAAATCCTCAGGAATATTATACTCGGTAGAACTTCTCAGGTCTCTTACCAATTCGGTCAAGCCATTTTCATTGATATCAACAACAACAAGCTTGCTAATATTGAATTTTAAAATGGCTTTAATATAAGAAGAACCAATTGTTCCAGCACCACCGATAACCAAAACTTTTTTCCCATCAATTCGTGATGATAATTCGCTGCTATATTTAGTAAAATCTTCACTTAATAAACTGACCTCTCTACCTGTGACATGGGTATTGATAAATGAATCAATATTGGTATTTATACTCATAACTTAAAATTTATATTCTTTTCTATTCAATTAATTTCCAAAATATCAAATAGTCTTATCACTAAAACTACTAATGGTATTTTTAATACCTACTTCTGCATCATGTGGTAGGTTAACTCCCAGTACAGCTTGCAGTTTCGTTGTCGAAACGACATAATCTTCCGTTAATTTATTCAAGCGTTCTGTATTTAATGGTAAATGTAAAACGTCACCCAATTTAGCCATAAATATGACAACACTTTTAGGGAAATACCACAAGCGTGGTTTTCGCCCCACCCCTTGAGAAATGATCTCAATGAGCTTATTCGTTGATAGCCATTTTTCATCAGCAATGTTGTAAGTTCCAGAGTTAATATCTCGGTCAATAAATGATTTAAAAATAAAACAAAGATTTGCCACTGAAACAAAAGAACGCTTATTCTCAAAAGATGCTAGAGGCCAAGGAATACCCTTAGACACAAGATTATAAAGTAAATTTAGATTCCCTTTATTACCAGGACCATGAATCATGGCTGGTCTGAAAATATATAAATTCTTATTTTCGGGTAAGACAATTGAATTTAAATAGTCTTCTGCCTTTATTTTTGATTTCCCATAAGCTGTAATTGGATTCGGAAGAAACTCTTCTGTTAACTCACCAGAAACAATATCTGCTACAGCCTTTACAGAACTCATCATTAAAAATTGAGTTGCTGAAGATTTATGATACCAATCAAAAACCTTCTTAGTCAAGCCATAATTAACATCAAAATATGATTTTTCATCAGAAGTATTCTTCAGATCATGAGCCTTACCTGCCAAATGGATGACAACATCAATATCTTTAAGATCTTCAAGTTGATCCCAAGAATATATTTTATCAACCCCTGATATATCATCATAAACAATGTCAAGTCCATATAAGGTATAAATCTCATATGATGAAAAATATTTAACAAGATTCTGACCTACAAAACCGGAAATTCCTGTTATTAGTATGTTTTTATTCATTAAACCAAATTTCTTCTTTTTATAATAAAGCGAATCCTAATCACCACTATAATATTTGATTATAAACAATTACGATTGTTCTAATCAATCAATCAATCAATCAATCAATCAATCAATCAATCAATCAATTGGATAGTTCTTGATATATCTTCATATGTATACCGGTCACCAATTCTATACTAAATTCATTTTCAGCTTTCAACCTTGAGTGAAGACCAAAATCTTCACATAATTGAGGATCTCGTAATAAATTCATCAAATATTCAGCCATTTCAAGATGGTCTTTAGATGGAACTAAATAACCATTTCTGCCATGTTCCACACAGTCTCTACACCCAGCATGATTGGTTGTTATAATTGGTCGTCCTATCGCACAGGTTTCAATTAAAAATTTCGGCACACCTTCACCATAATATGAAGGAAAGACAACAACATCAGACAGCGCAATATCTTTCTTCATATCTTTGGAAAAACCAATCCACTTGATACTACCAGTTTCTTCCCATTGCTTAATTGTAGATTCTTGAATTGCCGAGGGATTTATATCATCTAAGCCTCCAGCAATAATAAAATCAACATCTTTAAATTCCTCTTTAGATTTGATATGCTGTGCCGCTAAAAAGAATTCATGAAACCCTTTAGGATACAAGAGTCGAGCTGCCATAAAAACCCTTCTCTTCTTATCTATTTTAGTAGGCACATAAGAAAACTCTTCAAGATTTACACCAGAGCCCTTAATAAACACCGCTTGATTTTTTTCAATCAAATTTGCATCAAGAAATATAGATTTATCTTCATGATTTTGAAAAATAACACGAACTTTATTTTTTAAATCAAAAGCTTTCCTCAACAATTTTAAAACTAAAACTCGCTTTAATTTAGATCCTTCACTAGAAAATAAAATACCTAAACCACTCACGGCATTTACAATTGAAATATTCGGATTGCATTTAGCCGCCAAACTACCCAATATCATTGGTTTTAAAGTAACATGATGTACAATATCAGGTTTTTCCTTTTTGTACATTTTTTTTAATCTCAAGTAAAGAAGATACTCATTTA
The DNA here is from genome assembly GCF_004122035.1 of Ancylomarina salipaludis. Taxonomy (GTDB): domain Bacteria; phylum Bacteroidota; class Bacteroidia; order Bacteroidales; family Marinifilaceae; genus Ancylomarina; species Ancylomarina salipaludis. The sequence goes on from NZ_SAXA01000008.1 coordinate 8,136, forward strand.
TCGGATTAAACACAGACCTTTCGAAAGGCATATCACAAAATTTTAAGCCATGCTCTTCAATTTCCGATCGTCTGCCACTATCCTTTGTAATAATAGTAACGTCAAATCCATTTTCTTGGGCTGCTAAAGCAATTGGTAAACGATGTGATAAAAAAAACCAATCGACATTAACCACAATAAATATTTTTTTTTTCATTTTATTAGATCCTAATAATTATAACTCAAGATGCAAATTACATTCATGGTTCGGTATTTGCATTTCGAGCTACAGTTCAAAATTCTTTAGCACACTACTTCTACATACAAATTAGTAATACACCATTGTTTTCCAATACAATTATGTAAATATTCGATCATTACTTTTTTATTTTTTGCCATATTCACAATGAAATTGCTTGCCTCGAATAGATGAACTATCTCTGCAACAATCGTATTCCTATGCTTGTTACTTTCACGTTTCTCCACGATTGAGTTCTCTTTAAAATTATATATATACCATGAGGCATTTAATAGAATGCCAATTCTCATAATGATCTCAAAAAAAACAAAGCTATTTTTTATTAATTCAATTCGTTCAAAATCAATAAAGAGCCAATTTCATACTCACTCAGTTTAGATTCAATTCTTCCATTACAATTATCAGGATATAACGTTAACTCACCAAAGTAGACCTTCCCTTTTACATTATACAAATCAACTCTAAGGTATTCAAAGTTATTACTTAACCGTTTAGCAATGGAAACCATTTGCTTATAGTTATCCGGTTTTATCAACTGTGAATCAGAGTTTGGATAAGTCATTTTATACTTAAGCTTTTCATTAAAATCGATATTATAGAAATCTCTTTTGTGACTAGCAAATCGAGCTGAATCAATCTGAATAAATTTTGGTTCCCCATTAAAACAATAAAATTTGTAATCACACAAATCACCTGATGGATCATCCAAATAATGTTCAATTATTATTTGCGCTTTTACATCCTTATATTGCCATTCTCTGGTACGCTTATAATAATTAATATTCAACCATTTATTTACTTGATTTGAGACTTTTATCCAGTCCAATTCACTTTTATCTGTACAAACAATATTATTCTGAGAGCCGTTAGTAATTTTTAAAACAAATTTATTGGGCAATTCGTCAAAATTTATTCCCTCGAAATTATTATAAAGCCCAATTAATGGGATTAAATATTCTTCTCCAATTTTTTCTTTTATATAATTTCTTACAGCAAATTTATCAACGATTACATTCTGGATAGGATCTCTACGGTTTAATTTCAACCACAATAACTTATCATTAAAATACACCGGTTTGTTTAAATCAGGTAATCTTCTATTCTTTAATAGAAATGTGATGGTACAAAATAACCTGTCTGGAAAGATAAATAATATTGTTGCAAACAAGTTTTTTATATTTTTTGTTAATTTCATTCTTTGTATACTATTATTAATTTTACATTACAAATATCCCAATCTACATTTAATCAATATCAAATTGCCAATTTGCCTTTGACTTCTTTTATTCCATAAAAAATACATTTAAATAATAAAATAGTTCACTACCAACAGAAAAATTGTAGCTAAAAACAAATAACTAGTTGAGTTCTTTCGCTCAGATAAGGTCACAAATAGTAAGATAGGTATAGTAAACCAGCAATATAAACCAATACGGTCAGAATACGGAATATTAAACCACAATATAAAAAGAACAGTAGTAATCACATAGTAATTAAGAAAAAATTCATACTGACTATTTTTTTTCTTAAAATACATAAATAACATAAGAAAAAATAAATTATATACCAGGAAATCTAAACGAAAACCTACTTTATACAATGACGTAATATTATTAAAATACCTATCAATCTTAACATTGTTTATTCTAGAAATGAACGTAATAGAATGCAAACCCATGCCCATAAAGCTCAAAAAAGAAGACAAACCTACTATGATATATATATGAATGTCTTTTAATTTGATGTTCTTTGCAACAATTGAAATAGCAATAAATATTAAAACTGAATAGTGCGAAAAAATCGCCAACAAGGCAAATATTAAACTTTTCTTGTATCGCTCTGTAACATAGAAAAATTGAAAAACAAGAAAAAATGAAAGAGCTAAACCATTCCTAATAATATTACATTGGATATTTGAAAAACCTTGCAGTGAAGCAAACATTAACAATAAAAACACACCCGTTTTAGAATTTAAATATTTAGAAAAGTGTATTGAAAAAAAGAGAAAACAAGAAATCGTTATGCAAGAAAGAATCAAATTAAAAACTTCGAGAGACGCTAAATTTGATGTCACATATAAAAGACCCGCAAATATTAAATCGAGATTTACCATTTCACGAGCTGAAAAAAAACTAGGGCTAATTTTATACATATTAAAATATGATATGTAATTAGCAGAATCTGTTCCTAGATCTATATCTCGACTTCCCCAATAAACAATAAAAAAAGTGACTAATACAAATGAAATAAATTTATATACATTGCTTTTATACACCACACCATGATTAACAATGAAATAATAAACTACCGCTAATATTAATAATATATAATAAAAACCTTGGGTGTACAGTTGTGTATCATTCATTAATTTCTCCTCCTCCTCAAAAAGTCATATATATATTTATTACTTAAAAAGTTGGAAGAGAAAGTCTCTAATAATTGGTTATTTGCAATAAACCTAATAAATGCACCTTTACGTGTCTTAGGTCTAAATTTTAAAACCTTGGACTTGTAGTCTATGATACATGGTAAGTTATGTAACAAGGAAAACAAATAAGCTCTACTTATATGGTTTTCATAAACTCGACTTTGTAAATGAGTCAAATTATATTTTTCTATAAAAAAGCTCCTAATGTCAAAAGAACATTCATAAAATCTTATCGTCACCATTTTATTTTGAGAATGGCTAGCTGATTCAGGTAGTATTCTATAAACGGTGGTTTTATCAGAAATGTATTTTATTTTTGATATTCTAGATATTCCTAACCATAAAGGGAAGTCCCCCATTATCCATTTTCGATTAGTTGCGGCCTTCTGTATTATAGGACGAACCTGGTTTAAAATGCTTGCTCTAACTAATACTGTGGGTGTAGTTATTGAGCCAAAAAAAAATAAATCTTCAAAAACACTTCCCTCTAATTTACGAGAATGAATTTTTGGCTTTAAAACTGAATTACATCCAGATTGTTCATAATTATCTGTATAGACAAGACCATAATCCTCATTAGCCTCTAAAAAATCTACCTGCTTTTGCAGTTTATATGGATCAATCCAGTAGTCATCACCCTCACAAAAAGCAATATATTTACCAGTACAAGCCTCATGGGTTCTTTTTGAATTTTCACTTCCACCAACATTTACTTCCGAAATGATCAATTTGATTTGAGGATATTTCTCTGCATAGGTCCTTATAATATCTCTAGTTCCATCTGTACTGCAATCCTCTCCTATTACAAATTCGAACTTAAAATTAGTCTTCTGCATCAAAACCCCTTTAATACACTGCTCAATAAATGGAGCATGATTATATGTAATACAATGTACACTAACTAACATTTCACTTATTATTATTAATATTATTGTGAATATTTAAAAAAAAGAGCATCTCAATACTATATATAGACTATCATAAGGATTTATGATCTAAGTTTTAATAAAATTAAAAACATCTGCCCAGTAAGAATTTAAGTATTCTTTTTCTCGTTTAGATCTCCTTGTCATAAACAACATAATTACTAGAAATCCTTAACAATTAAATGCACAAAGTGACACTATTCTTTTTACCTAATGCAATATCGAAATTAATATCTGATTTTAGAGATGGTAAATTGTGTCCTGGCCATATCATTATATCATTCTCAAAAGCAGTATATATTCTCGTAATTGAATTTTGAGCCAGTTCTTTATTACCATACTTAGATCTAGTAAAAACTTTTATTCCAGGAATTAATGCATCTCCTGTAAATAAATTCTTCTCTACTTGAAAAGATAAACTATCAAGACTATGCCCTGGTGTTTCAAAAATATTTACTGAAATATTCTCCCATATAGGAATAGAATCACCTTCTTTTATTATAGTAATATCTTGTTTGTTAACAACAAAAGGGATCTCCTTATAAAGAGATCCATTTATTTTAGCTGAGAATAAGCCTTCACTTGCATATTTTGAAGCATATAACTTTAAATCAGGAAATCTAGCATAAAAGTCATTAACACCATAAATATGATCGAAATGAGAATGTGTTAACAATATTCCTTTTAACGATTTTTTATTCTCCTTAATCCATTTCAATATCTGACTACTATCACCCGGGTCAACGAGCCAAACATCTTTTTCTTCCCTTTTAAATATTAGGTAAGTGTTTGACGAGAATATACTATTTATGAACTTTTTAATTTGCATTATGCTTATTACATATATTTAATACACAAAGAACTATCTATTCTAAAATAATTTTTGTCAGTAATTTTTCTATTATTACTGTATTAAGAAATTACTTTGAACAAAGCTCAACCAATACTCCTTTTGTTTTTTTAGGATTAAGAAATCCAATATTCATTCCTTCCGCTCCTTTACGGGAAACTCTATCAATCAAGCGAAAACCATTTTCTTTGGCATCATTTAAAGCCTGATCAGTATCATCTACTGCAAATGCAATGTGATGTATTCCTTCGCCTTTCTTCTCAATAAATGATCCTATTGGCCCTTCTGGATCGGTTGATTCCAACAATTCTATCTTTGTTTGCCCAATTAAGAAAAAAGCAGTCTTTACAAATTGATCTTCGACATGCTCAACCGCGTAGCACTTTGTACCAAGAAGTTTTTCATACAAAGGAATACTCTCATCAATACTCTTAACAGCAATTCCAATATGGTCAATATATTTAGGAGTCATAAAAAAATTAATTAGAATGTTTACCAAAATCTAATACGGCAGCCCCAGTAGAATATCCTAAACCAGGTGCGGCTAATAAAACATTAGATTTATTGGCTAATGTTTCGTCTAAAATAGCTTCTTTTAGAGCAATAGGAATAGTAGATGAAACAGTATTCCCAACCTTTTCACAATACAGATAATATTTATCTTTTTGTATTCTCATTTTTTTCCTGAGAAGTTCTAATAAATATTTATTTGCTTGGTGAAAAACGAAAAGATCAATATCTTCTTTCTCTAAATTGTTTTTCAACAAATTATCACTAATGATAGGTGGCAAATAATCCAATGTGTATGTTAAAATTGCTGAACCATCCATAAATAAATAGTCTGATGATTTAGGGTTTCCGTATTCATCAAAAGTTAAATCATCAAGAGGTTTGGGCATTCTGAAACCACCTGTTTTAACAATTAAGTTATCAGCCCCTTTACCATCGGTACTAAAACTGAAATTTTTAATCTCAGCAAAACCATCAGTAGATATTAAAGTTGCAGCAGCAGCATCTCCAAAGATGGTTCTATTACCTTTATCTTTAGGATGTATATGCTTTGAGTAGGTCTCAGAGGTTAAAAGCAATACATTATTAGACATACCACCTAGTACCAATCCCTTAGCTAGGGAAAGACCATAAATAAAGCCTGAACAGCCTAAGTTGACATCAATAGCACCAATTGAAGTTGGTAAACCTAATCTATCTTGAATTAAACAAGCTGTAGTAGGAAGAATATAATCAGGACTCTGCGTTACAAAAATAATATAATCAATAGAGGACTTATCAATTTTGTACTCTTCAATTAATTTTTCCGCTGCATTTACAGCCATGTCCGAAGCTGTTTCATCATCTGAAGCAACATGCCTTTCATTAATCCCTAATTTTTTAGTGATCTTCTCAACTGACCATTCAGGAAACTGAGAAATTAAATCCTCATTAGTAACCATTTTTTCAGGTAAATAATACGATATCCCTTTTATATATGCTTCCATAATTACAATTCATTTACATTTAGAACAGTACAGTCAACAAAGTTCAAAATTGCAGATCCCCACGAAAAACCAGCACCAATCCCATTTAAGAGTAAAAGGTCATTATTTTGAAGATGAGCTTTTTGATCTGCAATTGTTAAAGGAATAGAGACACCACTAGTATTTCCATATTTCTCTATTGAAAACAACATCTTAGAAGCATCCAATTTTGCTTTTTTTCCAATAACTTTCATCATATATTTATTTGCCTGATGAAATACAAATCTATCAAAGTCGTTAATATCTTTACCCGCAAAATCCAACAATCTTTTTATATCTTTCGGAATTTTAGACACAGCAAAACTAAAGACATCCATACCGTCCATACGAATCTGCTCATCGTTCCGAATATTCCCTTCTTCATCTTGTTTATCAGCTAAAGATTCTTCGGAGCTCATATTTCTAAACCCTCCACTAGGGACAATAACAGATTCATAACTACTTCCATCTGTATTAAGTGAGAAAAAACTATCTCCATACTTATCTCCTTTAGATATCAGAGTAGCACTTCCTCCATCACCCAAGAGCAATCCAGTAGATTTATCTCGTTTCGAAGTTATTTTTGATAAGGTTTCTCCAACTAGAAGAAGAACATTATCGACGCCATGCAAATTTGCTAATGAATAAGCGAGAAACAAACCATATATATAACCTGAGCAGGTCATATTAACATCAAAAGCTAGAGTTGATTTCGATAACTTCAATCTATCTTGCATAATTATAGATGTTCCAGGAACTCTATAATCAGGTGTTTGGCTTATAAAAATCAAAGCACCCACCTCCTCTGTTTTGATATCAGACTCGTTAAATAAATTTATCGCAGCATCATAACATAGATCTGATGAACACATATCTTTATCAGCAATTCTACGCTCTTTTACACCCGTAGTTTCAATAAAACTAGTCAAATGCTTTTCAGAATGATAATCAAGCAATTTACTAGTTTCAACAATATTTTTTGGTACAGTTGCACTAACAGACTTGATTCCAATTCCACTAAATTTCACTAAAGCCATAATCGCACTTATTAATTTTAAGTTAAAGTAAAACCACCATCTATTACTATGTTGGTACCTGTCACCCAACTTGAAGCATTAGACAGAAGGTAAATCACTCCATGAGCTACATCTTCAGGCTGTCCAATCCGTTTTAGAGGGTATAGCTTTAATTTATCTTGAATTTGCTCTTTTGAAAATACATCGTTAGCTAACTCAAGTATACTTGTTTGAACAAGACCGGGATTAACACTGTTTACTCGAATTTTTTTAGAAGCTAAATCTATAGCAGCTCCTTTTACAAATCCATGAATAGCACCTTTGGATGCAGAGTATGAAGATTCTCCCAAAGTAGAAATACAAACACCCGAAATTGATGAAACAAAAACAATAGATGCCCCCTTATTTAATTTCTTCTTTTTAACTAATTTTGATGTTAACATTATAGGAGCAATAGTATTTATCCCAATAATTTCTTCTAAACTTTCTCTCTGAATAAACTTAACAACCATCAGTTTTGGTATTCCAGCATTAAGAACACATCCATCTAAAGGAGGACACTGCTCAACAAGTGAGTCTAAATTTTTATCTTCAGATAAATCTGCAATAACTTGAGTGTGGTTATCACCTTCTAAAGCTAAAAAGGTTTCATTAAGGCGTGAACTATTTCGACCAGTAACAACAACAGTTGCTCCCAACTTTGAACACTCAATAGCAGTGCCTCTCCCTATCCCCGAAGAGGCACCTGTTACAAGTATCGTTTTCCCTTTTAAAGAAAATGGATTATACATTGATTATGAATTTGCAACGTTAAATAAATCTTCAATTGTATTACTGTTACGAATATCTGCCCCAGTTATTCTTTTCTCCATTTCTTCATCAATCATTGCAATAACAGATAAAGCGGTTAAAGAATCCCACTCATCTAATTTTTTAAACTCTGTTTTTGAAGTAAAAAGCTCAACAGCAGTATCATCAAATTGTTCTGCGAAAAGTTGAATAAATTCCTTTAATTCCATAATTATAAATTGTTAACATTAATACTCTGATATGTTGGTACTTCGAGAATAGAACACACCTGTTTTTCAGGATACATTCTAGCTACAATTTTTTGTAGCGTATCATCTGTTCCAACCTCATAAAACTTATTTGCCCCATCCAAAACCATATTTCTTACCATGGATGTCCATAATACGGGATGGGTAATATGTTTAATTAAATTATTTTTTATTTCTTCCGGATTTGTATGAGCTTTTCCATCCACACACTGATATATAGGTATGTTTGGTTCATTAAATTTTGTATCCATAATAATCTTACCCAGTTCGAGTTCAGCATCTTTCATATATGGCGAATGAAATGAACCACTAATAGGCAATGGTACAGCCCTTTTAGCTCCCTCTGCCTTAAATATTTTGCAAGCAATACGGATACCTTTTTTTGAACCGGTAATTACAACCTGGCCAGGACCATTGTAGTTTGCAAAATAAATAGGCTCACCAGATTCAGCTGAAATTTCAGCCAATCTTCTATCAACAACATCATCTGCAATACCAATTACAGCAGCCATTGCTGTTTTGTATTTCTCACATGTCTTTTGTGCAATAATTGCTCTATTTAAGACCAAATTAAGACCATCCTCAAAAGAAACCGTATTATTAACAACCAAAGCAGCAAACTCACCCAATGAATGACCTGATACCATATCTGCTTTTATATCTTTTTGAGTTAGTGCTAAAATGGTACTATACAAAAACACAGCAGGTTGCGTATTTTTAGTTTCCATTAAATCCAATTCGGAACCATGAAACATGACATCAGTTATACGTCTCCCTAATATTTCATTTGCATATTCGAAATACTCTTTTGCCTTAGGAAAATTATCATAAAGGTCTTTCCCCATTCCTTCTCTTTGTACTCCTTGTCCTGGAAAAATTAATGTTTTCATTTTTATAATATTAGTTTAATCTAACAGCAGGATTACCATGCACTGTAGTGTATTCTTTTACTCTGCGTAATACAAAACTCACTGCACCAACGCATGCCCCTTTTTCAACACGAACATTTTGGTTTATTACTGCTGATGTATAAATAGTAACTTCATCTTCAATAATAGCCCCTCCTGTACAAACTACATGGCAATCAATCCTCGAATAATTTCCAACTTTAACGTCATGCCCAATTATTGTTGAAACCTGTATTAATGCAAAATCTCCAACTATTGATCCCGATCCCAAAGTAGCATTCTGAAGAACAATACTTCCAACACCAATCTTAGAATCAATATGAATATTTGCAGATGGATGTATTAATGTGATAAAATCACCACCTTTATCCTTTATAATTTGAATGTATTTCTTTTTATATTGAATATCTCCTAATGCGCAAACAAATACATCGTTGTCACAGACAACATAATCTTCAACAGAATTTACTATTGGAGGGTAACAAGTAAAATCATTTAGAGCATTCTTTTTATCATCTAAAAAACCTTTTATTTGATACTCTACTTTATAACCAGGGCATTGTAATGCCAAATTATAAATTTCACGACCAAACCCTCTTGCTCCAATAATTAATAAATTTTTCATATTATTTTTTTAAACACTCAATTATTCTCCCCAACTCTTCTTTGCCCAAATCTGGGTAAATAGGTAAACAAATCACTTCATCAGCAACCCGTTCTGCAACTGGCAGCCTACCTTTCTTTGCTGACTCCAAACCTTTATAGCTAGGGAATTGAGAAATCAAAGGGTAAAAGTATCGACGTGCAAAGATATTATTCTTTTTTAATTTTTCGTAAACTTCATCTCGAGTCATTCCATATTTATCTTTATCAATAAAAATTGGATAATAAGCATAATTATGCACAACACCCTCAATCTCTTCAAGAAATGACAGCCCTTCAATAATATTTAATTGTTGAGAATAAATATGTGCTATTTCTTTTCTTTTTTGAATCGAATCATCAATTGTCTTTAACTGTAAAGTTCCATATGCAGCCTGTAATTCATTCATCTTAGCATTTATCCCAGGAGCTACTACAGTAGTTTCATCTACAAAACCAAAATTCTTTAAGTTGTCAATTCTTTTTTTAGTTTTAGCATCGTGGCTTATTATTGCACCACCTTCAATCGTATTGAAAACTTTAGTTGCATGAAAACTTAAAATCGACAAATCGCCATAATTCAAGATACTCTCACCATCTTGTTTTACTCCAAATGCATGAGCAGCATCATAAATCACTTTTAAACCATAATTATCGGCTATTTCCTCTATCCTCTTTAAATAGCAAGGGTTACCATAGACATGAACAGGCATTATTGCCGTTGTTCTTGGAGTAATTAGTGCTTCTATTTTATCTGGATCGAGATTTAAATAATCCGGTTCAATATCACAGAAAACAGGTTTTATATTATTCCAACGTAAGGAATGAGTGGTTGCAACAAAACTGTAAGGAGTTGTTATCACCTCACCTGTAATCCTTAAGCATTGTAATGCAGTAACTAAAGCTAAAGTTCCATTCGAAAATAATGACACATACGGCACGCCCAAATATTCAGCGAGTCCCTTCTCAAATTCCTGATGGAATTTCCCATTATTGGTCAGCCATTTACTATCCCAAATTTCTTCTAACATCGGAATAAAATCATCCAATGCAGGGAGAACTGGCTGAGTAACTAATATCTTTTTTTCTTTCATCTTTCAACAGGTATAAATTCTTGTATAATTTTCAAACCATCTGTGAGCGCCTCTTGTTTAGATAGATACGCAACAGTAAAATAACTTACTATACCAATAATTATTTGCATTAAAAATAAAACAATGGACATTTCATATATTTTTGCTACAATTAACATTACTGCAACCATTATTAAGGATGCTAAAAGTGTCGGCAGTAAATCTTTCAGCTGTTTAAATAGTGGATAATGAACTAATTTATTTGTGTAATAGGAATTTATAAAAAATGCCACAAATGAAACTATTACATTAGACCACACTAACCCCATAATGCCCCAGTTAAGACCTATAGCTATCCCAACAATACCTATTCCTTTTTTTATTAGCTCTAATTTTAAAAATAAATCAGTTCTCCCTTTCACTTGGAGTATAGATAAATTTATGGCATGTAAAGTATACAACGTACCAGACAAACACAATAATTGGAAATAGGGCACAGCCAATAACCATTTTTCACCTAATACATAATAAAACAAAGGATGAGCGACTACAGCTAATCCTAACATTAAGGGGAAATTAACAAATGCTAATAGTTTTATGGTCTTTCTCAGTGCTAATAATAATTTCTCTGGTTCATCTTGCAATTTTGATAATGTAGGAAAGGTAACACTTCCAACTACTGAATATAAAGTAGATACTGGTACTTGTGAGAAATTTTTTGCCTGGGTATAATATCCTAAATCTTTTGCTGAAAATAATTTCCCAATAATTAATAAGTAAATATTTTGAAATATTTGATCTAACAAACTTGACAATAATAATTTATATCCAAAATTGAATAATTCTTTAAACGATTCTTTTGAAAATTGCAATGATGGTCTCCAATTGCTGAAAATCCAAAAAAACATACTTCTAAATAAGTATATTAATACCATTTGAGCAGCTAATGCCCAAACTCCGAAATTAAGGTAAGCCAAAGTTATTCCTACAAAGGCTGAGGCGATATTAGAAAATAATGTCGCTTTTGCTATAGTCTTAAATTCTATATTTTTACGGAATTTCGCAAATGGCACGACCGCCCATGAATCAAAAATTAAAATCAATCCCACAAAACGCAACAACCAAATTAATTCTAACTGATTAAAAAACGTGGCAATGAAAGGTGCTGTGAAAAATAAGATGACATACAATACGATACTTACACCAATATTACAAAAAAACACGGTTGAATAATCTACGCTACTCGTATTTTTCTTTTGAATTAAAGCATTTCCAAAGCCACTGTCAACAAAAACCTGAGACAGGGTAATGAAAATTGTAAGTATACCAATTAAACCAAAATCTGCTGGCGTAAGTAATCGCGCAAGAATAATTTGAGTTATCAACATTATTATTCTTGAACCAAACTTTTCCATGAAACTCCAAAATACTCCTCTTATAGTTTCTTTCTTTAAAGAATCAGTCAACGTAGCTATTTTATTAAATTTAATAAATATTGTCCATATTCATTTTTCTTCATAGGTTCTGCAATTTCTTTCAATCGTTCAGAACTAATCCATCCTCTTTCAAAAGCGATTTCTTCTAGACAAGCAACTTGCAAACCTTGTCGTTTCTCAATCGTTTCAACAAAACTGGAGGCATGAGCCAATGATTCATGTGTGCCAGTATCTAACCATGCAAAACCACGACCTAATAGCTTTACGTTTAAAGTCTCCTCCCTAAGGAACTCTTGATTTACTGTTGTTATCTCCAACTCACCCCTATTAGAGGGTTTTATGTTTTTAGCAACTTCTACAACAGAATTAGGATAAAAATATAAACCAACCACTGCATAATTGGACTTGGGCTCCTTTGGTTTTTCTTCAATACTTAAAACCTTTCCATTATCATCAAATTCAGCAACACCAAAACTTTCAGGATTATTAACGCGATACCCAAAAACTGTTGCTTTATTCTCTTGTTCAGCTGTTCTCACCGATTCTTCAAGCAAAGGAGTAAATCCCTGTCCATAAAATATATTGTCACCCAAAACCATGCATACAGCATCATCTCCAATAAATTCTTCACCAATAATAAAAGCTTGTGCTAAACCATCAGGCGAAGGTTGTTCGGCATAAGTTAATTCTATACCATAATCAGATCCATCACCTAAAAGTCGTTTGAATCCTGGTAAATCGCATGGTGTTGAGATAATTAAGATCTCACGTATACCTGCCAACATTAATACCGATAAAGGATAATAAATCATTGGTTTATCATAGATAGGCAATAACTGCTTCGATACACCCTTTGTTATAGGATACAATCTTGTACCACTACCTCCTGCTAAAACTATTCCCTTCATCTTATTGAGTTTTATACATTTCGTTATAATAATCATGATAATCTCCAGAAGTGATATTATCCATCCATTCTGCATTATCAAGATACCATTTCACCGTTTTTTCAATCCCTTCTTCAAATTGAAGTGATGGTTCCCATCCTAGCTCTTCTTTTAGTTTGGTTGAATCGATGGCATAACGCAAGTCGTGCCCTGCTCGGTCTGTCACATAAGTAATCAATTTTTCAGATGTTCCTTCCTCTCTACCCAGAGCTTCGTCAACGGTTTTAATCATCACCTTAATCAGGTCGATATTTTTCCACTCATTAAAACCACCAATATTGTAGGTATCTCCTATCTTCCCTTTATGAAAGATGAGATCAATTGCACGAGCATGATCCTCTACATATAGCCAGTCACGCACATTCTCTCCCTTACCATAAACTGGTAGTGGCTTGTTGTTGCAAATATTGTTGATAAAAAGTGGAATCAATTTTTCAGGAAATTGATATGCCCCGTAGTTATTTGAACAATTGGAAATAACAGTTGGCAAACCAAAAGTATCTTGAAAAGCACGCACGAAATGATCAGAAGAGGCTTTAGAAGCTGAATAAGGTGAGTGTGGATCGTAAGCCGTCGTTTCTAAAAAGAAGCCCTCTTCTCCCAATGAGCCATAAACTTCATCAGTAGAAACATGATAGAACAATTTATCTTCTAAGTTCCCCTCCCAAGCAAATTTAGCTGCTTGCAATAAACTTAGTGTTCCCATTACATTTGTCTGAGCAAATGAAAAAGGGTCTTTAATGGATCGATCAACATGAGATTCTGCTGCTAAATGAATCACGCCATCAATTTGATAATCAAGGAATATCTTCTGTACCTTTTCAAAATCACAAATATCACATTTTACAAATTCGTAATTAGACTTATCTTCAATATCTTTCAAGTTAGCCAAATTACCTGCATAGGTTAAGTTATCCATATTAACAATACGGTAGTTCGGGTATTTATTGACTAGCAAACGAACGAGGTGAGAACCAATAAAGCCTGCACCACCAGTTACTAATATATTTTTCATTTATTCCAATTTATAAACATTTATACTATAAGCTATTATACAACTTAAACCATTCAACTAACACTTTTAAACCAACATTCAACGGTACTTCTGACGTATAGGCAACATCCTTATTAAGCTTACTAGTATCGGCGTAAGTAACCTTCACATCCCCATCCTGCATCGGCATAAAATTCTTTTCAGCCTTTTTACCTAAACAAACTTCCATAATAGAAATAAACTCCATCAAGTCAACAGGCTTAGAATTACCAATATTAAACACTTCCGCTTTTGGTTGTTTAGTTGGTAAAGTTGAAACACATCGAACTACACCTTCCACAATATCATCTATATAAGTAAAGTCTCTTTGCATTTCTCCATTGTTGAAAACTTTAATGGGCTCACCTTTTGTGATAGCGTTCGCAAAGAGCATAGGGGCCATATCAGGACGTCCCCAAGGACCATAAACGGTGAAGAAACGCAGACCTGTTGTTGGTAAACTATATAAATGACTATAGGTATAAGCCATCAACTCATTACTTTTTTTAGTAGCAGCATACAAACTTACCGGGTGATCGACACGATCGTCCTCAGAAAATGGAATTTTAGCATTTGCCCCATAAACTGAAGAACTTGAAGCATAAACTAAATGTTCAATTTTGTTATGGCGGCAACATTCTAGAATATTAACATATCCAACGATATTGGATTGCACATAAGCATGTGGATTCTCGATAGAATAACGCACCCCTGCTTGTGCAGCTAGATTGACAACATGAGTAAAACACTCTCTCTTAAACAATCTTTCTAATCCTGAAAGATTAGTAATGTCCAATTTCAAAAATTGATATTTCTGATGTTTAGTACTCTGCACATATGGGAGAGATCCTTCGACAAGCTCAGGATGCCCCTCTGATTTTTCAACTTCAATTCTAGATATTCCTGATTCTGCCAAGCGGGCATATTTTAGGTTGACATCGTAATAATCGTTGATATTATCAATCCCGACCACTTCATGTCCAAGCTTCACCAAGGCCTCCACCAAGTGGAAACCTATAAATCCAGCAGCTCCTGTTACTAATATTTTCATAAAACGCGAATTTCGCTAATTATTACTTTCTAATTTCCTTTACCAATATTGTAGACCTCAAATCCAATCTCTGACAATTGCTTTTTATCTACAATATTTCTACCATCAAAGACAAATGCAGGTTTCAACATATCATTATACACCTTCTGCCAATCGTAAGATTTAAATTCGTCCCATTCCGTTAGTATAGCAGTCGCATGCGCAGATGCCATGGCTTCGTAAGGATCATTATGAACTGTCACTAACGAACGAATCTCATCCATGGACATGATTTCGCCTTGTTCTACATACTGACCAACACGGTGGGTTTGTAAATATTCCAGATCAGCAAAAATTTGCTCTTCTGTTACCTTTGGGTCATAGACATGGATTTCCGCTCTATCCTGTAGCAATTCATCTGCCACATATAAGGCTGCCGTTTCGCGTGTATCGTTGGTATCCTTTTTAAAAGCCCAGCCCAGGAAAGCAATTTTCTTACCCGAAACCGTATTAAATAAAGAATCAATAATATTCTTAGCAAAGCGGTGCTTCTGATAATCGTTCATCTTTACCACTTGCGCCCAATAATCGGCAACTTCAGGCAAATTGAAATGCTGACAGAGATATACCAAGTTTAAAATATCTTTCTGAAAACAAGAACCGCCAAAACCTACAGATGATTTTAAAAATTTGGCACCAATACGAGAATCTTTCCCAATAGCACGAGCAATTTCATCCACATCAGCACCAGTCTTCTCGCAAAGAGCAGAAATCGCATTGATGGATGACACTCGCTGAGCTAAGAAAGCATTGGCAGTCAACTTAGACAATTCAGAAGACCAAACACGGGTGGTCACAATGTTTTCACGAGGCACCCAGTTTAAATAGATATCAACTAGTGCTTGAACAGCCGCTTCACCAGATTCGGTCTGTTCACCACCGATCAAGAAACGATCCGGATTCATTAAATCCTGAACAGCAGTCCCTTCCGCTAAAAATTCCGGACTGGAAAGAATTTCAAACTTCACCCCATTCCCTGTTGAAGTTAATATGGTACGTAGGGCTTCTGCTGTACGCACAGGAAGCGTTGATTTCTCAACAATAATTTTATCATCTTTAGATACTCTGGCAATCTGACGAGCACAAAGTTCAATGTATTTTAAATCAGCAGCCATACCTTTTCCAACACCGTAAGTCTTGGTTGGTGTATTTACCGAAATAAAGATCATTTCAGCTTCATCAATGGCTTTATCCACATCCGTTGAGAAAAACAAATTACGACCACGTGCCTCAGCTACCACATCAGCCAAACCTGGTTCGTAAATGGGTAATTTATCCAAATCAGCATTGTTCCAATCGGCAATACGCTGCTCATTCAAATCTACCACAGTTACTTTAATATGTGGGCACTTTTGTGCAATAACTGCCATGGTTGGCCCCCCTACGTAACCAGCACCAATACAGCAAATATTTGTGATTTTCTTTGTGTTCATATTATAAGGTTAAAGGTTAAAGGCTGTGTACTGAGCGAAGTCGAAGTGTTAAAAACATCGCGATCGTCTGTGACTCAACCTCAACAATTCATATAATTCGTTTTGTTGTATATTTTAAAAATCAATCCTTAAATAGTCATTAGTTGAATAGTCAATGGTTAAAAGAACAGTTATCAATTCCCAATGACACTTCGACAACACTTCGGCAACACTTCGACGAGCTCAGTGACCTACTCAGTGACCTACTCAGTGTCCTGCTCTGTGCACCGCTATTGACAAATGCCTAATGATTACCGGCTTCCCAAACCAAAAAGCAGGATTCATTCTTTACAAAAAC
The DNA here is from genome assembly GCF_004122035.1 of Ancylomarina salipaludis. Taxonomy (GTDB): domain Bacteria; phylum Bacteroidota; class Bacteroidia; order Bacteroidales; family Marinifilaceae; genus Ancylomarina; species Ancylomarina salipaludis. The sequence goes on from NZ_SAXA01000008.1 coordinate 25,065, forward strand.
TTGTTCTTCATTAGGCTTAATAGTCAACAAGCGAATTTTTCTATTAATTAAATCCTCTGCCTTCTCAACTAAAGTGTTGAGGTAATTTTTATCTATGCTTTCTGCTACAAGTAGCAAATCGACAATTTTAGAATCCTGCCCTTTGGCAAAAGAGCCTGTCAGGTAAACTCGTTTTAAATCTCCCAACTTCTCAGCAATCTCTTCGATGATACTATCCAAACCCACATGCTTACGGATAATGGAATGGAGATCGTTAAAAAGAGGGTGTTTGGTATTGGCATGAAAAACCTTGCGATTTCCTTCAGTTTCTGCCTGCAACAAACCGGCTTCCTCCATACGATTCAGCTCCAAACGAATGGCATTGGATGATTCTCCGAACTCAGCCTCCAGGCCGCGCAAGTAAGATTTCATCTGAACATTCAAAAAGAACTTCAATAATATTTTGATCCTCGTTTTTGAGGTGATTAAACTTTCCAGCATTTTCAGTTATCAAGCCCTTCGGGCGTTTTCGGTTGTCGGTTGTCGGTTAGACTTATAACCTAAAACATACAAACAGAACCTAAAGTCTATTCTTTTCATGACTAATCAATCCCTACTTATGACTAAACAAAGGTTGAGTAGAAATTTTACTCGAAAGTAAATCTTATTTTGATAATTACAAAAGATTTTCACCACAGATTACATAACATGAAGCAAAAAAAATAATCTAACCACTAATGCGCACTTATTGAAATTAATTACGAATTATCAATGACGAATTACGACAAAACTATAAATGTGCGTCGTAGCCGTTCCTGAGTTCAGTAAAACAAACTATTATTCAACAATTCCATCTGAAATTAAAACCGAACAAAAATAGATTAAAAATAAAAGAATCTGACTTGTCAAATCTGTCAAGTTACCCTACGACAAGGATAAAGGAAAAAAGGTTAAATGAAACAATCCCGATTCTCGGGACCAGCAAAGCTGGGGCAAGGTTAAAGGAAGGAAAGGTTAAAAGAGATTAATTACGAATTATCGATAACGAATTACGACAACACTTAGACGCAGATGGACTTCGTCGAGCTCGCAAACTCGGTTAAATATGATTTTAAAAGGTCAATTTTAAATAGGACTTTCGCAAAACAAAACTTTCCCCTTTAGGGGAAAAAGGGGTACTTGAATTAAGCTCATTTACCATTGTCATTCTGAACGCAGTGAAGAATCTCATACGTCACAAGTGAGATCCCTCGTCGCTTCGCTTCCCTCGGGATGACAATGTTCGTCAAGCTCGGTACCGCCACGAATGTTCGGAGTGAGATATCCGAAGGTCATGACAATATATCAATTATAAGTTATGAATTATAAATGCGAACAAAATAATTGATGTAGATTAATGACTTTTCTTTTGTTCCTTTAATTAGTGTCCATTAGTGGTTAAAGAGTAAAAAGATAAAAAAGTAAAAGAATCGCATAACCGATAACTGACAACAGAAAACCAATAACCTATAATTTTAATTTGTGTCATTTGAGTAATTTACTCGCAAGCTCGTCAACATGTTAGTGGTTAAATCTGTTTTTTTTACAAGAACCACCTCCCCCGATCACGATCGGGTACTCCTCCTTGGAAATGAGGAGAAAACTTGAATGTCGTCCTGACACCTGACTTACTCTCTTTTAATTAGTGTGAATTTACTCACAGGCTCGTTAACATGTTAGTGAAAATCAGTGGTTGAATATTTTTTAACCTGCGATATTCACTCGCAAGCTCGTAAACATACTAGTGTTTAGATTATCTTATTTACAATATCGCCCTAATTAAACCCAAACAAGAAAGGCCCGGTGCAATACCAGACCTTATAATTCTTAGTTTTATATCACTAATTATTAATTACAAATCAACAATTAACTTTTATGCTTGCCACTGCTCCTTAACAGATCCCAGAAACTGCTTCCCGAACACCATACCCACACCAACAACACCTCCAAGGAAGGTCCAAATAATTAGAATCATTGGGCGTTTCGGTTTTGATTTATCTAAAGGGACAGCAACTGGTTCGATAATGGTAAACACAGGCGTGTCCTCTTTCACTTGAATCTTTTGAGTTTCCAACTGCTTGGCCAGTTCGGTATAGACCGATGAAGCCATGGAGAATTCCGACTGCAAACGTTCCATTTGCGTTTGGGCCATAGCCGTACTAACATTTTTATTCTGATCGCGAAAACGAGCCAGCTTGTTTTGGGCAGCTGTAAAAGCCTCCTTCTTCTCGGCATAACGCTCCTCTACAAAAATCAACTGATCTTTGGCCTTTTTGATCTTAAAATCGGTAATGGCCTCCTGCAATAAAACTTGGGCACGTTGCACCATCTCTGCCGCTGGTCTGGCCTCAGGCATACGAGCCGAAATTGAGACATAGCCGTCCTTATCGTTCACCTCCAATGATAATTGTGAAGACAATAACTCCATCAATTCCTTATCATCTTGAGAAATAGTTAACAAATGGTCATTCCCTTCGACTCCGCTCAGGGACCTTTGGTCTTCTCCACGGATAGCTTTAATGATGACTCCCGGTAAACCGATCGTGTATTTTTTGATATAACCGAACAGTCCGGGTTTGGCAATCTCCAAATAATAGTCCTGAAAGGTCACCTTTCCCTTTTGTTCTGCTATGGTCAAAGGGGTTTTCATCATCTCCTTCTGAAAAGGAACTGAAGCGATAATCTTGGGATAAAGTGTAGGGGGAATGGTTGAACCACCGCCCATAGAACCCAGATTGATACCCGCCATGGCTGCCAATCCTCCCAAAGAGCCTCCTAACTTAGAACCACCTTCTGCTGATTGGGGTACCATAGTTGTGGATGCTGTATATTCTTTTGCAGAAAACAGAGCAATAAACAAACCCAAAACCATAAAAATCAGGGTGGTTTTAATGACCGTTCTTCGGCCTGCCCATAGGGTTTTGGCAAGTTGGATTAGATCTATTTCGTCCTCATGATTCGAGGCTAATTGTTTGTTGTTATTTTGTTCTTGCATACTCTTATATACTAATTACACGAATTAATGCTAATTACGCGAATGACACCTTATTTTCTTGAATTAACTATTTCTCATACGTCATCCTGAATTTATTTCAGGATCTCATAGTCAACTTCAACAAATTCCGCCCCTCACACTTATCGGGACAGAATGACGAATGCATTTATTCTGGGATACTCTCGTCTACTTCTTGATTTTCTACTTATTTATATATCAAAAGTCAAATCCTTTAAATCAGGATTCATCTCTCTTATCAAATTGAATTTCCATTCTCTTCTCCAATTTTTCAATTGCTTTTCTCTGACTATTGCCTCTCTTATATCATCAAATTCTTCATAATATATAAGATCGGTCAAATTGTACCTTTTCGTAAAATCTGAACCTTCTCCCTCAGAATGACTATTTATTCTATTGGTTAAATTAGATGTAACCCCAATATATAAAGTTGTTCTATTCTTATTACTTACAATATAGACGTAACTCTTTTTCATTTCCAGTTCACAAATCTATTATTTAGATCCTGAAACGAGTTCAGGATGACGAAACTCAAGATATTCATCTTTAAAAAGCAAATCAACCATTAGCATTATTCGTTTAAATCCGCGTAATCAACTTATTTAACATCAACACCTCGACAACACTTCGACAAGCTCAGGGCACCGCGCTCAATGTGCAACTAACTAATGACCAATCACTATTGACCAGCGACCACTCTCTACTTAATCGCAATGGATATAGCCGTAAACATGCTCACTACAGCAGATGTAATACCTAACCACTTACCTGCCTGTGCGGTTTTATCGACCTGAGGTTTCTCCGGCACAATAATCTCACAACCTGGTCGAACCTTAGGGTAACGACGACCAAAGATGCTTCCTTTTGTTGATTCTGCGGTTCCGTTGGCGTAAAGCACATACACCTTACTTTTCTTTGCTGACTGAGCAAATCCACCACTTGATCGGATATATTTCTTTAAACTCTTTCTGTCTTTATAAGTCAATGCTACGGGACTTAAAACAGCACCTGACACTTTCACCGTTTGCATCTGCTCCGGAATCAAAAGCTGATCACCATCCTGCAATTGCAAGTCATCTACACCCCCCGGCTGCTTAAAAATTTTTATCAAATCGATCCCTACGACCTGATAAGTCACTCGCTTTACATCAGCCTCATTCATTGTCGTATCTTGTTTTGCCAAAGCAAGTTTAGCCTCATACTCAGCCTCACTCATTTCGTGCTTTCTGCGTAACGAAGCACCTTCAACAAAGGCCTCAGGGGTTACACCTCCTGCACGTCTGATCACATCCGAAATCTTTTCGCCTTTAAATGTCAAACCAAAATCGCCAGCATAAGCCACTTCGCCCTGTACTTTTACAACTGCCTGAGGACGATAGCCTGGAGCACGACGCACATAAACCTTATCGAAAGGATTTATAACAAAAGCTGCATCTTCATCAGCCATTTTCAATTGTCTGTCAACCGGAAATTGGAAGGAATGAGATAATTTATTTGTTAAGGATTCAATCTCCTTCTTATTTAAAATACGACTGACTTCAACAGCAGAAACCTCTGCTTGCTCCAAGAAACCTCCCGCCATATAGATGAGATCAGCTAATTTTAAATTTTCAGCAAAAGCGTAGGTTCCCGGAAATTGAACTTCACCCACAATCTCAACCGTTTGTGCTTCGCGCATATCAAAAATTGAAGAAATCTGAATCTTGTCATTTTTCTTCAGTGCAATATCAGTTTTTCCATTCAATACATCACGAAGTGAAAAAGACAGGCTCTCAAAAGTGAAATCCTTTTTCTTACGAATAATAACACCACGTTCCATATAAGCTTCTTCTTTGGCGCCCTCAGCACGGTCTAGCAATTGAGAAAGCATTAAACCTTCTGTCATTTCATAATTCCCGGGACGATATACAGCACCTTCAACACTTACCTTATTTTCGAAACGATCAATCACTAATCCTGCAACAATAGAATCTCCATTCATTAAAGCTGTTGATGCAAAACCCGATGCGGCAACATCCTTAAAAGTCATGGTTCGTGTGTTGTTTCGATACAATTCAACACGGTGCGTATAGGCATTTTCAGAAAAACCTCCTGCATAACGGAGCATATCAGCCAAACTTTCATCTTTCTTCGCTTCAAACCAACCATTACGCTTGAATTCTCCGGCCACTTTAACTCTATTCGAATAAGGACGAACCATAATCACATCCTGATCTCTCAACTGAATATTCTCAAGTGTTTTTCCATCTATTAAATAAGCATAAACATCGATAGACGAAATGATATTGCCATCACGCAAGACATCAATCTGTCTGAAAGACCCCTTTTTATTAGGACCTCCAGCCAAATATAAAGCATTAAAAGCAGAAGCCGTAGCAGGCAAAGTATAGGTTCCCGGCACATTCACTTCACCAATCACATTAACAGTAACTGCTTTTAATTGTCCGGCACTCACATCAACAAAGGTATTGGGCTTGTCGCCTTTTAATCCTGAATAAATCGACATCAAACGCTTCTTAATTCTATCCTGAACTTTAGAAAAGCTTAAGCCTCCCACTTGAACGGGTCCCAAGTCAGTAATATATACACTACCATTAGATTGTACCAGTAGATTGTAAGTTTGCTGAGAAGCGCCATAAACATTAACAACAAGCTCATCCCCTGCACCTAAGGTATATGAATCAGAAATCGGCACATCAACAGAAGGTGCAAAAGTCAATTTTTCTGAATTAAAGAAATGAAAACCAAAAATCTTACTTAAATCCTTTTTGACTTCATCATCCAATTCTACTTTGGGGCTTAACTCGTCGACAGTCTCTAGTCCAGACTCCTCATTCAATTTATTTAATTGGGTTGAATCACCACGAGAACTCCATTTCAAAGCTTCTATACGACGACGCATATCAGAGATCTGAGTTTCCGAAAACCCTTTAGCTCTGGCCATCATAATAACTTCTTCTATACTCAAGCCTCTCCTATTCATCTCGTCAACAGCTTTCTGTATTTGAGCATTGCTCAATTTCTCAACATTAACCGTTGAAGGATTCACATTTTGTGCCACCAAGGTTTGTGACAGATTAACAAAAATGAAAAGAATTAAAATGGTTTTTAGAAACCGAATCATAATGTGTATTTTATAAATTTTATAATCGTGCAGATATTACAGACACTAGTAAAGTTTGTTTTGATGAAAACAAATAAAAAACGGATGAGTGCATTTCATTAGTCAGGCAAAAGTAAAAATTTATGCCCAAAGCAACAAGTTTTCTCACTCTGCAATTCAACAAAAAAAAACAGGAACAGGAACAGGATTGAAAGTACATATCCAAAACAGCTTTTTCCTTTAAAGTGCAAAAATAGAATATCTCATAAATCTTGTTGCTTGTCAAACTTGTCAAGTTGTATAAAAGACCAATCATCTTTAAAGGCAAAGAGACGTAAATGCTAAAAGGGTTGCGTAATAAATCAGATAAAATCAAAGGTACAATTATAAAAAAAGACTCTAATGCAACAAAGACTAAATCAGCCTAAACAAAACATAAATCCAAACCTCAAAGTTTCATCCAAACAAATGACGGATGAAAATCAACAAACATACCCCCGGTATCACCTACCCGTAAACACTGAATATCAAACACAAAATATCTTTTTACAAAAATAAGTTCCTTGAAATTTGAATATATACTTTCTTTATCTCTATCTTTGTAGCCTAGAATGGAACACGCAATTATTCAATCTAGACCACATTTATTAGAAAGTGAAAACCTTCACTTTTGCGATTCCTATTTCAACAATTATTTTTCGATATTCGATTTATTCATGAGACGAAAAGCCTGCGATTCAGGTCTCAAATCTCATTTATTATACCTTACATTAAAACCAACATTGTCTGCATTACCGACAATTGTTGGTTTTTTTTTGATATTAAAAACAACCGTTATATACAAATTCTAAAAATTAAGAAATGGATAACAGAAGCTTAGTGTCTATTGACGACTACACCAAAGAAGAAATTTTGGAAGTGCTAGCCAGAGCAGCAGAATTTGAAAAAAATCCAAACTCCAACATCCTGGAAGGAAAAGTGATCTCCTCTCTGTTTTTTGAACCATCGACAAGAACCCGTCTGAGTTTCGAAACGGCTATTAGTCGCATGGGTGGGCGCATCGTTGGTTTCTCCGATTCATCATCATCGAGTACAAGCAAAGGAGAAACACTTAACGACACCATTAAAATGGTAAGCAACTATTCCGATCTAATCGTGATGCGTCACCCCATTGAAGGTTCTGCTCGTTGGGCTTCTGAAGTTTCTGATGTTCCTGTGATTAATGCAGGTGATGGTGCCAATCAACATCCTACCCAAACCATGCTCGACCTGTACTCCATCCAAAAAACTCAAGGCACACTTGAAAACCTGAACATTTTCATGGTAGGTGACCTAAAGTATGGCAGAACGGTTCATTCCTTATTGATGGCACTTTCTCACTTCAACCCAACTTTCCATTTTATTGCGCCTAAAGAGCTTGAGATTCCCAGAGCCTATAAAATTTTCATGGATGAAAACAACATCACTTATTATGAGCATACCGAATTCGATTCCATCATCAACGATGCTGATATTCTGTATATGACTCGTGTGCAACGTGAACGTTTTGCCGATCCTTTGGAGTATGAAAAGGTTAAAAATGTGTACATTCTTAAAAACAATATGCTAAAAGATACGAAAGACAACCTACGTATCCTTCATCCACTACCAAGAGTAAACGAAATTGCTGTTGATGTGGATACTAACCCGAAAGCTTACTATTTTGAGCAAGCTTTAAATGGTGTTTACGCTCGACAAGCTATCATTGCAAAAGCTCTAAACCTATAAATTTAGAACTTTTCCGGCAAGCCGATATCTATCGGAATCATTTGGAACAATTTATTAAATTAGACTAAAAGTACATTAAGATATGACAGCAAAAAAAGAACTTCAGGTTAGAGCTATCAAAAATGGAACCGTTATCGACCATATTCCTGCAGACCTCCTTTTCAAAGTAATCAACATTCTTGAGTTGGATAAATGTCCAACATCGGTCACTATTGGCAACAACTACAAAAGTGACATGCTAGGCAAAAAGGGCATCATCAAAATAGCTGAGAAATTTTTCGAGGCTGAAGAAATCAATAAAATCGCATTGATTGCCCCTAAAGTAAAATTCAACATCATCAAAGATTATCAGGTTGTTGAAAAAAGTGTGGTTGAGGCTCCAAACAAAGTTGAAGGAATCGTTAAGTGCATGAATCCTAAATGCATTACTAACGTTGAAGAGATTTACACAAAATTTAAAGTGGTAAACTCATCTCCGATTACTTTAAAATGCCACTACTGTGAAAAGATTACCGATCACAAAAATATACACATCAAGTAAGCCTGTCTTATTCGCTTATTTATACAAAGGAGTTTCATTACGGAGCTCCTTTTTTCATTTACAAGTTGATTGTTGGTCAATGGTCATTGGTTGATTAGTCATTAGTCACAGGTTTTATCCCGACCTTTTCGACTCTTAGACTTTTTGACTTTCCCCACTTTATCCTTTCTTTCCTTTAACCTTATCTTCTTTTCTTTACCTTTGCGGCTGAAAAATAACAAGCAGGTGTTTTGAACCTGATCTAAAAAAATGGGTATGACTATCGAAAAACTTCAAAATATCGTTTTACAGGCTTTAGAGTTTGGACAAAATGGTAAAACAAAAGCATGCAACGAACACTTACGCTTAATCTACTCATCGCTTCAAGCCAATCCTCTTCTTCTTTGGGAAAGCAGCCAGGTTTCACAACTTGGGAAAAGTATCATTTTAATGCTGCATCTCGATTTGATTGATGATGAAGAAAAAAATATCGGCTTGACTCTTCTTGCCTACCTTTTTTTATCAAAGGGCATTCAAAATGAAGAAAAAATGCCTGAGACTGACATCTGTGAATTGTTTCGCATCCGCAAGGATCGTATTATTCTGCTTAAAAGCTTCGACGACTTTTTTGTAGACAGCTTACAGGAAATCTATTTTGCAAATGAAAAACCCGCTAACAGGGAAGCCTATAATGAACAACGTAAAGCTGTTTTGAGCCGTGTTCCACTGATGCAATTTTCTGATATTTTCGATATAGAACAAGATTATCCTAATTTAAGAGATGATGAATTTCTACTTGAAACAGCCAATTACATCGAAATGGAAGACGAGATCACCTCAGACAACCTAAGAGAAGCAAATCTACTACACAAGACTCTGTTTAAATACGAATTACAAAGATTAAAAGAGGGTAAAATGAACTACTAACTAGTCAATGTTAATTAGTCAATAGTTCCCGGCTCCTGAGGCAGCTATCAGTTGTCAGTTATCGATTCTGCAAATTTTAAGACTTCATCAAGAGCTGAATCGTTTTTTTATAAAACCTATCAGAGACAACTAAGTAGAACGCTCATAAATTTATATTCCAAGCTTTTGACTTTATCCTTTACACTTTCTTTCCTTTATCCTTATTTTCCCTTTAAGCTTTACATTCTTTTTGATTGATTATTCTTATCTTGAGGCTTATTTAAAAAGAGAATAAGGAATCTGAATTTCCACAAGAAAAGGAATTGATAAATATGACTCAAAAGAAATACGACCTTATAGTAATAGGAAGCGGTCCTGCAGGTTTTTCGGCAGCTACACGTGCCATCGATTTTAAAAAATCAGTCTGTATTGTTGAAGCGAATCATCTGGGAGGAGCTGGAATTATGAATGGTGCACTCACGTCAAAAGCGATGTGGGAGTTATCAAAAGATTTTGATATTGCTTCTTCTGTTAGTCGAGGCTACAGAGCTTCAGGAATCATTGCCAACTACAAGCAAGTTCAGAAAACAATTGTTCAGGCTGCCAAACAAAAACAACTTCAGATGCTTTCCCAAATTGAAACCTTTTCTGAAGCAACAGACACACACGGCAGTTTGTGTTTAAAATATGGTTGGGCCCGATTTATCGATTCTCATACCATCGAAATCAAACGGAAAGATGGCATTGAACAAATAAAAGGTGACAATATCATTATTGCTACGGGGTCTCGTCCCAGAGAAATACCGGACATTGAGATTGATCAGGAACGGATCATTGATTCTGAAGGTATCATGAACCTCAAGGAATTTCCTGAACGCATGATTATCATTGGTTCAGGTATTATTGGTTGTGAATATGCCACCATCTTCTCCAACTACAAGCAAACTGAAGTTCACCTGCTGGATCGACAACACAAAGTAATTCCATACGAAGATGACGATGTGAGTGAATTCGTTTCGAAAAGTCTTGAAAACAATGGGGTGATTATTCACCACACAGCCAACTTAAGAACCATACGCAAGCGTAGCGATTGCTTAGAAGTTGTCCTAGATTATCAGGATGGTCATTCTACAGTAATTGAAGTTGATGTGGCTGTTGTTGCTGTAGGCCGAATACCAAACCTGGACAATATGGGACTCGAAAATGTCAATATTCAAACCACAGAAAGAGGCTATCTGGATATAAATGATGTGTGTGCGACTGACAACTTCCAATCTTGTAATATTTTTGCCGCAGGAGATGTATCCGGACACGCCCAACTCTATTCAGTAGGAGAACTTCAAGGACGTTTTATTGTAGAAGCGCTATATGGCAATCAGGACTACCCTCTTGATTATTCCAATATGTCAACCCTCATGTTTTTTAAACCCGAGGTCGCAGCAGTAGGACTAAATGAAAAAGCGTGTAAGAGCAAAGGTATTCCTTACAAAGTTGCCACCTACTCAAACTCCCTAATCAACAGAGCCGTTGCAATGCGAGCAATGGATGGTTTTGTTAAGATTATTGTGAGCGATGATGGTGAGAACCGAATCTTAGGAATGCGTGCTGCCGGGCCACAAGCCTCAACCCTTATCACCTCAATAGCCTATCAAATTACTCAGAAAAATACACTTAAAGATATTCGAAAAAATGTACACCCTCACCCCAGTATATCCGAAGGTGTGCAGGAGTGTTTACGTGTTTTTGAAGGAAAATCGATCTACAAACCTCAGGCATTCCCTGATTTGATTAAATTAAAATCGTGGAAACCGGAAATCCAAGGATAAAGACAACAAGGTTAAAGGTTAAAGGAAATAAGGATAAAGTGAACAAGGGGAAAGGAAGAGAAAGATAAAGTTTATAAAGCATGGAAAATAACTTGCAAGAGCGTTTATTTCGATTTTCAGTAGATATTATCAAAGAAGTTAGAAATCTACCCAATTCTCGGGAATATCAAGTCATATCTTACCAACTACTCAAATCGTCAACATCTGTGGGTGCAAATTATGAAGAAGCACAATCGGCAGTTTCAAAAGCCGATTTTCAAACAAGCTTAGGACTTCACTTAAAGAAATAAGAGAATCAAACTACTGGATTCGAATAATTATTGAAATCTCAGAAACAAATTCGAACTGGCTTTCGTTAGAGGCTGAATCCAATGAATTAATGAAAATTCTCGGATCTATTTATTCTAAAAGCTCAAAACACAGATAAACAAATTTCATTTTTTAACCTTAAGACTTTGAACTTTTTTAAAAAAACAGCGACTAAATTTATTGAAGTTTTAGTCGCTGTTTTTTTTAAGTTCGGCTTAATGCCTAGTTTTTTTCGATTTGATTTTAGCTCGAACATGAGCCGAATCCTCTGACAACAAGAAACGTCTTGTAGATGTAGGCAAGAAATCAATAACCGTATCCAGCTTATCTTCGCGAATGGCTTGTCTGACCTTAGAAGCTGAAATATAATTATCCTTGGAACCACATGCAATACGAGGGATTTCTAACAATTCAACACCATTAGGAGGTAAATGCTTAATCATGGCTTCGTTGTAGGCTTTGGTGACCGGTGAATACATTTCAGTTCCCACATATCGACGATTGATATTGAAAATAGGCACAATATATCGCATAAATGTGATCACATCCAACTCAGCCTGACTAGCTGCGATATCTGATTCTTTCTCTTGTTTTAAAAAATAGGATGGGAAAATGGTACCTGAAACGACATAATTACCTCCTTTTACCATCACCAAATTATCGATATGGCCCAACTCCTCTTTAATCAAACGCCAACGCGTTGTAAAGGTAAAAGACGATCGGTCTTCCTCAACCACAAACAGATATACGACTCTATTTTCGCTACAGGCTTTTTCTATTAAATATTTATGTCCCATGGTAAATGGGTTGCAATTCACAACCACCGCAGCAATCCCCCCCACAGTCACGTCACGCTTAAGCGAACGCAAGTAATCCTGATAGGTTTTGATATTCTCGTAACCAAACTCAAGAACCGAAAACAAAGGCTCAGCTGTTGCAATCTCAGTAAAACCAAGTCCCTTAAAAACCATTAAATTACGAGGTTTGGTATAAACAAAAATGTGATTGTGCTTTTGAATGACAATATCAATCAAATGGGTTACGATCTGAGCGAAAGCCGCACCTTCTCTAAACTTAGGAGCAACAGCTACATATTTCAAAACACGACCTTTATACGATCCGGTTCCAATAATTTCATCATTCAAATTATACAGAATCATTGAATAGTCAACATCTTCCGGAATATAATCAAAGCCCAAATCAGACAAAAACTCTGAAAGCATTTTAACATCAAAAGGGTTTCTCAAATCTAAAGATTCTTCTCTATAGTCAGTATTTTCTACGCCCATATTTTATTGTATTCTCCCTGCAAAACGGGGATTTCATTCAAATTATTAAAACTGGATTTATTCATCATTCCAAACCAACTGTCTATTCACACCATACATGAAATAGGATACAGCCAAAAGATCGGCAGAACCGCCCGGTGATATTTTTTTATCTTTACAAAATTCAATTAAAGAGGCATAATCAGCGTCAAAATCTGATTTACCATACTTATCCACACAAACAATAGCTCTGTTTTTTAATTCCTCTAAAACCTCTTCCCCTTTTCTGTAAAGGATATTGCTATCATCGTTCTGGGAGATAATAGCGAGCAAAGCATGTGTCAAACCTTTGTTGAGCAACTTATCTGTCAATATCTTTTCAGAATCGAAATGCTGGTGCAAAACGGGAAGCGCTTTTAGAAAAACACAAGGCATTCCGGCCTGAATTTCCCCTCTTATGCCCTGCCCCTTTTTACCAAATTTTCGGAAACACACTTCACCATGGGTTTCTTGTCCCAGGTAAAGTTTCTTCCCCAACTCACGAGCAACCAAATCACCATTCATTTTCTGAATAGCAGACACAAAAGCTTCATTGGAAAAAGAATCTCTGGCAAGTAAGTAGGCGGATACAAAAATCGAGAATCCTAATAAAAAGATCGCTCCCTTATGGGTGTTAACGCCATGTGTTTCAGCAAACATATCAGCCTCCATTTCCAGACCTAACAATCGTAAGTTTGGTAAAGCTTCTTTCAGATCCTCTCCATTAAACGTATACCCAAAATCAGCAATTTTTCTGAATGAAACAGACAAAGCCGCCGTTGAATTTAAAAAGGTAGAAAAATCCATGTCCGAATGCGATCCCTCATCAAAACGATCGACTAAACCGGGCTTTGGAGCCAAAGCAACCTCATGCAATAAGGATTGCGTAGCCAATATGGCTAGTTGTTTACAAACACGGTTCTTTTTTTTCGACTCCTGATATTTGGAAATCTCCAATTCAACTTTCATACGCATAGCCGCATAATCGTGAGATTGTTTGCGCATGCAGTAAATGGCTGGAGCAGCATTACAGAAGAAACAAGTTTTCGCTTTTCCTGATGAAACAGGTTCACCTTTTTCATCAACCACATCAACATCTAAAAGACGCCCAACGGGATGTTTTGTTTCAAAAGATTCGCAATATTTTTTTATTTGGATAGCGGAGTAATCGGAATCAATTATATCAGCAAGAAAGAAATCTCCGGCAGCGTCAGTTGCACAATGAATCGTTTTTTGATCAATGACAATTCTGTGTGAAAGAAGATAATCTTGTAACTCGTGCAAGCAAGTGGTAAAAAAGGCATGAAAATGCTCATTCGACTTGGGTAAACCAGGAATATTTAAATTAAAGCTCAGAGTAATACAGCTTCTTTCAAGTCTTTGCATCCTCAATTCTCTTCGCCTGTCTTTAGCCAAAAGCAATTCTTCTATCGACTTATCCATCCCTGCCGTCATGACATTAGTTCGTATTGATTAGCTATCAAAACCGATTAATTTGTTTCTCAAAAAAAAGAAACAGTTCCCTCCCCATTTTTATAGGGAGGGAAATATAATTTTCAATTCGAAAATCGAATTGTCTTATTCCAAGTTAGTGACATTTTTAATCACATCGATAATTGTTCCATCGCGGTATTCTACCAAAGCAACAATTTTATCGCCAAGCTTCTTCTCAGCAGGAATACCTGTCATCGAATCAACTTCTTTTTTCAGATCGCGAATATCTACCACATTCACACCCGCTTTTTTCAAAGCTGCTGCCAAATTCGGTTTTGATGGATTCACACAAACACCACGTTCAGTTACAATCACATCAACACTTTCACCTGGAGTTACTACCGTATGAACACGATCCATAATGATAGGTAAACGTCCTCGGAAAGATGGACAAACAACAACTGAAAGATTCGCACCGGAAGCAGTATCAGAGTGACCACCTGAAGCACCACGAATTTCACCTGATGAACCGGTAATTACATTCACATTGAAATCAACATCCACCTCAAGGGCACCTAAAACAACCACATCCAATTTATTGGTCATGGCACCACAGTTATTAGGATTCGCATATTGATCACATGTAATCTCGATATGCTGAGGGTTATTCAAAACCGATGTACTTACGGCAGCATCGAATGACTGAACATCGAAAATGGCCTTAAATAAGCCTTCTTCAAGCATATCAACACCATAAGATGTCACCCCACCAATCATGAAAGAACCTTGAATGCTCTTACGTTTCATATCCTCACGAAGGAATTTTGCCACTGCCAATGAAGCACCACCGGCACCCACCTGAAATGACATCCCATTCTTAAACAGACCTGAATGTTCGATTACTGTTGCAGCAATACGAGCAATACGCAAGTCCATAGGTGAAGAAGTGATACGAGTTGTACCCGATGCAATTTTAGAAGCATCACCAATACTATCCACTGTCACAACATAATCAACAAAATGTTGACGTACCGAAGGTGGAACACAAGGATACTCAACCAAATTATCAGTTACAACCACAACAGTTTTAGCATAACGGGCATCAATATCAGCATAACCCATAGAACCAAAAGCTGAAGGTCCGTGTGCACCAGTTGCATTTCCTTCCTCATCAGCAGCAGAAGCAGCCAACAAAGCCAAATCCGGCTTAATGCGACCACTCATAATATCGCGAACACGACCACCATGAGAGTGAATAACAGCAGGATGCTTTAATTTTCCCATCGAAATGATCTCACCCAAACGTCCACGAATTCCCGAAGAAAAAATTCGGGTAATCATTCCACTTTCAACATAAGGAACCAAACCATCGTGTGCCGAGGTTAAAGATGAAGAAGCCAAGGTAATATCCTTGATTCCCATCTTGTCAAGAATGGCAATAGCTTGCATCAATACGCCGTCTCCGCCTCTAAGGTGGTGATGACAACTAACTGTCATCCCATCGAAAGGTTGGCTTTTTTTAATGGCATCTTCTAAAGAATCGCACATTTTAGAAACATGCGCTTTTTGGGCTTTAAGAACAGTCGGTACTGTCTGAGATGCGACATCTCCTTTCAGAACACTATTCCATACTCCCTGGTAAGGCTGCAATTCGCCTAAACCGTCTATATATTCAGGAATTTCAACTCCTAATGCGTTTTTCATCGTTTTATAATTAATTGCTAATTACAAATTGTTGCTTGTAAATTGACTAGTCTAAACTCTTTTCAATATCCTTAATATCGATATTGGCATATTCCAAAACGGTGACTGCTCGCTGAACAACAGGAGCATCAATCATTTTACCATCGATAGCAAAAACACCAATACCCGCTTTTGTATTCTTATAAAATTCAGAATATACACGGTAAGCTTTACGAATTTCGTTTTCGCTAGGATTGAATACTTCATGAACAGGATCAACCTGACGTGGATTAATCAATGCCTTTCCTGCAAAACCTAGTTTCTTGATGTATTCGGTCTCTTCTTTAAGTCCCTCATCGTCATTAACATCAGCAAAAACAGTATCCAATACATCTAAATTATTAGCCTTACCTGCCATTACAATTCGCTTACGAGCATAGTCGATTCCAGCTCCATCCGGAGTTTTCACAATCCCCATATCAGCAGTTAAATCCTGACCGCCAATTGTAATTGCATCAATACGTGGCTCACAAGCTGCAATTTCATAGACATTAGCAACACCTTTTGCCGTTTCGATCATTACATGAATGGTCATTTTAGGATCTGTGATACCATGCTCTTTTTCGATTCTTCGAACTTCCTTCATGAAATCTTTAACATCCTGAACCGATTCTGTTTTTGGGAAACGAATATTATCAGGTTGCATCGGTACAATCTCCTCCAAATCGGCCAATCCAAATGGAGTTTGCAGATTATTTACACGAACACAAACTTCAGTATCGTAGAAATTTACAGTCTCAAGCATGCTGCGCACCAAAATACGAGCAGCATCTTTTTGGTTTAATGCAACCGCATCTTCCAAATCAAGTAATACGGCATCGCAGCCATAAACACCCGCTTGTTGAATCATTGCCGGATTGTTACCGGGAATATACAACATTGATCTTCTTTTCTTCTTAGCCATTACAATGTACCCTCCTGAATACCTAAAGAACGTTTAACAGCGGTTTCAACTCTCGCTTTAATGGTTGGAGTTAATGCGCCTTTATCTTTTGCAATAAGGTGCACATTTTCGATTTCCATTACATCTAAAACCTGATTGATGCATGTTTTTAGATCTTCTTCGAACTGCAACATTACAGTTGAAGAAATGTCAACCTGTCTTCCGGATCCTTCGGCAACCGGTTCAATTAGAACCATAATGTCGCTTGATTCAAAAGTTCCAGCTTGAGCTTTAAACTTAGGTGTCATTATTTTGTATCGTTAGTTGTTATTATCTACTTACAACTCAATTTGTAAATCGTAAATAGAACTTTATTGTTAATGCATAAACCTAGACAAAATCAATCGAATTTGAAATATAAATTAGCCGTGAGTCAAATCTTTCTTTAGCTGATTTTAGTTCAAAATCCAAACTGATTTTCAGTGTACAAATGTTGCAGTCTTTCAAAAAATATCAAAGAACTTTCAACAATTTTTTGGTTAAGTAAAAGTGTTATAAAACAGATTAAAGATTTAATTCTTTATTATGCGTATTCAGAATATAAATTGTAAACTCTCCCACATAGTAAGCCAAATCAAAAACAGATCAATAAAATACTAATAATCAATCACAAACATCAACAAGTTACAAAGCAAGCTTTGATATATAGATTTTAAAATAAAAAAATCCCACAGTGGCCTGTAGGATTCTTTGCGGATTAGTGGTTAGTGAGATCTTATCGGTTAGTATAAGAGTTTGCTTTGAATAAGGGTGGCCCCTTTTTTCAAAAGCGTGTGCAATATAGCTTTTCATTTTGAAATATCGCAAACGTTTGCTAAAAATTTTTCAACATTTTTAACAATTAAGAACAAAAAAAAATAAGCATACTAAAAAAGCTATCCTCGAAGGATAGCTTTTTATTTTTTTATCAGATCTGATCTTATCTTGCCCCGACCAGAGATACTGAAGAAATAGTGTCTCCCATACCAACCAAGGTAACAGGTTTTTCAATTAAAATTGTAGGGACAGCAATAAGCTCGATAGACTCATTTTCAAAAAGACCTGTTTCAAGCAAATCATTTTTACCATATTTTGCTGTTACAAGATTCTGTAAATTACTTAACTCATTAAGGCCAACATCAGAAACCTTATGCCCTTGAGCCCACAATAAAACATCTTTTGTATTAATAGCGCCCGTTCCCGCTTTGGCAGCAGCAACAGTAGCCGCCAATTGCATACCATCTCTGTTTTGAACAGGGCTCACTTTAAAGCCTCTTTTCTGCATGGTTAAATACAAACCAAACATATGCAATTGCATACGAGGGCACTGCGTGTATTCATATATTTTCAGCATTCCCTCAAACATATTCTCAGCATTGACATTCGCCTCACATTGTGCAGCCAACTCCTCTTCTCCAATTACCTCAAGAATATCAATCAGTTCACGTTCATTAAATCCTAAACTATCAACGCTCTTACCCAATAAATCGATCAAATGCTTGCGTACCGCCTTATCCTGCGTAGATGCAACCTCAAGGTGCAATAAATTATCAGGACACGATTTTCGCCATTCGTTTATCATTGCCTTCGAAGCATCTATTTTGTCAGCACCTTTACTTCCGTCCTTCAAGGTTTCATGAAGCATTTGATAACCAGAAAGTATAATATATTCCGGATTTATATCTGGCTGAGACATTTTATTTGAAAAATGCTCATCGATATGCAGTTTAAAATTTAATGGATCATATGTTGCAATGAATCGGTTGGCTTTCGGACAGGTATAAACTTTTCCATCCAAAGTGATGGCATCCCCCTTATCAAATTCAATAATCCAGTGAATTAGAGGTAAATCATTTTTACGATCGACTTTGGAGGCCTGAGCCACATCTCCATTTTCATCTACAGTTAACAGATTATCCAAATCTAAGAAAAGCTGCGACTGCTCTTTAGGAGATGATGCACAATGCACGTAAACTGAATCGACACCACAAACAGCCATCACATTCGCAACAATTCCGCCTTGGCCACCCATCTGAAGTTTATCGTAACCAATTGTATCATTCAACCAATTGAATACTGCTTTATCTTCAATCAACCATTCTTCAGCTTTTCCAGCTTGAAAACATTGTAAAAATCCACGTATTGCATCCTCATTTGTTTGGATACAATTCTCCCCTGCACCAACAATTTTAGTTAGATCTAATTCATTTTCCTCAATGATTTCCTCAATAAATTTCCCATTGATTTTAATCACTGCATCCACATTTGCATTAAAAGCACTAATAAGACCTTTTACTTGCCCCATTTTCTCAAGCTGAGCAGGTGCCGTTTTATAATGCGCTAACCATTTTTCTTTTAAATCGCTGTATGACATGCCAATAATTTAGTTTTTATTACAGTTAACTCTAACTCATCATAGAGCATTACAGTTAACTTCCAGATGTTTGATAAAGGCAAAGAAATACAATTTAGGAGTGTTTATTAAAAATTCATAATAAAAAGCAAATAAAAATCGTTGCAAAGGTTTGAAATAAATGTTCTGAATTACACGCCTACATAAAATGAAGTTAAAAATACCATGATAAATCAAAATGTTAAAAAACACCCAATCACACCTACATATATTTGTATATTTAAATATATTTGTAGCCGTATAAATGATTTAATATTTAAAAACCAAAGGCTAAATAGAAGCTAGCCGTATAAAATTTAAACAAATGAAAGCAACGACAACTTGGACACAAGGCATATCTTCAGTAATTACTGATAATAGAGGACACGAAACGATTGTTGATTTACCAGAAGCAAAAGGTGGACAGGATTTAGGCCCTACCGCATTTGAACTTTGCTTGATGAGCTACTCAGGATGTGTTAATACAATTTTTAATATTGTATCAAAAAAAATGAGATTTGAATTCACGGCTCTTGAAGTAGATACCATTGGTCACCAAAAAGATGGTGCTGCTACCTTTACCGATGTTGAGGTAGAACTTAGAATAGACACCGAAGCAAGCGATGAGAAAATAGAATCCTGCTTGGAGAAAACTTTAAAAATATGTCCTGTCGGCGTTCTTTTCCACCAAGCTGGTGTTAACACTACTTACAAAATTATGCGACTACAAAAAGCATAATCCATAACAATTCAAACATATAGATATCCCTTATCGAAACTGGTAAGGGATATTTTTTTTGATCTTTAACAAGAAATTAACAATAAAGCGGTTTTAACAGAAGACTCTAAAGTCTTTTATTTCATATTTTTACAATAAACGTGAAAAAGAGACTCCGTTCTGTTTCTCATTTATCAATTCATCCAAAATTTTAAATCCAAAAATATGAAACGCTTATTATTTCTTATCCTGGTTCTAATCAGCCTTAGCAGCCATGCTCAAAAAACAAAATGCAGTCTGAAAATTGGCCAAAAAGCCCCTAGATTTGTTGCTTTAGATCAAAATGGAGTCAAAATAAAGAGCACGGCTATTCTAAAAGAAAAACAATTAATTGTTGTTTTCTATAGAGGACAATGGTGTCCATTCTGTAATCGACATTTGAGTGAATTACAAGATCATCTGGAAGATTTCAAAAAGGCCGGTGCTCAACTTATAGCCATCACTCCCGAGAAAACAGAAAATATCGATAAAACAATAGAAAAAACGAAAGCCGATTTTCCCATTCTTTGGGATAAAGACAACTTAATAATGAAAACCTTTGGCGTTGATTTTATTTTAGCGAAAGATTTACAAGAGAGGTATAAACAATATGGTGTTGATTTAAACAAAGCCAATGGAAATCCAAGCCAGACTCTCCCGGTGCCAGCTACTTTTGTGATCGGTAAAAACGGAAAAATTAAATTCATCCAATACGATCCCAATTATAAAAACAGATCAACAGCACAGGAGATTTTAAACCATCTAAAATAGCTTGATCTTTATCTGAGGACAAAAAAACAGCTTAGATGCTTTAGAATACCAGGTTTAACTCTAATTCATTCAAATAAAAGAAGTATCTATGCAAAAAATAAAACATGACAAGCTACACCCCACACAATACAGATTTCTCGATTTGGAAAAGAATCAAAAGTGAATTAAGCCTATTCTTAATCATACAAGTTATTTTCCTTTTTTTCACCGGAATTAATCTTATATATGAAATAACTCTTGTTCTAATTTTCATTCTTTTATTGTCCCTAAAACGAAACCGAATCATCTATCAAATCGATTTCGATGAAGAAAAAAATGAATTCACAATTTCATATTTCAGTTTAATCGCAATAAAGGGAACAGAAATTGTTCCTTTAACAAATCTGAATACAAGACTCGGCCCTAAACGCTTTGGCCTTGGCAGTTCTGTCACCACCCTTGAATTCTTCAATAAAAAACAACTTATTGGCGAAATTCGTTCAGATGACAAATGGCAATGGACTGATGAACAACTTGATGAAATTCACAAAAAAGTTGTCGATTCAAAAATTTAAAACAGATATATTCCCATTCCTCATTTTTATTATCTTTAAAAACAAACCAAGATTTATTAAGATAAAAAAGAGCATACTATATTCAATTCTAATTCTACTGATTTCTACAAATTGGTTAGATGTTCATGCTCAAATATCCACGACTTCAAAACCAAACTCTCAATACTTCACTAGTGATGCAGGAAGAACTTATATATATATTGACACAATTGATGAGCATTTACGGAAAGATAGTTTAAAAAAGGGCCAAACATTTTACAATAACCTAAAATCAAAGGCTTACAAAAGCAACATTACAAAAGAACTCTATAATTTATTCTTTGTTTCTCCTAACAAAAATGAGATAATTAGTACTAAAACAAGAGAGCAAAGTGGTGAAGTATTTTTGCCTTACGAAGGAAAACGTATCAATAAAATTATCGTTGATGTTATACCTCCATTCAAACCTAATTTCTTAGACAGCCTTCAAAAAACACGTATTTGGTTTGAAAAAACCGCCAACAAACTCCACAATACCAGTAGTCGGGAACACATAAAAAAGCTTCTATACATTAAAGAAGGAGACACAATCGACGCCTATAATACAGCAGACAACGAGCGATTGATTCGTAAGCTTTCCTATATTAAGGATGCTCAATTTATTGTCATCCCTGTAATGGGTTCATCTGAGTTAGTTGATCTTTATCTGTTAGTAAAAGATCAATTCTCGTGGGGTTTTGATTTAGACATGGGTTCTTTTACTTCATCTTCACTTGAACTCTATAATCAGAATTTATTCGGAAGAGGCCATGAGATAAAATCAGGCTTTGAATACAATTCTAGCAAAAGCCAAAAATGGGGCTATCTGGCCAGCTATAAAGTTCAAAACATAAAGAATACTCATATAAATGCCGGGATAAGTTTCAGGGACAATTATAAAAATTCATTTGTTGGTTTAAGCCTCGAAAGACAGTTCGAAACCTTCTTAACCCAATATGCAGGAGGATTATCACTATCACGAACCAGACATTCAAAAAAAATAAAATCAAACGATCCCATATTAAATAAAGAACCCCTTGATTTTGATTATGCCTCTACATGGATGGGGCGTGCCTTTAAACTCAGTTCGCCACAGAAACTCGCAAAGAAACGATTATTCTCAACACTAGGTTATTCTTCATTAAAATTCTCAAAACGTCCGGAAGTTGCTCCCGATCTCAATAGATTCTTTCATAACAAAAGAACTTATTTAAGCAGTTTAACCCTCAATCAGGTTCAGTACTTCAAATCGAATTTAATTTACAATTTTGGTCGGACAGAAGATATTCCTTACGGATACATGATGCAACTAACGGGTGGACTTGAAGACAATGAATTTTCTTACCGAAAGTATTTAGCATTCGATTACCAAAGAGCCACATATTTCTACAAAGCAAAGAGTTATTTTTTCACACGTTTTGCTCTGGGAGGATTCTTTGACAAAAGTCATTTTGAACAAGGCAATTTCATCTTTCAAAATAAATACATCAGTCGTCTACGAAAAACAGGACGATATCGTTTACGTAACTTTGTGGAATTGAACTACAGTCTTGGGATTCGCCGTTTTCCTGAAGAGTTTATAACCTTTAACACGGATACCGGTATTCGTGGGTATTCAAGCCTCCAAGCTACAGGTACACAAAGACTGACCTTAAAGCTTGAAAACATGACATTCACCCCTTACATGGCTGCTGGATTTCGACTTGCATTTTTCAATTTCCTCGATGTGGGCACCATCGGTAGCAATCAGCACCACCCATTAAAAAACAAAGCTTATTATGGATTGGGGCTGGGGATTCGTTTAAACAACGAAAATCTGGTATTCAAAACAATCGAAATACGTTTTGCTCTTTACCCCAAAGCGCCAAGCGACTTTACAAGTCCACAATATGGAATATCGGGAGAAGATCGACCTAATTTCAATAATTTTAATGTCAAAGGGCCTAAAATTATTGACTTTGAATAGACCTTCCGCTCTCAATTCAAAAGACCAGTATCAAACAACACTCCCCCGCCACTTTGCATATTTGAGGTATACAAATGAAGCTGTACCTAAGAATATGGCATAAAAATATTCAGACAACCAAACTTCTGACACAGAAACCTGTAAAACTTGAGTCAGAACGTAAACTGCTCCTAAATAAAATGTAAGAACAACAACTTCAACAAGCATGGCATGAAACGTTCGTCCTGTTCCGGAAATACCATGAAATAAGGTAATGGCAATTGGAAATAAAAGCGATGCTCCAAATACAACATACACAACTGGGCGAGTATGCTCAATCAATAAAGCATTATCGGTATAAATTGAAATAATAAAATCAGGAATAAAAATTGAGATGCCAACCAGTGCAAGAACAGATAAAAAAGACAACTTTATCGTTCGCCAAATAATCAGCATCACTTTATCAGGAAATCCTTCTCCAATAACCTGACTAACGAGTGTATTCACTGCAGAACCAAAGGCCCAAACCGGCACCATTAGCAGAACATAGATACTTCGAATAATATTAGAAATAGCCAACTCATGCTCCCCCATTCTCTCAACTAAAATAAAAAAAACAAACCAACACGAAAGAGCCAGAAAATTCTGAATCATGATAGGAAATGAAACCTTTATCAATCTCGAAAACAAGGGCCAGTCTATCTTACAGAAGTGAAACAGGTCATAATAGGCGATAGGAATCTTTCTTAATGTAAAGACAATAAAGAAAATCATCGCTGTAAATTCAGCAATCACCGAAGCTAAGGCAGCCCCTTTTATTCCCATCTCAGGCAATCCGAACTGTCCAAATATTAAGGCATAATCCAAAAAAACATTCACAATAGCCATTACTCCTGTACTCCAACTAATTACTTTAGTCTTAGCTATCCCAATATAAAATGCCCGAAATAAAAGGTTCACACAGGCAAACAAGATTCCCCAGGCACGATAAGAAATGTAATCGTTACTGGCCTGAAAAATAGCATCAGAACTGACCATCCACTTGAGAAGAGAAGGTGACTGAAATTCCATAAAACCAAACAAAAGAATCCCGGAGAACATTAAAAAATAAAACGCATGGATAAAGGTTTTACCCACCAAAGTATAATTCTGCTCCCCTACCCGTCTGGCAATTACAATTTGAGTGCCCAAACCGAATCCCCAAACAAGCATAACAATAGCAAAATAAAAAATGGTTGCGATGGCAGCAGCTCCAAGTGCCGTTTCACTCAAGTGTCCCAGAAAAGCCGTATCGGTTACCGATATTATATTCTGCGCCACACTACCTAATATAATGGGATAAGCTATCGTCCAGATGCTTTTAGAATCTATTTTTGTTTTCAATTCTTCTTGTATTAAGGATTTCGTCCAAATGTAAGACCAAAACTAAAATTTACAAACTCCGATAAAAGAAAAAAGGCTCACTTAACAATATGAAAGTGAGCCTTTGTGATTTAATGAGAAAATTTTATTTCAAATAATCATCAAAATAATTGCTTACTTTCTGTTTTAAGTGGATTCGATCCATCCCTCTAACATTGTGTTCTGCTCGAGGGTATGGGAAATAATCAACCTGAACATTATTCTTAATACATTCTCTAATAAAATTCAAGCTATGTTGCCACAATACTGTTTTATCAATGGCTCCCTGGCAGATTAAAAGTTTCCCTTTTAAATCTTTTGCTTTATTCAATAGCGAAGCCTGAGCATAACCTTCGGGATTTTCACTTGGAGTATCCATATAACGCTCGCCATACATCACTTCATACCATTTCCAATCGATTACCGGACCACCGGCAACAGCCACTTTAAATACATCAGGGTAATTGGTAATCAGCGAAATGGTCATAAAACCACCATAACTCCATCCATGTACACCAATACGATCCGCATCCACATAAGATTGTGATTTCAAAAACTCAACTCCTTTCATTTGATCTGCCATTTCAGGCTGACCGCACTGACGATGAATAACCGCTTCGAATTCTTTCCCACGATTAGCCGAGCCTCTATTATCAAGCGTAAAAACAACATAGCCATGCTGAGCCATATATTCTTCCCACAAACGAGCTCCGCCTAACCATCTGTCGGTTACCAGTTGAGCATGAGGTCCACCATACACATATACCACTACCGGGTATTTTTTAGCAGGATCAAAATCAGACGGCTTAATCAGTCTGTAATACAAATCTGTTTTATCGTCTGCAGATTTAATAGTTCCCAGTGAAATTTCACCCAAGTTATAATCTTTAAGTTTATTTTCAGCTGTTACCAAATTCTTTACAATCTTGCCTTTTGCATCTGCAATATTGATAACTCGGGGTACGTTCAAACTGCTATAATTATCGATAAAATAAGCTCCTGACTTGCTAACCTCTACACTATGGTAACCTTCCGCTTTAGTCAGTTGAGTGCGCTTGCCGGTCTTCATATTCAATTTATAAACATGACGCTCGGTAGGACTTACCTCGGTTGATTCATAAAATAAATTCTTCTCCGCATTATCAAAACCTAAAACCTGAGTTACCATCCAGTCTCCTGAGGTTAGTTGCTTTATTAATTTCCCATTTGTATCGTACAGAAAAAAATGATTGAAACCCGCTGTGTTAGACTGATAAATGAAGTTATTAGGCTTATTTTTCAAAAAAATAAGCTTATGTTGTGGTTCAACCCAACGGTTATCTTTTTCAGTTAACAAGGTCTTTACCAATTCACCTGTTGCAACACTGTATTTATTAAGCTTCATATGATTTGAAGCTCTGTTCAAAACCTGAATATATAAATACTCACCTGCTGAACCCCAGCTAACATTAGTTAAATATCTTTCTTTTCCAAAATCATTAACTTGAATCCAAGTTGTTTTAGCAGTCTTAAAGTTGTAAACACCTACCGACACAATTTCAGAACTCATACCTGCCATTGGGTATTTAATTTCTCTCAACTCGCCTACACGCGTGTTGATGTCAACTAAAGGAAAATTTGTTACTTGACTCTCATCTTTACGATAAAATGCCAAAGACTCACCTTTAGGCGACCAAAAAATACCACCATCAATTCCATACTCATTTCTACTAACACTTTGTCCATTTACAAAGTTCTTATCCTGATCCTCTGTAATAGCAAGTTTTGTCCCTTTTCCATCAACAACGTAAAGGTTATTCTCTAAAGTATATGCTAACTTATCATTGGCTTCACAAAAGCTTTTATTTTCTGCTTCAGAGTCTGAATTCAAAACAAGCTCAGCTTGTTTCTCAGTAAACCGATAACGCAATAAACTCGATTTCAACCAAAACTGAATGGTATTTGCATCAAGCCATATAAAAGCAGGAATTCGTTCCAATTTCCCTAGTGAACTTGCCGAAAGTGCGGCATTCAATTCATCCAGACTAACAAGTACACTGGATGCTCCTTTCGGTGTTCCAAGCATAATTGAATTCTTCTCAATAAAGCTGTATTCATTTTTATCTGCACGCCAAGTTAATTGGTTAATATTTTCCGGGTAAAAGTCACGCCATTGCCCAATAATAGCATCTTTCATACTCAAAGTTTTATTTTGAGCATAGACAGAAACATCACAAAGAGCTAATAAACAGATGGCTCCTAAAATGATAGTTTTTTTCATTTGTTTAGAGTTTTAAATTTGCTGTTAATAGTATTTTTACAAAGCCCTCAAATGTATTAAAAATAGACCAAAGGGCATTTGACTTCTAATATTTTCTTATTAAATTGCCATATAATTTTATACGTAAAGCATAATGCCTGAAAAACACACTAAGAACCGCATCAGACTCGTAGTTATCTTTCTAATAATTATAGTAGTAGCCTCTCTTTTTTACTTTAGGAAACCGTCCACCGAGACAACTGATGAAGTTAAACTTATTGAAAATCTTGTCGCTTCATCTGTCAAATCAGAACAGGAAAGCGTTACTATTTTCCACTTTAACAACATTTTATTTAGTTTACCATCCCCTTATCAGATTTCACTCATTTTACACGAGTCAGGTATTTCATATAATAAAGATTTACTCAACCCTACTCGCAAAGCATCTGATTATATAACAAACTTTAGTCGAGCCATCAATTTTGGTGTTTATGGTGTCGATTTAGGCTATATCAATATCTATCAACAAACACAAGATGCGGCAAGTTATTTTGCTGTTCTCAAAATTTTATCTTTGGATCTTGGCATCTATAAAGTTCTCAATCAGGCAACTGTCAATAGAATTGAGGCTAATATTGACAACCGGGATTCTCTGATGGTTATAGTTTCTGAAACTTATCGAAATATCGATAATTTTTTAAAAAATAATAAACGCGAAGAAATTGGCGCACTGATACTTGCCGGGGGATGGATTGAGTCAGTATATGTTCTCACTCAAGAGATGAAGAACAATCCACATCCTGATTTAATGCAACGAATTGCAGAACAAAAAAGACCGCTCGAGAATCTAATCAAGTTATTGGTCCCCTATGCAGAGGATAATGAAGACTTTAAATTTCTGGTCGAAAACTTAATTGATTTAGCTTATACTTTTGATGAAATTGTTGAAGAGTACGAATATGTCCCTTCCACTGATTTTCCTAAAAAGAAGCTTACTGTTGTCAATTGCAAATCTAAACTGATTATCACTCCAAAAGTGACTTCTGTAATTACTGAAAAGATTGATAAGCTGCATGTTTTTATTACACGATGAATTGAACTAATTAAGCAATTCAACAGCAATCAATTAATGCTTCAACCTAAACCAATTCTCAACAAATGAAAACGTTATACTTTTTTATTCTTATAAGCATTTTGACGATATCCAACAGTCTGGCACAAGACAAAAAATTAATGGAAGAATGTAGTAAATACCTGCAATCAACTTATGTTTCTGATGGTCAGGAATACAAAGCATATTTAAATTCCGGGGAATCTGCTGAATTCCATACCACCTTCTATTCTGGCAATCATTATCGAGTGGCCGGTGTAAGCGATCAGGAAGATAGCCAACTTATATTCTCAGTTTACGATCAGGAAAATAACCTCTTATTCACCAATAAGAAATATGCGTCAACCCCATATTGGGATTTCGAATTCGCAAGTACACTTAATTGTACGATAAAAGCTCAATACATTTCCAAAAAGAAGAAGCCAGGTTCAATATTATTACTTATTGGTTTCCAACAGTAATTTCCCCAAACAACATACTACAAGTCCTCTTAATTCATGAGCGAAAGAATTCTAAAAGCCTTGATGCAATTATTCGCGATTATTGCACATCCTGAAGGTTCAGGTGAAAAGCGCCGCGCAATGGTTGTGAAATACCTATACCGCCAATTGGATCAGGATTCTGCACAGGAATATCTGAATTTATATAACAAATATTATCAGGATACTGTTGACAGAAACAACAGGCGATCAAAAAGAAAACAAGTCACCTCATCCCGCTCCGTTAGAGTCTTGAGAATATGCAGTGAAATGAATAAAGAACTTGTCGCCAGACAAAAAATCATTATTCTTATTCAACTGCTTGAATTCCTTATGGAAAGCGATGAGATTACCTCCAGCGAAAAGGAATTCGTTGAAACGGTTGCAGACACTTTTAATTTGCCAATAGATGGCTATATCAGACTGCAAGACTTTATGCTTTCAGACTTTGATGATATCAAAGAATCTGACCGACTTTTAACAATCAACAACAAAAAGACACATACAGGAGAAGGGGAACATATCTATTCTGAAGGAATATCCGGAGAAATCAAAATTCTCCGACTTGTTCGAATTGATTTGTTTGTAATCCGTTTTCAAGGGCTCAAAGAGCTTTACATGAATGGACTTGCGTTAAAACCAGAACGCGTTCACATTCTGACTCAAGGCTCTTCCGTTCGTAATCCAAAGATTGAGCCGATTTATTTTAGCGACATCTTAAGCACATTTAACCGCGATTCAAACAACGAACGCGTTGTTTTTGAAGCGAAAGATATCGAATTCCGATATAAAGAAAATGATCAAGGTGTTCACCAGCATTCGTTTAAGGAAGAGTCGGGAAAAATGGTTGGGATTATGGGCTCAAGTGGTGCCGGAAAAACAACACTCCTGAATATTTTAAATGGATCATTAGCGCCTCAAAAAGGGCAGGTATTAATAAATGGTCATGATATATATCAGGATAAAGAATCTATAGAAGGGGTTATTGGGCACGTCTCTCAGGATGACCTTCTTATCGATTCATTAACGGTTTTTGAGAACCTCTATTTTAATGCAAAACTTTGTTTCAATAAATACTCTTCTTTTAAACTTATTAGACGTGTATACAAAGTCCTTAAAGATTTAGGCCTATTTGAAGCCCGAAATCTGAAGGTTGGTAATCCTCTTGATAAAAAAATTAGCGGGGGACAACGTAAGCGATTGAATATTGCTTTGGAATTAATCCGTGAACCAGCCGTACTTTTTCTTGATGAACCAACATCCGGTTTATCTTCGCGAGATTCATCCAAAATAATGGATCTTCTTAAAAACTTAGCTTTAAAAGGGAAACTCATTTTTGTGGTTGTACATCAACCCTCAAGTGAAACATTCAAAATGTTTGACCGTCTTCTCTTTCTTGATCTGGGCGGTTATATGATTTTTAATGGTAACCCGCTTGATGCCATCACTTACTTTAAGGCACAAACACAACAAGCCAACCGTAGTGGTAACGAATGTGAAGTTTGTGGTAATATAGATGCTGACCAAATATTCAACATGGTTGAATCTGAGGTGCTTGACGAATACGGGATTCCAACACAAACTCGTAAAGTAAGACCTGTACAATGGGACAAAAGATTTATAGCAAGCAATATTCCTCAAAAAGTAATTGAAGATGCTAATGAATTACCACCGGTCAGTTTCAAAGTACCCAATCAGTTTAAGCAATTCAGTGTTTTTGTTAAGCGAGATATTATTTCAAAGTTATCAAACAAACAATATCTGCTCATCAATTTTTTAGAAACACCCCTATTAGCATTCATCTTATCCTATATTATTAAATTCTATAATATCGATAAAGCCAATCAACTGGGCTATACTTTCAGTAGCAATAGCAATATTCCGGTTTATATTTTTATGGCGGTAATCGTAGCTCTATTTATAGGCTTAACCCTTAGTGCAGAAGAAATAATAAAGGATAGAAAAATTCTAAAACGAGAACGTTTCCTCAACTTAAGTCCGGCAAGCTATTTTTTGTCGAAAGTTGTTATTCTTTTTTCGGTATCAGCCTTTCAAGCGTTTATTTTTGTCATTATTGGTAACTCAATACTTGAAATAAAGGACATGTATTTCACTTACTGGCTTGTCCTGTTTAGTTCCTGGTGTTTTGCAAATATGTTAGGCTTAGTTATTTCTGACAGCTTTAAAACGGTCATAAACATCTATATTTTAATTCCATTTATTTTAATCCCCCAATTAATTTTAAGTGGCGTTATTGTCAAATTCGATAAAATTAATCCGAACATTTCACATCCAAACAAAATACCTTGGTATGGTGAGATTATTACGGCTCGATGGGCCTATGAGGCTTTGGCAGTAGAACAATTTACGGCCAATAAATATGAAACCAATTTCTATCTATTCGATAAAATAATGAGCCAGGCTGATTACAAGAAAAACTACTGGCTACCCATCTTAAAAAACAAACTAAACGATTGTGAAAAGATTCTAAGGAAGGGCAAAATCAATGAAAAGTACAGTGTAAATCTAAGCTTAATTTACAATGAACTCAAGTCTAACGAATTACCTATAAAGTTTGACAAACTGGATCTTTTGACAAGAAATCCAATAACCTTAACCCTACTGAAAGAGCTCAGGATGTACCTTAATGATATCAGCCATCATTACGTCATGCTATATAATGCTGCTAACAAAAGAAAAGACGAAAAACTGCTTGATCTGCAAAGCAAATACGCGGATAAAGAGAGCTTTGTAACTATGAAGAAATCTTATGACAATGACAGATTAACTGAATTTGTTAAAAACAGCAATGATATTGAACGTATTGTAGAGTACAAAGATCGATTATATCAGAGAATTGATCCAATATTCAGAGATGGTAAAAGTTCTTTCTTAAAAGCGCATTTTTATGCCCCTCGAAAAAAGATTTTTAATCGTAAATTCGATACATATTGGGTTAATATCACCGTTATTTGGCTAATGACTATTTCCCTATACATCGTTTTATACTTTGGATTATTCAAGCGTTTTTTAAACGCATTGGAGCGTCGAATCATAAAATTAATCTAAAACAAAAAAATCCATTCTCAGTGAATGGATTTTTTTTCGTCCTGTCAAGAAGGTTATTTCTTTAGAAGTGTTTCAGCCTTCAACAAGTCTTCCGGCTTACCAAGATCCATCCACAATTCTGTTGAATCGTAGAAACCAGCTATCTTATGATTTTTAGCTAATCGCAGATATAAATCAATTATAGAAAATGCACCCTCTTCTTCAATCAGCTCCAACAACTTTGAGTCGATAATATGAATACCTGAAAAACTATAAGCCTTAGAATTCAAATGACTATCATTCACAATTTTTTCTTCATGAGTTGCATCATTTTTCCAGGCACAGAGTAAACCGTCCTGATTAAAGCACAGATACCGATCAGTCTTTTTATCAATTAAATTCAATGTTGCTAATGCATTATTCTGCTTGTGAGCCAATAAAAGCTCTCCTAAATCTAAAGAACTCAACACGTCTACATTATAAATTAAAACGGGAGAATCAGGAATGAATAATGGCGCTGCCTTTTTAATTGCCCCTCCTGTATCCAACAGGAGCTCTCTCTCATCCGAAATTCTGATATCCATCCCAAAATTTTTATTTGATTCGAGAAAATCTTCTATTTGATCGGCAAAATGGTGAACATTTATCACAATTCTATCCACACCAAAAGCTCTCATCTTCAGAATGCAATGCTCTAACAGAGGTTTTCCATTCAGTTTGACCAAAGCTTTAGGGCAATTCTTTGTATAGTGATGCAAGCGTGTACCAAGACCCGCAGCAAATATCATTGCATTAATCATGTTGTCTTTTTATTTCTTTTGCATCGCAAAGTTTTTTCACATTCTTAGCGACACGTGCACATTTTTTACAGACATACTTTTCACCACCTTTACAAAGCTTATCTGCGTATTCTGTTTTCGATAATTTACAACGCTTCTTACCCATAGCTAAAAGGTCTTTACACTCCCCATTTCAAGGTGTTTAAGCTCAATTTGAACATCGTATTTACCCTCAATATATTTAGCCAAATAGTCAGCTGCATACACCGATCGGTGTTGGCCTCCAACACAACCAAAATAAATATCCAATTGTTTTATTTTCTGTTTTTGAGATTTATCAATGGCAAAATCAAGAACAGCGCATACAGATTTTAGAAATGCATGCATGCTTGTTTCTTCTTTGAAAAAAGTAGGTAGAAATTCTGAATTCATATGACTTTCTTCAAAACGAATGTCACCAACAGGATCATCAATTATTCGACAATCAAAAACAAAACCATCAGGTTGAATACCTCTTCGATATGAAAAGCTCTGAATCGATACTTTCAGCTTATTCTCCTCAACAAGACCTACTGAATTTAAAAATTCTGATTCACACACCCTTTTCAATGCAGCCAACAACTCTGGAAATTCAACAGAGAAATCCAAATGAGGCAATATTTCTCTTAAATCTCGCAAGGCATAGGGTATTGATTGCAGAAAGTGCACTTTCTTCTCATAAAAACCTCTAAAACCAAAAGCGCCCATAGCTTGCATCTTACGTATCAAAACATAGCCATAATAATAGGTTTTAAACGCTTTTATATCAACTTGCTTATACGAACTCAACTCATCCAAATAATAAGCTAAAAGTTCATCACGTACAGCCTGAGGGAAATCAGCCTTAGCATCGTATAAGAGGGATGCCAAATCGTATGGTAAAGCTCCCTTTCGTCCTCCTTGATAATCTATAAACTTGGGCTCACCATCTTTTAACATGACATTTCTCGATTGAAAATCTCTATAGAGAAAATAGTCATCCGGGGCTTGCAATAAGTAATCAGTAAACTTCAAATAATCATCCTCAAGCAATTGCTCATCAAAAGGCACTTTGGCCAGCTTCAGAAAATAGTATTTAAAATAATTCAGATCCCACATCATAGATTGCTTATCAAAAGCAGCTCTAGGGTAAGCAACCGAATAATCTAATCCCTCACCGCCTTCTATCTGAAAACGGATTAATTCTTTAATCGTTTTTTTCAGAATGAGAATAAGTGAATCCGGAAAATGATTGCCTTTTCGTTCTTTTTGAATAAAATCGAAAAGCATGGTATCGCCAAAATCATCCTGTAAATAAATATCTTTAGATTCGTCCACAGCCAAAATTGAAGGAACTGGCAAATCTTTCGATTTAAAATGACGACTAAACGTGATAAAGGCTTTATTTTCTTTTTTATCAGCATTATAAACGCCCATTACGGTCTGTTTCTTCCCGATTAAACGAATATACTGACGATACGAACCAGATGGAGGAATCAGCTCGGTTCGCACAAGTTGGTCACCAGTTGATTCTTCAAAAAGTTTGATAATATTTTGTTCTATATTTTTCTTCATAAAGAATGAAAGTTTCGATATCAATAAAATTAAAGTTTCTTGCTTACAAAAAGAAGTAACACAAAAGAACTTCGATAAGCAGAGCTGGCAACATATTTAAAACACGAATTCTTTTAATATCAAGGATCGTGACACCCAATCCCAGAATTAAAATCCCGCCTATTCCTGTTAGCTCAGTAATGATGGCATCCGGAATGATATTGCCAAAAAACACGGCCAACAGGGTTAGGGCTGCCTGATAAATAAACAAGGGAACTGATGAAAACATGACACCAATACCAAAAGCTGCCGTTAAAGCAATGGCAGAAAAGCCATCCATAATCGACTTGGTAAATAAGAGGTTGGCGCCTTTCCCCATGCCTTCTTCAAAACAACCTAAAATGGACATACTCCCCATACAAAACAAAAGGAAAGCAGTAATCATTCCTGTAGAAAAGGAGTTATCCTCTTCCTTGCCTAACTTACGTTTAATTATATCACTTAGCTTTTCAGTGCCTTTTTCAATATTGATCCATTCTCCAAGTAAAGATCCTGTGACCAAACTAAAGATCATAATCAGCATGTTATTGGCTTTAAAAGCCATAACCAAACCTAAACTGATTGTAAACAAACCTATGGCTTGAAAAACAATCTCGAAAAGCCTCTTGGGTATTCGGGAACGGAAGGCCAAACCAATAGCACTTCCAAGAATTACAGCTCCTACATTAACAAGGGTTCCAATCATCCTATCAGATTATAGATTAATTCTCATTGGGTAAGAATGAATAGTTTTTTGAGTAGTTAAGCATTTGCTCTGCAAAATCCATAGGATAACTCACCTCTACATCAACAATGATTCCTTCTTTGTAAACAGGATGATATTCCGGATTGATAAAACCAGCATAAGCAGCCAGATTCAATTTCTCAAATCGATATTTAACTTCCTGATGAATAGCCTCGTCAACTTTCACGGCATAGTTCTCAACCAATAATTTACCCGCTTCAAAATCACCTTCTGATTTGATACGCTGAACTTCTTTTAATAGTTCACCAAAGAGAACTCTTAATTTCTCGTAATCACGAATTACAAAATAAGTTTTTCCTTCTTCTTCCAGTTTCTCAATCACATTATCATCAAAACCTTTTTCAAAAACCCACTTTGCAATAAGTTGACGGTTTCTCATATGTGATTCTTCAATCTCTTTGCCCAATTCAATTCGGGTAAGCTGAGTTAATAACCCATTACGGATATAGCCATCATACTCCGCTTTACCCACTTCCAAATTAGGAATCAAGCCAAGCTCAATCAATTTTTCATCCATGATATAGTATAAGGCAAATAAATCCGCTCTCGCTTCTTCAAGTGTAGAATGGTAATTTTTCAATGCATCCATGCCTACACCTGGGAGCAATTGTCCGGAGCCATGACCTAAACATTCATGCAAATCCGTATGCAGATTGCCTCCTAAATGACCAAATTCCTTCGAACGGGCAATCTCTTCTTCACTATAAGCAAACTCTTCGAGCATTCCCCCTTTTAAAGAAGCCTGATGATAAGCATGTGTGATATTATCAATCGTCACCGACTTGCTACCATGCTCTTTACGAATCCACTCAGCATTGGGCAAATTAATGCCAATTGGCGTAGCAGGATGGCAGTCACCACCAAGCATGGCAACCGTAATCACCTTAGCACTTACCCCTTTCACAACCTCTTTCTTAAAACGCGAATCAACAGGAGAATGATCCTCAAACCACTGAGCATTTTGGGAAATAATTTTTGTGCGCTTGCTTCCTTCCAAATCCTCAAAGTTAACCACTGACTCCCAGCTTCCTTTTATAGCAAGAGCATCACCGTAAACTTCAATAAAACCATTTACCACATCAACATGCGCATCTAAATCCTTTACCCAAAGAATTGAATAATCATCAAAGGTTTTTAAATCGCCTGTTTTGTAGAATTCAATCAGTTTGATTAAGGCTTGTTTTTGCAGCTCACTATCGGCAATCGGTAAAGCTTTCTCTAACCAAAATACAATCTCTTCGATTGCTTCGGTATACATCCCCCCAACTTTCCACACTTTTTCTTTTAGCTCACCATTCTCCTTTATCAGTTTGGAATTTAAGCCAGCTGAAATAGGTCGATCAACATCGCCTTTATCAAACTGCTTGTAAAATTCTTCAACTTCCTTTTGAGAAACCGATTCATAATAGTTATTGGCCGAACTCTCAATCAAATCCATATCAGGATTAAGTACCACCCGTTTTGCCTCTGATTTTTCATCAAACATGACCTCGCTCAATCGAGTAATCAGATCAATCTCATTTTCGTTTGACTTCAAAGGCAGCAATTCATAGTTTGAATTGGCAATTAGTTCACCAAAGTATTCCTCTGTAAACTCCGGCATAATTTTATCCATGGAATAATGGTGATGTATTCCATTTGAAAACCAAACACGTTTGGTATAAACCTCAAAATTCTTGAATTCGTCGCAGTCTCTATCGCCGTCATAAGACAGAAGAATTGCTTCCAAAGTTCTTCGAATCATCAGATTGTATTTATTATTCTGATCAAACAAGATATCACGTCCGCAATGCGCCGCCTCAGATAAATAATAGATTAACTCTTTTTGTTGCAAAGTCAAATCTTCGAAACCAGGCACCTGATATCTTAATATTTTAACATCAGCAAATTGTTCCGTTTGATATATAAATTCTTCTGTCATAATTGTTGATATTGATTACACAGCTAGTCTGACAAACAGTTGCTGTACTTTTCGTAATTTTATATAGTTCTGATAACTAGTTCAGATTCCTTGTGTCAAATTCTTCGACTAAATTCCAAATGCCATTTTTTAATTCTAAAGCATCGTATGAGAAATCCGGACCGTAATATTCAAATTGATTAATATAGCGTGACTCCGAAGGAGAAAGATGATCAAAAACAACACAATTCACCCTCTCGTGATATTTTAATTGCATTTGTACCTGCTTAGAATATTCAAAAATCACACGAGACAAACGCTTTCCTCTCCAATTTATGAGAGGAAAACCAAATTCGGGATTTCCCATTTTTGAAAAGCCCAAGGTTTCAATAACTTTTTTACTTGTTCTGTTATTATTACCATCCCAACCAAGTAATAAATACAGACTCTTCTTATTGTATTTAAAAGGTACAATTTGATAATATAAAGCTCCCAACCACTGATCTGATGAAAGCTTAGTCGTCATGCTTTCTTCAACCTGCAAATTTTGTTGAAATTCAAATAAACGAGTTTTTCGTCCATCCTTTTTCTGACAAAGTGCAAAATATCTGTAGTCGCCGTTCTCCAAAGTATAGTTCCATGAAAAAATTCTCAACTGCTCATCCGGCGATGTCACCTTCCCAAGATTATTAATCAAACTAAATGGATAACTAAAACTCCCTTTCTTTCTCAGAACAGTCTTTAAATCATCCATTATCTTTTGAGAAAGACTCCACTTAACAGAATCATTGGGAGCAATTTTCAAACTCTCAAATTGAGCATTTAGATCTTGTTCAGAATCTAAAAACTTTGACTGAGCATTTAAGTTCAGAATCGTGAAAAATAATACAAATACAATAAGAAACCGTTTCAAGATCATCGTTTAGATATTTACAGCATCCATAGCTTGAATTAGAAGTGCACAGGCTTCATGTATTTCTTCATCGGTAATAACCAAAGGAGGCGCAATACGAAAAGCTCCGGGATAGAATAAGAAAGGATCCATAACAATACCTAACTCATAGGCATGCTTCATTACCTCAAGCATAATTTCCTGACTCTCCACATTCACAGCAATAAAAAGCCCCTTATTTCGAAATCCCTTAATTAAGGGATGATCTTTTAAAAGAGAAATAAAGAGTTCTCCTTTTCTATTGACATCATCAATTATCTTATCCTCCAGCAACACTTCCAGGCCAGCTAAAGCTGCTGCACAAGATACCGGATGGCCACCAAAGGTTGTGATATGTCCCAGCATAGGATTAGATTTGAAACTGTCTAAAATTCCTTTTTCAGAAATAAATGCACCAATTGGCATTCCCGCACCCATGGCTTTGGCAAGCGTTAAAATATCCGGAATCACATTAAAATGCTCAAAAGCAAATAACTTTCCTGTGCGTCCAAATCCCATCTGTACTTCATCAAAAATCAAAAGAGCGCCCGTTTCATCACAACGCTTGCGTAGGGTATCCAAAAACTCCTGAGACGGAATGATAAAACCTGCTTCTGATTGAATTGGCTCCAAAATCACACAAGCTGTTTTATGGGTGATTTTCTGAAGATCTTCAATATTATCAAACTCAATCTGGCGAATATCAGGTAAAAGCGGACGATACGCATTTTTCATCTCTTCATCGCCCAACACACTTAATGCACCATGTGTACTCCCATGATAAGCATTTTTGAAATGAACAATCTCACTTCGTCCCGTATAGCGTTTGGCTAATTTTATTGCCCCTTCGTTTGCTTCGCTGCCAGAGTTCACAAAGTAAACCGAATTTAATTTGTCAGGGAGATTATCAACCAAAAGTTTAGCCAACTTAACCTGCGGTGTTTCAATAAACTCACCATAAACCATTAGGTGCATATATTTATCTACCTGATCTTTCACGGCTTGTCTCACACGTGGATGACCATGACCTAAATTACTTACGGATACACCTGAAACCAGGTCGATGTATTTCTTCCCTTCAGGGCTGTACATATATATGCCTTCTGCTCTTTCAATCTCTAGCGAAATTGGATAGTCTGAGGTCGTTGCAACATGTTGCAAAAATAATTGTCGATTGGAAATCATAAACTTAAATTTGATAGACTACAAAAATCTTAAAAATTCCGGCCAAAAGGAAACGATAGACTTAAAATTATCTGTAATCCTAAAAATACAAATTTAGAAATACTAAAAAAGGGTTTGCTTATGCAAACCCTTGACTATCTTTTTAGATGACAACTTATCGAGTCATCAGATTTATATCACCCATTAACTTCTCGCGGTACGATTTTCCAATAGGAATCGACTTAGACCCCCCGTCAGTTGTAATAACCACTGAATTATCTTCAATTATCTCAATCTTTTTAAGGTTGACAACGTATGAACGATGAATTCTTGAGAATAAATGAGAAGGCATTTTATCTTCAATCGCTTTCATTGTAAAGTGGATGGTATACTTATCTGTAAACGTATTAACAACCACATAGTTTTCTAGTGCTTCAACCCATAAAATATCATCATAATGAAGTCTCACAAGAGTTGAATTACTCTTAATAAAGATCTCATTCTTTTCAGGTGTAAAGACAGTACTTCCGTTTTTATCAGCACGAGCATTAACCTTATTGACCGCTTTGAAGAAACGACTGTATGAAATTGGCTTCAATAAATAATCTGATACATCATACTCAAAAGCCTCTAAAGCATATTGCTCTTTAGATGAAATAATAATGACCTGAGGTGTTGTATTCAAACTATTCAAAAACTCCATTCCAGACATTTCAGGCATCTCAACATCAAGAAAAATCAAATCTATAGGATCATTTTTCTTAATATCATTAATAGCCTCAATTGCGCTTGGGTAAGAAGCAATAAGTGTAAGATAATCTGTTCTTTCAATATAACTTTCAACAACCTTTCTTGAAAGTTTATCGTCATCAATTACAACACAATTCATATGATTAAATTTATTATATCAATTTTAAAATAAAATTCAGGTGTTTATGAACACTTAAATTTCCGTGACCAAATTTAATAATCTTTTCGTGAATGACGAAAAAAAAATCATTCTCTCTAGATAAACTTAACCAAATAATATGAGAAAGTAAACAAATCAGGTCATTTTATTGCGTTTTGATAGATTTTTTAAACCTATCTATCATTTTCTGACCACTTTTAATTGATTTTTTATACCACTCTAACTTTAAATCAAGCTTTTCTTCAGCAGTCAATTGCCAATCAATATTTGAACGTCGCAAATCTGATGCTAAATGATTTAACACAAGAGAGGCCGAGACTGAAATATTAAAACTTTCTGTAAAACCATACATCGGAATTTTAACAAACTCATCAGCATTATCCATAACAACCTCGGATAAACCCGTCAGTTCTGTTCCAAAAAAGAATGCCGCTTTTCCCTTAGCAAGATCAAAATCGGGGAGCAGAATATCATTGGTATGTGGTGTTGTTGCAACAATTCGATAGCCCTCGCTCCTCAAATGATTAATGGCATCAAGGGTATTCTCATCTTTGGAATTGTATCTTTTCAAATCAATCCATTTCGATGAGCCCATAACCACTTTAGGATTGAGTTCATATTGATTCGAATTTTCAATAACATGCAAATCCTGCACCCCAAAACAATCGCATGATCGCATAACAGCACTTGCATTTTGAGGCTGAAATATATTTTCAAGAACAACCGTAATATAGCGGGTTCTATTATTTACATTTTTATCAATTAATTCAATTCGGTCTTCATTCATTACCGTTTCAAAAAATTGAATTAATTCTTGCTTCTGCTTAAAATTCATAAGGTATAAAATTAAGAATAGCGATAATAAAAACTATCGCTATTCTAAATTTAGGTTAATTACTAACCCCGATGATATAAAAAAAGGAGGTTAAAAAGATAACCTCCTCTAAATTTCTTATTCTTAAATTATTGAATTACGTCAACAAGCTCAGAACCTGCCTTAAATTTAATAACTTTTTTAGCTGGAATATCAATTGGCTTACCAGTTTGAGGGTTTCTTCCAGTTCTAGCTTCACGAGTTGAAACAGAGAATGAACCAAATCCGATAAGAGCTACTCTATCTTCGCCTTTAAGGGCTTCAGAAGTTGTTTCAATAAAAGCATCAAGAGCTTTTTTTGCATCAGCTTTAGTTAAACCGGCCTTGTTAGCCATCGCTTCAATTAATTGAGCCTTGTTCATAATTTATAAGTTTTTTGGGTTAATAAAAATGTTTTTTATCTGAATCACACACAAATATAACGGTTTTCTTAAGCTTTGCAAATTTCAGAGCATAAAAATTCGATTTTTTATGATTTTAAAGTGTCAACATAATAAACATACACTCCCCCTATTTTCACTAGATTACAGGCATAATCTGTGCACATCTTTCATTAAATCCAATACTCAAGTTAAACTTTCAACTCAAAAAAAACGATCTACAAATACAACAACAAACAACCTAAATGATTAATAATCAAAACAAACCAACGATGCAGGAAATGAAAATATTCGAATAGAACCCTATTTACAGATATTCCATTCGACATAAGCGCTTAAAAATACTTCAAGCCAGGATTACAATTTTTTGTTTAAACCAAGTAGCAAATCATGTATACTCCTACACTGTGTCACTTCTCCATCTTTATGAATCTCCCAAACCATTTCATCTTCTTTAAGATGAATAGAACAATTCCCTGTTTTTTCGCATGTAACCTGATACCCCTCACGGGATAAAGCGCGTTGCGTCCAAAAACCCATAACATCATTCCCTACCAATTGGACGATTTGTTTTTTCTGGTAATTCATAATGAAATTACCCGATTTTCGGTCGAAATTAAATGATTTATTTTTAAAAGTCTGTTCAATACTCCCGCTCAAAACCAAATCCTCAGGCGCACCAATTTTTAAGTCACTATTCTTAGACATCAACCAAATAATATCTGCCGCCTGAAGTGCCAAATCAAGTTCGTGAGTGGACAACAATATAGCCTTATCCGTTTCTTTTGCCAGGTTCCTTAAAAGACGCATAATCTCAACTCTATTAGGAAGGTCTAGATGTGCAGTCGGTTCATCCAACATGATGAGTGGTGTATCCTGAGCCAAAGCCTTTGCAATCATCACACGTTGACGTTCTCCATCACTTAACTGATTGATAAACTTATTGACATATGGCCACAATCCGACTTGCTCAAGCGCCCACTTTATCATTGATTCATCTTTTTCTGACAATCGCCCCATCCAGGATGTGTATGGATGTCGCCCAAGAGATACAATATGGTATACCGAAAGATTTCCAACTTGAAGCCGTTCTGTTAAGACAATACTCAACAAGCGTGCAATCTCACTAAAATTACGTTCACGAATAGGCACCCCCTCAACCAGGGTTTTTCCTTTCAAAGGAGTTTGTAAACCTGCTATTGTACGCATTAAAGTTGATTTTCCGGAGCCATTAGGCCCCAAAAGACAAACCAACTCCCCCCTACGAATTGTCAGATTAAGATCCGATAAAAGACACAAATCCTCGCTTCTTTTTTGCTTATACCCTATTGATAAGCCTTTTGTTTCTAATATGTCTTTAAAGTAATTATCAGTCACGGTCAATAAAATTTCTCAATACACAATTCACAAACTGAATCTTCAATTAAAATATTCTTCTAAGAAAAGGATGCTTTAACACTTCGACTTCTTAAAATCACCCATATCACAACAGGACCACCAAAAATTGCAGTCACCGAATTTATGGGTAAAGTGGTTTGATTTCCCGGAACCTGTGACAAAATATCACAAACCAACATCAAAACAGCACCGATGAGAACAACTGCCGGTAATAAAACCTTATGACTAGCCGTACCAAAAATAGCCCTCGCCATATGAGGAACAGCCACACCTATAAATGCAATTGGTCCCGTAAATGCGGTTAAAGTTCCCGCAACAAGAGCCGTACTAATAATCACCCAAATTCGGGTTCTGTTTACCGAAATTCCAACACCTCGTGCATAATTCTCACCCAGCAGCAAAGCATCGAGAGGTTTTATCAAAATAAAAGACATCAATAGACCAATAACGACAACAGGCGCCATCAAATGCATTTCATTCCACGTCACCCCACTAAGACTACCAAATGTCCACACAATAAAACTTTGAAGCTGCTCGGGATCACTGAAATATTGCAAAATATTAACGACTGCTCCGGTAATGCTCCCAAACATAATACCGATAATTAACAGTGAAACACTATCCGAAATTCGGATTGAAGCCATTCCAATAATTACAAAAATGACAGATGCTCCAGCAATAGCAGATACCACCAAAGCCCAACTTCCAAGAAAACCATATATGGCTCCAAAAACACCTGGTAGTATAGCTGAAGCCATTACCATTAAAGCAACTCCCAAACTTGCACCGGAGCTAATGCCTAAAACGTAAGGTCCGGCCAACGGATTCCGAAATAAAGTTTGCATCATCAAACCAGAAACAGACAATCCTGCACCAACAAGAATTGCGGTAATCGCTTTGGGCAATCTAAAATTTAGTATAATATAATTCCATGAGGTTTTTACATCTTCCCCAGTAAGAATTGCAATAATTTTATCAGAAGGTATACTCACGCTCCCAAGTACAAGATCGACAACCAAAAATACGGCTATCAAAATCATGAGGCTAACAAATAGAAATATTTTAGTCTTATTCTGCATTTTCAATTCGATTATCTTTTCTATCTAAAAATATACAATTCAGCTACTCCAATTTTTGATAAAAATACAGATCATAATCAGGAAACAATTCCGGATGTAAAATCTTGGCAACATCTTTAAGCATCAAATCCGGACGTATCACACCCGACTCGAAATAGTCATTAGCTCCTTTTTCATTCTTACGCTTTGTCATAGAATAAACCTGACCATCCCTATAAGCTTGAAACAAGGTATAACGCTCATCCAAGTCGGCCATCTCCTTTAAACTCCGACACTGAGCCGGTCCAAACCAAATTTTAGCACCGGATTGTTTCTCCAAAACCACCTCAAAACTTAGAGGAATACTTCCTTGAGAAGAATCTGAGAACCAACAATAGTCCCCTTTTGCATCTCTCAACAGCTGAGCCAGGTAACTCTGTCCACCTGGCATGTACCAAATCCCTTTAAAATGATATCCGGAAATAACTCCCGGTCTGTTTGTCACATGATTAATTTCCGATTTAATGTTCAAATAGCGCTCTTCAAGTGAAGTAAAGAGTTTATCCGCTTTTTCTTCTTTATTAAAAAAAGCAGCTATAAACTTAGCCCACTCCGCACGGGCAAGAAGACTACTCTCCATCCACTCGATATTAAAAGCCACGGGCAAACCTGCATCTATCAATTTAGCTTCATCATTCGAAATTTTCATGTAACCTGATACCATAACAAGTTCCGGTGAAATATCGATAATTTTTTCAAAATCGAAAGTCATCCCCTGTCCTGATCCGGCACCAGCAACCTCTCCTTTTTCAATTCTCTTATTTAAATCGTCACTATAAATCCGATCCGGCATTGACACAGCAACGACTTTATCAAGTACTCCAAGAAAATTCAATATTCCAATTTGAGTATTCGACAGAGAAGCAATACTCCTAACCGGAACTTCAATAATTTGCCCATCTGACGGCAAACTCAGCTTTTGTTTTTTACCTCTGGGAATTAAGTAATACTTCTGAAAGATTTCACCTTTATTCCAGGGATCCATAACAGATAATTCTTTATATCCATCATGCCTTTCAATTTTAAAACCCTTGGCATATTTTATATTTGAAGTGAATTGGAATGAAGAATCAACCGAAGTAGTTTGATTTTCAGTTTTAGATTCAGTTTTCTTACTTGAAGATTGACCACAAGACGTAATCAAAAAAACACTACATGCTACAGCCAGCATCATTAGTTGACGAATACCCATTTCATAAAATTAGAATGGGAAGTAGAAAAGAAGACATAACCTCACAGTTATGATCTCGTTACTCAACTCCCGAAGTTACGAATAAAAAAAATTGAGGCAGGTCTTCTGGCTTATCCATTCAAACCCCTT
Organism: Ancylomarina salipaludis; assembly: GCF_004122035.1. Classification (GTDB taxonomy): domain Bacteria; phylum Bacteroidota; class Bacteroidia; order Bacteroidales; family Marinifilaceae; genus Ancylomarina; species Ancylomarina salipaludis. Next base: position 69,800 of record NZ_SAXA01000008.1, read on the forward strand.
CCCATTCCCTCAAAGCAATTGAGATCGAAATAGTGGTTATAATGTTTGAACATACAATTCGAATAATCGAACAGGACATACAGCTGCGGGAACAGCTCCGGCTTTAAACCGGATTCCCTTTTAATTCCAATAACAGGAAACCTATATGCTGCAAAGCTATGCAATATTTATAAAAAATAAGCAAGACAGCCTTTTTCCTTGTCAAAAATTGAATAGCAAAAGAGGCTATTGACAAACAATAACCTCTTTATAATTTATACATCTCCTTCCTTATCGACATCTTCTGAAACAGAGCTCTCTTTTTTCTTTCGTCCGGAATCCTTTAGAGATTTATCTATAATCCATTCGATTTGCCCATTGACACTTCGAAATTCATCAGAAGCCCACTTCTCCAACTTTTTATAGATTTCCGGATTTAATCGTAAAACAAAGGATTTCTTTTTAGTCATATTTTTTAATTATTGATACAAACTCCCCGTATTCAATACTGGCGTTGCATCCTTATCAGAACAAAGCACAACCATCAGACTACTTACCATAGTTGCCTTTTTATCTTCATCTAATTCAATTACATCTTTTTCTTTCAGTTGCTCAAGAGCCATTTCAACCATACTCACAGCACCTTCAACAATTTTAAATCGTGCAGCAACTACTGCTGTGGCTTGCTGACGGCGCAGCATCGCTCCTGCAATTTCCGAAGCATAAGCCAAATAATTGATTCTGGCTTCCATCACCTCTATACCCGCAATTTCTAGTCTTTCTGAAAGTTCCTTTTCAAGCAACTCACTCACCTCATTACCTCCTGAACGCAAAGTGATCTCAGCCTGTTCATCTTCAAAATTGTCATATGGATAAGCTCCTGCCATTCCTCGGATAGCTGCCTCCGATTGAATCGCTACAAAATTGGAATAATCATTAACATCAAAAGTAGCTTTAAATGTATCTTTTACCCGCCATACTAAAACAACACCTATCATAATTGGATTCCCAATTTTATCATTTACCTTAATCGGATCACTATCAAGATTGCGTGCCCGCAAAGATACTTTTCTCTTCGAAAAAAACGGGTTTACCCAGAAAAAACCATTTGCTTTCACTGTTCCCTTATATTCTCCAAATAAGATTAAAACAACAGACTGATTGGGATTGACGATCACAAAACCTGGCAACAAAAAAATTGCAGCCAAAATTGCAATCACAAAAGCCGGATGATGAATAATTGCCAATCCAAAAACTCCAGCTAAAATTAAAATCAGGACTGAAAAAATCATAAAGTAGCCTGACATTGGTGAAAAACTCTTTTCTTGTTTCATTTTTATATATTTTGATATTATTTTGATATCAAATCTAAAAAATTTATTTTAATTGAACAAGTCTTCGTTTTCGAAGAGTCTAAAAGACTAATACCTAAATGTTAAAAATCAGATTTAATTATCAATAAAATTTATGCGAATGGCATTCCAATTATGTTTAAATACTACTAACAAACTCTGCGCAAAAATCGAATAGTTCTAGTCACTTGTTACACATAGCCAATATCATTTTTTTGTTAAATTTAAGTTAATAAATTTCTTCTTTGAACAAATCCGACCTGCATTTAACAAAGATCTTATCAACCAGACACTTAGCTATAATTTAAGTCGTAACTAATTGATTACCAGTGCTGAAAATTAATTTATTTTTTTTTCAATCTCTAACAGCTGATGTTTCAAGGGCTAAATCTTCTTTTTTAAAAGTCAAGTTTAAATTCATTTTTTTTACAGATTTTTTTTATCCAAATTTGCATGACCCAACAAAATCTAACCATTAAAACGACTTAAAATTCTGAACAAGAAATGAACAATAATCACTTCCAAATCTGGGAAAATTGCTTAACTGTAATAAAGGATAATGTTTCGCCAATTAGTTTTAGTACATGGTTTCAACCTATTGTACCATTAAAATTGGATAACGAAATTCTTACTTTACAGGTACCTAGCCATTTTTTCTACGAGTATCTGGAAGAGAAGTATATTGATCTGCTTAGAAAGACTTTAAGAAAAGAACTTGGGCCCAATGCTAAGTTAGAATACAACGTGGTAATGGAGAACAATCACATGGCAAATGTGAAACCTCTGTCGGTTGTTGTACCTGGAAATAATCCGGCAAATACAAAAAACCGCCCCGTAAAAAATCCGTTCTCACAAGAGGAACCTAGCATCAAGAATCCATTCGTTATTCCTGGTATCAAAAAATTACAAATTGATTCTCAGCTTAACCCTGATTATACTTTTGCTAATTTTATTGAAGGCGACTGCAACCGTTTAGCCCGTTCGGCAGGTTGGGCCGTTTCTGAAAATCCAGGGGGAACAGCTTTTAACCCGCTTGTATTATATGGCGATTCGGGATTAGGTAAAACTCATTTGGCTCAATCAATCGGATTAAAAGCCAAAGAACTTCACCCTGAAAAAACCGTTTTATACGTTAGTTCTCAGAAATTCCAAACACAGTTTACTGAAGCTATTCGTAACAACAATAAAAATGATTTCCTTCATTTCTATCAAATGATCGACATCTTAATTATTGATGATATTCAGGAGCTGGCTGGTAAAGAGAAAACTCAAAATACATTCTTCCATATTTTCAATCACCTGCACCAATCAGGGAAACAATTAATTTTGACTTCTGATAAGGCTCCTATTGAATTGAAAGGAATGGAAAACCGTTTGCTTTCTCGTTTCAAATGGGGATTGTCAGCAGATTTGCAAAATCCTGATTACGAAACAAGAGTTCGTATTTTACAGCAAAAAGCTTATAAGGACGGTATCATTCTCGAAGCAGATGTAATTGAATATATTGCCACACATGTTACCAATAATGTGCGTGAACTGGAAGGTGCTCTTATTTCACTTCTTGCTCAATCAACTCTTAACAAAAAGGAGTTAAACCTTGAGCTTGCTATTGAAATTATTGACAAGTTGGTGAAAAATACGAAACGTGAAATTTCTATCGACTACATTCAAAAGATTGTTTGTGATCATTTCAACATGGCCGTTGATTTGCTTCAAGCTAAAACCAGAAAACGTGAAATTGTTCAAGCGCGTCAAATTGCAATGTATTTTTCTAAATCGATGACAAAGGCTTCATTATCAACCATTGGTTCTCAGATTGGGAAGAAAGATCATGCTACAGTACTACATGCTTGCAAAACGGTAAACAATCTGATTGACACCGACAGAGCTTTTAAGACTCAAATTGACGAGATAAATAAAAAACTAAAGATGTAATTGCTTACAGCCTTACATTTAAAAATATACAAAGGAGCTGTTCTAAAAAGAGCAGCTCTTTTTTTTAACAACTAAAATTTAGAAATAAAATATGCTACTCATCCTACTCGCTATATTAACCTCAACAGGTATATTTATTTGCTTCAAAAGTTTTGAAAAGTTCAAAATTGAAATTTTGCCAGCCATAGTTATCAACTATATTATTGCTGGACTTATGAGTTATATCCTGACAGATAATTCGGTTTCGATGCAACAACTCTCTGAACAAAACTGGTTTGGATTTGCCCTATTAATTGGTCTACTCTTTATTGTTGTCTTTTTTATTATTGGTAAATCCTCGCAAAAGGCAGGTATCACCATAACGAGTTTGGCGAGTAAAATGTCTTTCATTATCCCCATCCTATTCTCAATCTTATATTTTAAAGAGTCTGTTAATCTGATTATGCTTATAGGATTTATACTGGCAATCGCTTCAATTATTCTTGCCGTATACAAACCTTCAAACAAATCGAATAAGATTAAATACATATGGCTGCCTTTTTCCCTCTTTCTTGGAGCCGGACTTGTGGATAGCTTGGTTAAATATTCTCAAGAAACATTTTTAAGCAAGGGAGGTTCAGCTATATTCTCTCTCGTCCTTTTTGCCATTGCCGCACTCGCAGGTTTAATCAGTTTATACATCCAAAAGAGATCTCTGAAACAATTACTATCAATCAATACACTTATTGGAGGAAGCATTTTAGGTATAGCTAACTTTGGTTCGCTCTACTATTTGATTGCTGCACTAAACAGTTCAGGATTTAAAAGTTCAGTTGTTTTTAGCATGGTAAATATTGGTATTGTTTCCTTATCCCTTATATTTGGACTTTTCATTTACAAAGAAAAAATCAGCAAACTCAATTACTTTGGAATTGCACTCGCTTTTGTTGCAATTATTATTTTAACTCAGTAATTAAGTTGAAAAGAAGTAAACTGATGCATTATGCAAACAGATAGTTATAAAACCATTGAAACCCCTTCAGAAGGAATCTACAAAGAAAAAGGGAGTAAGTTTATTGCTTATGCCTTTCCTGTAACTTGTGAAGATGAGATAAAAGAACAAATCGAAAAACTCAAAAAGGAATATTATGATGCACGTCATCATTGCTATGCCTACATGCTGGGGGCCGATAAGAAGGACTTTCGTGCCAATGATGATGGTGAACCCTCCTCTACGGCCGGGAAGCCCATTTTAGGCCAAATATTGTCGGCTGACCTAACGAATATTCTAATTGTTGTGATCCGTTATTTTGGAGGAACAAAACTAGGCGTTAGTGGTTTGATTCATGCCTACAAAACTGCTGCTCAGGATGCCATTGCCAATGCCCAAATCATTGAAAAAACGGTAAATGACATCTATGATATTTATTTTGATTATCTGGTTATGAATGATGTCATGAGAATCATTAAAGAAGAGCAGCCTCTACAAATCGATCAGGACTTTAATCTCAATTGTCGAATCACCTTAAGTATCAGACAAAGTGAGGTTGATAAAATTATCGAGCGATTTACCAAAATTGACAGTTTAAAAGCCGAGCATATTAGAACAGAATAAAAAAATCCCGCCTTATATAAAGCGGGATTCCAATATCTAATCGAATAAACTTACCATATACGGGAACTCTCCCATCTGATAAAGCTTATACACAATCTTAGCTTCGTGAGCAGCATCATCCAATCCTCGATGCGCTTCGATATATCCTGTATCTCCAAAGAAGAAATCCCATGCCTCTTCAACCTTTGGCCATTTAAACCCTCGACGGCCGTTAGCTGCAGGAAGCTTCACAATGGGTGTCGATAAATGCATAGGGCAATCAAGTTCCTTTATCTGAAAACCTCTGTCTTTCAAGAAACCAAAATCAAAAGCCTTATTGTAAGCCGTTACTCTATACTGATCTAATAAATCTTGAATTTCTTCTCTTTGGCTCTCTAAACTTGGCGCTTCCAAAACATCTTCAAACTGAAGATCAGAATTCTGAAAAATCCAACCAAATCCACCACGCGTATGCGAAGCATTCAAGCCATCTTCCTTAATTAAAGAATCGTAAACAGGAGTTACCTCTCCGGTGTCAAGATCCAGTTTTACAATTCCAATTTCAACAATCTTTCCTCCCTGATTCAAAAAACCAGTCGTTTCTATATCTAATACTAATATTTCTTTAGCCATATTTTTATTTTAGTGTGTGAACAATGAGCCCTGTCAAATAAACCAAGACGAATTGAGGATTAAAAATAAGTCAATCCTATCAAAAAAACTTACTGCAACTTATCTTTTTTCGGGATAATTGGCAAGTATTCTGTTTGCACATTGCTCATCGACCGAAACAAATTGGTTCTAATTCGCTCATCATCACCTGCTAATCTATCAATTAGTTTATTGGTTTCTTTACGCTTTGTCACATCTTCATGAGGGCACAATTCTTTTTCCAATACAAAATTACTGATACGACTATACTCCCGCATTTCTTCATTTCTGAGATATATCAGTGGTCGGATCAAAATGATATTCCCCTGAAACATACTCAGCTTAGCTGGCATACTGCACACGGCTCCCTGATACATCATATTCATTAATAAAGTTTCCAAGGCATCATCCATATGATGACCTAAGGCCAATTTATTACATTTCAACTCATCAGTCATTTTAAAAAGAGTCGTTCTTCTGTGCCACGAGCAGCGAAAACAAGCCGGCTTTTTACTTGGGCGTTCAAAATCAACATTGATATCCCGATAGATCATTGGCACATCCAACTTTCGGCAAAATTCATCTAAAAAATCCCTATCAACCTGATAAGGCAGCTCCAAAACATTGATATGCACAGCCACAACTTCAAAATTCTGCTTCTTAAACTTGCGTCGGAGAGCAAGCAATTCGAGCAATGCAAGCGAATCCTTCCCTCCTGAAACACCAACCATAATTCGATCACCATCCTCAATCAACTCGAAATCACTAATCGCCTTACCCATTCGTTTAGCAACTTTTCGTTGGAAAAAAATATCCCTTTTCTCTTCTTCTGTTTTTGGCCTTTTAACGCTCTCCATAATCTTTCAATTTAAGATTGCCAAAAATAACAGAATCTAAAGATGATAAGGCGTAAAAAAACAATTTAAAATGAGTTGGGATAATACCAAAGCATATCTGTTGTGACTAACTGATTATTGAGAAATTAAAATTACTTTTGCCGAATGCAAGCAAACAAGATAAACACTCAGGAGATTTTAAAAAAAATAGGCATTAAGGCTTTAAAGCCAATGCAGGAAGATTGTATTAAAGCCTGGAATGACCACAAAGACATTATCCTTCTTTCACCAACTGGATCAGGTAAAACCCTCGCTTTTTTACTTCCTCTACTCAATCAAATTGATGAAAACAAAAAAGAAGTTCAAGTTTTGATTTTAGCTCCTTCGAGAGAACTGGCTATACAGATAGAATCTGTATTTAAAAGTCTTGCAACGCCATTCAAAGTAAATTGTTGCTATGGCGGACACGCCATGAGAATAGAGAAAAACAGTTTAGCAACACCTCCTGCCGTACTAATTGGTACACCTGGTCGTATTGCCGATCATTTACGTCGTGAAAACTTTTCACCTGATAGTATCAATACCATCATTCTTGATGAATTTGATAAATCTCTGGAACTTGGTTTCCATAGAGAAATGGGCGAAATTATTGAACAACTCGATTGCATTGAAAAAAGAATATTAACATCAGCCACAAAAAGCGAAAGCATACCCGATTTTACAGGTGTAAAAAATCCTTTTGAAATCAATTATCTGGTTGACGAACCCAAACAATCTCTAACAGAGAAAATCGTTCGTGCTGATGGCAAAGATAAATTAGCAGCCTTGTTTAATTTAATCTGCCACAATGGGAATGAATCAACACTGGTCTTTTGTAATCATCGCGATACAGTTGATCGAATTAGTGATTTGTTAAAAGATTCACACTTGCAACACGACACCTTTCACGGGGGACTAAAGCAAGAAGAACGTGAAAAGGCATTGATTAAATTTAGAAACGGATCTCACTCCATTTTAATCACGACAGATTTAGCATCCAGAGGGCTTGACATCCCTTCAATCAAACATGTGATACATTATCAGTTGCCAACAACTTCAGACGCTTACATCCACCGAAATGGACGGACAGCAAGAATGGATGCATCAGGCTGTTCCTACTTTATTTTGTCAGAAAGTGATTACCTGCCTGAATTCATCAATCAAAATATTGAAGAACTGGTTATTCCTGATAATATCACATTACCCGAAGATCCGGAATGGCTGACTATCTATATAGATGCAGGTAAAAAAGATAAGATTAATAAAATGGATATCGTCGGCTTCTTTATGAAAAAAGGCGAATTAGGAAAAGATGAATTGGGAAAGGTTGAAGTTCTCGATCATGCTTCTTTTGTGGCTGTAAAGCGCAAACTGGCAACTCAACTTCTGAGAAAACTGAAGGATGAACGCATCAAGAAAAAGAAAGTAAAGATGGCGGTGAGTTATTAATCTCAATATCTTTAGAATCTTAGAGCAATAATCAGAATCGACTGTTTAATGAACAGTGTTTTATATAAAAAAAGGTGTCCTTGCAGGACACCTTTTTTTATATAAATGAATAAATTAATTATTTCTGGACATCATACTCCTCAAAAGCAACATCAAATGAGACATAATCATCAGCCCCAGTTCTATTATCATTTTTAGATGTAATGACTAATGTTCCATAATAATCTTTTCCTCCTCTTGAGTGTTTAATTAAGTAACTATCACCAACGGTAACATCACTCACAACAGTCATAGGAGTTCCAGCATCAAAAGCAGCCTTTAAAACAGGAAGATTCCCCATTAATTCTTCAAGAGCTTCGTCACTAATTGCAACTAAAGAAGTAGAATTCATAGTTTCAAGTCCTTGCTCTAAACTCGCAAAATCATGAGTGAATTTAACCGTGCAAGCAGTTTCAGCTATATCAATAATTGAATCACCAACTAAATCGTAACCAGGTTTTTCAACATTTACATTGATAGACTTTGAATCACCTAGCAAATACTCACTAATAATAATTGAAGTTGAAACAGTGTCAGTAAAAGTACCAACCTTAGCAATTAATTGAACAAATACAGTATCATTCTTGGTATAATCTGACCCCTTGATAGGAATGTTCAAATTATCAGCATCGTATGCTTTTGAACCTAACGATGCAAAAGTCGCCATTTCACCTACCTTTATAAATGGCTCTACAATTATTGCGGTAGAAGTTTTAGGGCTTACTTTATAAGTAAAGTTTTTAACAACATCTGAAAGCTCATAAACAGCCACTTCATCACCGTCCTCATCTACAGGATTATCAATGCTTGTAGCAGATACCATTTTTATAGTAGTATACATTTCTTTTTCTTTACCATCAACAGTGGCATAAACATATAGTCGTGAAGCATCACCTATTTCAGATAATTCTAGGTCGGATCTTTTTAACGTCACACTATATTTGTTATTAGCAGCAGTTCCTGTATTGATTTCATTTCCATCATATACAAGTCTTACATTTGTTACTGTTTTTGTTGTAGTAACAAAATCAATTGTTGTGGCTAACTCACTATCTAAAACAGTAAACTTAGTCGCTGATAAATCTAGCTTAGCAGTATCATAGTAATTAATTTCTGGATCATAATCCTCGCATGCAACGAGGCTTACACCCAAAAACATTACTAAAATATATTTAAAAATATCTTTTTTCATAATATTGTTGTTTAATTAGTTTTTATCCCACCAAAGTTTAGTTGTCGCTTTATCACCACCGATAGCAGCAGCTGCAGCATCATAGTTTTCCTCATTCATATCATTCTCATCATATGGATATGGGTAACGAACAGGAATATCACCATAGGTTAATTCTTCTGGAACATTCAAAATTGGAAAATCCAATCGTCTCCACTCTGTCCATCCTTCAACACCACGATTATACATCGCAATCCACTTTTGAGTACCTATTTTCTCCTTCCAATTACCAGAAGCAGTTGCATAAGCTACAGCAGGCTGAGCAAGATATGCAGCAGCATCAGCAGCAGTTCCTCCATATTGCAAAACACTTGCAGTGATCGCGTTATTATAATGAGATTCAGCAGTACCAGGTACCGACCATCCTCTTTCCACAGCCTCTGCTAAAAAGAATTCTTTTTCAACGTAATCTGCTAAAATAACAGGTAAATCAGCCTCAAAAAACATATCTGTAAAATGAGAGAAATTACCATAAGCTCCACCAGCGGTTAACCCATAGGTTAATCCAACATAAGCACCATCCTTTTTAGTAAACCATAGAGGTAAACGTGGGTCATTTAAAGCATTCATTTTATCAATCAAGGTATTTGAAGGTACATAATCTGAACGATTATCAACCACAAAACCTTGATATATTGTATTTACATAAGGCTCTAATCCTAAATAGTTAAAAATAGCACCTTCTGAAGCAGAATATAACTCTGAATCTGAAGCAAGAGCCTCTACAATAGCTTGTGAGCCAAACGCAGGAATATCAGCCATACGCATAGCCATTCTCAACTTCAAGGCTTTAGCCAACTGTCTCCACTTAACAATATCACCTTCGAATAAAAGATCAGAAGAACCAAAAGTACCAGCAGTTTCATCTAATGTTGCAATTGCTGTATTTAATCTTGATAATACATCAGCATAAATAGTAGCAGCATCATCGTATTTTGGTTGCGTGACATCTTGATCTGCCATAAAAGCTTCAGTGTAAGGAACATCACCAAATGTTTCTGTTAATAATGTCCAACAATAGACTTCCAACACTTCAGTAATAGCAATTTTGTTATTCGCCTCATCAAGCAAACCACCTGTATAATTGGCAGCAGTTAAAATTTTCTTAACTTCTTCGAAATCCATTAATGCATCACGATATATTTCTCTAAAGAAAGCATCAGGAATACCTCTATCCTGAAAATCATAACGAGATTCATTAGTATAAGTCGTTTCCATCCAATACTGAGCTAAAAGTCTAGAAATATTGGCATTCACACTCATACTGTTATATTGACCTACAAACTGAACCTGAGCAGCTGTAAGCAGAGTTCCTGCAGGAACTTCGGTCGCTCTTTTAGGATTTATATTGTCATCTAACTCACAAGAGACAAATCCAAAGCCAACCAATGCGACTAAAAGATATATTAATTTTTTCATCATTTTTCTTATTATTAATTAAAAGCCTAATGTGATATTAAAACCATAAGATCTTGTAGTAGGATAAGATCCATTAGAAACACCTTGCATATTACCAGCACTTTGTCCAGTTTCTGGATCGAATCCAGGGGTATTTTTATGCAAAATCGCGAGATTTCTACCAACAGCAGTAAAAACTGCTTTCGTAAAGAATGTTTTACTTAAGATACTCTTAGGAAGAGTGTAAGAAAGAGCAACTTCTCTTAATTTCACATAAGATGCATCAAATACGTATCTTGCAGTTGGAGTTCTACCATAATACTGATCACCACCCCAATAGTTGGCACGTGCAAAAGTTGTATTTGGAGATCCATCTTCATTTACAGCTTCAGCATGTAGAATACCACCACCGTCAGAAACTGCATCACGCTTAGGATTACCTTTAGAGTTTAAACCAGCAGTTTCTTTGTAAAGACCTGTTGCTAAACCATATTTACGGTCTGTAGAATAAATGTCACCACCTTGTTGAATATCAATCAAAGCACGTAAAGTAATTCCTTTATATGACAAAGTATTAGTAATACCTGCGTTCCAATCAGGTTGAATGTTACCAATTACAACATCAGTCTCGTCAGTCTTCTTGTAATAACCATTGGCATCCACAACTTTCTTTCCATTAATACGTTGGAAATCGGTACCCTTAATAACACCATAAGCTTCGCCTACTGCAGCATTAACGGTCACATCCCATGCAGATCCAAGAACAATATTCTTAACTTTACCGTACAATTCTTTAACCTCATTCTTGTTCTGAGCCCAGTTCACACTCATGTTCCAAGAAAAATCATTGCTCTTAACTGGAGTTGCATGAAATGCTAATTCAACACCCTTATTTTCAATTTCACCAGCATTAACATACTTTCGTTGGTAACCAGTTGCAAAAGGAACACTTACATCCATAATCTGGTCAAAAGAGTTTGACTTATAATAGGCAATATCAAAACCAAATCTGTTATCAAAGAAATTAGCCTCTAAACCTATCTCTGAACTCTTCGTAGATTCAGACTTAAGATTAGGATTCAACATAGTATTGTTAACAGAATACGAGGAATTTTTATCCCAATTGACATTTTGAGTATAAGTCGCCTTTAAGTTGTATGGATTAGTATCATTACCAACCTCAGCATAATTAGCTCTTAATTTGGCAAATGTCAGAAATGAGAGATCTTTCAGAGCTCCTAATTGAGAAAGAATTAATGATCCTGAAATCGCAGGATAATCATAAGCATTATCATCAATTGGTAACGTAGATGACTCATCATGACGGAAAGAAGCCTCCAAGTAAGCAAAGTTCTTATAACCTACCGAAACGTTAGCATAAACACTGTTAATATTATTATCTTCTTCCCACTCTGTTGCAGATTTTGCAACGGTAGAATTGGAAACAGAATATAAACCTGGAACAACAAGACCACCTTCAGTTTCAGCAAAAATTCTCTTTACTCTGTTCTCACGGTATGAAGCACCAATTAAACCAGATAAATTAAAATCATTGATTTGTTTATGAAATTTCAACATCAAATCTGAATTCAATTCAGCAAAGTTTCTTCTATAATTAGAGAAATAAGACTGACTGTTACTGTTTACAGCAATTCTTTCATTTTGAATTTCGCTATAACTATCAAGAGAATTTCGCCATGACAAAGAAAATACATCATTAAATTTGTAATCTAAAGTAACATATCCAAAGACTCTATTTCTTTCATCATTCTCATAATTCTCATAACGAGTCCAATATGGGTTATTAGCATAAATTGGATCCAAATTAGTAGGACTGGAAGCGTTCCAGGTTCTTTGATCACCATCAGCAGTTTTATAGTTGTTCTTTAATCTCTTAAAATCAAGATTGGTTTGGAACCATTGTGCAAAATTCTGCATTGGGTTATTATCGTCATAACCTGTTCCGTATCTTCCTTTGCCTTTTGTGTTTACATAATTAACGTTAGCCTCAGCTGACAACTTATCATTCAATTCTAATTTTGATCTGAAAGCAATAGAATTCTTTTTAATACTTGAATTTGGTAAAATACCTGATTCATCTGAATTCGTAAATGACAGTCTAAAATTATAACCATCCTGTCCCCCTTCTAAAGCAACACTATTTACATATTTAATACCTGTTTCAAAGAAACTATAAACTGTATTGTCTTTACCTGGAGCAACCCAAGGACGAGTCTCTCCATAGTTAGCTGCATTAGGGTCAAGAGCATCCCAATGTACTACTTGTAAATTTGGATCAAAAGCAGCTCCCCAAGATGCATCTTCAGAAGTTGGAACCACTAACTTTTCAGTTCCGTTAAAGTCAGATACAAAAAAATTATCACCAGGACCTCCATCATAATAAGGACCATAACCAGCACCATACTCATACTGATACTCAGGCATAGTCGCTTTATTAATTGTAGACCATGTAATACCAGAATTAACTGTTACGCCAATTCCATTTCTTTTTTTCCCTTTTTTGGTTGTAATTAAGATAACACCATTAGCAGCTCTTGAGCCATATAGAGCTGTTGCTGCAGCACCTTTAAGAATAGACATTGACTCAACATCATCAGGGTTGATATCCATAGCAGCATTACCATAATCGTAACCGCCATTACCATTCATCTGAGCTGCAGTGTTGGTATTTGAGTTATCCATTGCAACACCATCAATCACGAACAATGCCTGGTTATTACCCAATAAAGAAGCAGTACCTCTAATCAAAATATTAGCAGACCCCCCCATAGTGTTAGATTGACGAATGGCAACACCAGCAACTTTACCAGAAAGTGAGTTCACAATATTTGTTTCTTTCACCTCACTTACGGCTTCGCCACCAATTTCTGTAACAGCATATCCAAGAGATTTCTTCTCTCTTGTTACACCTAATGCTGTAACAACAACCTCATCCATACCTATAGATTCAGTTTCAAGAACTACATCAATCACAGTCTTAGTTCCAACTGTAATTTCTTTAGTTACCATACCTACAAAACTAAATACAAGCACATCACTTGCAGAAGCTTCAAGGCTATATTTACCGTCGATATCAGTACTAGCACCAATAGTGGTACCTTTAACAACGACAGACACTCCAGGCATTCCGAGCCCGTCATCAGCACTTGTCACAGTACCAGATATTTGCTTGCTTTGCGCAGTCACTATTTGGGTTCCTACTAGAAGTAGAAAGACAAATAGTCCAATTAATTTTTTCATAAATAATTCTTTTTAGTTAGTAATTAAAGTAAAGATGCAAATGGTTATATGGTATTAATCGATGCTAAATTTAGCACATATAATGGATTTAACAAATATTAACATCGATTTAACACTCACTAACATTTATGACTTTTATCATGATACCATTCAAAAGCCCAAAGAATCTTTATTCTAACATGAACAAAAAAATTAATTTTATATTTTAAAAATCAAGCTAATAGACGTAATATATTCACACATCCATATATTCTAATTTTTAAGTTTAATATTTAGACTTAATTTGTATTTATAAAAATTCTAAATAACAAGTTTAAAATCAGACAAACCCTATAAATTGTCGTACAAAAGTATCTTTTGTACGACAAAGACATTTCTCTGATAATGCCTCACCTAACTGATTGGTTATTCATTCAAAGAATAATGATCAAATAAACAAATAAAAAAAGGGATGACTCAATTAAGAATCATCCCTTTGTTATATCGGAAAATTTATTCTTTATGAATAAATCTCTTTTTTCGATGCAATTAATGTGTTTTGCAATAATGACACAATAGTCATTGGTCCTACTCCACCAGGTACAGGCGTAATGAAAGAACACTTAGGAGCAACTTCATCGAAGTTGACATCACCTATCAATTTCCAACCCGATTTTGTTTTATCAGATTTAATTCTGTGAATTCCCACATCAATGACAACAGCACCAGTCTTAACCATATCTCCTGTCAAGAACTCAGGCATACCAAGAGCAACAATAATAATATCTGCTTCACGAGTAATCTCAGGAATATTCTTGGTACGACTGTGACAAAGTGTTACTGTACAATCACCATGAGAAGCTTTACGTGACATTAATACACTCATTGGTGTACCAACAATATTGCTACGGCCAAGCACAACACAGTTTTTACCCGAAGTCTCGATCTTATATCGCTTTAACAATTCAACAATACCTGCTGGTGTTGCTGGCAAATAAGTTGGTAAAGTCGCAACCATTTTTCCCACATTCATAGGATGGAAACCATCTACATCTTTCTCCGGACGAATTGTCTCAATCACTTTTGATTCAGAGATATGTTTTGGTAATGGCAACTGAACAATTAAACCGTCGATTGAATCATCCTGATTCACCTTCTCAATTTCAGCCAAAAGCTCTGCTTCAGTAATCGTATCTTCAAATCGAAATTCTGAAGAATCGAAACCGACTTGATGACAGGCTTTAACTTTTGCTGCAACATAGGTTTCACTGGCACCATCATGTCCGACAATAATAGCCGCAAGATGTGGCTTTTTACCACCATTTTTAATAATCTCTTCAACTTCAGCAGCAATCTCCTGCTTCACCTCAGCCGAAATCTTTTTTCCATCGATTAATTCCATGACTATGTTTTGTATCTGTGATAAGTATTATACAGCTAAAATCTTTAGCTGAAAATCGTTATTGATATTTAAGAAAAAATGCCTGACCATTGAGTCAAGCATTTTCATATTTTGTCTATCGCTTTCTCATCGGAAGATTTCCCATCATTCGAGACATCTTACCGCCTTTCGACATCATTTTCATCAACTTACGTGTTTCATCAAACTGCTTAATCAGTCGATTCACATCTTGGATATTTGAACCACTACCCGCAGCAATACGCTTACGACGTGATCCATTTAATAAAGTTGGATTTTCACGCTCCAAAGGCGTCATTGAATAAATGATAGCCTCAATGCCTTTAAATGCATCATCATCAATATCGATATTCTTAAGGGCTTTTCCCACACCAGGAATCATTGATGCAAGATCCTTAAGATTACCCATTTTCTTAATTTGAGAAATCTGAGAAAGGAAATCGTTAAAATTGAACTGATTTTTAGCAATCTTCTTCTGAAGGTTACGGGCTTCATCTGCATCGAACTGCTCTTGTGCACGCTCAACAAGTGAAACGATATCACCCATACCTAAAATACGGTCAGCCATACGAGCCGGATGGAAAACATCCAAAGCTTCCATTTTTTCTCCCGTACCAACAAATTTAATAGGCTTATCAACAACCGAGCGGATAGATAAGGCAGCACCACCACGAGTATCACCATCAAGCTTGGTTAAAACAACACCATCAAAATCTAAACGATCGTTAAACTCTTTTGCTGTGTTTACGGCATCCTGACCTGTCATTGAGTCAACAACAAACAAAATCTCAGAAGGATTAATGGCTTTTTTAACAGCTTCAATCTCCTTCATCATCTCTTCGTCAACTGCTAAACGACCGGCAGTATCGACAATCACTAAATCGTGACCTTTTGCTTTAGCTTCCTTGATAGCAGCTTCAGCAATTTTCACTGGATTTTTATTATCCTTATCTGAATAAACAGGAACTCCGATTTGCTCTCCTAAAACGTGCAACTGATCAATCGCAGCCGGACGATAAACGTCACCCGCAACCAACAATGGATTTTTTGAACGTTTGGTTTTAAGCAAATTGGCCAACTTTCCTGAAAAAGTGGTTTTACCAGAACCTTGAAGACCAGCAATCAAAATAACAGCAGGATTCCCTTTGATATTAATATCAACATGCTCTCCTCCCATCAGTTCAGCCAACTCATCGTGAACAATTTTCACCATCAATTGATTTGGCTTCAAAGAAGTCAATACATTCTGTCCTAATGCTTTTTCTTTTACTGTAGCAGTAAACGACTTGGCTATTTTAAAATTGACATCGGCATCAAGTAAAGCACGACGCACATCCTTTAAAGTTTCAGCTATATTTATTTCGGTGATCTTTCCATGTCCTTTCAACAACTGAAAGGACCGCTCAAGTCTTTCATTAAGATTTTCAAACATCGTATTTCCGGATTATTTTAGTTTCCTGCAAAAATAAAAAATTCTCTGTATTTGCTCTTATCAGAAAGCATCTTTTAATCAGATGCTTTTAAGAGAAAATGCATATTTCTTATTTTTGATTCATTTGAATAAGTTAAAACCTCAACAAGTCTTAACTTAGAGAAGCAAGACTCATTTTTATATTATTAATAATGGAATCAGTCAATCAACCGATTCCATTTATTTATTACATTCTTTCTGGTAAGCTAACCCCTAATAAACTCATACCCGATTTAATAATTTCTGCCACTTGCTTAGACAAAACAAAACGGAAATTTCTTAAATCAACGTTCTCCTCTTTATTCATAGGAAAATCGTGATAAAATTGGTTGTACTCCTTAGCTAAATCATAAACGTAATTTGAGATTAAAGCAGGACTTGTATCACGACCAGCATCTTTCACAACGTTAGGATAATTCGCCATTAACTGAATTAGGAATGACTCTTTTTCAGAAATATCCAAATCAACTTTAGCCAATTCTGGAATCTCTATTCCAGCCTCAACTGCCTTACGCAATACCGATTGAATACGGGTATAGGTATATTGAATGAATGGCCCTGTATTACCATTGAAATCGATAGAATCCTTTGGGTTAAACATCATATTCTTTTTAGGATCGACCTTCAGAATAAAATATTTCAAAGCACCCATGGCTACCTTATAATAAACATCCTCAGCTTCTTCTTTTGAATAGCCTGACAGTTTACCCAATTCTTCTGATGTTTCACGAGCGGTATTTACCATCTCCTTCATCAAGTCATCGGCATCAACAACAGTTCCTTCACGTGATTTCATTTTACCTTCAGGCAATTCAACCATTCCATACGATAAGTGCTTGATTTTATCGCTCCATTCGTATCCTAATTTCCCCATGATCAGAGAAAGAACCTGGAAATGATAGTTTTGCTCATTTCCAACCACATAAATATGCTCATCAATATGGAATTCATTAAAACGCTCATAAGCCGTTCCGATATCCTGAGTCATATAAACTGAAGTGCCATCATCACGAAGCAATAGTTTGTGATCTAAACCATCCTCTTCCAAGTTGGCCCAAACCGATCCTGTTTCTTTCTGATACAAGACTCCTTCATCCAAACCTCGCATCACAATAGCTTTCCCTTGCTTGTATGTATCCGATTCGAAATAAACCTTATCGAAATCAACTCCCATGGTTTTATAAGTGATATCGAAACCAGCTAATACCCAATCGTTCATTTTACGCCATAGAGCAACTGTTTCTTCATCACCAGCTTCCCACTTCACAAGCATATCCTGAGCCTCTAGTAAAAGCGGTGCTTTTTTCTTCGCTTCATCAGCATCCATACCACCAGCAACTAATACTTCTACCTCTTTCTTATATTCCTGATCAAACTTCACGTAGTATTTTCCAACCAGGTGATCGCCTTTTATGCCTGTTGATTCCGGAGTTTCTCCCTCACCAAAACGTAACCAGGCTAACATCGACTTACAGATATGAATACCTCTATCGTTTACCAAATTTACTTTGATAACTTCGTAACCATTCGCTTTTAAAATTTGAGCGACCGAATAACCTAATAAGTTATTTCTGATATGTCCCAAATGCAGTGGCTTATTGGTGTTAGGAGACGAATACTCAATCATCACTTTTTTTGCACCTGCAGTCAGTGGAGTAAAACCGTAGTTTTCAATTTTTACAGCTTCGTTCAAAACTGAAAGCCAGTATGAATTGTCGATAACCAAATTCAGAAATCCTTTTACGATATTAAATGAAGGAATGGCTTCAACATTTTCCTTTAGAAAATTTCCAAGATCGTTAGCAGTTTCTTCAGGTGATTTCTTAGAAAAGCGCAAAAATGGAAAAACAACAACTGTTAAATCTCCTTCAAACTCGCGACGGGTCTTCTGAATTTGAACACTATCCTCTTCAACTTTCTGACCATAGCACGCACTAATGGCCTCTACTACTTTACCTTTAATAATACTTTCAATACTCATTTGGAAATTCTTTGTTCGGGGAATAACTAAAACTAAACGCCTAATTGATTCCACCAGATGAAATTAAAAATGTTCGAAATTGGGGCTCCAATATATTAATTGACAGATCATCCCTCATACTCGAATTCGCAAAGATAACATGAATTCCAAAAAAACATATTTTCAATCTCCAGAAATCTTGTAAAAATCACATATTTCGATTATATTCATTCAAATAAGTCTAACATTATAGGAACATGTCTTTCAAAATGGATGTTTCAAATATAAAACCCCTGCCCTATGAACATAAATTTAAACGGTCGCTGGCGCAATCAGTACAATTCAGAAATGAATTTAAAAATTGATGGTCAAAACATCACCGGAACATTCCAAACAGGAATCGGACTTCCAAATTTTGAAGAAAAATTTGAAGTTATTGGACGCGTAAAAGATAATGTCATTGCTTTCATGGTTGATTTTGGGCACTACGGCTCTATTGCCTGCTGGACAGGACGAGTTGAAGTCGACGATATTGGTGTGGTTATCCACTCTATGTATCACCTTTCGCAATCGGATGGTAGTGATGAAGAAAAAATGGCTAAAGCGATTATTACAGGTGTCGGGACTTTTAGAAAACCCTAATCTACAAAATAATTGAATTTAAATTTATATCAAAATTTGTCGATTAACCTATGTTTACTGGCATACAAAAAAATCTGAAGATTATTATTCATTTAATTCACACAGTTTTAACCTTCTTTAACTTAGATTTTTTTTTCGTAATTGATTTAAGCCGTATGTTTGTAATAGTAAAACAAAATTGATTTCTAAGATCAATTCTAAACTCTGAATCACACGAGTTTAGTCGTTTTCATAGGTTAGATTTAGGTTAGTAAGAAAAACTCAGGTGGGGACCTGAGTTTTTTTCATTTATAGTAATCTCATTTTAGTCTTAAATATTACGATTTCACTTATATTTCCTAAACCAACTATTCTTTTCAAAAAAAGCAATCCTTAACTTTCTTTAACTTGTATTGACGCCCATTAACTAAAGAAATCTCTATGTTTGCAATGTAGAAACACAACTAATTTTTTCATAATTAGGCTAAGCTCTACTCCATAAAGCTTAGTAGTTTTTCATAGGTTAGATTTAGGTTAGTAAGAAAACTCAGGTGGGGACCTGAGTTTTTTCATTTCCACCATTCCTTATCTAAATTCCATTCTACAGCCTTAAATGAATTTCCTAAAACACTGTTTTTCTCTTCAAAGCACCAATAAATTTGGAGCTTAACGTTCTTTAACTTGTGTTGACTCCCATTAACTAAAGAAAGCTATATGTTTGTAGTGTTGAAACAAACTAACAATCCAAAGTTAGTTCTAAGCTATAATCCAAAATGAGCTTAGTCAATTTTTTCATAGATTAGATTTAGGTTAGTAAGAAAAACTCAGGTGGGAACCTGAGTTTTTTTCGTTTACCCCATTCCACTCTCTTCATCTTTTAATCAAGAGCATGAGTTTTAGCCCCAAAGCGCACCTATACCAATCTCAACATTCATAAAAATAAAAGCTTAACGTTCTTTAACTTGCGTTGACTCCCATTAACTTAAGAAAGCCCTATATTTGTAATGTTGAAACAAACTAACAATCCAAAGTTAGTTCCAGGCTTAATCCAAAAGAGCCTGTCAATTTTTTCATAGATTAGATTTAGGTTAGTAAGAAAAACTCAGGTGGGGACCTGAGTTTTTTTCGTTTAAAATAATATTGATTTTAAACCAAACAAAAATCAGTTTGAGTCAACCTTTGCCTGTTAAAATCTTAACAAATGAGTTTAATTTAAAAATAATTGTGAAAATATTTTTTACTTATCTAATTTTTCTCATCTTTGCAGCCATAAGATTAAAACACATGAACATCAAATTCACTTTAAGATATAAACAGATAAAACACAATAAACACTATTGTGTTTCAATCGATGTGGAATAATGTGAAGCTTTTAAATAAATTATAAAAGGCCTACAGATATTCTGCAGGCTTTTTTTGTGTTTGTATCTTGAAATTTAAATTTGATTTTAAGGAAACCATAAATTAACCAGCCTTAAAATTCAATTCATTTAACTATTACCAAACAAAAACCATGAAAATCCTAAAATTTGGTGGCACCTCCGTAGGTTCAGCGCAACGCATCCAGAACCTTGCCCAAATTGTTCAAAACGAAGAACCATGCATTGTAGTCCTGTCAGCCATGGCAGGAACTACAAATGCTCTCGTTGAAATCACCGAGTTACTTTATAAAGGTGATAATGAAAACGCATTAATTAAAATTGAGGAGCTGGAACAAAGCTATTTCAAACGAATAGAAGAACTTTACATCAGTTCGGAATATTTAGCCAAAGGCGTGGAATTAATACAATCTCACTTTGTATACATTAGAAACTTTGTATATAAAACCTTTACTCAGCTTCAGGAAAAAGCCGTTTTAGCTCAAGGTGAGCTTATTTCAACGGCCATGTTCCATTACCATCTTGCCGAAAACAAGATTGATTCCGTATTGCTTCCGGCACTCAACTTCATGAGAATAGATAAAGATGGCGAACCTGACAATTATTATATTCAGGAAAATATTAAAAGAGAAATTAGTCAATACCCTAACAACAAACTTTTTATTACCCAAGGTTATATTTGCCGAAATGCCTATGGTGAAGTAGACAATTTACACAGAGGTGGTAGCGACTATTCAGCCTCACTTATCGGTGTTGCAGTTTCAGCTTCTGAAGTACAAATCTGGACAGATATTGATGGTTTCCACAATAACGATCCTCGTTTTGTTGAAAATACCAAAGCCATTAACGAATTATCCTTTGATGAAGCTGCTGAGCTCGCCTATTTTGGGGCGAAAATCATGCACCCGGCAAGTGTCTTACCCTGTAAATTGAGTTCGATCCCTGTCCGATTAAAAAACACATTGAATCCTTCGGAAGAAGGCACGCTAATTTCAAACAAACTTGAGCGAAAGCGCATAAAAGCTGTCGCTGCAAAAGATGGTATTACAGCCATTAAAATCAAGTCCGGTCGTATGCTTTTAGCCTATGGCTTTCTCAGAAAAGTATTTGAGGTTTTTGAAATCTACAAAACGCCTATTGATATGATAACAACTTCAGAGGTTGCTGTATCACTAACGATAGACGACACTCATAATCTTGAAGAAATTGAGAAAGAGCTGCGAAAATTTGGTGTGGTTGAAGTAGATAAGAATCAATCCATCATTTGTATAGTTGGTGATTTTATCTCTGAAGCAGCCGGTTCGGCCAAATTAGTGCTTGAGGCATTGGAAGAAATACCATTAAGAATGATTTCATACGGTGGTAGCAATCACAATATTTCAGTATTAGTTGATCAGAAAAACAAGATAGAGGCTTTAAAAGCCTTAAACAAGCTTTTCAATTAAGATGTCTTTAAATAACACAGGTATGATTAATTCATCAACATATAAGTATCTCAACGCTCAGGAGACTCCTTTTTATTACTATGATATGGATCTTCTAAAAACGAGTTTAGCTACAATAAAGGAAGAAGCTGCACGATACAATTACCATATCCACTATGCAATTAAAGCAAATGCAAACCCTAAAATCTTATCATTGATTCAAGCCTATGGTTTTGGTGCTGATTGTGTAAGTGGCAATGAAATCAAGCGTTCTATTGACAATAAATTCCCTTCAAATCAGATTGTTTATGCAGGTGTAGGTAAATCTGACAAGGAAATTGAGATGGCTCTTGAGGCCAATATTTTCTGTTTCAATTGTGAATCAATTCCTGAAATTGAAGTCATTAATGAGATTGCAAAATCGAAAAATAAGGTGGCTAAAATTGCTTTACGAATTAACCCCAATGTAAATGCCAACACACACCATTACATCACCACGGGGATAGCCGAAAATAAATTCGGAATAAACCCTTGGGAATTTGATCAGATTCTGGAATTATTGACCGAACTTGACAACATTCAACTTGTTGGTTTACATTTCCATATTGGATCTCAAATTGTTGATTTGAGCGTTTTCAAAAGCTTATGTTTGCGTATAAATGAGATACAAAACTGGTTTCTCGAACACCAGATTATAGTCGATCATATTAACGTTGGAGGCGGATTTGGTATCAACTATCACAAACCGGATGAAGAGCCGATTCCTGACTTCAGGAATTACTTTGCCATATTCAATGAATTTCTGAATTTGAAAGCCAAACAGCAGGTTCATTTTGAATTGGGACGATCAATCGTTGGTCAGTGTGGCAGTTTAATATCGCGTGTGTTGTATGTAAAAAATGGAATCAATACCAACTTTGCAATTCTTGATGCTGGCATGACAGAGCTATTACGTCCAGCCCTGTATCAGGCCTTTCATAAAATTGAAAATTTAAGTTCAACAGACGAGCATGAAAACTATGATGTGGTAGGACCCATTTGTGAATCTTCGGATTGTTTTGGAAAAGCAGTTTCTCTTCCCAAAACCAAACGAAATGATCTGATTGCCATTCGCTCTGCTGGTGCCTATGGCGAGGTTATGGCTTCGAATTACAACCTTAGACAGACTGCAAAATCATTTTTTTCTGACGATATACAAATTTGAAACAGCCTCATTACCTGCATATTATAGGCAAGCTCAAACAATTAAAATCTAAAAATCAATCTTCCGGATTTGGATATTAAATTTTTAATTCGATACATTTGTCAAAATAAAACAAGATAAACCATGAACGCTTCAGTTTGCAAATTTTGGTGGTGGCACAATACTAATCTCTCAAATACCCTGAGCAGAAACGTCCGCCCTATATGCAAAATTTAAGCTTCTAAAAAGATATAACCTGCACATTAAGCGACCTACTGATTTCTCAGTAGGTCGCTTTTTTTTTATCCCAAAATTTTAAAAACCATGATTCAATTTAAACACCATAAAAAAGAAATGTTAGCCGATCTTATTACCCCGGTAAGTATGTATCTAAAACTACGCGATCGGTTTCCTCAAAGTATTCTTTTGGAAAGTTCCGATTATCATAGCCCTGAGAATGCCAGTTCGTTCATTGCACTTGAACCCATTGCCAATATCAGTTTGAAAAACAATGTGCTGATTGAAAGCATTGGTTCAGAAAGAAAAGAAACTCCCATAACAAATCAACCTATTGGCTTTGTTGCTGATCAGCTTGAAGCATTTGTCAAGCAATTCGATTTGGAGGATAAAGCGGAAATAAATAAAGCCAACGCCCTTTTTGGCTACACCTCTTTTGATGCCGTTCCGGCATTTGAGAATTTAAATTTTGTAAAGAAATCGGGAATAGAAATACCTCAACTCTCCTACTCTCTTTATCGATTCATCATCGAAGTGAATCACTTTAATAACACACTTTCAATTGTAGAGCTGACACAAAATGGTGAGAATTCCAGAATAAAAGAGATTGAAGATCTATTAAGAAATCACAATATTCCAAACTTCAAATTTAGCCTGAAAGAAGAAAAGGAAAAATCAAACATGAGTGATCAGGATTACCTTGACATGGTTGAAAAAGGAATTAAGCATTGTCGACGAGGTGATGTTTTCCAAATCGTACTTTCCCGTTCATTTTCACAAAGCTATCAGGGCGACGATTTTAATCTGTACCGGGCTTTACGCTCGGTTAATCCATCACCCTATCTCTTCTATTTTGATTGTGGATCCTTCCGAATTATGGGCTCCTCACCCGAAGCTCAAATCGAAGTGAAAAACAACAAAGCTTACATTCACCCGATTGCAGGTACATTCCGAAGATCAGGAGATGCTTTACAGGATATTGAACTGGCCAAACAGTTGGAAGCCGATGAAAAGGAACAAAGCGAGCATGTCATGTTAGTCGATTTGGCGAGAAATGATTTAAGTCGAAATGCCTCCAATATCAAAATTGAAACCTTTCGTGAAGTTCAATTCTATTCACATGTCATTCATTTGGTTTCAAAGGTTTCAGGTGAATTACCCCAAAATTACAACACCTTCGATTTGATAGGCAATACTTTTCCGGCCGGAACGCTCTCTGGGGCACCCAAATACAAAGCCATGGAATTGATAGATAAATACGAACCCACTAAACGTGGCTTTTATGGCGGTTGCATAGGCTCTATCGGATTTAATGGCGAAGTCAATCAAGCCATTATGATTCGAAGCTTTCTTAGCAAAGACAATACACTTTATTATCAGGCAGGTGCCGGAGTTGTCGAAAAATCGAAAGCTGAAAATGAGCTGAATGAAGTCGACAATAAATTGGCTGCCTTAAGAAAAGCATTAAAAATTGCAGAAGGTATTAGTAAATAAGCACATCATCGTATTACAACACTCAGTAATCCAAAGATCAACATCATGAAAATATTAGTCTTAGATAATTACGACTCATTCACCTACAATTTGGTTGAATATTTGCGCCAAATCAATGTTGGGACTATTGAAATTCGCAGAAATAACGAAATTGAATTGAGTGAAATCGAACCCTACGATAAGATTTTGCTTTCGCCGGGTCCAGGCATACCCGACGAAGCCGGCATTCTGAAAGGTTTGATTAAAGAGTATGCTCCAACAAAATCGATACTCGGCATTTGCTTAGGCCATCAAGCCATTGCAGAAGTGTTTGGAGGCAATCTCGAAAACCCAGCCAAAGTTTACCACGGACTCGCATCAGATATAAATCGGTGCAGCGACAAATCCAAACTACTAAATGGGATTCCAAACAAATTTAAAGCCGGACGATATCATTCATGGAATGTATCAAAACCAGGATTACCCGATTGTTTAGAAGTGACTTGTATGGATGATGAAGGCATGATTATGGGCTTACGACACAATCAATTCGATGTAGAAGGCATTCAATTTCATCCGGAATCGATTCTAACGCCTCAAGGTATTCAAATGATTATGAATTGGTTGAAGGATGATTAAATAAAACAGACATCATCAATTCACAATTAAAAATGAAATCAAAATGAAAAATTTATTACATCATTTGTTCGAATATAAAACCCTCACGAAGCAAGAAGCTGAAGAGGTACTCACACACATAACCAAAGGAGACTACAACGAAGCCCAAATCATTGCTTTTCTAACTGTATTTCAGATGCGAAGTATCACTGTAGACGAACTCAGTGGCTTTAGAAATGCTTTGCTAAAAATCGCTATTCCTGTGGATCTATCCGATTACAATTGCATAGACCTTTGCGGAACGGGTGGTGATACAAAAAACACCTTTAATATTTCAACCCTAGCCTCATTTATTGTTGCTGGTGCAGGTGAGATGGTTAGCAAACACGGGAACTATAGTGTTTCTTCCTTTTGTGGCTCATCCAATGTAATCGAATACTTAGGCTACAAATTCAAAAACACAGAAGAGGAATTAAAAATGGATTTGGAACGCTCCGGGATCTGCTTTTTGCATGCGCCTCGCTTTAATCCGGCAATGAAAAACGTCGCTTCTATCAGAAAAAATTTAGGAATTCGAACATTTTTCAATATGCTCGGTCCATTGGTAAATCCGGCTCAACCTAAAAATCAAATTGTTGGGGTTTACGATTTGGAATTGGCTCGTCTGTATCAGTATCTCTTGCAAGAAACAGATTCCCAATATACCGTGATACACAATATTGACGGTTACGATGAAATTGCTCTCACCGATAAAGTTAAACTTATTTCAAATGAGCGAGAAGAGATTCTCAGCCCACATGATTTAGGCTTTAAAACCTTAACTCCTCAGGAATTGCACGGTGGGCAATCAGTTGAGCAAGCTGCCAAACTCTTTGTGAATATCCTTAAAGGCAAAGGTAGTGAGGCTCAAAACGCCGTTTGTATCGCCAATGCAGGTGTTGCCATCCATTGCCTGCATCCTGAACTGGCAAGAGAGGAAGCTATGGATAGAGCTAAAGTTTCTCTGGAATCGGGAAAAGCGCTGGCATCGCTCAACAGGCTCGTACAAACTGAAGTTCAATATTAATAAACAAGAATCATGCACGACATACTACAAACCATAGTTGAGCAAAAACACAAGGAGCTTGAGTTTTTACAATCACAATACAGCATTGCTGACCTTAAACAACAAAAATACTTTCAACATACTTGCTATTCAGCTAAAGCAGCACTTACTGAGAAAAATGCCTCAGGTATAATCGCCGAATTTAAAAGACAATCACCAACCAAAGGGCCCATAAATCCAAATGCAAATATTAAATGCGTGGTTGAATCTTACCAAGAAGCAAACGCATCAGTGATTTCTGTTCTGACTGATAAAGATTTCTTTGGGGCAAAAGACACTGATTTTGAAAATGCAAGAGCTTGCTTAACTACCCCCTTGTTGCGAAAAGATTTTCTGGTTCATCCCTATCAGGTTTACCAGAGCAAAGCTATGGGGGCAGACCTTATTTTGTTGATTGCTTCAATTCTCACTATCAAAGAAGTTGTATCAATGAGTCAGTTGGCTAAAGAACTAGGCATGGAAGTTCTTTTGGAAATTCATGATGAATCTGAGTTAAACCACATTAATCCTCATATTGATTTGGTTGGCGTCAACAATCGCAATCTGAAAGATTTCTCTGTTGATCTATATCACTCAGTTAATCTGTCTGAACAGATTCCATCTGAGTTCATAAAAGTTGCTGAAAGTGGAATTTCAGGAAAAGACGACATCCATTATCTTAAAAACAATGGCTTTCAGGCTTTTCTGATTGGAGAATACCTGATGAAACAAAAAAATCCAGGTCAGGCTTGTCGCTTATTAATTAACCGGATCAGCTAAACCCTTTTAAACCTGACAATAAATCAAAATCATGAAACTAAAAGTTTGTGGACTAAAAAATCCCGAAAATATAGAACAAATATCAAAACTTGATGTCGACTTTATGGGCTTTATCTTCTTTGAACGATCGAAGCGCTTTGTTGGTGCAAATCTAAACAGAAGCATGCTAAATAGAATTCCTAAACACATCAAAAAAGTCGCTGTGTTTGTTAACGAACGATCAGAGGATGTTTTATGGACACTAAAAGACTATGAATACAGTTTTGATTACATTCAATGTCATGGCGATGAAACACCTGACTGCTGCAAAGATTTAAGAAATTTGGGTTTTGGAATCATCAAAGCATTTCAGATAGATGCAGAATTTAATTTTGATCAACTGGAAGCCTATAAAGATGCCGTTGACTATTATTTATTCGACACCTCATCGAAACATTACGGAGGAAGTGGTCAGAAATTCGACTGGTCGCTTCTAAAAAAATACAAGGGCAACAAGCCATTCTTTTTAAGTGGAGGAATTAAACCCGAAGATGTGAGTCAAGTGCAGAACGTTTCTCACCCTCAACTTTTCGCCATTGATATTAATTCAGGTTTTGAAGATGAACCGGGCTTAAAAAACAGCAACTTAATCGAAACATTCAGCGAAGAACTAAAACATCATTCCTAACCAGAAACATCAAATAAAATGAACTATCAAATCGACAATAAAGGCTTCTATGGTAAATTTGGAGGCGCATACATTCCCGAACTATTACGAAAAAATGTAGATGAACTTCAAGCTGTTTATCTTGATATTTTAGAATCCGAAGATTTTAAAAACGAATACGCACGTCTGCTCGACAACTATGTAGGAAGACCAACCCCATTGACGTTTGCCAAAAATCTATCTTCAAAATATCAAACTCAGATTTATTTAAAACGAGAAGATCTGAATCATACAGGAGCACATAAAATCAATAATACAATCGGTCAGATTTTGCTGGCGAAGCATCTGGGTAAAAAACGAATTATTGCTGAAACGGGAGCAGGACAACACGGTGTTGCAACAGCAACAGTTTGTGCTCTTTTCGGATTGGAGTGTGTCGTGCATATGGGAGCTTTGGATGTGAAGAGACAAGCGCCTAATGTCGCGCGTATGAAGATGCTGGGAGCAACAGTTATCCCGGCTACCTCAGGCAATCAGACGTTGAAGGATGCAACCAACGAAGCCATTCGCGACTGGATCGCCAATCCACATTCGTTTTATCTTATTGGTTCGGTTGTAGGACCACATCCCTACCCCGATATTGTCAGTCGTTTGCAATCCATCATTTCTGAAGAAATCAGAGTACAACTGGAAAAGGAGCAGAATACCCCGAATCCGGATTATGTAATCGCCTGTGTGGGTGGCGGCAGCAATGCAGCTGGTGCATTCTATCATTTTTTGGATGAAAAAGCAGTAAAGCTTGTGGCTGTTGAAGCTGCCGGGAAAGGTATTGATTCATCTGAAACGGCAGCAACGATTACCATTGGAACCACAGGCTTTATTCATGGAAGTAAAACCTTACTTATGCAGGATGATGATGGTCAGATTATTGAACCCTATTCTATTTCGGCTGGTCTTGATTATCCTGGAGTTGGCCCAATACACGCGCATCTGGCTGAAACTGGTCGTGTAAATTATATTAGTGCAACTGATGATGAAGCCTTAAATGCCGCTAAAACATTAGCCCTGAACGAAGGTATCATCCCGGCACTTGAATCAGCACATGCATTGGCGGCACTCGACAAAATGCAATTCAAAAAAAATGATGTTGTCGTCGTGATTGTATCAGGTCGTGGCGACAAGGATATGGAAACATATATAACACATCTTTAAGTTAATAATTACGAATTTAGAATTATGAGTTAAAATGAAAAAACAAAATAACATACTCCGAATTCGCACAGAAACCATACTTCGACAACGCTCAGTAACCACCACATCATCTCATCATCAAATCAACTCATTATCCCATGAACAGAATAGACAATTTATTCCAAAATAAAAAGCAAGATATTTTATCCATCTATTTTCCTGCCGGATATCCGAACTTAAACGACACCGTATCCAATCTGGAATTGCTACAGAAAAATGGCGTCGATATGGTGGAAATTGGCATCCCCTTTTCCGATCCTCTAGCCGATGGATCTGCCATACAAGCTGCTTCGAAGCAAGCCTTAGACAATGGTATGACGCTCAGCCTGCTTTTTGAACAGCTTAGTTCTGTTCGAAAAACGGTTAGCATTCCCTTGCTGTTGATGGGGTATTGGAACACGATCTACCGCTATGGTGTAGATCTTTTCCTTCAGGATTGTCAAAAGGTGGGCATTGATGGACTTATCATCCCCGATCTGCCTTTGGAAGAGTTCGAAGAACATTACAAATCTGACTTTCACAAGTATGGCATCTATAATGTTCTATTGGCATGCCCGGAAACTGACGAAGCCCGCTTTAAAAACCTAGCCAATGCCAGTCAGGGTTTCCTTTATCTGGTCTCGTCATCGGCAACAACTGGTGGCAGCCTGAAAACAAGTGAAAAACAAAAAGACTATTTCAATCGAATTAAGATGATTGAGACACCAAGCCTTATCGGATTTGGCATTGCTAATAGGAATAATTTCGAATATGCCTGCCAATTTGCCAATGGTGCTATCGTAGGAACTGCCTTTATTAAAGCTTTAGAAAAAAATCAGGCACAAGAATTTATAAAAGACTTAATCTAAAAATTAAATTTAACAACAAAAAAGCGCAGTCATGAATTGCGCTTTTTAATTCCTTAAACTCAATATTAAAGTCGTTTTAAACGGATTTTAAAATCGCCATGTGGCATAATTTTCAGCCACAATCGTTCTATATATGCAAAGAGTTTTCTGAAAAAATCAGCATATAAAGTCAAATAGAAGAAAGCTGTTGTCAACCAAATAAATATGAGGTTGAACCAAAAAGTCTCTATGAAATAATTGCCAACACGTTTTTCTGCCGCATAAAAATGCGCGCGTCCCATTGTATTCTTAGGTGATTTAAACACCGGATCTTTTAACTGAACCAATTCATTTTTATACTCGGTCAGTTTATTCAATTCACGCTTATTAAGCACAACATTCTCTATTGCATTGTTATGATATTGCTGCTTAAAAGCAAACAGTTCCTCAAAACTACCATATTCTTCAAGCAAATTGTTGTAAACTTTATCCCGTTTTTTAGAAGCTCTCGAATAATAACCCCATGATAATTGCTGTAAATCATCCAACCATTGATTTATTGAGTCTGCATTCATAATTGAAATATCGCTGGAAAGGGCCTCAAGACCAGACAACTTAGAAAACTCATTTCGAAGCAATTTAAGTTCCTTCTCCTTTTCAGTCTTTGCTTTTACATGACGGAGATAAGCTTTATATCGCCTCGATAACTCAGGAATCAAAAAAGAGGCATTGTAAGAAGCTTCACTCATTTCTTTTTCCAAATCAAAAAACTGTTTCTCAAATTCATTCTGAGCAAACTGTTCAACCATTAAAGCCTCATATGCCCATCTTGAGGTCATCAAATCGCCACAAACGGGCACATATTTTTGAGTCGTAATGCTGGGATGCAACTTGTTGTAACTCACTATAACTCCCGAAAACAACAATTGAGGAACCAATATGAATGGAATGGAAACATAAACGGCCACGACCGAATTGAGAGAAGCAGAGAGATTTAAACCAATAAGATTTGCACAGGCAGACACCGTGTATAACATCAACCAATACTCGAAATTCAAGCCTTTAATTTCTAATATTGAATTGGCAATAATAACAAAAAAGAAACTTTGAATCGCCGAAATACCTAACATGACAAGTACCTTGGAATTAATATAACTCAAACGGCTTAAATTCAAAAAAGATTCACGTTTGATTATTCGCCTGTCGTGCAATATCTCCTCTGCCGATATAATCAAACCTAGAAAAAGGGCCACCACCACTGCCATAAAAATATAGGAGGGTAAATTTTCATTTTTTGCAAAAATATAGGCTGTAGGATCATCTTCGGTTCCGCTAATATACTTGGTGAAATAACCCAATATCACAGCTAGTAAAGGGGCTTCCAATAAGGTGATCATCATGTACTGAACGTTACTCAATTTCGCATTGATATCACGAGACAAGTAGATTTTCAGCTGTTGTAATCGTTCGGGAATTTTAAAATAGTTCTCAGGTAAATTTGTCTTTCTCTTAGGAGGGGCAATCTTCTTTTTGCTTTCAATTTCCTCCTTATATAAGGCATACCATTCCTCCGGATCGCGTTTACGCTTACGAATCTGTTTGCCATATTCGTTCATCATCTTAGTCTCAATAATTTTGAGAATTTGCTCAGAACTCACATTACCACAAGACAAACATTCACTTTCTTCAGCATTCACAAAGTGGCTCTGTGTTTTAAAATAAACGATGGCTTCAACCGGATTTCCTGAATAAATCACACGTCCTCCCTGATCCAGGATAATCAAAATATCCAACAACTTAAAAATATCTGAGGATGGCTGATGAATATTGCACATCACCAATCGACCTCTCAAAGTTTGACGCTTCAACAAAAGCATCACCTTTTCCGAGTCCATACTCGACAAACCTGAAGTCGGTTCATCAACAAAGAGAACTGAAGGGCGGCGCATCATTTCCAAAGCAATATTCAATCGCTTACGCTGACCTCCACTTAAAATCTTATTGATAGGATCGCCCACTTTTAAATCGCGCGCCTCAACCAAGTCGAACTTCTCCAGCGTATCTTCAATCAAATTGTTGATAGCTGTTTCAGTAATATTGTCGAAACACAGTTTTGCGTTATAATAAAGGTTTTCAACTACCGTAAGTTCTTCAAGCAATAAATCTTCCTGAGGTACATAACCAATAATTCCAGCAAGTTTTTCTTTCTCTTTGTGCAGATCGTAACCATTAATCCAGATATTCCCGGAATTCAATGGTAAATTTCCATTCAAAACATTCAGTAGTGTGGATTTTCCTGTTCCACTTCCCCCCATTATTCCAATCAATTGGCCGGATTCTGCTTGAAAACTAAATGGATGCACCCCATTATCGGTCCCCTTAAACTTAAACTCGATGTTCTTTGCAACAAAATTTATAAGTGAACGGTGCTTCCCTTCAATAAATTCAGAAACAATTTGAGAATAATAGATCGGGTCGATACGAGGCGAACGAATAACGGAACCAAAGGTGATAATATAACTTCTGTCAACCTTGATATTATGCCCATTCAGGAACAGGTTATATTCTCCAAAATACTTGATCAAATAGGTATTGGTACTCTTTATTCGAAGAACAAAAACACGACCTCGAAGTTTGGGTTCATAAATGTGTTTTACATTCTCCTCCTTGAAGTCCTCATTACTATCAATCAACAATATATGATCGTTGAATGGGATAGAATATTCATCTCCTAAAATAAACTGTTTGGCATAATCAAACTCTTCTTCAGAAACTTTAAATGCAATGGAAACTGTATGAACAAACTCAAGAATCTCTTCTCCTACAAATTCGGAATCATCAATAAATTCGAGCAACTGAAGCATGATCCAAACTTTTTGTTCCTGATCCACCTCTTCCAATAAACTCAAACAAACCTCTGTCAGCTGCTTATGCTTGGTCTGAATGTAATCCAAGCTTCCATTATCGTAATAAGATGCTTTTAAATAAGTGTCAAAATCGCTTAAATAACGTTTCTGCCATTCTTTATTGAATCTGGTTTCAAGGTAGTTAGCCACAACATCACGGGCAGCTAATTCAAAACCTTTTTTTTGCTCATCAACAATAATGGCAAACAATTTCATCAGAGCATTTAAAACAGATTCATTCATTCTTTGTATTTAGGGAGGTTTGGTTGATTTATTTGCAAGCGCTCTAATTTAAAAAATATAATAGAGATTTCTTACCTATAGACTTTAGGAATTTGCAAAGCTAAAGAAAAAACAGGGGCTTCATACACACCTAACTATCAAGTTAAATAGAAGCTTAGAATGCAAACGTTTCCATAAAATTATTTTATTTTTTTCTTGTCTGATAAAAAAATACGCCCTACATTGCACGCATCAAACAAGACAACATGACTGTATTAAATTCATATTTCTGGTTCTATTTTTACTTTATCAACTGATAGAGCGGAACCTGGTATGTAAATATTACAACAAAATATTTTAAAGGCTTCGCAAAATGCGAAGCCTTTTTTTTAACTCAAAATTCAACACATAAGGATGAATACATCAATATCATATAACTATTTCTTTTATTTCTGGTTCTTCTATTTTAGAAGCGATCCGAGACCGTATGACATCATCTGAACAAAAAATAACAGAATAGTATGCAAAGCGTCTCGGGTAAATCCTCGAGACGCTTTTTTATTAACCAAAATTTTAAAACCACTAGAATTCAATCTCCATGCAAATAGCAATACAAGGCGTAAAAGGTGCATTCCACGAGGTGGCAGCTCGAAATTATTTCGGAAATAATATCGAAATTCTGCCCAAACTTCATTTTTCTGACTTGGCCGAATCGGTTAAAAAAGGAGAATGTGATTTTGGCATAATGGCTGTGGAAAATACCATATCCGGAACCATACATGCCAATTTAAATTTGATACAGGAACACAAATTGGTTGTCTGCGGTGAAGAATATCTCCGTATCAAACAAAACCTGGTTGCAAAAAAAGCTTGTCGAATTGAGGACCTGACTGAAGTCCGATCTCACTATATGGCCATCAACCAGTCTCGTAATTTCTTTAAACAACACCCGAATATTCAGCTGATTGAATCGGTCGATACGGCATTAAGCATGAAAGAAATTGCTGAAAATAACCTCACGAATGTAGGAGCAATTGGTAGCCTATTGGCTGCAGAATATTACAACTTGGATGTTCTGGCAGAAAGTATCGAAACAAATCGTAAAAATTACACACGATTTTTGATTTTAAGACGGGATCATATCTGGAAAAAAACGACTAGTAACAAAGCATCACTGGCTCTGATTCTCGATAATCACCCGGGCAGCTTAGCCGAAATACTTTCAATTATCGCAGCATATCAAATTGACTTAAGCAAAATTGAATCGGTTCCCCTTGTTGGTGAACCCTGGCATTATCGATTCTATCTGGATGTTTTATTTGATAATAAACAAGATTATCAAAAAATGATCGCGGAAATTAAAAACAAACTCGATCAACTTGATATTCTTGGCGAATACACAAGTGGCAATCAGTCTTATTCAAAAATTCACAACAATGGCAATTAGAATCGCAAACAGATTATCTCAGGTTGAAGAATACTATTTCTCCAAAAAATTAGCCGAAGTCGAATCGCTTAAACAAGCAGGGGCTGACATTATTAATTTAGGTATTGGGAGTCCGGATATGCCTCCCCACCCCGATGTAAAAACCGAATTGGTTCATGCCTGCGATCAAACAGGAAGCAACCATTATCAATCTTACAGAGGTTTGGAAAGTTTTCGACGAGCCATTGCCAATTGGTATAAATCGATTTACGAGGTGCAATTAAACCCAGCCACACAAATTTTACCCTTAATGGGATCAAAGGAAGGCATTATGCACGTTTCAATGGCTTTTTGCAATCCTGGCGATACAGTACTCGTTCCAAATCCCTGTTACCCGGCTTACCTGTCGGCTTCAAAACTTTTAAATATAAACCTGAAGTTTTATCATTTAAAAGAAGAAAACAATTGGTTACCCGATATGGATGAGATTGAAAGCCTTTGTGATGAATCATGTCGTATGATCTGGACCAATTACCCACACATGCCTACAGGAGCAAACGGTAATATGGATGTTTTCAGGCAACTGGTTGAATTGGCAAAAAAGAAGAATATTCTGATTGTTAACGACAATCCCTACAGTTTAATATTGAATGACAAACCAGAGAGTTTATTACAGGTTGAAGGTGTTAGTGAATACGTTTTGGAGATGAACTCGTTGAGTAAATCGCACAATATGGCAGGCTTTAGGGTTGGAATGCTTTGCGGATCAGAAAAAAACATCAATCATGTTTTAAAAGTGAAAAGTAATTTCGATTCGGGCATGTATAAGCCTATTCAAATTGCGGCAAGCAAAGCTTTGGCCTTGGATTCCGACTGGTATCAGGAACTTAACAACAGCTATCAAAAGCGTAGGGCTCTGGTTTGGAAACTTGCTGACAAGCTGAATTGCCAATACAAAAAAGACAGTGTCGGGCTCTTTGTTTGGGCAAGAATTCCCGATCAATTTGATTCCGGAGAATCGTTTTCAGATCACCTGCTCTATCAGAAAAGTGTCTTTGCAACTCCGGGCATCGTATTTGGACAGGAAGGGAAAAAATATATCCGTTTTTCACTCTGTGCCACAGAAGAAAGTATACAACAAGCGATCAACAGATGCTAAAAAAGTTAAAAAGAAAAAATGAAAATAGGAATAATAGGTTTAGGATTAATAGGCGGATCGATTGCAACAGATCTGCGAAAACGCGGTTTTGCATCCCGAATATTGGGACATGATGCCAGCAAGCTTCATGCTGAAACAGCCCTGAAATTTGGCTTAATTGATTCACTTACATCTATGGATGAACTGATTAAGAAGAGTGAATTGATTATCATGGCCATTCCGGGAGATGCAACGCTCAAGTTACTCCCTAAGGTTTTGGATCAGGTCAGCACACAGGTTGTTTGCGATGTGGCTTCCATTAAGAATCAGATTTGTGAACGGGTGAAATACCATCAGAACCGAAAGCAATTTGTCGCGACCCATCCCATGGCAGGAACAGAACATTCGGGGCCATGGGCTGCAAAATCAGGCCTTTTCGATGGGAAAGCAAGTATTTTTTGCGATGCTGAAGACAGTGACGAAGCCTGTTTGCGTGTTGTTCATCAGATGTACGAATGCCTCAATATGCGTGTGCTGTACATGAGTGGATTCAATCATGATGTGCATGCCGCCTATGTATCACACATTTCACACATCAGTTCCTTTGCTTTGGCCTTAACGGTTCTGGAAAAAGAAAAAAATGAGAAAAACATTTTTGATTTGGCCAGTGGCGGTTTTGATTCGACTGTCCGATTAGCCAAGAGTGATGCTGAAATGTGGGCCCCTATTTTCAACCACAACGCCGACAATGTTTTAACGGTACTCAACACCTATATCGACAGTTTGAATCAATTTAAAACGGCTATCGAAAACAGAGATCGTGAGGGTTTAGTTTACATGATTACGAAAGCAAACCGAATAAAACGAGCACTCAGAGAATAAAACCACAGGTAAATTATCAATTCATATTTTAATTAGTGATGAAAAATTGCTAACTATCAGCCAAATTAGAGAAAAAGATGAAAAGTAAGTTAGATTTAAATAAGATTGAAAGACCATTAGTTATTGCAGGGCCGTGTAGTGCCGAAACCGAAGAGCAGGTTCTTAACTCAGCTCGTTTATTACAAAAAGAAGGGATTCAAATCTTCCGCGCAGGAATTTGGAAACCCCGTACACGTCCAAACTGTTTCGAAGGTGTTGGTAGTGAAGGATTGGAATGGTTGAAGACGGTTCAAAAGGAAACAGGTATGCAAACTGCTACCGAAGTTGCCAATGTCAAACACGTTTTCGAAGCGCTTAAATATGGTGTGGATATTTTATGGATTGGTGCCCGTACATCGGCGAATCCCTTTGCCATGCAAGAAATTGCTGACGCCTTAAAAGGAGTGGATATTCCTGTTTTGGTTAAAAATCCCGTAAACCCTGATGTCGAATTGTGGATAGGTGCTTTGGAACGATTGGAAAAAGCAGGCATCAAGCAGCTTGGTGCAATTCATCGTGGCTTCTCAAGCTACGAACACAGCATTTACAGAAACATCCCTCAATGGCAAATTCCCATCGAGCTGAAAAGACGCATGCCCAATATGCCAATCATTTGCGACCCAAGTCATATTTGTGGCAATCGGGTGCTTTTACAATCGGTCTCACAAAAAGCCATGGACCTCAACTTCGATGGTTTGATGATTGAAACACACCCCACCCCGGATCAGGCCTGGAGTGATGCTCAACAGCAAATCACACCCACGCAACTGACAGAACTTCTTTCGAGTTTGAAGTTACGTGTTGAACATCCGGATGGTATTTCGCTGGATACACTTGAGGATTTGAGATACAAAATTGACCAATACGATAATGAAATCATGGCTATTCTTCAGAAAAGAATGGAAGCTGCCAATAGTATTGGTCAATACAAAAAGGATAATAACATGACCATTCTGCAATCTGGACGTTGGGAAAGTATTTTGGAGAAACATTTGGCTCAATCCAAAGACACCAATCTGAGTGAGCGATTCATCAGTAAACTTTTTAAAGCGATTCACGAGGAATCAATAGCTCACCAAACAGAAGTCATGAATATAAAGAAATAGATTCCAATAAAAACAGAAAAGCGCCATTCAATTTGATTTTGAATGGCGCTTTCTTATTTCTTATTTCTTATTTCTTATGGTACTATCGTTTACAAATAAACCAGGGATTCAGTAAATCGGCCTTATTGTACTCTAACT
The DNA here is from genome assembly GCF_004122035.1 of Ancylomarina salipaludis. Taxonomy (GTDB): domain Bacteria; phylum Bacteroidota; class Bacteroidia; order Bacteroidales; family Marinifilaceae; genus Ancylomarina; species Ancylomarina salipaludis. The sequence goes on from NZ_SAXA01000008.1 coordinate 107,753, forward strand.
CTTTATCCGAATCGAGCTGCTTAACAAAGCCACCCGCCACCGAAACAATCGCATGACCTGCGGCAATATCCCACTCCATGGTTGGTGCATAGCGCGGATACACATCAGCAGCGCCTTCGGCAATCAAACAAAGCTTTAACGAACTCCCTTTGGTCACCAAATCAACCTCGTTTCCATTATCTTTTAAAGACTCTATAAACAAACGTGTTTCCTCATTCATATGCGATCGGGACCCCACGACTTTTATGCTTGATCGCTCTTGCTCAATGGGTAATTGCACTGAATCAGCAATCAACTTGTCCAATAAATTTGTTTCATTCTCAACAGCATCGCAACGGAACGAACCCAAAAGCTCATCGGCAAAATAGATTTGTTTATATACCGGTACATAAATCACACCGGCAACTGCTTTCCCATCCACAACCAAAGCCACATTCACGGTAAATTCATCGTTGCGCTTGATAAATTCTTTGGTTCCATCAAGCGGATCCACAATCCAACAGGCTTTCCAGTCTTTACGTTCTTCATAAGGCAAATGTGTGCCCTCTTCACTCAAAATTGGAATTTCAAATTGATCCAAAACCGAAACAATGGCATGATGTGCTCTCTGATCTGCAATGGTCAACGGACTATCATCCGATTTTAATTGCACATTAAAATCATCTGACTGATAAACGTCCAATATCTCTTTCCCTGCTTTTATGCAAGCCTCAATGGCTGCACTTAAAAGCTGCTTCCTATATTCTTTACTCATCTCTATCGTAATCTAAAATTTACTGGAAGCGTATATCCAACTTTAACTGGTTTCCCGTCCAATTTGCCCGCACTCCAGTTGGCCATTTCCGACACCACTCTCAAAGCTTCTTCATTAAATAAAGAATGTTGAGATTTTTTAATATAAGCACCAATGACTTTTCCATCAATATCAACCACAAAGCTAACAAAAACTCTACCTTCAACACCTTTCATTCTTGCCTCCTCAGGATATTTAATATTCGTTGAAAAATATTTCATCAAATTGATCATGCCGCCCGGAAATTCAGGCATAACATCAACCTCGTCAAAAATATTATCAATATAAGGCTCCCCATTTTCGAGCCAATTTTTATTCATTAAAACCTGGTTGTTTTTATACTTACTTATACTTGCCAATCTTCCTGAGGAATAGTACTCCTTAACCTGTCCTTCCCAATAAGTAACTAAAAGTGTTCTTGATAATCCTTCTGCGATAATTTTTCCACTTTCATTATAATCTTTAATCAGATACCCCTTATTAAAATGCTTGTATTTTCGATAGATCATTTTTTTTGAATAATCATCCTTAATCTTAACCAAAGAATCATTTTCAAGGTAAATCACTCGCTTCTCATGGGATTGCTCCCAAATATTATCTGATTTAATGTATGAATCTACTTTAAATTCATTCTTCTTTTTTTTCTTAATCTCAATATATCGAGTCGCATCTTCCTTTCCTATAGCTGGCTTATTATTTGCCTTATAATAAATTGTTGTATCGTTTTGAGTATATCCAAATTGGAATAGAAAGACAAAAGCAACAAGAAAGAAAAACGACTTCATAAATGTTTAATAATTATTAGACTAAAATTTCAGTAAGCACTGTTAATAAAAATAGATATAGGAAAGAATGCTTACACAAACCACCATATAGATAAGGGTTAAAGGGAAACCAATTTTAAAGAAATCGCCAAATTTATAACTTCCCGGACCATAAACCATCAGGTTGGTTTGGTAACCAATAGGTGTCATAAAATTGGCCGCTGCAGCAAAAGCAACAATCAAAACAAAAGGTTCCGGATTAAGGTGCAGGTGCAATGCCATACTCAATGAGATTGGAAAGATAATGGCAACGGCAGCCTTATTGGTGACATAAGCCGCTAAAACGGTTGTTATTAAATAAATACCAAAGAGTATCCCAACCTTACCCAAAGGCAAGAATACGGAAATCAACAGGTCGGCAACCATTTCAGCAAGGCCGGATTTGATCATCGCAGTGCCAAAAGCCAGCGAAAGGGCAATAATCATAGCCAGGTTAAAATCGATACTGGCGGCAATATCCTTAGGGTTAGTGATTTTTAAAGCCAAAATCACAATAATCATCACAATTAAAGTCATGAACAGGGGCACGATATTACAAGCCGATAAAATCACAGCCAGAATCGTTCCACCCAACAACAAACCAATCTTGTAGTTCTCCTGTTTGCGGAATTCTTTCACTTTCGAAATAAAGTAGAAATCCTGAACGCGTTGTGTTCTGGCCGTAAAATCATCCCCCCCCAATAAAAGCAGAACATCACCGGCACGAACTTTTACATCGCCAATTTTGCCGGACATACGCTCGCCATTGCGGTGTATAGCAATAACAGCGGCGTCATATTTCCCTCGGAAATTGGCTTCTTTTACCGTCTTAGAAATCAGAGTAGAATTATGCGAAACCACAATTTCAACCACCTCTAATTGTTTTTTATGGCTCAACATGCCAACCGTTGGCAAGGTCAGCCCTTTGTTTGCAAGAATCAAATCGGCAATGGTCTCGGTAGCTCCAGCAAAAAACAGACAATCGCCTTCAGCCAGAATAAACTCCGGTGAAACGGCGGCAATCTTCGAGCCATTCCTCTTAATTTGAAACAAATATAAGCCCTGAAGGTTACGCAGATTTGCCTCACCAATGGTTTTTCCATTCAAATCAGATCCCGGACGAACATGAGCCTCAACAATATACTGACGTGAATTTTCGGAGAATTTATCCAAAGTGTCAGCATTATCAGGTAAGAGTTTTTTCCCCACAAACAAAATGTAAATCGATCCGATAATCATCATGGGGACACCTACATAAGCAAAATCAAACATATCCAAGGACTCTAAGCCTGGGATGATATTCTGATCCACCACCATACCATTTACAATCAGGTTAGTCGAGGTTCCAATCAGGGTGATACATCCCCCTAAAATGGCGGAATATGAGAGGGGTATTAAAAGTTTGGATGGGGATATTTTATTGCGTTTACTCCACGAATGCACATAGGGCATCATCACGGCAACCAAAGGCGTATTATTCAGAAAAGCAGAGAATCCTCCCACCAGAAGCATCATTCTCCCCATAAATTGACGGTAAGTTTTTGCCCTTCGAAAAACCTTATCAAAAAGGTTCTCAACAATTCCCAAATCGCGGATAATATCACCAATCAGTAGAAGCATCAGAATGACAACAACCTGATCGTTGGCAAATCCACCCATGATCTCAGAAGGCGTCAGCACCCCAAAAATTCCCAACACGACAATGCCAATCAGAAAAGTAAATGCAGGCCCGACCCATTCCTTGTAAAAGGACAGAATTATAAATATTAAAACAATTGATACGACAATGGCATCAAAACTGAGCATATAGTAGAATTTATAGTATCGCTTCTTAAAAGCTTCAAATGAACGAATTAAGCGCAGAATGCTGAATATACAGCTTTGCACAGGTATTTTAAAATACGAATATACGAAAAAACCAGTCGATCAGACTCTATCCTTATGCTTATTTAAGTTCAATATAATTAAGCCATTTTATTAGTCATAAGATTCATATAATAAGCGCAAAATTCGATATTATTTAAGGCAATCAAATTAGTATTTAAGAATTGTGCTCATCATTGTCAGCCTGAGCTGTATGTTTTAATGATGAACAAATATAACAGGCCCAAAGGGCCAGAATATCAATAACCCGGGGTAAAGTCACAAAGTGACTGCAACCTCGGGTAGTGGACTCACTTATAACCGTCGCACAGATAAATATTAAGAATAAAAACAATGCTTTTAGCGACGGAATATAATAATTGCAGCTACAAGACGACAAACACTGTTTTCAACTATCCTCAATCAATTAAAAGATTAAGTGTAATTTTGCTGCCCTAAAACAAAAAATAATGCAAGCAATAGTACAACCCTATATAAGCAGCCACTACCAGGACAAATCGATTCAAATCCAAACCAAAGAAATTGAATTGCCCATCGAAGCCATTCTCCCCTACTTGAATCCTGAAGAGTTTAACGCCTATTGCCAGACAGGTTGTGAGAATTTCTCGAAAAAATGGACCTGTCCGCCACACTGCCCGTCCTTTACAGCCTATGCAGCCGATCACACGCATATTAAATTGATTTTATACAAAACCAATTGTGATCAGTTCTCATTTATTGACTCGGAAGAAAGAGTCTTGACCGCTTATAATTTCGCCAAAGATTTATTGCAACAAAATTTGAGAAAGGCTGAGGCTGAAACCGAACGTTTCATCGGTCCCAACTCGTGCGAGATTTGTACCATTTGCAAAGCCGCCAGTGCCGATGCCTGTCATCTGCCCCACTTAATCCGTTACAATTTGGTAGCCTTTGGTTTTAATGTGAGCAAGATAATGGAAGATCTCTTCCAACATCAACTGGAATGGGCCAAAGCCGGACAAGTCCCCAAGCATGTCAGTTCGGTTGGTGCTATTCTGTTAAAAAAATAAGTCATCTTTTTTTGTAAATTACAGCCTCATAAATTCATCGCCATGCAAAATATTATCTACACCCTTTTAGCTCTTTTAATTCCCAGTTTGGGACTGGCTCAAAACACCTGTTGTCACAAAACCCATCCGGTTAAAACTGTGGTTTATTCCCCTGAACTGATCAGCGATCAACTGTCACCAAAGGTGAATGAACAATCGGGGCTGGTTTGGCACGATGAGCTGTTTTGGGTGATTAACGATAGCGATTGCCCGGCGGAATTGCTGGCTTACGATTTGAGTGGCGAATTGAAGAGGACGCTCAAAATAAAAAATGCAGCTAATACCGATTGGGAAGATTTGGCTGAGGATGAAAACTACATTTACATAGGCGACTTTGGCAATAACCGGGGCGCCAGAAAAGATTTGCGCGTGCTTCGCGTATTAAAATCAGACATGGTGAAACAAAACAAATTGATGGTTGATTCCAGCACCTTTGCCTGGGCCGATCAGCAGGACTTTAGCAAACGCAATATGAAACACGATTTCGATTGTGAAGCCTTTTTTGCCTATGGCGATTCCCTTTATTTTTTCACAAAAAACTGGGCCAACAAGAAAACCCGCCTGTACAGCATGCCCAAACAAGCGGGAGACTATCAGCTAAAGCCCATAGCTGAATTCAACACCGATTTTATGGTGACCGGAGCCGACATTACAGCCGATGGTAAAAGCGTGGCACTGGTGGGTTACAAAAACTTCCGAACCTATATGATGCTCTTTACAAACATCGAAGGCCTGAATTTCTTTGCGGGTGATGCGCTGCGATTAGATTTGGAATCATTGGGAGGCAGCCAAACCGAAGGGATTGTTTTCACCGATGAGAATGAACTCTTCATCAATACCGAAGAAACCAGACAACCGCAGGCTCTTTATCGGGTGGATTGGAAAAGGATAATCAGTAGTCAATGGTCATTGGGGAAACCTTGTAGAGACTAAAAAATAAAGAACCACAGATAGAAAGTCACCTTTTAGAAATTCAACTCTAACACCCCCTTAGTCCCCCTGAAGGGGGAAATTTAGCTTCTGATTTCAACATACCTCCTCAACTAAATAGCTTTACTGCGTTTTCAATCTATCGTAATTCGTTCCCGATAGCTATCGGGATTATAATTCGTAATTAATTAGACTGAATTTCTGCTGGCATTAATATTGCCATATACTGATCTGACCACCATTTTTTCGAAAGTGCTTTTACTGGTCGTATCCTGACCCAATTTTTGCAAAGCATATTGTTGAATCACCAATAAGGGAAGAACAATGGCTTCCCGGTTCTCTATCGATCGTTTTGAAATGGGCTCATCAGCCATCAGCTCGTCGTATTCAGTAATTTCCAGAATCATCGCTTTTGACAACTGGTATTCATCAAACAAAATGCGCCAAAACTCACTGTAAGTATCTTTTTTTTCCATATACGCCGTCAGCTCAAAATAGCATTTCGACAAGGACATCATACTGTTTGAAATCAAAGCCTTAAAATAAGGCACCTCTTTATATAAGGCTTTTAAATCGTCCAGGCGATTCTGATCCTTGAGACTTTTCAGGGCCGTGCCAATACCAAAATAGCCTGGGATGTTCTGCTTCAGCAAGCTCCACGAGCCCACAAAAGAGATGGCTCTCAAATCGGTTAATTCGAGCTGTTTCTTTTGTCCCCGTTTCACAGGACGGCTTCCAATTTTGGCTTTTGAATAATATTTTAAAGGACTAACATTCTCCAAATAAGGAATGAACATTTCATGCTGCTTTAGCGCATTATATTTTCTGAAACTCAATTCACTTAAGTCTTCCAGCAGGCGTCGGTTATCTTCAGAAATCGAAGCCTCATCGTGATAGGTGAAATTGTATAGCCCGGCTGATATCAATTGCTCACAAGAGTATTGAAATTGTTCTTTTGTACCATAAGTGCTGGTGATGGTTTGCCCTTGTATGGTCAGTTGAATTTCTTCATTGGATATTTTAGCCCCCTGCGAAGCATAAAACCGATGTGTCTTTCCGCCTCCGCGAGCTGGCGGTCCTCCCCTGCCATCGAAAAAAATGGATTTAATCTGATACCTCTCACACAGGGCGGTCAAGCTTTCTTTTGTTTTGTATATCGACCAGTTTGCCTTTAAATAGCCACCATCTTTGGTTCCATCAGAGAAGCCCAGCATCATGGTTTGCCTCATATTTCTTCGTTTCAGATGCTCTGCATAGGCCGCTGTATTAAAGATATCTTCCATAATCCGACCGGCTTCACTCATGCCTTTCATGGTTTCAAACAGTGGAACAATATCAAAATTGATAGCCTTAGTCGACCATCTGAACAGAGCAAAGACAAAGAGAATAGAAAAGATATCTTCTGAATTGCTAATGATATACCTGTGGCAACCTTGTTCGCCATTCGACAGCTGAATGGAAGGAAGTTGAAGGATATTGGCAATGGTATCGGCAACAAGCGGATCGTCAGCCTGAAAGTCGGACAACTTAATCTCCCAACTCAGAAGAACAGCAAGCAGCTCATCAGTTGACAGTTCATCAAGTGTTTCATTAATCAATCCCTCTTTCCTAAGAATATAAGTGATGACTTGCTTATGTACGGAATGATCCTGTCGGATATCGAGGCTGGCAAAATGCGTTTTGAAAATATGTACCTTGTCAATCGTATCCTGAAGATCGTTTAAATACAAGGCATTATACTTTTCCTGAATAATCTGTTTAATCTCGAGCAAGGGTTCTAAAATGGCTTGATATGGCAAACAATAATCGGCGTTAAACATGGCCAGATACAGCTTTTCACGGAGAGCCTCTATTTTCTCATCAACATGCTTAAAGGTGATTTTACTGCAAAGTCGCTTAACATCTGAGTAATAACATTTCATTAAAGTCATTCTTAGTTCATCAGCCACTTTTTGGGTAATATCGCTGGTAACGTAAGGATTCCCATCCCTGTCGCCCCCCGGCCAAAAACCTAAGGATACAATTTCAGGATTATCAATATCGCTCACCTTAGCCTTCATTCGGCTGTATAGTTCGCCAATAGCCTGATAGTAGACATTTTTGCAGAAATAAATAATATTCTTGGCTTCTTCCAAAGGCGTGGGACTTTTCGAATTGATCAGTGAAGTCAGGCCCAACTGATTCAACAACAAATCAATTTCATTCACATCGTTCTGCACAATCTGTCCTCTTAGCTCGCTCATAATATCGAGAACTGCGGGCTGGTAGAATTGCGTAGGGTGTGCCGTCAAAACAATACGGACTTTAAAGGCGTTAAGTTTTTGAAAACGATCATCCCCATAGCCACCACTTTGGGTTTGACTCAACAGATCGGATAGCTTTAAATCGTCTGCATCCTCACGAATTTCGGGCAAAGCAGCATCTTCAATACTATCGAACAAAACCACCTGCCGCTCAACGTAAGAAATCACCCGAAATAAGAAATCGTTCCTCTCTTCTTCCGTCTTAAGATGGGTATGGGTATCAAAAAAAGAGTCGATAATTTCAATAGGACTTTTTGATGCACTCAGGCTTTCTTCGCAATAGGCAGACAGCAGAGGCAAAAGCTGCCCAACATCTACAACACCCTGATAAGGCAGATTCAGAAACAGGCTGTTATAAACCAGATATTTCTTTTCGATTAAATTCTCAAACTTCTTTAGACTGGTATTTTCGAACGGGCTTTTCATGGGCAGACAATTGCAAGAGTGATACAATAGTCTTAAAATACAAATTTTAGGGGGAATTTAGGTCTTTTGAGAAACTTTGTTCAAACCTGTCGCATCTCCCAAAGTTATCTGATGAATTTTCTTAAACGTGATCAATCATCAGATAACTTGTTAGGCTTCAGCTCAGAGGCTACCGTACGAACCCTTTCGTGTGGCTTCTACAGAACAAAGCTGCCCCTTTTAAAATAGAGTATTTGTTATTTTGAATTAGTTAATCACAGGATACAATCGTGCAACAACGAGGAAACTTTGTTCAAAAAACTCGCATCTCCCAAAAGTTATCTGATGAATTTTCTTAAACGTGACAAATCATCAGATAACTTGATAGGTTTCAGCTCAGAGGCTACCGCACGAACACTTTCGTATCGCTTCAACAGAACAAAGCTGCCTCTCTTAAATAGGGTGCCTTTTCAATGAACCAATTCATTTTATAGTGCTAATGCGTCAACTTTCCAAAATGTGAAGGCATTACCATGGACAATTCCACCAAAAGCATAAAAATGAACTTTTCCCTTTAATTATTGATGGTCTTTTCAATTTGTTGGCCTAGTGCCATCGAAAATTCATCAACTTCCCAAAATGTGAAGACATTGCCATGGGAAATTCCACGAAAAAGCAAAAAAATGAACTTTTCAATTTGATTATTGATGGTCTTTTCAATTTGACAACTTATTTCCATAAGAAATTCATCAGCTTCTCAAAATGTGAAGGCATTGCCATTGGAAATTCCACGAAAAAGTAAAATGGAACTCATTTCTGTTGGAAACAGCTCAACAGTTCAAAATGCCAGCTTATTTCTCTTGAAATCTAACACCTCTTTAAAGAAAAAGCTCTATAAAATTCGTTTTTTATAAAACTTTTTCCAAAAATCAAAAAACTCTCACTCAACAACATAGCTTTATATAAAAAATATTGTTAACAAAAAATTAAACTTCTCGGGTTACTTTTCCAGTTTTATAAGAATATAGAAGTACATTATTAATTTAACCTATGAAATTTTTATGAAGAATTATTTTTTATTAGCACTAGTGGCTATTTTTTGTTTTTATGGATGTGAAAAAGAAGAGTTAGGACAGCTTGATAATAAAGCTGAAACAAATTCCGCTTTCTTTAGACATTACAAGAGTGGGGATGAGTTTACAAATTTTATTATTTCATCTTTAAGTCATGCTGATGACTCCATTGCTTTTACAGGTGATTTTGTTAACACATATGGAATTCCTAAATGGGATATTGGATTTAGCATTAATGCAGAAGACAGAAGCTCTTTAATTATTCCAATTATTGATGAAGATAATCAATTTTTAAGTGCTTTATATTACTTAAAATATAAAAACAACTATATTGAAACTTATATTTTAATAAATGATGAAGATGACATAACGTATAATGAAACAAAACATTTAATACAATTCTTTGAAACTAAATTAGGTTTAGAAAGGTCCAACAAGAATTTTGAAATTATAAAGCAATCAGGCTTAAAGTATAGTGCAATTGTCGTTGAAGAATGCTATTCGTGGTGGCAAACAGTATCTTTTGCAGATGGTTCTTTTTATGCATCTCAAGAATCAGAGTGTAGTTATGGAACTGAAGTCATATTTGATGATTACACAAGTGGTGGTAGCTGGGCAAATAGTGGGGGTGGCAGTTATCCTCCTAATGGTTCGTATGGTGGAGGCGGTGGTAGTACAGGAGGTTCTGACCCAATTCCAGAAATATTACCAAGCCCAGATTTTAAATTAGCTAAGACTGGATGTATTTATAAAAGATTAATGTTAGAAACTAGTTTTATGCAAGATTTACTAAAAGACTTTGTTCCTACGAATAGTAAACTCGATATAAAATTAGAAGTCGGTTATATTCCTATGAGTAATGGTATGTTTGTAGCTGGAAGGACATATTCAACTCGAAATAGCTCAAATCCGTATGAAAATACTATATTAATAAAAATACACGAACAAATATTGGATCAATCGCTATTGAAAATAGCAACTGTAATTTCCCACGAACTGATTCACGCCGAAATATTTAGATGGATAGAGGAAGGGAATTGGAAAGAACCTGCACTACAAGAGAGTTATCCTGATTTTTTTAGTGACTTCCTTTCTTCAGGAAAAAATTTAACTGTAGCTCAACACGAATATATGACAAAAAAATATGTGACAGATCTAGCACAATTACTTAAGTGGTTCGATAGAGCTCAACACTCAGATGATGAATATAATGCAATGGCTTGGTTAGGTTTAGATAGAACAAGTGCATTTACTAAAACTCAAAATGCTGATGAAATTAAGAAACTACAATCAAAAATTACAAGTGAAGAAAATAATTGTGATGATATCTAGAATAGCTTTAAGCGTTTTACTGTTATTTTTAAATAGCAATAATACTTATTCTCAAAGATTAGACACTATTGAGGTATCTAATTCCAAAGAAAAAGATAAGCTTGAGATATCAGTATTGTCATATTTTGAAACAAATACTCTTTGTCTTAAAATTGAAAAAACATTACCCATTGCTAAATTTGAGAATAAATCCGATTTTAAATCTGAATATATATATCAAATTCCCAATAGTCAGAAAGCTATTATTCATTTATTTTTTATTGATTCTAAGTTTGTAAGAGGAACATTCGAAAAGAAAGCAATGAGAAGAATCTTTAACAATGGCTTCCAGAAAAAAGGGACTATTGAAAAAAAGAACATTACAATAGATAAACTTAATATTGAAGGTGATAATATTGAAGGTGTTTTGAAAATACAACTTCCGTTTGCTTTTGGTTGGTTAGATTCTGATACCCTAGTAAAGGTGAATTTTAAAACGAGAATCTTACACAAACCTGTTAAACAGATATTAAATCCAGGTTTCGTTCAATCATATTCGATTAAGCCTAACTTAATTGATAATATAGATGAGGTATATTATGAGCCATGTAGTATTAATAAGGATACACTTAATGTCGAGCTTAATTTAAAAATAGGTTCTGCAGGTGGTATGGGAGGTAGTCTTGTTTATATTAAGATATCTGAAGAATCAGAAAAAATCGAAATTACTTCTTACGATTACAGCGATATAGAGGATGATGAATCTTATCACTATCCTTATTATAAGTTGGAATTTAATCATGATCCTTTTAAAGAGTCTGATATTCCTCTAATTGGGAAATATTTAATTGCAACTGATAGTCTTCCTAATAAATATGGAGACCAAGTAGTTCGTTCAGGATTCTTTAAATGTAAATAATTCTAAATCAACGCTCATTAAAAAACAATATATTCATTAATAAATTGCACCTCAAAAGTTAAACACAACATTTGAGGTGTTTTTTCACTATAATAAAAGAGATAAATTGTTCTTACAACTATTATGGGAAAAGAATTTTATCATTCAATAGGTCTTAAATTTCAAACAAGTTTTAGCTCTCCTACTAATAAAAATAGATTCTTGTTAAATTTTCACCCATCATATTAAACATGAGTAGTCAAATCGCAATATGAGAGCTTATTGAGTAACATGAAAATAAATAGGACAACATGATCTAAATAAAATTCGATATGGATGAATCAAAATTGATCCCTTTATCGCATATCTGATATAATAAAAAAAAGACTTCCCCATTCCTTTTTTAATCCTAATAATATAGTACCCTCGAATGTTTAGACCAGAAAACCTTGTTTTTAAGTTGAACTTAAGCAGCATTACGATAGACTAAAAACAATACAAAAAAAAAGTTTCAATCTAACCAATGGCTAAATCGAAACTATTTATGTTTCTATAATATAAATCTGAGCTTAAATATCGATTAAGTGTATCCTATTTAAGAGCTTTATCTACTAACTGTGTCATTTCTTCGACACTTTTAAACCCGACATCATTGGAAACTATCTCTCCTTTTAAATTGAAAAAAATAAAAGTTGGGAAACCTGACACTTTATGTTCATATCTGGCTCTATTTTCAATACTTTTATCCTCAATAGGATCAAGTTTTATGCATACAAAATTATCATTCATTTTCTTCGCCAGACTCGGATTTGTATAAACGGTGTTTTCCATTATTTTACAGGGAGTACAACCTTTGGTTGAATAATTAACAAAAACCTGCTTGCCGTCTTTTTTCGCTTGTTCGAAAGCTTGCTCAAGACTCAAATTTAAAAAATTAACATTCCCCTTTTTTTGAGCAGAACAGACTGTTAAACTTAATAACAGAATACAAATAGTTAGAATATTTCTCATTGTATATTAATTTATTTTCAAATAATTCTATGTTAAAGTAGAGCATTCAATATTGTACGGATATTAGGACTGGAAGGTCGATCAGCATTAATTGTGACTATTTTCCCTTCTTTATCAAATAGCATAAAACGAGGAATTCCCTTTATTCTGTATGCTTGAACAACATCCGAATCAAAAGCTTTATCGGCCATTATTTGAACACCTCCAAGTTTCTTATCTACTACAAACTTCAGCCACTTATCACGATCTTGAGGCTTATCAACAGAAATACTCATAAAAGTGATTGGTTTGTCATGATACTCTTTTTCCAACTTTTGCAAGGCTGGAATTTCCTTTCTACAAGGACCACACCAAGTTGCCCAAACATCTACGTAAACAATAGAGCCTTTAAAATCTGACAAGTTATGCTCTTTTCCATTCAAATCTGTACCAGCAAAGTCAAAAGCCAAAGCTCCCTTTTCAAAATTGCGGATTTTCATTTCATGAGCCTTCACTTTTTCTTCAAGGTAAGGTGTCAACAAATAAGGTGTGATAATTTCCTTAAAAGCAATATAAGAATCATCATATGCAATAAAAGAACTTAAATAACTTATTGCGAAATGACCTTTTAATAAGTTATTTTTTATCGCCCCTAGAGACAGTCTAATCATTTCAGGAATAGGTAAAGACATTGCATTTTCAGATACTATTTTATTCATAGTAAACAAGTGCATGTATTCAGCTCCATTGGGCAAGTTTAGTAATATCTCATCTGAGGGGGCACCATTCTTTTGCAATTGAGTGTAAAATTCCGGATAATTCTCTTTTTGGGGATGTTCCCCTCTTGGAGTATATAGTAGATTAAGTGCTGAGCAATTGATATCATTATTTACCATTGCATGTAATAGTTTATCAAACTTTTCATCTCGGGTGTTTGCATGATCCTGAAATTCTTCAGCTTGCTTAATAACTTTCAGCAATAAGGGAAAATAAACTTTGTATGTACTGTTTGTATAAGTAAAACCATGTGAATGAGTAAACAAAGTATCTACGATGTTATTCCATTCAGAAAGCATATTATTTTTCTTACAATTTGAGTTTAATAACTTATAATTGCTTTCACTTAAACTTAAGTCTATTTTAACACCATCTTCCAAGTAAAATCGCTTAAGGTCGTGATCTTTATTTACATTTCTTTGATCAGATTCCCAAACAACATTAAGAAGGAAAATTCCAGGCGTTTCAACAGCATAAGTAAAAGCAAAACGTCCATCGTCTCCTAGTTTAGTGCTAGCCACTGTTTCCTTTTTACCATTCAAGACTTTACTCAAGAGGATTTCTTTATCTTTTAAGTCTCCCTTATAAACGCCGGTAATCTGAGTATAATTTACAGATTCACCAGCACAGGAAAGCATTACAATTCCAATAAAAAAAATGCATATGAATAAGCTTATTATTTTGTTCATATAAAAAATATTAGTGATGTAAACTCTTTAGGTTACATTAAAATCAAAAGCAAAAAGAATGGCCTTTAACAGCCATTCTTTTTAGTTATTTATTTTGAATTTTGTTCTAGATTTGGATTTCTTGTAATCGCTTCAATTGAGAAAGGTTGAATATACAAGTGTGAATTAGGCTTTAAAGTATAAGTTTTACCTTTAAAAGTTTTGTTTAAAGTTATAGCATATTCAGGCTCTGTATTCAATCTTCTTAAATCCCAATATCTGTTAGGTGTTAAATACATCTCTCTTGCTCTTTCGGCAATAATAATATCCATGGCTTCTTTGATATTAGACGCGTTTAAAGCGACATAACTCTCAGGCTTAAAACGTTTCTCTCTTAATTTATTAACAATATCAATTGCATCCTGAAACTTTCCTCCTCTTGCCAAACATTCTGCTTTCATTAAGAATACCTCAGCAGATCGAATACCTCCAGCATTTTGTTGAAAGCTGCCGGGAATAAGACCATAATACATGGTACCTTCAGGTAAAAATGGAGCAGTGGCAAAAAATGTTTCCAAACGAATATCACCAGTTTCGAACTTTTCAACAAATTCAGGACTAACAATATTCAAAAACAAACCATTAATTGCATCAAATCCATATCTAAACAAATTATGTTCCTGCATACCGTAATCCACCTGAACAGTGTATGGACTTACTTGGTATTGCTCATTATAGGCAACTAAATCGAATAGATAATCATTGTATTTTAAGGACTCTTCAGCAGCAGTTAATGCCAATCCAAACTCCTTTTTAAAAAGATGTACTTTTGCTTTTAATGCATACCCCAAAGCTTTTCCTGGGCGAAATGTGTTATTAGGTTGAGCAGGTAAATGTTCCAATGCATCAGCTATGTCCTGCTCTATAGCATCGTAAACCTTCTGTACACTAGACTGAGGAAGTATAGCTTCCATATCAAAATTAACCGATAGAATCACACCTCTATCAACAGCAGCATTATCCTTATTATAATGTTTAGCATAAAAGTTAATTAAATAAAAATTGTTAAAGGCTCTTAATATCTGAGCTTGAGCTTTCACCTTTTTCTTTAGTTTATCATCTCCTTCAGCTTCGTCAATCTGATTAATAATGACATTATAGTGAGCAATTCGCTTATAACAGTTATTATATAACATATCCTGCTCAATAAATTTAGCTCGATCAGCCGATTCATTAAAGGTGAAATTTGCCTTCAAAACAGGAAATTCATCTTCGGTTATCCATCTTTCATCCATCACCGAGGATTCATCTACTAAATAACCAACGTCACCAAGAGGAAATGTAAAAAGATGGTCACTCTCTAGTAAAGCTGAATACTCTTCAGCGTTTTGAAGAATTTTTCTTCCTTTAGGTTCAACATCCAAATAATCATCACATGCAGAGAATAAAAGCCCTACAAAAGTTATAAGTATTATTATTTTATTTTTCATGTTTTTTTTTTGACTTTAAAAACCAAGTTTAACTCCTACTGACCAAGATGACATTTGAGGAAATTCTCTACTCCCATACTGTGCGTTAAAGGCTTCCGGATCAATATTATTTCCTGCAGAACACCAATACATTGGATTAGTAACCTGAGCTTTCACCTGAAATGTTTTTGCATGTAACTTTTTTGCTAATGCTTGTGGTAAACGATAAGCCAACACAACATTCCTTAATTTTACAAAATCGGCATTTAACACGTGTGTATCAGCATACCTCCAGTGCTCTCCTCTATATCCGTTATAAGAATAAGTTGCCATTCTCGGAATCTCAGTCCTTGTGTTTTCAGGAGTCCATCTTCTAGTAATATCACTATGTATATTGCCATATCCAATTCCTTCATACAAAGGTGTCACGTCTTTTCTTAATTTATGACCTCCGTAAAATACAATCAAAGCACTTAATTCAAAATTCTTGTAGCTAACCCTATTACTAAAAGAACCATTATAAACAGGATCAAACTGTCCAACATGTACTAACCCTTTCGGATCACGCATTTGATCATTAGCAATAATATTTCCTTCCGGATCATAAATAGATGGGTCTCCATTTTCTGTTAATCCCGCGTATTTATAGGCGTACAGTGAATTAAAAGCTTTTCCTTTTTCGTAATAATTTCTAGGATTATCTAAAAGATCTTCGGCATTGATCACATCGAAATTCACTTTCTCAACTTTATTCTTGTTCCAAGAGATTACTGCCGATGATGTCCAATTAAACAATTTTGTTGAAATCCAATCGTAAGAAAGAGATAATTCAAATCCATTATTTGACATGGCCCCATTGTTCACTTTTGCTTTAGCAAACCCTACTGCCGGATCTAAATTTTTATTAGCCAACAAATCTGAGCTATATTTATGGTATATGTCTACAACTCCTCTTAATTTATTGTTGAACATTGAAAAGTCTAGCCCAAAATTATAGGTCGACGTTTTCTCCCATCTTAACAATGGGTTTGGAGGGCTCATAATAGTTGCTGCCAAATTACTTGTTTTATAATTATTGGACATAGCAGCAATCAAATATGGGCTGGATGACTGATCAACATTTCCATTCACGCCATATGATGCTCTTAACTTTAACATATTAAGCCAATCTGCATCTTTCAAAAACTCCTCATTTGACAGATTCCATGCTGCCCCTAATGACCATAGAGGACGATAACGATATTTCGGATCAGAACCAAAAAGATCAGCTTGATCGACTCTAACACTCGCATTAAAACTATACTTGTTTAGTAAAGTGTAACCTGCATTTCCATATAAAGAGAAAAACCTGTGTCTTACTTCTCTCACATAATCAGAAGGAGTTAATGTTTGTGAAAACCTATTATACAGCTCACCACTAATGCCACTTGCCAATTTCTGCCAATCCATATATTGGGTCGATAAGATTGTTGCATCGTAACCATACACTTTTGTTCCCTGAGATCGATAGAAGTTTTCTCTCACTTCGGTACCTGCAATTACAGTAAGAGCATGATTTTCACCAAAGTTTTTATCGAAATTAAGCTGATTCCTTAATGTGTAGTTTTTAGCCGTCGTAAATTTAGAATCTAATGCTCCGGCATCGGGGACATAATATTTCAATTTGGTATTTTCCTGTACTGCATACTTGTTAATCAAATTACGCATTTCAAAACTTTCTCTTTCAGAATATCTTTCACTACTTGAATGTATTCTTTCGTATTGAAACTTTGTATTGTACTTTAATCCTTTTAGTAAATGAAAATCTGCATTCACAAACATTCTTAGGTTTTGAGTGTTGTCTTTTGTGAAATCTTTTTCCAGCTCGTCTAGTATGTTATAGCCAATATCATGCAACCCATCTATTTGTTGAATTTCAGACAAGCGCTTAGGGTTATAATTGTAGTAATTCACTCTGTTTCCATTTTCATCCAATACTCTTTCATATGGAAGAATATCTGTCATGCTTTTTAAAGCATCGTGAGACTTACCTTGACTTACAGAAAGATTTGCCCCATACCCTACTGAAAACCAATTATACAATTTTATATCATTTTTCAAATAGAAATTATATTTCTCATCGTTATGTGTACGAGTAGTATGTTGGTTTAGTAAGGCATTGGCTGAAAAAATCAAATTTGACTTTTCACCTGCTTTCCTAAAACTTAAGTTATATTGTTGCTTTAGTGCATTACGATATACCTCATCGCTATATTGTTTTCGATAGTCGTTCTTTCGTAGATTATTAATTTCCCGACTAGCTTCCTCCTTAGATAGTTTTCCTTCAGCAACCATTCTATAGTAGTTGTAAACTTTAGAATAAGCAGTCTGATCACGATCCAAATTATTGAAATAACTAAGGTTATCTTTTTTATAGGTTGGGTTGTTTTCTAAATAATTAATTTCGTAATCAATAATATCACTAGTTGAAGCATAAGAAAAGTAATCCATAGCAGGTTTCTCAGTTATCGTGAAATCTGCATTAAAATCAACACTTGTTTCTCCTACTTTTGCTTTTTTTGTAGTTACTACAATAATACCATTAGCAGCTCTAGCCCCATAAATAGAGGCAGCACCAGCATCTTTCAATACAACAACACTCTCAATATCGTTAGGATTAATCGAAGACAAACCACTTTCAATAGGCAAACCATCAACAACAACCAATGGATTACTATTTACGTTAAAAGAGCCTCTCCCTCGAATCACCATGTCTCCTTTATAAGAGCTTAAACCTGCCACTTTACCTTCAATAACTGTCGATATATTCGAAACAATTTGGGTTTCTAACTCTTCATTTTTAAGAATAGAATATGATCCTGTAGATCTTTCTTTTGAGATCGTTTGGTAACCTGTTACAATCACTTCGCTCAATTGACTTTGGTCCACTTTTAAAGTAACATTGATTATCGATTGGTTGGTAACCACTACCTCTTTGGTTTCCATACCTACAAAAGAAAATACAAGTGTTCCTTCCTTATCAAGAAGAGTCAAACTATAATTACCATCAAGATCTGTAGATACTCCGGAAGTCGTTCCTTTAACAACCACAGATACACCAGGTAGTGTTACCCCTTCTTCATCTGTAACAATTCCCGAAATCAGCTTTGGGGTCTGTTCTTGATCAGTAACAACCGGAATCGCTTTCTTTTTACTCTCAGGGTGAATAACAATCACTTTATCCTGAATATTATATCCAAGAGAAGTTCCTTCGAGACACTTATCTAACACATCAATTACTGTTGCATTTTTAAAATCTCCTTTCAAGTTAGTAACTCTATTTATATCTGAGGATTTATATAGAACTGTAAACTCAGTTTGTTTACGAATTTCACTAAACACCTCTTTTAATTCGGCTCCATTAAGCTCGAAAGAAAGTTTCCCTTGTTCTATGTAATTACCTGTCGCATATACATTGGATGCAACAAGCATAATTAAAATTAGACTTTTAAGGCAATAAAATATTTTCTTTTTGAACCAATGCCTCATTAGGTTCTGTGAAATTGTTTTCATAAGTTTGTCTTTAGGTTTACATTTTATTAATAAAAAATAAGGTGTACTATATCTAGGGAAGTGTGCCAGCACTTCCCCTTTTTCTAAACAAATATTTAATTAATGGATTTTACTATTTATTACTCATTTGATGGACCTTTTTAACAAGCACCACATCATCATTCACATAAAACTTAACTGATCTTGTCATTTCTAACAACTGTAAAAGCTGATTCAAATCGTCATATTTTCTTAAAGTACCCGTAAATTCATAGCCCTTTAAATCCTCTGACTCAAAAAATATTTTTAAATCGTACCAACGTGCCAACTCATCCAAAATATCTCCAAGCTTTTCATCTTCAAACTCAAACAGTCCCATCATCCAATCAATTTCCCGGCTAGCATCAACTTCCCTTACCTCTATATCAGCACTTGTTCCTGTTATGGCCTGCTCATCAGGTTTAATAATAACCTTTCTTCCAAAACTATTTTCAACTAAAACCTGACCTTCCAACAAAGTTGTATAAATAGCTTCGTCTCCCTGATAAGCTTTGATATTAAACTTTGTCCCCAAGACTTTCACTTTTGTTGCCTCAGTTTCCACCACAAAAGGCTTTGATTTATCATGAGTCACATCAAAATAAACTTCACCACTAATAGCTACTTTTCTAGAATCTCCTGAAAATTTAACAGGATAAGTGATACTAGATTCAGCATTTAGCCATACCACTGTACTATCAGAAAGCACCAACTTAAAATCAGTTCCTCGAGGTATCTTAACAGTATTTAATTGTGTCAATTCGTCTTTCATTTTACTAAAAGCCGAATAATCAACCACTCCTTGTTTCTTTTTGATTTCACCATCCTTTTCCAGAATACTGACTTCTCCTTCTTTTTCAAAAAAGACTTTCTTTCCAGATGACAATATCAATTCTACTTTTCCTTCTTTCGCATTAATTAATTTAGCATCGCTTATGGTTTGATAATCGGGAACTCCTGTCAATACAGTAAGCCCAATCCAGCCTGAAGCTATAATTAAGGCCATAGAAGCTGCAACTTTAATAAAACGCAATTTATTTTTCTTTTCTAAGTTCGTCTGCTTTAAGAACGAATCGAAAGCAGATTGGTAATCTAACTCATTTTGCACATCACTTTTCTCTTGTTCTTTATAAAACCGAATGGCTTTCTCATAGTATTTTTGATTTTCAGAAGAAGCCGACAACCAAGAATCAAGCTGCTTCTTTTGCTCAACACTTAATTGTCCTACAACAGATTCTCTTAAAATCCGCCAATCAATATGGATGTTATTTTTGTTCATTGTTATTAGTTAGTAAAGCAAAATTAAAAATAGGGTGACAGCACAATCATTATTTTTTAATAAAATAACTTATCAACAAAGTATGAAACCATTAACACCGGGTAAAACTCCTTTCCCAACACTTCTCTAAATCTTTTATAGCCCCTTTTCACATGAGTTTTAACCGTATTAATACTAATTTCTAACTCATCAGCGATTTCTTGATATTTCCAATCGCACAGGGTATGATATTCCAATACTTTTCGCATTTGACTTGGAAAAGAATCTAGTGTTTCCCGAATTTTATTCTGGAGGTCTCTATCGGGGATAGCATCATATTCGTAGGCAAACAAACAAGCTTCTTTCACTTGTTCATGATGCTTGTCTATGATATTGAGTTTCTTTAAACGATTAAAAGACTTATACTTTACACAAGAAAACAGGTAGGTTTTAATAGTCGTTTCTATATAAGTCCGTCCATGCTTATTCCATAAGTCCAGAAATACTTCCTGTACGATATCTTGTGCTTCGTCTTCATCAAATAAAATACCTCTGGCAAACTGTACCAAAGAAGAGTAATAATCACGATACAATTCTTCAAAAAACTCTTTGTTTTTGGGAATTATCTGCAGTTTAAAGTTCTTGTCCACGCTCATAAATTAGAGTTTGAGCGCCCAAGATAAAATTATCTTTTTGCAAAACAAGGAAGATTTTAAGTCTTGTTGTTCTATTAATACGAATCAAAGGTTAAGTCACAATAGGAAGGAAAGACACCGTCAGACTTCCGAAAGTATGAATCATTAAACATTTAGTCAATCTAAATTTACAAGCTCTTTGAATATTTGTTTTTTCGACCAACCAGTTTAATATTGTTTTTACAAGTTGGCTCATTCGTGTCGCAGATTCGTCATTTTTTCAAAAAGTCGAGCTTTTCGAGACACGAATGAGGTAAAAAAGCAAAAAGACGAGCTTTCCGTGTCGAGAATGACCCGTCTTTTCAAAAAGTAGGCTCATCCGTGTCGCAGATTCGTCATTTTTTCAAAAAGTCGAGCTATTCGAAACGCGAATGGGGCGAAAAAGCAAAAAGACGAGCTTTCCGTGTCGAGAATGACCCGTCTTTTCAAAAAGTCGGCTCATGCGAGCTTAGAACAATAAAAGGCCCGGCAATTAGCCAGGCCTTGTGTGAAACTTATATTACCCATACCATTCAGTCAATATCAGTCATCAGCTTTACCCCAGTTGGCATAAATATCGTTTTCTGGACTATTTGTTAAATTAATCTGATTAGAACCATCAGCATTCATAACATAGATCTCCATATTACCATCCCGGTTAGTTTCAAAAGCCATTTTGTTTCCATCAGGCGACCAGCATGATTGTCCGTCTATAGCTGGATTATAAGTCAGGCGGGTTACATCAGATCCGTCAGCACCCATTAGGTAAACTTCCCAATTATTATCGCGATAGGAAGAAAAGGCTATTTGATTCCCATCGGGCGACCATGACGAAAATCCGTCAAAAGCTTTATTATTTGTCAGATTAACTTTATTTGACCCATCTGTGTTCATGATGTAAACATCTACATTCCCATCACGATTGCTATGATAGGCAATCTTATCACCCTTTGGTGACCAACGTGGATGGGCATCAAAAGCCCGATTATCAGTTAGTCGTATTTCCCCGGAACCGTCGGCATTCATTGTAAAAATCTCATAGTTCTCTCTGGGGTGTAAGTAATTAAAAATTCTCACAAATACGATCTTTTCTCCGTCCGGAGACCAATCTGCCTTCCAGTCTGCTTCCGGACTATCTGTCAAGCGGGTTATTTCAGATCCATCAGCATTCATCACGTAGAGATCCCAATTGCCATTACGAAAGCTTGGAAACAAGATCTTTTTTCTATCAGGTGACCAAACTGAAGGACCATCCCATTCCGGATAATTTGTAAGACGGGTTTGTTTCGACCCATTGGCATTCATAACATAGACCTCCGGATTTCCATCGCGCCAACTGGTGAATGTAATTTTTGATCCCAAAGGAGACCATACTTTTCCGGCTTTTAGATTGTTTTCGTCCTGCTCTTGACTGATTTCGATTAGTTTATCCGAATTTTCACTACAGGAGTTGAGGAGTAAAAGTCCTACAAAAATTAGGACAACATGGATTAAATTTTGCGTCATTTTCATAATCTTCCCTTCTTTTAATTGATTTTCCTAATCTGCTTTCTATCACATATATGTTTTTCACAAACGCAATTATAAAATTAAGGCTTATAGCTAAGAAAATCAATTATAAAGCAGTACCAGACCTTTCTTCGGAACTGAATAATTAAGACTTTCAATAAAAAGACTCTCTATTCCTTTTATAATCCTAATAAAGCACTTATTTTTGTGATCCATTTTTATAAGCGTTATTTTGAGCGATATGGCAGATGCTTATTGCAAAACAAATCCATCTCCGCAAAGACTAAAACTTTTAATTTAGTTTGTAAGCAAATATCATGATGAGAGATAAGTACAAAGAAATATTCGAAGCCGGCACCGATTTACCTTTGGTTGAGGACTTCTATACCATACAGGGCGAGGGTTACCACACGGGTAAACCAGCCTATTTTATTCGTATTGGCGGTTGCGATATAGGCTGCCGTTGGTGTGACTCTAAAATTTCGTGGAACCCTAAAGAACATCGATTAATCTCGGTTGAAGAGGTTGTTCGCAAAGCGGTTGAATCACCTGCCAAATCGGTGGTGGTAACCGGTGGTGAGCCATCGCTATACAATTTGGAACCTTTGTGTACCGAGCTAAAGAAGCACAATATCGAGAATTTCCTGGAAACTTCAGGCGCATACGAAATCACCGGTGAGTGGGATTGGATTTGTTTATCGCCCAAAGCGAACAAAGCCCCCGTTGCAAGTTCATACAAAAAAGCCAACGAATTGAAGTTTATCATTTTCGATTTGGAAAAAGATTTTGCTTTGGCTGAAGAGCATGCCAAACTGGTGGGTGACGATTGTTTGCTTTATCTGCAATCGGAATGGAGCCAATACGTTCACAATATTAAAGCCATTGTGGAGTATGTGAAGAACAATCCCAAGTGGAATATCTCCTTGCAGTCGCACAAGTTTATGCGTATTCCTTAGGCAGGAAATAGCCTTTTGAAAATAAAATGACCATGAATCAGAAAGATAAATTTCTCTCTAATTCATGGTCTTTTTTTCGCTAAAGCCGCTGGGCTCTTACTTTTTTCTTAGATAAAAAAGTAAGCAACCCCGAAGGGCTCATGAGCACATTTGAAATGTAGTTTGCGAATAAAAAATCAAGTCAGCCTGATCCTTGTTTTCTCTTTGATGGAGAAACTGTGACACGCCCCACGGCAGGCTGACAAAGCCCGCCTAAAACTTTTTAATAAAATAAAATTATAAAAACTATTGTTTTGTTTTGGCCTCAGCGACGCAGATGGGGTACCCATAGACGAAGAAGACGTATAAAAAAGAATGCTGTTTGAACGAGGAACGAGTGAGTTCATTCTTTTTAGTCTTTGAGTCGTAATGGGTCATCGAGCGCTGGAGCCGATGATTTTTATTCACAATAAAATGTTCATGAGCTCGCTTCGCTCGGTTGTTACTTTTCATCAAGGAAAAGTAAGAGATATAAAAAATAAACCAGACTTCATTTTTTGGCTTGATCCAAAAAACGAAGCAAAAAAAATCAAGGCTGCATAAGACTCTGGGCGATAACTTCAGCTATTATAAGTGTAGCCGGGTGATCTCCTCGTTCCTCCTCGGTTGACTTCGTCGATTTCGCAAGCTCAATTCCCGGTTTTACTAATAATAGCTTCGCATTCTTACCCATCGTCTTCTGAGGCCAATCTATGCTTAACTGTGAAAATTAAAATATAAGAAAGACTTAAACAGACGGATAAAATCTCTCTCGAAATTATGGTCATTCTTTTTTTAATCCCTAATTTCGGATTCAAACAAGAAACTGTCAGAACCTAACATTCGTGATTTTTTTTAAGAGGCTATCACTTATTGTAGGGTCGGCCTCAGCGACGCAGATGGGGTACCCATAGACGAAGAAGACGTATAAAAAAGAATGCTGTTTGAACGAGGAACGAGTGAGTTCATTCTTTTTAGTCTTTGAGTCGTAATGGGTCATCGAGCGCTGGAGCCGATGATTTTTTGCTTACTTTTTTATCTAGAAAAAAGTAAGAGCCCAGCGGCTTAAGCTTAGAAAAAACAAAAAAAACAAAACGTGAAGAAAACCATCCTTATTCAATATGCCATTCCCAAAGAAGGACTTGAGATTCTCAGTCAATCCTATCATCTGATTTATCCTGAAAAGGACTGTTTCTCAGAAGAGGAGATGATAGCACGGATTCCCAATTGCGAAGCCTTGCTTTCCATCTTTAATCAAGCCGTGAGCAAAAAGGTGATTGAGGCTGGTCAAAAACTCGAGATCATTTCCAACTATGGGGTGGGTTATAATAATATTGATGTGGCAGCTGCCACGGCAAAGGGCATTGCAGTTTGCAACACCCCTGAGGCTGTATGCGAGCCCACCGCAGAGCTTTGTTTATCGCTAATGCTCTCGTTGAGCCGACGCGTGGCTGAATGCAACCACAGGCTTCGTACCGATGACGATTTTAAATGGGGTGTGATGCGCAACCTAGGGCAAACCCTCCGTGGAAAAACGCTGGGCATTATCGGCATGGGTAAAATTGGCCAATCGGTGGCACAAAAAGCGCAGGCCTTTGGCATGAAAGTGGGTTACAACAAGCGCACGCAACTTTCAAGCCAGGAAGAAAAGGCTTTGAACATCGAATTTTGTGAGTTTGATGAGCTCTTAAAAACAGCGGATATCATTTCCTTGCATTGTCCTTTGAACGAAACGACCCATCACCTGATTGGCGAGAATGAACTCTCAAAAATGAAAGCTTCGGCTTACCTGATTAACACGGCACGTGGCCCTGTGCTTGATGAACAAGCCCTGACACAGGCCTTAATAAATAAACAGATTGCCGGTGCAGCTTTGGATGTTTTCGAAAACGAACCTGAGATCACGCCTCAGCTTTTGGAACTTGATCAAGTGGTTCTGGTTCCGCATATCGGCACAGCCTGCATCGAAACCCGAATTGAAATGGCTGAGGAAGCCGCACAAAATATGATTGATCATTGGGAATATGGAAAATCGAAAAATCAGGTTAATTAGAGGATGAGAGGATATGGTGATGAGTTAATTAGATAATGTGTGCTAATTATCACCTACTGACTATTTAAACGCACTTCAACTCCGCTCTGTGAACGATAACTGAAAACCGACAACTGACTTTAAGCTTTATCCTTTTGAACTTTTGGACTTTTAGACTTTTAGACTTTTAGACTTTTAGACTTTTTAAACCTTTTAGACTTTAAAACATGGCAACCGAAATAGAACGCAAATACCTAATCAACGAAAACCTGTTGAATTTACCCACTGAAGGAAACCGAATTGTTCAGGGCTATCTTTGGAGTGAGAAAGGCAAAAGCCTGCGGATTCGCATTACAAAAGGCAAAGGTTTTTTAACCATCAAAACGGGAACAAATCCTCTATCAAGATTGGAGTATGAATATGAAATTCCGATGACAGATGCCGAAGAGCTTTTAGCTCAATGTGAGAAAAAAATAGAAAAGACCCGGTTCCTTATTGAGTTTGCCGGAATGTGTTGGGAAGTTGATGTGTTCGAAGGAGAAAATAAAGGCCTGATAATGGCAGAAATTGAACTGGAATCGGCCAATCAGGAATTTGAAAAGCCGGAATGGCTGGGCAAGGAAGTTACGGAGGATAAACGCTACTTAAACGTTAATCTGATCAATCAGCCTTACAGCCTGTGGTAGTATCCACAATCGTTTCAGTTGTATCGATAACAAAGGGTGGCATGATGGCATCATAAAGACATTCCTGAATCTTGGTTCTCACGTCCATCTTCATCAACCTGGTGTTCCATTCATCAGGAAACACACGGTTCGATAAAAAAACATAGACCAAATCGTAATCAGGATCAACCCAAACCATGGTTCCGGTAAAACCTGTATGTCCAAAACTATGGAGAGAAGCCTTGCATGTTGTAGGACCTGTGGTATCTGTGCGATCTAAAAAAGGCTTATCAAAACCAATCCCTCTTCGGTTTTCACCATCAGGATAAGCACGAGAACTAAATGCCTCAAGGGTTTCGGGCTGGAAAAAAGTCACCCCGCCATAGCTGCCTTTTTGCAAATACATTTGCATGAGTTTTGCCAGATCTTCGGCATTACCAAAAACACCGGCATGCCCTGCTACACCCCCCAGCATGGCTGCTGTAGGATCCTGCACATAACCTTTAATCAACTGCTTTCTGAAAAACCTATCGTTTTGAGTAGGCGCAATTCTCGATAAACTAAATCGCTGACGCGGATGATAGCCCAATGTGCCTGCGCCAAGTTTCCTATAAATGTTTTTCTTCACGTAGCTTTCCATGCTACAAGACAACTGCTCCTCAAACAATTTCTTCAGCAAGATAAAACCCAGATCGCTGTATTTGTAACCATTGGTCTCGCGGTATTCTGTGGCTAATATTTGCTTGTAAATGGTATCGCAATACCCCTCTCTGATATACAAGTTATCAGCAACCTGAATGGGATATTCTTTTGATGCACTTGAACTGAAAATGGACTTACAAAAGCGATAATTCTTGTTTGCAAAAAGATGATTCCCAACCTTCACCCGATAGATTCTCGACGAATCGCGGCTAAACAGATCCCTGCGCAAACGTGCGGTATCCACAACTTCGCGATGGAAAGGCTTCCAGGGTAAAAGGCGAGCCTCATGCGCTAAAATCTTACGCAAAACCAGGCTATCCTTATTGGTTCCTTTCGCTACGGACAAGTAATCCCCCAATTGGCCATCGATATCAATCTTGCCCTCGTCAACCAGTTGCATTAAAATGGGTAAGGAAGCCGCCACCTTGGTCACCGATGCCAAATCGTACAAGTCTGTCGTTTTAACATTCACATTCTTTTTATAGCTGTGGTAACCGTAAGCCTTGTCGAGTATAATTCGTCCCTTGTGCGCGACCAAAATCTGACAGCCGGGCATTGCCTTTTGCTCAATAGCATCCAAAGCAATTGAGTCTATCTTTTTAAGCTGGGAAGAATCAAATCCCGTCTGTTCCGCATAAGCATAGCCCAGCCTGTTTTTTTTTGTATCGATGCCGGTTCCTTCTGCCAGATCTTTATTGACTGAAACAGGTAAGCGTCCCTTGGCTCCTATGCCTCCAAAAATGATTTGAGCTGAAGCCATTTGTGTCTCGACATTATCCTCATACGACACCATGATGGATTCCAATCTGTCGAGTTTCTTATAAAAGTCAAGTGCATACGGACTGGCAAACAAATCAAAAATAACCTTCTTGCGTTTCGACAAACTATTCACGAATGAGACCGTCTGATCGGTCACGCCAAATTTCTTCGATGCCCTTAAGTTACTGTCGTGTTTACTCACAATAACCAGATTGTACGACTCAAGATTCTTCAAAAGCGTGTTGTACTGTTTTTGAGAGGCATTCTTATCAATCTGATAGAAATCGATATTGGTATAGCGCCCCAGGTACTCCTGAAAATGGTTGCGTTTTCTTGCCCCCATCGCCACAGATGCAATTCGTAGGGTATCCAATCGTTTCAGAGGCAGCAAGTCATTTTTATTACTCACAACCGTCATGGCATTTTCAATCAACAGGCGTCGTAAAATCATGCCTTGCTGTGTGTTCAATCCCGACCACAGATGATCAGAATCCACTGCTTTATAATTATTAAGTCCCAACCAATATTTGGTTTTCAGAATTTTCAAACAAGACTGGTTGATATCCTCCTGCGTCAGTTCACCCCTGGCTATAGCAGCCTTTATCTCTTCTATGGCTTTTGGCACATCTTCTGAAAACAAAAGCACATCATTACCGGCAATGGCCGCCTTGGCATCCACCTCTCCGGGCTTATAAAACTTCCGAACCCCCTGCATATTTAAAGCGTCGGTAAAAACCAGACCTTTAAAATCCAATTCCTTTTTCAGCAATCCTGTTACAATAGGTTGAGACAGAGTCGCCGCTTTTGCCTCCTTATCCAGTGCCGGTACATTCAGATGGGCCACCATAATGCCACCAATCCCGGCTTCTATCGATTGTTTAAAAGGTTGCAACTCGACACTGTCCAATGCCGCTCTCGAACGATCGACAACAGGCAAATCGAGATGAGAATCTGTATCGGTATCGCCATGACCGGGAAAATGTTTCCCTACCGCAACAACACCTCCTGATTGAAGACCTGAGGCAAAAGCAATGCCCTTGTCAGCCACATTTGTTTTTCCCTCGCCGTATGAGCGTGAGTTGATAACCGGATTTTTAGGATTGCTGTTGACATCCAAAACGGGTGCAAAATTGACATGAATCCCCATTCTTCGGCATTCAACAGCCATTTCTTTACCTACCTGAAAAAGTAAATTATTGTCCTGAACAGCACCCATTGTGATTTGCTGAGGAAATTTTAATGTTTCCTTCAATCGGGCTCCCAAGCCATACTCAGCATCCATCCCAATCCAAAGTGGCAAGTGGGATCTACTTTGATACAGATTAGTCAAACGAGCTTGTTCCTGAGGGGTTCCCTGAAAAAAGATCAAACCACCAATCTGAAACTTTTCTATCAGGTTCAGAATTTTCTTTTCCTCAGCCGATGTCTTATTTGAATAAGCTGCCACCATAAACAACTGAGCAATGCGTTGATCCTGGTTCATGCCTGCCATTATGGAATCGGCCCAGGGCACATCATTCACAAAAATTGAAGACAAGGGCTCTGTACTCGTAGAAACTGACTGAGCACGACTTGACAAACTCAAAAAACAGAAAATAGCTAAAACTAAATGTCTTAAGTTTGGAATCTTTAAAATCATATTAACAAAAGGGTTTTTATCTAAGGTTAATGTTACGAATTGTTACCGTACCAAACAAAAGTAGGAATCCCAATTAGAATAAAATAGAAAATTAAGGAATAATAACAGAGAAAGGAAAAATAAAAAAAGGGGCCTCCGCCCCCTTTTTATTACTTACAACTAAACCATATTTAAAACTCGATCGAATGATACAAGCACTAATATGCAAATTAAACATCAAACTGATGTGATCAACAAAAGCAAGATTTATCTTCTTTTGTATCTGCTCCTGTAAAAGTATTAGATACCTGCATGATATCCAAGTGTCAAGTTTGTCAAGTTTGTCACGGTGAACATAAACACATCGTATTCGATATCGAACAGCCAGCACACAATTGCAAGTATTACAACAGATAGAAGAGCAATCAAAAAAATCAGCTTGGAATTATCGTAAATAAAAACTACATTTAAGAGACTTGAATAAAAATCGACTTTTAACTAAAATATTCGTAGCATGAGAGTATTCATGATTATTCCGATACTAATTTTGGCCCAGCTCTCCATTGTGGCTCAAAACAAAAACACCATCAAAACAAATCTGGATGCCAATGGTGAATTACAGATTGAACTTCAATTAGACCAGCAGGAATTTCAGTTTGATCAGTATCAAAACTGGATTAAATCTGTGGATCACTTTGTTTCAGGTGAGGTTGTTCAGGTCAGTTCTGAGAAATTCATTTACAAAGGAAAAACATTGATTTATTTGAGCGAAAAACCCTCAACATTTCAAACAGAACTCTTGTTCACACTCAATATCACACAAAATCAAAGGGGAACGAAACTCGTGCTAAATGATATTCATTACAAATCGCTTCCGGAATATGGCAAACAGGGAACACCCGCCATACAAACAGATTGTTCGGATTGGTTCGCTAAGAAAAAGCTTTATAAAAAATCGGGTAAGATGAGAACGCTTAATCAAAACCTGATGAACAACTCAAGCCAATTTGCCGAAAAACTCATCCTCTCTTGTTTAGATTAAATCACAAACCATTTATAGAAAAAGGACTGCAATATGAGCAGTCCTTTTTTATTATCTAAACTTTTTTCTGTCCAATATATCGAATGATAGAAGCTTCACCCTGATGAAAGGCGCCTTCTGAAAGATCCACATCCAGCTCCTCCAGCTTAATTGTTTCCAATTCTGAGAAATCGTCCAATAAGTCCTCTTTCGAAAAGAGCATTTCCACTTGACCAGGGCCTCCTGATGCCTTTCCCAATTGCTGCTTTGAAAAGCCTTCAAGGATCAAAACGCCACCGGGCTTTAAATACTTAGCAATCGAAACATGATAATCTTTTCTCTTATTCTCGGGCACATGCGCATAAATTAAAGCAATACAATCGAAGCGCTCTTCCTCTGAGATGAAATCTTCAAAACCTGCTGTCACATACTCAATCGCCACCTGATTTTCAGCGGCCAATTTTAAGGCTTTTAATCTGCCTTGTTTGCTCTGATCAAAAGCGACAACCTGCCACGATTGCTTTGCTGCAAATACGGCATTTCGACCTTCCCCCTCGGCAGGCAACAAAATCTGACCCGCTTTTAATTTTAAAAGTTCGTCCTTAAAAAACGCATTGGGTTCGGTGCCATAAACAAAGCTTTCATTCGCGTATCGGTCGTCCCACATTTCACTGGCTGATTTCATCATCTTATTTCCTTAAATTTTTAACTGTCTGAATAATGGCTTCTGATGCACGATCCATTTCATCTTCGGTACTGTATTTTCCAACCGAAAAACGAATGGTTCCCATCGCATAGGCCTCATCAAGATTCATTGCTGCAAGGGTTGCAGATACCGAAATCGAGTCGGTATGACAAGCTGCTCCGGCAGAGGCCGCAACTTGGGGTAAATTTGCCAATAGCGTATTGGCTTCAATATTCTTAAAGGAGGCACTTAAAGTATTGGGCAAACAAAAATCCGGATTCCCATTAAACTGCACCTCATCGAGAACAGACAGAGCCTCTTTCAATCGATTTACCAAAGCCTTATCGTGCGCCACACTGCTTGCCAGGTTTGCCTCACACAATTCAGCAGCCGCACCCAAACCTACAATCTCAAGCACATTTTCGGTTCCTGCTCTTAGATTATTTTCATGATCGGCACCATGCATGAGTTTTTGCAATTGAATGTCATCGCCAATATACAAGGCGCCAATTCCTTTAGGTCCGTAAAGCTTATGCCCGGCCACCGTCAACAAATCAACTCCCAAAGCCTCAATATCTACAGGAACTTTCCCCACAGCCTGAGCACAGTCGGAATGAAGAGCGATTCCCCGTTTCTTTGCAATGGCACTAATCCCAGAAATTGGCTGTAAGGTTCCCACTTCATTATTGGCATACATCACCGAAATTAAAATGGTTTCAGGACGAATGGCCGCCTCAACATCAGCAAGCTGAACACGCCCCGTTGCATCCACAGGCAAATAGGTGACCTCAAAACCCTCTGTTTCCAAATACTTGCACACCTCGCTCACTGCCGGATGCTCAATACGCGTTGTGATAATATGATTCCCCTTGCTTTTATTAGCAAAAGCAAAGCCCTTAATCGCATAATTGTTAGATTCGGTCCCACCACTGGTAAAAATCAAATTCGATGCCTGACAATTGAGTAAGGACGCGACTTGCTGACGTCCTTTTTCCACCGCTCTCTTGCACGTCTGCCCATAAACATGAGAGCTGGAAGGGTTTCCAAAATGATCGTACAAATAGGGTTCCATGGCATCTCCAACCTCTTTTGCAATTGGGGTTGTGGCATTGTAATCTAAATATATGGGTCGCATAGCTTATCGTTTAAGTGTACTCTGATTTTATTTTTTTATCACTTTAAATTCAGTCCGACGATTCATCGCCTTCCCTTCTTCTGTTTTGTTATCGCCAATCGGTTTACTCGAAGCATAGCCTTTAAATGACAGGCGATCTGCCTGGATGCCTCTCTCGATTAGAGCGGAATAAACCGCTTTGGCTCTATTCTCTGAAAGGATTTTATTATTGGATTCAGATCCTGTATTGTCTGTGTGTCCGGCAATTTCGATACTCAGATTCTTATTCAAAACAAGTAAATCGTAAAGGCTGTTTAATTCGCTTTCGGATTCAGGTTTTATCTCCCAGGAATCCGTTTCAAAGAAAATATTTTTTAAAATAACTTCTTTTCCAATCTGAATCGCCTGTAAAGGAATATCCTTCTTTTGAGCCTGATCAAACTCTCCCTCTCTCATTTTAAAATGATCGGAATAGAACAAATAACCATCCGCTTCAGCATGGAACAGATAGTCCTTGCCTTCTGGTAAACAAACCAGGTATTCACCTTTCACCCGATCCGAATTCAGGTAAGCGATCGTATCTCTGTTTTCAATATCGAGAAGAATTAATCTGGCTGACAAGGGCTTCTTATTCTCCACATCGTAAACCTTGCCCTTCAGATAACTCACCTTGGTTGGCTGCAAATCAAGAGGCATATCAAACTCATAAATATCGCGTCCCTTTGCGGCTATTCGGTTCGACGAAAAGTAGCCCTTGTCCCCTTTGGCAGTTATAAACAGGCCAATCTCATCATTATAAGTATTAATCGGATAGGACAAGTTTTTAGGTTCGGACCATTCCCCGTTTGCCAATCGATTCACTTGAAACAGATCGTAAGCGCCCATCCCCACCAAAGCATCGGATGCGAAAACCAAATAGGTATTGCTCGCGTGAATAAATGGGGACATTTCGTTTCCGGATGTGTTAATGTTCAAATTCTCAGCCTGAGTCCAGCGCTGTCTGCCATCATCCAATATTTCCAATAGTTCAGATTTCCAAATATCCATTTTGCCTTTACCCGATTTACGATTACTCACAAAGTAAAGGCAACGACCATCAGCCGAAATACTAGGCTGAGCCTCCCAGGCTTTCGTATTGATATTGGCTCCGCAATTTATAGGCTCCGACCAGGTATCACCCTCCTTTTTCGAATAATAAATATCGCAACGGCCTCTGCCATCCTTTCGGCCACAAGCTGTAAAATACATATAACGCCCATCAGCTGTAATGGTCTGGGCGCCCTCATTCCTTTCGGTATTAATGGCTTCTGATAAAGCTTTGGATTCCGTCCAGGTTTCACCTTGTTTTTCAGAACAACAGAAATCTTCCTGAAACACCTCTCTATTTTTTCTGTCCAATTGGCCTGTAGGGAGCAAACGGGTAAAGATCAGTGTTTGCTCATCAGCCGTTAAACTTGGCCAATACTCATCCGCCTCTGTATTGATCAAATCGCTCAAACATTGTGCATTAAAATCACTTGGATGCTGCATTGCTTCCAGAGCAAACTCACAACATTTCACCTTATACAAACTGATTTTTCTGTTTTGATCTGATATTTTACCCAGATTCAAAAAAGCCCGGTAAGCATTTAATGCCTTTTCATATTTCCCTTGTTTTAAATAGGCATTGGCGAGATTAAAAAGGGCATTGGGGAAAAAAGAAGGATTTATGGCTGTGGCTTGCTCATAAACAGCAATCATCTTCTGACTTTTCCCCTGATCGCTATAAAGATCTGCTGAAAAAAGAAGCGCCTCCATAAAATGATTATCCCGCTCCACAGCTTTCTCCAAATACACCAAAGCCTCATCCGTCTGTCTCAATCGACTTAATTCCAAAGCCTTTTGATAGAATTTAATCGCTTTTTTATCATTGCTTGTGTATTTTTTCTGGGCAAAAGACACAAGAGAGAAAGTCAGGAAAAGAAAAACAAATAGGATACGTTTCATAATGGCTTAGCTAATAATGGGAATTTCTATTTACCTGTGACAAACTTCAATATACGGACAAGTTCGGCAAACATCGACATCTTCAACCTGACGAAATGGAATCTCAGGGTTAAAGATCTCCTCTAAAAGATCTGTAAATCCATCCAGAAATTCTTGTTTGTATGCCAAATAACTGCCCACCGGAACCCCTTTGCTTCTGCCCTCTTTTTGTTCAAGAACGCAGGCAAAGTTTGAATTGAAAATTGACTTTAAGCCATATACATTCGGTGATATGGCCAGATCATCACCATGTTTCATATCGTAAAACAAGCAATACAAAAAGGTTTGAAAAGCCGCCTTATTTCGTTTCTTATTCTCAGAATCGAAGAGCGATTCAACATCTTTAAAAACCAGCTCAGCTGCTCCCGTTTTGTAATCAATCACACGAATGGTATTGTCTACCTGATCGACTCTATCGATAATTCCCGCAATATTAACCTTTCTCCCATCTGATTTTAAGGGGATTTGTATGCTGTAAGGCCCTTCAACAGCCAGCATTTTAAAAGGAGCAAACGCCATGTCAACATTCAATAACCTGTCGATAAATTTCATCAGAATATTAAAGATCAATCTGTTTCGGCCACCTATCTCCACTGATTTCTCTTTATCTAAATTAAAATACAGCTCTTTAAAGGCCTCTTCCAGGATTAAAGCCTGCTTCTTTTTATCTTTCCTCAAAGCTTCAAGATCAGCTTTCGTAATAGTTTGATTGATATAGGGCTCATACAGTTTCTCCATAGCCTGGTGAAAAAGATTCCCAAACATGGGCGGATCAATCTCTTCCAAAATGGTATCAGGCTCTTTCATTCCGGCCAGATAGCGGTAATAAAAACGAAGGCTACATCCCATATAGGAGTTAAGTGCCGAAGGCGAAAAACGTCGGTTATTGTCCCCGCAATACGCATTCAGTTGCTGAAGAATTCGTTCATTTTTTGCAATGCTTATGGGTTTGGCATTGGACAGAACAATATCGTATGACGGGTGCTTTTCCTCAACCTGAAAGGCCGATTCGTATTTTAACTGATACAGGAATCGACTCATTTCGCCTGTTCGAATCCCATCGCTTTGTGTACTATATAATAGTTTAATTTCTTCAGGACGCTGAATCAATCGATAAAAATAATAGGCAAAAATCGCATCCTGATGATCGATGGTTGGCATACCAAATCCCTGACGCAAATGGTAAGGCACAAAAGAATTGGAGGTTCCTGTTTTGGGTAATTTTCCCTCGTTCATCGACAGAATAATTATTTTCTTAAAATCGAGCAAACGTGTTTCGAGTATCCCCATTACCTGCAAACCTGCCAGCGGCTCTCCCTCAAAAGGGATGCTCAATGATTGAATCATTTTATCCAGTAAGCGATAAAAAGTATCCAATTTTATCTCAATTTTATGCTCGTTCAAAAGACCTGTCAGACGTTTGATAGCTAAAAACAGATGGTAGATGTATTCCTTCTCAATCTTATCCAATCGCCCCTCGTCTTCTTTATTCAAATCCAGATTTTTATAAATGGCTTGCAATAAATCGAGTAAATACTTCGAAACCTCTTCGACCGAACTTAAGGGCACAAATAATTTTTCCAATACGGGATCACCAACCAATAATTTGCGATCGACATGCACCCAATTGCTCTTTATAATTTGTTGTGACAAACGATCAGCCAACTCCGAATTAATGGCATTCAAATACTGGTGATTCAGTAGTGACAATACCTGCTTGTGATGAAAAACAAAGCCCGATTTTTGTTTTCGTCCCCCTTTTTGCAAATCGATAATCAAACCCAATAAGCTTGCAACCGGCGTGTTTTTTGCCGGATACCCCATGGTGACATTCACATGCTCCACATTCTTAGGAATCGAATTTAAAACGGGCAAAAGCAACTCTTCATCAGCCAATATAATTGCCGTTTCTTCCAAACGGACATCCTTTTGCTCAGCATATGTCTTTAAATAATTATGAGCAAACTTAGCTTGTCCAACTTCCGACGATAAGGAAATAAACTCGATTGGTGCTCGTTCTGCATCAATGTTTTTAAAGGAAATAGCACTCTTGGGAGCCGGGAAACGTTTCAGGTTTTCGCGCATAAACAAACCTGCTTCGTGATAAGGATTGTTCACATAGGATTCATCGTAGTCCCAATAATAATCGGCAAGACCCCTGTCCCTAAGACAAGAAAAAATATCCTTCTCACATTTATTCAAGGCATTGAATCCTGCAAAAATAATTTTCTCATAATCAATCTCAATTTCCTTTTTCTCAAGACGATCAGCAACCAATCGGCTTGCCATTCCTTCATAGGCAAGTCCATTATTTGTCAACTGCTCTCCCAACTTTGAGTAAATTGTGTATAAACTCTCCCAAACCGAAACAAACTGATGCTGGTGTTCCGATAATTTCTCAGGGTTGAAGGTGCTCCAAAAAGAACGGATGGCTTCAATCTGTTCTTCATCCAGATAATCGAATATCGTTTCAATCTCTTTCTCATCTGCTAAATTCTGAAACAGATGTTTGGCGTCCACACGATATTTATCCAAATCATCAAAATCACCCAATATCATTTCGCCCCAATGATAAAACTCATCGAAAGTTTCATTGGTTTTGCATACCGAGCAATAAATTTTATACAAACGACACAATAGAGCCAAATTGTCCTCAATCATCAAAGGTGACCATTTTTTTATCAGCTCATTAATCGTCAAAACCTCCGGCGAAAAGCTTGGTTTAGTCACCAGTTCGTTTAAATATTTTGAGAAAAATAAACCTGCACGTCTGTTTGGAAAGACCAATAAACAATTGGCTAACCGATCGCCATATTGCTCAAATAGTTCTTTTGTGACTTGTTTTAAAAATGTGGACATATATTGAGAATGTGTGTGTTAAAATTCTGACGCGATCAACCGCGTTCCTACTTTTTTTTTATTTTCTTTCTACTTTATCCTTTAACCTTGTGATTTACATTATTTGCTGTAATCGAAAACCCAATCGATCTCTTTCGATTCTGACATACCGTTGGGATTACAGCCAGGCTCGCCCTCAGGAATTTCAACCCCCAGCTTCTTATAATAATCAAGCCAAACCGGATGAAACTTTCCCGTTTTAGGATCCTTAAATGTCATAGGCTTTAACTTGAATATTTCAGAACCATCACCTGAATGTTTAAACATGTCGTAAATCAATTCAGAACAGTAATAGCTTGAATCAGACATTAAATAAATCGAATCGTAAGGCAAGCCGAGTAAACTTTTCCCATAAGTGACAGCTTCACCCATTCTGGCTTGATGGCGTTTTTTTAATCGGGCAACACGAACTTTAGGCATTCTGTCAGCATTCAGACTTCGGGTTAAAAAGCTATCCAAAGACGTTAACTGAACCGCCTCACCAATGGCCTCCAAAACCACTAAATCTTGATTTTCGTCAGGAACTATTATGCCGACATGGGAAAAACTCATTGCTTTTTCTTCGGCCGTCACCTCTTCAATCGCATCAGATAAGGAACTGCCATCCAAATCCTGAAACAAGAGATCTCCCGTTTGCAATTTAAACGTCTCAGAAGCGTTCCGTGATCCGCAAGAAAAAAGAAAAATTGATAAAAAAAGAAAACTAAAACGAGGTATAGTGTTGAATTTCATAGGATCTTTATGGTTAAAAACAGATAGCTTTTAAAACAAGCTCAATCAAAATTAATCAATTCCCATTAGCCATCAAATATTGCGCGATAAACTATGCTTTAAATTAAAAAAAGCACTTACAATTCAATTGATAGAAAACCTCTATGTGCTTATTAAAAAAAAAGATGATTTTTTTATCTTTTAATCCTTTATAAACATTCGGATAAGACCCAATTTTAATACATTTGTTAATGTACAAGCGTTCTAAATTATTTTTTATAATTTAATACATCCGTTCATTAACAGATGAGATGCTCTAAATATTGATGACTGGAAGCTAAAATTCTATCTAGTTTATAGTCTTAGAGTCATCTTCATCCTGTTGATTGAATCAGAACAAAAACAAAACTTGACCCAACAACTTAATAATTTTATGGATAAATTCAGTTTTTTAGGAAATAGCGAAATCGAATTCATCGATGGCTTATACCAATCCTATAAAAAAGACCCCAATTCGGTTGAAGAATCCTGGCAAAAATTTTTCCAGGGCTTTGACTTTGCTTCTGAAAAATTTCCGAGTAAAACTCAAACAGTTGCACCAGGCACTGTTCCTGCTGAATCGATGAGTAAGGAATTCAATGTGATCAACTTGATTCAAGCTTTTCGTCAGCGAGGCCACTTGTTCACAAAAACCAATCCTGTTCGTACACGTCGTAAGTATTTTCCAACTCTTGACATTGAGAACTTCGATCTGTCTCAAGCCGATATGGAAACCGTTTTTCAAGCTGGTAACGAATTAGGTATTGGTCCTTCAAAACTTAAGGATATTCTAGAACATCTTCAAGAAACCTATTGTCGCTCAATAGGTGTTGAATACCTCTACCTACGTACGCCGGATAAAATTAAATGGCTGCAAAACAAGATGGAAACAAGTAAAAACCTGCCTAATTTTACTGATGAGCAACGTAAGCATATTTATTACCATTTGAAATTAGCTGTTGGTTTTGAAAACTTCATTCATAAAAAGTTTGTTGGACAAAAACGTTTCTCTCTTGAGGGAACAGAAACCCTTATTCCGGCTCTTGATGCCTTGATTGAAAAAGGGGCTCAACTCGGCGTGGAGGAGTTTATTTTTGGTATGTCGCATCGAGGCAGACTTAATGTCTTGGCTAATATTCTTGAAAAACCTTATGAAAATATTTTCAAGGAATTTGTTGGTGAAGAATTTGAAGATGATATTGCTCTTGGCGACGTAAAATATCACCTGGGATACGGCAATACGGTTAAAACCGATGATGGCAATGAAGTCAAACTTCATTTAACGCCTAACCCATCTCACCTTGAAACTGTAGGCGCTGTAGTTGAAGGTATTTCACGCTCGAAAATTGACAACGATTATCAGGGGAATGAGAACAAGCTTGTCCCTATTGTTATTCATGGTGATGCTGCCATTGCGGGTCAGGGTATTGTATACGAGACTGTTCAAATGGCTGATCTTCAAGCCTACAAAACCGGCGGAACCATTCATTTGGTTGTAAACAATCAGATTGGTTTTACAACAAACTACCTCGATGCCCGTTCAAGTACCTATTGTACTGACGTGGCGAAGGTCACCCGATGTCCTGTTTTCCATGTCAATGGTGATGATGTTGAAGCTCTGATTTATACCATCACATTAGCCATGGAATACCGTCAGGAATTTAAAACGGATGTTTTCATCGATATTTTGTCATACAGAAAATATGGGCATAACGAAGGTGATGAACCTCGTTTTACTCAACCCCTATTATACGATCAAATTGCTAAGCACAAAAATCCAAGAGATATTTATGGCGACTTCCTAATCAGTAGAGGCATTTACCAAACTGAAAATCTGAAAGAGCTAACAACAGAATTCAATAATCTTCTTAATGAGAAATTTGAACTTTCTAAGCAAATTGAGAAGCTATACATTCAGCCCTTCTTAGAAGAGAATTATAAAGGTATTCGTTATTCTAAGGCGGAAGATTTTCTGGAAACACCTGCCTTTAAAACTGAAAAGAGCAAGCTCCTCCAATTGGCTGATAAAATCACGACTTTACCCGAAGATATTCAATTTTTTAAGAAAGTGGGTAAGTTGATGGCCGATCGTAAGAAAATGATTAAAGAAGATCGTTTGGATTGGGCTATGGGTGAGTTATTGGCTTATGCAAGTTTATTGGACGAAGGACATGGAGTCAGAATTAGTGGTCAGGATTCAGAACGAGGAACCTTTTCTCACCGTCATGCATCATTGACCATACATGATTCGGCTCAAAAGTATTTCCCATTAAAACATATTAGCGAGAAGCAAGCCCCTTGTCATATCTACAATTCACATTTGAGTGAGTATGCTGTGCTTGGGTTTGAATATGGTTATGCATTAGCGCATCCTTCAGGATTAACCATTTGGGAAGCTCAATTTGGCGATTTTCATAATGTGGCGCAAGCCGTAATCGACCAGTACATCAGTGCTGCAGAAGACAAGTGGGGAATTAAAAATGGTTTGGTTCTTTTCTTACCTCATGGCTATGAAGGACAAGGTGCCGAGCATTCCAGCTCAAGAATTGAACGCTTCCTAACTCTTTGCGCCAATAATAATATGCAGGTTATTAACCCAACAACGCCAGCCAATCATTACCATGCTTTGCGTCGTCAGGTTAAACGAGATATCAGAATTCCTTTAATTTGCTTTACACCTAAGAGTTTATTGCGACACCCCGATTGTGTTTCAACACTGGATGATTTGGCCGAAGGTAAATTTCAGGAAGTAATTAATGACACTAATGTGATAGCCGAAGAAGTGAGCCGTGTGGTTTTCTGCTCGGGTAAAATCTATTACGATTTACTAGCAAGGAAAAACGAATTGAACGCTCAGGATGTGGCTTTGGTTCGTATCGAACAGCTTTATCCTTTCCCACAAAAACAAGTTGACGAGGTTTTGGCTAAATATCCTAAAGCTCTTCTGCACCTCTGGGTACAGGAGGAACCTGAAAATATGGGGCCATGGCAGTTTATCAATTACAATATTAAAAATGTAGACCTGGTACCAATAGCAAGACTTGCCAGTGGTAGTCCGGCAACAGGGCTTTCAAAAATTCACAATATCGGACAAAATGAAATCATCCGTAAGGTATTCAGAAGATGCGATTGTGAACGAGAATTGAAATATTGTGGTTTGCAATGTGTGGTTGGAAGTTCAAAAGAAGACATCCACCGTCAACACGAATATTTCCAGGATCAGAAAAGCAAATTACTGATGTAAGAATCACAGTCAAACAATAAAACACAAAAACACCAACAACTAATAATATCAAAAACATGCTTGAAATAAAAATTCCCAGCCCGGGAGAATCCATATCCGAAGTTGAAATTGCCAATTGGTTTGTCGCCGATGGCGATATCGTCGAGAAAGAACAGGAAATTGCTGAAATCGAATCTGACAAAGCGACTCTAACACTTGTTGCTGACGAAGGTGGTAAAATTTCAATTATAGCACAGGAAGGTGATACTGTAGCTGTTGGATCGGTTGCTTGTACCATCGACACCAGCTTTGCAGGATCAGCGGCACCATCTACTCCAAAAGTTGAGGCCAAAGAAGAGGCTCCAAAAAAAGAAGTTGCAACAACTGCGGCCGAGCCTGTCAAAGCTTCAGAAGAGTACAAGGATGTTAAGATTTCTCCGGTAGCTAAAAAACTAATGGAGGAAAACCAGCTTTCAGTTGATGATGTGATTGCCGGACTACAGCGTCTTTCGAAAAAAGATATTGAGCAAGTTGTGGCGAATAAAAATCAGGCGTCTGCTACTTTAGCACAGGAAGAACCTGTCGCTCGCGATATCGATCGTCAAAAAATGAGTAATCTTCGTAAGAAATTAAGTGCTCGTTTGGTTTCGGTGAAGAACGAAACGGCCATGCTAACCACCTTCAACGAGGTGGATATGTCATCCGTGATGCAATTGAGAAAAAAGTATCAAAAACAATTCGTCGAAACACATGACATCAAATTGGGATTCATGTCATTCTTTACAAAGGCTGTGAGTATTGCTTTAAAAGCCCATCCTGCGGTTAATTCTATGATAGATGGTGATGAAATTATCACCCCAAACTATATGGATGTGGCGATGGCTGTTCAAACCCCAAAAGGTTTGATGGTTCCGGTGATCAGAGATACTCAAAATATGAGTCTAGCTGATATCGAAAGAGAATTGATGCGACTAGCCAATAAAGCCCGATCAGGAAAAATCAGTTTGGATGAAATGACTGGAGGTACCTTTACCATTACCAATGGTGGAGTTTTTGGATCACTTTTGAGTACCCCTATCATTAACCCACCTCAATCAGGAATTTTAGGTATGCACAATATTGTAGAACGCCCTGTAGCGATCAATGGCAAAGTTGAGATCCGCCCTATGATGTATATCGCGTTATCCTACGATCACCGAGTGATTGATGGAAAAGACTCTGTTGGTTTCCTTGTCAAAATCAAGGAACTAATCGAAAATCCACATCGTATGATTACCATGGGACAAGATCCTGATAGCTTACTGCTTGGAATTTAAGTTTCTTGAATTAAAATTTAAGAATAATATAAAGGCCGGATTCTCGATTGAGAATCTGGCCTTTGTTATTCACTCAATTCTGATTTGAGGGTCTCACTTTTTAGTGAGGTTCTCAATAAGAAAATGCAAAAGTTAGTCATACCCTGACATTTGCAGCATGTCTATAGTCAGAGCATGACGGTATAAAAAAAACCTGTCAGGATTCGGAATCCTGACAGGTTTAATAAATATGATTATCGTTATTTTTGTTCCATAGACATTCGTTTTTTTAATTCATTTGCAATACGATCATTTTCTTTCTTAAGTTCAATCCTTTCTATCAAATTAATTGGATCAGCCCCATTACTTGCCCAACTAATCTTAAAAACATTAAACTTACATTCTTCAGCATATTCAAGAAGCTTATTTACAAAATATTCGCTGTTTTTATTTGATACTAAAATACCTTTTAGAGCAGATTTAATAT
The DNA here is from genome assembly GCF_004122035.1 of Ancylomarina salipaludis. Taxonomy (GTDB): domain Bacteria; phylum Bacteroidota; class Bacteroidia; order Bacteroidales; family Marinifilaceae; genus Ancylomarina; species Ancylomarina salipaludis. Next base: position 150,383 of record NZ_SAXA01000008.1, read on the forward strand.
TGATATATAAATCTTCATCTGAATAAGCACGTATTCGGTATTCATTCTCCCCCACATAATCTTTATGCTTATGAAAGATATATTTGTCTATCTGTCTGTTTACCTTTTCTAAGCAAGATGTATAATAAGAATCACGAAGATCGTTAGAATCTATTTCAATCTTTTTATTTTTTAGATCATCATAATTTACATACTTAACTTTCTTGTATTTATAGCCTTTATCCAACTGTTTTAATAATTCAGCCTTGGAAAGTATTAGACAAACACCATTATAATTATTGCCATATTGTTCCCACATTCTTGGTTTCATACAACCATAAAACTCTGCTGGTTTATTATTCATTTTTTTGTATCGAATACTCTTTGCATTCATACAAAAACAGACTTGTTTAATCTGCTTCATCTTTTTCTCTATTTCCTTCCCATATTTATCCCAATTGTCATAGGTTTCATTTTCTAAACTTTCAACTTTTATCAGAGTTGGGGTAGTCATATTTTCGATTGGATCATTCGAATTTACCCGATCTGATAAGCGTAACTCTTTTTTGAATAAAATATGTTCGAGTGCTGTTGTTGTTTTGGTGTAATGATAAAGAATATCATCTGATTCAAACTCACTTAATGTATTCATATAAATATTTTTCTTTAAAGTTATGAAAAATATACAAGGCTCGAAAACTTGCATTAAAGACCATCCCCCCCCTTTTCCGATGAATCGGAACGGGTACTCCTCCTGCCCTTCGACTCCGCTCTGGGACCAAGAGGCGAAAGTTTAATCCAAAAGTTTGAGGGTCTCACTCTTTTGTGAGGCTCTCAATAAAACTAGGTTATAGTTATAGTCTGAAATTTACCCCCGAGAATTCGGGGTACTTAGAGTCAGAGCATGACGCAAAAAAGCCCCGACAGGTTTAAAACCTATCGGGGCTAATACTATATTGTGTGGTTTGCTATTAGATCTTAGCGTTTACCATTTCTACGATTTCGTTCTCCAAAGCTACAGCCTTGTCGACAATTGCTTGTCCTTTTGCAATGATATCTGCAGCCCAAGCCTTATCAGTTAAGTCAGCAGCATTGATCTTCACATTCATGAAAGCTCCAATAACACCCGAACGAGCAGCTAATGCACCAACGCCTGCATCAGTTACTGAATTCGGATTTCCAATTTCAGCCATAGCCTTACAAACATCCATACATCCTAGGCAAAGCTCCATAGTTTGAAATGGAACCATAGTCGCAAACTTAGTTGCTTCTTCCATAGCCTCAGTACGTGCCGCTTTTTCAGCATCAGTTCCTTTAGGCAAACGAATGGCATCCATAATTTTGTTGAAAGCATTGGTATCTTCATCAACTAACCAAGTTAGTTTTGTGTGATATGATTTCCCCTTTTCAGCCCAATCAGAAAACTCTTCCCAACGCTCGTCCCATCCTGGTTTGTGAGCCGAAAGGTTAGCTACCATTGAACCCAAAGCAGCACCCATGGCACCCATATAAGCAGAGATAGATCCTCCACCCGGAGCCATCGATTCAGAAGCGGTTTCTTCAACAAAAGCTGTTAAGCTCATATCAACCAATTTCTTTGCACCTTTTTTAGCTTCGTTTTCAAGAATGTATTCAATAATTTTTTTGTCAGGGTCGAATGGATAAAGCTCATCCAGACCTAAAGACTTAACGGCAATCTTGATAATCTCGCGATCAGCAATACCCGTAGAACGCTCTTGCATGCGTAGGTAGTGCTTACCTGCATCCAACATCGCTTTCAAAGGTACAACACCTACCAACTCTGAACCTGTTACGCGGATACCACGAGCCTGAGCCTTAGCACAAACTTCATCGAATGCCTGATGAATTGAAGTTACTGAAATATCAGTCATGTTCATTGAGATCTGAGCAACACCAAATTCTTCGATAAACCAACCAATCGCCTTGGTTGCTTTCAAAGTACCCGGTACCATTACAGGGTTTCCATTCTCATCGTTTACAATCTTACCTGTAGATGGATTACCTTCACGAAGGGTACGTCCACGCTCACGCACATCGAATGCAATGGCATTGGCACGACGAGTTGAAGTGGTATTCAAATTAAAGTTATAAGCCACCAGGAAGTTACGAGCACCAACAGCCGTTACCCCAGATTTAGCTACAGAAAGGGTAAATTCAGATGGTCCAAAATCAGGTTTCCAACGCTCAGTTCCAATACGATCTTTAACTGCTTCGTACTCACCAGCACGACAAGTAGCAAGGTTTTTACGCTCTTCGATACGAGCAGCACTCTCGTAACAGTAAACCGGTATACCAGCTTCTTCACCAATACGCTGAGCCAACTTGTGAGCATACTCAACAGTTTCTTCCATGCTAATGTTCGCAACAGGAACCAAAGGACAAACGTCAGTCGCTCCAAAACGAGGGTGAGCACCAGAGTGTTTGCTCATATCGATCAATTCTGCTGCTTTTTTAACCGCACGAAATGCCGCTTCGCAAACCTCATCAGGTGTACCAACCATTGTAACAACCGTACGGTTAGTCGCTTTACCCGGATCTACATCAATTAGGCTTACACCTTCTACAGATTCAATTTCGTTAGTAATCTGCTTAATAATATTCATGTCGTTCCCTTCAGAGAAATTAGGAACACATTCAATTAATTGTTTCATTATATTGTAATTAGTAATTATCAATGAGTAATTAATGATTAGGGATTATTACTAATCCTCAATTATTAATCGTTAATTATTTAAAGGACTTGTCCATTAAGAATAACGGTATCAACCAAATTGCTACCATAAGCATATGGCATAAACTCAATTGATGGAATTTCTTTAGTAATAAATACATTAGCAATTTTACCGCGTGCAATACTGCCAACCTCATCCTGAACACCCATAGCGTAAGCCGAATTGATAGTTGTTGCATTAATGGCCTCTTCAGGTAACATTTTGTAATTGATACAAGCGAGAGATAAAATAAATTTCATATTGCCCGACGGCGACGAACCTGGATTAAAATCAGAAGCTAAAGCAACCGGCAAACCAGCTTCCATCATCTTTCGTACCGGAGAGCAAACCATGTTTAAGAAAAAAGCAGCACCAGGCAATACGGTTGGCATTGTTTCCGATCCCTTTAATGCTTCGATTTCAGCCTCTCCTACAAATTCAAGATGATCAACCGAAAGAGCATTGTACTTCACTCCTACTTGAATGCCACCAGAATAATCCAGCTCATTGGCATGGATCTTTGGACGCATACCGTGTTTCATACCAGCATTCAAAATACGATCAGTCTCTTCAACCGTAAAGAATCCCTTATCGCAGAACACATCGATATAATCAGCCAAATCTTCAGCAGCCACCAAAGGAATCATTTCGTTGATTACCATATCAACATATTCACCCTGACGACCTCTATAATCAGCAGGTACAGCATGGGCTCCAAGGAAACTCGATTTAATTGTAAGAGGAGTTGTTTCTTTCAATCGCTTGATGACGCGCAACATTTTCAACTCATCTTCAACAGTCAAACCGTATCCTGATTTAATCTCAACAGCACCAGTCCCCAAACTAATAATCTCATGAATACGTTCCATAGCAGATTCATACAATTCATCTTCAGTTGCTTCATGCATACGCTTAGCTGAATTTAAAATTCCACCTCCGCGTTTGGCAATCTCTTCATAAGACAAACCTTTGATCTTATCGGTATACTCAATCTCGCGCGATCCTGCGTAAACCAAATGGGTATGTGAATCGCAGAAAGATGGGAAAACCATACGACCTGTTGCATCAATTTCCTGCATAACATCAGCGCCTTCCATCTCATCAAAATCCGGCATAGCTGACATGCTTCCAAAATCTTCGATTTTACCTTCGTCGATTAATAAAAAGGCATCATCAATACAATTAAGTTTTGCCATATCGGCACCAGCGACCCACCTTCTTGGCTCATCTTCAACCTGAACCAATCTTTTTATATTCTTAATAAGTAATTTCATTCTATATCAATTAATAACTAATGATTATCAATTCATTCACTGTTGTAATGAATTGATAATTGTTAATTTAACTCTTTGCGAAAGTAGAAAAAATGCTAGAATATTACACCTTAATACAATTAAAAATCGCAAGAATGCAAACCTTTTCGAAAACATACAAAACCTAATTCATTATATAAATAATATTGACCGTATTCTATGGAATGTTCTTATTTTTACGGTTCGAAATTTGAAGATCTGGGTTTAGAAAACGAAGCTCTTTCTGATAAGTCTCGAGACTAATACCTCAAACTAAAAAAATATGTTTAAGAAAGTACCTCACACTTACGTTATTGTATTTGCAATCGTGATTCTATCGGCCATTTTAACCTGGATTATTCCAGGAGGCGAATATGATCGAACCGTTGTAAATGTTAACGGCACCGACCGTTCTGTCATTGTTCAAGACTCCTATCATCAAGTGGAAAATAGTGGTCAAAGCTGGGAAGTTTTTGCTTCATTTTTCAAAGGCTTTGTTGATAAGGCCGATATCATCATGTTTATTTTAATCATTGGTGGTGCCTTTTGGATTATGAATGCCAGTAAATCGATTGATGTGGGGATTTATTCCTTTCTGGAGTTTACCAAAAAGCTCGAGAAGAATAAGTTTATTCGGAAAATAGGCGTCAACAACATTATTCTGACACTTATCATGCTCATCTTCTCCATCTTTGGAGCAACCTTCGGCATGAGCGAAGAAACCATTGCCTTCACCATTATATTTGTACCCATGGCCATCAAAATGGGATACGATTCGATTGTAGGAGTTGCCATTTGTTTTGTGGCTGCAGGACTAGGTTTTGCAGGAGCACTCCTAAATCCTTTTACGATTGGTATTGCACAAGGCTTATCAAACCTCCCTCTATTCTCTGGTATTGAATACCGCTTGTTCTGCTGGTTTGTGATTAATATTATCGGTTTCACTTTCATCCTGCGTTATGCAGCTAAGGTTCGTAAAACACCCGAAAAATCATTGGTTTACACCGATGATAACTACTGGAGAAAACACCATAGTTCTGATGTTGAAAACATTGAATTCTACACCCCGGTTTCAGCTTGGGTAACTTATATCATTATATTGGCTGCAATGATTGGTTTCTCATTTTATTACCCACAAAGCACATTGAGAATAGGTAATTCCGAAACGACAACTTACATACTACCAATTGTAACTGCATTATTTGCATTATTGGGATTCCTGTCATTGCGTAAATCGGTCCATTTCTTTATTCTGAACCTTCTCCTCTTCACAATCATTTTTCTGATTGTAGGTGTTATGGGGTACGGTTGGTACATTATGGAAATTGCAACCTTGTTCTTTGCAATGGGTATTTTCTCTGGTATCGCTTATAATAAATCGGCAAACGATATTACCAAACTGTTCCTTGAAGGTGTTAGCGATATTCTATCCGCTGCACTAATCGTTGGTTTAGCTGGTGGTATTCTGATTGTTTTGGAAGAAGGTCAAATCATTGATTCTATTCTGTTCTATATCTCAAAATCAATGAACGATTTTGGTAAGATTGCATCAGTTGGTATGATGTACGTTATTCAGAATGTGATCAATATAATTATTCCTTCAGGATCAGCCAAAGCTGCCTTAACCATGCCAATGATGTCACAATTTTCAGACCTGATTGGTGTATCGCGTCAGGCAACTGTGATGGCTTTCCAATTTGGTGATGGGTTTACCAATATGATTACACCAACATCAGGTGTATTAATTGGTGTGCTTGGTGTAGCTAAAATCCCTTACGACAAATGGGTAAAATGGATCGGAGGTTTTATGGCTATCCTTATCCTTTTAGGATTCCTTCTACTTATTCCTACGGTAACCATGGAACTGAATGGGTTTTAACTCTAAAAAAATAATATAAAAAGACCGCTTCAAACAATGGTTGAAGCGGTCTCATTTTTTTGCTCTTAACTTAAAATCTAACTAAATTAATTCCTTGTAAACACGAAATTATAGGTACCAAATGAACCTTCATCAACTGTAATTTTAAATTGCATTTCGAAAGATCCATCACAAGATTTGAACAAACCTCCACCTGGGCCATAATAATAGTTCGTATAGGATCCCCAAGGTGCTGTTGGACCTAAAACCGATGTAACAACACCAACTTTAAATGAATTAGGGTCAATATTCAGCTCTAACTTATTATCATTCGCGTCACCACCTTCCATTTCAAAAATACCGGTTACAAATATCTTATATGGATCATCTGGATCTGCAGTAAAAGTCACATCACCAACAACTTCCCAATCTTCTGAAACAACATGATAACTACCTACTGCCATTGCAGGATCGTACTCACATGTTACAAACACATTTAAAGCTGCAGTTGAACGAGATGAAGCTCCATTAGAGGTGGTTACAACATGAAAAAGAAATGAATCATCAATTGCAACATCACTCGCATTGATGCCAAGAATTGAAATTACATCCAGAGCTTCCAGTGTTACAGTTGTCGGAAATGTCGTTATTTCCTGAACAACAGCATTCTTACCTTTGTAGGTCACTTGAACTTCAGCCGCATCAACAGTCATCCCTTCAGGTAAGTCTACAACAAACTGCACATAAGAATTTGCTAAATCAGAAGTATAAAATGCAGGATTTACATCTGTAATTACTGGAATTACAGCAACCCCTCTTGATCCAACCAAATTCTTATTGGTATCGTCACATGCTACAAAAATCAGTGCAAATACGACAATCAGACTATATAATTTGTTTATTTTCATTGTTCTTATTTTTAAATTATAAAATATGAATTATCGTGAACCACCTGCCCACCATACATTTTCAGTATAAACATATGATCCGTCACCATAAGCTTCTCTAACATTTACATTAGTCGTAACATCCTCAGATCCATAAGTAAATCGCAATGGAAATTTTGTCGAATTCAATGGATTATCCAACTGAATAAAGTTATTTCCCATAGCTCGCAGTCTACGAATATCATTATATGCCTCAAAAGCTTCTTCTTCAAAAAATGCTAAATATTTCTGAACCATAATTTCCTTTAAAGTTGTTGCCTGATCTAATAAAACAGGTTCAACTTCATTAGTATAATAATCCATAGCATCAGCTTCTGAAATATCAATGTTCGACTTAGCAAAAGCAGCAACAATTCCTGCCTCTAAGGCAATTTTAGCATTTACCAAATCATTCTTTCTGGCATATGCCTCTGCTTTTAAAAACTCAATTTCATGATAACTCATAAGGTAAGTTGGCGCTGTAATAGAACTAATTGCAGAAATACCATATTTCCCTTGCTCCTGACTAGGGGCCCCATTGGGCGCAAACTCCAAAGTTCCGCCTTCATCGTAAGCCTTGAAGAAAATAGCATCTCGAGGATCATTTCTTGCGGTTAATTTATTATGCAAACTTGTGCTCGCACCAAAATAATCCCGATCTAAAAAGAATTGCTGAAACGGACTTTTTGAAGAGGTCCCATTGTAATCAAATTGACATTGCTCAGAAGCATCAGCAAATGAGTTATTGGCAAACGTAATGACATCATCATAATTGGGTGATCTCATTGACAACCTCATTGTATATCTTGCCTTTAATCCATAAGCGAACTTGATCCAATTACCTATACTAGCCTCATCACCTCCATAAATAAAATCTTGATTTTCCAAATATGGAAATGTGGATTCTTTTCCAAGATTAGCTATAGCATCATCCAAAAAAGTAAAAATATCAGCATATATAGCTTCTTGTTTATCTACAACGGGTGTAAAAATTACACCGGGCTGTAGAGCTTCAGTCCATGGGACATCGCCCATTGCATCAGTTAAGATTGCTAAATTATAAGCTGATAAAATTTGGGCAATACCTAAAGTATAGAAATTTCCTTCTTCAGATCCTCCTTCTGAACATTTTTCAATGATGTCTTTAAGATTTAGTAGATTCTGATAGATAGAGTTCCATGAGTTATTATAAGTCGTACTACTAGTTGGTTCATTCGATCTAATTTCAGCATTGTACATTTGGTTAAAAGAACCAACATTATGCTCAATATAAACCGATGAATAAAAAGCAATATCACTGCCAGTTACACTGAAAGCTGAATTGGTCATCACGTCTGTGATGATCAAATTTGAAGCCACATTTGCAGGATCGTTAACATTCTTGTTAATATTATCCATCAGATCTTCAGAACAAGAACTTAAAGTAATTGCAAATAAGACAATCGCAATATTATAAATATTTTTTTTCATATTGTTCATAAATTAATGGTTAGAATTTAACATCAACGCTGAATCCAAAACTTGTGGTTTGAGGCAATGAAAAACGCTCAAATCCCCCAGCCATATTATTATTTCCCTGAGAAGATTCCGGGTCGAAGTTATCCAACTCAGTCCAGAGCAAGATATTCCGGACAAATCCTGTTAATGTTACATCAACTTTAGGAATAATAGTTTTAGGGAAGTTGTATTTCAATGATAGTTCTCTGAGCTTGATAAAAGAATTCCCATGGATGTAGTATTCATCAATATTTGTCAAAACGTCAGAAAAAAGAACTTGAGTTGCATTAGGATCACCTGGGCCACCTCGGGCAATATCATTTTTAGATCCATCGGCTTTATAGCCATCAAAAATAAAAGTAGATTCACGATCTTCTGTTCTCTTGGACATTCCATACAAGTCTAACAAACCATTAGAACCTGAATACATTTGTCCTCCTTCTTTCCATTCAAAAGTTGCCCCTAATGACCAATTTTTGTAAATGAAATTAGTTGAAGCCCCCACAATAAAATCAGGAGATATAGATCCAATTACACCAGGTTCGCCTGACATCGGCATTCCATAATCTGAGGCATTGGGATCTTCATTAACTAAAATCTGTCCTAACTCATTCTTTTTATACTGAGATCCATAAATTACAGGATAAGTATCACCAATACCTGCTCTAACTTGTGGTGTTGTAAAACCTCCTAAAAAGATACTCTCAACACCAGGAGCTAATTTATCAACCACATTATCGATCTTCGAATAATTAATATTAATATCCCAGGTAAAATCAGAGGTCACAATTGGAGTTAGGTACAAAACAACCTCGTGTCCGTTTGTATGAACCTCACCACCATTAGCAGTCAGGCTATTAGCACCGGTTGAGCCGGCCAAAGGAATATCAAAAATCTGATCTTTAACATTCTGCCTTGAGTAAGTATAATCAACTCCAAAACGATTATTTACAAATTTAAGATTGACTCCCACTTCATAAGATTTAGTATTTTGAGGCTTTAGGTTTGGATCATACAGACCATTATTAGGTATATAGGAATTAACACCATCTAATGGATAAGTGATTGGTTCGTCTGTCCAAAATCCACCACCATAATTTGGTTTTGTATAGTAATTCTCTAAAAAAGTTCCTGCTTGACCAACCTCTGCATAAGATCCTCTGATTTTAGCAAAAGTTATCCAATTTAAGCTCTTAATAGATTCAAGTTCTGAAGCTACAAATCCAAGTGATACAGATGGGTAAAAGAATGAACGATTATTTCTTGGCATAGAAGAAGCCACATCATTTCTTCCTGTCATATTGAGGAATATCATATTTTTCCATGATAAAGATAAACTTCCAAATAAACCGAAAGTTCGATCCTTGTTTTGAGCTTCAGATGCAGTCACTGTATTAGCATTATTAATATGATTCCATCCACCAAAATTAAACTCCTGACCAAATTGTTCATAAGTCTTTGTTTCGTTATGATTCAACTCATTACCTAATATTGCAGTAAACTGAAGATCCTCATTAATTTTCCAATCAAAACTAGCAGTTACAAGTGAGTTATAAGTTTGATCGGTTACTCCGTAATTTTCTATAGAACCTGACTTCCCCTTACTTCCAAAACCAAAGATATCCTGGTAATGTGTTGTATAGGTATCAATACCTAATTGATATTTAATTCTCAAATCTAAGTCAGCACTTAATGCTTTTTCAAAGGTTACATAGGCATTACCAAAAAAACGATCTGTTTTCTCATTAAAAGTATTGTTATGTGCTAACCAGTATGGGTTATCAAAAGTTAATGAGCGATAGTAAATCTGGCTATAAGGATCACCAACTACATGATAAGGATATCCTTTAAGATTATAACTACTAGGCGCTGACAATACCCCCGCCAATGATGCATCATTGGCACCTGATAACTTATCCACCTCTGTTTTGGCATAATTTGCTGAAAATCCTACCGTAAAGTTTTCATTAAGCTTACTTTCTGCAGCTGCTTTGGCATTCCAACGTTCCATTCCTGTACTCAAAGCAATACCCTCCTGATCTGTATATCCAATACCAATAGAGAAATTACCTTTTTCTGTGGCTTGGCTGACATTAATTCCGGTAGTAGAAGTATAACCTGTCTCGTAATAATCATCCCAATTGTTAAAAACCTTAGGAGTTACCCATGGATCCAAACCACCATCCTCTAATTGAGGAACTTTATACATGCCTTCATGTCCATTTCCATTCCCACCATAAGTCGGATCATTTGGAAGTTCTGTAATTTTAGCTCCCCACGACAGTGAGGTTGTTGGTCCATAAACACCAGCATTACCTTGTGACCAAACTTTTTGATAATCGGGTGTTCTTGATACAATATCAAAACTTGTCGTTTGATTTAATGAAATAACAGGTTTCCCTTTTTTACCACCTTTACCACTTTTAGTTGTTATAATTACAACTCCATTAGAAGCTCGAAGTCCGTATAAGGCAGCAGCAGCTTGCCCTTTAAGTACATTGATGCTTTCAATATCATTAGGGTTCAGATCCAATGCTCTATTGGAAATATCAGCACCTGTAACACTGTTTCCAGTACTAAAAGCTGCAGTACTTGCAATAGGCATTCCATCCACCACATACAATGGCGTATTATTACCCGTAAATGAACGTGACCCACGAATTACAATTTGTGAAGAAGCACCAGGCATACCACTGGATAATTTAATATCAATACCTGAAACCTTTCCCTGAAGTGCTTTAGCTAAATCCGGGGTCCCTGTTTTAGTTAACTCATCAGATTTAACCTCCTGTACAGAATATCCCAGAGCTTTTTTAGATCTTTTAATACCTAGAGCAGTTACAATAACTTCATCTACTCCAATAGATTCTGTTACCATAACAACATTAATAACAGTTTTGTTTCCAATGGGGATTTCTTGGGAAACCATTCCTACAAAACTAAATAGCAAAACATCTGATGCCTTTGCTTCCAGAATATACTTTCCATCAATATCGGTACTAGCACCTACTGTTGTTCCTTTAATAACAACAGACACTCCAGGCATTCCCATGCCATCATCAGCACTTGTAACCGTACCAGTAATTTGCTTTGTTTGTGCATTAACAATTAGAGATGTTAACATGAAAACACAAACAATTAAGGTAAGTTTTTTCATAGATTAAATTTTTAGTTAATTAAAAACTTGTGGTCAACAAAGAGATAATTTAACTAATAAATTCATCTTTTAAAAATATTTAACACTTAACAAAATGCTGATAATCTGGATATTACACACCCAAAAACCGTATTATTGACAATCAATAATGAATTATGAAATATTTAAAAAATAACATAATTTAACTTTACAGAGAAACAATCACAAACAGAACTAAAGATGCATATATCTCTAATTCATGTATAAAACCCTAACTATATGGATATTTCATTCCAAGCTATTAATCAGATAGATATGAACATATTGATTTCAATATAAAAAATAAATAAAATTCAATTATGCTTACCTAATAAACCCGAAAAAATTCAAAAATATTTATTCCATTCTCTGATAAAAAAATGAAAAATCAATCAAAAAACAGATTAAAAAACATTGATTTCTATATTTAGCAGGATCTAATACACGCTCGAATCATGAGCTAACAACTACCAAATCAAACATATACTCACCACATCTTAAGTGAATATTTGATAATAATTACATTAAAATAATTTAAAGTCAGATAAGCTATATGCTTAAAAAGAAAGACTAAACTTGATATCAAAAAAACAGGATATTCATCATTGAACATCCTGTTTCTTTATTTTATAAAATAGGTTTTAGATTTCAGAGATTGCATCAACGGGACACACCTCGGCGCAAGCTGCACAATCAATACAATCATCTGCATTGACTAAAAATATATCTCCTGCTGAAATCGCATCAACGGGACATTCATTCATACAGGAACCACAAGCAATACATTCATCCGAAATAAAATAAGTCATAGTAAAAACTTTTTAATTAAACGTATAACGATAATTATACTCAATTTAAGACATGATTTATTCAATGTCAAGCAAAAGTATTTAAACTTATTTAGATTTTTTATAAATTAAATTATTTCTCTTATATAAACAGACAGTATTGCTACAATACTATTCTTACACATCAATTTCTAAACAAATAATGCCGCTAAATAATGAATAGCGGCACTAATAATTATATCTGAAAATCCAGATCAGGGAATAATCCTCTTTATTACTCTCAGCTTATGCGAGTATTGTTGAGTATCCACATTAAATATTCCAATATGATCCACATTATCAATTCGCACTTTTCCCGAAGCATGTATGATTTTATGCCTATCCCAAATAATACCTACATGCGTTATTTGTCCCTCTTCATTATCAAAAAAAGCCAAATCACCCGGTAAAGCCTCTTCAACAAAGGTTAAAACTTCGCCTTCTTTCACTTGCTGACTTGCATCTCGTGGTAAACAAATGCCATTCAACTTATAAACAATCTGACTCAGACCGGAACAGTCTATTCCATAAGGTGTACGCCCCCCCCATAAATAAGGCGCATTGAAATATTTGAGTGCTGATTCAATAAGAGAATTTCTCAACTCTTCAGGCTTTTTCCCATTTGATGACACCACCCCCTGATAATGATAAAGCTTATCAGCTAAAAAGAAGGTCTTTTTCTCTAAATCACAAAAAGGGAAAGAACTCCCCGGAACAATCAATTTATTGGAATAATCCGCTTCCTGAAAAACCAGATTGAACGTATCATTAGCAACAACAGGAAAATCCTTATTCAGTTTATTGAAGAGTTCCTCATCAATATTAGTAATCATCTTACTATCAACCCAACCTTCATATTGATCAAAAGCCAACCTAATCTTTGACCACTTTTCAGTTGTTTCAGTTATTTCGAAATGTTCACCAAACAGAATTTGACTCACCATCTCACTTTTTTCAGTGGGTTCTTTGCGAACGGGAATAATACTTAAATCAGAAATGCCATAAGTCATTTTCAATACAAGTTTTAAAAAAAGATTAATACTAAATACGTTTTGTTGAACGTAATTGTATCAAATATATAAATAAATCAGATCAATCTTCTTCTTTTTTCCCTTAGGCTCAAGATTAAAGTAAAAAGAAACAATCAGTCCTAACTTTAAAGGATAATGATTACTTTTATCTAAACATTTTAAATCTAAATTTAGATTTAAACCAGATTCCAATCTATAAAATATGAGAAAATATATTCGCTGGATTCGACAGAATATCAAAGCCATATACCGTGTATTATTATTTATTATCACTTTAGGCGTTCTATCTTTAATATATCCTAATATAGGTAACTTCAGATACGAGTATCAGAAAGGAAAGCCATGGATGCACGAAACATTGATTGCACCATTCGACTTTGCTATCCATAAAACAGAAGCGGAACTCGCTGCAAACAAAGACAGTCTTTTAGCTAAATACTCACCTTACTATGAATACAAACCTGAAATTCTGCAACAGGTAAGCAGTAAATTCAATGCTGATTTCGAAAAGAAATGGAATGCGTACATTCAAACTGATAATTTCAAAAATTTAAACTACAAAAAATCAACTATTTCAATAGAAAAAAAACGTATTCTGCTTTATTTTCAAGACATCATTTCCGGCATTTATGATATCGGAATTATCGAAGCGTCAACACCTCAACTTCAGATACCAGAGAAAATAAATCGCTCTCTGAATAATGTCAGCGAAAAAATTGAAACCAAAAGCTTATATACTCCCAAAATAGCCTATGAGTTTATAAGTCAAAGTCTAAAAAATGATTTCAAAAATCAGAGCTATCATGTCTTCTTTCAGGATTTGAATCTGGATACCTATTTAACACCTAATCTCATTTATAATGAGGATATGTCTGAGAAGGTTAAAAATAGTATGCTTAGCAATATTTCTCTGACCAAGGGTTTAGTTAAAGCGGGAACCCGTATCGCCCTGATTGGTGATATTATAGATGATGACACCTTCAGAATTCTGGAATCACTAAAACGAGAATATGAAAGTATATTGGGCTCTTCACAGAGCCACTACCTGATTATGGGGGGACAAAGTCTACTCATTTTAGCCTGTTTAATTTTGCTTTTTCTTTACCTGAGAAACTTTCGAACACAAATACTTGAAGACAATAAAAAACTACTGTTTATTTTGCTTTTAATTGTACTTTTTGTCGGGCTGTCCAGTCTGGCAATGAAGTTTCCAATCATCAATATTTATATCATCCCTTTTGTCTTAATTCCGGTCGTTCTTAGAACACTTCTCGATTCAAGATCGGCTCTATTTATTTATATTATATCCTTGCTTTTAAATGGATTCTTAGCCCCCAATAGCTTTGAATTTCTTTTCTTACAATTATCAGCAGGAATTATGGCCATCTACTCTTTGCCTCAACTTGAACGTAGAGGCCAACTTGTTATCACTGCCATTATTACATTCTTTACTTATAGCATCGTTTATTTTGCTTTCGCAATTACTCAGGAAGGAAGCATTCAAGAAATTGAATGGAAAAATTTCATATGGTTCGCCATTAATGGCCTATTACTGACATTTTCCTATTCACTTATTTATATTTTCGAGAAACTTTTTGGGTTTATTTCCGATGTGACTTTAATCGAGCTGGCTAATCAAAACCACCCGGTTTTACGTCAATTGATTCAACATGCACCCGGAACTTTTCAACATTCCCTAACGGTAGCAAATTTGGCAGAAGCTGCAATTAATGAAATCGGAGGCAACCCCCTTTTAGTAAGAACCGGAGCTCTTTATCATGATATCGGAAAGATGAAAAACCCAGTTTATTTCATCGAAAATCAAATGACTAACAGAAATCCTCATGATAATCTGGAATTTGATAAATCGGCACAAATCATTACTGACCATGTCAAGTACGGTATTCAAATCGCAAAAAAACATAAATTACCACAGCAAATTATAGATTTTATTCAGACCCATCACGGTGCAGGACGTGTTCAGTATTTCTACACCTCTTTCAAAAATAAATATCCCGATAAAGAGATTGATGAAGAAAAATTCACTTATCCCGGCCCCGATCCATTTTCAAAGGAAACAGCTGTGCTAATGATGGCTGACTCAGTTGAAGCTGCTTCGAGAAGTTTAAAAGAAAAAACACCCGAGAGTATCGAAAATCTGGTTATTAGTCTTATCGACAAACAGATTTCTGAAAATCGTTTTGAAATGGCAGATATCAGTTTTAAAAATATCCATCAGGTCAAAAACATATTCATCCAGATGCTCATCAATATCTATCACGCCAGGATAGAATATCCCAAAGAAATAAACCGAGACTAAAACAAAAACTTGACTGAAAACAAACAGTCAAGTTTTTTTTTGATCCATAATAGGAAACTAATATTTTTAATATGTATCCTTTTCATTAAGCTGTTGCTTAAAAATGAACTCAAAAAAATTTCTTGTAATTAATAGAAACAATCCTTAACTTAGAAATTAAACAATTCATTATTATTTGTTTGCACAGAATAATTACTAACAGAAATCGAATAATTTTCTAACGCCAAACTCTCTCTATTATGAAACGTTATAACCTTTATTGCCTAAGTATCTTCATGCTTCTTTTATCTATCAGTGCCTGTCAATCCCCAAAAAAAGAAGTAAAAACCACAAAAGACACTGTCATGCAACGTAAGTTGGCTAATTATGCTAAGGTTAAGCTGAATGCCGATTTAAGTAGCTTATCTGAAGGGCATGTCAAACTTCTCTCTCACCTATTACAAGCGGCAGATGCCATTGATGAAATATACTGGCAACAAGCTTATGGAGATAAAAATACACTTCTAAATAAAATTGGTGACGATCCGGATATGAAAGCCTATGCCATGATTAACTACGGTCCCTGGGATAGGTTAGATGGTAATGCTCCTTTTACAGATGATTTCCCTCCTCGCCCACTTGGTGCCGGCTTTTTCCCAAGCGATATGAACCAAAATGATTTCTTTGCAATTCCGGGAAATAAAAAGTTTGAGCCATTAACAATCATAAAAAAAGATGCTAAGGGAAGTCTTAAAGTTATCCCTTATTATGAAGCCTATAAAAATCAAATAAACAAAGCTGTTGATCATATACGTAAAGGTGCAGAGTTTTG
Source organism: Ancylomarina salipaludis (assembly GCF_004122035.1). GTDB lineage: Bacteria > Bacteroidota > Bacteroidia > Bacteroidales > Marinifilaceae > Ancylomarina > Ancylomarina salipaludis. Next base: position 166,831 of record NZ_SAXA01000008.1, read on the forward strand.
TGACTGCCCGGATTTTAAAAAATACTTATTACAACGTGCCGATGATTTATTAACCGATAATTTTGAAAAAAGTGATGCACTTTGGTTGAACTTAAAAGACAATAAAATTGACTTTATTGCTGGTCCTATCGAAAATATTGAAGACCATTTGATATGGACAAAATACTCATATGGAGCCTTTATTCTACTAAGGAATTTGAAATGGACAGATGAGGTTAAGAAATTCTCTTTACTTCTTCCTTACCTACAAAAGAACTTACCTGTTGATGATAAATACAAATCAGAAACCCCGGTAGAAAATTCCGATATTGTGATTTACGATGTCCTGTATAACTCAGGTTATTGTAATGCAGGTAATAAGTTAATTGGGTTAAATCTTCCAATTGGAACTGAACGCGTCGTTGCCCATTCCAGAAAAGTTCACTTCAAAAATGTAATGGAAGCCAAATTCCAAAAAATACTGCAACCCATTACCAATCTTGTTATCGATGAAAAACAAAGAAAACATGTGAAGTTTAATTCTTTCTTCCAGAATACAGTTTTTTATGAAATCAGTAATAGTCTTGGTATTTCGCAAACAATAAATAATAAGGGAAGCGTTAAAGACGCACTAAAAGAACATTATGCAATTATTCGCGAACTTAAAAACGATGTTCTGAGAATGTTTTTCATTACCAAATTACATGAAATGAATGAGCTTAAAGATGTTGATCTTGTGGATAATTACGTGACTCATATGGCCGATGTTTTCCGCTCAGTCAGATTCGGTGTAACCGATGCACAAGGAGTTGCCAATATGATTCGTTTCAATTATTTTAAAGAGCAAGAGGCTTTTAAATACGACTCTAAAACCGGTACATATAAAATTAACGATTATAAAATGAAGAAAGCCATCGAATCTCTTTCGAAACTCGTTTTGGCAATTCAGGGAGACGGTGATTATGAAAAAGCTGCTGAACTAATTCAGGATAAAGGTTATATTCATAACGAACTTCTAAATGACTTATATCGCATTCAAAGAGCACGAATTCCTAAGGACGTTGTTTACGATCAGGGAGATCAACTCGCAATGGAATAAAAACAAATTGTCCTAATAAAAGTAAAAAGCTTGTCGTGTTCGACAAGCTTTTACTTTTGGATATTTTGTATTATTCATAACCCCACCCATTGAGGATGTTTACACCTATACAAAAAAGATATCACCAATAGTTTGAAGAATGATCAGGAAGATTTATCCAAATTTTCAAAAGACGAATATTCTTTTTCCAACATCAGAAAGTTCTTATCGAAAATATTTTTGACATAGCCCGCCTATTCCTATCATCAGGAAGAGATTTTATCCTGAGTTTATCTTTCAAAATTAAATCAGCCATTAAACTAATCTTCAGAAGATTCTTTTTCAGAATTCCCGTTTGCATCATAAAGCTTATCCTCATCGACAATTGGATTTATGATTAAAGGAATATCCTGAATTTTTGCAGTACCAATTAGGCCAAAAGTCATAATTAAGCTGGTAGCAATAATAATGAATAAGAGAATCCCTGAATCAAAAGCTTCGCTCCCGTATTCCGGAGGTATGGCATAATACAGTAAGACAGTTATTAATCCTCGTGGAGCAATCCAAAGTTGTGGAAAAATATCACTTCCCATAAAAACACGAAGAAACAACCAGCGAATTCCATAAATACTAAATAAAAGAAGGAGGCTAACTTCCAGAACCCGGAAACTGAATATACTCGAAATAAGAATACTCGCTCCAAAAATCACAAAAAAGAAGGTTCTAACTACAAAAGCTGATTCTCTGGTTATAAAATGCAACTCACGTTTAAGCGTTTCGAACTTCTCTTGATGCAAGTATTTACGTAGAAAACCCCGATAAAAGAGTTCATTATTCTGAACAACAACTCCAAAAACCAGAATGATAATTAGCGGAGATAGATGCAATATTTTTCCAACGGCATAGAGTAAAATCAAAAGTGAGATTAGCAAGAATAGACGCGCCCCATCATTAATAAACTGGAAGATATATAAGAGCAAATAACTCGCCAAAAAAGCAACAATCAAAGAGACTCCGGTGCTAATAAAGAAACTAAAGGTTGGATGCATAACTACAGAATTTAATAATGGATCAGGATTCTGGTACTCAATCAAATTAAGCATGAAATAGAAAATCATAATCCCAATAATATCCGAAAACGTGCTCTCATATACATGAAATTCTTTTTTTTCCTCACCAAGCTTTCCAACGCTTGGAATTATAATAGCACTGGATAAAATTGATAAGGGCGTGGCATACAATAAAGACGTCAACCAATCCATATCAGGGATCGAATAATGGATGATTGCAGAAGCTGCAAACAATGACACAACGAGTCCAAAAGTGGCAATTAGCAGAGATTTTACAATCAACTCTGTCTTCTCTTTTTTCAGTTCCAATTCGAGTGCTGCTTCCAGCACAATCATAATCAAACCAATAATCCCAATCACTTCAAGAATTGGAAAAAAATTAATTTCATGTACATGAATCAATTTCAACCCATACTGAATCAGAACACCTAAACCAATCAGCATTAAAACTGAAGGAATATTGGTTTTATAAGCCAACTTGGAAAAAAGAAAAGAGAGCAAAATGATTAAACAGCCTGCAATAATTAACGGATATGAGCCGAATTCTACCATGTGAAAAGATTAAGTAATTATTTCATATCCAAAATAAACATTTTTTAAGATAATTAGATTAATCAGAACAAAATGCTGCAATAAAAAAGCTCCGGGAAAACCCGAAGCTTTTTAAAATCATCTTATCATGAAGATTTTTTCTTTCGTTTTAGAAATAAGACCAGACCTGTGATCAGTATCCAAAGTATAATTAAACCAGCCAAAGGGATAAATAAAATGTAAAATTTACCAAAAAGGTATTGATAAATTCGCCCCGTATGAATTTCAAGACAAAGATTCCATAAAGACATAGGTGCTTCTTTGATTTGCTGAGGCATCTCAACAAAATGCCTATCATCCGTCATATTTCCGACACCCAGATTATAATCGAAAACAAACTCCCGTCCATTAGCATCTCGCAAATATCCTGCTATCGGATGTGCTGAGATAGGTGGTCCCATTCTTTTAACAGGCATATAGGGCTTCCTGGTAAAATAATCGAAAATTAAGTTTCGTTCCGGTATCCAGTAAAATAAACCGGAAAATGAACCAATGAGGTATTGTCCGGGCTTAATCACCTCAAATACATTAACCCCCATTACTGAAACAGGTGCCTGAGATTGAAACAATACTGGTGCTGTTTCAAATAAATCATCGGAATAATAAATAGCTTCGTTGGTTGCTAAAAGCACTCTGTTTAATTCCTCATCGTATGAAATTCGTCTTAACTGATCGTACCAGGGATTGGGATCATCAAGATGTGTGAAGGGTAACTTTTCAACTTTTGCATTGGCAATAGAAATTAATAAAGGTGGGCGTAGGAACATACCCGTTAGTGCCGATAAAAGCAAAAAGATAATCATCCAATATCCCAAACGATTGTGCCATTTCAGATTAAATTTTAGAAATTTGGCTTTCCCTTTTACGTTTTTACTTTTAGCCTTTAGTCGTTTCATCCATTTCGGGTAAATAAAATAGATAATACCTGAAATTGAAAGCAGAATAAAGATGAGACCTACAAAATCAACAAAAAGTTTTCCCAGAAAACCAAATGCTTCTCCTGAATGCACCTCCCAAAGTGTTTTAAACAATGAAATTTTTCCATTGTAATCCGATTTTGGTAAAAGCTTGATTTTCTCAAAACCACTTGAATTTTTCTTGAGCAAATTGGAACGAGTCAGAACATAGAATTCCCCCTGCATCTCAAGCAAATCGACTACCCTTTTTTCTGAAACAGGTAATTCAATTTTTATCCAGGCTGCATTCTGAAGCTTATAAAGTCCCAGTAGAGTACCGGCATAAATATCACCAGAACTCGTCTTCAATAGTTTTTCTATCTTGCAATTATCAATCCCCTCAGGAAATCCCTGATTAAAATTCGCAAAAGTTTGATAATTATCAGTCGATTTCCAAACACCAATATTTCCATAAATAAGAGCTGTATCGCCTTCAAGCTGCAAGGCAGATTTCACAGCCGCCTTATTCCAATTGTGATACTGGTATTCATGCCCTAAATAATTGCGATTAACATCTATAGACGAAAAGGTCTCCCTGTGATTCATCACAATACCGGAAATGGCAAACAAGAGTATAAAGAAAGTGAGAACCAGAGATGGCCACTTATGATGTTTTTTAAAAAACTTAGTCCAATTCTTCATCGATAATTTTAGTTTTTACAGCTCAAAAACTGATGTCTAAAATAGACAAAAACCGCTCAAAAAGAATATCCCCTTTCTGAACAGTTTAAGCCATTACCCCAAATATGATCTGACTACAATCCCGACAAACAAGATTATGTCCACTTACTTGATAGTTACCTATCAAAGACTTAAAAAAATACGTAGTGACAAGATTGCCACTACATATCTATCGTTTAGTTGTAAAGTTTAGTTTAAAAACATTTTCATGTCCTCGTCAACAGTACCAATTCCGCCAATTCCGAAAGTATCAATCAATACTTTAGCCACATTGGGTGAAAGGAAAGCTGGTAATGTTGGTCCAAGATGGATATTCTTAACACCTAATGAAAGAAGAGCCAACAATACGATAACCGCTTTTTGCTCGTACCATGCAATATTGTAGGCAATTGGCAGATCATTAATATCATTTAATTCAAATACTTCTTTCAATTTCAGTGCAATTACAGCTAATGAATAAGAGTCGTTACACTGACCTGCATCCAATACTCTTGGAATACCGCCAATATCACCCAACTCTAATTTGTTGTAACGGTACTTAGCACAACCTGCAGTCAGGATAACTGTATCTTTTGGTAAAGCTGCAGCAAACTCAGTATAATAATCACGACCTTTCATACGACCGTCGCAACCAGCCATTACAAAGAATTTACGAATAGCTCCGGATTTAACAGCATCAACAACTTTGTCTGCTAATTGCATCACCTGATTGTGAGCAAATCCGCCAACAATTGTTCCGTTTTCAATCTCAGTTGGAGCAGCACATTTCTTAGCTAATTCAATAATTTCTGAGAAATCTTTCTTTCCGTTTTCATCCGCTTCAATATGCTTGAATCCCGGGAAACCCGATGCACCAGTTGTAAATACCTTATCCTGATATGTTGAATTTGCCTTTGGAGGAACAATACAGTTCGTTGTAAACAAAATCGGTCCGTTAAACGTTTCAAATTCTTCGTTTTGTTTCCACCATGCATTTCCGTAGTTACCTACAAAGTGCTCATACTTTTTAAATGCTGGATAATAGTTTGCCGGCAACATCTCAGAGTGTGTGTAAACATCAACACCTGTTCCTTCAGTTTGCTTCAACAACTCTTCCATATCCTTAAGATCATGACCTGAAATTAGGATACCTGGCTTATCGCTTACTCCAATGTTGACTTCAGTAATTTCGGGATTACCATAAGCGCCAGTATTCGCTTCGTCCAGAGTTGCCATAGCTGTTACACCATTAGCTCCACATTCCATAACAAGAGCTACCAAATCGTCAGCACTTAATGTATCATCGGTAGTTGCCTCTAACGCCTTTTGCATAAAAGCATACATTTCAGCTTTTTCAACGCCAAGATTATAAGCATGCTCAGCATAGGCAGCAAAACCTTTTAATCCGTATATCAATAATTCTCTTAAAGAACGAATATCTTCATTTTCAGTAGAAAGGACACCAATCACGCGAGCTTTTGCATCAAAATCATGCTCTGCATCAGCAAACCAGATTGCAGAATGGTGAAGATTTTCAAAAGTCACACCAGCAGCCTCAGCTTGAGTTTTGATCTCTTCACGTAACTTAAGACCTTTACGAATCGCATCAACAAACTTTACTTTATCGAAGTTGGCATTTGTAATAGTCATGAACAAACCATTCATAATAAAGTTGTTCACTTTATCGTTTTCAACACCAGCTTCACGAGCTTTAGTACTGAAAACAGAAATCCCTTTCATCACATACATCAATAAATCCTGAATGTTTGCAACCTCATCGGTTTTACCACAAACACCTTTAACTGTACATCCAGTTCCTTTTGCTGCCTCCTGGCACTGATAACAAAACATAGCCATAATTTAAAATTTTATCGTGTTATTATTAGAGTTCTTAATTTACAAAATCAAATGGAGACTGCCTAAATTAATTCGTTAACAGCCTAACTCCCTTTCGACACTACAAATATGAGCCAAGATCTCAGCAAAAAGTGTAACGAATGTTACAAACACAAAAGTTTTTCAGAGTTTTTTATCTTTTAATCTCTTTATCAGACTAAAATCCTTCTATTCTTTCAAAAAAATAATCCAAAATCAAGAGACAGCTATTGTCGCCATCTTTTTCCCAACTCAATTATTTCATTAACTTTGGTGTAATCGTATAAATCCACAAGAATAACCGCTAGAAGTTACAATCAAATTCTAATGTATAAGCTCATGTTAAAAAAAGCATTGCTATTATTTGCAGTTGCACTCATCTGCCTTTCATCCTTTGCTAAGGGGAAAAAAGATATTACTGTTGTATTCTATAATGTAGAGAACCTTTTCGACACCATCAATAATCCTGATAAAAGGGATAATGACTTTACCCCGATGGGCAAATTGCAGTGGAATACCAAGCGTTATAACGACAAAATATCCAAACTCAGTTACGTTTTAAGCTCAATCGATAAAGAAGAGCTACCTGCACTTGTTGGTCTTTGTGAAATTGAAAATAAGGATGTACTCGAAGATCTTATTGATCAAGAAAAATTAAAAGATGGTAAATACAAAATCGCTCATAGCGAAAGTCCTGATAAAAGAGGAATTGATTGTGCTTTGATTTACCAAAAAAGCCGATTCAAATACATCAAGCATGAAACGATAAGTATTGAATTTCCCTGGGAAAAGGAATACAAAACAAGAGATATTCTTTATGTACAAGGTCTGGTCGGAAGAAAAGACACCTTAAATATTTTCGTGAATCATTGGCCTTCTCGTCGAGGGGGACAAGAAAAATCAGAGCCAAACCGAATATTTGTAGCACAACAATTAAAAAAAGCTGTGGATAAAATACAGGCCAAAAATCCTTTTGCCAAAATCATTATCATGGGCGATTTCAACGATGAACCAACTGATAAGGCCGTAGCAGAAGTGCTAAAGGCTGGCAACAACAGGGACACAGATAATCCTATGCAATTATTCAACCTGATGTATGATATGAAAATCAATGGAGAAGGAACTTACAACTACAGAGGCACCTGGAATATGCTTGATAATTTAATTGTCTCAAACTCACTTCTAAATGGGTCAAGAGGGTATCAAACCTTACACAATGCCGGTCGAATCTATCGCGACAAATGGATCTGTTTTAAAAATAAAAAAGGGATACTAACACCTAATAAAACCTATGGAGGAACAAAATATTATGGCGGTTTTAGCGATCATTTCCCAGTCTATTTTAAACTGAAACGCTAAAACAAATCAAAACACGTTGTTTCAAAGAAATTAGCTTAGGATTAGAGCATATGCATTTCATGTATATGCTCTCTTTTTATTAGTTTTACAACTACAAACAAAGCAAAATTGGCACATGGATTTTAAACTTGTATCTAAATTTCACCCAACTGGTGATCAACCCGAAGCTATCAAACAACTTACTCAAGGTTTGAATGATGGGCATCCGTTTCAAACCCTTTTGGGAGTTACGGGTTCAGGGAAAACCTTTACCATTGCCAATGTCATCAAAGAAGTTCAGCGACCTACACTGGTTTTAAGTCACAATAAAACCCTTGCCGCTCAACTATATGGTGAATTCAAGAATTTTTTCCCTGACAATGCCGTTGAATATTTTGTAAGCTACTACGATTACTACCAACCGGAAGCCTATCTGCCCACTACGGATACCTATATCGAAAAAGATTTGGCCATAAACGATGAGATTGAGAAACTGAGACTAAGTGCTACCTCAGCCCTACTTTCCGGTCGTAAAGATGTGATTGTTGTTTCATCGGTTTCCTGTATTTATGGTATTGGGAATCCTGAAGATTTCCATGCCAATGTTTTGGAATTGAAACAAGGCCAACGTATCTCCCGAAACAAACTCTTACTCTCATTTGTTGATGCTCTTTATTCAAGAAACGAAGTCGAATTTGAGCGAGGTCATTTTAGAGTTAAAGGCGATACTATCGATATTTTCCCCGCTTATGCCGATTTTGCCTATCGCATTATTTTTTGGGACGATGAGATTGATGAAATCTATTCTTTTGATCCAATTAATGGACAAAAAATAGAACGCTACGATAGGATCACAATTTATCCAGCTAATATCTTTGTTACGAGCAAAGATAAGGTACAGAATGCCATTAAAATGATTCAGGATGATATGGTGGCTCATGTTGAATATATGAAAAGCATTGGAAAACATCTGGAAGCCAAACGTGTTGAAGATAAAGTTAATTTCGATTTGGAGATGATTCGTGAATTGGGTTATTGCTCAGGTATTGAGAACTATTCCCGTTATTTCGATGGCAGGGCGCAAGGTTCACGTCCTTTCTGCCTTATCGACTATTTTCCCGACGATATTCTAATGGTTGTGGATGAGAGTCATGTCACACTTTCACAGGTAAAGGCCATGTATGGAGGGGATCATTCGCGAAAAGTCAATCTGGTTGATTACGGATTTCGTTTGCCATCGGCACTCGACAATCGCCCTTTAAAATTTGAGGAATTTGAAGCCTTAAGTTCACAAACAATATACGTCAGTGCAACACCATCTGACTATGAACTTGAGAAATCTGAAGGAGTTGTTGTGGAACAAGTAATACGTCCAACAGGTTTACTCGACCCCAAAATCGACGTCCGTCCAAGTTTGAATCAAATTGATGATTTGGTTGCTGAAATTCACAAACGAAGTGAAATTGATGAGCGTGTTTTGGTTACGACACTAACAAAACGTATGGCTGAGGAACTCTCGCAATACTTTGCTGATCTAAACATCCGTTGTCGCTATATCCACTCCGATGTTGACACGCTTGATCGGGTTAAAATTATGGAAGATCTCCGATTGGGATTATTTGATGTTTTAATTGGGGTCAATCTTCTACGTGAGGGACTTGATTTACCCGAGGTTTCACTCGTAGCCATATTAGATGCTGACAAAGAAGGCTTCCTGCGATCGACAAGAGCCTTAGTTCAAACTGCAGGTCGTGCAGCCCGTAATGTCAATGGCCTGGTTATTATGTATGCCGATAAAATAACCAAATCGATGCAGGAAACCATTGATTCAACAAACTACAGAAGAGAAAAACAATTGGCCTATAATGCCAAACACAATATCACACCAACACAAATTATCAAGGATAAGACCAGCATCATGCAAAATGGTGGTGTCGATCCCAAAGCATATTGTGGTCCTGAAACAATTGAGATTGCGGCTGATCCTGTTATTCAGTATATGAGTAAGGAAAGTCTTGAAAAATCGATTGCTCAAACGAAAAAATCAATGCAAAAAGCAGCTAAGGAGCTCGATTTCCTTCAAGCAGCCCAATTCCGCGATGAAATGTATAAGCTTGAAAAACTTCTGAAAGAGAAAAAATAATTTTAATCACAAACTATTATATAGCAAAGAGGCTATTGAAAATTAATTCAATAGCCTCAATCTATTTTTTCACAGTTCTAAACGATTAACCTAAGTAGGTTTTAAGCAGTTTAGATCTTGAAGTATGTCTTAAACGTCGAATCGCTTTCTCTTTAATCTGACGAACACGCTCACGTGTTAAACCAAATTTCTCACCGATCTCTTCAAGAGTCATTTCTTGAATTCCAATACCGAAGAATAACTTGATAATATCACTTTCTCTTTCTGTTAGAGTAGCCAGGGCACGATCGATCTCTCTTGTCAGCGATTCGTTCAGTAAGCTACGGTCAGCGATTGGTGAGTCATCATTAATCAGTACATCAAGTAAAGAATTATCTTCTCCATCAACAAAAGGCGCATCTACTGATATGTGACGTCCCGATACACGAAGCGTATCAGCAACTTTATCAGCAGGCAATTCAAGAGTATCTGCCAACTCCTCAGGAGATGGTTTTCTCTCGTGCTCTTGTTCAAATTTAGAAAAAGCTTTGTTGATCTTATTCAAAGATCCAACTTGGTTCAATGGCAAACGAACAATACGAGACTGCTCAGCCAAAGCCTGCAAAATCGATTGACGAATCCACCATACCGCATAAGAAATGAATTTAAAACCACGAGTCTCGTCGAATTTCTCAGCAGCCTTAATCAATCCCAAGTTACCTTCGTTAATCAAGTCAGGTAGACTTAAACCTTGATTCTGGTATTGTTTAGCTACAGAAACAACAAAACGTAAATTAGCTCTTGTTAACTTTTCCAAGGCTCTTTGATCACCTTTTTTGATACGTTGTGCCAATTCAACTTCTTCCTCTACAGTAATAAGATCTTCTTTACCAATCTCTTGCAAATACTTATCAAGAGAAGCACTCTCACGATTGGTAATTGATTTTGTTATCTTTAATTGTCTCATAGTCCCTTTTTCAACTCGAAATATTCCGCAAAATTAGCCTTTTAAAAACTTATAGCCAAAATTGATTCACTTTTTATTCCAGTTATTTATTAATTTGCAATTCCGAGTCTTTTAATCTTGCACCAAAGAAAATGCATAATATTTATGCAATCCATTGGGATAAATACCCGAAATAAATACCCCCTCGTCTTCTATCTCACTTAAAGCCCTACGAATATCGTCTTCACTAGAAACAGGCTTATTATTTATGCTAATAATTATATACCCTTTCTTTATTCCTGCATGTTTCAATTTTCCATCAACCAGCTTACTCACTCGCATTCCATAGGGAATTCTAAGAGAATACATCTCTTTTTTTGATATCTTTTGAAATTCTGCTCCCAATAAATCGATTTGATTATCCTTAATCAGTTGGGTACCACCAATCATATTACGTAAAGTTAAGTCAAAATGTTTCTTTTTCCCCTCTCTTTTTACTAAAATATTAATTTTATCTCCAGGAGCATATTGACTAATTTGTTCTTGTAATTCTGAGCTCGTATTTATTTTCTTATTATTGATTTCAATAATGACATCACCCGACCGAATACCGGCTTCATCTGCAGCCCCCTTCATATTCACCCCATCTATATATACTCCTGTAATCTCTTCAAGCTTTAATTTTTTTGCCAAGTCAGCATCAACACTTCTGATACTTACACCTAAAAATGCACGCTGTACCTCACCATATTTCTTTAAATCAGCAATAACTTTTTTAAAAATACTTTCGGGAATAGCAAAAGAATAGCCTGAATAGGAACCCGTTCTCGACTCGATAGCCGTATTAATGCCAACCAATTCTCCTTGGGCATTAACTAGGGCTCCTCCACTGTTTCCCGGATTCACTGCCGCATCAGTTTGCAAAAATGACTCAATACTCATTCTGCCCCCCATGATACCGATATTTCGCGATTTGGCACTGATAATTCCGGCTGTAACAGTTGAAGTTAAATTAAAGGGATTTCCTACGGCCAGTACCCATTCTCCAAGTTTTAAAGCATCAGAATCACCAATATCCATCTTAGGAAAATCGTCTCCCTTTATTTTCAATAACGCGATATCAGTCGATGCATCCTGCCCAATTAATTTAGCCTCAAATACTCTTTTATCATGCAAAACAACCTCTATCCTATCTGATTGCTTAACCACATGATTATTGGTAACGATATAACCATCCTTCGAAATAATAACACCAGAACCTGCCCCCATTGTCGGTTGAGAATGGTAAGAACGCCCATTACCAAAAAAGAAATCGTAAATAGAACTTGATGGCTGTTCACCATAAAGGGTTTTCACGTGCACAACTGATTTTACCGAAGTCTCAGCGGCATAAGACAAATCAACCAACCCGGTGTCCAAATTTGTTGTCGTCGTCAGTTTCTGATCAGTAAAAGAGCTTGATTCAGGTTCAGGATCTCTTTTTTCCAAATAAATAAAAATAGAAACAGCAATTAAACCTCCCAAAATTGCCGTTAGAAGTCTTCCAAAAAACACTTTAGAATTCATAATCAAAAGTTCATATTCATTTTTAATTTCCTGATTTTAGGTCATATTTGAATCAGGATTACTATTTTTGACATCAATTTAATACTATAACATCATTTTTGTTCTGGTTATTATTATTCGTTAACAATTATTAACATATTGATAAAATGGAAATTTGCTTCTCAAAATACCAAGGGACTGGGAATGATTTCATTCTGATTGACAACAGAGACAATTCTTTTCCATCTGAAAATATTTCATTCGTAGAAAAAATGTGTGACAGACGTTTTGGAATTGGTTGTGATGGCTTAATGCTACTCGAAAACGAAGAGGGATTTGATTTTAAAATGAGATATTTCAACTCGGATGGCAGAGAAGGCAGTATGTGTGGAAATGGGGGACGTTGCATCGTAGCATTTGCCTATCACTTAGGTATTATAAAAGACAAAGCTCACTTTATAGCTGTTGACGGAGAACATTTTGCTAACGTCAGCCATGACGATAAGCAACTGATTGTAAAATTACAAATGCAAAACGTTCTTGAAGTCGAAACCGGAGATGATTATTACTTCCTGAATACAGGATCGCCGCATTACACTAATTTTATTAAGAGTCATACTAATTTCGATACAGTCACAAATGGTAGAGCCATAAGATACAATGATCGATTTAAAACTGAAGGAACAAATGTTAACTTCATATCCGGCGCTGGTAATCAGATTCAGGTTAGTACTTATGAGCGTGGTGTTGAAGATGAAACATATTCATGCGGAACCGGTGTTGTCGCATCATGCATTTCGGCCAAATTACAATTCAAAACCGATGACAATCATTTCTATGTAAAAACCAAAGGGGGCAACTTAGAGGTTGTTTTTAATCATAAAGGAGATCAAAATTTTGAAGACATCTGGCTTAAAGGTCCTGCAACATTTGTTTTTGATGGCAAACTTGATATCTAAAAAGAAAATTTATTACATAAAAACAAGCCTTCAATCTTAAGCTGATTGAAGGCTTGTTTTAGTTACTGTTTATAAGATATTAATCCCATTTAGCTACCTGATCGGTTTCAACATAGCTATTTATATAATCCAAAGCTTCCTTAGCATCTTTTACAAAAACATACATTTGACGAAAAGCTTTGTTGGCAAAATTCTCCTGATATTGCATATCAAACTGCGCCCTTAAAGCTGAATAAAAGCCATCGACATCAACAAAAACAATGGCCTTGGAATGATAGCCAAGTTGCTTAAGCGTAATCACCTCCATAATCTCTTCCAACGTTCCAAAACTCCCTGGCAGAGCTATAAAAGCATCCGACTTTTCACGAATCACCTCTTTTCGCTCCTTCATATCTTTAGTCACAATTAACTCATCAGTATAATCAGAAGCAATGCCTTTCGATTGAATCAATTCTGGTATAACACCTATAACTCTACCTCCTGATTGTTTGGTTGCCAAAGCCGAAGCGTGCATCAAACCCACATTAGTTCCACCGTATACAATATGATTGCCTGACTCACCAATAGCACGCCCCAATTCTTCTGCGGCTTTATAATATTTATCAGCTAAGTAATCGCTTGATGAACAAAAAACACAAATATTTTTACTCATAATCGTATTTTATTTAAATATATAATGCCCTTGGAAACAAATCACAAGGGCATTAAATATAACTCAATTTGAAATCTTTATTTCAAGATAATAGTATTAAGCATCAATATTGGCGTAAGTCGCATTCTGTTCGATAAACTCACGACGAGGTGGTACCTCATCACCCATCAACATAGAGAAAACACGATCCGTTTCGGCAGCATTCTCAATAGTCACCTGACGTAAAGTTCTTACCTCTGGGTTCATTGTGGTCTCCCACAGCTGCTCGGCACTCATCTCTCCAAGACCTTTGTATCGTTGAATATGCAAAGAAGATTCTTTTCCTCCACCCAATTCTTCAATTAGTCTTAAACGCTGATCTTCGTTCCAGCAATATTGCTGAGTCTTTCCTTTCTTAACCAAATATAAAGGAGGTGTCGCAATATACAAGTAACCATTTTCAATTAATGATTTCATGTAACGGAAGAAGAAAGTCATAATCAGTGTAGCAATATGGCTACCATCGACGTCGGCATCACACATGATTACAATCTTGTGATATCGTAGTTTTTCAACATTCGCAGCTTTACTATCTTCCTCAGTACCAATTGTTACACCTAAAGCGGTGAAAATATTCTTAATTTCTTCACTTTCAAAAACCTTATGCTGCATGGCTTTCTCAACATTCAGAATTTTTCCTTTTAAAGGCAAAATAGCTTGAAACTGTCGGTCACGACCCTGCTTGGCAGTTCCACCCGCCGAATCTCCCTCGACAAGAAAGACTTCACAATTTGCCGGATCCTTATCAGAACAGTCAGAAAGTTTACCTGGCAGACCTGAACCTCCCAAAACTGTTTTACGCTGTACAAGTTCTCTGGCTTTACGAGCCGCATGACGAGCTGTAGCAGCCATAATAACCTTCTGTACAATCGTTTTTGCATCTTTTGGATGTTCTTCAAGATAATTGGTCAACAAGGCACTAACAGCCTTATCAACAGCAATACTTACCTCAGAGTTACCCAGTTTTGTTTTAGTCTGACCTTCGAACTGAGGCTCAGCAACTTTAACAGAAACAACAGCAGTCAATCCTTCACGGAAATCATCTCCAGCAATATCGAACTTAAGTTTCGATAACATACCTGATTTATCAGCAAAAGCCTTCAGTGTTCTGGTCAAACCACGACGGAAACCTGTTAGATGGGTTCCCCCTTCAATCGTGTTGATATTATTTACATATGAATGAATATTCTCAGAGAAAGACGTGTTATATTGCAAAGCAATCTCAACAGGCACCTCATTATTTTCGATAGAAACATGAACTGTATCTTCGATCAACCTTTCACGAGTACTATCCAAGTATTGAACAAATTCTTTTAAACCTTGTTCAGAGTGAAACAATTCTGATCTAAATGTACCGTCCTGATGAACATCTCGCTTATCGGTTAGTTTAAGAGTGATTCCTCTGTTTAGGAAAGCCAGCTCTCGCAAACGAGCCGATAAAATATCGTATTTATATTCTGTTGTTAAGAAAATAGAATTATCAGGAGTAAAAGTAATATTCGTCCCCGTAATTTCAGTTTCTCCAATAACCTTAACATCAGCAAGCGGTTTTCCTTTGGAATATTCTTGCATGTAGATTTTACCATCACGGTGAATTTCGGCCTGTAAAAGCGTTGAAAGTGCGTTTACACAAGAAACACCAACACCATGAAGACCACCGGAAACCTTGTAAGAATCTTTATTGAACTTACCCCCAGCATGTAAAACAGTCATTACAACCTCTAATGCCGATTTATTTTCTTTCTGATGAAGTTCAGTAGGAATACCACGTCCGTCATCCTTTACGGTAATAGAATTATCCTCATTGATGAAGACTTCAATATTTTTACAATATCCGGCTAAAGCCTCGTCAATAGAGTTATCTACCACCTCATAAACCAAATGGTGCAAACCCTTTACATTAACATCACCAATATACATTGAAGGACGCTTACGAACCGCCTCTAAACCTTCTAATACCTGAATACTATCCGCTGAATATTCGGCATTCTCATTATTCACATTTTCTAAATCACTCATTTATCAGATCTTTAGTATTATTTTGGAAGAAGTCTGAAAAAGAACATTCTTTTTCAAAAAAAAAGAATCTCGATTACAGATTCTAAACATTCGAAGTTTATTCTCAAATAAGATTAGCTGACAATGAAGATGATCACTCAAATCACAAATGATTAATTTTTCTATTAATCAGCACATTACGTCAATCAAAATTAAAATCTATTGAGATAAACAAAGATAATAAAAATGATGAATTTAGATCACCTTATTGTAATAAAATAGCAAGAAAAATGGAGTTTTTGATGAATGATTTATTTGGCATAAAAAAAGGTTCAAGTTTTAATCTCTATCGAGATTTTTAACTCAAACCCTTCTTCTTCTATTTATAAATATCTGATCTTAAATTCGCATCAGAAACAACATCAAATCTGTAATTTCAAAAACCCTAAAAAACCAATTTTAAACCAATCATACCATTAATTCCCTGGCTTGGGTAGCCATGCCATAAATAAGCTTCAGAATTAAAAATATTATTTACATTGGCATAAAGCGATAGTATATCATTCCATGTATATTCGGCACCCAAACCAAAATCAGCAATAGCATCAAGCTGGGCGGCTTTTCCATTTGTCATCACAGGTCGTTTCCCAACAAATAGTAATCTGGCATTAAACAGCCACTGATCGGTATACTGATAGCTTGCCCTGGTTTCCATTTCAAAATTAGGCATATGCCAAGCCTCTTCTAAGCCATCTAATGAATAGTGTGTATATTTTGCTAAAGCATAAAGATTAAGCTCTTCATTCAGCTGTAAATCGAGTTCTCCCGTAAAACCTATTTTGTACAAATCGTCGTAAACAACAGCATACTTATTAGAATAATAGGTTTGGCTTGGAAGATCGCCTTCTGAAGTCAATGCATCGTTAGCCATCGAGAAAAAATATTGATTTTCTATATTGGCATACTCCATAGAAAATAAGGCACTTGATTTTTCTGATATTTTAGTCTTAAAACCGCCATAAACTCTATAATTTGTGCTTGTATTTTCAACATCCAAACCTGAATGTACAAATGGATTTTTTTCAGAAATTGAACGTATTGTGTTCAAATCCAAATTTCCATCTAAACCTGCAAACATGTTTAAGATACGATCAACCAAAACAAGACTAAGTTTAAAATCCGGATAAAGTTTAAAATCAGAATCATTCCCTAAAACGGCTTGTGCCTTTACTCCGAGTCTCATATTGAACCCGCCAAGTGTGATATTATAAGATGGATTAACCATCCATAGTGACGATCTTACATCATGATCCTTGAGCTTGGAATCCCAATACACCAGATTATTTGTTTGAATAAAATCCAAAGAACTCTCCAATGACCACAGGCCTTCACCCGCCTTCATTTCAGCACTTCCATTCACCCCCATATCTACTTCACTTACATTGTAATTGTCAGTAAAATAATCAAATACAACACCAAGTTTATAATTCAAATCCTTAGCATCATTCAAGGTTTCATAAGTGGTGTTCAAACCAAATTCATTGAATTTTTGATCATTATAATCAAAGATATTTTCCTTTCCTGCATTATTTTCTGACAAAGACGAACCGTAATAATTAAACGTTTTGTATTTGTAAAAAATACGGGAACTCAATTTGGCATCATCCAAATAATGATTGCCATAAATCTCTGCTAAAAATTCTCTCCAATCAGGCTTCACCTTTGTATTATCTTCTAATTCAAGCTTGCCGTTACTGGAATAATGTTGCAAATGCAAACCAAAATCCGTTTTCTTCGATTGTAAATTATTATAACGGTAATCCGCATACAAAGTTGCATAATTCCCTGCCGCTAAATCGAAAGTATGCCCATGCACTTTTTTCAAAGGAGCGGTACTCATTTTAGCTGCCTGAATTGATCCCGGCTTAAAATTAACGTTCAATGATTTGCTTCTGATTGAATAATCAAAATCCTTTTTGAAAGTCACCGTATCAACCACAATTGGCATTTCACCTATCCGCTTCGATTTTTTAATTTTAGGCTTAAAATTAGTTCTAACCTTAACTTCCTTTTTCAAATCACGTTGTTCCTGAGCTTGAACAAACAAGCACATAGTAACAACAACACCCGTCAATAAAATTGATTTTATTCTCATATGTTCGTCTATTTTATTCTTTACTACTATCAACAACTCAACTAATCGTCAAGCTCTCCAACCATCTCGTTTAAAATTGATTTAGCATCATTTACCGATAAAGAGTCAGCCTTCACTTCTTGCTTCGTTTTAAGCTCTTTTTCAATCGATTTTGTATTAGCTTTCGAATTAGAAACATCTTGCCTGATTTTTTCCTGAGCATTCTCATTCGGCTTCACCGTTTCTAAAATTGGCTCTAATTTTGCCTTCGCAGCCTCTATAATACCGTCATCTTTTATGCCATAATTATCGATCACACTCTGGAGGGTATAACGCGCCTGAAAGACATCTTTTTTATCCACAAAAATATCGGAAAGCAAAATGAAACTTCTACCCAACCAATAATGATGTGGCGAATTCATATCAATAAATTCATTCACTCTTTTCTCCGCCTCATCTATTTTTTGGGTTCGATAAAGCAAATCAGCCAATAAGAATCGGGACTCTGCCCCTTCTGCACTCTGGACTTCTTTTGCCAAAATTTGAAGATCATCTTTTGCAGCCGAATCATTGTTCAAAGCCAGATAAGCTTTCGCTCTCTTGTACAGAATCTCCTTTTTTTCGTCTTGCGTTACATTAGGCAAAAGAAGCAGAACTTTTGATTCCGAAATCAGTGACGTATAGTCTTTCAATTCATAATTGCATCTGAACAATCCCCAATCAGCAATCCGTTTATTATCTGTAATTTCAGCCTTTTGCTTCAATAATTCAAAATAAGGCTTCGCCTTCAAATAATCCTTTTGCTCAAAATAAATTTGCGATATTCCCAATAAGGCTTTCTCTGTATACAAGTTATCTTCACCATTGAGTACCATTTCAAAAGCCTGAACTGCATTATTAAAATCCTTGCGATTAAAAGCGGCTTCCCCTTTATAATAAGCGGCATTGATTCGAAACAAGCCCTGAGGAAATTTTTCAAGATATTCAGAAAAAGCCAAGGTCGACTTTTCGCTCTGTCCATCCATATACAAGCGCTCAGCAGATAAATAAGTCAAGGAATCTCTTTCAGACGTCTTAACGCTACCTCCCTGCCCCAACGATTCTGTAAAAGCAAAATAAGACTGTACATCATTCATATCGATGTAAACATTCTTGATTCCCAACAAAGCACTTTGAGCATCGTTGCTGTCTGAATAATTCATCACAACCTGCTTATAATACTTGAGCGCTTCAGTGTAATTCTTTTTATTATAATTCAACTGCCCCAATTGCAATAAGGCTTTTGCAATAAACTCGCTCTGAGGATACTCTGAAACTAAATTCTTATAAAGTTTTAAAGCGGTCTCCTCATCTGCTTGCTTAACTTTTGCCTTAGCCAATTCGAAAAGAGCATCATCCTTATAATCAGACTCAGGAAACTTTCTTGAAAAGTTTTTTAAAAGTGTAATCTTCTCATTCAACTGACCACACAAACCTCTTGACAAAGCATTTTGATAAACAGCATAATCTGTCGACCAGTTATTCGCGGCAGCAGCTTTTGTATAATATTCAGCAGCCTTTTCATAATTTCTATTCAAAAAATAACAGTCACCAATTCGATTCTGAACATCGGTTAAATACTCTGATAATTTACCATTCATAAACTGTTCGTACTTCCGAAACCAAACAATAGCCTTGTCGTATGCGTCCAATTCGAATTCGCAATAGCCCAAATTGTAATAGGCATTATTAAAATATTTCGAATTCCCCACGCCTGGTGTCTGAATGAATTCCTGATAATTCTTAATCGCAATTAAATAATCTTCTGTTCTGTAATAAGCCTCAGCCTTCCAATACAAGCAATCAGCAGCAATATCTCTATTGTAAATTTTATAAGTCAGAGCTTTATTAAAATAATCAAGCGATTCCACATATTTTGATTGTTTAAATAATTCCAACGCATAAAAATAAGCCACACGCTGATAGGCCTCTTCAATGCGAGGCGATTTCTCTTTTATCATATTCATCGACTCCAGAGCCTGTTTATAACTCTTAGTCGTCATATACACATCAACCAAAAAATCGTAAGCCTCATCATTTTCATCCGAGTTGGGATATTGGGTCAAATAGGCATCAAAAGCGCTTATCGTTTCATTGGCATTCGAATAAGATAGTTCATAACTAATCTTTGCAAAATTGAAGAGTGCACTCTTTTTAATATCCTCATCAGCGGCCATCTTCGAAGCCTTCTCAAAAGCGTTTTTAGCCTCTTTTTTCTCACCCATTTTAAGAAAGCAATCAGCCAAATTGTAAGTCGAAATTTGAAGCATGGCATCTTCTTTCCCTTTCACTTTGGAGAACAACTGACTGGCATTTTTATAATCCTTTTCCTGATAATACGAAAATGCCAAAGCAAATATTTCTTCTCTTTTTAGATCAAGTCCATCCCATATTAGATAAGGAATTGCCTCAGCATATTTTTTTTGATTATAATAAGCCAAACCAATCATTTTGGCAATCTCTGGCACCCTGTCAACATCTGCTTTTTCAAGAAATCTGGGCGCATAAGCAATCAATTTATCGTACTTCTCTTGCAAATAGTAGATCTGAGATATATAATAAGGAATCAATGGAGCATAAGTTTCATCATTCTCAAGCTTATCAAAAGCATTCAATGCGGTTTGATAGTTGCCTTTTTCGTAAGCAATATGTGCATAGTAATAATTCGAGGCTAATTGATATTCCCCCTTTTTATCAAGAAGCTCAAAAAAATATTTCCCAGCCTCATCCTTATGATCTGTTTTAAAATAAGCATATGCCTTTTTAAAGAAAAATTCATCTTTCTGATCTTTTTCAATCTGATAGGCATCCGTTCTTTCAAACCAACCTAAGGCTTTCTGATATTTCTTTTGATTGTATTTTTGTCTCCCCAACTGAAAAAATGCCTGATGAACAAAAGCATTGCCCGGATACCTGTCTAAAAAACTAAGCATCCCTTTCTCTGCTTCAGGACGAGACAGCTCTATGGCACAATATGCCAAATAAAATTCAGCTTCAATTTTTCTATATGAAAACTCTTTTTCTTTGGCTGCCACTTGCTGAAAACAATAACGGGCACCACCAAAATCTTTGTGTCTAAATAATTCATGTCCCTTTTTCCAATTATCAGAATAAACCTGACCGGCAACACTTTTTTGTGCCAATGAACTTTTAAAGGGTGTACCAAGTATGAATATAAATATGATGGGGAATAGTAATCTTGGGCGCATATTGTCAATTATCATAGTGATTGAAATTAGCTTTGAAAAATGTGCTTAAAGATACAAAAACAGATAGCAGCTCGACTAGAAAAAGCCTTGTTTTAATAAAAATCTTATCTTACCCTAATAACGTCAGAAGATAGCATAAATTGTTCAATTATGCCTAATTGTTTTAAGATTTGGATAATTTTGAAACGATAGAAAGGCTATCACAAATAATTTTCTAGATTTGTAGAACAGAGATTCTACAATGCCTTTAAGCCTGACAAAAACAATAAGAGTAATAAACTATGTCTGAAACTGCTATCATCAAACTAAATAATGCAATTATTCGCCAATCAGAGAACATCATTTTAAAGGATGTAGATTTAGAAATTGAGAAAGGTGAATTCGTATACCTTATTGGTCGTGTTGGAAGCGGTAAAAGTAGTCTTTTAAAAACCCTGTATGCAGACTTGCCACTAAAAGAAGGCACAGGCAGTGTTGTTGGTTATACTCTCCCTAAGATTAAAAATAAGCAAGTTCCCTTTTTAAGACGGAAAATTGGCATCGTTTTTCAGGATTTCCAACTCCTTACCGATAGAAATATTGAAGCCAATCTGCAATTTGTTTTGAAAGCAACGGGGTGGAAAAATTCTCATGACATAAAATCCCGTATTTCAGAAGTGCTCGAAAAGGTGAAAATGAACAACAAAGGGTACAAAATGCCTCATGAATTATCAGGTGGAGAGCAACAACGTGTTGTTATTGCACGAGCCCTTTTAAACTCACCCGATATCATCTTGGCCGATGAACCGACGGGGAATTTAGACCCGGAAACATCTGACGACTTAGTTCAATTACTTCACGATATCAGTAAAAGTGGTAAAACCATCATTATGGCAACGCACCAACACGATTTATTGGCAAAATTTCCTGCTCGTGTAATTGAATGCAAGGATAGCCGTGTAATTGAAATATCAAAAAACACGGCAGAAACCGTTATTGATTTTACCGAAACAGAAACTTTTGAATAGTGAGCCAGCATACAACAAAAAAGTGCAGGAGATCAGATCAAAACAATCTCTTATATTTCCTGTTGCCTTTGTTTGTATCATCTGGTTCCTGAAATTTTTTGAGTGGGGACTCAATATTGATTTTTATCGATTAGGGATATTTCCACTACATACCAAAGGACTGCTCGGCATCATCACGTCTCCATTTATACATAGCGATTTTGAACACCTGATGGCCAATAGCATCCCAATCTTTGCACTGAGCTGGGGGATTTTTTATTTCTACAGAAAACTTGCCATCCGTATCGTTTTATACTGTTGGCTGACAACCAACATACTCCTGTGGCTAGGAGGTCGCGAAGCCTGGCATATAGGTGCATCGGGCTTGGTTTATGCCTTTGCATCCTTTCTTTTCTTTAGCGGCTTGTTCAGAAATTATTATAAACTGATTGCCATCTCCTTTGTTGTCGCTTTTCTGTATGGCGGCTTATTCTGGGGAATTTTCCCGGTTTTGAAAGATGTTTCGTGGGAAGGTCATTTATTTGGTGCTTGCTCAGGATTGATTTACGCTTTCGCTTGCCGAAAGGAAGGACCACAGAAACCGAAAGTCGTTTGGGACAAAGATGATACGATTCCTGAAGAAATATGGAATCAGAAAAATAACTCTAATCCATGATTGCCATTTTCTTCATCAAAAATGAAGCATTTAGTTTTTGACTGATCCCTTTTTTCAACTTGTAATCAAAAATCAACTGGTCATTCGTCAGTTCCACCTCAAAACAATGATTATTGACATACTTAGGATACTTATTCTCTAATTCGCCAATCATTAAATCATGTGTTGCTATCATAACTACTGCATTTAAACTGATCAACTTATCCAACAAACCCAGCGATCCCAATTGCTTATCTTTGGTATTGGTGCCTCTTAATATTTCGTCTAATATCACCAATGTTTTGGGCTGTTTCTCTACATTCTCTATAATTTCCTTAATACGTACAAGTTCTGCATAAAAATAGGATTCATTATTCGACAGAGAATCTTGAATTTTAATGCTCGACAGAATTTGACAAGGGGTAAATCGAAAAACTTTTGCACAAACCGGAGCTCCATTCATGGCCAATATCAAATTAGTTGCTATGGTACGAAGAAAGGTACTTTTCCCAGCCATATTTGCTCCCGTAATAATATTCACACATGGCATTCCTCCATACTCAACTGAGTTATTCACTCTTACTGATGATGCTAATAGTGGATGTCCCATATCCTGAGCATGTAAATAAAAATCCGAATCCAAAGCCTCAGGATAATTCACTTCTGATTGATTATTATAAGCGAATACAGCATAAGACATTAAAGGCTCAATCTCTGCCAAGGCAGTAAACCAAGTTGGAATAAACCGCTTATAGATTTCCTTCCATTTAATCAATCGAAATAGAATTTGAACATCGAAAAGGAATAGAGCATTTAGTGTTAACGAAACAATCCAATTGTAACGCAAATCAAAAGTATTCAACAATTTAAATAGAGATTTCAAAACAAGACTAGCCTTAATGTCCTGATTTGAAAGCTTCTGTTTAATTGAATTTAAATGGGGAGATTCGAAACTTTCGTTCTCTGTTAATTTAATAAGAGCGGTGTATTTTTTCAGTACCGAGGATGAATTGCCCAGGTGAGTGTGCGATTTGTTAATGAGCTTTTTATTTGCATCAACAATAAACATGTTCAATAATATGGGCAAAAAAAGAGAACCTAAAGTGAATGGACCAAAGACTACAACTGCCAACCACGACAGACTAATCAGCGGACAAACAATAGACGAAACCTGCAAAAACCTCAGTTTAGCTACGGGTTCATCCAGCCATGCCTGCAAATTAGCCAACTCTTTTCCCGTTTCGGAAATAAGCATAGCATGTGCCTGAAAGTTCTGCACAAATTCATTTTTCTCACTCAATTCCTTTATAGCCTCTTGCTTTTTGAGAATTACGTCCTCATCTAATTCAAACCGACAAAGACTGTCTGTAAATTGATCTTTGCCATTTTTTGTAAAACAACGATTTAAATATTGATAGAGAGATCCTATCCCAAACAAATCGAAATCAGCCGATAAATACGGGTTTATCACAGCATATTCCGCACCATCTTCCTGATCTATATAATTATGATTCAGATATCCTATTTCGTTCTCATTCAACAAACGTCTTTTAGACAAGAATTTAAGCTCATCTGCAAGTATCAAATCACGTTTGATCACATATATAAAGGACAATAAGCACGAAAAAGACAGTATTAAAAAGAAAGCAGCCTGCCTATGAAAAATAAACAAAGCTATAAACGCAACAAATCCCACAAAGGTAAAGAGCCTGAACAGAGACAAATAAAAGATTTGTTTTTTAATCTTCTTTATTCTTGAATCAAGACTGATAATATTAGAACTGTAATGATCTACAGGTTGAGTTTTCTGCATTGTAAAATATTTTGAGGATAAGTTGTTATCGCGTTTTGTGTTCTTTGATTTGACACAAAACATTCATATGTATCCTCGTCAAATTTATGAATAATAGAAGGATAAACAATCAAAAAAAAAGATGCACTAAATGCATCTCTTTATTCCTAACTAAAATTTCACCCTCAATCCCACAACGCCAATATTCCCAGCTTCGACAAAAATGCCCCAACGCCTGCTAAAATCATAGGAAGCACCCAGGTATCCCATTGTTTCGAATGTTGCAACCGCATCATCGCGACCAGCACCTATGCTACCTCCTGCATACAAATCGAAGTTGGAATTCTTAACCAACAAAGGGAAAATATGGAAATTAGCCCGAAGACCTACGTATATGCTACGATCTGCTTGAAATTTACCTTCCTTGAAAAAGGCATTACCCTGTAATCCCAAAGAAAAGTATTTGCTTATACGATAATCGTAACTTCCTTGAAATCCGTATGGCGTCCAATCTTTATAAGTTGAAATACCAACAGTTAACACATGAGTCGGGTATTTAAAAGTTACTTCATCAGCTGTCTGAATTTCCTTCTTTTCTGTATCAAGATTTTCTATTCCCCCAACAGGAATATCCATCTTCTTCTTTTTCAAAACAGCCTCTACCCTCTCCAAAAGAGCTCTCACTTTATCCCTAAGAACATCTACCTTCTCTGAAAGTATCTTCACTTTTTCGGCAAGAGCCTCCACGTCTTTGGGCTTCTTGCTCTTTTCCATTAACTCATCGGTTTGATCAGGAAGATAGCTTAAGTTTTTTTTCAGATTAAGTGATTTATTGGTTTTATGTACGAGTTTCTTACGAACCAAGGGTATTTTCTTTTCTGATTCAGTCACTTTAGACGAATCTGACAAATCTTGCTTTTTGGTCTCTCCCGGCTTTTCTTTTACGGTTTCAACACTTGGCTGAACGCTATCCTTTTCTCTAGTTATTTTATCTCCAGGACATTGTAATAACAGTAAAATACACACAATTATTACTGCTAACCCCAGCAGTACGAACTTTAAGAATTTCCATACATTTTTTTTCATCATCTTTTGGTATAGGCTTAACTCCTAAGATGGAGGCGAATGAATATGAATCAGTTTAATAGCAATCTTGAAATTTATAATCCATGAATCAAATTTCATCGCATTTATGATTCACAATACGATTACATAATCTCAACTCATATTACTAAGATAATGAATATATGCTTATTACATAATTAATTCTTACAGCAAAAAAAAAGAGATATACAAGTGTGCATCTCTCTTTCATTCATCCCAAAGACAAAAACCTTTATTTCTTATAATATTTCATTGCCTCAGGTAAAAAAGCTTGCAAATTATTCACCCGGGTGGCGTCTGCTGGGTGTGTTGACAAAAACTCAGGTGGTTTTTGTCCACCACTCTCACCCATACGTTTCCAAAAATCAATTGCAACAACAGGATTATATCCAGCCATGGCCATAAAAATCAGTCCCATTTTATCGGCTTCGGTTTCATGCGATCGTGAAAAAGGCAACACGACCCCCACATTTGAAACCGCACCAAAAGCCGTCATCCATATTTGCTTAGTTTCTGCAGGCTTTTCATTCAATGCCATGCTCAAACCAGTCCCCAAAGCCTGAATCCCCATTTGCTGACTCATTCTCTCGTTACCATGTCGGGCAATGGCATGTGCAATTTCATGTCCCATAACCACAGCCATACCCGCTTCGGTTTGCGTGTAAGGAAGTATACCTGTATAAAACACAACTTTCCCGCCAGGCATACACCAGGCATTAGGCGTATCATCTTCAACCAGATTAAATTCCCAGGCAAAACCAGAGATACGGTCAGACATACCATTATCTTTCATGAAAATCTCTACAGCCTCAGCAATTCGCTTTCCAACACGCTTCACCATCTCCGATTGCTCCTTATTATTAGATAATTTATTTTCCTTAAGAAAGCTATCATATTGAATCAAACTCGTTGCAATCATCTGGTCTTCGGGAAATAAATTCATTTGTTTTCTCCCGGTAATGGGCACCGTAGCACATGCAGCTAATACCGTAACCAGGCACAGTAAGGCAATTTTCTTCATCATCATATTAGTCTTAAAATTATTTGATATCGATACGTTTTATAACTTCATCCAGATTAGATGTCGGCAAAAAACAGGCTTTATCTTTACAAAGGTAAAGACTTGTTGTTTTATTACTAAATCTATTTTTCAATAAAGGCAAGTCACTTTCTTTCTCACTCCCCAAGATCAGGACATTAGGCAAAAATCTTTTATTAAACGCCTTCTGAAACGACCTGGCTTCCTTACCGGATATGACCAATTCATAGGGTGACTCAATTTGCTTTAGTATTAAATTCGCCCATTTCCCATGATAAGACAGGTATTTTAAGGTCTGCTCTTTCATATTAGCAAGCATTTGTGCCGATATTTCAACGTACTTTTCATTCCCCAACAGATGACCTAATTGATAAAGAGACTCAGCCATTGAAGCATTTGAAGAAGGAATAACATTATCCATTACTTCCATTTTTCGGGCAACTAAGCCGGAATCTTCAGAAGACGTATAGAAGAACATGCCGGATTTTTCATCGTAGAAATTTTGAATGACATATTTCATCATATCGTCAGCACATTTTAGCCAACTCTCGTCAAAACTAACCTGATACAAGGCGACAAACGCCTCCAATGTAAAACTGTAATCATCAAGGAATGCATTAATTCTAGCATCTCCGTTCTTATATGTTCGATACAACTGAACTCCCGATTGGGTCATCCTTTCTTTTATAAAAGTTGCCGTTTCGATAGCCTTATTTAAATATGCCTCATCACCTAAAGCCTTATAAGCATCAACATATCCCTTTATCAATAGAGAATTCCATGCCGTCAAAAACTTATCATCCAAACCTGGTCGAACTCTTTCTGATCTGGCGAGCAAAAGTTTCTGTTTTAAATTTTCTATCAAGCCATCAAACTCCGTTTCTGAAAGCTGGTATTTATCCAAAAGTTCTGATTTGTCCTTTTTGATATGAAGAATATTACCTTCTTCCCAATTGGCAGATTCCAAAACCTCGTAATATTCAGAAAAAACAGGCGAATCCTCTCCTAAAACCTGATCGACTTCCTCCTTTTCCCAAACGTAAAATTTACCTTCTACGCCTTCACTATCCGCATCGAGTGCTGAATTAAAGCCACCTTCAGTCATAGAAAGTTCCCGCTCAACAAACCCAATCGTTTCTTTTACAACTTTCTTATAAAGAGACCTCTTTGTTAATCGATAAGCTTTAGCATAAAGACTCAAAAGTTGTGCGTTATCGTAAAGCATTTTCTCGAAATGCGGTACTTTCCAATATTGGTCCACCGAATAACGGGCAAACCCACCCCCAATCTGATCGTAAATTCCCCCTTTAGCCATTTTATCGAGACTAAGCTTGAGATGATTTAGGATGGCAGAATCTTTTGAATAGAAATAATAATTCATTAAAAAATCAAGAGAAATCGGCATTGGGAATTTTGGCGCTTTGTTCTCGCCCCCTTCCCTTTTATCAAAACTCGATTTCCAGCCCTCAACAGCTTCTTCGAGTTCCTTCATATTATAAAAAGTATGATCTTCCCTAGAATCAATTAATCCACTTATCCGAACACCTTCAGATAATTGATCAGCAGATCGTTCCACCTTATCATTTTCTGTAACGTAGGCATGATGAATGGCTTTAAGCATACTCGCCCAATTAGCCGTTGAGAAATAAGTTCCTCCATAAAATGGCCTACCATCTGACAAAGCAAAACAATTTAGAGGCCATCCACCTCTTCCGCTGATCAGTTGCACAGCATCCATATAAATCTGATCAATATCCGGTCGCTCTTCCCTATCCACTTTAACACATACAAAGAATTCGTTCATTAATTTAGCAATTGCTTCGTTCTCAAAACTTTCATGAGCCATCACATGACACCAATGACATGCCGAATACCCTATACTTATTAATAAAGGCTTGTTTTCATCTCTGGCTTTTTTTAGGGCTTCATCCCCCCAAGGATACCAATCCACCGGATTGTGGGCATGTTGCAAAAGATAAGGACTGGTTTCATGAATTAAGGAATTGGTATACTTTTCTTTCATCTTATTTATGTGAGTTTGAGCCTCAACACCATTCAAGTCCCACACCAAAAATAGCACAGAACATAGAATTAATAAGGCTTTTTTTAAATCTATTAAGCATAGACATAAATATAGCTTTTATTTTTATTTATTTTAAATAAACTAAGAAGGGGTATAAAAGAAAATACCAAAACCATTGGTAAAAAAGATGTTCCCATAAATAGAATGCTCTATGAAAACCGCATTCAAGGATCGGCTACGAATATAGGTCAGAGAGAACACAATACTTCCTACAAAAGTAAACACCAAAGCAGCCCAGTTTCTAAA
Organism: Ancylomarina salipaludis; assembly: GCF_004122035.1. Lineage (GTDB taxonomy): Bacteria > Bacteroidota > Bacteroidia > Bacteroidales > Marinifilaceae > Ancylomarina > Ancylomarina salipaludis. The sequence continues at coordinate 195,926 of NZ_SAXA01000008.1, forward strand.
AATAATATGCGCCATTGAAAAACATAGCGCATTTACGAAAATCATAAACTGTACATTATCGAATAAAATTCTGTAACGGTTATAAAAAAAGAACCGATAAATAAATTCCTGTGTAAAGGCTGACCAAACAGGATAAGTCAGAATCAGTACTAACCAAAACCAAAAATTCTGAAGGGGCAATTGAAAAAAAACATCCTGCCGGAAAATATAAACCCATAAAGATGAAACCACTAAAAGAAAAAGACTCTTTATACCAATTTCCTTAAGAGAATAATAAGACTTTATACTAAATATACTTCGTGATATATTCTTCCTGTTATACATAACAACAAAGCAGTATATAAAAATCATAACCAATGGAACACCCTTATGAATTGGAATCAATTCAAAGAAATATAAAAGTGGTAACACAACAAAAAGTACCACAAACTCAGTCCAAAGATAAAGTTTCGACATACTACTAAATAAAAAAATATAATTGAAAGGGAATTCAACGAATCTGCTTAATTAAGATACAAAATTTCGCAGCTTTTTACAAAATTATTTATGATATACTCTTATCAATAAACAGTCCAACATCGTTCTATTTAACATCGTTCTAAATTGAATGTCAGAATCTAATTAGATTTTAATAGTCCTAATAAAAATTTGATCTTTGTATGAGACAAAACATAAAAAAATTCAACAATATGAGCATCAAAGGAACAGAAACAGAAAAAAATCTTCTGAAAGCATTCGCAGGAGAATCTCAGGCAAGAGGTCGTTATACGTATTTTGCCAAACAAGCAAAAAAAGAAGGCTACGAACAAATTGCTGCACTATTTTTAGAAACTGCTGAGCAAGAAATGCAACATGCAAAAAGATTCTTTAGCTTTTTAGAAGGTGGAGACGTGGAAATTACAGCAAGTTACCCTGCCGGTAAAGTTGGTTTAACAAGCGAAAACCTAAAAGCTGCGGCTATGGGCGAAAACGAAGAATACACCGAATTGTACCCTGAATTTGCCAGAATTGCGGCCGAAGAAGGCTTCAAAGAAGTGGCTGCAGCTTTCAAAACAATTGCAAAAGTTGAACAAATGCACGAAACCCGTTACCTAAAACTTCTTAAAAACATTGAAGAAGGTCGTGTATTTGAAAAAGAAGAAAAAACAGAATGGTATTGCAGAAAGTGCGGTTACGTTCACGAAGGAACTAAAGCGCCAAAAAATTGCCCTGCCTGCCAACATCCTCAAGCCTACTTTGAAGAAAAGAGTGAAAACTACTAAATAAAATTAAGCTGCAAATTAAGATTCGGACTCTTAAATTTGCAGCTTTTATTTTTTATTACTCATCATCCAACAAATCAGGACGCAAGAGTTTGGTTCTTTTATACGCCTGTTCCTCCTGCCAACGCTCAATTTTCTTATGATCCCCAGAGAGCAAAATATCCGGAACTTTCCAGCCTCTGAATTCAGCTGGTCGCGTATAAAGTGGTGGAGCCAATAAATTGTCCTGAAAAGAATCAGTCAATGCAGAAGTCTCATCCCCCATTGCCCCTGGCAACAAACGAACAACACTATCAGTAATAATCGCAGCAGCCAGTTCGCCCCCAGTTAAAACAAAATCACCAACAGAAATTTCCTTTGTAATAAAATGATCACGAATTCTCTGATCAATTCCCTTGTAGTGTCCACAAAGTATAATGATATTCTCTTTCAATGAAAGTGTATTAGCCGTTTTCTGGGTATACGGCTCTCCATCAGGGCTGGTAAAAATAATTTCATCGTACTGACGCTGATCCGTCAAACTCTCAATAGCCTTAACAATTGGCTCCAAACGCATAACCATTCCAGCACCTCCGCTAAAAGCGTAATCGTCAACCTTATTGTGCTTGTCCTCGGAAAAATCACGAATGTTATGGATATAAATCTCTACGACCCCATTATCCTTAGCTCTTTGAATGATAGAATGTCCCAATGGACTTTCCAATAATTCCGGCACAACAGTCAATATATCAATTCTCATCATTTCTAAATTTTGCTCAAAAGTAGACATCCAGCCTTATTAAAACAAAAAATTTAAACCCATAAAAAGAATTGAAGACAATTTTCTATCATAAAAAAGTCAAAATACATAAATATTTTATTCGTTTCATAAGCGTTTAAATATATCCGAAACCTGTTACTCGGTCGTTTCCTTGATATTAGCAAATAAATAATTATCCTTATTCCTTGATGTTTCATACTTTAATAACTAAATTCGTATTTGTAGTTCATAACACTACTCTCTATATTGTCAATTAAGTAAGCACTATACCGCCTACTTTTCAAGGAAAAGCACATGAAAGAACAAGATCTTACGCCCTCACATGAGAATGAAACTGAGCCAAAAGAAGAGCTTCAGTCAGAAACCTCTCATGATCAATCAGATTCTCAGATTAAGGATGAAAAAATTGAATCTGATTTAAATATTGATCATTCAGAAACAGAACTTCAGGATACTCCTGACTATGCTTCTATGGAGAAGCACGAGTTAATTCAGAGATTACAACTAATTCTTGATTCTGAATTAGATGATGACTCAAAAGAAAGAGCTGAGAGTATTAAGGTTCACTTTTATAAAAAACACAATGCTGCCCTTGAAGAATTAAAACGCCAATTCATTCAGGAAGGTGGCCTGGAAAAAGATTTCCATCCGACACGGGATAAACAGGAAATTGAAATTAAAGAGCTTCTTCAACAATTTAGAGACAAAAAAGCTGAAGTACATAAGAGTATTGAACAGGAAAAAGAAAATAACCTTAAGCAGAAATTATTAATTATTGACGAAATCAAACAATTAATAAATGGGCAGGAATCATTCGAAAAGACCTTTCATGAATTCAGAGCGCTTCAAAAAAGATGGAAAGACACTGGCATGGTTCCCTCACAGTCGGTCAAACACCTCTGGGAAAATTATCATCATGCCGTTGAAAAATTCTATGATTACATTAAAATAAACCGAGAACTGCGTGATATGGATTTGCGCAAAAACTATGAAGCAAAAATCGACATTTGTGAAAGTGCTGAAAAACTCGTTGAAGAAGAATCTGCTGTTAAGGCATTTAATGATCTTCAAAAGCTTCATGAAATGTGGCGCGAAGTTGGTCCTGTAGAACGTAACAAAAGAGATGAGCTGTGGGAGCGATTTAAAACAGCTTCGAATTCAATCAATAAAAACCAACAGAATTTCTATAATAATGTTCGCGAAGAACAAATCTACAATCTTCAGAAAAAATCGGCCCTTTGTGAAAAAGTAGAAGAGATTGCAGCACGTAAAATGGAGTCACACCAGGAATGGAGTGCTGCCTCTAAGGAAGTGCTTCAAATTCAGAAAGAATGGCGTACCGTTGGTTTTGCGCCTAAAAAAGACAACAACTCTATTTACAAGCGCTTTCGTGAGGCTTGTGACCTGTTCTTCAACACCAAGCGCGATTTCTATATTGAGCACAAAGATAAATTAGATGAGAATCTAAAACTAAAAATACAGCTTTGTGAGCACGCAGAAGAATTGCAAAACAGTACGGATTGGAAACAAACAACCAACGAATTAATTCGAATTCAGAAGAAATGGAAAAGTATTGGTATTGTTCCCAGAAAGGTATCAAATGAGATTTGGAATCGCTTTAGAAAAGCTTGTGACACCTTCTTCAACAATAAATCAGAGCATTTTGACTCCTTAGAATCAAGACAAGCTGAGAACTTAAAACTTAAAGATGCATTGATTGAAAAAATCAAAGGATTTAAGTTGAGTAATGATAACGAGGAAAACTTAGATACAATCAAGATATTTCAAAAAGAATGGTCTGAAATTGGTCATGTACCTATAAAGAATAAAGAAAAGATTCAGAACGATTTTAATAAAGCAATCAATAGCCTGTATGATCAATTGAATATTGATTCAAGTAATCTGGAAGTTCAAAAATTCAAACTCAAAATTGATTCAATTCTTGAAAGCAGGAAACCCGAAGACAAACTCATTCACGAGCGTAATAAACTCTACAACAAGATCAAACAACTTGAAACAGACATTACACTTTGGGAAAACAATATGGGTTTCTTTTCATTGTCTGATAAATCCAATTCCATTTTGAAAGAAATGCAGGAAAAAATTAATCAAGGAAAAAAGAATTTGAACCTACTAAATCAGAAAATCAAAATTATTGATGATTTAGCCTAATAAACAATGAATTAAGAGAGACAGAATTAATAAAATAACATTATTAAATCTATTCAAAAAATATGAGACGCCTCTCTGATTATTCATAGAGGTGTTTTTTTTTATTTATGAACTGTTTTTAGTTCAAAAAATAGTTTTCCAAAACGCTATATTTTGCCTATTTTTGCAGTTTTAATCAACCATTAAATCATACTTAAAGTGTCTGCAACTAAATACATCTTTGTTACCGGAGGAGTAGCCTCCTCATTAGGAAAAGGAATTATAGCCTCATCTTTAGCTAAACTACTACAAGGCAGAGGGTATTCTGTTACAAACCAAAAATTGGATCCCTATTTGAATGTTGATCCCGGAACCCTAAACCCATATGAGCATGGCGAATGTTTTGTTACTGACGATGGTGCAGAAACAGACTTGGATTTAGGTCACTACGAGCGTTTCACCAATATTCCTACCTCTCAGGCAAACAATGTTACAACAGGTAGAATCTACAAAAACGTGATCAATAAGGAACGTAAAGGCGATTACCTGGGTAAAACCGTTCAGATTATTCCTCATATTACTGATGAAATTAAACGTAACGTTAAACTTCTTGGTACCAAAAAGAAGTTTGATTTCGTTATTACTGAAATTGGTGGAACAGTTGGTGATATTGAATCGCTACCATATATTGAAGCTGTACGTCAACTTAAATGGGAATTAGGAAATGACGCTTTAGTTATTCATCTGACTCTTGTTCCTTATTTAGCAGCATCAGGAGAATTAAAGACAAAACCAACTCAGCACTCAGTAAAATCACTATTGGAAACTGGTGTTCAGCCAGATGTATTGGTATTGAGAACCGAGCACGAACTTTCATCAGAAATCAGAAGAAAAGTTGCTTTGTTCTGTAATGTTGATCCTAGAGCAGTCATCCAGTCTATTGATGTGGAAACCATCTACGATGTTCCATTGAAAATGCGTGAGGAAAAACTTGATGCTATCGTTCTTGAAAAACTAGGTTTATCTTCGAATGGAGAACCTGAACTTAAAGAATGGACCCGATTCTTAAAAAGACATAAAAATCCAAAATCTGAAGTCAATATCGGTTTGGTTGGAAAATATGTGGAACTTAAAGATGCTTACAAATCGATTGCCGAAGCTTTTATTCACGCTGGTGCAACCAATGAATGTAAGGTAAATTTAAAATGGATCCACTCTGAAAAATTAACTGATGCCAACTATCAGGACGAACTTAAAGACCTTAAAGGTATTTTAGTTGCTCCAGGCTTTGGCCATAGAGGTATGGATGGTAAAATACTTGCTGTGAAATATGCACGTGAAAACAACATTCCTTTTTTAGGCATTTGTTTGGGTATGCAGGTTTCAGTAATTGAATACGCAAGAAATGTTCTGAAACTTGATGATGCCGATTCATTGGAGATGAACCCGCAAACGCACAATCCGGTCATTAACCTTATGGAGGAACAAAAAAATGTTACTGAAAAAGGCGGAACAATGCGTTTGGGTGCTTACGATTGTCAGTTAAAAGAAGGCTCAAATTGTGCTAAGGCATATAAAAGCTTAGATATCTCAGAACGTCACCGTCACCGTTATGAATTCAACAATGAATATCTTGAAAGATTCGAAGCTGCAGGATTAACTGCAACGGGTTTTAATCCTGACACCGGATTGGTTGAGGTGGTTGAAATTAAAAATCACAAATGGTTTGTTGGTGTTCAGTTCCACCCAGAGTATAAGAGTACCGTTATAAATCCTCACCCTCTCTTTGTTGAGTTTGTGAAAGTCGCTAAAAGCGAAAAATAATAAAGATTTATCAACAAGATAGAATGTAATAATAGATTATGCGTTTACAAATCACACAACGTGTCTGAAAAACAAACAACTCTCGCACAAACTATCTAAACAGAAATTAATAAATGGATAAGAATTCAATTTGGGGATTAGTCATTATTGGTGCCATTTTGATTGGGTATACCTACCTGACAAAACCTACGGCTGAACAAATAAAGGCTAAGCAAACCCGCGACTCAATTGCTAAAGTCGAACAAGTACATGAACAGCAATTAGAAAACGAAAGACTTGGTGCGTTAAAAGCCATTGAGGCTGAAAAGCAAAAAGATCCAGTACATTTACAGGAGACTTTCGGAGTGTTTTCTTCAGCGGCAGCTCAAAAAGAAGAATTTATCACGCTTGAAAACAAACTTGTTAAAATTAAGGTGAGCAACAAAGGTGGACGCATTTATTCGGTCCAACTTAAAGATTACCAAACACACGACTCATTGCCATTAATCCTTTGGGAAGGTGATAAGAATCGTTTTGGCATGACTTTTTATGCTCAGAACAAAGCGATTGATACACAGGATTTATTCTTCACAAATGAAGAAGGCCTTGAAAATATCAATGCCAGCTCTCAGAAGAAGACCTTGAGTATGAAACTTAGTGCTGGTGACGGTCAATATCTTGAATATGTCTACACTCTAGAGCCTGACAGCTATATGCTAGACTTCGACATCAAGGCTATTGGTTTAAACAATATCATCTCTCGTAATCAGAATTCGTTAACTTTTAACTGGCAAGCTGATCTCTACAGTAAAGAAAAAGGGCAAGACTTTGAAAATCAATACACCGCTCTTTACTATAAATTTTACGAAGATGATGTAGAAAACTTAGGAGCAGGAGGTGATAAAGAAGAGGATTTAACCACTCAAGTGAAATGGATTGCTTTCAAACAACAATTCTTCTCTTCAGCTCTTATTGCTAAAAACACATTCAAAGGTATTAAGCTGAAATCTGTTAGTATGGATGAGCATTCGCCTATCCTAAAGAACTTTTCTGCTGAAATTTCACTACCGTACAGCGGTGATGTGAAAGAAAGCTACCCAATGCAGTTCTATTTTGGACCTAACCATTATCTAACTCTTCGCAAGTATGGTAAAGATATCCAACTAGAAAAAGTAATCGATTTAGGATGGGGAATTTTTGGATGGGTTAATAAATACGCTGTGATTCCTTTATTTAATTTCCTTGAAAGATTTATGGGAAATTATGGTATTATCATTTTAATCCTAACCATTCTGATCAAATTGGTGTTGTCACCTCTGACTTACAAATCGTATTTATCATCAGCTAAAATGAGGGTATTGAAACCTCAAATTGATGAAATTAACGAGAGAATACCAAAAGACAAGGCAATGGAGCGTCAGCAAGCAACAATGGCTTTGTATAAAAAAGTGGGAGTTAATCCCATGGGGGGTTGTCTACCAATGCTGGTACAGTTCCCTATTCTAATTGCTTTATTCCGATTCTTCCCAGCTTCAATTGAGCTGCGTCAGAAAAGCTTTCTTTGGGCATCAGACTTATCGTCTTATGATTCGATAGCGCAACTACCATGGCACATTCCAATGTATGGTGACCATATCTCTCTATTCTGTCTATTAATGGCAGCAACCAACTTGGTCTACACCAAAATGAATGGTCAGATGCAAACATCTACTCAGATGCCGGGTATGCAGGCTATGATGTATTTGATGCCGGTTATGTTCCTGGTTTGGTTCAACAACTATGCAGCTGGTTTATCGTACTACTACTTTATTGCAACTTTATTTACAATCGTTCAAACCTGGGCAATTCGTAAGTGGATGGTTGATGATGAAAAAGTATTGGCTATGCTGGAAGCATCGAAGAAAAAACCGGTTAAAAAATCTAAATTCCAACAGCGCCTAGAAGAAGCTGCTAAGAAAAAAGGTTATAACGCTAAGAAATAAAATTTGCTATAAGCTAAAAAAAAGAGTCTCAGATGAGACTCTTTTTTTATACATATTCTTTTTCAAGTTAGGTCAATAATTTTTCTATACCCATTCAGTTTTATAAGTCTACTTTCGATCTGTTTTAAAAATAAAAAAGAGAGTAACACCTCCCAGAAGAAATATAATACTTCCAGCAAATATTAAGGCTTCTCCAATACTAAAATGATCGCTATACCAACCCAAAAAAGGAGCAATAATGGCAAAGAGAATACGTATGATAAAATTGCGTAGAGAAAGCACTGTTGCCCTCATATCCGAAGAGGTTATTCGATTGATGTAATCCTTAAGAATCGGGGTTGCAATCCCTCTAATAATATAAAAATAAAACAGACAAACGATTCCCAACTGACTAGTCATTACTCCGGATAAAATAAACCCGCTGGATAGGCCAATTACAATTAAAAGTGACGTTCCAATTTTACCCAAGCGGCTTTCAATTCGATGTGCAAAAAGAGCCGTAAAACCAACCGTTAAATTCAGAAGGGTCCATATCACACCAATACGCCCCACGTCAAAGTTCAACTGTTTTAAATAAGGCTGAACAAACCAAGCCAAAGAAAGAGTGGCACAGCCAAAAATCGATGAATAAAGGATATTTAACCTTAACTGGATATTCTCCCATAAAGAATAGCGAACAATCTTTAAAATGTGGACAAAACCGCCTTTAGAAACCGTTTTATCTCTTTCTACCTCCATCAACATCATTGAGGCTGGAACGGCCATAAAAGCAATGAAAATTTGAACTATGAAAGGGGTTCGTAAGCTAATTAAAGCTAAACTTCCTCCGGCAATTCCCGCAAGAGCCTCAGCAAAATTCCCAACCGACATCATTCGACTCTCTTGCTTCAAGTACGTTTGTTCTTTTTTATCCTGTAACAAGCTATCGTAAAGCAAAGCTGAATCAGCTCCAGAAATAAAACTGGAACCTATTCCCAAAACAAGTTCTGCCAAAAAAAAACCATAAAAATTGGAACTAAAACTATAAACCACAAAACCCAGACAGCCCAATATACTACCTAAGATTAAAGTCTTCTTTCTTCCCCATACATCTGCAAAATACCCGGATGGAATTTCCATCACAACAACGGCAACAGAATAAAAAGCTTTCAACGTTAATACATTCTGCATACTCAAGCCATTTTCCTGATAAAAGAGGACAATGATGGGCATGGTTAGCATGAACCATTTTGCTAATTTGATGATATAGAGTTTGGGGATATTACCGGAATAGCTCCTAGACATGTGTGTATTTGTTTTGAATGAATACATTCGAAAAATTCGAAACATGCGAATTTAATAAAGCGATTATCCAAAACAGACATCTAATTGAAAAAAAATAAAGAAAAATATGAAAACAGATATTCTGACAGTTAGAGATTTAGCTTGAACTTGCCGTAAAACCTCATAAAAAAGGACAAAATAATTTGTGTGAGACAAGAATTAATCCCTATATTTGCATCGCAATTAAGGAAAAATGGTCCAGTAGCTCAGTTGGATTAGAGCAATAGCCTTCTAAGCTATAGGTCCCAGGTTCGAGCCCTGGCTGGATCACTTGATTTTTTTGCAACAACATATATAAAGGATGGTCCAGTAGCTCAGTTGGATTAGAGCAATAGCCTTCTAAGCTATAGGTCCCAGGTTCGAGCCCTGGCTGGATCACAAAGGAGAATAAAACAATGTTTTATTCTCTTTTTTCTTTTCTGAAACTCAACAAAAAACCTCCTCTAAAATTTAGAGAAGGTCTCATATTATCACCGTTTATTTCTAATTCTGAGAACTGCCTGGCATAAGAGGAAGTTTAAAATAAAATACACTCCCTTTATTGATCTCAGATTCCAGCCATATTTCTCCTTTTGAATGTTGAATCATTTGCTTAGTTATACTTAAGCCAATGCCTGTCCCTCCAAAACGACGCGTATAACTTTCTTCGCCTTGTCTGAACTTGTCAAAAATATATGCCTGTTTCTCGATAGGAATTCCCATACCAGTATCTTTCACCCAAAACAGGATGCTATTATTCTCAAGTTTAAAATCCACTATAACTTCACCTTGTATGGTAAACTTAATCGCATTATCAATCAAATAGGTTAAAATCTGCTTCAGTCTTTGAGAATCAAAATAAATATGAGTTTCCTCTAACCTCTTATAATCCGGAAAAATAAGTTCGATATTCGACTTACTATTACTTTCCATAAGTCGTTCAAATTTATCTTTAAGTTCAATAAAAATATCCTTTAAATTGAAATTTGAATAATCAATTTTCACCGTCCCTGTTTCAAGTATAGAGAAATCAATAATATCATTAATCAAAGCCAATAAAGAATTACTATTATCTACAATATGATCCACAAATTCAGTTCGGTGTTCTTCACTCAAATCATCCTGTTGTAAAAGCTGTGAGAACCCAACAATTGCATTCATAGGCGTCCTAATCTCATGAGTCATATTCGATAAGAATGCTGACTTAAGTTGATCTGACTTTTCAACCATCTCAATAGCATGCTTCAATTCATTTTCCTTATTAGTACGGGTATCTACCATCATATTAACAGTAGAAGCCATATTCTTAAAATCGGAAAAATAAAGTTTATCGACATCAATTTTTATAGACTGAGTAGATGCTTTTTTAAAGAAGTCGTTGAATGAATAAATACTTTTATTCATCTTGGATGAAAGTATTCTGGCAGCCAAATAAAGCATTATAAAAGTCATTACAATTAACAAAACGACTTTTAAGCTATAATTCTTCATTCTGGCGTAAAGCTCTGCTTTTTTTGCGGCAATAACATGCTCAATACTATGAGTATAAAATCCCGAACCGATAACCCAGTTCCACTCATCAATATCATACAAATAGGAAATTTTTTCACCTTTTGCATAATTATAGGTAATAAAACGATCCTTCTTTGCCCCTATAGAATAAAGAATCTTTCTTGAAATTTCAATATCATTTTCCTCTTCAAAAGTTCTATAATTTCGGTCTTGGTATTTATTATCTTTATGAAGTAAACAGATTCCATTTTTTGAGAAAATAAAAAAATAGTTGCCATCCTCCACCTCCATGTTTTTAATTCTATCGATACAATCTGATTGAATAGCCTCCAAAAAATCATCCGCATATGCGAAACTTCCCATATACCAATTATAGGGTTCGAATTTCTTCACATAGGATATTTTGTTGTAAGCATTGTATTTATTGGGAACCGCTTTAGAATTCTTATATTCCAAAAAAGATTCGTCCGAATTTTTAAGATGCTGAATTTCATTAACAACCAATTGGTTTTTATTGATATCTTTCAGCTGAAGTAACGATTGTCCCTCCCATTCTGGATTATTGGGATAAAGAACACCGACTCCATCGAGACTGTTTATGAATATGTATCGTTTTCCTGAATTAAATCTAAAAGCAGAAATTGCTTCTTTAATTCTTTTCTGTAGGGCCTTTTTAGAAAGTGTATGCTTGTTTTTGTTATAAATATACAAAGCGATCTCATAAGCCTGATCCACATTTGTTTTTAAGTTTTCCTTAATTGTTTCCTCAGATCGCTTCTCTCTAAATTCAATATAATCAATACTCTTTTTAATATTCTGAATAAGCATATCTTTATGCTCTTCTATATACATATCTCTCAAAGAATTGGATTCCAATTCAAATTTGGCATATTCATTATAAATCCATATCCCACCAATAACTATAAGAACTAAGCTTGACAGCGAAGAAAAAAGAAAAAGGTAAGCCTTACCAATACTTATATTCTGAAAATGTCTGAAAAGAGAAAAATGTTTCAAGGCATTATTTTTTTTAAAATCATTTACTTATGAAAACGATCAACAATTAATTTGAAAATTGGATTAAATAACTCCAGAATCCTTTTAATCTCCTCAAGTATTGGTATATCAATCTGGCCATTTAAATCTTTATTTGTTCCCGAATACTGGTTCAAAATGGCCTGGTGATACCTCCTAACTTCCAAATTTAATATAAAATGAGGAATTTTTCGGTACTCGGCATGTATTACAAATTCATTTTCACGAATATAGTTATTCTCTAAAAGAAAATTATAGATATCAATAAAATGTACAGATGAATTTCCTAAAAAACTCCTAAATTCAAATTTTTGCACCAAAGGTATTTCATAAAATAAATCCAACTCAGAATAAGCTGAAGGCAAATAACTGATAAGAACTCTATTTTGATTGACATTGACATGATCGAATTCAAAAGACCATCTTAGATCGTGATAGTCTTTGAGCTCTTTTTTTATTTCATATAAAAGCTTCAAACGAGGAAGAACCGTATAAGTAAAATTCATATTCGATGTAAACAATTCTTCAGCTTTATTAATATTCTGCAGATTCAATTCAGCTTTCATTCGTATTTGTTTTTTAAATTGTATTAAAATTACGCAATATAGAATTAATCTTTGTCAATAATTCATCTCATTTCCAGAATCAATTTTCGCTTCAAATGGCAATCATATTTATTACTTATTACTAAGAAGTTAAGCTAAAATATAATTTGACAAACTTGACAGTAAAATATTCAACACATATTTCTTATCATTGCAGAATGCTTAGAAAAATCATACCCCTATACATAAGTGTCATATTTTTGATATCGCTTTTCCCTTGCTTATCACAAGCATCAAGTCGATATAAATCATCCATTACACTAAACGACGGTTTACCCAGTAATAATGTTCACCAAATATTTTGTGACTCACGCAATATCGTTTGGCTTGCTACAGATGCCGGTTTTTTTGAATTTGACGGGGGGAAAATAGTCATTCGAAAAGAATTGGAACATCTATACGGAGAACGAATTTTATCTATCTGTGAAGACAACGAAAATAACTTATGGATAGCGGCAACCAATATCGGCTTGTGTTATTTCAACGGACATCGCATCAAAATTTACAGCCATAAGGATTTAGGCATAAAACAAGAAATTCAGACTGTTGTATTCGACAAAAATCTCAATAATCTTATAATCGGTACAACTGATGGCATCTACAAAGTTGCTATCAATAATAAAGAAAAATTACAACTAACAGCTTTTGAAACAAAAAAAGCAATAAACATCACACGTTTTATTCAAAATGATAACCAACTGCTTGCCATTTCAACGGAGGCAAAAAAGATATTTGAATGCAACATCACGACAAATCAAGTTCAGCTTTTAAAAAGAGACGACTACCTTCCTTTAATTGAATTCAATCAGTTTCATACGTCACTCCTTTTAAATGAATTGGCACTAAAAAATGAAGCCTTTAAAATTCGGAATAATGAATACGACGACATTGAATGCGAAATAATCCAAACTGAACAAGTCACAAACGAAATTTTTTACCTGATTCGGTATTTCATTGAGGGTATTGAATATCGAAAAGTGCTTAAAGTTTCCGACCACGAAGTTGAAGACTTCTCTAAATCAAATAATATTGATGATGTATTTGTTCAATCAATTTTTGTGGATGAAGATGAAAATAATATATGGCTAGGTACCAAAGATAATGGTATTTTACACTTTCAGAATTCAATTTTTCAATACTTCGGTGCCTCATATTTCAATCTTGATGAGTTCATTATTTCCGATATTGCAACTGATGACAAGGGATATATTTATATTGCCACAAAAAATGAAATCATCTATTTCAGAGAAAATCAAATCCAAAAACGAATCTCAACCTCAGAATTATGCACCATTAAAGAAGGTCGTCATTCATCAGTGTGTGAAGAGAAAATTAAAATTTATGATATTCTAAATAATGGCAAATCGAAACTTTGGCTGGCAACCAATATGGGATTCTACACCCTTGATTTAAACAACGATTCGATCAAATTCTTAGGTATAAGTCCGGCCGAGAAGTTCACATTCACTAATGATGGACAATTATGTTGTCTTTGGAAGAATGTTTTCTCTGTTTTTTCGGGAAAGAACTTTCAAGAAAAAACGTTCTCTTATCTAATTTCAAAATCAATTAATGTCGATGTCAGTAAAATTGTAGCGCATAATTCAGAGGTTTGGTTTGCCACAAAACAAATGGGACTTTTCAGATATAAATCGGGCGAAATTAACCATTTTAATAAGAACAACTCTGATATTCACAATATTATCAATGACTTACTGATTCTACCCGATGGTAATATGGTTGCCGGAGGAAATAATGGTAATATTTACAAACTTAGATATCAGAACAATAAGCTAAATTTATTAGGAGTAATTGATCATGATTTAGGCCTCACAGGCAATTCAATACAAGGTTTTCAGTATTTAGATGATGGTTCGCTTTGGTGCGGAACCAACAAAGGTGTTTATCGTTTCGACTATCAATCCTGGAAGTCAGATTCTGCAATCTCATATCAATTTTGGAATCAAACAAAAGGATATTATGACCGAAGCGGTAAAAATTCTATCGTTGATAAGGACCAGAATATCTGGGTAAAAACCAACAAACAGCTTCTAAAGATAACACCATCCTTTATTGATGAAATACAAAAAAGCTATTGTTCCATAAATCTAAAAAAGCTACAAGTTTACAACAAAAATTGGCATCCCGATTCTTCTAAAATTAACATTTGGACTAAACAAATAACGGGGCCTATTTCTCTTTCAAACAGTCAAAATTATCTAACCTTTTCATTTGGGTTTCAAAACTGTTTAAATCCTGGCAAAAGTGTCTTTCGCTATCGATTAAAAGAATTCGAATCTGAATGGTCAGATTGGAGCACCAATACGCAAGCTGTATACTCCAACCTTCCAAGTGGAGATTACATCTTAAATATCCAAGGCAAACATTTAAATAAGGCCAATATTATTCCCTTCTCAATTCCTATATCAATTGCCTATCCGTGGTGGAAAAAACCCTGGTTTTACGCCATTACCTTCGCTGCTCTTGTAGCTTTTATAATTGCTGCGATGAGAATTTACACCCACAAAATTCGTAAAGAGGAAGAGGAACGAAATAAAATCGGAACAAGTATCTTAGGTCTTAAGATGAAGACACTTCAAAGTCAACTTGATCCCCATTTTATTTTCAATGCACTTAACTCAATTCAAGGCTATATTTTAGAACAGGAAACTGAAAACGCACTTGATTATTTATCAGATTTTTCAACAGTTCTACGCAAAAACATTGATAATGCAGATAAGGATTACATCACTCTCTCAGACGAAATTGCATACTTAAAACACTATGTAAAACTTGAACAAATGCGTTTCATGGATCGTTTTATCTTTGAGATTGTCTTAAGTAAAGAGATTAACCCATACGACTATAGCATTCCCCCAATGCTGATTCAACCCTTCGTCGAAAGTGCGATCAGATTTGGACTGTCAGCATGTAAAGGTGACGGATTAATCCTGATCACCTTCGATTTGGAAGACAATAATTATATCCGTTGTACAATTGAAGACAATGGCATTGGGCGTTCAAAATCCAAAGAGTTTGATGCCGAAAGCCGGAAGTCATCTCATGAAAAAACTATGCAGATTGTTCAGGAGCGAATCTCACTTCTTAATAAAATGAATAATAATACATCTAAATACGACTACAAAGTTTTCGATCTGTTTGATGAATCGCAAAAACCAATTGGAACAAAAGTAGAAATTGGTCTGCCTTTTCGTAAAACAGAAACAAACACATTTAGATAACTTCAAAATAATGAACAATTTCGTTTCTATAGGCTTCTAAAAGCTGCTTCAATAAAGGATGATTGACATCAAATGAAATAGCATTTATACTTCGGATAGGGAGTATTTGCGGCGATGTTCCCGTAAGGAAAGCAGCATCGAAATTCGAGAGTGTCTCAAAGGGAATATCTTCTTTACAAACAGGTATCCCCATTCGATCGCATATCTCAATAAGCTTACCGCGAACAATACCATTTAGAACCATATCATCCGGAGCAGTCACCAGCCGATCAGCCTTAATAAAAAAAAGATTGGATCGACTCCCCTCGGTTATATGATCCAGATTATCCATTAAAATAACCTCAAATATTTCCGGACTTTCTATTATAGAATTGGTATAGGTGCGAAGTTCATGATTATAAATTTTCGCATTGGGATGGCTTCGTTCTGCCTTGTAAACCACAGTACGAACGCCCTCTTGGTAAGCCTGACTATCAGGGTAATTGTGAGGTACAAAATAGCAATAAAAATTGCGGTTGTTTTGATGAATATTAAATACGATTTTAATATTTCCATCACGCACCCCATTTCTACTGATAACCAGCTCTATTTTCTCAACGAGTTCTGAATAATTCAACCACACAAATTGCCCAACTTGCTTTGCAGAATTCTCCAAACGCATCAAATGCTCTTTTAAAAAGACAGGTTTCGAATTCATAACGCGAATCACCTCATAGAGAGACAAACCTCGTCTAAAAAATTCATTACGAAATTCACTAGTATCCCTAAGTTTACTATTGTGTAGGTATTTATATTGCGAGCACTCTTTCATTTCCAGTTTTACGTCTGTTATAGACTACAAATTAAGCTTTTTTAAGCAACAGTATCTTCCACACAGCCACAAATATTCAAATAGACCTATTTCTTTCTGCCGATCTTAAATGCAACAACATTGAAGACGATTAAATTATAAGAAATACATATAAATTGGTGTATATTTGTAATCAATTGTCAAGCTGCTTAAGTTTAAGCTTTTTCTAAATCAAAACTAAATTAAAAAAAATATGGCCAGTAGAAGAGACTTTAAGAAAGATGTAAATTTCTTAACCAACGAAATCTTTATGCGCAGTATCATTCATCTTGAATTCTTTGGAAAAAGAAATTCAGACGAAGTTTACACCATTATGAACGAAGCTGCTGATGCACGCAATAACTATATTGCTCGTATCAATCAAAAAGTTGAGAACAAGGCCAACATTAAGCCTCATTTCAAATCGATTTATGATGATTTGTTAAAATCGACTCATGATCTGCTTGAGAAGATTGACAATCTGGATATAGACTAAAACACAATAGTATATATTTACAAATGCAAAGGCTATTCGCTTTTGCATTTTTTTATGCAATCACAACCAAAACACAACCAACTCAATGAAAAAATTATTATTCACCCTGATAGCAAGTTCATTTCTAACGATGAGTTTTGCTCAAACCAATAAAAGAGCCTTAAAGCACAGCAATTATGATGGATGGAAAGATATCGAAAACCAGATCATTTCAAATGATGGCGACTGGCTTTGTTATGAAGTAAATCCGCAACGAGGCGATGGCTATCTTTATCTATATCAACATTCAACAGCCAAACTCGATTCGTTTCCCCGAGGATACGATGCAAAATTCACTCCAAAATCTGAAAGTTTGGTTTTCAAGATAAAAGCAGAATTTGATACCATCAGACAGGCAAAATTAAAGAAAGTAAAATCAAAAGATTTACCTAAAGATTCATTGGCAGTTTTAAACCTATCAAATTATAAACTAGATAAATATGCCAAGCTAAAATCATACCAGGTACCTTTAGATAATGGTCAATGGATCGCTTTTTTATTGGAAACAAAGAAAGTCGAAAAAGACACGCTTAATGAGCCGAAAAAATCAAAAAAGAAAAAAGCGAAAGGGAAAGATAAAACTGAAGTGGGTGAGTTAAAACTCAAAAATCTACTTACTGGTGAGATGATTGCCTTTTCAAATGTAAGTGATTACAATCTATCCAGAAATGGACAAGCCCTTGCATTCATCAATCAAAGTCAGGATAGTATTTCTAAAGCTGAAGTTTCTATTCTAAAGTTCGAGGATAAAAAACCAAATGCTATTTTCAACGAGACAGGACAAGCTAAAAAACTAAGTATTTCATCTGAAGGTAATAAATTAGCCTTTATTTTTTCAGCAGATACTTGCAAACAAAAAAGATACAACCTGCACTATTTCGACTCTAAACAAAAGCACTCAAAGCTTATTTTAGATTCACTAAGCAAAGCTGTTACTCAAGGATGGGAAGTGAATGAAAACAGTCAATTAAATTTCTCCAGAAATGGTGAAAATCTTTATTTTGGAATTGCCCCGAAAATAGAAAAAGAGAAAAAGGATTCCCTTTTAGATGAAGAAAAATACCAATTGGATATATGGAGTTGGAAAGACCCATTATTACAATCAGAACAGAAGGTTAATCTCAAGAAAGAACAAAAAAGAACTTATTTAGCCGTTTACAACTGCAAGAAAAATACAATCAAACAACTTGCTGATAAAAATTTACCACAAGTTAAACTATACGATCACGGGAATGCAAATTTGGCTTTGGGAAGTTCTTCACTCCCCTACCAAATGGAGGAGTCCTGGAATGATTGGTTTAAAGATTATTACTTAATCAATGTCAATAATGGTCAGTCTGAATTAGTCCTTAAAAAGAAAAATTCAAAGGTTGATATCTCACCTTCTCAAAAGTACCTGTACTGGTACGAAACGGCTGACAGCACTTGGAATACTTACAATATTGCCAGCAAAAAAACGTGTAAGCTGACTCAGAATATTCCTTTTAACTTTTATTCCGAAACACACGATATGCCAAGCGATCCTGAGCCTTATGGCGTCATAGGATGGACTAAAGATGATCAGTATATCTTAATTCAGGATCGTTATGACATATGGAAAATTGATCCTAAAGGGAAAGAAAAGGCTTACAACTTAACTCAGGATTTTGGGCGTCAAAATAATGTTCGTTTCAGCTACGTAAAACTTGATTCTGAAGAGCGCTTTATCGATTTGAATGAAAGCATACTATTGAAGGCTTTTGGCGAATACAATAAAAAATCCGGATTTTACAGATTAATAAACGGCGAAGTACTTCAGAAAATATGTTTTGATGATGTGAGTTACTCAAATCCTGTTAAAGCTAAAAAAGCCGATCGACTTGTATGGAAACGCTCAACATTTGTTGACTATCCAAATCTTTGGTTGAGTGATTTGAACTTTGAAAATCAAAACCAAATTTCGGATGCTAACCCACAACAAAAAGATGTTCTTTGGGGAAATGTTGAACTTGTCGATTGGATATCTGGCAACGGAGAAAAATTACAGGGAATGCTTTTCAAACCTGAAAATTTCGATCCAAACAAAAAATACCCAATGCTTGTCTATTTCTACGAAAGAGTCAGCGATCGATTACACAAACATTATGTTCCTCAACCCAACTGGTCCATCATCAATCCAAGTTACTGCGTGAGTAATGGGTATTTGATTTTTATGCCGGATATTCGTTATTCCAAGGTTGGGCATCCGGGAGAAAGTGCCTACAGTTCTATTGTTACCGGAACGCTGGCTATGATGGATCGTTTCGATTTTATAGACAAAGATAATGTTGCCCTACAGGGACAAAGCTGGGGCGGTTATCAAATTGCTCAGTTGGTAACAAAAACAAATCTTTACAAATGTGCCATGTCAGGTGCTCCTGTGAGTAATATGACTTCGGCTTACGGCGGAATTCGCTGGGAAAGTGGTCGCAGTCGAATGTTCCAATATGAGCATACACAAAGCCGAATTGGCGGAACGCTTTGGGAGAAACCCCTGCATTACATTGAGAATTCTCCGATTTTCTCAATTCCTAAGGTTAAAACACCTCTACTCATCATGCACAACGACCATGATGGTGCAGTGCCATGGTATCAGGGAATCGAATACTTTGTTGCCATGCGTCGTTTACAAAAACCTTGTTGGATGCTTTCATACAATGATGAAGCTCACAACCTGAAAAGACGTGCCAATCGAATGGATTTATCTATCCGAATGATGCAGTTTTTTGATTATTATTTGAAAGGGAAACCAGCTCCTGCCTGGATGATTGATGGTATACCTGCCATCAAGAAAGGAAAATACGATGGTTATAAACTAAAAGAATAAACATACGAAAAGACCTCAAATAGTTTATTTGAGGTCTTTTCATTTATAACAAACTTGTTTTAAATATCTATTGTCAAACCATCGTAAGCCATAAAAACATTTTCAGGTAGTTCTTTTGATATTTCCTGATGAAAGCCTAATTGATGTGAAAAATGTGTCAAATAGGCGCTCTCAGGCTTTAACTCTTCAATTAAAGCCAAGGCTTCAGAAAGTGTAAAATGCGAAAGGTGTTTTTCTTTCCTCAAAGCATTCAGAACAAGAACCTTTACTCCTTTTATTTTCTCTTTTTCTTCAGATGAAATATAATTGGCATCAGTAATATAAGCCATATCACCAATCCGATATCCGAAAACCGGCAACTTTAAATGCATCGCCCGAATAGGAAGAATACCTGTGTCATTTATTTGGAAAGCCTTATTTTCCACATCAATCAAATTCAATTGAGGAATGCCGGGATATCTAAACTCGGCAAACACATAAGAAAATTCTTGTCTTAAAGATGCTTGAACACGTTTCTCAGCATAAATATCCACAGCTTTTTTATTCACCCAATTAAAAGCACGAACATCGTCCAAACCAGCCGTGTGATCTTTATGCTCATGTGTAAACAAAATCGCATCAAGTTGCTGCACATTCGCCCGCAACATTTGGTATCGAAAATCAGGTCCGCTATCTATAACGATCGTTTGACCATCAACTTCAACCAAAGCAGAAGTTCTTAGTCGCTTATCTTTTTTATCAGTAGATAAACAAACGGGGCATTTACATGCAATAATGGGTATTCCCTGTGAGGTTCCTGTTCCTAAAAATGTAAGCTTCACACTTTTTTAATTAGTGATTAACGATTAATAATGACTTTATAGCTAAGGTTTTAAAACGCCTTAAATTACTGTATACAAAGACTTATAAAAACTTCTCTCTTTTTAACTTTTCCCTTTATCCATAATCCTTTTTACCTTCTTTCTATACTCCATTCGAAAAGACAGATAAAGCAAATAGAGTAATACGAATACGGCCATAACAGCAGAAGGGATAGCCGCTTCCTTTCCAAATAAAGTTAAAGCGGTAACAACAGCAAAACCCGAACTTTTGATTGTCAGTAAAAGGTTTTGTGTCATAGCGACTTCCTTTTTGACACCAATCCGCGCTGCAAATTTCTCATACACCCAACCTAAACCAAATATACTAAGGAATAGAACTAAAGCGACCAGAAAAAGAACTTCAAAATTTGAGAAAAACACTTGTCTGTTTAAGCCTACTGCCGTAAAAATAAGCAGTGCAAATCCCCAATCGACCACTCGCCCTCTCACCTTCTCAACGGTTGGTTTGATAGGTGCCCACAATAATAATCGGGAAATCAGCATCGGTATCAAAACCAATTTAACCATGGTCATAAAAAGCATGCCCGAATCAATGCCTCCATCTACATTACTTAATAAACCAACAATGGCCGGAGCAAGAAAAATTGAACTAATAAATGCCCCTAGTACACCTACAATGCCATATTTGATATCGCCCTCCAAAATGTGTGAAAAAGGAATCACAGCCAAACCTGGAGGCGTAGCAGCAATCACAACAAAACCTAGAAATAATTCAGGAGTAGGCATCAAAAAATAAGCCAGGCTAATGATAACCGCACCAAAGACAAAATAATTAAGCACTGACCCCAACAATAGTGGTTGAATCATTTTTTTCAAAGGGAAAAGTGCTTTGGTACTTAAACCAGTGGTCGAGAAAATCATGACGACAGCCAGAATATAAAAGGTATATTCCTTTAAATTCTCTGCCCAATCACCTATGGTTAAACCCAGAACTACAGCTAGTATTAAAACAAAATTTCGATCTCGTATTATGCGCGTAAAAAATTGTATCATCATTCGTATTTTTGTAAAACAAAGATGATACAATTCAGCTCCAATTCAAAACGATTCTAAGTAATAATAATCCCATCTTTTTTAACATCTAAATTCTGAATTTAAGTAAAGTTGCTAAATTTAAAACGCAATAAAATAAGAAAAGGATATTTTCCCGTTTCATTGATAAACAGATATTACTATTTTTCAACACAATTCCTATGACTTTTATAAAAGATTTCGGATTCGGACTCCGAACCTATTCTGAAGCTCTCAGCTTTATTTTCAAAAAAAAACTAGCTTGGTTCTTCCTATTCCCTATTGCCTTTAATATTCTGCTTTTTTGGTTTGGCTGGGATTTAATAAGTAATTTCTCTGAATCGGCAAAGGTCTATTTAGATAATCAGTTTCAGTTAAAACAAGCAGATTTTTGGGGATCAGGCTTTCTAAAAACAGTGATGGATGTCTTTGTTTGGATCACATTCAAAATCATGTTTTTCTTACTCTTTGCTTATTTGGGTGGGTATATCATCATTATTCTGATGTCCCCCATTTTCTCCTACCTATCCGAACGAACTGAGAAAATAAAAACGGGAGTCGACTATCCTTTTAGCATTGTTCAGCTTTTAAAAGATGTTTTAAGAGGTATTCTAATCGCTATTCGAAACTTCAGTATTGAACTCCTTCTTACCGGCCTCATGTTTATCCTGAGTTTTATTCCCATAATTGGTTGGTTCGCTGCCATTATGCTTTTCTTTATTTCAGCTTATTTCTATGGCTTCTCATTCATAGACTATGCCCTTGAACGCAAAAAACTAAATATAAAACAAAGTGTCCGATTCATGAGCGAGAATAAAGGAATTGTTATTGCCAATGGCTTTGTCTTTTCTCTTTGTTTGATTATCCCTTTTTGCGGTGTTTCCTTTTCGAGCTTTGCTGCCATTATTTCGGTTGTAGCAGGCACTCTGGCCATAAGCGAGATGGATACTAGAAATTAAAACACAACATCAAGCCAAAGCATAAAAAAGCCACCCTTCTGTACTGAACCCCAAAAGTTGGACGGTTAAAAAATTAATTTTGAAAATGAGCTCGATACTTTATCGGGCTCATTCCATTTAGAGCCAAAGATATTCTTTCTTTATTATAATATTGTATGTATTCTTCAATATCGATTTTC
>NZ_SAXA01000009.1 GCF_004122035.1 Ancylomarina salipaludis
AGATGAGATTTCTTTAAAGGGTCGTTGGAGACGACAACGTTGATAGGCCACAGATGTAAAGGCAGTGATGTCAAAGTCGAGTGGTACTAATTACCCATAAGCTTATGAATGCTGAGGTCCATGGTTGAATTCTTTTCTGACTTACTTTTACTTTTTTTTTCAATATGTTATGATATTTGTTGCAGCTAGTGTACAAACACCGTAAAGCTGATAACTGAAGATTTTCAGGTATCTATAGCAATGGGGTTCCACCTCTTCCCATCCCGAACAGAGAAGTTAAGCCCATTAGCGCCGATGGTACTGCCAAGTGGTGGGAGAGTAGGTCGATGCCAACTTTTAAGCGTCTTATTCCAAATGGAGTAAGACGCTTTTTTTATGACCTGAAATTTGGAAATCGGATTGATGCTGTCTTATCACTTAATGGTAATATAAGCCCTTATTTGTTGCATCCTTTAGCAGGTCAGGTATCTTGATCGGGATCAAATTCGTTCTGGTCAGCTCCATCTTTAGATTCAATATGGATATTTCTATATCAATTTTAAATGTATTGTTTCTAATATTTTCAATTTACGTCTTATTTAATTTGATGCTAAAAATAGAATTTGCAGATTAATCAAAATTAAAAACCTTTGACATAAGCATTTTGGCATTATTAACTTATTTTTGTTTTGAATCTTTATAATTTTGTAGATCATTATCAAAACATAACGAATTGAAAGCATCAACGATTAAAATTCTTATTGGCCTGTCTGTTTCATGCCTAATCTATTCATGTGCTAATATGGGATATCCTACCGGAGGTGCCAAGGATGAAATCCCACCGGAAGTAAAAGAATGTAATCCGCCCAATTTTTCGACTGAAATTGAAGGTGGTAAGGTGAATATTTATTTTAATGAATTTGTTCAGTTGAAGGAGATTAACGAGAAATTTGTAGTTTCTCCGCCTCTGGATAGAAAACCAACAGTGAATTTACGTGGCAAATCTATCTATGTTGATATGGGGGATAGTTTGAAACCCAATACAACATATACACTTGATTTTGCAGACGGTATTGCTGACAATAATGAGGGAAATCCTTTAGGAAATTTTCAATATGTATTTTCTACCGGAAAGACACTTGATTCGCTGAGTATACAAGGGCATGCTGTAGATGCCTTCACAAGGCTTCCTATTGAGAAAGTTCAAATTTATGCCTATTCCAATCATCAGGATTCTGTTCCTTTAACGACGATTCCTGATTACGTTGCACAAACGGATACGGCCGGACATTTTAATTTGAGTAATTTAAAAGCCGGGACTTATAAGATTTTTGCTTTAGTTGATGGCAACCGGGATTACAAGTACAATGGACCTGGCGAGATTATTGGTTTTTTAGATACCCTTCTGACGCCAACGGCTCAGACGTTCCAGAAAATGGATAGTATTATGCCCGATTCATCAGCTTTGAGAACCTACACGGCATTTAGTCCAGCTGATGTTCATATTAATTTATTTGAGGAAGAGAATCCATTATTATATCTGACTAAGTACGCTAGGACTCGTCGTGAAAAATTAGATTTTGAGTTTTCTTTTAAAAGAACCGATGACTTAAAGATTGATTTTTTAGATGTAAATAGTGATGCCAGTAGTTTTCTTATCGAGAGTAATAACAGACGGGATACTTTATCGTATTGGATTGTGGATTCGAATATTTACAAGAGGGATACTTTAACGGCTGTTTTAAACTATTTAAAGACGGATTCCACCAATCAACTGGTTAGTTTTAGTGATACTGTAAAACTGAATTTTAAAGCCCCTAAAAAGGCTAAGCAAACTAAAAAGCAGGAAAAGAAATCTAAAATTAAAAAGCCTGTTTATGAATTCAAAACCAATATTAAATCCACACAAGATTTGAATAAGGATATTGAATTTGAATTTAATGAACCTCTTGCCGAGTATAATCTTGATAGTATTCAGCTTGTTAAAATCGTCGATACACTAGAGTTTGATGTTCCATTTGAATTTGTAAAGGATTCTGCTTTGTTACGAACCTATCATATGAATGTGAAATGGGAATCAGAAATGAATTATCGATTGGATATTGACTCCACAGCTTTTAAAAATATTTTCGGACTCGAAAGTGATGCCTTTACTAAGAAATTTAAAACGAAGGAATTAGAGTATTATGGCAAAATTCTTTTGAAAGTTGATCAGGTTCACAAGCCTTTAATCGTTCAGATTTTAGAGAATAATAAGAATGAAACACTTATACAAAGTAAAAAGATTTATTCTGATCAGACTATCACTTTTGATTATCTTGAACCTAAAACCTATATCATAAAAGTTATTGAAGATTGGAATGATAACGGGAAATGGGATACGGGTAATTACAAGTTAAAATTACAACCGGAAACCATTCATTATTTCCGTAAGGAGATTAAGGTGCGTTCCAATTGGGATGTAGAAGAAAATGTTGTTTTACCTCAAGCTCATTAAAATTTAGTCTATGTCAGCTCTTTTAGAATTTGCAATTTTCCCTACGGATAAAGGGGACAGTGTTAGTCAGTATGTTAGTCAGGTGATTGAAATGATCCGTGAATCTGGTGTCGATTATCAATTAACGGCAATGGGAACTCTTATTGAAACGGATACATTACAGGAAGCATTGAATATCGTGAATGAGGCTTATGCTATTCTTGAGCCTCACTCTAATCGTGTATATTCAACCATGACTGTAGATATTCAAAAAAATAAGCATAATCGTTTAAAGTCGAAAGTAACGGCTATTGAAAACAAAATTGGTAAGGTTAACCTTTAATATTCCGGATTTGAAATACGCATTTATCTTTCTTTTAATTATCTGTTCATTTACTCAGCTAAAATCTCAGGAACAAGCCGGGATAGAAAACTTTGCTTTTCAATCAGGTGAGAAATTGACCTATCGAGGTTATTACAATTGGGGATTTATTTGGGTAGCTGCCGGCGAAGTTAAGCTTGAAGTGAAAGATGAAGCGTATTCCAATAAACCCGCATACAAAATTGAGGCAGAAGGTAAAACCTTAAAGGCATTTGATTGGTTTTTTAAGCTGCGTGATACCCTTTCGTGTTACGTAGATTCAACCAATTTAAAACCCTTTTATTTTGATAGAAAAACCCATGAAGGGGATTATATTGCCAGACATCAATATTGGTTTGATTATGAAAAAAATCAGGTTTATTCTGAAATAAGAAAAAGACAAAAGCCCATTAAAAAGGATACTTTGGAGAATATGAACATCAGTTCGGATATTGTATCGGTTGCCTACTTTACGCGAAATCTGGATTTTTCAAAGTATAAAAAGAGAGAGAAAATCCCACTTCGCATGCTCATTGATAATGAGATTCACAATTTGTACATCAGGTACAAGGGGATTGAAAAAGTTAAACTTAAAAACGGAGAGGTATATGAATGCCTGAAGTTTTCTCCAATGCTGGTGAAAGGGAATCTTTTTAAAGGAGGCGAAGATATGACCATATGGGTGAGTAACGATAGAAATAGAGTCCCCATTATGGTTGAAGCAAAGGTTTTGATCGGAAGTGTAAAAGGCCTTCTGGATTCTTATGAAGGCCTTAGATCAACGCGAGAATCCTTGTTTAAGAAGAAATCAGGAAGGCTCGAATTTGAATAAAATTGGAATTAATTAATTTTAATTTCGAATAGCTTTGGCCAGCGTTTCCCTGTTACAAAAAGACGATCATTAATAGAATCGTAAGCGATACCATTAAGCACATCATCGCCTTCGATTAATTTTCTTCTTTCAGCAGGAGTCAAAATATCTTTCAGGTTTAAATTCGCTTCAACTTGTCCTGTTTTAGGATTGATTACAACGATACGATCGGTGAGCCAGACGTTGGCGTATATTTTACCGCTGATGTATTCCAATTCGTTTAAATTAGTTATTTCTCCTTTTTCATCGTAAACTTCAATTTCATCAATTTTACCATAGTTTTTGGGATCGACGAAGGTTAGTTTATTACTGCCATCAGAAATTACAAGTTTGTCATCAATAGTTGTGATCCCCCAGCCTTGTCCATTTGTTGTGGGTGGTCTGAAGAAATCTTTTTGCGAAAAATCTTCGGCATCTATCACAAAGGCTTTTTTCGATTGCCAGGTCAATTGAATGATATTCCCTTTGTAATAGGTAATTCCTTCACCAAAGTAGTGAGGTTCAAGTTTCCTGTCAAACAGACTTTCCCCTTTTTTTATATCAACCTTGCGAAGTGTCGATTCCCCAAACTGGCCCGTACCTTCGTACAAATAGCCATCGTGATAAAACAAGCCTTGAGTATAGGATTTTTTATCGTGTGGAAATGTATTTACAATTTTATAGGTTAATTCTTGGGGGGCAGTATTCGGTTTAATATTGAAGTAGGATGAAATATTGCCAACTTTTCCATCTTTGTGATAGGCCATAATTTGGAAGTTATGCTTACCCATTTTTTTCTCGGTAGCAATATGTGAAAAACTCCAGGGCTTTGCATAAAGAGTTTGACTAATTTTACCATCAATAATGAGTTGTACAGAATCTATGTCTTTTGAATTTTTTCTTTTTTTGATTGAAATTTCAATTGTATCTGCTTGGGTAAAAACCTCTCCTCGTTGGGGTTGTTTCAATTTTAAACTGTGAATAAATTCAATGGTTTTTACTTCTGTTTCTTTTTTTGAAAAATTTTTAGGCGTGCCATTGCAAGAACTTAGAAGCGCTAAAATTACAAGAATGATATGAGATTGAATTTTCATATTTTCAGTACGAGATGATGTAAAAAGAGATAAGTTGAAAAAAAATGCCAACCATCAAAGTTAAAATAATGACTTTGATTTCGCAATGATTAAAAAAAAACTGCTCAATTAAATTTGAGCAGTTTTTTTAACTATTTAATGATTTCCCATTCGGAACCATCTTTTGTATCCTTTATGGCTATACCATAACTGGCTAATTCGTCACGAATTTTGTCAGCAGTTGCCCAATCTTTGTTTTGTTTCGCTTCGTTTCTGGTTGTCAATAATAAAGAAATCAGCTTATCAAGAATTTCATTGGTTCCTCCGTCAGCATCTTTCTCGTCTTTTAAGCCCAATACCTCGTAAACCAGGTCGTGATACAGTTTCTTAAGAGACTCCAGTTGTTCTGCTTGAATATTTTCTTTTCCGGCTGCTAATGAATTGATCATCTTTACGCCATCGAAAAGGTGGGCGATTAGAATAGGCGTATTCAAATCGTCGTTTAAAGCTGCATAACATTTTGTATTCAGGTCTTCAACATTAACTGTTGATTCTGATCCGGCCTTAATTTTATCAAGTGTAGCGACAGCTGACATTAATCTATTGAAGCCTTTTTCAGCAGCCTTAAGTGCATCATTCGAAAAATCAAGAGGACTGCGATAGTGCGCCTGCAAAATGAAAAAGCGAATAGTCATTGGGCTATAAGCTTGTTCTAAAACGTCATTATCACCCGAAAAAAGTTGATCAAGCGTAATAAAATTACCCAATGATTTTCCCATTTTCTGACCGTTAATCGTAATCATGTTGTTGTGCATCCAATAACGCACAGCTTCGTGACCATGCGCTCCGGTTGATTGCGCAATCTCACATTCGTGGTGAGG
Organism: Ancylomarina salipaludis; assembly: GCF_004122035.1. GTDB lineage: Bacteria > Bacteroidota > Bacteroidia > Bacteroidales > Marinifilaceae > Ancylomarina > Ancylomarina salipaludis. The sequence continues at coordinate 5,621 of NZ_SAXA01000009.1, forward strand.
GAATTGCAGATCAAGTCCACCACCATGAATATCAAATTCTGAACCCAGATACTTTTGGCTCATTGCCGAACATTCAAGGTGCCATCCAGGAAAGCCATCGCTCCATTTTGAGGGCCAACGCATGATATGCTCAGGATTCGCTTTCTTCCAAAGTGCAAAATCAAAGCTATTCTTCTTTTCGCTCTGACCATCCAGCTCACGTGTATTTGAAATCAGATCTTCAATCTTTCTTCCCGAGAGTTTACCGTAATCGTGTTGCTTGCTGTATTTTTCCACATCGAAATAAACTGAACCGTTGCTTTCGTATGCAAAGCCATTTTCAAACAATTTATCGATAACCTCCATTTGCTCGATGATATGCCCTGAAGCACGCGGTTCGATACTTGGCTTAAGAACGTTCAGGTCATCCATGTTTTTATGGTAACGATCAGTAAAATACTGAACCACTTCCATGGGTTCCAATTCCTCTAAACGCGCTTTTTGAGCAATTTTATCTTCTCCTTCGTCTGCATCGTTTACAAGGTGTCCTACATCGGTAATGTTACGAACGTAACGTACTTTGTAGCCAGAATGTTTTAAAAAACGGAATAATATATCGAAAGTAATTGCCGGACGAGAATGCCCCAAATGAGCATCACCATATACAGTAGGACCACAAACATATAAGCCAACATGTCCGGGATTAATAGGTGTAAACAGCTCTTTCTTTCGGCTGAGTGTATTGTAAATGTGCAAATTATTTTCCATTGTCTTCATGTTTAGGTATCAGCTACTGCTTGGAGTGACTGTACAGCTTTAAATTGATCAAAAGAATCACTGCTTTCTTTTGGGTGGGTAAAATTATAAAAAAATTATGGCTTCATCTCTTGATTCTGAGGAATAATGCGTGTTAATTTAGTTCTCTTTTAAAGAGTATCAGTCTTATTTTCAAACAGTATAGTCTATTTTAATGTTGAACAGCTATCAAATTTTGATGTAATTTAACAAAATTCATGAGTAACCATTGTGCTTAATCTTTTTATTTTCTTTAATTTATGATACACATAAGATAGCCAAAAGGATTTTATCAGACTAATTGAGTACTTTTGTTCATAGAAGCTACTGGACTTTTGTTTTATCCAGTATTAATATCCATATTATGGTAGGAAAAAGAAAAAAAATACAATCCCGATATAACAAGCAAAGTTTGCAACAGCAGGTGCTTGAAATTTTTGTGAAAGAATCATCGAAGACACTGAATTATAAACAAATTGCTGCTGCCCTTGAAATTAAAGACATGGGTATCAAGCGACTTATTGTTTCCATTTTATATGATTTGGTTGCTTTGGATCAGATTAGCGAAATATCGACGGGAAAATTCAAATTAAAATCAAAAATGGGTACCGTAACTGGAGTTGTTGATATGACATCTCGCGGTTCGGCCTATATTGTTTCAGAGGAAACCGAAGAAGATATTTTTGTGAGTCAGGCAAATCTGAACAGAGCCCTGCATGGTGATCAGGTTAAGGTCTTTTTGTTTGCTCGTAAAAAAAGTAAGCAACCCGAAGGCGAAGTGGTTGAAATTGTAAAAAGAAAGAAAACCAGTTTTGTGGGAACCCTCGAAATTTCGAAGAACTTTGCTTTTTTGATTCCCTTGAGTAAGAACATGCCTTATGATATTTTTATCCCTCTGGGAAAATTAAAAGGTGCTGAAGATGGGGATAAGGTTATTGCTCAAATCACAGAATGGCCTAAAAAATCGAAAAACCCGGTAGGGCAAATTACCGATGTTCTCGGAAAACCTGGCGATAATGATACGGAAATGCATGCCATCCTTGCTGAGTTCGATCTGCCTTATAAGTTTCCGGATCATGTGAATGAAGCCGCCGAGGAAATTTCTGACGAAATCACAAAAGAGGAGATTGCGAAACGTCGCGATTTTAGAGATGTGACGACCTTTACGATTGACCCTGCTGATGCGAAAGATTTTGACGATGCGTTATCGCTTCGTAGGCTTGAAAATGGCAATTGGGAGATTGGTGTACATATAGCCGATGTTACCCATTATGTTCGTCCGGGCAGTATTATCGAGAAAGAAGCAAGTGAGCGTGCGACTTCTGTTTATTTGGTCGATCGTGTGGTTCCGATGTTGCCCGAGCGCTTATCAAATGGACTTTGTTCGCTACGTCCTAATGAGGAAAAGCTAACTTATTCAGCCGTTTTTGAGATGGATGATCATGCTGATGTTCATAAGACATGGATAGGCAGAACAGTAATTTGTTCTGATCGTCGATTTACTTATGAGGAAGCTCAGCAGGTTATTGAAACTGGCGAAGGAGACTTTAAAGAGGAAATTCTGTGTCTTGATAAGTTAGCTAAAAAATTAAGAGAAAGACGATTCAAACAGGGTGCTATTGATTTTGATCGATTTGAGGTGAAGTTTGATATCGATGAAAATGGAAAACCTTTAAGCGTTTATTTTAAGGAATCGAAAGATTCGAATAAGCTGATTGAAGAGTTTATGCTTTTGGCCAATAAGAAAGTTGCCGAATCAGTTGGTCGGGTGCCTAAAGGAAAAACGGCTAAGACTTTTGTATACAGGGTGCATGATCAGCCTAATACTCAAAAATTAGAGACCTTTAATAACTTTATTCATAAGTTTGGTTTTGGAATTAAAACGGCTTCGCCTTCTTCAATTTCGAAGTCGATGAATGAACTGTTGCATAATGTGAAAGGGAATGCCATTCAGAATCTGGTGGAAACTTTAGCCATTCGTTCAATGGCAAAAGCAGAATATACAACCAATAATGTGGGGCATTATGGCTTAAATTTTGATTATTATTCGCATTTTACTTCGCCTATTCGCCGATACCCTGATATGATGATTCATCGTTTGCTAAATCAGTATGAGAATGGTGGTAAATCTGCCAATCAGGATAAAACCGAATCGCAGTGTAAGCATTGCAGCGATATGGAGCAACGTGCAGCTCAGGCGGAACGTTCTTCAATCAAATACAAGCAAGTTGAGTTTATGCTTGACAATGTGGGAGAAGAATTTGATGGCACAATTTCAGGTGTTACAGAATGGGGATTCTATGTTGAACTGAATGACAACAAATGCGAGGGAATGGTTTCAATTCGAGAGCTTGAAGATGATTATTACGAGTTCGATGAAGACAATTATTGCATTGTCGGTCGTCATCATAGAAAAATTTATCAGTTGGGTGACGAAGTGAGAATTCTTGTTGCGAAAGCTAACCTGGCTGCAAAACAACTTGACTTTGTTTTGGCTTAATCATCAAATATAATGATATGAAAAAAGGCTTCAAGCTATATTGCTTGAAGCCTTTTTCGTATAAGTTTATTGCTTGAATAAGGTTTGGAATACTTGTCCCACTTTACTTACAAAGTGAATCTTGATTTTAAACTTTGATGTGTCCAGACCTTTTGAATTGTTTTTAGGAATAAAAATATGTTTGAAACCGAGTTTTTCAGCTTCGCTAATTCGTTGATCAATCCGATTGACCGGACGAATTTCGCTTGACAAACCAATTTCTCCGGCAAAACAGACTTCCTTTGGAAGTGAGATATCCATGCTTGATGAAAGAACGGCTATGATAACTGCTAAATCGATAGCAGGATCGTTAACCTTAATGCCACCTGCAATATTTAGGAAAACATCTTTGGTTCCAATTCGGAAACCGGCACGTTTCTCAAGCACAGCAAGCAGCATATTTAATCGTCTAAGATCGAATCCGGTTGATGAGCGTTGTGGGGTTCCGTAAGCAGCTGTACTAACCAAGGCCTGAACTTCGATCAGAAAGGGACGCATGCCCTCCATTGAGGCTGAAATGGCCACACCACTTAAACTCTCTTCGTTTGAAGAAAGCAAAAGTTCCGAAGGATTGCTCACCTCGCGTAAGCCATTGCTGCGCATTTCGTAAATGCCCATTTCTGAGGTTGATCCAAAACGATTTTTGGTTGCGCGCAGAATACGATACATGTGATTCTGATCCCCTTCGAATTGCAAAACGGTATCGACAATATGTTCCAGAATTTTCGGACCCGCCAAATTACCATCTTTGGTGATATGCCCGATAAGGAGAACAGGAACTGAGGATTCTTTTGCAAATCGTAAAAGTTGCGCGGTGCATTCTCTGATTTGTGAAACAGAACCTGGCGCCGATTCAACGACCTGAGTACCCAAAGTTTGAATGGAATCAATCACCAAAATATCAGGTTTGGTATTTTTGATATGAGAAAATATATTCTCCATTGAAGTTTCGCTCACGATTAAACACCTGTCGTTATCCGAGTTTAATCGATTGCCTCTTAATTTTATTTGCTGTGCACTCTCTTCACCTGAAATATAAAGGGTGGTGTGATTTTTTAGATTTAAAGCAATCTGTAAAGCCAAAGTTGATTTCCCTATACCCGGTTCGCCCCCAATTAAAACCATCGATCCGGGAACCAGACCGCCTCCTAAAACCCGATTCAATTCATTATTCTGGGTGTCGTATCGTTTTTCTTCAGAGGTTTCAATATCCGAAATTTTTTGCGGCTTGTTTGGAGTCTGCCCATTACTTCCAACAGTTTGCTTATTGTTTGTTTTTACAATCACCTCTTCGACAAAGGTGTTCCATTCTCCACAAGAGGGGCATTTCCCAACCCATTTAGGCGATTCAACACCACAGTTTTGACAGAAAAAAGCAGTTTTTGTTTTTGGAGGCATAGCTATAAAGGTTAAAGAAGAAAAGGATAAAGTTGGTTGATAAACTCTGGTTGTAAGGTTAAGATTTTTAACTTATTAGTGTGTATTGATGATTTTATTAATGATTCCGGTAGAGGAGAACCCTTCGATAAAATCGAGCGTAATGATTTCGCCGCCTTTTGCTTTTACGATATCGTATCCCACAATATCTTCCGCATTGTAATCACTACCTTTTACCAGAACGTCAGGTTGAACAAATTTAATCAAGTCGTAGGGAGTTTCTTCATCGAAAAAGACCACCATATCTATAAAGGCAAGTGAAGCTAAGAGTAATGCTCTTGAGTATTCATCGTTTATAGGGCGGTTTGGGCCTTTTAAGCGTTGTACAGAAGCATCTGTATTTAAACCCATCACAAGTTTATGCCCCAAATTTGAAGCTTGAGCAAGATATTCCAAATGCCCACGATGTACAATGTCGAAACAGCCATTGGTAAAGACAATTTTCTCCTCTTTAAAACGCCAGGTTTGTAGGGTGGCAAAGGCCGATTCTTTTTCTGTAAATATTTTATTTTTGATGATTTCGAGTTTATTCATAGATGCTTTTCTGAAAATTGAACTCTAAGGTTCAGAATTGTTTAAAAAATAAGGGGAAGTTAATCATTCTCGATATGGCTACCAAAGAAAAAAGGCTGTTCGAAATGAACAGCCTTGTGTGTATCGCAAATTGATTGTTTAGATCAATTTATTGGTATCTGTGTCAGGGAAAACCAAGCAAGGCTCCCAGGTCTTAGCTTCCTCAAATTCCATTGAGGCGTAGGATATGATAATAACCACATCACCTACAGCGCACTTACGAGCAGCAGGACCATTTAAACAAATAGTACCAGAGCCTCTTTCACCTCTAATCACGTAAGTTTCCAGACGTTCACCATTGTTAACGTTAACAATCTGCACTTTTTCGTTTTCAATAAGATTGGCAGCATCCATCAAATCCTCGTCGATGGTTACAGACCCAACGTATTGCAGATTCGCACTGGTAACAGTTGCTTTGTGAATCTTCGATTTGCAAACTTCAATATACATGTCGCTTAAAACTAAATATTATAAAGAAATATTATCTATCAATCTCACTTTTCCAACTTGAACGGTGATACAAGCAATTCGATTGTTCGAATCTTCCCATTTTTCAATGGATTTTAAACTTGTATCATCAACAATTTCAAAGTATTCAACTTCTAGATAAGCGTTATTATTAATCTCGCTTATAACCCATTCTTTTAATTGGGATACGCCAAAATCGGGCACTAAGTTACAAGCTTTAAATAAAGTTTCAGATATTTTTACAGCATTTTTTCTTTCCACCTCTGAAAGCAGCATGTTTCTTGAACTCATTGCAAGACCATCTAACTCCCTAATAATGGGGCATGACACTATATTTATGTCTAATTTAAGATCCTTTGTCATCTGCTTAATAACAGCAACTTGTTGGTAATCTTTTTGTCCAAAATAGGCATTATCAGGTGTAATATAATCGAATAATTTACTCACAACCTGTGCAACTCCGTTAAAATGACCGGGTCGATTCTTGCCTTCCATCACCTTATCAAGATCACCAAAGTCAAAAACACGTGTGTCCGGCTCAGGGTAAACCTCTTCAACTTCCGGAATAAAAACGATATCGGGTTGAAATTTAGATAATAGCTCCAAATCTTTGTCCAGAATTCTCGGATAAGTTTTTAAATCATTAGGGTTATTAAATTGAGTAGGATTTACGAAAATACTAACTACAGTAATGTCGTTTTCCTTTTTTGATTGTTCAACTAATGATAGATGACCATCGTGTAAAGCCCCCATCGTGGGAACAAAACCAACACGTTTACCCTTTGCTTTGTATTCGCTAATGATTGACCGTGTTTCAGCAATTAATTTAACTATTTGCATCATTATAATTTCTATTGCCAATAGAAGGCAATTTTATCGGCTATTATCTGTTTAATCAATAAATAGATAATAACTGTTGGTTTATTAGTCTTATTATTAGATAGTCATACAATAAGTTTCTTAACAGATCGTTTGAAAATCCTGTACGAATGAAAGTGCAAATAAATAAAATTAATAAATACGAAGTTCATTATGTGGTCATTTAATTGTACACTAGCTGTTTTAGATCGGCTTAAGTAGAAGTATTACAAATTATTTTCTTAATTTTGCACGGATAATCTGTATTACAATATTAGCGATCACATGGAAAAGACAAAAGTACTGTTTGTATCACAAGAAATAATGCCTTACCTCCCTGAATCTGAGATGTCTAAAGTGGGTAGATATTTGCCACAAGGAATCCAAGAGAAAGGAAAAGAAATCAGAACATTCATGCCACGATACGGTTGTATCAACGAAAGACGAAATCAGCTACATGAAGTTATTCGTTTATCGGGTATGAACCTTATAATTGATGATACGGATCACCCATTGATAATTAAAGTCGCGTCAATTCAGGCTGCAAGAATGCAGGTTTATTTCATTGATAATGATGATTATTTTCACCGCAAGAAAGTTTTGTTAGAGGATGATGGGCAGGCTTTTGCTGACAACGATGAAAGAGCTATTTTCTTTGCTCGTGGGGTTTTGGAAACAGTTAAGAAATTACGTTGGGCACCTGATGTGGTTCACTGTCAGGGATGGTTTACCGGACTTCTACCTTTATATTTAAAGAAAGCATTTAACGAAGATCCGTTATTTACCGACACTAAGGTTGTTTTCTCAATGTATGATGATGAATTTCCAACTACATTTAGTAGCGATTTTGCTGAAAAATCACTGATTGAGGGGGTTAAAGCTGAGGATGTTAAGATTCTTGAAAATGCTGATTATCTAGCGATAAATAAGTTAGCTATTGATTGGTCTGATGCTGTTATTATGGGAAGTCCTTCAATTAATGAGGATTTGCTTGCATATGCTAAGGCGTCAGGCAAAACTTTCATGGAATATAAAAACGGAGAAGAGTATGTTCAAGCCTACTCAGATTTGTATGACAGTTTGGTTAGCGAATAGTTAATCCGTTAAAAAAATATAATTGGTGAGTTTAAAACGATTGTTTTAAACTCACCATTTTTTTTAGGCTAAAATTTGTTTGTTAGTATTGAATCCTTCGCGTATATTTGAAGGAAATTATGATTATTTACTGATATTAAGGACATTTATTTCCTTTTTATTTCAGATTGATTGATAAAAGAAATAGGGACTTTAGTCCTAAAAATGGAACCTTAAATAGATATTTATACTATGTGTGGAATAGTTGGATATATTGGAAAAAGGGATGCCTATCCTATTCTAATAAATGGATTAAAAAGACTTGAATACAGAGGTTACGATTCTGCAGGAATTGCTTTAAGAACTGATGAAACTCGTGTTTTTAAATGTAAAGGTAAAGTTCAGGATCTTGAGAATCATGTAGAAGGTTTGGATATCTCGGGACATATTGGGATCGGGCATACACGTTGGGCGACTCATGGAGAACCTAATGATGAAAATGCTCATCCCCACCGTTCGATGAATAATAAGTTTGTGATCATTCATAATGGGATCATTGAGAATTATTCGTCTTTAAGAGAGAAATTAATACGCAGAGGTTACAAATTTTCCAGTGAGACAGATACTGAGGTATTGGCCAATCTGATTGAGTACATTTACCTTAAAGGGAATGTAACAGCTGAGATGGCTGTGCGTTTGGCTCTTTCAAAGGTGGTTGGTGCTTATGGTCTGGTTGTTATTTGCGAAGATGAACCGGATCAATTAGTTGCTGCTCGAAAGGGGAGTCCACTTGTAATTGGTGTTGGTAAAGGCGAATATTTTTTAGCTTCGGATGCGACACCTATTATTGAGTATACGCAAAGCGTTATTTATTTAAATGACGATGATGTTGCTATTATTAGCCGTGATGAGTTAACACTTAAAACAATTCACAACGATAAGTTGACGCCACATATTCAGGAATTGGATTTGGATATTGAGCAGATTGAGAAAAACGGTTACGAGCATTTCATGTTAAAGGAAATTTTCGAACAAACTCAATCAATTAAAGATACTTTCCGTGGACGTGTTGTTCCAGCATCAAAGGAACTTTTCCTGGGTGGAATAAATGAAGTTATTCCTAAGTTGGTTGAGGCGCGTCGAATTCTAATAATTGGCTGCGGGACTTCATGGCATGCAGGAATGGTTGGTGAATACTTGTTCGAAGAATTTGCCAGAGTTCCGGTTGAAGTTGAATACGCTTCGGAATTTCGTTACAGAAATCCGGTTATTTATAATGATGATATCGTTTTGGCTATTAGCCAAAGTGGTGAAACAGCTGATACCTTAGCGGCAATCAATCTTGCTAAAGAAGCAGGAGCTACAGTTTTAGGTATTTGTAATGTTGTTGGTTCAAGTATTCCTAGAAATACCGATGCCGGAGTTTATACTCATGCAGGGCCTGAAATTGGTGTAGCTTCAACAAAGGCATTTACTGCTCAGGTAACTGTTTTGACGATGATGGCTATGTTGGTAGGTTACAGAAAAGGGACCCTGTCAAAAGAGGAATACGAGAAGCATATTGATGAACTGGCTTGTTTACCAGAAAAGATCAAATCTATTTTGGATAAGAGTGAGGCAATCAAGGAATTATCAGCAAAATATGTTGATTCGACCAATGCTTTATATCTTGGACGAGGTTATCTTTTCCCGGTTGCATTGGAAGGTGCACTTAAGTTGAAAGAGATTTCTTACATTCATGCTGAGGGATATCCTGCTGCAGAGATGAAACATGGTCCTATTGCTCTGATTGATGAACAAATGCCAGTTTTTGTAGCAGCAACTAAGGATAAGTCTTATGAGAAAATTGTAAGTAATATTCAAGAAGTTAAGGCTCGTAAAGGACATGTTATTGCCATTGTTACTGAGGGTGATACTGTGATTAAAGGTATGGCTGATCATGTGATTGAAATTCCGGAAACGCTTGAAGCTCTTGCTCCACTATTGACAGTGATTCCATTCCAGTTGATTTCTTATTACATCGCAGTATTGAGAGGATGTAATGTTGATCAACCACGAAATCTGGCAAAATCAGTTACTGTAGAATAACAGTGTACGATACAGATATATTTAAAGCGATACTGAAAAGTGTCGCTTTTTTTATTTTTGAGCCAAACATTTTCTTTATCTTGGGTTTTGATCTCTAAATTAAGTTTGAATATGACCTCAAAGATTAAAATTGTAATTAGTGACTTGGATGGGACACTTTTGCCAGCTCAGGCTGAGGTCAGTGATTGTGATCTTCAAACTCTAAAGAAACTTCGGGATGAGAAAATCGTCAGAGTCATCGCTACCGGGCGAAATCTTTATTCTGTGCTTTCAGTCCTGCCAGATGATTTTCCGATTGATTATTTAATTTTTGCATCGGGTGCCGGTATTTATGATTGGAAAACGAAGCAATTGATCTTTTCTCAAAAACTGGACTCAGAGCTTGTACATGAAATTTCATTGGAATTGATGAGCTTAGAGAACGATTTCATGATTCTGGATCCAATCCCCAAAAACCATCAATTTGCTTATTACCGATCGGGAAAAACGAATCCTGATTTCGACAGGCGCTTAAGTTTGTATAAGCCTTTTGCCAGCCCTATTGGTCATTCAGATGATACCAGAAGGGATGCCTGTCAATTGTTGGTGATTTTATCCAACTGTGTTAATGGTTTCAATCAATTGAAAGCTAAATTTGATAAGGTAAAGATTATCAGAGCAACCTCCCCTTTGGATCATGAATCCATTTGGATGGAAATTTTTCCTCTGCATATATCTAAAGCGTACGGAGCCGAGTGGTTGTGCACTTATCTGGATATTGATCCCGGATTATCTATGGTGATTGGGAATGATTATAACGATTTGGACCTATTGGAATGGGGAAAATACCCCTTTGTTGTGTCTAATGCCCCTAAGGAGCTGAAAGAAAAATATGAAGTATCGAAAGCCGCTGATGAAAGTGGATTCTCGTATGCAGTTGACCGGATTTTGAAATCGAACCTAAAATTGAAAGCATAAAAAAAGCCACCCGAAGGCAGCTTTTTTGAAGTATTAAACTTTCTAGAAGTTGTAAGTAATACCGATACTTGGAATAAAAGCGGTGTTTTGATATTCTCCGCCAAAATTTTGTGATTTTGTATTTGTATCATAAGCTTCTCTTTTTTCACCTTTTGAATAGATGAAAGCAGCATCAATACTGAACTTCTCATTCAGTAGGTAAGAGAAACCTCCTGTGATTCCAATTTTGTTTGCACCTGGAGTCTCAGGAGCATAATATTTATCGTTAGTAGGTGTTTCGTCGTAATAGAAACCCGCACGTAAGTCGAGTTTTTCATTTGCTGAATACTGAGCACCAATACGGTAAGTCATGGAGTTATCCCACTCACGTTTATTTAAAGAATTTAGAGCTGCTGCATCTTTTGAAACGAATTCAAGTTTCTTATATACTGACCATTCAACGAAATTTACATCGGCTGACACTAACCATTTCTCATCAATTTGATAAGCCAGACCAACATTTAAACTTGCAGGTAGAGGTAAGGTTGCAGTGAAACTTCCGTCTTTTACTCCCATCGCATTATATCCGGCAACTAAAGCAGGCGGTACGGTTGAAGGGAAAGAAAATTTACCTTCACCTTCGCTATCATCTAGTTCAATATCAACTTTTGAACGGTAAGAAATACCAATGTTAAGCTTTTCAGTAGGTTGTAAGAAGATACCCAAGTTATAACCATATTTGATGGTATTACCACTCAGTTGAGCACTACCATCTGTAATATATGACCCATCAGCAGGGTTCATAATAGGAAATGCTTTATTCAATTCAAATTCACCATAAACGATGTTTAAACCAGCACCAACAGAAAGCCATTCATTTAACTGATATGATACGGTTGGCTGAATGTAAATCGATTTCATCGAAATATCCTGAATTAGATATTTTCCTGCCCAATTATCACCCCAAACATTAGAGCTACCAAACGGAGTATAAACAGCCAAACCAACTGCTAATTTATCCGTCAATTTAGCAGATCCATAAAGATAGAAAGGCGTTGATACCGGGTTGTCAGTTTCTGTGTTTAAAGCAGAACTCGATAAGTTAGTGTATTCTGTGTTCGACCAAACTAAACTACCCCCCATTGATAGGGAGTATTTTGCATTCAGAGTTGCAAGTGCCCCAGGGTTAAATTGCATACTACTGGCATCCCAGTTGATGGCAACACCTACGTGTCCCATCCCGGTTTGTTTGGCACCTTGAACATTAACGGCATAACCTTCCGCTTTTACGCTATAAGTGACAGCAATAAGAGCTATTGCTAAATAAATTTTTCTTAACATGATTTTATTATTAAAATTTTCGCATCCAATATAGACTTAATCTAATTTTCGAAAGAATACTGGGGAGATTTAGTGGATGCTTGTTTTATAGAAGCCTTGATTTTATGATGTTTACAGTCGATCATAATTTTAAAGAAATAAATTTGTATTAAATCGGATGCTGAAATCTTATTAAATTATTTATATTTTTACTTCAACAAGGAGATTTTATTCAATTTTACGAACGTTAAACTTAATATGAAAAGCAAGGGGAATTTTATTAATCAAACCTATCGCGAAGGCTATAAAAGCACATCCTCGTTTTTGATTAATCGTTCATTCGAATGGCAGGATAAGCAGATTAATATCATGCTGGAATCCTGCATGCACCGTCTTGGTGAATTGAATGCTTATTGCAAATATTTTAAAGATATTGACACGCATCTTCCTATGTTTACTGCGATTGAGGTGACGGCTTCGAATATGATGGAAGGAATTCGCTCGAATATAACTCAGGCTTTTCTACCTTCAGCATCAAAGGGGTATCGGAGTTTGATTGCTCATAAACAAGTAAGGAATTATATCAATTCGATTGACTGGGCAGTAAATGAACTGGAAAAATTTCCTTTGAGTCTTCATATGATAAAGGAAACGCACCGTATGCTTTACGCTGATTTGCCTAGAGAAGAGGAAACGGCTGGTAAGTTGAGAATAAAATTCAATGCCAAGGACAATAAGTATCAGGAATCTGAGGGGGCTAACTACACCCCACCGAGCAAGCAAGAACTGAAAAGACTAATTAATGATGCAAAGTGGTTTTGGCGTAACGAAGATCTTGAACTTCCCTACCTTATAAAAATGGCTATATCACTTTGTCAGTTTGAAACCATACTTCCTTTCCTTGATGGAAATGGTCGTACCGCCCGAACATTGATTCTGTTGGAATTATTAAGCTTGAAGTTTATCGAAAAGCCTATTTTTTGTCTTTCAGCTTTTTTCGAAAAGAATAGATTGGAATATTACCACCGATTAAATTTAATCCGATCGAAAAATGATGTGGAGCAATGGATACGTTTTTTTATTACAGGAATGAGTGAAACCGCTTCGTATTGTATTGAAAGGCTTGAAGACTTGCAAGCGCTTAAAACTAGTTATCAGGAAAGAATTGAAACAAAATTAGGTAAAAAAAGACACCCTTCTGCAAAGCAACTTTTACAGATATTCTACTCAAAACCTTATCTTTCGGTCAATGAAATAAAAGAAGAAATGAATTTGAGTTTTCAGTCATCAAACCAATTGGTGAAAGAACTTGAGGAAGCAGGATTTATTAAAGAAATGGCCGGAGCCAGACGAAACAGAGTCTTTTATTTGTGGGAGTATTTGGCCATTTTTGAAATGTAAGTAGAAAATTATGGAAGAAGGTTTTTTGTTTAAGGATGTGTTCAATCCGCAGCTAGTTGCAAACATGGGGCAAAACTTAAAAGCTGTTTGGCCTAGTTTTGATGAAGTTTCATTTCAAAATCAGATTGTTCCAAATTTAGTCGATTTGAGTTTATCCGAACGATCTCATCTTATTTGTGAAGCTCTTTATACCCACCTTCCTTCTGAGTATAAAAAAGCAATAGATATTCTATTATCGTCCTTTAATCAAACAGTTGAAAAGTTGGAGACGACTGGTTTTGATGGGTTTTATTATATGCCTATAGCTCGCTATGTATCGATCTATGGTTTGGATGAGGGCGACTTTGAAACCTCTATGAAGGCTTTAGTCGAAATCACCAAGCGTTTTACTTCAGAAGATGCTATTCGGTCTTTTATTCGTAAATATCCCAAACAAAGTTTTGAATACTTTTATAAATGGTCTGCGGATGAGAATGTGCATGTTAGACGATTGGTGTCGGAAGGCACAAGACCAAGATTGCCCTGGTCTTCTGTACTTAGAGAGTTTATTGTTGATCCGAGTCCCGTTTTAGAACTACTCGAAGAGCTAAAAGAAGATCCGGATTTGTATGTACGCCGATCGGTTGCTAATAATTTGAACGATATCGCAAAAGATCATCCGCAATTGGTTGTAAAAAGGTTAAAAAATTGGCAATCCATCAATAATAAAGGAACGCAATGGATCATTACTCATGCTTCACGCACCTTATTAAAACAGGGTTTGCCTGAAGTTTTGGACTTATTGGGCTACCCAGCGGATGTGAAAATCTCAGTGGAGAATTTCATGCTGAACAAAGCCGAATGTAAGATGGGGGAAGAAATAGAGTTTGTTTTCCAAATCGTATCAAAAGCCAAAGAAGAACAGAATTTAATGATTGATTTTGTTATCCACTATATGAAAGCGAATGGCAAAACAGCACCCAAGGTTTTTAAACTTTCAAAGAAAAAAATGCCGGCAAAAGGAACTCTGATTTTAAAAAAGAAATTATCCTTTAAGGCTATTACCACTCGCAAATATTATGAGGGTTTACATGAAATAGAAATTCAGGTGAATGGAAAAAGATATGGCATGCGGGAATTTCAATTGAAAAAATGACGTTTTAGGACTAAAATTCTAAATTAGAGAACTTTATGCAATCGTTTCAGTACGATACATAATCCTGATCTATTCTCTTTATTTATAGGTTTTTGAGTTTATATATCAAGCATTCTTTGTTGCAGAAAAGATATTAATGTAACTTTGTTTTGCAGAAAAAAAACTAAATATAATTATATCATGCAAACTATTGATTCATACAATTTTTCAGATAAGAAGGCTATTATTCGTGTAGACTTTAATGTGCCTTTGAACGAGCAATTCGAAATTACTGATGATACTCGTATTCGTGCCGCACTGCCTACTATCAAGAAAGTATTAGAGGGAAATGGTTCAGCTATTTTGATGTCTCACCTTGGTCGTCCAAAGGGAAAAGATGAGAAGTTTTCATTAAAGCATATTGTTGCTCACTTGTCAAAATCGATTGGTGTTGAGGTAAAATTTGCTGATGATTGTATTGGTGAAAGTGCAAGAACTATGGCTGCAGAATTAAAGCCAGGTGAAGTGCTTTTATTGGAAAACCTTCGTTTTTACGATGAGGAGAAAAAAGGAGATGAGGCCTTTGCTAAGAAATTAGCTGATTTGGCTGATTTTTGGATCAATGATGCATTTGGTACAGCTCACCGTGCACACGCGTCTACAGCAGTTATTGCTAAATTCTTCCCTGAAGCTAAAATGTTCGGATATGTAATGGAAAATGAATTATCAAGTGTTGATAAGGTATTGAAAGATACAAAGCGTCCATTAACTGCAATTATGGGTGGTGCTAAAGTATCATCTAAAATTGAAATTATTCAGACCTTAATGTCACAAGTTGATAACTTGATTATCGGTGGTGGAATGACTTACACTTTTGTGAAAGCTGTAGGTGGAACGATTGGTGATTCATTGGTTGAAGATGATAAGTTGGAAATGGCAAGAGAAATTTTGAAAAAAGCAGAAGAGAACAACGTGAAACTTCACTTGGCAACTGACGCTTTAATTGCTGATGCTTTCTCGAACGATGCCAACACAAAATCTTGTGATGTGAATGCAATTCCTGAAGGATGGATGGGATTGGATGTTGCCGAAGCAACCATCGAAAGCTTCAAAAAAGTGATCGAAGAATCGAAGACAATTCTTTGGAATGGTCCTGTAGGGGTTTTCGAAATGGATACTTTTGCTAAAGGAACTAAAGCGATTGCTGATGCGATTGTAACAGCTACTGAAAAAGGTGCTTTCTCATTGATTGGTGGTGGTGATTCTGTTGCTGCAATCAATAAATATGGTTTAGCTGATAAAGTAAGCTACGTATCAACTGGTGGTGGTGCACTTTTAGAGTACATCGAAGGTAAAGAATTGCCAGGCGTAAAAGCTATTAGAGGATAATATAGATTTTGAATTATGATTTGAGATTATTTTCAAGTCGGATTCTTAAGAAATAACCATGAATTCACAGATTATATAATTTGTGGATTCGTGGTTTTTTTATGATCTAATACTTGATTCATTATCATTAAAGAATCAAGTATCTTTGTATTGATGATTTTTTCCTGAGCGTGTTTTGTGTAAATTAAATGCTCTTGGAAGTTAATTTTTCAAAATTAGATTGAGATTTGATATGACAGATTTGAAGCACAGAATATTCAACATACAGTCCGAAGAAGAATTTAGACAAATTGCATTTGAAGTTTTTCAATTTCAGGCAACGAATAACCCGGTTTATGCCGAGTATATAAAATTACTGAATGTTGATGTGTCTAAAATCGATGCGATACATAAAATTCCTTTTTTACCAATCGAATTTTTCAAATCGCATAAAGTGGTTTCTTCTCAGGAAGAAGCGAAAGCTATTTTTACCAGTAGCGGCACAACAGGAAATCTGACATCAAGACATTATGTGCCGGATTTGGGTATCTATGAAGATAGTTTTACCAAAGGATTTGAAGCTTTCTACGGCCCGGTGAATGAATATTGTATTCTGGCTTTGTTGCCCTCTTATCTTGAGCGCGAAGGCTCCTCTCTCATTTATATGATGGAGAAGTTGATTAAAGATAGTGGCCATCCGAAATCAGGATTCTATTTGAATAATCACGAGGAATTGATTGCAAATCTCAATGAATTAAAATCTCAAAATCAGAAAGTGTTATTGTTGGGGGTCAGCTTTGCACTGCTTGAACTTGCCGAAAATCACCAGCTCGATTTAGGAGAGGTTATTGTGATGGAAACAGGAGGGATGAAAGGTCGCCGAAAGGAAATGACCCGTGAAGAATTGCATGCTATTTTCACCTCTCGCCTGGGAGTAAAAAAAATTCATTCAGAATATGGAATGACCGAACTCTTATCGCAAGGCTACAGTAAAGGCGATAGTCTGTTTAAAACTCCAGCCTGGATGAAAATTCTGATTCGTGATGCTTACGATCCTTTTTCTTATGAAAGAACGGGGAGAAGTGGTGGTGTCAACGTCATCGATTTGGCCAATCTTTATTCCTGTTCTTTTATCGAAACACAAGATTTAGGTAAGATTCATGCTGATGGCAAATTTGAAATCCTTGGCCGATTCGACAACTCTGATATCAGGGGATGTAACTTGTTGGTGAGTGAATAGTAAAAATATTGATATAAATAAAGGAGCTTACAAACTACAGTAAGCTCCTTTTTTTAATTAACTACTAACTTAAAAATAATTTAGGTTTTATTATCTAAGAATAAACCAAACTTCAGGATTTGCGGCACTAGTCATTTTCACTTGAGTAGGGTTATCTTTGTTATCTATTTCAACACTGTAAGGTGCATTACCTACAATAAAATCAACCAATGGATCAAAGAAAGGCACAAAACTCCAGTTGACACCTCCTTGTAATTTGTTAATACTAACATAATTAGGTTGTCCCTTAACTCCTCCAAAACTAAGGTTATATTGCACCCAGTATGGAGCAATGGTAAGTGATAAACTTGGTGCTTCACCAGCTAAAGTACTTTTTCCAAGGAACATTCTAGTCCCTAGTGGATATGGAAATGCGTTTGCAGAATTAGCAGCGTCCCAAGCATTTTTGACAGCTTCAGAACGATCTGTTTCTACAGAAGTTTCAATTGACCAAATATTTGCAGTCAAATCAATAGGTGCTTGAATAATATCGATAACAATTTTGCCATCTTCAGAAATTAATTGATTTGTTTCAAGATTTGCAGTAAGGCTATTAACGGTAATTCCTAAGATTGTTATAGGCTCATAGAAGCTGATACCTGTAGGTGTTACAATAAATGCAGCTTTTACGGATTTGACTTCTTCATTTTCGGTAAAGTTAAATGTTAATCGATGATCATTTAGCCCCATAGTCATATCTATGTCGTTGATAGTCGATTCTAATGATGATCCTTTAAAAAGCTTCGAAATGGCATTTATTTTTTCTAAATAAACTTCAGGACTTTCTGTCATTTTAGTTAAGATCAGTTCGTTGCCTGTTTTAATACCTTTTACGGTCATCACATCGTTTTCATTCGACATGATTAGGAATTCAAAGTCACCCCCTTTTGCAAGATATTCATCTGCTGAAGGTGTTGCAAATTCATGCATTATCGAATTGTAAGTATCAAAGGTTAAGACTGGTCCACCATACGAAATGATGTTATAGGTTGATGTTTCAGGTTGTGTAAAATCGGCCATATTCTCAGACCAAACTGTAACCTGATTATCTTCGGCAAACTTTACAACAAAGTTATATCCTCCATATTTCTGAGTTTCCTCAGGATAATATTGAAACAACCAGCCTTGTTCAGAAGACTTAAGTGCATCATCATAAGCTTTGTTAGCACTTTCTTTTCGTTGTGCAGCTGTTTCGTCAAAAAGTAAATCTGTGTTGTTGTCACACGAAACAACACCCATACTTAATAACAAACCAAACAGCACTATATAAATATGTTTTTTCATAGTTCTTAGTTTATAGAAATATTATCAAGATCTTGTTCATCTAACTTTTCTGCACGAGTTTGAATTGCAGCACGTAAAGCATCCATGTCGATTTTCCAAACATCTTTCATGTAAGACTTTACAATAGTTATTTTTTGCTCAAGAATTGGTCTCCCTGTATCCCCGGCAGTCACAAGTTTTGCTTCCCATGACTCAGGAGTATTGGTAATATAGTGGGCAATCAGCTCAACAAAATCTTCGTTTGTTTCTTTACTGGCATAGTCACTAATAAAACCTTTAGACCATCTCTCATCCTGCTTAATTGTTTCATCGCCTTCATCTTTCCATGCATCATTCCATGAACCACCTACATAGTCTGTTGCAGAAATTTTATCAAAATCAGTTGTATAATCTTTGGTTTGATGTAAAATATGAGAGAACTCATGGAAAATCGTACGGAAATAGTGTGAGTATAATCTCTGAACATCAGTAACATCAAGCTCATTGATTAGGTAAAGCGTGATTTTTAGTCCACCTTCCGCAGTTCCCAATACCATAGTTCCGTTATTTCTGTAACCACCAGATCCTACCATCATAAACATTTTAGGAAAATACTTCTTTAAGAATCCTTCAGGAGCAACTTCCTCATAAGCATCTAAACATAGGTACTTGATTAGGTTAGCCATTTTAATAGAGTTCTCAACCTTAGCAGGTACTAAGGCATATTGCATATCCGATTCAACATCTTCCCACTTGTAAATAAAGTTGATATTGTAAGTGTCAACAAATGTTTTTTCTAAATATTTATCGAAATCATTTTGTTCACCATTATCCATATTGATTACAGTGACATTCGGATTTGGCTCATCGTCTTCGGAGCAAGCCCCAAAAGCAAATACCATTGCTGTAGCTAAAAGCCAATATTTTATTTTATTCATAATTCGTGTTTTTTAATTTAAGATTTAACGAGGGTTAGCTTCCAATCCTGCACTTCTAACATCCTGAGGTAATTGGATTGCTTTACGCAAATCATCTGTTTTTAATATATCCAGAACGACTACAGTTTCGTCGGCTTGAATCTGAAAACGAGGAACTTCAATTCCATAACGTTTGATATCGAACCAACGCAAACCTTCGTGCATGGTTAGAATTCTACGACATTGTAGTACATAATGAATTAGATTTTCCTGAATCCCCGGAGTGATTGTAAATTTAGGACTCAATTTCTTTTTTTGAGTTACAAGCGCTTCACTTGAATAAGGCATATCATTGTATAAGGTATTTACCTGATCTAAGGTTGCTTCTTTGTCTTTAAAGAAATTCTTACTCCACAGGTTTAGATCTGCCAATGCCAGATCTGATTCGTCTAACATGGTTTCAGCTTCTGCACGAACCAATAGGGTTTCATCTGTTGTGAAAGGTATCATTACAGTTCTGCTATAACCAATTTGTGCAACAGGATCTGTTATTTCAAAAAGATATGGAATCTTGTAAAACAAACTCTTATCTAAATTATTACCGGAATAAATGAATAGACGGAAACGGTAATCAGCTGTTCCAATGGTTCCCCAAGGTGCAGGAGCAAGTAAGGTTTGCTCGTCAGCAATTTTTCTCGAATGGTTAAAACGAGATCCCGTATAAAATGCTCCAAAATTTACCCCCATATTCGAATTTGAAGTTAGAGCTAATAAATTGGCAGGATCATTAATATAGGCTTTCGTAACAACATCAGGATCTCTAGGTAACGCACCTAGTCTTGACCAATCTCTCAATTGAGAAGATGGATTTTCTGTCAGCACTACAGAAGCATAATCTTTTGCTTTTTGCCATTTTTCGTAATACAAGTTGAAACGAGCTGCAAAGGCATAAGCCGCTTTTTTAGTAAAGTGATATGATCCAACTTCATAAATATCATCACTAATCAAAGGTAATGCTGCTTCAATATCAGCATTAATTTTTTCGTAAACATCTTTTACATTGCCTCTCTCATACTTTGGATCAAGAGTTGTTTCTGATTTTGTCATGTATGTGATTCCCAGATCCGTTGCACTCGTCTGAGCATTGTAATGCTTACAAAAAACGTTGACCAATATAAAATGTGAATAGGCACGTGTTATTAAAGCTTCACCTTTTTCAGGTAATAGATTTTCATCTCCTAGTTCTTCAATTGCTGCCAAGGCTTCATTTGAATGAGCAATTGCAGTGTAAGCACCTTCCCATATATTTTGGGTGTCTTCGTTATCTGATTCGGTCAAATCTACCCAGTTGGCAAGTTGCTCGGAAAAACGATCAGAATATGGATTCGTACTTCCTGTATCATCGATGTTGTCTGATGCTAATTCGGTAACGAATGCATGGTTTCCCTCAGTATAGGCTGAAACTAATAGCTTTCTAATTTTTGTTTGGCTATCAACCTCCGCACGGTTATCTGGCGTTTCGTCGAGATATGAGTCACACGAAGCAGCAAATATGCCTAGTAAGGCTATAAGTATTATATTTATTTTTTTCATGTTGTATTTTTTTGCTTTTATAAACCTAACTTCAATGTAAATGTAAACTGTTTAGGTACTGGTGCGGCTACACCTCCCGAGTTGAAGAATTCCGGATCCTGTCCATTCAGTTTATCATCAGAGTATAATAAAAACAAGTTGGTTGCTTGTAATTTAACAGATAGATTGTTGACGCCTAATTTTCCAGTAATAGTTTTAGGAAATTCATATGCCAATGAAATCTGTTTCATTCGAATAAAATCACCTTTTGCAATACGAGCCGAAGAATAGTTGTAGGCATTATATGCAGTCGCAAGATCTGAAGCGCCAATATTTCTTTCCTGTCTAACAGTTGCAATAGTTGGAATGTTGGTATAGGCTTCATCACCTGGTTTTATCCAACGATTTTTAAATTCACGAGGTAGTGCAGCAAGATCAGAATAAGAACTGTTAAATACAGGATCTAAACGCACAACATTACCAAAGGCATAGGTCATAAAGACATTTAGAGTTAGTCCTTTATAGGTGAAAACATTACTTAAGCTACCAACATCAGTAGGATCTGTAGAACCAGAGTACTCCAAGAAATCAAGTTTATCTCTTTCCTGAAAATAGATATCGCTAACAGTAATATCACCATCCTGATTCAAGAATGTTGGCAAACCTTCATTATTTAGTCCTTTAAAAGGAATTGAGAAGATTGAACGAACGTTGTACCCTTCTTTAGCAAAACCAGAACCGGAAACCAGATCCATAACTCTTGAAAAGGTGTTAAGCTCTGTGACTTTATTTTTAGCCTTTGAATAAACAAAGTTCGTCACCCATGAGAAATCTCGGGTTGTGATATTTTTGGTTGAAACCGAGAACTCAAAACCGTGAGATTCCATTGATGCAACGTTACCATACTTGGTTCCTTCACCACCAAGACCTTGTGTTTTAACAATTCCAATAAGATCGAAATTATCACGAGTATACCAGTCTACTGTTGTATTGATTCGGTTGTTTAAGAAGCCAATTTCTGCACCAACATTAATTTCATGTTTTTTCTCATAAGTTAGTTCACTGTTTTCCAGAGATGCAATTTCCAGAGCACTTTCTTTAACACCTGCGGTTGGTCTCCAAGGCGTTTTACTTCTAATATCAACCAATGAATTGGTAACATTACTAGGTCCTCTATCAGCTGTCAAACTATACGATCCTTTTAATGTAAAGTTTGATAGAGCAGGTTTAAATTGTTGAAAGAAATTCTCCTCATGAGCATTCCAGGCTCCTGAAATATTCCAGGTTGGTAACCAGCGCGCGCTTTTTGACTTTCCTAATTTGTTCGATCCTTCATAACGCAATGTACCGTTGATAGTATATCTGTGTTTATATGAATAAGTTGCGTTTCCGAAGAAAGCCATATTGCGGTATCGGGTATTTTCCATACCATAATACAGATTATTGTTTTCAATACCTTTTTTAAATAGCTGGTAGTCATAAAACGGAATCTCACCCATAGAGTATTGCATACCCCAACCTGTATTGTTTGTTTTCTTACGGTCAGAAGAGTTGATCTCCATACCACCATATAAGTTTAAGATATGAACATCGTTGTATACGTCTTTGTATGAGGCTGTTGTTCTGAAGTCATAACCCAGCATACTATAATCTGTACGTTTATAAATACCTCCTTGTGGTAAAATGCTTACAGGCAGTGCATAAGGGTCATCAGGATCGGTATACAAGAATGAGTTTCTATCACGAATAGTTGAGTTCGGCATTGCTCGATAGGCTTCAGCCTGATTTGAAAATTCGGTAATATTATGCTCTTGAGAAGTTGATTGATATTTGATCGCACCTAATGCACTTAATTCAACTTTAGGTGTCACTTTCCACTTTAATTCTGTTTGGAATTTTATATCAACAATATTTAAATCGATATAATTTTCACCCAATTCTTTTTTGATATTAAAAGGTGCATAATTACGAGTATAAGATGCATCGGGATCTAAAGTTCTTGAAGAGTTTAATGCAAAAGAGTAAGGATTGATATCAAAGTCTCTTTTTACTTTACCTGTTACAGCATCAACATCTTGTGATAAAGTTCCCGGAGCTTTTTGCTTTCTGTAAGAAGCATTACTAATTGTGTTGAACGATAGATTATCTAAAATCTTATAATTCGATTTAAAATTAGCTGTATAACGGTTTACTTTACTCGCTTGAGTCCATCCCGGGTCAAGTAATGCACTAACAGATGCATAATAGGAAGCTTTATCATTACCTGAAGACATGCTTACGGAATGACTTTGCATCAAGTTGGTATTGAATAATTCTTTAAACCAGTCTGTATTTCTATTTTCAGCCTGACGTAAGAATGCTGCTTTAGCTTCTGGTGTATTTTTTAGTAAAAAATTTCCATTAGCATCCGTTTGGTTAAGTCTCTGATACATTCTTCCATAAACACCACTTTCTGCAGCATTTGCAACATCAGCATAATTAAGCCATCCACCTTCACGCATGTCTTCGTAAACAGACATTTGTTCTTGCGAATTCATGATATTGAAATCATTATATGAAGGTGTTAATCTTGAAGTAAATTCACCAGTATATGAAATACGACTAACTCCTGCTTTACCTTTTTTTGTTGTAATAACAATTACACCAGCCATTGCTCGTGCACCATAGATTGAAGTTGCAGAACCATCTTTCAAAACTTCAAAGCTTTCAATATCATCTGAGTTTAATCCCGCAATAGCAGAACTAATTAGAGTTGATACGTCTCCTGAAGCAAGTGCATCAGAAGTCAGTTCTACAACATCTTCTAAAATAACACCATCAACAACCCATAACGGTTTTGAACTACCATAGATTGAAGTTGCACCACGAACACGGATTTTTGGTGCTGCACCAAAAGTTCCTGAAACATTTTGTACAGAAACCCCAGCAGATCTACCTTCAAGAGCTCTACTTATGTCAGGTATACCAGCCAATTTTATTTCTTCAGCTTGTAATTTCTCACTAGCACCTGTAAATAATCGCTTGTCAGTCGAGATCATACCTGTTACAACGACTTCATTTAGGCTTTCAGAAGAAGATTTTAAAGTAATATTCAATTTTGTCTGATTTGTAATTTTAATTTCTTTTGAATCCATTCCCACAAAAGAAAAAACTAAAATTGCACCTTTTGATGGGACTGTAATTTGGTATTTACCATCGAAATCAGTTGAAACACCCGTACTGGTTCCTTTTATCACGACTGAAACACCAGGTAAAGTTTCACCTTGCTCATCGGTAACAACACCAGAGATCTTCTTATCTTCCTGTACTGTATTTGTGTTGTTAATTGGTGTTTTAGTAGCAGGTTTGATAATAACAACATTATCCTTGATTTTGTATTCTAGGTTTGTGCCCTTTAAACTTTCATCAAGAATTGTTTTGATATCTCCAGCTTTGTTTGAGATAGAAATGTTGTCGATATTCTCGACATCTTCTACACTGTACAGAAAGGTATAATCTGATTGTTTTTTTATTGAGTTAAAGATCTCAATTAAAGAAGTTTGTTTTAAATCGACTCTTAGTAATGCAGGTTGTGGGGCTGCGATCGAGCTTACATGAATCACGCTTAGCATTAAGAGCATGAGTAACAGTCGTTTCCCTCTGAGGATGACCCCAGAAAAACAGAAAGACTTTTCTCGTTTTTTTTCCATAATTTTATAGTTGATTTGGTTAGTATTCCATTTCTGCTACAACAGAAATGATTTATTGACAGATACGGAGTTAGTTGCAAGCTTTCTCCGTATTTTTTTTAATTTAATTTTTCTACAAGTACGGATCTGTTTTTAATTGAAAATTTAACTTTATCTGTAAATTCGATCATTTCCAATACATTGTTGAAATCTTCGTATCGGGCTAAATCACCAGTGAATTTTAGGTCTTTAGATTCATTATTAAGAAAAAAGACTTCCACATTATACCAGCGTGATAATCGAATCATGATGTCTTCAAGCCTCTCATTTTGGAAAACAAGTCGACCATTTTTCCAGGCAGTATAGATTTCAGTGTCCACATGTGTTTTCTTAAAATCTCCATTGTACTTGTTGATGCAAAATTGGTCGTTGGGTAATAGTATCTCTTTCTGATTTCGAAGTTGATCCTTAACTTCAACCCGACCCTCGACAAGAGTGGTAATTATTTCTTTTTCATCGTTATATGCATTCACATTGAATGAGGTACCCAGAACTTTTATTTGAAAATCATTCATTTTTACAACAAAAGGGAAATCTTTATTCTTGCTGACATCAAAGAAGGCCTCACCTTCCAGTTCAACAAGGCGTTCTTTACCTGAAAATTTGGTGGGATATTTTAATTTTGAATTGGAATTAAGCCAGATCTTTGTTCCATCGCTAAGAGTTAGATTATATTCACCTCCTTTGGGGATAATTAATGAATTATAGGTGATTTTTTCTTTATTAGTGATTTTATTGTCATTCGTATAAATGAGATGCCCCTCGGTATTGCTGATTTCCAGGCCTTCTTCCTTAAGCTTAACGAATTCATCCAGAATTATCGTTTCACCCTTATCTCGCATTAATAGGGCTTGGTTTTTACCGGGAGAAATATGAGCAGTTTGATTTGTTGGTTTGTTTGGAATAGAATTAATAATAAAGAAAGTACTTATACCAATTACGATAATACTTGCTGCATATTTTAGAAATTCTGTTCTGATCTTTCGCGTTTTTTTCTCTTGTAAGTTGGTGTTTATTTTATGCCATATTTCTTCTTTTTTTACTTTTTCGAGTTGCTCTTCGTTTTTAAAAAAGTTTGTTTCCGGGTTCTTCGAGAGTTTATGATAGAGATCTAGATTTTCCTTACTGTCGTATTTCCATTCATCTAAAATATGACTTTCTTCCAGAGATAATTTCCCTTTTAATCTCTTTGATATAAGCTCAGCAATTTTAAATGAGGAATTTAATTGATTCATCTTCTTATTAGCATTAGTAGTTTGTATCTGCTTAAACAGGAAGAATAGAAAAAGGGGTGACAAAAAATATTTTTTTCACCCCTTTTTTTTTTAATATGTCTTATTTTGATTGGTTATCAGTTTTTTAGTCAGGTTTTGTCTTTTAGTTTTTCTTTTACAAATCGACTTGCTCGAAGTTTTTGTGTTTTTACCGTATTGATTGATATTTCAAGATCTTCAGCAATATCTTTATTTTTAACACCTTTTAGACTCAGAAGATAAATAATGCGTGCAGAAGCTGGTAATTCTTTTACTGCCTCTGCGATATGACGATTGACTTCTTCTTCGATAATATTTCTATAAAAGATATTTTCGTCATAGGCGTTTGAATCTTGTCGTTGTTCAAATTTCTTTTTGACAGATTGGTGTTCAATATGATTGAGACAGGCGTTTTTAACAGATTTGTACAGAAAAGCTTTTAAAGCTAAGTCATGAAAGAAGTAGGCACGTTTCTCCCAGGCTTTAATGAAGATCTCTTGCAAAATGTCTTCCATGACATCTTGGTTTGAGATGTATTTCATTCCAAAAAGATACAGAGCATCAAAATAACGTTCGTATATCTTTTTAAAGGCGAAATTATCTCCATTTCTAAATTGCTTTAGAATGGAGTTACTTAGGGGTTTCATGATTAATTCAGTTAGTAGTGGTTATAATTGGGTCAACAATTATATACATTTTTTCTTATATTTTATTCATGAAAAATGATGCTCTATAATTTTATTGATGCAATTTACCTTTAAAGGTTTTATATTATTGTAAATTAAGATCAAAGATGGGAGGAAAATTTAATCTGCAACGGTGATTTCTTAACTGCAAAGAAAAGAGCTGTTTGAGGTTTGTTATTTAAATTAGATTATTTATATAATGGTGTGTGGTTTTATATAAGAGAAAAATCAATTAAAATTTCAATTGTTTTTTGTAAAATAATTGAAATTGTTTTGTGATTTAGAAAATAAAAAAAGGTCCGAAGTATACACTTCGAACCTTTTAAATTATTCTTTAAAAATATGATAAGTATTATATTCCCAATTTTGCCTTAATATTTGCAGGAACCGCATCTTTATGAACCATGATTGCGACTGTTTTAAGGCGAACGTATGATTCACTCATATTTAAGTAGCCACCCATTTTATTAGAGTTTTTAGCCCATGAGTTTTTAGTTTTGTAATAACGTGTTCCATTCTGATCCTTCACAATCCCGGTTAAGTGCATCAAGTGATCATCAGTTGTTTGGTAGTTGTCGAAAGTTGCTTGTCTCAGCACTTGATCAACTTTTACTTCCGATCCGGGTTTATCGAACTTATATAATAATGCGTTCTTTTCTTTGGTAGACATAGCATCCCATTTCTCAATTTCAGAGTTGGTCATGTCTTTTACATTTGAAATCGGAAGAATTGCAACACCATTGCGATGCGAGAATCCTTTTTCACTAACATCTCCATCCCAACATACAGAATAACCATTGGTTAGTGCATTATCGATGACTGTCATTAGCTCGTCAATAGGCAGGTTGTAATACATATCATCCGACCAGTTGTCAGGAATCTCAAGGTTCATTTGCTTGTAAAAAGGATGATGTGAATAGGATGTCAATTCGATATAATCATCAGGATTAAAACCAGTTTGCTTCATGAACTCAACAGTTGAAATCGTTTTTCCATTTGTTTCAAATTTTTCAGGCGCGGTTCCCATGTAGGTATCAAGAACACTATTAACTGATTTGTTCCAAACCGGAGTAATATTTTTATTCGGGTTCTGTACAATCTGATCCAACATGGCTTTGGTAGATTTTACCATTTCCTGATGGATATGATAGTCGCTCTGGTACTGATTTCCTGAGTATTCTGATTCAGGAATAAAACCAAATTCTTTGACAACGTTTAAGACATCATGAGCCTGACCTCCTTCGCTGTAGTTGCCTTTTCCGTGTAAACGGAAATAGTGCAAGGCTTTTTGTGAATAGGCATGTCGAACTGTAAACATTTCTGATAAGTCGATGTTTCCTGCTCCTAAACGAATCAATTCTGTTTCGATGAATGAGGTTGTAGCAAAAGCCCAACACGTCCCTGTACTTTCCTGATTTCGGACTTCTGTGGTTGGCACATCAGCAACAGTGGTGAATTTGAAGCCTTCAGGCTCAGTTGTTTTTTTCTTTTTAGCGAAAGCTTGCCCTTGAACGCTTAATGTCAGAGAAAGCACAATGACGCTTAGTTGTTTAAAATTCATGATTGTTGTTTTATGGTTGTGTTTTACATTTTGTGTGGAAAGATATTAAGATTACTGAACTATTTACATGTTCAGGAGCTCATTTTGTAGTTTTTTAGTTAGGCTGGCAACGATTAGATTGTAAGAATGATTGATCCATTCTTTAAGTTGATTGTCTGAAATTGTACCATCAATGGCAACCATATTCCAGTGTTTTTTGTTTAAATGCCAGCCTGCTTGTACTTGCGGGAATTGTTCGCGTAACTCTACAGCTAGTTCGGGATCACATTTTACACTCATGCTTAAATCCTTGTTGATATTGGTAAGTAAAAACATTTTATTCATCACCTTAAAAACAAGAACTTCCTGGTCGAATGGGAAGCCTTCGGTTACGCCTTTTTTCGAAAGGCAGTAGTCTCTTAGTTCTTCAATATTCATGGTATTTAATAATTACAAATTAGTCTATTGGTGCAATAAAGGCATTTTCGATATGTTCGATATCAAATTTTCCCCCTCGTTTTATTACAGATATGACATCAAAACGGACCTCCATTTCAATATCTTTTAAATCGACATAAGCTTGAGTAGCTCGGCAAAGAAATTTAATTTTAGGTAAGGTAATGGCATCAGAAGGGTGTTCGAAATAATCTGTAGAACGCGATTTGACTTCCACTACGACAAGATATGTGCCGTCTGTTGCGACAATATCCAGTTCTTTTTTCTGATAAATCCAATTTCGATCCAGAATTTGATAACCTTTACTCATCATATGTTTGGTTGCCAAATCTTCTCCCAATTTACCTAAGTCGTTATGTTCTGCCATATTTGTTTGATTTTTAATCAAAAGTGCTAATCATCAGTTTTTCCAACTCAATTCCACCTCTTTCTCTTTTACATCCAGTCTGATTTTTTTACCTAAGGGTAAAGGCCAGTTTTTATCGATATGTCCTGCAGGGAAATTAAAAATAAGGGGGTATTTGTAATCCTGAACAGCCTCTTGAATGATTTCGTATGCTGTTTTTCCAAATGGCGTTTCCCCATCTTTCATATCACTCATACCACCCACAATAAGTGCTTCGAGGTGGTCTAGTTTTCCACTTAGTTTTAAACTTAACATTAATCGATCTAAATGATATAAATCCTCATTTAAATCTTCGATAAAAAGAATTTTGTTGTGAGTATTCAGTTCGTAATCCGTTGCATTCAAACTACAAATAATCGATAGATTTCCACCGACTAATTCAGCTTCACAGGATCCTGTTCTGTTGAATTGATGCGATGGAATTAGGTAATTTGTCAATTTGCCTTCCAGATAATCTGCAAGTTTTTGCAGCGAAGGAGAATCAGCAATATTCTCGGTGAAATTGATTGGCATAGTAGCGTGCAAGCTTCCAAAATGAAGATGGTTTAAACGTGCATGAACAATGGTAATATCACTAAATCCAATGATCAGTTTGGGGTGTTTTTCAAACCCATCAAAAGTTAGCTTATCGATAATGCGAATGCAGCCATATCCTCCTCGAGCACAGATAATCGCTTTAATCTCTTTATGATCGAGCATGAATTGAAAATCAGCAGCCCGATCCTTGTCTGTTCCGGCAAATATATGATGTTCATCAAAAACATGTTTGCCCAAGATAACTTCGTAGCCTAAGGATTCGAGCACCTTTTGTGCGGTTATTATTTTTTGTTTATCGATTTTTCCTGCGGGAGCAATAAGCCCTATTTTATCGCCTTTTTTTAATGTGGAAGGTTGAAACATATGTGTATGATTGGGATCAATCAAAGATTTAAAAATCAATCGGATTCTGATTTCCTCTTTCGATATTGATCGTGTTAATTAAGAAATCACAAATTACAATAAAATCTTTAAATGTGAGAAAATGATTACTGAATGATTTCAAAGCTAAATGCTTGAATTTGTTATTTCTATTTTATCTTTGCGCTTCAGAGACCGATTCATTAATCGGCTACTCGCAACATATTTCATTATTAATACCTAAGGTCTTGTTACGTTCCAGGAGACAAATTGATCTCTCTTGTTGAATATAGATCTTCTAAAACTTCTTTTTGAGATGTCAAAATTTAACAGAACACTAGTTACAACAGCTCTTCCCTATGCGAATGGGCCGGTACATATTGGTCATTTAGCGGGCGTTTACGTTCCTGCAGATATTTATGTGCGCTATTTGCGAATGAAGGGCGATGATGTGTTATTAATTGGTGGTTCAGACGAACACGGTGTACCTATTACCATTAAGGCAAAAAAAGAAGGTGTTAGCCCACAGGATGTGGTTGATAAATACCATAATATTATAAAGGATTCTTTCGAGAAGTTTGGAATTTCATTCGATGTTTATTCAAGAACAAGCTCGAAAACGCATCACGAAACGGCTTCAGAATTCTTCAAAACACTTCACGATAAAGGGGAGTTTATTGAAAAAACGTCGGAACAATTTTATGATGCTGAGGCCAATCAGTTTTTAGCTGACCGTTATATTACAGGAACTTGTCCTCATTGTAAAAACGAGAAAGCGTATGGTGACCAGTGCGAAAGCTGCGGAACATCGTTGAATGCGACTGATTTGATTGATGCAAGATCTGCAATTACAGGTAACAAGCCAGAGTTGAAAGAAACCAAACACTGGTATTTACCTTTAGATAAATATGAGCCTTATTTGAAAGAATGGATTCTTGAGGAGCACAAAGAATGGAAGCCAAATGTTTATGGACAATGTAAATCATGGTTAGATAATGGACTTCACCCAAGAGCTGTAACTCGTGATTTGGATTGGGGAGTACCTGTTCCTGTTGAAGGAGCGGACGGTAAGGTTCTTTACGTTTGGTTTGATGCGCCTATCGGCTATATTTCGGCGACTAAGGAGCACACACCCGATTGGGAAAAGTACTGGAAGGCTGAAGATTCGAGAATGATTCACTTTATTGGTAAGGATAATATTGTATTCCACTGTATTATTTTCCCGGCTATGCTTAAGGCAGAGGGCTCGTATATTTTACCTGATAACGTGCCATCAAATGAATTCTTAAATCTTGAAGGTGATAAGATTTCGACCTCTCGTAACTGGGCTGTTTGGTTACACGAATATCTTGAAGAGTTTCCTGAAAAACAGGATGTGTTGCGTTATGTTTTAACAGCAAATGCACCTGAAACTAAGGATAACGACTTTACTTGGAAAGACTTCCAGGCTCGTAATAACAACGAGTTGGTTGCAATTTTCGGAAACTTTGTGAACCGTGCTTTGGTATTGACTCACAAGTATTTTGGTGGTTTGGTTCCTGAGGCTGGCGAACTTAATGATTTTGATAAAGAAACATTGGCTCAAATTCCTGTTCTTAAGGCAGAAATTGAAAAGAATCTTGAAACGTTCCATTTCCGTGAGGCCCTTAAGGTTGCAATGAATTTAGCTCGTTTGGGTAATAAATATTTGGCGGATACTGAGCCTTGGAAAGTGATTAAAACCGATGAGGATCGTGTGAAAACAATTCTAAACATCTCTTTACAGATTTCTGCTAACCTTTCTACATTGATGGAGCCTTTCTTGCCATTTACAGCAGAGAAACTTCGTGGATTCCTTAATATGGATCGTATTGAGTGGGCTGATGTAACAGCTAATGCATTACCTGCTGGTCATCAAATTAATAAGCCGGAATTGTTGTTTGAGAAAATCGAGGATGAGACCATTCAAGCGCAGGTTGATAAATTAGAAGCGACTAAGGTGGCTAATGAACTTGAAAACAGAGTCGCAACTCCGGTCAAAGAGAATATCAATTTCGACGACTTCATGAAAATGGACGTTCGTGTTGGAACGATTACTGAAGCTGAAAAAGTTGCTAAGACCAAGAAGTTATTGAAACTGACTGTTGATACAGGAGTCGATACCAGAACCATTGTTTCGGGTATTGCTGAGCATTATAAACCTGAAGATATTATTGGCAAACAAGTAAGTGTGTTGATGAATCTTGAGCCTCGTAAATTAAAAGGAATCGAATCGCAAGGGATGATTCTGATGGCTGAGGATGCTGATGGTAAATTAGCATTTGTGTCGCCGGAGCAAGCTGTTGCTGCTGGCTCGGAAGTTCGATAAGCGTTTAATTATTCAATATATAGCCCCAATCGTTATAAACGATTGGGGCTTTTTTTATTATGGAAATTTTAAATTTAGACACTGAACAAAAAGAAATATTTATGTAAGTTTGGCATCTAACAAAAAAAATAATTTTTAAACAAAACATTATGATTACATTTTTGGGAGTTATAGCTTTGCTCGTAGGTGTTGTAGCATTGATTATATCGAAATTAGAAAAGAAGTCTGGTAGTGGCGAGTGGATGAATCATATTACTCATGTTCATGGATATTCTCTTATTGTTATTGGCATTCTTTTGAGTTTGATGAGTTCTATGTTCTTTTTTGCTGACAGAGGATTTAATTATCTTTTGGTTTCACCAACAGGTAAAATGAGTGCTGTAATGGAGCAAGGTATTAAGTGGAGAGGCTTTGCAAAGATTGATAAATGGCAGAAATTTATCGATGTGAAGGTCGTAGGTAACGGTATCGAAATTGATGAAGATGAAGTTGAAGGTATCATGAAACCAATTCCTTTACGTTTTATTGACCAGGTAACATCTATGGGATTTGTTTCGACACGTTTCGAAATGCCAAGAGATGAGGATAGTTTTATAAATCTGGCGGTTAAATTTAGAACAATGAGCAATTTAGTGAATAACACAATTGTTCCAACTGTAAAAGAACAATTGGTTAATACGGCTTATATGTTTGCTGCCCAGGATTATATTTCGGGTGAGGCTCAAAATTTCAGACAGGTTTTTGAAGAGCAACTAAAAGGAGGGGCTTATGCTGTTGAAAAAATTGAGAGACGAGATACTGTTTATGCAGATATTCAAAATAATGATCGAAGCATAAAAGAAATTCAGACTTCTTATGAAGTGAATAAAGTGCTTGTTAATGGGATTCCTAAGCGTATTAAACACGAGCTTAGTGAGAATAATATTATTGTTTCTCAGGTTATTGTAGATAATATTGAACTTGAAAAGACCTTTAAGCAACGACTTGAAGCGCAAAGAGATGAGTCGGCTAAGCGACAGCTTGAGCAACAGAAAGTAGAAACTGCTAAGGATGCACAACAACGTATTATTGCAGAAGGTGAGCGTGATAAAGCTGCAGAGCGTGTGGCTCAGGAAAAGGAACAGGTTAAAGCTCTTATTGCAATTGAAACTAAGTTGAAGCAAGAGGAAACCAACAAGAAACTGGCTGCTATTGCTTTGGAAACAGAAAAGCTGAATGCTCTTAAAAAGAAAGTGACAGCTGATGCTGAAGCTTACGAAATTTCTAAAAAAGTAAGCGCTGGTATTACGCCTGAAGTTAAACTCCAGATGGAATTGAACCGTGACATAAAGGTAGCTGCCGAAATTGCAAAAATTAAATTTCCTGAGACGATGATTATCAGTTCTGATAAAAAGGGAGGAACGCCACTTGAAAGTTTAATTGGTGCTGCAATGGCCAAGCAATTGCAAACAAGTAAAAAATAAAGTTTTAATTGTTAAAAGGATGAGATAACCATGATCGGGTCATCTTATTTTAGGATGATGTCCAATTATATTAAAAAAGCACCTTCATATCGAAGGTGCTTTTGTACTTATTACGAATTGATCAATTGATCTTATCTGGTCATTTCAACTTTTTTTGTTGGATCCTGACTTTGGTTTCTGTCTTCAACAGCTGCCATCAGTTTGCTTGCCAAATCGGCGAAAGCCATACCTGTAACTGAATCTTCGTTCAAGGCTGCAGGAGCACCATTATCGCCACCTTCACGAATGCTTTGAACAATTGGAATTTGTCCTAATAGATTTACACCTTTTTCTTCAGCCAGTTTTTTACAACCATCTTTACCGAAGATGTAGTATTTGTTGTTTGGCAATTCAGCAGGTGTAAACCAAGCCATATTCTCAACCAAACCTAAGATAGGTACATTAACGCCTGGGCCTTCGAACATATTGATTCCTTTTACGGCATCGGCTAAAGCCACATCCTGAGGCGTACTCACAACGATAGCACCGGTAAC
This sequence comes from Ancylomarina salipaludis, assembly GCF_004122035.1. Lineage (GTDB taxonomy): Bacteria > Bacteroidota > Bacteroidia > Bacteroidales > Marinifilaceae > Ancylomarina > Ancylomarina salipaludis. The sequence continues at coordinate 39,911 of NZ_SAXA01000009.1, forward strand.
AGGAACGGTTTGTACCAAGGTCAGGTGAATATCCGATGTTCCGGGAGGAAGGTCGATTAAGACGAAATCAAGCTCGCCCCAGTTGCCCTCTTCAATCATTTGCTTAAGTGCGTTTGAAGCCATAGGGCCTCTCCACACAGTTGCCTGAGCCGGATCAACAAAGAAACCAATAGAAAGCATCTTCACACCATAACGCTCGTGTGGTTCGATTCTATCCTTACCGTCAATTTGTATAAGTTTTGGACTCGCATCTTCAGAACCAAACATTTTAGGAACCGATGGTCCGTAAATATCAGCATCGATAAGGCCAACTTTTTTACCAGCTTTTGCCAAAGCAACAGCCAGATTCGACGAAATGGTCGATTTACCAACACCACCTTTACCCGAAGCAACAGCAATAATATTGGTTACATTGGGAAGTACCGAAGGGGCTTCAACAATATGAACGGCTTTCACTTTAATATTCCCTTTGATTTCAGCATCCTTGTCAACAAATCGTAAAATGTTTGTAACACAAGCTTTCTTTAAGGGAATAATATTGGGATCGTCAGATTTCTGAAAAACTAAATCGAATCCGATCTTTTTACCTTCAATTTTCATATTACGAACCATATCCAGGCTAATAATATCTTGATCGCTACCAGGAAACTTTACAAGTTTTAAAGCATCGGTAACTTGTTTATTGGTATATGACATATCTTGTTAATTTGTTAGGGTGTTAATTCGAAAAATGTGTTTTAAACTGGGAAAATTGTCCCATCGAGAAACACTTAAAAATTAATACACCTCAAAGATAACTATCTAGATTTAATTTAAATAACAAAAGTGATGAAATTCTATTCTGAACAAAAATCTTCGGGAAGTTCCTGCATCGGATCCCAAAAATGTTTCTCAAAGTCTTGAATTTGATCATCGATAACAACGATTCCTTCGTTTTCGAGGAGTTGTTGCATTAAGTTCTCCCCAGGGAAATGATGTTTGCCCGAAAGCATGCCAACACGGTTGACTACTCTGTGAGCTGGTATATAATCATCGCAGGTATGAGAATTGTTCATAGCCCATCCAACCAGACGGGACCCGCGAGGAGAACCAATAAAACGCGCTATGGTTCCATAGTTACACACGCGTCCAGCCGGTATTTGCTGGACCACTTTAAATATGCGTGCATAAATATCTGACATGTCTTAAGGCTTATTGATTGTTTTTCCTATTAAGATCTTTTTCTTCAGTAGGTTGCTTGCGTCTGTCACGGCCAAAGCTGCGATATTCGTCCAGTTCCAGTTCTACATCCGGTTCAACAAACTCTTTTTTCCCTTCGAGTAGAAACTGAAGGTACTTAATTGGAATTCCCTTACTTAGGAATTGCGCTTCGTAATAGGTTTTAATGCCCAGAATATCGTTGGCATGTTCTGAATTATACAAGTCGTCGGTATCGGTTAATACTTTCAGATTGTTTTCCTGAATCATGTAGCGTGTGTAATGGTATAGAAATTGGCTGTCTGATTTCAAATGAATCATTCCGTTATCCGCCATTAAATCGCTATAGAGTTGCATGAAACGGGTTCCTGTAAGTCGTTTTGTGACTTTTTTCATCTGAGGATCAGCAAAGGTGATCCATATTTCAGAAATTTCACCGTTGGCAAAAACCGAACGTAAAAGTTCCACTTTGGTTCGAATGAAAGCGACATTTTTTAGTCCATTTTCAATTGCATATTTGGCACCCTGCCAAAGTCGGGCCCCTTTAATATCGATACCAATAAAATTTTTATCCGGAAAGCGTTCTGCTAAACCGACTGTATATTCGCCTTTACCACATCCAACTTCCAGAACTATAGGCTTATCATTTTTGAAATATTCCTTGTTCCATTTACTTTTAAGTCTGAATTCTTTATCCCACACATCCTCGTGTGAAGGCTGGAAAACATTCTCAAAAGTTTCCATTTCAGCGAAACGCTTTAATTTATTCTTTCCCACTTTTTTCCTATGTCAGAGTAGACTGCTTTATCAATATTCAGCCTACTTATTTTTAGTTTCTAATTGTTTTGTTTTATCAATTTTCAGACCGATATTCACGATTCCGGGTAAGTTGTCATCTCGCATACCTTGTACCATTTCGAAGGTGTACAATCCCGGTTTTGAGAATAAAACGGCAGGTTTATAAAGAACCTGCAAATCGAATATATTACCAAACCCACTTCCATACCATTCGCCGGCATCACTTGCTAAGTGGCATTCAAATTTGTCTTCGCTTACGGTACCTTCCGGATTTGTCTGCTTAATGAAAAGCCACAGATTACTGTAAGGATACCTGCCCGTATTTCGGATATCGATGTAAATGTTGTGCAATTGAATGGAGTCTGTTATCTCCACTTCAAATCGAGCAATATGTTCTTTATTCCATTTATGATTTGGAATATCGATATAATTCTCATACAGACGATTGTCCTGACAGGCACTCGAGATGAGTATCAGTGCAAAACTGAAAAGTAAAAGGTATTTGGATTTAAATTTCATTGATTCAAAATATCAAGTCTTTAATTCTCTTAAGCCAATAAAGTATTGAGTAGATGATTTATCTATGTGCTCAATACTTTATGATTTTATTTTATTCGACGAAGCTACTCTTTGGGCTTAGTAATTTTCCGAGGTTTACGTCGGAATTTACGTTTGGGGCGAGGTTTCTTAACCGTCTCTGATTTATCAAAACGATTCAGACTGTCTTGCCCTACAACATTTTCGTAATCGAGTGCTTTACGGGTAATCTCCTCTTTTTTGATGACCAGCTCGTTAACTTTAGTGCCTTTTTTGTTCAGACGAATTATCTCCTTCACTCTTTCGACAGGAATCTGAACCATATTGACAGCATAATTCTTATCGAAACTGTACCACATTATTCGTTTGAAGATATCTGTTTTTTGATGATAAGCTGTACCATCCTTGCATTCCAACGGAATATTGGTTGGCGGAAAATCCTTACGGGCATCAATATAAACGTCCATTTCGTAGTTTAAGCAACATTTTAGTTTGCCACATTGCCCGGCTAGTTTTTGCGGATTTAAAGAAATTTCCTGATATCGTGCCGCGTTGGTAGTTACCGATACAAAATTTGTGATCCAGGTTGAGCAACACAATTCACGACCACAAGGTCCAATTCCTCCAATACGCCCGGCCTCTTGACGAGCACCAATTTGGCGCATCTCAATTCGGATTCGAAATTCTTCGGCTAAAACTTTAATTAATTGACGGAAATCAACGCGTTCATCAGCGATATAATAGAAAATGGCCTTGGTTTTATCCCCCTGATACTCTACGTCGCCAATTTTCATATTCAATTTTAGTTCGGCAGAAATTTGGCGCGCCTTAATCATGGTTTTGTGTTCAAGAGCAATGGCTTCGTGCCACTTTTCTATATCTACAGGTTTGGCGATTCGGTATACTTTTTTTGCTTCGTAAGTTTTAGCGTCGAGCTTTTGTCTTTTCATTTGCTCAACCACTAAATCACCTGTTAGTGAAACAATACCAATATCATGTCCGGGAGATGCTTCAACAGCAATTATATCGCCACGCTTTAGTCTTATTTTATTATTGTTAGAATAAAAACCTTTGCGTGTATTTTTAAATTTAACTTCTATAATATCGGGACATAAAGCGCTTTCAGGAACGTCACCTAACCAGTCGTAAACATCAAGTTTACCTGCCAAAAGTCGATGATCGGTTTTACCCTTAGCGCAACCGCCACATTTGCCTTTTGGTTCCTTCTCTTCTATCATATGTATATATATATTGAGTGCAGTATCTTATTGGTATACGGTAATTTGTACTCCAATAGTTTGCATGATCTGTGTAAAAGATTCGAATACTATTCGAATTTGAAATTTTATAATCGTGCCTGCAAAATTAGCTAATAAAATGGGATATCTATCAGACTTACTGAGAGTCTATACCATAAATAACCCTTAAAGTTAATTAATTTTTTAAAGGTCTGAAGAATCCGAAAAAATATATAGAAAAAGAACTTAGTATGGGATTGATTGACAGGCGGGAATAATTTAAAAAACCAATCTAAATAGGTCGATAAAAGGCTAATGAATTCTATTTCTAATGCCTTTATTATGGTCGTAACAATTTAACCCAGCGAAGACTTAAGTCAAGGAAAATGATTTTTGCATTTCCATTTCGTTCGATATCGTTGTAAGCTTTTGTCAATTCATCGGCAATGGGCCAAACATTATCTTCGTTGATAAATGGTGAAAACCGTTGCGAAAAGTTCATTTCTTCGCCATTAAGAAAAACCATTTCTTCCTGTTTCAAATTCAGAATAAAGTTTTCACGAATCATTCTTAAACAATATTGAAGAAAACTTTTCTGTCTTTCACGACCAATTGCACTAATTTCTTCAGCCCAGGTCATCAGCTCGAGTACATTTCGGGCATAACAAATACGCATAATACTAACAAAGCGATCGAAGTTAAAAGCATTTTCGTCAGAATTTTTGATTAAAATTCTGGCTTTGCGATAACTTCCTTCGGATAGCCTAACCAAATTATTCAGCTCTGTATCCGATAGGTTGTATTCCGATTTGAGGGCAGAACAAAGTGCTTCCTTATCAATTCTTGGAATTTTTGTCATCTGGGCTCTTGATCGAATTGTTTGAAGGATTCGATTAGGATCTTCTGAGACTAGAAAGAATAAGGTCTTTGAAGGTGGTTCTTCAATCAGCTTAAGCAATTTATTGGCACAGGAGGCATGCATTTTTTCCGGCAACCAAATAATCATAATTTTGTAATCAGATTCATAAGTTTTAAGGCTTAATTTCTTAAGAATCTCATTACTTTCATTGGAATAAATCATTCCCTGGGCATTTTCAACACCCAAACTTGTATACCAGTCGTTAAGATCAAAATAAGGATCACTCAGCACTTGTTTCCTCCAATTTTCGATATAAGTATCACTTACAGGATTGCTCGCTGCCTTAGCTTTAACAACCGGAAAAACAAAATGTAAATCGGGATGAACGAGTTTCTGATATTTTTTGCAGGAAGGACACTGTCCGCAAGAATCATTGGCTTGTTTATTTTGGCACGAAACATATTGTGCAAATGCAATTGCCAGAGCTAGCTTGCCTACACCATTCTCACCAACAATAAGTTGCGCGTGACTCACTCTATTATCTGTTACTGTCTGAATAAAGCGAGACTTGGTTGCCTCTTGCCCAATAATATCTTTAAACTGCATGTATTTTTGTATGAATCGTTAAGCCAGTGATCTTGACATTTTCAAATAGATATCAAAGGTAAAAAAAATAGGGTTTGTTCAGATATGTTTTTTTAAAGGATAAATTTCGATCTGAATATTCCCGGTTTAGTTTAGGAATACCAAAATTAAAGGCCGAACAAATTGCTCGACCTTTGATTCAATATATGAGGGGTTAGGGTTATTTTACACCAGCAGTAAGCATTTCCTTAATGCCTCCAATCGAGCTTAAAACGCCTGTTGCTTCGTATGGCAGATAGATAACCTTATTATCTTTTCCACTCACCATTTCTTTAAGCGTATCGATATAACGAACAGCAATCAGGTAATTGGCAGGATCTCCGCCCTCCTGGCTAATCGCTTCGGTAATTCTCTGAATGGCTTCCGCTTCAGCAATTGCTTTCTTAATTCGGGCTTGCGCCTCACCCTCGGCTCTTAGAATTTTCGATTGCTTTTCACCTTCAGCCTTATTAATTTCAGATTCTTTAATCCCTTCGGCTTCAAGAATACTTGCGCGTTTCATTCCTTCAGCTTCGAGAATAGCTGCCCGACGATCACGCTCAGCACGCATCTGTTTTTCCATGGCAGCAATAATATCCTGTGGCGGGTTAATGTCCTGCAACTCCACACGATTGACTTTTACACCCCACTTGTTTGTGGCATCGTCAAGAATTCCTCTAAGTTTTGTATTTATGGTATCTCGGGAAGTTAATGTTTGATCCAATTCTAATTCCCCAATCACATTTCTTAAGGTTGTTTGTGTCAATTTTTCAATGGCATCGGGTAGATTTTCAATTTCATAAATTGATTTAACCGGATCCATGATTTGAAAGTATAATAAGGCATTGATTTGAACCCCTACATTATCCTTTGTGATCACGTTTTGTTTTGGGAAATCATACACGGTTTCTCTTAAATCAATACGCGCTTTATTTTTAAACATGACAACTTTTTGTCCGTTAAAATCTTCTTTAACATAGCGCCAGACAATATCTCTTGTCTGATCGAAAATAGGAATAATGATATTTATTCCCGATTGAAGGGTCCTGTTGTATTTTCCAAGACGTTCAATTATAATTGTTTCGGATTGACGAACAATTTTTAGGCCTGAAGCCATAAAGATGATGACTAAAAGAGCAATCGCTCCAGCCAGGATAATTCCACCCATACTAAACTTTATTTTACGGTTAAAACAATACTTTCATAACTCACTATGGTCACAATTTGCCCTTGATGGATTTCCTGTCCATCAAAAGATGTTGCTTTCCAATTATCCCCATCTATCTCAACGCGACCGCTTCTTTTCTTGTGATTGATGGTTTCAACCACTCTTGCTTTTTTACCTATAAGAGCATCAGCATTGGTGTTGATATATGCTTTTGATCTTAGAATAAATTTTTGTGCAAATGGGCGAATAAAGAAGAGGCTTAGAAATGTAAAAACTGAAAATAACACGAGTTGCTGTGTGATATCCAGCCCCCAATATGCACCGATTCCGGTGACCAAAGCTCCCGTTCCAATACAGACTGCAACGAAGCTTGTCATAAATATTTCAATTATGAATAAAAGGACTGCAGCGAGCAACCATATGTGCCAAATTTCAATTTCCATACTTAGAATCTTAATTAATATGTAAATTTAAATTATAGAACTAAAAAAAACTACTGTCAAATCTGTCAAGTTTGTCAGAAGGGGGCTTTCTTCTTTATTTTGAAAGGGAATAATTGTATTTTTAGCAGTTATTTCTTGAGTATAAGGAATTGCCCATCATCTTTTGACAAATCCCTAATGTTTAATTCAGAACCACTGTGTGAAATTTAACTTTATGATATTTAAAAGGAATACGAAAAGAGATAAAGCTTACCTGAATTCTTTTGGGAAAATAAAAGAGGATGTGTTTAATTTCGATCAGATTGAAAGGTATTTTAGGAATAAAAAACATGAAGATTCATTTCAGGTTTTATCTGATAAAACCTGTCAGGATTTAGATTTCGATGAGTTATTTATGTTTGTTGACAGAACCCATTCCAAAATTGGGCAACAATATCTCTACGACAAACTTCGAAATATTCCGTCTGATCAGCATCATATTGAAAGGAATGAAGTGTTAATTCAGTTTTTTACGGACGATCCGGAGTTTCGAATTAAGACTCAAAAACAACTTGATAAGCTGAGTAAAGAAAATACACATTATATCACCTCTCTTTTTCAGGATGAACATATACAGGCTCCTAAATGGTATTTTCTGATTCGTATTCTCTCTTTTACGAGTTTGTTATCAATTTTACTTTTCCCTTTTAACGGGCGGTTGTTTTTTGTTTTATTCGGTGTTTTTATTGTTAATATTGGGATACACTATTGGAATAAGAAGAATCTGTATTATTATATCAAATCGATTCCACAGCTGTTAAAATTGACTGATACCGCTCGGGATCTCTTTGGTCAGGACTGTTTTAAAAATATTGCTCCCAATCTTAATTCTTCCATCGCCACGATTGATAAACTTAGGTTTAGAATGTCTCTTTTTAAATTGGGAGACGATTTAGGGAGTGATATGGAGGCCTTATTTTGGTTTGTGATTGAATTGGTGAAAATTGTATTCATTCTGGAACCTCTTTTGTTATTTGGAATCTTGAGGCAACTGGATAAAAATAGAAGTGAGATAGAAGCCTTGTTTGTTTTTGTGGGTGAGATTGATGCTTTACTAAGTATTGCTTCTTTGAGAAAAAGTTCTGAGAATTATTGTATTCCTAAGGTATCTGAAGAAAAGTCCGATTTGTTAGCCGAAGAACTTTATCATCCTTTAATCCTCAATGCGGTAACCAATAGCATTCGAGTGAATGATAAGTCAATTTTATTGACAGGTTCAAACATGTCAGGTAAAACAACTTTCATTCGGACAATTGGAATCAATACCTTGACTGCTCTGACTCTTAACACTTGTTTTGGTAAGGCTTTTTCTTTGCCACGAATGCGCATTTTTTCTGCCATTAGAATTAGTGATGACTTGCTTAATGATAAGAGTTATTATTTTGAAGAAGTCCTCACAATAAAGAAAATGATAGAGGTAAGCCAGTGTGGCAAAATGAATTTGTTTTTACTCGATGAGATTTTTAAAGGGACGAATACCATTGAACGTATCTCAGCAGGGAAAGCGGTTTTATCATCATTAGCCCAATTGAACAATTTTGTTTTTGTATCGACACACGATATTGAATTAGCCGACTTGCTTCATAACGAATACGAGCTTTATCATTTTAGTGAAATTGTAGGCAATAAAACGGTTGAGTTTGATTACAGACTTAAGGAAGGGAAATTAATGAACCGAAATGCCATTAAGATTCTTCAGATTAATGGTTATCCGGAATCGGTTATTCAAGAAGCTTATTCTTTAGCTTTGGAGATGGATGGGACTTTGTGTATGAATGATAAATAATTGGAAGTTGTTAAAATTGCCTTGTTTTTATCAAAATTAATTCTAAATAATTTTTAGAGATAAAGGATTTTATTTAGGTTTGTTAATTAAAAGACATTAGAGTCTGTTATTATAAAAAAAGTAAAACAAAATATGAATCCCTATACAAATAAAGAACACGAGGCTCTTCGTTTGAGAGTTAGAGAATTTGCCGAGACTGAAGTGAAAGCTTTGGCTGCCGATTTGGATGAGAAAGAAGAATTTAGTGCGCAATTAACACGAAGGATGGGTGAATTGGGCTTATTTGGAATTTATATTCCTCAGAAATATGGTGGACAAGGCAAGGATTATTTATCGCTGCTGATAGCCGTTGAAGAATTGGCGAGAGTAGATGCGTCACAGGCGTCAACATTGGCTGCTCATAACTCACTTGGTATTGGACCCGTTTATCATTTTGGAACTGAGGAACAAAAACAGAATTTTTTACCTCCTTTAACCACTGGTGAACATGTTTGGGCTTTTGGTCTGACAGAAGAAAATGCAGGGTCAGATTCCAGAGGAACTCAGTCGAGAGCCGAATTGATTAATGAGAACTGGCTGATTAACGGAACAAAGAAATTTATATCAAATGCCTCTTCACAATCATCTTTGGGAGTTACTTTACAGGTGATTACGGATGAAAAAGAAGGTGAAAAGGAATTATCTGTTATCTTAGTTGAGAGAAAAACAGGAGGTTTTAAAGCCGAATCGATTAAAGGGAAGATGATGTGGCGCGCTTCTGACACGGGAGAACTCTCTTTTGAGAATTGCCAGGTCCCTAAGTCTAACTTACTAGGAGAATTGGGACAGGGAGCTAAAATCATGCTGAAAACCCTTGATTCAGGACGATTAACAATTGCTGCCATGGGCTTAGGATTGGCACAGGGAGCTTATGAAGAAGCTTTAAAATATGCCAATAAGCGTGAGCAATTTGGGAAACCTATTGTTAACTTTCAGGCCATTGCTTTTAAATTAGCCGATATGGCGACCAAGATTGAAGCAGCACGTTCACTGTTGTATCAGGCCTGTTGGTTGAAGGATAATGGGTATGAATTTGGGAAACATGCCGCCATGGCAAAATTGTTTTGCTCTGAAATTGCCAGAGAAGTGGCGACAGAAGCCGTGCAGATTCACGGTGCTCATGGCCTTTTAAAGTCTTCTGAAGTGGAACGCTTTTATCGCGACCAGCGTATGTTGGAAATTGGTGAAGGAACTTCAGAAATATTGCGATTGGTTATATCAAGACATATTACAAGTAAAAAGGTTAAAGTAGAAGACGATAAAGCTAGATTAGTTTGCAGTGATAACTGATAACCGAAAACAGATAGAATAATGACTGACAGAAAACGAGACCATATTGATTTGGCTTTCCGTTCGCATATGGAAAATGCATTGGCTGATAAACGGTTCTATTATGAACCTTTATTAAGTGCTCATCCTGATAAGGAGCTTGAACCTTTCGGGTTTTTAGGCAAGCAATTGTGTACCCCAATTTGGGTGTCAAGCATGACCGGGGGAACGGAAAAAGCAGCTAAAATCAATTTGAATTTGGCTCGTGCCTGTGCACAGTTTGGAATGGGAATGGGACTAGGGTCTTGCCGTTCTTTATTGGATAGTAAGGCTCATTTTGCTGATTTCGATATACGTTCTGTTATGGGGGATGATTTGCCTTTGTATGCGAATTTAGGCATCTGTCAGATTGAAACATTGATTAAAGATAAAGCCCTTGACAAGATTGAAGCGATGCTTCAAAACCTGAGAGCCGATGGTTTAATTGTTCACATTAATCCCATGCAAGAGAGTTTGCAGCCTGAGGGTGATCGCTTGTATCGTTCTCCGATTGAGACGCTGAAGGACTTAATGTCGCAAATACAATTGCCCCTGATTGTAAAAGAAGTTGGACAAGGGATGGGGCCCAAAAGTTTGGAGGCTTTGATGAACTTACCTCTTCAGGCTATTGAGTTTGGGGCATTTGGAGGAACCAATTTTGCTAAACTTGAGTTGATGCGTCATCCTGAAAAAGCAGGAATGGTTTTGGAGGGTTTGAGTGAGATTGGACACAATGCTGAAGAAATGCTTGAATGGACCAATCGTATTTATGAAACCAGTAAATCGGTTCAGTGTAAAGAGCTTATCATATCAGGTGGTATATCATCTTGTTTAGATGGTTATTATCTGATGAAAAAAAGTAAAATGCCTGCTATTTACGGGCAAGCATCGGCTTTGTTGAAGCATGCTCAGGGTGAGTATGCTGACTTAGAGCGATACATTCAGAGTCAGATAAAAGGTCTTCAGTTGGCTGAAGCCTATTTGGATCTGCGTTAGCCGAATAAGAATTTAAGTGTAGTAAAGCTATATCCTTATGGAGAATAAGATAATAAAAGGGTTTTCGAAACTGTCACGGATTGAGAAGTTGAAATACCTGGGAGAGATTAGTGGGAAAGGCGATCAGATTGAAGCCGATTTGGATTATTTCAGATTGAATGATCTGGAACAACAAAGTCTGTTGGATGAAATCAGTGAAAACACATTGTCTAACTTTTTTCTTCCCTTTGGAATTGCGCCTAATTTTGTAATCAACAATAAGGTTTACCATCTTCCTATGGTGACTGAGGAAAGCTCTGTGATTGCAGCAGCTTCTCGTTCGGCCAAGTTTTGGGCAGGCAGAGGTGGTTTTCATGCCAGAATTGTTTCTGTGGAAAAAACGGGGCAGGTTCACTTCATGTGGCAGGGGAAAAGCGATCGGTTAAAGCAAGTTTTCCCTGATTTGAAGAAGGAGTTAATGTGCGCTACACATAGCCTGACGACGAATATGCGACGCCGTGGCGGTGGCATTCTTGATGTGTCGTTAATCGATATGAGTCATGAGTTGGAGAACTATTATCAACTGCATGTGAGTTTTGACACTCTGGATGCCATGGGGGCTAACTTCATCAATTCTTGTCTGGAAATGATGGCTGGTACACTTGAAAGCTTTATCCGTAATCAAAAGGATTGGACAGTAGAGGAACGTGAATGTGAAATTGTCATGTCTATTTTATCAAACTACACACCAGATTGCCTGGTGGAATGTTGGATTGAGTGCGATATTAAAGATCTTGATGGTGTTTACGATGGCATGTCCGGAGAGGTATTTGCCAATAAATTTTTAAAGGCAACTCAAATTGCTGAGCTTGATGTTTACAGGGCTTGTACGCATAATAAAGGGATTTTAAATGGTGTGGATGCCGTGGTTTTGGCAACAGGAAATGATTTTAGAGCTGTTGAGGCCAATGCGCACGTCTGGGCATCACAAACTGGAAAATATAAGAGTCTGACTAAGGCTGAAATTAGTGACGGACGTTTTCGTTACGAATTGAAATTACCTCTTGCCCTAGGTACGGTTGGCGGTCTAACCAAACTGCATCCTTTGGCAAAATTGGGCTTGGAACTTTTAGGCGATCCTTCTTCGAGAGATTTGATGATGCTGACTGCCGCGGCCGGATTGGCTAATAATTTTGGAGCGATTCGCTCATTGGTAACGACAGGTATTCAGCATGGTCATATGAAGATGCACCTTTCAAACCTTTTGAATGCTTTTAATGCCAATAAAGCTGAGAAATTGATGGCTAAAACCCGATTTGCTCAATCAACGGTGAGCTACAGTGAGGTTGAAAATTTTCTGAATACACTTAGAAACACTAAATAAACAGGATTTGGATCAAGCTCAGTATTTTTATTCGAATGGGAAACTCTTAATTACAGCAGAGTATTTGGTGCTAAAAGGTGCCTTGTCTTTGGCTATCCCTACTCAGTATGGACAATCACTAGCTGTCTACCCCCAATCAGATGAAGGTCTGACCTGGCAGGCATTTGAGAATGAGAATCAATGGCTGAATTTTTATTTTTCTGTTGATGAAATATTAAATTCAGAAAATGATATATCCGTTGAAAAAGCATTTATTCTTGAGCTTTTACGGCAAGCCATGATTTTGAATCCCGATTTTCTTAAGAAATCTCAGTTTAAATTGGAAACCCGACTGAATTTCAATCGAAATTGGGGTTTGGGGTCCAGTTCCACTCTAATAAATAATTTGGCCCAATGGGCTCAGGTTGATGCTTTTGATTTACTTGCCAAAGTTTCTAAGGCATCGGGTTACGATATTGCCTGCGCACAGAACGATACCCCCATCCTTTTTCAAAGATCTAAAAATAGAATTTGGCACGAGGCCTGTATGTTTTCTCCCGAATTTAAAGAACAGATTTATTTTCTGTACTTAGGTAAAAAGCAAAAATCGGAGAACGAAGTAAAACGATTTCTTAAGCAAGAGAAGGATTTTTCTTCTGAAATTCAGGAAATATCGGCCTTGTCTCTACATCTTCTCGATGCTGAAAAGGCAAAGGATTTTGATAAGATTATTGAAGAGCACGAAGCAATTACCTCAAATTTATTAGGCATTCCGGCTTTGAAACAGAAAGCATTCTCTGATTTTGAAGGGTCGATAAAATCTTTAGGTGCCTGGGGGGGAGATTTTGCTATGATTCGGAGTGATTGGGATAAAAGAAGATTAACAAATTATTTTGAATCTAAAGGCCTTGAAACCCTTATTCCTTGGGAGAATATGGTGCTCGAAGATGAAAATGAGGTGTAAAAAAAACAGATTAAAATGGAAAATACAATCATATGGGAAAGTCCATCCAATATTGCATTAATTAAATATTGGGGGAAAATGGGGGAACAACTCCCTTGTAATCCTTCTTTGAGTATGAGTTTAAAAGCGTCTGTATCTCGTTTTGAACTGAGCTATTCATTAAAAAAAGAAGGGGACAAAGATCTTGTCTATCTTTTTGAAGGGAAAGAAAATAACGCTTTTGAAGAAAAATTGAGCAGATTTATTGCCTCTCTTTCAAATGATTTACCATGTTTGGGGCGATATCGACTTAAGATATTAAGTTCAAATACTTTTCCTCATTCGGCAGGTATCGCCAGTTCAGCTTCTGCAATGAGTGCTTTGGCTTTATGTCTTTGCAGCATGCAGGAGGCTATTGATGAAATGGAGATGCCCCGTGATTTTTTCCTTCAGAAAGCCAGTCGAATTGCCCGTTTAGGATCTGGTAGTGCCTCACGTTCAGTATTTGGACAATATGCCATTTGGGGTGAGGTTGAAGGGCAGACCGAAAGTTCAAACTATTTTGCAATTCCTTTTAAAGAGAACATTCATCCCGTTTTTCAGGAACTTCAGGATACCATTTTAATGATTGACTCCTCACCTAAGAAAGTTTCGAGTACCGCGGGGCATGGGCTGATGAAGAATCACCCCTATGCGGATGCCCGTTTTCATCAAGCTCGACTGAATATGGCCGATTTGTTGCTTGTTTTAGAAGAGGGGGATTTCGATAAGTTTGCACGTATTGTCGAGAACGAAGCCCTTAGTTTACATGGCTTGATGATGAGTTCAAATCCATCGTACACTTTATTAAAACCCAATACGCTCACTGCCATCGATCGAATTAAAGCTTTTCGTGATGCCAATCAATTACCGTTGTGTTTTACACTTGATGCGGGTCCTAATATTCATCTTTTGTATCCCAAAGCTGACGAAAAAGTCATTCAAAATTTTATACAAGAGGAATTGCTTGAGCTTTTGGAAGATGGTAAATATATTCAGGATGGTATGGGGAATGGCCCCACGAGAATTAAATAAGACTTTACAATGAATCGTAGACCTGAACAATATTACGCTAAAATTCTACTCTTTGGGGAGTACGCTGTTCTGTTTAATTCAATGGGATTAAGCATTCCTTATACGCACTTCAAGGGGGAGTTGAGTTTTATCGATGAGAATAAATATACCGATAGACAATTTGCTCGCAGATCAAATGAGGAGTTGAGTAAATTCTCTTTTTTTTTAAAGGAGAATAAGCTTGATGATGTAATTAAGCTTGAAGCATTAAATCGGGATATTGCTAAAGGTTTGTATTTTGAATCGAGTATTCCCGAAAGTTATGGTTTGGGAAGTTCGGGTGCTTTATGTGCGGCGATTTATAAGAAATATGCACGAAAGGCGATTCCGAATAATCGAATTATCAAGACAGAACAGATTACAGAGTTAAAAGCTCAGTTTTCCCAACTGGAATCTGGCTTTCATGGACAAAGTTCTGGCCTGGACCCTTTGAATTCGTATTTAAAATTACCCTTATTGATTCATAATTCGCAGAAAATTGAATTGGTGACCTTGCCAGGTCGCAAATTTGGTCAGGATAGTGCTATTTTTCTCGTTGATACCGATAAGCAAGGGAATACGGCCCCTTTGGTAAAAGCTTTTCTTAAAAAATGTGAGGAGGAAGAATATTCTGAGCAGATTAAACAAGAATTTATTCCGCTTAATAACAACTGTATTCAAGAGTTGATAAAAGGTGAATCGACGCCCTTTTTCAATAATGTGGCCAAACTATCAAGTTTTCAGTTAGAACATTTCCGATCGATGATTCCTGATGAATTTTTGGCTATCTGGGAATTGGGTCTCGAAAATAAGATGTTTTCACTTAAGCTGTGTGGCTCGGGTGGAGGCGGTTTTCTCTTAGGATTTACTCAAAACTATAGCCAAACTCAGGAATTACTTAAGGACAAGGGACACAAGATTGTAACGGTTTATCAGAACAATTAGTTTCAGTTGTGATTTCTTATATTCTTCATCTATATTATGCAATAATACACATGTGCTAAGCGTATATATTATCTGAATAATTTATACTTTTTGTTAACTTCGATAATTCAATTACAAAACGATATTTCGATGATTAAAGAAAGTATATTCAGATTAGTAGAAAAAGGCTCGCATGGGCGGAAACATAATTTGTTATTTGATTATTCTATAATGACTCTGATTGTATTGAGTCTGATAGCGATGATCTTGGAATCGATGCCCGAAGTCTATTCTGAATACACCTTTTTTTTAGATGGGTTTAATGTTTTTTCGATTATAATTTTCACTGTTGAATATTGTATGAGGCTTTATGTTTCCGATTTAACTCATCCTTCTAAAAGCCGCTTGAAATCATTGTTTCGTTTTGTCTTTTCAACCTATGGATTGATTGACTTGTTTGCTATCCTTCCGTTCTTTTTACCTATGCTCATCAAAATTGATTTAAGATTTTTAAGGGCATTAAGATTAACCCGTTTCCTGAGGGTTTTGAAGTTGAATCGATATAACGATTCCTTAAATTTAATATGGATGGTTATCAAGGAAAAGAAATCGGAACTGGCAGTGACAGGCTTTTTGAGTTTTTTAATTTTATTGATTGCCTCTTTTATCATGTACTACATCGAAGGCGATAAACAGCCTGAAGCATTTCCCAATATATTAGAATCGTTTTGGTGGGCAATTGCTACATTAACGACTGTGGGCTATGGCGATGTATACCCGGTAACGGGTTTAGGTAAGTTTATCAGCGGTTTGATTGCCATTTTGGGTATTGGTATTGTTGCTCTACCAACAGGTTTAATAAGTGCTGGTTTTATGAATAAAATTGAGAAGCCAAGCCTAAACAAGGTTGAAGATAAATGTCCACACTGTGGTCATGAAATTGATTATCATATGAATTGATTTCTCTGTTATTCAAGAAAATAACAAATCCCGACCTACAGCAGTAGATCGGGATTTGTTTTTGAATAGTTTGGATGACTATTTTAATTTCGCTTTTCTTCGGCGTTGTGCTCTAAAATAGAGAAATTGTGAACGAAGACTATAAATCCCTCCTGCAATTACAATAAGAAAGATAATCTGTTTTCTTCCCAGGCTGAATTCAGCGACTAAGCCTTTTGTTATCATGACGCTTGACATTACAACCAAAACGATGGTGAAGACGCCTGCCAGATGTCCTATTACCGCATTTTCATTTTTAATACCTCTGGTAAATGCGAATAGAATCAGACCAAATACAGCAGGAATTAATGCCGTATACTGCATATCCCCTAGTTCCATATACCTCATGATGAAACCAAATAAGCCCAATAGGATAAGAATAAGGGCGTAAACTTTATTGATATTATGTGCTTTGTCCATAATTGAATTGTTTATTTTATTTAGAATAAATAAAAATACTAATTAATTCAATCTATGCAATAGACTTTGTGAAAATTTTAATGGCTTAAGTTCCTAAGGCCTTAAAATAAGAAAGGCTGTCCGTAATGGACAGCCTTTCTTGGACAACCTTAAAACTCAACCATGAATTGATTATCGAGCCTTAACTACTAGGAATTTTGAAGATTTCCAAAATTCGTCAGCATTTGTAATTGTAATACCCTTACCTTCTTCAACCTTATAAGAGCTTGAAGGGTGAGTAGTAATCAATTTAACACCTTTTCCTTCAACAGGAATCAAAGTAGTCTCAGTGATATCAATTTTCTTAAATTCTTTTGTATCTGCGTTCTCGCTTAAAACTTTAGCAGAAGCGATTCCGATGATACCACCTTTAGTTGTGATTACATTCTTAGCTTTTAGCTCAGAAGTTGTACCCACTACATAGTAAGCAGTGTTCATCGCAGTAGTTGTTTCGCTAATAGTTTTTGCCTGATCAGCATTTTCTGTAGTTAATTCAGTAACTGCAGTATTCAATTTAGTAACGTCAGCATTTAAGCCTTCAACTTTAACGTTAAGGTTAGCAACTTGCTCGTTTAATGCAGCGATATCAGCTTCTTTTTGAGCTACATCAGCTTTCAAACGATCAGTTAATTTTCTCAACTTAGAGTTTTGGTACCAGCTATTCTTAAGTTTTTTATCTAATTCAGCAATTTTAGCACGATTTTGCTCTAACAAATTGTTGATAGAAGTGATATCTTTTGCAATTTTTTGCTTTTGAGATTTAGTAGGAGTTTCAGAATCAACAGCTACAATCTTTTCTTTCTCTTTAATGATTTCAAGATTCTCTTCAATAGAATTTAAAGTAGCGATGAATTCGTTAATAGCAACTTCTTTCTGCTTAGCAGTTTCAGTAAGCTGTAAATTTTGTTCTTTAAGTTGCTTCAACTCTTTTTGATTACAAGCAACAAAAAAAGGCAAGATTAATAGTGCAAAAATAATACGTTTCATAGTCATGTTCTAATTTATATAATATTCAAAATAAATTCTGGTTTGTATATAATAAATACTGTGCCATAAAATTTTTCCCATGAAATTGAATTTGAATTACTGTTGTAATAGCCTTTGTTTATAGTGTTTATGTGTTTTATAGTGTTTAGCCATCGGGATGTTGGATTTAGCTGGCTGAATTAAACTGTGGAATAATTCTACACTATTGTGGTGCTATTACTCAATTATGTATGGAATTTATTTTACTGAATGCATCAAATATGTTAGAAAAACAGAAAGGTCACCAGAAAGAATGACCTTTCTTTATATTTAGTTAGGGTAAAATTCGACTAGCGTACCTTAACAACAAGATATTTTGAAGATTCCCAAAATTGTTCAGCATCAATAATTGTTAATCCTTTGCCCGCTTCAAATTTATATGAACTCAATGGGTGAGTTGTAATCACTTCAGCTTTTTCACCTTCAATTGGAATTAAAGCAAGTTCTCTTTTATCAACCTGATTGAATGCTTCAGTATCAAAGTTTTCATTCAGAACACTTGTTGAGGCAATTCCTAAAATACCCCCTTTTTTTGAAATAATGTTTTTAGCTTTCAGTTCAGAGCTTGAACCAACAACATAATAGACTGTATTTAGCTTATTGGTTTTTTCTTCGATGATTTTAGCTTTTTCATTATTCTCTGTGCTTAAATCATTAACGGTTGTATTTAAATTTGAGACATCTGTTGTCAAGCCCTCAACTTTGATGTTTAGATTTGCAACCTGCTCAGTCATTGCAATAATGTCTGATTCTTTTTTGGCGATATCAGCTTTTAATCGATCGGTTAATTTTCTCAACTTAGAATTTTTGTACCAACTGTTTTTCAGTTTCTTATCCAAATCAGCAATATTCAATCGGTTTTGTTCAAGGATATCGTTGATAGAAGTGAGCGTACTTGCAATCTTTTGCTTTTGCGATTGGTCAGGGTTTTCCGCGTTAACAGTTACAATTTTTTCTTTCTCTCTAATGATATCAAGGTTTTCCTCTATAGAATTCAAGCTAGCTATAAAATCATTAATGGCAACTTCTTTTTCATTGGCTGTTTTTGTTAGAAGTTGATTTTGTTCTTTAAGTTGCTTGATCTCTTTTTGGTTACAAGCAACAAAAAAAGGCAGGATTAATAAGGCAATAAAAATACGTTTCATTTTTTTAGTTCTTTAATTATGTGATTCTAGTTATTTTCTGCGATTGGTATTGTAAATACTGTGCCAAAAGCAAAATATGCTGCTGTTTTTATTTCTTATTTCACTGTAATGCATTGTGTATCAGTGTGTGATATTGTGGTTTGATGCCGTGCCAGATTATTTTAATCGAATATGATGGCATGTAAGTGTGGAATATTTAGCCAAAACTGAGGGAGAAATCCTCAATTGTGAATTTTTAACAGCAGTTTATTTATAAAATCCTCTAAATTTGTAGTTTACAAACAGAACCCAGCCCTATGGTAAAATCAAAGGATCAATATATCAGACTTAAAGTGATAGCCGGTTATCTGGTGTTGCTGATAGCAATTGTAAGTGCAGGACTTATTGGTCAATCAAGTTATGAAAGATTAATGAATTCGGTTTCCCTGCTATCAAAGCCTGATGCTGAGATTTCTCGGATGAATCATTTGCTTACCGACTTGTCTGAAGCCGAAAATCATATTCGGGTTTACTCGTTGACGAAAAAAGATCAGTATTTAAATCTTTTTGGTGAGAAGGTTGAGTCTATTAAAGATGAACTGGATTCGTTGCGTTTAAGTAATATTCAAAATGCGCATTCGATACAGATGATTGATTCGATGATCTATTTGATTGGTGTTCGATCAAAAAAATTGAATGAGTTTGCTAAAATTAAAAAAACAAAGGAAGGGATCAACTATACGGAACAGGCCCTGAAAGAATTGAGTGATGCTTCACAGTATTCACGAACTCAGTTTGAGAGCTCAATTACAAAACGCACCATTGTTGACACGATAAAAAAGATCAAGAAAAAAATAGATAAACCCAAAAGCTTTCTTGGAATTCGATTTGGTAAAGCAAAGGAATCAAAATATGAGGTTGTCGATCGTGTGATTGAACGTCAGGAAGTGGGAATTGACAGCAGTTATATTTTAAAGCAAGACAGTCTATTTAATAGTTTCAAGGAAGAACTTGAATCTTCCCGAAAGAAAGAACAGCAGACTCGTGAAAGGCTGATGCAAGAAGAATTGAAGTTGGTTGACGAGAATTCTATTATTCTGCAAAAGATTAAAAAACTGTTGAATGAGCTCGAACAGCAACAGATTAGAGATATAAATAAAAAAGTTGAGCATACCGAACAAATTGCCCAGGATTCAATTATCATGATCACAATTGTAATTATTGTTGGGTTTATTTTGGGTGTTTTGTTTATTGTTTTTACACTTCTCGATCTCTCCAAGTCTGATTATTTAAAGAGACAACTTATGCTTGCAAAGGCCAAAGCGGAAAAGCTGGCTAAGGTTAAAGAAGAGTTCTTGGCATCCATGACTCATGAGATTCGGACGCCTTTAAATGCCCTGATTGGTTTCTCGCGTCAGCTCGAAAAAACAAAGATGAATGCTGAGCAAACGAAGTATGTTGGGGTTATTGAAAATTCCTCGAATCATCTTCTTGGTTTGGTGAATGATATACTCGATTTTGCCAAAATTGAAGCTGGAAAACTTGTTATTGAAGCCCGGAGTTTTGAGCCTAAAAAGTTGATTCATGAGGTTTATTATCTCTTAAGTGATTCTGCACAAAAGAAAAATCTGGATTTTTCATGGGAATACGAGGGTGAAGAGAAATATGCTTTTGTCAGCGATCCTTTTCGTTTAAAACAAATTCTACTGAATTTAGGTTCGAATGCAATTAAATTTACTGAGAAAGGCTCAGTGAAAATTAAGGCTGTAATGGAATCTGAGGGGGATAAGTATACGTTTAAGGTTAGTCTGATTGATACCGGTATTGGCATTTCATCGGATAAGCTGGAACATGTGTTTGAAGATTTTAGTCAGGCAGAATCCTTTTCTGCAAGGAAATATGGCGGAACAGGTTTGGGACTTTCTATCAGTAGACGATTAGCCCGAATGTTGGGAGGCGATCTGAGAGTTATTAGCGAACTAGATAAAGGTTCTGAGTTTTGTTTGGAGCTTCCAATAGAAAAAGGCGATGCCATAACTGAGGAGTCTGTATTGAAACAGATCAATAAGGTTCCTGATGCGCTTAAACAAAAGAGAATTTTGGTCGCTGAAGATGATGAATACAGTTCCCTTTTAATGGAAACTATTTTTAAGGGATGGGGGCTGGAACCAACCTTTGTGAACAATGGCTTAAAGGCACTTAAATCCTTAAAAGAATCTGCTTACGATATTTTATTGACTGATATTCATATGCCTGAAATGGGTGGTGTAGAGCTCAGTCGAAATATTCGAAATGATTTGAAGTCTGAAATGCCAATTATTGCTTTAACTGCAAATGTACGTCAGGTCGATTTGGACAAATACATTAAAGAGGGAATGTCAGCCTATTTATTGAAACCCTTTGATGAATCCGTTTTATTGGAGATACTTTGTGAGCAATTGAAAATTGAAGTCGAGATGAGTGCAATTGAGGAAGAGATTCCTTTAAAAGAAACCAATCATTTGTTATTCGACTTATCAGAGATAGAAAAATTTACAGCATCAGACCAAACGCTCATACACCAGGTGCTTTCGAGTTTTGTTCGTATTGCTAAAGAAAGCCTGTTGCTTCTAAAAAAAGCAAGCGAAGAAGAGAACTATATGCAATTGGGGGAAATTGCCCACAGAATGCTGAGCTCATATCGACAGCTTAAAATTGAATCAGCCAGTGAAATTTTACTTGAGCTGGAAAAAATGATCCATCAGGAAGATACCATTTATTCGAATACTGATGAGTTGAACATTGCTATTGCCAAGCTTGAAGAAATTTCGAATGAGGTGTTTGAACAAATCAATGAGATGAAGGATTAGCCTTCAATACCATATTGCTTCATTTTTGTATAAAGGGTTTTTCGGTCGATATTGAGTAAACGGGCTGCTTTTGATTTATTATTATTGACCTCTTTCAGGGTATCAATAATTTTATCCTTCTCGGTAGAAGCCTGAATTAATTTTAGATCTGTTGTGCTGTTATCTATACTTGATGTTTCCTGATAGTGTAAAATTTCAGGGGGCAGAGCTGATGTTTCAACACGGTCTCCTGTACTTAAAAGGAGGGCTCTGCGAATCACATTCCTAAGTTCACGTAAATTACCAGGCCAGTTATAAGCTTTCAGTTTTTGAATAAATTCATCCGAAAATTCGTTGATATTTTTATTTAGCTCCTGATTTGAAAGTTGAAGAAAGTTATCGGCAAATAGTTTGATATCTTCTTTTCGATCCCGAAGAGCAGGAACTGAAATTTTGAATTCATTCAATCGGTGATAAAGGTCTTCCCTGAAATTTGAATTATTCACCTCTTTAATCAGATCTTCGTTGGTGGCAACCAGAATTCGAACATCTGTATCAATATCATCATTGCTTCCCAGCTGCCTGATTTTTTTCTCTTGAATAGCTCTTAAAAGTTTGATCTGAATTTCGTAGGATAGATTTCCTATTTCATCTAAAAAGAGAGTTCCTCCTTTAGCATGTTCAAATTGTCCTTTTTTATCAGAGATAGCGCCAGTAAAAGAGCCTTTGTTGTGTCCGAAAAGTTCGCTCCCGGCTAATTCGTTTGAAAGGGCGCCGCAATCTACTGCGACGAAGTTTTTATTTTTCCGAGCACTGGCTTCATGAATTCTTCGGGCAACGATTTCTTTTCCTGTTCCGCTTTCGCCTTCAATAATTACGGACATATCAGTAGGAGCAACCAAACTGATATATTGATCGATTTGGACTGAATTGGGACTTTTGCCACGAATAAATTCGATTTTTTTCGGCTTATCAACCTTCTCTACAATTTTCGATTTTTCAATTGCAGATTTGATTAGAACCAAAATTTCTTCAGGATTGAGAGGTTTGGTGACATACTCGTATGCGCCTAATTTGATAGCATTCACAGCAGTTCGAATCTCTGCATAAGAGGTCATGATAATAACCGGGATGTGCGGATTCAAACTCTTGATCTGTTTGAGAAGATCAAGGCCATTAATATCGGGTAAGCGAAAATCACTAATAACCAGTTTGGGTTTAAAGCTGCCAAATTTTTTTAATCCTTCATTGGCTGAAAAGGCGGTATCCGTTTCATAACCTTTCTTTTTGAGAAGGCCTTGAAGCATAATACAGATCGTAGGATCATCGTCTATAATGAGGATTTTATTCATAATGAGCTTATGGTGATGCTTAACTGAGATAGTCAATTTAAACAAAATTAATTAAAAAGCTTTGACGGAAGACTATGAGTTCGAAAAAAAATAAAGGATTGTAAGCTTGCTTGAGCAATTTTACAATCCTTATAACAGTTACTTATGAATTTTCATGAGCAAATCTATGGCAAAGATCCACTCTGCTTGCGTCAAAAAGTGAAAGGTTATGTTGACTTTCTGCTTTTCTTACCCGAAAGCTAAACTCATGATTACAGGCAGGTCTTCTGGCTTATCTCAACTTTGAACACCTTCCCGTTCACCTCAGGCGGACAGTGGTCTTTCGTTCAAAATATGGATTCGAACTGTGTCGAACCGAGAATTACAGCTGCGGGGACAGCTCCTGTTTTTAACAGGATTCCCTATTATTCCTTTCGGAACCCAAATCGTTCTGCAAGTTTAATCAAAAATAGATAAACGGCCAATTATTCCAGATGACTGATTTTAAAAGAAATCCTCTTCTTCATTTTGAATTAAACCCTTATTTCCAGGGTTTGATGATTGTGTGTCACAATCTAAATCAATATTGAACCCTTCAGGCTTTTCAAAATCACCCCTTGAAATGTTTAAACTTTCATCAGCATATACTTTTTGCATATAAAGACCCCATATTGGGAGAGCCATATTAGCACCCTGTCCTAAGCTAATACCTTCAAAGTGGATGGCTCTGTCTTCAGCACCAACCCAAACACCCGAAACAAGATTAGGCGTAATTCCCATAAACCAACCATCAGAATGGTTTTGTGTTGTTCCTGTTTTTCCTCCCATAGGGTTGCGAAGATCATATTTCCATCCAAGACGTCGGGCTGTACCTTGTTGAACGACGCCTTCGAGTAAATTGGTCATTAGATAAGCTGTTTTGGCACTCATCACCTCATGTTTTTGTGGGATAGAATGTGCAACTTCGTTTCCTCTGCTGTCTTCAATTTTTGTGATAAAACGAGGTTTAATATAAACCCCTTTGTTGGCAAAAGTTCCATAGGCACCCACCATTTCGCGCACAGTAATTTCGGATGTTCCCAGAAAGACAGAAGGAACCGGATCGATTCGACTAATAATTCCCATTTTCTTTGCCATATTCACAACGGTTTGCGGTTTGAATTGTTTCAAAACCCAACCCGAAATATTATTGACTGAATTGGCAAGACCCCATTTAAGGGTTACCATTTCACCTTCGCGTTTGCTGGTCGAGTTTCTTGAAGTCCAGGTGGTGCCATCACCCACATCAAAAGTTTGTGGAATGTTTGGAACTTTATCACATGGAGTCAGTCCTTCTTGCATTGCTACTGTATACAGGAAAGGTTTTATGATAGAACCAACCTGACGTTTCCCAAGGGTTACCATGTCGTACATAAAGTGTTTGTAGTTTGGACCACCCACATAGGCTCTCACTTCTCCTGTTTGTGGAACCATAGACATGAACCCAGCTCTAAGAAACCCTTTATAATAAAGCATAGAGTCCATTGGTGAGAGAATGGTATCGCGCTCGCCTTTCCAAGTGAAGATTCTCATTTCAGTTGGTGTTTCAAAAATACTCTTAATGGAATCAGTAGAAATTCCCTGATTTTTTAACACCCGATATCTTTCACTTCGTTTCATTGATGAGATTAGGTTCCCTTCAACTTCTTCATCATTCAAATCATCAGAGAATGGAGGGTTTTTATGAAATCTCTTTTCATTGTCGAATGCAGCTTGTAAGTCGAGGCCTAAATGTTCTTTTACGGCTTGTTCGGCATATTTTTGCATACGGGAATCGATGGTTGTGTATATTTTTAAGCCATCTTTATAAATATTGTATGGCTGGCCATCAGCCTTTGTATTTTTATTACACCATCCGTAAAACGGATTATTTTTCCACTCCAATGAATCCTCAATAAAACGTTGCAGATTCCAGGATGGGTAGTTTTCACGCTCTGGTTTTTTTGCTGTAAGTGAAGTTCTCAGATATTCTCTGAAATATGTTGCACTACCTCTTCGGTGATCTACTTTTTGATAATCGAGTCCCAGAGGAAGCAATTTTAAAGAATCGTATTGTTGTTGACTCAGATAATTGTATTTCACCATCTGGTTTAAAACGACATTACGCCTGTCAAGAGTTAGTTCCGGACGACGAAGGGGATTGTAGTAGGATGAGTTTTTAGCCATCCCAACCAACATGGCAGATTGTTCTATTTTTAGAGAATCCGGAGTTGTATTAAAATAGACATGTGCAGCAGATTTTACACCGACAGCTAGATTTAAGAAGTCATATTTATTTAAATACATGGTAAGAATTTCGTCTTTGGTATAACTTCGTTCAAGTTTTACACTGATCACCCACTCTCTGAATTTTCTGAAGACAATGTCTAATTTGTTACTGAATTGTTCTCTTGGGAACAGCATTTTTGCTAACTGTTGTGAAAGCGTACTTCCCCCACCAGCATTTTTGTTTGCCGTTACAAGTCCTTTTGCAACTCGAGCCAGACCAATTAAATCGATACCAGAGTGATCGTAGAAACGGGCATCTTCTGTGGCAACAAGGGCATGCACCATATCAGGCGATAAATCTTCGTATTTCACAAAACTTCGGTTTTGGAAGTAGAATTTGCCAAGAAGCACCTTGTCTGCAGAGTAAATTTCGGTAGCTAAACTATTTTTTGGATTCTCAAGTTCCTCAAAACTAGGCATAAAGCCAAAATTTCCGTTTGATACACCCATAAATAAGAAGAATACAGCCAGTACTACGGATGAGAATAATGCCCAAAATGTAATGATGTATTTTTTGAAATTTTTAGATCCCTTAGGTTTTTTATCTGTTTTGTTAAGATCTGACTCAGTCATAATATCTAAAATTATTTGATGTTTGGCTTTGTTTACGTGCAATTGGTTTGTAAAAATAGTAAATAAAACAACAACTCGATTGGGTAAGTTTTGCCTTAAAATAAGCCACCTAAAATAAGCTGTTTTGAAAATTAGTATCATAAAATTTGGAACTTAGGGCGCATATGTTTTTACTTTGCACAAAATTTTAGAGCACGATTTTCCATAAATAGTGATGCGATGGTAGAGAATTTAGTTATTGTTGAGTCCCCTGCAAAGGCGAAAACAATTGAGAAGTTTTTAGGTGAGAGTTTTCTTGTAAAGTCCAGTTTTGGGCATATCAGAGACCTTGACAAAAAGGATTTTGGTATTGATATCAAGAACAACTTTACCCCGAAATATATTGTTTCGACGGACAAAAAGAAAGTTGTAACAGAACTAAAGAAGTTGGCGAAGGATGCGAAGACCGTATGGATTGCTTCCGATGAGGACCGCGAGGGAGAGGCTATTGCCTGGCACTTGTTTGAGGAACTTAAATTAAAAAAAGAGAATACAAAGCGTATTGTATTTCACGAAATTACCAAGGATGCGATTCTGAATGCTGTGGAGAATCCACGTCAGATCGATGATAACCTGGTAAATGCACAACAGGCACGTCGAATTCTTGACCGACTGGTAGGTTTTGAAATTTCTCCGGTTTTGTGGAAGAAGGTAAGACCTTCTTTATCAGCAGGACGTGTTCAGTCAGTCGCTGTTCGTTTGATTGTTGAACGAGAACGCGAGATTATGGCTTTTAAATCGAAATCATTTTTTAAGGTTGTTGCCCATTTTTTAGTAACCGATAAAGATGGTTCCAAGAAGATTTTAAAATCGGAATTGCCTAAGCGATTCGATACAAAAGAAGAAACCCTTCAGTTTTTGGAGTCTTGTAAAAATGCAGAATATCATATCGATGATATTGTGAAGAAACCTTCATTGAGAAAACCCGCTGCACCTTTTACAACATCGACTTTGCAACAAGAAGCCAGTCGTAAATTAGGATTTTCGGTATCACAAACAATGACAGTTGCTCAGCGTTTGTACGAGGCAGGAAATATTACCTATATGAGAACCGATTCGGTAAACCTATCGGAAACGGCTTTAAAAACAGCAAAAGAAGAAATTACACGTTTGCATGGTGCCGACTATGTGAAAATTAGAAAATACAGCACAAAGAGCAAAGGTGCTCAGGAGGCTCACGAGGCTATTCGTCCGACTTATTTAAATAAGGATCATATAGAGGGAGAATCTAATGAGAAGCGCCTTTACGATTTGATTTGGAAGCGAACTATAGCTTCTCAAATGAGTGATGCCAAACTGGAGAAAACAAATATCAAAATCAGTATTTCTACCAATGATGATAAGTTTGTTGCAACTGGTGAGATGATTAAATTCGAAGGTTTCCTTAAGGTTTATTTGGAATCGACTGACGATGAAGAACAAAAACAAGAAGAATCGCTTCTTCCACAGGTAAGTGTTGGAGATAAACTTGAGAATGAATTTATCAAGGCCGTTCAGAACTTTACACTTCGTCCTCCGCGTTATACCGAGGCAAGTTTGGTTAAGAAGCTTGAAGATTTGGGAATTGGTCGTCCATCAACTTATGCACCTACAATTACGACGGTTCAGAACCGAGGCTATGTGGTTAAAGAATCTCGTGATGGCGTTCAGCGTCAGTTTGAAGTTCTTAATTTGGTTGATAACATCATAAATGAAGAGCTGAATACTCAAATTACCGGTGCTGAGAATAAAAAATTATTCCCTTCAGATATTGGAATGGTGGTTACTGACTTTCTTATAAAGCATTTTTCAAATATCATGAACTACAACTTTACTGCCGATGTTGAGAAGGAGTTCGACGAGATTGCTTTGGGGAATTCAATATGGTATGAGATGATTGGGAAGTTTTATTTCCCATTTCACGAAAATGTTGAGAAAACAATTGAAAATTCAGAACGGTCAACCGGAGAGCGTATTTTAGGTGAAGATCCTAAAACGGGCAAGCCAATTCTGGTTCGTATTGGTCGTTATGGACCAATGGCGCAGCTTGGTGAAAGCACTGAAGGGGATGAGGAAAAACCAAAGTTTGCCAGTTTAAGAACAGGTCAGCATTTGGAGACAATCACTTTGGAAGAGGCTATCGATTTATTTAAATTGCCTAGAGACCTGGGACTTTACGAAGATAAAAAAGTTGTGGTTGCTGTAGGTCGATTTGGACCTTATGTGCGTCACGATGGTAAATTTGCATCTTTACACAAGGATGTGGATGATCCAATGACTATTGATTTAGATCGTGCTATTGTTTTGATTGAAGAAAAGCGGGAAAAAGATCGTTTGAAGCATATCAAGTCTTTTGAAGAGGATGCAGAACTTCAGATATTAAACGGGAGATGGGGGCCCTATATTTCTTATCAAAAAGAAAACTACAGATTGGCTAAGGACATCGATCCTAAATCCCTTTCTTTTGAAGATTGTTTAAAAATTATCAAAGAAGGACCTCAAAAGAAGAAAAAAACGACGGCCGTTAAGAAGACTACTGCCGTAAAGAAAAAGGCACCGGCCAAGAAGAAAACGACCGCTAAAAAGGCAACAACTGCAAAGAAAAAGGCAAGTGTAAAAAAGATTGAATAAAATTTTGAGCAAAAGTTTTTAGGAATAAAGAACCCAATGATACATTTCAGAGGGTTCTTTTTTTTTGAAATTATTTGTGAATCAATATGATGAATTTCTAAATAGTTGTAATTTTATAGGACGCTTATTTGAATGTGAGGTACGTGTTTTGTTTGACTAATGGGCCTTCTACTTTGATGAAGCTTGTATAAGATGAATATTATTGCTTACTTTACGACAAACCAGATTATCATTAGTATTGAATCTGTTTCTAATTTATGAGAAAAATATTTTTCATCATATTGGCTGTTGGAATTAGTTTGGTGTCGAAAGCTCAGCAAGATCCTCAGTTCAGTCAGAATATGTATAATTTACTTACGTTTAATCCAGCCTTTGCAGGTGTTGGTGATGAGATGACAGGTTCAATCATTAATCGTCAGCAATGGATGGGCTTTGAAGATGCGCCAGTTTCTACAGCTTTTAATGGAAATATTCCATTAAAAATTGGAAGAAGAATGCATGGTTTGGGTTTAACGGTAATGAGTGATAAGTTAGGTCCAGAGAATAAAACGAACATTAAATTTCAATACGCCTATCAATTTAAGATATTTAAAGGTGTTTTGAATGCGGGTTTAAGTGTTGGTTTACAAAACAATGCTTTGAATGGGAAATGGAAAGCTTGGGATGAAGGTGATGAGCTTTTAAACGGAGGAAGTACTGATGCGAGTAAGATGGTTTTTGATGCAGGTATGGGTTTTTATTATCGAAGTAAAACA
Organism: Ancylomarina salipaludis; assembly: GCF_004122035.1. Taxonomy (GTDB): domain Bacteria; phylum Bacteroidota; class Bacteroidia; order Bacteroidales; family Marinifilaceae; genus Ancylomarina; species Ancylomarina salipaludis. The sequence goes on from NZ_SAXA01000009.1 coordinate 69,295, forward strand.
TTATATTTAGGAGCATCATCAACGCATATTAATAAGCCAAACGTGGCTTTTAATGAAAAAAATAAGATCTATTTGTATAGACATTATTATATCATGGGAGGTTACAAATATGATTTAACCAATCAGGTTGATATTATACCGTCTTTTTTCTATAAAACAGATGGCAGAATGTCTCAGTATGATATCAATACAAATGTTGTATACAATAAAAAATACCGTAGTGGCGTTTCCTATAGAGTAGACGACGCTATTGTTTTTTTAGCAGGCATATTATTTAAAAATGGATTAGACATTGGCGTTGCATATGACGTGTCAGTATCAGATATTAAAAAGCCATCATTTGAATTTATGGCGGCTTATCATTTTACACCGAGTCTAATTAAGCGTAAGCAAAAATATAAGAGTATTCGCTTTTTGTAGTAGAAATGTATTAAAAAATCAGTGCATAGCACGAATCATAGAGTTATGAATAAACTTGTTGTATTTATCGGAGTTGTTTTTCTATTAGGATTATCTAGCTGTATTCGTCGAAACGAAGGTGGCGAATTGGTTGGAGCATCTCACAGAGGGAAATATTTAGAACCTATTCCTCATGGTATGGTTCTCATTCCAAGTGGAAGTTTTACTCAAGGTATTAACGATCAGGATGCAACCTGGGCGTTAAATTCTCAATCAAAACGTGTTTCAGTTGGAGCTTTTTGGATGGATGAAACTGAGATTACCAATAATGAGTACCGTCAGTTTGTTGAGTGGGTACGTGATTCAATAGCCCGAACCAAACTTGGTGAGCAGTTTGATGAGTTTTTAAACACCGAAGATGCTAAGGGGAACCCAATTGAGCCACCTACTTTAAATTGGGACAAAGAAATTGAGTGGGATAATGAGGAATATGCAGAACTTCTTAACGAGATGTTTGTGCCTGAACATGAAAGATTTTCAAGTAGAAAAGAGATTGATGCCCGCAAATTGATTTATTCTTTCCAGTGGGTTGATTTTAAACAAGCTGCACTTTTGTCCAATCGATATAATAGTGAAACTGGCGAATATGAAGGTTTAGTTGATGATTATCAGGGAGGACGTAAGAAGATTGAAGACAGGTCGTCGTTTATTATTAAAGAAAGTTTGAATATCTATCCGGATACCTTAAGCTGGATTCACGATTTTACATACTCTTACAATGAGCCTTTGGCTGAGCAATATTTTTGGCACCCATCTTTTGATGAATACCCGGTAGTTGGGGTGAGTTGGAAACAAGCTCGTGCTTTTTGCCGTTGGAGAACAGAATTGCATAACTCAGCTCTTCGAAAAGCAGGAAAATATTCAGTCCCTGAATACCGTTTGCCAACAGAAACTGAGTGGGAATATGCTGCACGTGGTGGTATTGCACTGAACCTTTACCCATGGGGAGGTGATTATACACGTAATGAAAAAGGCTGTTTTCTGGCAAACTTCAAACCATTAAGAGGAAATTATGTTGATGATGGAGGTTTAGTAACACTTCCGGTTGGAACATACGAGCCTAATGGATACGGGCTTTACGATATGGCTGGTAATGTCGCAGAATGGACTTCAGCTGTGTATGCAGAGTCAGCATATAGCTTTACACACGATATGAATCCAAATTATCAGTATAATGCTTTACCAAGTGATCCTCCAGCTCTAAAAAGAAAAGTTGTTAGAGGAGGATCATGGAAGGATGTTGGATACTTCCTGCAATGCGGTGTCTCTAGTTATGAGTATCAGGATACTGCTAAGTCGTTTATAGGATTCAGATGTGTTAGAACACGTCATATGAAATAATTGAAAATAATACTATTCTAAACAATCTATTATGAATATTACCGAATTAGTCGAATCTCCAAGGTGGAAAAGATTTATGGGTTACGTGTATGGTTGGGGTGCGTCTGTTGTTTTATTAGGTGCTCTTTTCAAGATCCAACATTGGGCCCATGCAGGTACATTATTAACTGTTGGGATGCTTACCGAGGTTATCATCTTTTTCTTTTCGGCTTTTGAACCACCACATGAAGAACCAGATTGGAGTTTGGTTTATCCAGAATTGATCGGATTGGATCCACGGGAAACTTCCGGAGGTCTTAAAGTTGAAGGATTGGACGAATTGCAATCATTCCTTGAGAATGTGAGTATCGATTCAAGTAAGCTTACAAATCTAAGCAGAGGATTAGGTAAATTGACTGATGCAGCAGAGCGTATTTCTGATATTTCAGAAGCAGCTGTAGCGACGGAAGGATATATTGAAACACTTCGAAATGCCAGCAAATCAGTGGGAACGCTTTCTGAAACATATAATTCTTCATCAACGGAGATTTCAGAATCGGCATCAGAATTAAGTAAATCCTACAATCAATTGGCTTCAGATATTTCAGCAAATGGGAAAATATTCTCTGGTCGGGTTCAGGAGTCAGGAGATCAGTTGTTGAATACTTATGAAGATTTTAAGGCTAGTTTAAATGGGAATTTCTCACATATTTCAGAGAGCGGTAAAAATTATGCTGAATCAATGGCCAAATTAAATGAAAAACTATCGTCTTTAAATTCGGTTTTTGAATTGCAGTTGAAGCATTCAAGTGAGCAAATTGAAGAAGGCAGACGCGTTCAGGAAAATTTCAATGAAATTGTTCAGAATTTGAATGTGACTCTTGATAACACGAAAGTATATCGTCAGGAAACCGAAGCTTTAAATCAACGTTTGTCCGCTCTGAACTCAGTTTATGGTAACATGTTGAGTGCTTTGGATATTAGTAAGAATAAAAATTAATAAAGAGTAAAAATTTCTATTTGAGCTAATATGGGAGCATCGAATTGTAAAGAGACACCAAGGCAGAAGATGATCGGTATGATGTATTTATTCCTGACAGCAATGTTGGCGATAAATGTATCAAATGAGGTATTGGATGCTTTTACTATAATCGATAACGGTTTAGCGCAAACTGTTCGAACTTTTGAAGATAAAAACAAAATCATTTACAGTGACTTTAAGATGGCTTTGGATGCAAATCCGAACAAGGTGCAGGCATCTTGGGATAAGGCTATGGAGATTAGGGGAATGTCGAATGATTTGTGCAAAGAGTTACAAAACTATAAAGTTGAATTGGTTAAAATCGCTGATGGCCCTGAAGGTCGATTGGATAGTATACAGAAGAAAGATAATATTGATGTTGCCGCCCAAGTGATGATTGTGGGGGGCGAAGGAAAAGTATTAAAAAAACAAATAACTGATTTTAGAGAACATATTTTAAACCTAATACCAGAAAAGGATAGTACGTTTAAACATACCATCTCTCAGAATTTGAACACAGATGATCCTCCAAAGAAAAAAGCAGGTGATCCTGCCTATTCATGGGAATCTTTGCAGTTTGCACACATTCCTTTAGTGGGGGCCGTAACGCTTTTATCCAAATTACAGACGGATATTCGTTCGGTAGAATCTGATGTGGTTAAGTATCTGTTTAATCAGATTGAAGCTGAATCGTTTCCTTTCAATAAATTGAATGCAGAAGTGATTTCTAAATCAAATTTTGTTTTGAAAGGTGATATGTACGAAGCCGAAGTGTTTTTGGCTGCTATTGATACAACCTTAAATCCTAAGATCACACTTAATGGTGGAGGTGAGTTAAAGAATTTTGATCCGATTACCAGACGGGGAATCTACAGGAAAAAGGCTACTGATTTAGGAAAGCATTCCTGGGGTGGTGTTGTTTATTACACATCCCCATCCGGAAATGTGACCTCATATAAGTTTGAGGAAGATTATATTGTTAGCGAACCTCAAGTTGTTGTTTCACCAACTAAGATGAATGTGTTTTATGCAGGTGTTGATAATCCTGTAAGTGTATCTGCCCCGGGTTTTACTGCGGATAATGTAAGAGCTACCGTTGATAATGGTGTTTTAATTAAAAATGGAAAAGGTTACATTGCAAGACCTAAGGTGGTTGGTAAAATAGCAAACGTGTTGGTCGAAGGGAAAATGGATGGTAAGTGGCGTTCACTAAAATCTGTAGAATTCAGAGTTAAACCAATCCCGGATCCGGTTGCTATGGTTGCTGGCAAAAATGGAGGTTCTATTAATAAAAACCTTTTAGAAGTTCAAACGGGTGTTGATGCTGTGATGGATAATTTTGATTTTGATTTAAAATTTAAAATTAAAAGCTTTACCGTATCAACTCAGGTGAAAGGGTTTACCAGAGATGAGAAATCAAATTCTGATTATTTTACACCGGCACAGAGCAAGCTGTTGAAAAATTTAAGACGAAATCAGAAAGTTTATATTGAGGATATTAAGGCTGTTGGACCAGATGGTTCAATTCGTAATCTTCCCGCAATATCGTTTAGAGTTAAATAATTCTCGACGGAATATTTATAATATTATCGGTTTATTCTAATTGAGTAAATTGTATTAATGAAGAATAGATTGTCAACTCTTAGGATATGAGTCGGCATCTGCCTTGGACATAAAAATTATTTACGGATGAAAAGGATTGTATTTTTATTAGTCGGTTTAATCTTAATGGGTGGCTTTTCTCAATCAAAAGCACAAACAACTCCAACTAGTATCTATTCTAAGAATCATACTAAGAATGAGAGACCCATTCCATATGCTCACATACGTGAGGCAGATGTTATTTTCTCTAAACTTGTTTGGCGAGAGATAAATCTTCGTGAGAAGATGAATCAGCCTATGTATTATCCAACTCAACCGATGGATGATCGATACAGTTTGATTGATTTGTTGATGTTTGGAATCGAGAATGAAGGCCTTACAGCTTACGATACAGATGATGATGAGTTTACAACACCTTTAAGTATAGAAGATATTCGAACCAAATTTGGAGCGGGTGTTGATACAATCAGACAAGCCAACAGAGAGACAGGCTTGATGGAAACTAAGATTGTACCCCGATCAATCAATACCAATGAGGTGACTAAATATCAGGTTAAAGAGCAGTGGCTGTTTGATAAACAAAGTTCAACTCTGCAAGTTCGAATTATTGGTTTATGTCCGATTCGTGAGTACGTAAAGGACGGAGACTCTGAGCTCGACGGACTTCGTAAGAAGAAGATGTTTTGGATTTTCTTCCCGGAAGCTCGCCCCTTGTTAGCTACGCATGAAGTTTTTAATCCGTTTAATGATGCCCGACGTTTTTCTTACGATGATTTATTTATGAAGAGACGTTTTTCAAGCTATATTACACAGGTTTCAAATGTTCATGATAACCGACGAATTGAGTCGTATACAGTTGGTCTGCAAACCATGTTGGAATCAGAAAAAATTAAGAACGATCTCTTGAATGTTGAGCAAGACTTTTGGGAGTATTAAGATATTTGAATGTTAAAAAAAGAGGAGCTTTTGTGGCTCCTCTTTTTTTTAGATAAATTTTTTGTTTTTGGAGACCTTAACATCGCCAACAAAGGTTTTAATATCCTGTTCGTTTTCCTTTTTGCAAATCAGTAAGGTATCCTGACTATCGACAATGATATAATCATTAATTCCCTGTACAACGACCAGTTTCTCTTTAGGAACATTGATCAAACAATTTTCAGAATCGTAAAGCATAACATTATCTCCTTGGATAGCATTACCGGCTCCGTCTTTATCTGATCTGTCGTAAAGCGATCCCCATGTCCCCAAATCAGACCAACCAAAGTCAGAACAGAAGACATATACCTTATCTGATTTTTCAAGTATGCCATAATCAATTGAGATGTTTGGGCATTCCGGATAGATCTTATCGATAAATTCTCTTTCAGAGGCTTCGTTGAAACCGTCTTTTCCCAAAGAAAAAAGGCTGTCGATATCAGGTAAATAGGTTTTGAATGCCGATTCGATAGCCGAAAGTGACCAAATGAAAATACCCGAGTTCCAGAAAAAATCGCCTGACTTTATAAAGATATTCGCAAGATCAAGATTGGGTTTCTCTGTAAAAGTTTTAACTTTTGAGATGCCTAAGTCAGCTGCTTTTTTTTCTATCTGAATGTAGCCGTATCCCGTTTCAGGGCGATTGGGTTTTAAGCCCAATGTAAGAAGCTTATCTGTTTGATCAACGTAATCGAGCCCTTTGTTTATCACGTTTAGAAACTCTGTTTCATTTGTGATGAGATGATCAGCAGGTGAAACAATGATTCGGGCATCCGCATTTCTTTGTTTTATTTTATAGTTGGCATAAGCGATGCAGGGCGCAGTGTTTCTCATCAAAGGTTCAAGCAGTATTTGGTCTGCCTTCAGTTGCGGGAGTTGCTCCAGAACCAAATCTTTGTACTGTTCATTGGTTACAATATAGTAATTCTCAGTAGGGCAAACAGAGCTGAATCGCTCAAAAGTCATTTGAATGAGGGTTTTACCTGTACCTAGAATATCAAGAAATTGTTTTGGACTTTTTTGTTTGCTTAATGGCCAGAATCGGGAACCGACTCCACCAGCCATAATGACACAGTAATTATTTGAATTCATTGTTGTGTGTTTTAAGACATTAAGTAAGGATAGATTATTGCCTTACTTTCCTTAAAATTACTCATTCAATTACTGATTTCAAACTGAGATTGAAATGTTTTGATTTATTCCGGCTTTTTATCTTTGTAGATGATAATTGAGGGATAATTGTTACTTTTATCATAAAATGTAATTCTTATGAGTTTTTTTGAAAATATAGGACAGTATATCCTTTTTCTGAAGAGAGTTGTCTCTAAGCCAGAGAAAGGTCGTGTATTCTTTGCTCAGATTATTAAAGAGATATATAAGTTGGGAGTCAACTCTGTGGGCATTGTGGTTATTATTTCTGTTTTTATGGGAGCCGTTATCAGTTTGCAAACAGCTTATAATCTCGTGAACCCATTATTGCCCGATTATTTAGTGGGCTATACCACCCGGGAATCGATGATTCTTGAATTTTCATCCACAATTGTGGGCTTGATATTAGCAGGAAAGGTTGGTTCTAATATTGCATCTGAAATTGGCTCTATGCGAGTGACCGAACAGATTGATGCCCTTGAAATAATGGGTATTAATTCGGCTTCATATTTGATTTTTCCTAAGATTATTGCTGCGGTTTTTATCAACCCTTTTCTATATGTTTTAAGTGTTTTTGTAGGTATTACAGGTGGCTTGATGGCCAGTTATATGGCAGGTACAGTTAGTGTTCCTGATTTTATCTACGGTGTTCAGGTTGACCTGATTCCTTATTATATAATTTACTCTTTGATTAAAACACTTGTTTTCGCTTTTATTATTACTTCAGTTCCGTCATTTTACGGCTATTATGTATCAGGAGGGGCCTTGGAAGTAGGTAAGGCAAGTACCAAAGCAGTTGTCAATAGTAGTATTCTTATCCTATTGGCGAATTTAATTCTCACTCAACTTTTATTGAAATGATAACATTAAAAAATATCAATAAATCTTTTGGTGAATTGGATGTTTTAAATGACATTTCTATTCAATTTGAGGCGGGTAAAACCAATCTAATTATTGGACAAAGTGGTTCTGGTAAAACGGTTTTATTAAAATCGATTATCGGCTTACTCGATGTGGATACGGGATATATCTATTATGATGATAGAGATTTCACCAATATGAATTTCAAGGATAAGAAAGAGATTCGTAAGGAAATGGGAATGGTTTTTCAGGGAGGTGCACTTTTCGATTCGTTATCTGTAGAAGAAAACGTAAAGTTTCCTCTGGATATGTTCTCGGCTATGAGCGAGGATGAGAAGAAGGAGCGTGTGAGTTTCTGTTTAGACCGAGTGGATATTAAAAAGGCCCATAAGCTATATCCTGCTGAGATAAGCGGGGGAATGCAAAAACGGGTTGCCATTGCGCGAGCCATTGCTCTTAACCCAAGATATTTATTTTGCGATGAACCCAATTCAGGGCTGGATCCTGTAACGGCAATTGTGATTGACCAACTTATTCAGGAAATTACCAAGGAATACAATATGACAACCATCATTAATACACATGATATGAATTCGGTGATGGAGATTGGAGAGAAAATCTTGTTCATCAATAAAGGTGTAAAAGCCTGGGAAGGTTGTAGTGATGAAATTTTCGACACAGAAAATCAAGCTTTAAATAATTTTGTATTTGCATCGAATCTATTTAAGAAGATTAAGTCGAAGCTCTAGGTTTATTTTGCATCAGACAGAATCACTCTGATTTAAATATTTTAAACAAGTTTCTATGAACTGATTTTTTATCTTTGCCAAAGATTAATTCTGTACTGACTTATTATGAATAAACAATTTATATTTCTGCTTTTTGCAATAGTACTTTTATTCTCGTGTACCTCTAAAGAGAAAAAAACGTATTTATCTCAGGATGATTTTACTCGAATCGTATTTGATATTCATCTTGCAGATGGAGTGTTGACTACAAAGAATATTGTTAGCCGAGGCAAAGAGTATAAGCCGAGTTATTATTACAATTCTATTTATAAAAAGTACAACATTACCCCTGAGCAGTTTGACTCATGTGTGAGTTTTTACGCTCAAAATTCAGCTTTATACGAGACGATTTATGAGAAAGTGATAGATTCACTTAATCGTTTAGAGACTCAATTTCGTATTGCTTTAAAAGACTCTTTAGTCGTTAGTGATACTGTAAATTTGTGGAAGGGGCGAAGACGTATTCTGTTAGCTCGTGGGCGACATGAGAATTTAAATTTCTCTATTCCGCTCACAGAAATGGGAATTTATACTGTTCGTGCAAGGATTCAACGATTTAAGGATGATGGAAGCTGGAGCCCGTTTTTAAAAGCCTATTTCTGGAAAGAAGACTCGACAAAACAAGGTAAACGGATCAATTTCGATTCAATACCGATTGATTTCTCTGATAAATTACTAAAATATGAAACCCAATTGGAGCGCCCCGATTCTACTTATAAAGAGTTAAGAGGGAGTATCATTGCCTGGAGCAATCCGGATAGTAATTTCACCCAGCATATCGATTTGAGAGATATCATGATTTTCAACCCTCAAATTAAACGTGATTCTTTAGGATTGGATTCTATTATGAAAACGAGACGATTCGGAGATGGTCGATTTGAGAAGTATGATGAACTTGATAGGCCTAAAAAAATAAGAGATATTAAAGAGTTAAAGAAGAAATGAGAAAGATCTCTGCCAGTTATATTATTAGTAATGTTGGAACTCCTTTGAAGAATGGAATTTTAATTTTGAATGATGATAATTCTGTAGCAGACTTGATTGATAGGAAAGGATCGGTTAAGGAAATTCAGAATCTGGAATATTATAGCGGGGTTCTTGTACCAGGATTTGTTGATGTTTTTACATGCCTTTCGTGGCCCGAAATAAATGCAGAGGGCTTAAATTTCAAAAACTGGAATGAATTGTCATTGGGCAAAAGTGGTGATCTGCCATCTATTCAAAAAGCGATAAATCATCTTGAGGCCTATGGAACAAAGGGCGCTGCTGATTTTTTCCCTTCCTCCATCAGCCAAACTCTTAAATTAAAATCCAGGGTTAGTTTTAGAGATGTTTGCAAATGTAGTGGAGATCATAAAAGCAATTTTCTTACAGAGTTTCCTGATTCAATTTTAGGCCGGTTATTTCCCAACAATATTTCTTTAGATAAAGCGTTTTGTATAGGTACAGGGAGTTTATCAAGTCATCAGAAATTATCGGTTTTTGAGGAACTTAAATACTTACAGGAAATTGAGCCTGATTTAAAATTGGAGCAGCTCATTAGTTGGGCCTGTTTAAACGGAGCCCGGCTTTTAGGTCTTGATCATCTTGGCAGTTTTGACACCGGTAAGAAACCTGGAGTTAACTTGATTACCAATCTTAATTACGAGCCCCTAAGTTTAAAGCCTGACAGTAAGCTAAAGGTTTTAGTGTAGGGAATAGAGTTGATCTGTGATGCTTTTTTTTTTTTTGATTGCGTTTGAAGTTTAGCCTGGTTGAATAATTACATTCTAATCTGTATAAAAATTAGTTGCTAAGGCTGATAGCTAACTAATCTATTTGTATATTGTTTCGTATTTTCAGATACATTATTCAGGTCTTCTGACCTCAGTTATTTCCAATAAAAATAGAATTGTTTTGAATAAAGGAAAGTTAAATATTGCCATTTTGAGTCTGGTTTTAGGTCTCATTTCAATGGCTTGCTCAAATCAAAAAAACACATTTGTGAGTCGACAGTATCATGCTCTCACGACATATTACAATGTTTTCTTTAATGGGAAGGAAAGTTTAAAGGCTGGTAAGAAGAAGATTGAAGAGGGTATCGAATATAATTATACCACTATTTTACCTGTTTTTGATTATCAGGATGCCAGTGCACGTGTTTTAGCAGCAGGAGATATTGACATTGCAATTGATAAGGCAACGAAGGCAATAAAATTGCACTCAATAACAAGAAAACCCAAGCGTAAAAAAGTCAAACAATCTGAAAAGTATAAAGAATTTCGTAAAAAGCGCGAATTTAATAGTTGGATAGAGGATTGTTATTTGTTGTTGGGCAGAGCTCAGTTTTATAAGGCCGATTACAGAACGGCAGAAAAAGCTTTGATGCAAGGTTTGAAAGATTTTCCTGAATCGAAATTAAAACCCGAATTTCAAATCGAATTAGCCAGGTGCGCTATTAATCAGGAAGATTTTACAGGAGCTACCATATTATTGGATGAAGTAAGTGCACTACCGGATCTGTCACGAAATAACAAACAGGAAATTGCAGCTCTTCTTGCAGATATTGGTATTCGTGAGAAAAACTACGGTGCAGCTATTTCCAATCTTCAAACCGCAATTGAGTTGCAAACTACGAAGCGTATTAAGGCTAAATATTATTATATCCTTGGTCAGCTCTATCTAAAACTTGATCAGCCCACTAATGCCTCCGATGCTTTTCAGCGTTTGATAAAATTGCATTCGACTTATGAGATGGCTTTTAATGCAAAAATCTCGCAGGCGCTCACCTATTCAGGTTCCGAGAATGGTTTGGAAATTCGTAAGCAACTGAATAAAATGCTTAAGGATCGAAAAAATTCGGATTACAGGGACCAGATTTACTTTGCTTTAGCAGAGATGGATATGAAAGATGGGGATGAAAATGCTGCCATTGCCAACTATTGGAATTCAACCAAAGAAAGTGTGTCCAATGACAATCAGAAAGCGGTGTCGTTCATTAAATTGGCAGATTATTATTTTGCTGATTTAAATTACAAGAAAGCTCAGATTTGTTATGACAGCTCTATGATTTACCTGAATCAAACTTATCCGAACTATAGTGATATATCGTTTAGAGTTGGCAATCTAACTGACTTGGTTAATCATCTCAATACAGTTGAAAGAGAGGATAGCTTACAGCAAATAGCCAAAATGAGTGAAAAAGAAAGAGATTTCCTAATCAGGAATTTGATTGATAAAGAATTTGAAAAAGAGGAAGCTATAAAATTAGCTGAGGCGGAAAGCAGAGCCGATAAAACCTTTTTTGTTCAGAATAATATGGTAGGCAATTTCCGTTCAAATAATTCTAATCAAACTCAGGGTAACTGGTATTTCTATAACCCGACAACGGTTGGGCTTGGAAAGTCTGAATTTCAACGTAAATGGGGAAGGCGAAAATTGGCAGATAACTGGAGACGTAAAGATAAATCGATTGTTTCGGGTGATGATTTTAATGAAACGGCTGAAGACAAAAATGATAGCCCTGAAGCCAATCAAGAGAAAGCTGATCCCAAGAGTAGGGCCTTTTATTTGGCTGATTTACCTCTGACTGATGATTTGATGAAGAAATCGGATCAAAAGATTATGGAAGCCTTACATGAGGCGTCATTTGTGTATTCGGAGCGTTTATCGGATAAAGCAAAAGCTCTGGAAACAATGGAGACTTTGCTTAAGCGTTTCCCTCAAAATCCATATTTGTTATCTGCTTATTATCAGTGTTATTCTCTTTGTGTACAAACTGGAAATCTGTCCAAATCAGAATATTATAAGAATCGAATTCTGACTGAGTTTGCTGATACTGATTATGCCAAGGCGATTAAAGATCCTAATTATTGGGCGAAAATTGAAGCTCAGAATAAAGAAGCCGAGTCCTTGTATTTGGCAGCATATGATGCTTTCCAAAATTTTTATTACGATGAGGTTATTCGCATGTGTGAACAGGCAGTAAAGAAATATCCGGAGTCAAAATTAGAATCTAATTTTTTATTTCTAAGAGCATTGTCCATTGGGCGAACTCAGAATGTGGAAGTTTTTAAGACAGTTTTGCAGGAATTACTCGATTCAAAACCTAATACCGAAATTGAAGAAATTACACGCGGTATTTTAAGTACCATAAATGCTGGTTCGGTTCCTGTTAGGTATTCTCAGGAAGATATGAATAAGGCACGGCAGAATCGTTTGTTGATTAACTGGCGAATTGAAGATCAGTTAGCCCTGGAAATGGCAAATGGTAACCAGGACGATTTAAACTCAGAGAAGGACTATTTCAAATTTATTCCTAATGAAGAACATTATTTTGTTTTGTTATTCAAGAAAAGGGCAACTGATCCTAACAGAGTCATGTTTAATATTGATCGTTTCAATAGGGCTGCAAATAAGAGAAGTCTCAGAACTGATCGACTTTCATTGAATAAGAACGATATTATTATTTTGGTAAAAGGGCTTAAAGATAAAGAAGAAGGTCTTACGTATTTTAATGAGATTGTTGCTTCTGATAAAGCATATAATGGCTTGGAAAGTATTCCTTACAAAAATTTCGTAATATCTGTTTCCAATTTTGAAACAATGAAAAAGGAGGAATTGGTAAATGAGTATATGAGTTTTTATAAGAAGCATTATTATCAGAAGAAAACGACCCTAATTAAAAAAGAAGGGGAGTTAATCGATCCAGAGGCTGAAAATCAAGAATTTGAAATAGATTCGACTGATAACCATCGCTTTATTCTTCTGGTGCCTACACGTAAGGTAAATGTGATTAAACTGAAAACTGATGTTTTTAACCACGATAAGGATTTCAGTATCATAAAAGAGCAGTATGATGAAACTCATACAATGGTTGTGGTTAATAATCTTGGCTCACAAAATTCAGCCATGGAATATTTTAATCAGATAACTTCTGATAAAAATGTGTTTGATCAGTTGGCACAGATAGATTATGAGAGTTTTGTAATAGGTGAGAAGAATTTTATGAATTTTTTTGTGAACAGAACCCTGAGTGAATATCTGTCATTTTTCAGTGAAAATTATATCAAAAAGGCAGCTAAAGAGAAGGCTGAGGGAACTAAAAAACTTGATGCCGATAATGGCCCCTATGTGTATCAACCGGATGTTGCTCATCATTTTGTTTTGATTTTTAATAAAGAAGGCGTTAATGCCAAACTTGTTGAAAATGGCATAAAAAAATATAACACAAGAACATTAAAAACCGAACGTCTGTCTCTTGATGAGAAACGCGATATGATTGTGGTTTCGAATATGAGAAATAAGAAGCAAGCAATGATGTATTTCAGAGCCATTATTTCTAATAGGAACTTGTTCGATCAGGTGGAGAAGTCTGGCTATCGCAATTTTATTATCTCGAAAGATAATTTCGAAGTATTCAAGAATCTGATGGATGCGGATCAGTATTTAAAATTCTTTAGCAAACGCTATTTAAATTAAGCTTTCTTAGTATTTTAATTGAAATATATTGAAGGCTAAAAACGTTACTTGTTGAGTAGAACAAGTTGGATAAACGACATCCTGTAAAATCTTGTTACTACATCGAATACTAAAGGTGATGTCTGGCACATTGCCAATTGTAGAATTTTAAATAGAATGTACGTGAAAGCAATTAAGATACTTTGGGTTGACGATGAGATAGATTTATTGAGACCGCATATTATTTTCCTCGAGGGGAAAGATTATATCGTTGATACATGCAATAATGCGACTGAGGCCATTGATATGGTTCGCAACACCCATTACGATTTGATTTTATTGGATGAGAATATGCCTGGTATGTCAGGTTTGGAAGCCTTGTCTGAAATAAAAGCAATCGACCTTACTCTTCCTATTGTAATGATTACAAAAAGTGAGGAGGAAGACATAATGGATGAGGCTATTGGTGGTCATATTAGCGACTATCTGATCAAGCCTGTAAATCCAAAACAGATTCTCCTTAGTATCAAGAAAAATACCGATAAAAGACGTTTGGTATCTGAAAAAACAACTTCAGCGTACCAATCCCGATTTTCACAATTGGGTATGGAAATTAATGATTGCAGAAGCCTGGAGGATTGGAAGCAGGTTTATAAGAAGTTGGTTTTTTGGGAGTTGGAATTGGCTGGTATCGAAGATTCCGGTATGGATGAAGTGCTTAAAATGCAAAAATCCGAAGCCAATAATCTTTTTGCACGATTTGTTAAAAAGAATTATCTGGATTGGATCAATTCCGAAAGCAATGATAAACCCTTGTTTTCACCCAATGTTTTTAGAGATAAGGTTTTTCCTTTATTAGATAAGGGTGAGAAAGTGGTTTTTGTATTGATTGACAATTTGCGTGTTGATCAGTGGCAGATTATATACCCCATCATAAGTGATTATTTTATGATGAAGGATGACGACATGTATTGCTCAATCTTACCGACTGCTACACAATATGCCCGTAATGCGATGTTTGCTGGTTTAATGCCTTTGGATATTCAGAAACACTATCCCGAATTGTGGATTAACGAAGATGAGGACAGTAGTAAAAACATACATGAAGAAGAACTACTAGCCTTACATCTAAAACGCAAGTATAGAGATGTGAAGTTTAACTACGAGAAGGTTAATTCGAAGAAAACAGGATCTAAAATCATTGATAATCTGTCAACTCTACTGGATTCTCAATTGAATGTTTTTGTTTACAACTTTGTAGATATGCTTTCTCATGCGCGCACCGAAAGCGAGATGATTCGCGAATTGGCAAATGATGAGGCTGCTTATCGTTCATTAACAGCTTCCTGGTTCGAACATTCCCAATTATTGGAGTTGATCAGAAAATTATCAGAGCAAAATATCAAATTGATCATCTCAACCGATCATGGGGCTATTCGCGTCCAGAATTCGGTAAAAGTGGTTGGAGACAGACAAACCAACACCAACTTGAGGTACAAGCAAGGTCGAAATTTGAATTATAATCCCAAGGAAGTTTTCGAGGTGACCAAACCATCTCAAGCTTGTTTACCACAGATGAATATGAGTTCATCTTATATTTTTGCTACGGGCGAAGATTTTCTGGCTTATCCGAATAATTATAACTATTACAGTTCTTATTATAAAAATACATTTCAGCATGGCGGGATTTCATTGGAAGAAATGTTAATTCCTTTGATAACTTTGAGCCCAAAGAAAAAATAAAAGTTTTTGATAGAAATAGATACAATTAGTAAACGTGAAAATGACAGAGTTAAAAATAAATAGCCTGGAAGAGATTAATTCGGTAGCGAAGCAGTTTATTGAATTAGTGGGTGAGCGTCATCGTGTTTTTGCCATGTATGGTTCGATGGGTGTTGGTAAAACAACCTTTGTGAAGGCTGTTTGCGAGGAGTTGGGTGTAGAGGATACAATTAATAGCCCAACATTTGCTATTGTAAACGAATATCATACCCGGAAAGAACAGATTGTTTACCATTTCGATTTTTACAGAATTGAAGACGTACAGGAGGCTTATGATTTTGGCTATGAAGATTATTTTTATAGCCAGGCCATTTGTTTTATCGAATGGCCCGAGCGTATCGAATCAATTTTACCCAATGACGTTATCAATTTGAATTTTACTGAAGAGGAAGATGGAAGTCGGACAATTCAGGTTCAGATGGCCTGATTTATTACTCATTTAGCTCTTTCTTAGCACTAGTAATTATCAAAATCTGTTAAGCTCTAAAAAAAACATTAACTTGTATTTCTAAAGAAGACACTAACGGTATAAATGACGATTATGACAAACCTAGGTGATACCCCTAAAAATTTTCCCGTTGGATATGAGTTTTATCATCCAAAGGAGAGACTTTTAGAGATTGAGAAGAGTAAAAAGAGATTGGTGATAGGTCTTCCTCGCGAGGATTATAAAGGTGAGAATCGTATTTGTCTGACACCACTTACTGTTGAGATGTTGGTGAATAACGGGCATGAAATAATTATTGAGGAAGGAGCAGGGCTTGCATCGAATTACCCTGACAGAGAATACAGTGAGAAAGGAGCACAAATAGTTCGTACCAAGGCCGAGATATATCAATGCGATATTGTTTTGCAGATTTCACCTTTGTCATCTGACGAAATTGAAATGCTTAAGGGCAATCAGATTATCATGTCAGCCCTTCAGGTACATTGCCAGTGTGCTGAAGATATTCGCAAATTGATGTACAAAAAAGTGACTGCAATTGCTTTTGAATATCTGAAAGATAGGGATAATCATTTCCCTGTAATTCGTTCGATGAGCGAAATTGCAGGGGTATCTGCTATTATGATAGCCGGAGAGTATTTAAGTAAGGGCAAAGGTGGAAAGGGCGTTTTATTAGGCGGTGTGACAGGTGTTTCCCCCACCGAAGTCGTTATTCTTGGCGCAGGTACAGCGGCTGAATATGCAGGAAGAGCCGCCATGGGACTTGGTGCAAACATTAAAGTCTTTGATAATTCGATGTATCGTTTACGCCGATTGGAAGATCATTTGGGACAACGTATCCACACCTCTACATTTCATCCCCATGTACTTAGTAAAGCATTAAAATCGGCTGATGTTGTTATTGGAGCTCTTCGTTACGAAGGGAATCACCCGGGAACGTTTGTAACAGAGGAAATGGTAAAAGAAATGAAGCCAGGCTCTGTTATCATCGATTTGAGTATTGATCAGGGAGGCTGTTTTGAGACCTCAGAATTAACGACTCATAAAAACCCCGTATTTCGAAAGCACGATGTGATTCATTATTGTGTTCCCAATTTGGCTTCTCATGTCAGCAGAACGGCATCGTTAGCCATGAGTAATATTTGTGCCCCGCTATTGTTGCATATTGGTAATAATGGAGGTTTACACCAATTCTTAAAGACGGATATGGGCCTTCGTCATGGGACTTATATTTATCGTGGAATTTTAACCAATCAACGTTTAGGCGATTGCACGGGTATATTGGCTAAGGATATTAATCTGTTTTTTGCATCCATGTAATTTTAGAAAGTTGATTTTGAATACTGTTAGCTAAACTTGTATGGATAGTGTGTTGCCAGTTTCAATCATTTAAAACATATAAATTGATCTTTAGATCATAATTGAAGCTTACTTTTATTGAGTAAGCTTTTTTTAATTTTGATTTAGAGTGTTTTCCATAATGGGATGATTTGCATAAGAAACTTATTCTTATTGAATCTTAAGTTTTGTTTCTCAATAGTTTTGTTTTATTTTGCCAACTTAAATCAGCCATTATTATGCAAAAAAAAATCTGCCTTTTATTTTTCATATTGAATTCTTTTGTATCAGTTCTTAATGCTCAGAATTCAAAGGATGAATCGACCTTAAATATTCATGAACAAATTATTTCGAAACTGATAGAATCTTCTGTTAGTTTTCGTGATAGTAGTGAAAACAGAAGTGTTGAGATTTGCGAAAAGGCTATTCGTTTAGCTGAAAAAGAGCAGACAGATTCGTTATTAGCTTTTGCATATAAAACACAGGGGATTAATTACTATTATTTAGGTGAAAATGATTCCTGTATGAATTATTATAATAAAGCTTTAAACAAGTTTGAAGAATTGGGGAATATGATTCAGGCTGCTAAAATTTTAGGAAATATTGGAGTTCTTTATAAAAGAAAAGGGGAGTATAATAAAGCTTTAGAGTATTATTTGAGAGAGGTTGATATTTTTTCTGAGATTAAATATACTGCTGGCTTAACTTCCATTTATATCAATTTAGGGAATATATCTGTTATGATGGGCAATTTTGACAGAGCGGAAGAATATTTCACTTTAGGTTATGATTTGGCTGTAAAGACTAATAATTTGGCAGATCAGGTTAATGCATTAAATAATTTGGGTGTTATTTATGAGAATCAAGATAGGTTAGAAGATGCATTAAAAGTTTACAAAAAGTCCTTGAAAAATGTTCTGGCTAGCGGAAATATTTCAATGGAGAGTAAGTTGTATTTGAATATTGGCATTATTTATCGAAGAAAAAAGGATTATGACCAGGCTTCTGATTATTTGAATAAGAGCTTTAATATTAGAAAACTAAAGGGAAATTACGAGGAGCTTTTGGGTGTCTACAACGAATTGTTTGAGTTGTCGCTTGCTAAAAAAGAATATCGTGAGGCTAAAAGATTAGTTGGAACCATGCAGGATTTGGCTGAAAGTAATCAGGATTATGCTTGGAAGTCAGATGTGTATGCAGCTTATTCTAAGTTGTATAAATTAACAGGAGATTATAGGTTAGCTCTTGAGTCATTTGAGAATTACAGAAGAATAGGAGATTCAATTCAAAAGGCTCTGAATGATGAAAAATACAACGACTTGATGCTTAAGTATGATATGGATCATACCAAGCAAAAAATGGAGCTAATGACTCAGAAAGCACAGATTCAGAGTTTGGAATTAGATAAAAAGAATGCATGGCTGGTTGCTATGTTTGTCATTATGCTATTGGGTGTGATTGCCATTGTTGTTTCCTTTAGAATTAATAAGCTTAAGGCGCAGCATAAGTTGATGAGTTTGGACCAAAAAGTCTTGTTATCGCAAATGAATCCTCACTTTTTATTTAATGCGTTGACGGCCGTTCAGTCTTTGGTATTGGATAATGAAAGTGATAAAGCGAACCTCTATCTTTCAGAGTTGGGGAGTTTAGTTCGTAATATATTGGAGGATTCCCGAGAGGAAAATATCAGTTTGAGGAAAGAATTGGACACCCTTCATAAATATATTGAACTGCAAAAGTTGCGTTTCGATTATGCAATTGATTTTCGTTTTGATATTGATGATAGGATTGATTTAGACGAATTGAATATTCCCCCCATGTTAACCCAACCTTTTATTGAAAATGCGCTTGTTCATGCCAATCTTCAGAAAGTTGATAATCCTGAGATTCTCATTAAATTAGAACTGGTTGATGATAGTGCTATTGCCTTTAGTATTCAGGATAACGGGATTGGGATAGAAGAAGGCCGGAAGCAGTCATTCATGAAAGAAAAGAAATCTTTGGCTATGCAAATTGCTCGTGATCGGATTCAGATTTATAATTATAAATCGAAACACCAGATGAAACTGGATGTTATAGACCTGAAACACATTAATAATGGTAGTCATGGTACTTTAGCACGCTTTACAATTCCTGCGCAAGCTTAAATCTATTCAATGACATGCGAAAACTCGTTTTATTTAGTCTTTGTTTCCTGCTTATACATTTAAGTTTGAAAGGGAGTATATTTTCAAAAGATAGTTTAAAAAATAGGCCTGTCCATTACGATCAGTATTTAGATTCTATAAAAAAGATGGAGTCTTTAAGATCAACTTCGCCTTCTTATTGTCTTAAATTTGGGAAACAAGTTATTAAGATGACACGTAATTTAGGTGATCCTTCTTTAATTGGCTTGGCAGAAAAAACACAAGGTGTTAGTTATTTTTATCAGGCTGTTTATGATACTGCTCTGGTGCATTTTTATCAGGCGATTCCTGAATTTAAGAAAGCAGAACAAAAGCTTGATGTAGGTAAGGTGTGGAATAATATTGCTGTTATTTACAGGCGCACTAATAAAGCGGAACTTGCACTGGAAGGGTATCTCAAAGCGAAGGAAATTTATGAAAAGCTCGGTTATAAAAAAGGAATAGCGACGATTTATTTTAACGTCGGCGGTGTTTATCAGAGCTTGGGTAATTTTTTGGAGACTGAACATTATTATTTAATGGCAAAATCTCTGTTTGAAGATCTGGATTATGGTGCTCGACTTGGAGAGGTTAATATGAATTTGGGCGTTCTTTATTTGGAGCAAAAACAATATGATAGAGCTTTGCGATATTTGAACAAATCAGAAATATTTATCGAAGAATATGGTAATCTTCCGCAAAAGGGTGAGCTTCTTCTAAATTTTGGTGAGGTGGCTTTCTATAAAAAAGAGTATGAAAAGGCTTTAAGCTACTATGATAAGTGTGAGGAGATTCGAATAAGAATTAGTGACTTTTGGGGTTTACCTAAATCTTATATTTACTCAGCCCAATGTTTGACCGAATTAGAGCGCTATGATGAAGCTTTCGACAAGCTAAAGAAATCAGAAGATATTTGTTTGAAATATAAGTTGAGTGAAGATTTAGAAAAGACTTATTTACAGAAATCAATTATCCTGGAGAAGAAAAAGGATTTTGAACAGGCTTTGGTCTATAATAAGAAAGTTCAGTTTATTAGAGATTCATTGAAATTAGATGATCGGACCCAAAGACTAAATCAGCTTGAGTTTATACATTACCTGGACTTGAAAGAAAAAGAACTTGAGATCAAAGATCTTGCTTTGAGCCGAAAGAATATTTTTCTTTTATCTCTCATGATATTGATTATTCTTGCCACAGCTTTTGTTCTTTTTTATATCAGGTCAAGATCATATCGAAATAAGCTTCAGACTTTATCATTGGAGCAGAAAGTACGTTTGAGTCAGATGAATCCTCATTTTCTTTTTAATTCACTCTCTGTGATTCAGGATTTCATTCTTGACAATGACAACGATAAGGCATTCAGCTATCTGTCCAAACTATCGGGTTTAGTTAGAGGTGTTTTAGAGAATTCAACACAAGATTATATCACAGTTAGGGAAGAGTTGGATATTCTTTCGGCTTATATTGAGCTGCAAAATCTGCGCTTTGGACAGGGAATTTCTTATCGGTTTGATATCGATTCGGAGATTGATCTGGATGAGATACGTATCCCGCCCATGTTGGTGCAGCCAATTATTGAAAATGCCCTTGTACACGGGGAGTTGAGAAATAACCCTGAGGCAGAAATTAAACTTTGTTTGCTTAAGAATAAAGACACAAATAATATTGATTTTAGTATCGAGGATAATGGGGTTGGTATAGATATTAAAAAGAAACCCGGAAGTACACACAAATCAATGGGGACTAAAATTCTTCACGATAGAGTCAGAATTTATAACTATTATTCGAAAAACACCCTGAGTATTGATGTGATTGATTTGAAGACGTTAAACAAGAATCTACACGGAACACGAGTTAGTTTTAGCATTCCTTTGTGTAAAAATTAATTGAAAACTCAATCTGATTTAACAGCATAAAATAAGCCGTTCATTAATTTGAACGGCTTTTTTTATGATCAGATAGAAAAACAAGCTTATCCCAAAACTTCTCTCATTTTATTTCCAATTTCAGCTGGCGATTTCACTACGTGAATTCCTGCAGCTTCAAGTGCCTTCATTTTTTCTGCAGCGGTTCCTTTTCCACCTGCAATAATGGCACCGGCATGTCCCATACGTTTACCCGCTGGGGCTGTTTGGCCGGCAATAAATGCAACCACTGGTTTTTTCACGTGTTCGGCAATATAAGCAGCAGCAGTTTCTTCATCCGAACCACCAATTTCACCAATAAGAACGATGGCTTCCGTATCCGGGTCCTCATTCAATAGTTTAACCGCATCAATATGTTTGGTGCCGATAATTGGGTCGCCACCAATACCGATAGCTGTAGATTGACCAAAACCGGCATTACCTAGCTGATGAACCGCCTCATAGGTAAGGGTTCCCGAACGTGATATAATACCGATCTTACCCGGTTTGTGAATAAAACCCGGCATAATTCCGATTTTTGCGACACCCGGGGTAATGACACCCGGACAGTTAGGACCGATAAGAGTTGTCTTAGGGCGTTTTTTAAGGAATTCGTGAACCTTAATCATATCCAGTGTCGGAATACCCTCGGTGATACATACCACAAGCTCTATACCTGCATCAGCAGCTTCCATAACCGCATCGGCTGCGAAAGCAGGTGGAACGAAGATAACCGAAGCATTGGCTCCTGTTTTTGCAACCGCATCTTTCACAGTATCAAATACAGGAACTTGATCCATAAATTTTTGTCCACCTTTACCTGGTGTTACACCGGCAACCACATTGGTCCCATATTCTATCATTTGTTGGGTATGAAATCCCCCTTCAGAACCAGTAATTCCCTGAACGACTAGTTTTGTATCTTTATTGACTAATACACTCATTGTCTTGATTGTTTTAATTGTGATTGGTCATGATGTTTGACCTTTTTCAAATACTTATTTACTTACAGTTTGTCCCAATGTGGCAACCACTTTCTCTGCAGAATCTTTAAGCTCAGTAGCGGCAATAATATTCATGCCTGATTCTTCAAGAAGTTTTTTACCTTCTTCAGCATTGGTTCCTTGTAAACGAACAACAATCGGAACTTTAGTATTGATATTTTTGATGGCTTGAATAACGCCATTGGCAACACGATCGCATCGAACGATACCGCCAAAAATATTGATTAAAACAGCCTTTACATTTTTATCTGAAAGAATTATGCGGAAACCTTGTTCTACAGTTTCAGCAGATGCCGATCCTCCTACATCAAGGAAGTTGGCGGGTTCACCTCCGGTTAATTTAATGATATCCATAGTTCCCATAGCCAAACCGGCACCATTAACCATACAGCCAATGTTTCCATCCAGTTTGATATAGTTAAGACCTGATTTTCCAGCCTCAATTTCCAAAGGTTCTTCCTCATCAAGATCGCGAAGAGGCACAATGTTTTTTTGACGATACAGGGCATTATTGTCAAAATCAGCCTTAGCGTCCAATGCCAAAACATCACCTTCTTCAGTTACAACAAGAGGATTGATCTCGAAGAGAGAGGCATCCGTACCCATATAGGCATCGTACAGAGCTAAGAAAAATGTGACTGCATTTTTAAAAGCCGTTCCGGTCAAACCTAATGAAAAGGCCATCTCTCTGGCTTGGAAAGCTTGTAAACCCACTGAAGCATCAACCCCTACTTTCATAATTTTTTCAGGCGTTTCTTCAGCAACTTTTTCAATTTCCATTCCCCCCTCGGTTGATACCATAAAGGTGACTTTTGATGAGGCACGATCAAGAACAATACCCGCATAATATTCATGCTTGATATTCGAAGCGGCTTCGATCCAAACTTTTTTCACCAAGCGACCTTCTGGTCCAGTTTGATGTGTAATTAGGGTCATTCCCAAAATATCGCTGGCATATTGGCTCACGTCTTTTGCTGTAGGGGCAAACTTAACGCCACCACCTTTACCTCGGCCTCCGGCATGAATTTGTGCTTTAACTACAACAGGTAATCCAATTTCCTGAGCAGCTTGTTCTGCTTCTTTTACTGTGGAAGCAATTTTCCCTTTGGGAACAGGTACACCATAAGATCTTAAGATCTCCTTGGCTTGGTATTCATGAATCTTCATGGGCTAAAAATTATTTTGGCTTAGTTAGATTAACTTGTTTAAAACAATTTATGTTTGCTTAAAACAAGTCTTGTTTTTTTAACGAACCTAAATATATAAATAACTGAATGAATATAAAAAGAAGAGAAGTCTTTTTTCGGACTTCTTTGTCTTTTTATTTAAAAAAGCTTGATTTATAATCAGTTTGAGTATCTATACTTTTTTTATTAAAAATTAAGAGCTGTGGTTTGCTTATTTTTTCAATATCTTAGTGAACAATTTAATATTTATTTATCAGATTTTAAAACATGGAAAATTTAGAAACAGCCGCATCGGAGAATAAAAACGAATTGGTGTTGGAAATTCAAGCTGAAGCGTATTTGCGTGAAACCAGAAAGTGGACGAAGTTCTTCGCGATATTAGGTTTCATTTTTATGGGACTAGGACTTTTGGGGTCTTTGGGTTTATTTGCAGCCTCAAGTATGATGAGTGCTTACACGCCATTTCCTATGGGTGCTATGGGCGTTTTTTATTTATTATTGATTGGGCTTTATTTTTTCCCTATTTATTATTTGCTTCAGTTTTCGAACAAGGCAAAGGAAGCATTAATGTCACGTCGTTCACAGGCGCTTACCGAGGCGATGGGTTACATCAAATCGCATTATAAATTTGTGGGTATCATGACCATTGTGATGTTGGCTTTATACCCAATCATTATTATTGGAGCTGTGATCTTTAGAACAAGCCAGGGTTTCTAATTCAAACACCTCATCATATTAAAAGCTCCCTTTCTGCCTATGTGGAAAGGGAGCTTTTGTTGTCTGATAAGCCCCATTGATTCGCTTTATACATCCAATTTACAAAATTATGAGATACTGGCCCAATTTTTTTCAACTTGCATCCGTTTGGCCTCTTCTGATTATCTGTTCGTTTTGTGTGTCAGGTTATGATTAAGACTTATAGATTGAACTGTATTGAGAGCCTCATTAAGAAAGTGAGACCTTTAAACAAATATGTGAATACAAAAAGAGAGCACCCATCAGGATGCTCTCTTTTGTTTTTATCTAATTTGAAAAAGGATTAAAGCTTGAAGGCTTCTTTTACTTTGTCAACATAGTCTAGTTTTTCCCAAGTGAATAGTTCTACTTCCATTTCTTTATCTTCGAAATAAGGTGAATGGAATTTCTTCACTATTGTGCGAGGAGTACGTCCCATGTGGCCGTAGGCAGCAGTTTCTTCGTAAATTGGGTTACGCAATTTCAAACGCTGTTCGATAGCAGCAGGACGAAGGTCGAAAATTTCGGCAATTTTATCTGCAATTTCACCTTTGCTCATGTCAACATTACACTTGCCATAAGTACCCACGTAGATACCCACAGGCTCAGCCACACCAATGGCATACGAAAGCTGTACCAACATTTCGTCAGCCACACCGGCAGCAACCATATTTTTTGCAATATGACGGGCAGCATAAGCAGCCGAACGGTCTACCTTAGAAGGGTCTTTACCTGAGAAAGCACCACCACCATGAGCACCTTTTCCTCCATAAGTGTCAACAATAATCTTACGACCGGTAAGACCTGTATCGCCATGAGGACCACCAATTACGAATTTACCGGTTGGGTTCACATGAAGAATAAAGTTATCATCGAAGAAAGCCTGGACACGTGCCGGTAACATTTTAATCACACGAGGGATTAGGATGTTGCGAACATCGTTTTTAATCTTAGCCAACATGCTCTCATCATCAGGACCAAAATCGTCGTGTTGAGTTGAAACCACAATGGTATGAACTCTCTCGATGGTATCATCATCAGCATACTGGATGGTAACCTGTGATTTTGAATCGGGACGCAAGTAGGTCATTTCTTTCCCTTCGCGGCGAATTTCAGCCAATTCCATCAATAAGCGGTGAGATAATTCAAGTGACAATGGCATATAGTCGTCCGTCTCTTTTGTAGCATAGCCAAACATCATCCCCTGATCACCCGCTCCCTGATTCATTGGATCTTCACGATCGACACCACGGTTGATATCATCTGATTGCTCGTGGATAGCCGTTAACACACCACATGATGTGCCGTCGAACTGGTACTCGCTTTTGGTATAACCAATACGGTTGATCACCTGACGAGCGACTTCCTGAGTATCGATATAAGTTTTTGTTTTTACTTCCCCTGCTAAAACAACTTGTCCGGTAGTTACCATTGTTTCGCAAGCCACTTTCGAGTTTGGATCGAAAGCTAAAAATTTGTCCAATAAAGCATCTGAAATTTGATCAGATACCTTATCCGGATGTCCCTCTGAAACAGATTCAGATGTAAATAAATATCCCATAACATTTTAATGTTTAGAGTACCTCGAGTGTCTTAAGCTAAAATGCCTGAAGCAGGAATCACTTTGCAATAAGTCGATTATAAAGTACTACTTATAAATAAAATATACGGGAAAGCATTGGTTGTACAATGTACAGAAAATGAAATAGGGTAAGTATTACTCTTTTTAGCATTTTTTTCTGTGGTCGCAAGCAGCCAAATCTTTCCACTTAATTCGATGCAAAGGAAAGCAAAGTTTTGGAAACAAACAAGCCTATATTTGCTGCTTCTCCTTAAGAATATAAAGCACTTAGGTTAAAAAAGACTAAAATCTCTTTATATTCGAATGGTTTGTTGAAAATGATCTCAAGATTTCTTTTTCTTTTCGCTCAAGCCCGCTAGGCTTTTGCTTTTTTATTAGCAATTTATTTCTCCTCCTTAATTTTGAGGAAGGGTGGCGAGCTTTGCTCGTTGGGGAGGTGATTATTTGGAGTTAGCTCAATCATTTGGGCTAAAAGTTAAACCACCTCGCCCTCTCCCGAATTCTCGTGATCAGGCACTCCTCCTTAGAAAGGAGGAGAAATTGAATACACTGTGAGCTCAGTGGTTTGATCGAATAAGAACTTATTTGTTATCGAGTCAGCTCATGGAATATAGATTCCAAATTACGTTCCTGAGATTTCATTTCCAATAGCACCAAGTTGTTGCTAACAGCCATTTGAAAGATTTGCTCACGCACATCGCTGGTAGCCGATATTTGGTAGCGGTTATTGGCCAAAGCTTCGACCTGAGTAATGCCTGCAATAGTTTTAAATTGCGCGTTAGAAACAGGGCTGGTAAACTGCAGGTCGAATATATAGGATTCTTTTATGCTGTGCATATTGTTTGAAGTCTGATCGGCGACCAGTTTCCCTTTGTTTATTATTAGTACACGTTCGCATATGGCTTCAACCTCTTGCATGATGTGGGTTGAAAGCATCACAGTTTTTTCTTTTCCAATATTCTGAATCAATTGGCGAACTTCAACCAGTTGGTTGGGATCGAGTCCTGTTGTGGGCTCATCCAGAATCAGAACTTTGGGATCGTGAATAAGTGCCTGAGCCAGCCCAACGCGTTGTCGATAACCTTTTGACAGGGCACCAATTTTTTTCTTTTGTTCCAAACCCAAACCTGTGAGCTCAATCATTTCATCAACTCGCTTTTTTTTATTTTTCCCCAATTTGTAGATCCCTGCAACATACTCCAAATATTCTTTCACGTACAGATCCAGATAAAGCGGATTGTGTTCGGGCAGATAACCAATTTGTTTGCGTATTTCCAAAGAATGGGTCATCACATTCAAACCATTGACAAAGACATCTCCGGAACTTTGTGGCAGAAAGCCTGTGATGATTTTCATCATGGTTGATTTACCAGCACCATTGGGGCCAAGGAAACCGACAACTTCGGCATCTGAAATTTCAAAACTCAAAGCATCTAAAGCTTTTTGTTTGCCATAGAATTTACTGACTTCCTTAACTTGTATCGACATGGGCTTTTTATTTCTTGCTGAAAATGATTTGATTTTGGGATTTTGTCAAAGATTAAGGCTGACAGTCAATCCCGGAGCGTTCGAAATTCAAATTTAAGAATTTATAGCTTACATTTGTACATCAAATAGAATCAGACTAAGATTTATCAATTTCAAATAGACTACAGCTTTGTAGCCGTTCGGATAGACTTTGCTCTTAAGAATTAAAGTTAAGCTGATTATAATATGAAGTCCATGACAATTTCGAAACTCAATACATTCTGTAAAGATTTATTTAACTATTCACGACGTTTATCTTCTGAAACTCAAATTGGAAAAACGCCGCTGGGGGCAGAATATTCTATTCGTATCCAGTCGATGACGAATACCGACACCAATGATATAAAGGCCAGTGTGGAACAAGCCATCAGAATGATTGAGTCGGGGGCTGAATATGTGAGATTGACGACGCAGGGTAAAAAAGAGGCTGAAAATCTTAAATTTATTAAAGCTGAGTTATTGGAAAGGGGATATGAAACACCTTTGGTTGCTGATATCCATTTTAATCCTGTAGCAGCGACTATTGCGGCTCAGTATGTAGATAAGATACGCGTAAATCCTGGAAATTTTGTTGATAAAAGAGCTGATCTGGACGGTTCTGAATACAGTGAAGAAATGTATCAGGAGGGCTTGAAGAAAATTCGCAACAAGTTTATTCCTTTGATTGCTATCTGTAAAGAGCACAAAACGGCTATTCGCATCGGAACCAACCATGGTTCACTTTCAGATCGAATTATGAGTCGTTATGGCGATACCCCGCGTGGGATGGTTGAAGCGACCCTTGAGTTTCTTCGTATCTGCAAGGAGGAACGCTTTAATGATGTGGCCATTTCTATCAAATCGAGCAATACAGTGATGATGGTAAAAACGGTTCGTTTGCTGGTAAGTGAAATGAATAAGGAAGATCTTTATTATCCTTTGCATTTAGGCGTAACCGAGGCTGGTGAAGGTGAAGATGGGCGGATTAAATCGGCTGTGGGTACAGGTGCTTTACTAAACGATGGTTTGGGTGACACCATTCGAATTTCCTTAACCGAAGATCCGGAGATTGAATCTCCTGTTGGAAAGAAGATGGTGGACTATGTTTTGGAAAAAGAAGGCCATTGTCCCATTGAATCTCCCTCGTATAGCCAGATTAATCTGTGTGATTTTTACAAACGATCAACTGTGGAAGTCGACAATATTGGCGGACGTAAACCGGCTGTAGTTATTGCTGATTTTAGCTTAGAAAGGCATTTTAATAGTGATTTCCCGGAACAGGTTGGTTACAGGATGGATGCTGAAAGTTTGGAATGGGAGAAGGGCGATTTGGCTGCTGATTTTATCTATATCAATGGTTTTGATCCTTCAATCAGAGATTTTCCTAAGGAACTGGGTTTGATTGTTGATTCGGTATGTTGGGAAGATGCGTTTCAGTATTCAGTAAAGGTTCAGCCTTTATTCTCAGCAGAGGTTTTTCTTCACGACGATTTGAGTTCTTTTAAATCGGATATTCATTTTATCAACTGTTCTTATTCTGATCTTACAGAAGAATTTATTAATAAGCTACAAGCGAACTCTAAGGCCGTCTTGATTTGCCAATCAAATCATCAGAATGCTTTTGCTGAGCAGCGTGCTTTTGTTTTTAAACTGATTCAGTTCAATTGCAAAACACCTGTTGTTTTTCATCGATTATTCAATGAAAATGAACTGGAAGACCTTCAGTTAAAATCAGCCTGTGACTTGGGAGCCTTGTTTATTGATGGCTTAGGGAATGGTATTTGTTTAAACAATACCGGGAATATTTCTCGTGAAGAAGTCAATGCTACTGCTTTTGGTATTTTACAGGCCGCTCGTGTGCGGACATCTAAAACCGAATTTATTTCCTGCCCGGGATGTGGTCGAACCTTGTTTAAATTGCAAGATGTGGTTAGCGAGGTTAAGAAGAAATTTGCTCACTTATCCCATCTTAAAATTGGTGTGATGGGTTGCATTGTGAATGGTCCCGGTGAAATGGGCGATGTGGACTATGGCTATGTGGGCGCAGGTGCTGGAAGAGTATCACTCTACAAGTCTCAGGAACTGATCAAAAAGAATATTTTGAGCGAAGATGCCATTGAGGAGCTGATTCAGATTATTAAAGAAAATGGCGATTGGAAGGATGCTAAATAGTTATATGTGAATAAGTTTTTTTGAAAGAGGCATTCATTTATCTAATTTTCTTATCTTGAATTGATTATTAAAGTTAAAATTTAAGGAGCCTGTGCTCTCTTTCTTTACTTGTTATTTCATCCCAGTAAAACAGGATTTATGAATTTCAGATTAGTAGTTGTTCTTTTTCTATTTATTTCTAGTATTGCCTCGTCTCAGGAACTCAAAATTCAAGGTGTCTATACGGGATCGAATGTTTATATTATGAATCCTTTTGCTCAAACGGAAGATGCCTTTACGATTGAATCGATTTCTATTAATGGGAAGCCCTATTCAGAGGCAATTCAATCAAGTGCTTTTGAAGTTGATTTGGCTCATATGGGGTTTAAGCTGGGGGAGGATCTTCGATTTTTTATCAAGTATAAAGATTCGATTGTTCCTTCAATCATAAATATGGAAGCCATACAGGCAGTGAGTTCTTTCGAAATGAAGAAGGCCTATGTCGATAAAGATCAATTTCTAAATTGGAGTTGTTCAAATGAAATAGGGTCTTTAACTTTCTTTGTGCAGCAGTATCGATGGAATAAATGGTTGACTGTTGGGCAATTAAGAGGAGTTGGGACAGATGGTCTTAACTTTTATAGGATAAAAGTTCCGGTTCATTCCGGTCAAAATATGTTTCGAGTTTACCAGATTGATCACAGTGAGAAGATGAGGTATTCGGATACCATTCAATTTCATTCTGGAATTCAGCCAGTTTATTTGGTGAAAAAGACAGTGACATCGAAGCTGAATTTTTCAGCTCCGACTCAATTTGAGATCTTCGATACTTTTGGGAACCTTATTTATGACGGTTTTGGCAAAGAAGTCCGTTTTGATGATTTAATTCCAGGGAAGTATTACGTGAATTACGATAACACCATTGGGGACTTTATCAAAGAATAAGATTGGTTTAATTACAAGTAAACAGATCTAAGACACTTTCTCCATTTTCAAGATCGAGATGATGCGCAATCATGCCAACAGCCTTAGCAGCTTCAATATTTGGGTACATATCATCGATAAACAGGGTTTCTCCGGCTTTGAGTTTTTCGGTTTTTAAAAGTTCTTGATAGATGTTCATATCAGGTTTCCTAAGCCCCATATCATGAGAATAATAGTCCTTTTCAAAACAGTCAGCTAAGTCAACACCATGTGTTTCTTTGATTTGTTTGGTGTAGTATTCCCAATGAATCCGATTCGTATTGCTGAGTAAATAGACTTTATGTGTTTTTTTAAGTTCCTGGAGAAGGGCGAGTCGTTCGTAAGGGAAGTCAAGCAACATGGCATTCCAGGCCTGATCTATTTGCTGGTCGCTTACTTTAGCATCGATATACTGACGAATTTCATCACGAAAAGCCTGAGGGCTGAGAAGTCCTTTTTCGAGACGATCAAACAAACCATTTTCGCGATATTCATATTGAATCCTTTCAGGATCATTTAAACCAATCGCTTTAAATTGATTGACAGAATTTTCGGGATTTATATTGAGAAGAACTCCGCCCAAATCGAAGATTATATTGGGAATTGATGAAAAATTTGGCATTTTTTTTTCTAAATATTGTTGAATTATTCAATGCAAATATGTAACATTGCAGTCCGAAAACAAAGGTAATAAAATACTTTTATCGAAAAGTTTTTCGAGGGCCTATAGCTCAGCTGGTTAGAGCACCTGACTCATAATCAGGGGGTCCCTGGTTCAAGCCCAGGTGGGCCCACCCCCAATAGAAGCCGTTACACAATGTGTAGCGGCTTTTTTATTGTCAATTTTGTTTTAAAATGAGGGAATTAAAAAAGAGAACGTTCCTGATAGAACATTCTCTTTTTGTAAATAAATATTTTCCTTGTATTTATCTGAAACTAAAAGCCAGACCTCCTGTAATTGTGTTGTATTCCTGCATTGTATAATCAGCAAATATTTTGAAGAAGCCCAGGTTTAAGCGAGTTCCAATGGTTGCTCTCACACCACTGGCATCAAAATCAACAGATACAGGATCTGTTACAGTTTCGGAAACGACAGTTGTTCCGGAGTTGGTATCTGTATATTCAAGCGTGTAAGTTCCTTTTATATCGACATCCATTTTAGCTGTGTTGTAGCCAAGGGCCGCGTAAAATTCAATCAATTTCAGATTGACTGAAGCAATAGCCTGAAAGGTTAAAGCCTTGGTTGAAAATTCCATTACCTGACCAGATCCCTCAAAGGTTGATTCATCTTGGATATCATATTCTGAGGTGAGATTGGTGAATGCGACCAAGGCTGAAATATCAAAAGGTGTTTTGTCCATCTTCAGCAGTTTGGTAAAACTTTTCTGAATACCAATACCAAATAGACCAACATCCAGATCAGAGGTTCCAATCTTGGGCAAGTATCTTATTTTTAAATCAGCATCAATAACCGGAATTCCAAGGCCGACTTGAAGGGTTGCCGAAGGTACGGCATTCATAGGCAAATCATTTCCAATTCCATCGGGGATATTAAATTCGGCCAAATTATAAGAACCATTTTCTGTTTCAATTTGGGCTTGAAGCACGGTCGTGTTTTTTCCTCCCATTAAGGTTTGGATTTCATTTGGACCACTTTTTACAGTTAGATTCTTGTAATCGGAAGCAACAAAATTAAAAACCTCATCTTTTCCGGGAACTTTGGCAAGGTTCGCAACCAGTGTGATGTCAAAACCAAATTTTTTATGCGTTCTGGCTGTGCTGTACCATCCGTTATTTAACCCATACATAAAACCTTTGGAAACGGGGTTCACATAGTTCTCTGTTAGTTTTGAAGCATCTTCAGTTCCGGCTAAAAGAAATTGTTCAATGTCCTGAGACTTTCCCAGAAATGGAATCAATAAGAAAAGCAGTAGAATAATTTTTTTCATAGGGGTATGATTTAGTGTGAATGTTCAATGAATAGCTAGTAATTGGTTATAAAACGAACTTTTCTCAAGGTAAAAGAAAAAATGAATGTAGCCAAATCATTTTTTTTGATAATACGCTTAGGGGAAGTGTTGGAGATTTTATCCGCCTTAGGCGGATATGAGGGATCACTGGTAAAAGTTGGGTCAAAGTGATTAAATATATTTTAGGATTATCTTTTAAATTTTTCGCTCAAGCCGCTAGGCTTCTACTTCTACTCATATAATAATATCACATTAAGGAATTCATGATTTTCAATTCTCCTTATATGAGAAAAGTAGACAACCCCGAAGGGTTCATGAGCACTAGAAATTACATTTGCGAATAAAAGAATCAAGTCAGCCTGATCCTTGTTTTCTCTAAGTGGAAAAAAATTAGCACGCCTCACGGCAGGCTGACAAGGCCCGCCCAAAACATTTTCATAAAAAATGATTGAAATTGTGAGCCGTTTTTTTTTTTTGTTTCTGGCCTTGGCAACGCAAGTGGGGACCCATAGGTGAAAAAGGCGTTAAAAACAGAATGCTGTTTGAGTGAGGTACGAACGAGTTCAGTCTGTTTAGACTTTGAACCGTGATGGGTCACTGAGTGCCAAAGCCATTGATTTTTGTTACTTTTCATCAAGGAAAAGTAAATAAAGAGAAAAAGTGGTTCGTATCACAGATTTAAGATTTTTTCTGTTTATGCCTTCCAAAATTATTACTTGGAATTAGAAAGACCCAACTTTTACTAGTGATCCGTAAACTGTATACATATCAGAAATTAAGATACAAAAAAAGCTCCTAACTTTCGTTAAGAGCTTTTCTCGAGTAGCGGGGACCAGACTCGAACTGATGACCTTTGGGTTATGAGCCCAACGAGCTACCAACTGCTCCACCCCGCAATATACTTTCAATAAGGTAATTTCGACGAAAACGAATCCCCGAAAGGACTCTCTATGTAGCGGGGACCAGACTCGAACTGATGACCTTTGGGTTATGAGCCCAACGAGCTACCAACTGCTCCACCCCGCAATATATTTTCAATATGTTTTCGTCGAAAGATGAAATCCCGAAGGATTTCTAAGTAGCGGGGACCAGACTCGAACTGATGACCTTTGGGTTATGAGCCCAACGAGCTACCAACTGCTCCACCCCGCAATATATCTTTAGATTGGTATCTTTCTTATTTGCGATTGCAAAGATACGCCCTTTTTAAACTAAAGCAAGGTAATCCTTACTTTTTTTTGAGAATATCAAGATCTTCTGTGTATCGATCGTGTCATGTTTATGCAGTTTGTTGATGAATTTGTGTTTTAAAATGGAGCCTCATTTGTCAAATAATCACAGAGTTGAGAGTCGGTAATTATTCGTTGCGGAGATTTGAATAGTGATTTTATCATCCTTGTTTTAAAGCAATATTTTTTTTTAGAAATAGGCTCTCAATTCCATACTTCCCACATGAATAGCTGAATTTCCTTCGGATTGTCTTCCCCGGTAGTTGATATTCATCTGAAAAGTTTTAGATAGTTGTTGTTGGTAATTTAAGCTCCAAGTCATGTTATTTCCGGGCAGAAAACCTTCGAGCATCTCGTATGCAATTGAACTGTTATTATCACTATTGTATTTTAGACTTAGATAATGCACCGAAGCATTTAAGTTTTTTTTATTTCCAGGTGAAAGTTGGGCATCTAGACCAAAATCGTGAGATTTGAGTTTTTCGATATTGAGCTTATTCTCTTTGTTTTTGAAAAGATACTCAAATCCTAATTGAAAGTTTCGTCCCAGCTGATATTTGAGTTTTAACTCATTTTTTAAAATGTCTAATTTGAAATCTTTACTTGAAAATACCTCGCTGCTTCGCGTTTTATGACCTATATCGGCTCTGTTACTGATTTGCCAATTTTGTTTTCTCCAGACCAGGCGCAAGCTGTTTTGCGAGAGTTTATTCTTCTCAAAACCATTATTCAGAAGAAGCTTGCCGGCATTATTTAAATAGATGTAATCGTAGCTGGTATTCGATTTGTTAGGATGAAACGAAAGCGTATTTTGAAGCGAAGAAGTTTGGTTGATAATACTATTCTTGTTTTCTGACGAAGAAAACGGATTTCCGTAAAGGTTAAAATCTTTATCCGTACTCTTTTTTGCAATCCGATAAGAAAAGCGATTGTTAAATGCTGAAGCAAATCGAAGGAACCAGGATTGACCTTTTAAGCGTTTAAGTTGAATATTTAAACTTTGTCGGTATTCACTGGTATACACTTTTCTGTATTGGGTTGTGATGTTGGAAATTCGAATGTAAT
This sequence comes from Ancylomarina salipaludis, assembly GCF_004122035.1. Classification (GTDB taxonomy): domain Bacteria; phylum Bacteroidota; class Bacteroidia; order Bacteroidales; family Marinifilaceae; genus Ancylomarina; species Ancylomarina salipaludis. The sequence goes on from NZ_SAXA01000009.1 coordinate 103,935, forward strand.
TGGCTTCATCTTTAAAGCTTGCAATTTCAAATTCGTTGATTTCTTTTATTTCATTTTTATTGTAATCAGTCCATTTGTAGACACCCTGTCCGGCGTTAACTTCAAGGTAGGAATAGATGCGATCAGCTTCCAAACCAGATCCTAGTTCATAATAAGTGGATGTTTGGATGAGTCCTTTCAAAATTCTTGAGCGATGTTCCAGTTTGCCTAAGAAATTCTCTTCGGGTTTTTCCTGACTAATATCTTGATTTAAAATACGAAGTTTGCGATAATTACTGCCCAGCTTTAATTGATTCTTTTTGTTTTTTTTCAGCCAAAGGCTGAAACCAATATCTTCAGATTCACTTTGCGAACTGAGTTTATTTTCCCAAGGCAACAAATCTTTGCGATATTGGTAATAGGTTTCAAATTGATTTAGGCTGGTTTCAGTGCTTTTTATATAGGCTTTGTAAGTTTTGTTTGCAAAACTGTTCGAGAGTAATTGGTGATCGTTTTTGCTCTTCCACTGATTATGCTCACTATGCTGTTCCATACCAATTTTAAAGACGTTTAGTCTATAAGTTGTATGGATATTATTTCGGAAAAATTCGGTTTGAATTTGGTCTTCCTGGCTTGTCATTAGGTTGGCATCCCAGTTGAATTCAAAATGTTTTTTCTTATAGCCAGCCACGGCATTATGACGCAGCCCTTTGTATTGCGACGCCTGTTTAAGAAGGCTTATGTCGTAGCTCAGAAGACTCGATTTATTTTGGTATGCATTTTTAATTTCGACAAAATGTTCTTCTCCTTTTTCTGATTCTTTCCGGATATTCCAGTCCCTGTTAAATTCAGGTGATTTAAATTTCTCAACTTCCTCGAAATTCTGACCTAAATAATTGTAGATGAGAGATGAATTCAGGAATTGATTACTATCTCTTTGAAAGAATTTTTGATGGGTTTCGAAATTGAAGGCTAAAGCTTTGTTGTTTTGATCGTCAGTAGAGGAATAGGTATTGATATCTTTATTGCTAAAAGCCAATTCGAACTGACTGTTGGCGCGATCAGAATGCCTGAATTGACCACCAAAGCTAATGAGTTGATGTTTTTCCGGAGCAATCATCTGAGAATTTAGCGAAAAGTCACCCTGAGGTTCGGAGTTGATTGGAGCAACCCATTCATAAACTCGCCCATTGGCAGAAGACTCAATCTGTCTGTAGTTTCCCTTTTTATCTCCCACATATGAGAAGCGTATCTTGTAAATAGCCTCCTCCGGTTGAGTTGAATAAACGTAGGTTTCGTAGTCTATCCCTTCAACTTGCTGAGTCTCTTTTTTATATAAAACCAAATCATTGGTAAATTCAACAATCTGAATTTGCTGTGTAATGGCATTTTGTAAATTGTCTCCAACCTGGCTTAACAGAAGTTTTTGTTCGTCGCTCAGGTTCTGACTAAGGGTATTGTTTTTATTATCCTGTTCGTTGTAGAAGTTGAATTGAAAACAGGCTTTTTTACCTCTAATTTCGGTGCTGTTGTAGATTAAATATCGCGAATAATTTTCTTCGGAATATTCAAATTCAGCAATAATTCGCGCGTTTCTGTTTATGGGTTGACTGGTGTTAAAGCTCAGTTCGGCAGTATTGTAATTGATGGTGTAATCCTCATTTTCGCCACGTGACAGTAGTTTGCCATCCTTGTAAATTTTCTCCGATCCGGCCAAAACAATAATATAGGTTTCATTATTGGCGCCAGATAATCGGTAAGGTCCCTGGTTGCCCTCAAGGCCTTGAATTTCCATTCGGTTGAATTTTCCTTTGGTTATTGAGGCACTGACTTGTGTGTGAACTTTCCTTTTCTTTCCATTCGAAACCATTCCCTGGTATTGTCCGCCTTGGACCTTTTTTTTAAATCTGAGAAAATGTGATGTTTTTGAATTTTCAATTTGATAATCTCCCAGTGTAAGTTCGTGTTCGTCGTTGAACAGTTTAATGAAGATGCGGTCGAAGTCCTGAATTTGCTGAGTGTTTCCATCGGGCTGGATGGGGATATTATCATCAGTAATAGCCGCCAGTATGTTGACATTCTCACTGAGTTTTCCTGATAATTGCAGGTTCAGATTCGAATTGCTAACCACATCCTGATTGTTTCCCAATGATAAGCCACGGGTATAACTTCCTTGTTTGTTGAGTTGAGAACTGAATTCATCGGTTGTATTTAAATGATTTTGCGATAAGGTGTACCGTCTGGTTTGCAGCACATCTGGTTTATTAATTTCATTTAAATGATGTTTGTATAAAACCTGATTCACCTTGTAATTAAACACTCTGTACGTAATTTGGGCCTGGTTTCCTTTTGCTTTCAATTTGGTCGTGGGAATAAAAATGCCTTTAGCAAGATTCAGCTTATAATAGGAGCTGTCAAGCAATTCCTCATTCACCCTTAGTCTGATTGTTGCTGGTAGAATTAAAAGTGAGTCCAGTTGAATGCTGTCTTTGGTGAGATCAATTTCCTTGTTTCTGATATTGCTTGAGTCCTGTGCATAGTTGACTGTGCACAGAATGATTAAAAAGCAAAAGATCAGAGTTCGTTTCAATGGTGTGCTGTTAGGGGATTAAAGGCGTAATTGTAATATTTAGGTTTTGAGTTTTGTTTAATATACGAATTTGGGGATAATTTTTTTAGAGAAGACAGAGGGATATTAAAAATGTTTAGTTTTGTAGGGTGAGATATGTTTTTTCTTCATATTAAATCACATTTATCTTTATTTGTCTATTTAATAAGATTTCGTTTTACTTCTAAAACGACTTTTCTGATTCTAAATTGCTCGACACATGATTCTGTTTTATAATCTGTCCATCTTTTTTTATACTCTATTGGTGCGTTTTGCATCTCTGTTCAACCCTAAGGCAAAGCAATGGCTTGATGGGCGTAAATCTATTCTCGCGAAGATTGAAGCAGCAGTAAAAGGTGAGTCGAACCTGGTTTGGTTTCATTCGGCATCCTTGGGTGAGTTCGAGCAAGGGCGTCCTGTTATCGAAGCGTTCAAAAAAAAACACCCGGATTATAAAATTGTATTGACTTTCTTTTCGCCTTCAGGTTATGAGATTCGAAAGAATTATGGGGACGTCGATTTTGTGTTTTATTTACCTGTAGATACCAAGCGAAATGCAAAAGCTTTTATTCGATTGATCAATCCGAAGATGGTTTTCTTTATCAAGTATGAATTTTGGTACCACTATTTGAATGAGCTGAGAAAAAATGAGGTGCCAACCTATATTTTTTCAACCATATTCCGTCCCAAGCAGATATTCTTTAAACCTTATGGAGGGCTCTACAGAAAAATATTGAATGCATTTACGCATTTCTTTGTTCAGAATCAGGAATCTATCGATTTGTTAAAAGGGATTGGATTCGAGAATGTAAGCTTAGCAGGTGATACGCGTTTCGATCGTGTTTATTCCATTGCAAAGCAGGCCACAGTTTTGCCTCAACTTGAAGATTTCGCGCAGGGTCGCCCCGTAATGATTGCCGGAAGTACCTGGCCTAAGGATGAAGAGCATATCATTAAGTATATCAATGCCTCAAAGACCGATTACAAATATATTATTGCCGCTCACGAGGTTGATGAGAATCACATCTCAAACATTGTAAGTGCTATTGAGAAGCCATACGTGCGATTTACGAATGCGACCAAAGCAGAGATTGATGCGGCTGAAGTTTTGGTTGTGGATTGTATAGGCGTTTTATCGTCATTGTATCGCTATGGCGATATTTCTTATATCGGTGGCGGATTTGGCCGAGGCATCCACAATACGCTCGAAGCGGCCTGTTATGGTATGCCCGTTATATTTGGCCCAAATTACCACAAATTTAAAGAAGCTAAAGATCTAATTGCACTGGGTGGCGCTCACTCATATGAAAACTATGAAGAGTTAAATAGCCTGTTCGATTTTTATCATGATGATGTGGATGCTCGAAAAAAATCCGGTGCATCGTCCAAAAATTACGTTGATGAAATGAGAGGTGCGACAGACAAAATTCTTTACACAATAAAGTTTTAGTTTAAGCAAAATGCATCGGCATTCACACTTTCAGTTCTTTAGCTAATCCATACTACATTATATTTTATTTTCAATAGGTTTTTCATCTGTAAAGAGCCTCAAACGCTCTATTTTCAGCATGTTTGGATTGTATGTTAATATCTAGATATTTCTTTTTTGGAAAACTTTATCAATTTCCTCAATCTGTATATAATTGGTTTTTAACAAATTAACAGTTTGTTGTGGATAACTTTAATCGTTTTTTTTATTTTAGTATTGTTGGTTTAAAAAACGATAACTAAATTGCATATCAGGAAACATAAAATAGAAAAAGACGGCACATCGTCTGTTTTATGTAAAGTAATTAAACGGTAAATTTACAATTAATAGTTATCATGACAGTTAAAGACAAGAAACAAGAGACGATGGTTAAGCAACAAACTTTTGATTCCGAAGAAGCTTTTCAAGCCTCACTTGAATATTTTAGAGGTGATGAATTAGCTGCACGTGTTTGGGTGAATAAGTATGCTTTGAAAGATTCATTTGGTAATATCTACGAAAAGACACCAGATGATATGCATCGTCGTATCGCCAGTGAAATTTCACGTGTTGAGAAAAAGTATATTAATCCACTTTCTGAAGACGAAATCTTTGCTGTTCTTAAAGACTTTAAATATATCGTTCCTCAAGGGAGCCCCATGTCAGGTATTGGAAATAAATTCCAGATTGCTTCTTTGTCAAACTGTTTTGTGATTGGAAATAGCGGTGATTCTGATTCTTATGGTGGTATCATGAAAATCGATCAGGAGCAAGTACAATTGATGAAACGCCGTGGGGGTGTTGGTCATGATTTATCGCATATCCGTCCAAAGGGGTCTCCTGTTAAGAATTCGGCTTTAACATCGACAGGTATTGTGCCATTTATGGAGCGTTACTCAAATTCGACTCGTGAAGTTGCTCAGGATGGTCGTCGTGGAGCTTTAATGCTTAGTGTATCTGTTAAGCATCCTGACTCGGAAGAGTTTATCGATGCAAAGATGGAGCAGGGAAAAGTAACCGGAGCCAATGTGTCTGTGAAAATTCACGATGGGTTTATGCAGGCTGTTCTTGAAGGAAAGAATTATACTCAGCAATACCCAATTAACGCTGAGAACCCAAAATATACAAAAGATATTGATGCAGGTAAGTTGTGGAAGAAAATCGTTCACAATGCATGGAAATCAGCAGAACCCGGTATTTTATTCTGGGATACGATTGAGAGAGAATCTGTGCCTGATTGTTATGCAGATTTAGGTTACCGCACTGTTTCGACTAATCCATGTGGTGAGATTCCATTGTGTCCTTATGATTCGTGTCGTTTGTTGGCGATCAATCTTTATAGCTATGTAGAGAATCCTTTTACTCCTGAGGCAAAATTCAACTTCGATCTTTTTAAGAAGCATGTTGGAATGGCTCAACGTATCATGGATGATATTATTGATCTTGAACTTGAGAAGATTGATGCGATTATAGAAAAAATTGAAAATGATCCTGAGGACGCTGAAGTGAAACGTGTTGAGCGTAATCTTTGGAATAATATTAAAACCAAAGCTAACGAAGGTAGACGTACGGGTGTTGGTATTACAGCTGAAGGCGATATGGTTGCGGCTATGGGCTTGCAATACGGTACCGAAGCTGCTACTGATTTCTCAGAAGAAGTTCACAAGGTGATTGCTGTTGAAGCATACCGTGCATCTGTATATTTGGCTAAAGATCGTGGTGCATTTACCATTTTCGATGCTAAAAGAGAAAGCAAAAATCCATTTATTTTACGTTTGAAGGAGGCTGATCCTGAAATGTATGAAGATATGGTGAAATATGGTCGTCGTAATATTGCTTGTTTGACGATTGCTCCAACGGGTACAACCAGTTTGATGACACAAACAACATCAGGTATCGAGCCTGTCTTTTTACCTGTGTACAAGCGTCGTAGAAAAGTGAATCCTAACGATAAAGACGTTCGTGTTGACTTTACCGATGAGGTGGGTGATTGTTGGGAAGAGTTTGTGGTATTCCACCATAAATTTGTGACCTGGATGGAAGCCAATGGTATTGAAACGGCACGCCATTTTACTGATGAAGAAGTTGATGAGTTGGTAAAACAGTCGCCATATTATAAAGCCACATCCAATGATGTTGATTGGTTGCAAAAAGTACGTATGCAAGGTCGTATCCAGAAATGGGTTGATCACTCAATTAGTGTAACTGTTAATTTGCCAAGCGATGTTTCTGAAGAGCTTGTTGGCGACCTTTATGTAGAAGCCTGGAAGAGCGGATGTAAAGGATGTACCGTTTACCGTGATGGTTCCCGATCAGGAGTTTTGATTGCTAATGATAAAAAGGAGGGAGCAGGAGACAAAGATATGCCTGAGAAACGCCCAACGGAGCTTGAGGCTGAAGTGGTTCGTTTCCAGAATAATAAAGAAAAGTGGATTGCGATTATCGGTCTTTATAATGGAAAACCTTATGAGATTTTTACGGGTATTCAGGATGATGAGGAAGGTATCTTATTACCTAAATCAGTAAACAAAGGTTTTATTCTGAAACGTAAGGATGAGGAAGGCAACACCCGATATGACTTCCAATACAGCAACAAACGTGGCTTTAAAACAACTTTTGAAGGTCTGTCGTACAAATTCAACAAAGAATTCTGGAACTACGCAAAATTGATCTCAGGGGTATTACGTCATGGTATGCCAATTGAGCAGGTTGTGAATTTGGTTTCAGGTTTACAATTGGATAGCGAAAATATCAACACATGGAAAAATGGTGTTGAGCGTTCACTTAAGAAATATATCCCTAATGGCACAAAAGCTAAAGGGATGACATGTACCGATTGTGGTTCAGAACATATTATTTATCAGGAGGGTTGCTTGATTTGCCAATCATGCGGAACTTCTAAATGCGGATAAACAATTAGAACAATAAAATTAGGTAAGGACGTTCATATCGAACGTCCTTTTTTTGCATTAAATTTTTCCTTCTTTTTTATGAAGGAGTACCCAAGCTTGTTTTTGGGAGTTGGGTAAATAAAAAAATCCGATCGTTCGATCGGATTTTAAATATAATATGAGGGGTAAATCCCTATTTATTCTGTGCTTTAGCCCATGAATCTTTAAGCGAAACGGTACGGTTAAAGATTAGCTTATCAGCAGAACTATCCTTATCAGTTGAGAAGTAACCCAGACGTGTGAACTGAAAATGATCTTCAGCTTTTGAATTTTTCAACCCAGGTTCAACAAAACAGTTTTCAAGAACTTTTAATGAATCCGGATTGATAAATTCAAGGAAATCCTTGTCTTTATGTCCGTCAGGTGCTTCGTCGTTGAATAAACGATCGTAGATTCGCACATCAGCTTTAAGTGCATGCTTGGCTGAAACCCAGTGCAGTGTTCCTTTCACCTTGCGCTTACTTTCTTCAGTACCGCTACCCGATTTTGATAAGGGATCGTATGTTGCATGAATTTCAGTAATGTTGCCATCAGCATCCTTCACCGCTTTTTCACACATCACAATATAGCCTGCCTTAAGGCGAACTTCGCGACCCGGAGTCATTCTAAAGTATTTCTTAGGCGCATCTTCCATAAAGTCGTCACGCTCGATATAGAGTTCTCTTGAGAATGGAATATCACGTGATCCGGATTCCGGATCTTCAGGGTTGTTTTCGATGCTTAAGAATTCTTCTTGTCCTTCAGGGTAGTTGGTTAAAACCAGTTTTACCGGATCGAGAACAGCCATTACACGAGGGGCTGTTTTATTTAAATCTTCGCGAACACAGTGTTCCAAAACAGAAACATCAATCACGTTATTACGCTTGGCAACACCAATGATATCAGCAAAATTGCGAATTGAATTTGGCGTATAACCTCTGCGACGCAAACCTGAAATGGTTGGCATTCGTGGATCGTCCCATCCCGATACATGTTTCTCTGTTACCAATTGAAGCAGTTTACGCTTACTCATTACAGTATAACTCAGGTTCAAACGAGCAAATTCACGCTGTTTAGGCTTGTATTCAGTATCTGTAATATTGTTTACAAACCACTCGTAAAGCGGACGGTGAACTTCAAATTCAAGCGTACAGATTGAGTGGGTAATACCCTCTAAATAATCCGACTCGCCATGAGCATAGTCGTACATTGGGTAAATACACCAGGCGTTACCTGTACGGTGGTGATGTGCATGCAGAATACGGTACATCAACGGATCACGCATGTGCATGTTTGGCGATGCCATATCAATTTTGGCACGTAACACTTTTTCTCCATCTTTAAACTCACCGGCTCTCATGCGGGCAAACAGATCCAAATTCTCTTCAACGCTACGGTTGCGAAAAGGGCTCTCGGTTCCCGGGCTTGTTGGCGTTCCTTTTTGCTCTGCAATTTGTGCAGCAGACTGGTCATCAACATATGCTTTTCCATCTTTAATCAGTTTCACAGCCCAATCGTAAAGCTGCTCAAAATAATCAGAGGTGTAATAAGGCTCCCCGTCCCATTTAAAACCTAACCATTTAATATCTTCCATTATTGAGTCTACGTACTCGGTATCTTCCTTTACAGGATTGGTATCGTCGAAACGTAGGTTACATTTTCCCTGGTATTGTTGGGCAAGGCTGAAGTTTAGGCAGATTGCTTTTGCATGACCAATGTGTAGGTAACCGTTTGGTTCCGGAGGGAAACGGGTGTGTACTCTACCATCATTGACCTTATTTTTCAGATCTTCTTCAATGATCTGCTGGATAAAATTCAGAGATTTTGTTTCGTTAGTGTTCTCTTCATTCATAGTCTTGTTATCCATACTTCATTCTATTTTAGATGATACATGTATTGCCTGAGATTCATCGGAATCTCGCCTTGCTTTTGTCTTTTATACCCGATAGAAACCATTTGGTTGTAAAATTTCAGATATAAGAGGTTCGAACTGACAAAAGTAGAGATTTTCACTAAATAAAACAGTTACTCACACACGAATTTGCACGTGAGACTGAATTTGAATCCGGCATTTAGAAATTTGTTTTATATTCGCCGTGAATTAGTACAAGAATCATGAAGGGAATTATTGAATTAGAAGGATTGGAGTTTTACGGCTATCACGGCTGTTTTGTTGAAGAGCAAGTGGTGGGTAATAAGTTTATTGTGTATGTGCGTATGGAGTATAATGCTGAGAAACCAGCGGCTTCGGATGCCATTACTGATGCACTCAATTATCAACGCGCTTACGAGATGATTCAGGAAGAGTTTAAGATAAAATCTCATCTTTTGGAACATGTGGCCCAGCGTTTATTGGATATGCTTTACGCTAAATTTCCCGAATTGGAGCATGCTATGGTTAAGGTTTCTAAAATGAATCCCCCTATGGGTGGGCAAATCGAAAAAGTGAGTTTAACACTAAGCCGATAAGTTTTTGATTCTCTTTTAGCTGCAGAAGTCGGTTAAAAAAAATGAGAGAAAAGCGTAAAAAAGTTTGTAAAGTATTTTCTTTATTACTTATCTTTGCATCGCTCTTAAGGAGGAAAGGGTCTCTTGGCCGAGTGGCTAGGCAGTGGTCTGCAAAACCATCCACGGCGGTTCGAATCCGCCAGAGACCTCAATTAAAACGCTTAACTTTCTAAAAGTTAAGCGTTTTGTTTTTTATGCCTGACGATTTTTTAATTTGAATCTGTTTCATGTTTTTTAAGACGAAACAGTTTATAAAACCTTATTTATATCTCTGTAAATGTTCCAGATTCGATATTGACTTTAAATTTCTTGGACTTTTTATCTCCACTATATAAAGTATATTTTAAATCGAAAATGACATAATCTGGGTCTTCTTGAGTTATTTCAGCATCATCGACTCTGGAATTATCTGGCAATACATTTTCTGATATCCATATTCTATTCTTTGTTGTAAGATTATTACGATAGAAAGAATTGTTAACAAAACCTATATATTCATACAAATTGATAGGTATAATATTTTCTTCGTTAATATTTATAGAGTCCTCAGCTTTATATATTTCTTCACCATTTACAGTATAAGATATACATACTGTTTCACCTTCCTCATCTGACGTTTGATAGAGTATATGACCTTCATACCAAGGAATGATATAAAATAAGTTTTGAATAAGGGCCCCCATTCTTATTTTTTTTATTTTAGTGTAGTCTTGATTGGAAACAAAAAATAGATCTAAAGAATATGTTGATAATAAATTCTCAGCATATCCTCCTTGTAGGATAAAAACATGATTGTTTTTGTAGGTATAGGCCTGTCTTAGTTTAAAATTTTCAAACGTGTATGTGGCTGTTTCGCCATATCCCTTATCTACCGTAACTATGGTGTCGATTGCAGCTTGTTTATTCCATGAAAGAACATTCGATTTATCAGTTCGATTAAAACATTCAATAAATAGTTGATCTTTTTTTCTGCCATTAAAATAAATCAGATTTGTATCTATTCCCAGGGTGTAGTTTTCAAAATTTACGTCAGAGTCTAGTAAATTATATTCCTCCAAAAGAAGTTCAAATTTAGTTTTGTTAGGTTCTGGAGTTTGTACATCTTCATTCTCTTTATCACAGCCTATAAGAGACAAAGAGAAAATTACAATAATAAAAAAATAGATACTTTTCGTCATAGTTTTTTTATTGTAAATATAGCTTTTATGATAATATCTGCAAGTTTTAAATAATTTAAAATTAAGTTAATAATCCACTCAAGACTAGAGTAATTATTGGTCTGGCAAGTCCTATTTGTTTAGAAAAAAGTTCAGCCTGTCAATTATTTTTTATTCCTCGTGCTTTTTTCGGTAAATTGAATGAATCGGATTTTCAGACTCATTGGCCTTGTTTTTAAAGACTTAAATTATTGGAAGGCATGTGAGTCGAAATAATAAAGTCATTTTAAAAACGGTTTATTATGAAAAAAGTAAAGGCGTATGCTGCAAGTGAGGCAGGAGGACAGTTAAAACCTTTTGAGTACGAATTAGCAGAACTCGGCAAGGATGAGGTGGATATCAAGGTGCATTATTGTGGTATTTGTCATTCTGATTTGAGCATGTTGAATAATGAATGGGGCATGACGAAATACCCCTTTGTTCCCGGACACGAAATAGTGGGCGAGGTTGCAGCCGTGGGCGAGAATGTGAAAACGCTTAAAACGGGTGATTTAGTTGGTTTGGGCTGGAATTCAGCATCCTGTATGCACTGTAAACAATGTATGGATGGGAGTCATCATCTGTGCTATTCAGTAGAAGGGACTATTGTTGGACGACATGGTGGTTTTGCTGATTATGTCAGAGGGCATTGGTCCTGGGCTATTCCACTTCCTGAGGGTATCGATATGAAGAAAGCCGGTCCCCTGCTTTGTGGTGGAATTACGGTGTTTAATCCGATTTTTTTAGCGGATGTAAAAGCGACTGACAAAGTGGGTGTAATCGGAATTGGTGGACTGGGGCATATGGCTTTAAAATTCCTGAACAAGTGGGGCTGTGAGGTGATTGCTTTTAGCTCAAATCCGGATAAAAAAAGGCAGATACTCTCCATGGGGGCAAGCAAAGTGATTGATTCCCGAAATCCTGATGAATTAGAAAGCATTGCGGGCAGTTTGGATTTTATCTTGAACACCGCTAATGTGAGTTTAGATTGGAATGCCTATTTATCAGCTCTTAGTCCTAAGGGGAGATTGCATACGGTAGGTGCTGTTTTAGAACCTATGGCTATACCGGCTTTTTCGCTGATTATGGGTGAGAAATCGGTTGCAGGTAGTCCATTGGGAAGTCCGGCACTCACACTTAAAATGTTGGAGTTTTGTGTTCGCCACGATATTTACCCTATGGTGGAAGAATTTCCTTTGTCTGAGGTGAACGAGGCCATGAGACATTTGGAAGAAGGGAAGGCTCGATATCGTATTGTCTTGAAGGTTTAATTTATAAAAAACGAGCTTTGGCTAAGCTCGTTTTTTTAATGATATACGGAGTTTTCTTTACAAAGGGGGTGATCTGATTTGCCAACGGATCAAGAGGCGTAGTTTTCTTTTAAAAATAAGACTTAAGGCACGCTTATTTTTTTATATTTGTTAGAACAAGCCGGAAAGATGTTGAAAGGAACTGTAGAGGCTTGAAAAGTGTTTCATTTAAAATTATAGACTATGTTATTTTTCTCAAACAATAATGCTCCCAAAACAAGTTATACACCACAGGAATTAATCAGCGAAATGGAAAAGCGAGATGATATTCTATTGATCGATATTCGCGAATCGCATGAGCTGGCTCAGGGTGGCATCGAAAATGCCATTCATATTCCTATGGGGCAAATTCCCGAGAAGATGGGCACCCTGCCAAGAGATAAGGATTTGGTTGTGTTTTGCCATTTAGGTTTCAGAAGCAAGCAGGTGAGAAATTACTTACAAAAGAGTGGTTTTTACAGAACAGCACATTTAAAAGGAGGCATTAATCGTTGGCATCGCGAAGCGAATGTTTAATAGAATAAGCCTTTATCAATTTTATCTGGAAGCTCAGCAATTCATTTTGTTGAGCTTTTTCATTCTAGTTGTTCATTCTAAATAAGAGTTATTATTGAGTAAAATTCTCATCATTATCATCAGGCTTTTTCCCACATTTAGTCTTTTGTAAATGAATTCTGTAAGTTGGTAAATAGAATAATAGTTTTCATGTCTCCATGGATATAATTACCTGATAAGTAGCTGTGTGGATTGCTATTTAGAGTAAATCTACATATTGACTTAGGCAAACATATGCCGTAACTTTGTTCTATTTAAATGTGGGAGGATATTATGGAGAGAAGTAAGATTTATGAGGAGATGGAACAAATGCTCGGACTTGTTCCCAGTATGTTTAAATCAATTCCCGATGCGAGTTTGGAGTTGGAATGGAGTTTATTTAAAACGATACAGCTCGAAGGAGGAAGTCTCGATGGCAAACAGCGGGAACTTATCGGATTGGGGATTTCAGCTGTAACGAAATGTCGTTATTGTGTTTATTTTCATACAGTAATGGCAAAATTAAATGGGGCAACTGATGATGAAATTCAGGAAGCGATTCACTATGCTAAAGCAACAGCTGGTTGGAGTGCTTACGTTAATGGTATGCAGTTAGATTTTGAAGAGTTTACCAAAGAAATTGATGCTGTTTGTGCTCATGTTAGAGAAATGAACATGCAAAATTGAGAGGGAGTCTCGTTTTTCTGATATGTTTGTGTTGAAAGAGTTAAAAAAAAGGTGATCAAATTCTGATCACCTTTTTTTAAAATTATTCTACCAGAATGCTTTGTTTTATAACTATTGGTTCTCCTTTTTCTGAAATCCCTTCTACAGTCAACTCGTATTCTCCTTCTACATCGCTACTTATAAATTCCAAGTTGAAGTCCTTATCACGAGTCAGTTTTATATTGGGCTCCCAAAGCAGATCGGTTCTGAAATCGGCATGATGTCTTTGTTGTTGATTTTCATTTGTTCTTAGATATTCAACACTCTTAGTAAATAAGGGTAAATAATAGCGTTCAGTATTTTTTGGTAGTTCAGATAATTGACAATCTTTTTGTTTTGATGTAACACTTATGATCCCATATAAGTGTGATGAACCATAATAGTATTCATATGGAACTACCTCTATTTTATCAATCATTTTTGAGTTTTTATTCAGTATTTTGGAAGCGTCAGATAAAATAAGTCCATCGTAAAGGATTAGAGGATCTTGTTTAAAAACACGAGCTACATCTGGGCTATAAACATACATGTGAGGCTTCTTTTTTTTGTACTTAATTTTAACTGTTGAAATGAATTCATGAAAATATTCTTCCAAAGAATCTAATTTGATATAGTCATCTGTTTTTATAGAAAATTTGGCTTTACCATAGAAATTCTCTTGTCCTCTATGCAGACAAGTATCTTTCGTCTCATAGAATGACTTCTGGTTATAAATATCTCGGATTCTTTGATTATCAAAAAGTTGCTTTATAAAGGCTAATTGTTCGTCTTTGAATTGTTGCTGATGCCATGGCATGGGAGCGAATCCTTCTGTGTTGTATTTATTTTTTAGTTGAATACCCAGGTCTAAATCATTTCTATGTGGGACTTGAATAGAGATATCATGAAGACCTTTTTTTAAAGGCAGATTAAAGTAAAATTGTCCTTGATCATTTGTACAAAATGTATTGATATCAGCATAAGATCCAATTTTCGAAAGAAAAACATTTTCTTTAGCAAATGGCTTTTGTGTTTTTCTATTCTTTATTGTCCCTTCTAAAATATAAGCTTCAGTCTCGGCGTATCGATTGGCATTTACTTTATACGAGCTGGAATCTCTTAACCAAAGTGTTTCAGGTCCATTTTCTACGATCCAACTTTTATTCTTGATTTGAGCAAACTTTTCAAAATATGGTAACATGTCTGCACCAAAATCCGAATAGAGATTAAGGTAATCGATAATATTTATTGATGAGTTACTTGGTTCTTTTAGTTTAATACTTGCAGATAGGAATAAACTATCAGCATCATGAGAAAGATCTTCTAAGTGAAGATTAAGTCTTATTTTTTTTCTTTTAGAATTCGTAATCCTAGGTCTTTCAATAAAAAGACCACGATGTGATTTTGCAAGGTGTATCACAGCAGTTTTAATAATCTGCTCTTTATTATTTTTTACACAAAGATTATAATTAGTCGATTTTAAGTCATTTAGTTTTAGAAAAAAATCCGTGTTTTTTTGACTAAATTGAAATTCTTTTTCTAATATTTTACCTTCTTTGGATAATAGCTGAAATTTATAAGTTTCGTTAATTTTTGGATTATTCGATGTTAGTGAGATTTTTAGGATTCTATTAAGATCTTCAATTTTTGTGTGAATTGACACATCTTCTTTATCATTGTTAGACTTTAAGAGTGTTAAATCGTTATTGTTTAAATCTCTGAATGTTCCACTTAATTTCTTTAAATTATTGTTGCTATCATTACTCGTATTCTGATTGTTGAAGACAAAGAGAGAAGTGACGTTTGTTAAATTTTCAGAACTTGTTTTCATCCAATGAGAGTAAGCATTAATCGCATAATTACCAGTGGGGAGCTGGGGTGAAATTACAATTCCTCCTACACCCATTCCATGTTCTAGGATGATATCCGTTTGGGCTACAGGGAAACCATTTTCTCCAATCAACTCAACATATGCGACCTTACTGTTTGTCGTTAGTTTTTGAGTTTCTGTATTTATACAGTAGAGCTTAAAGTGGATCGCTTCGCCTGCCATATAAATATTTTTTTGGAGATGCACATGTAATCGTTCCGTAGTTAGTTTTTGAGCAAAACAACCTAAAATCGAAGTTAAATTTACGACTAGAATAAGGCTGATATGCTTGAAGATCTTATTTTTCATAGTACTTAGAATTCAATATTATATGTAATCGTTGGTATAGCTTCTCCAAAAACTGACAGTTTGTATCCCACCACATTACTATCTTCGATACGGAAATATGATGAATATGTATTTCTTTGGCCAGTAAGATTATAAATGCCAAAAGACCATGATGTGTGATAATTCTTGTGCTTTTTCAGATTTCCTTCTACCAATAAAGTGATATCAGATCTAAAATAATTGGGAAGTCTGTATTCATTTCTTTTAGAGTAATATACTATTGGTATATTCTGGATTTGATATTTAGCTGTAGGGTAAGTTGCTGGACGTCCAGTATGATAAACCAAATTGGTTGAAAAAATGAATCGTCTTGAAAGCTTAAAACTTAAGAATGCCTTAAGATTGTGGGGTTTGTCATAAGGAGCTCGGTACCATTCCCCATCGTTCACGGCAAACGCACCAGTTTGATCTTTTGATTTTAAGTAACTTCTCGAGTAGGAGTAGCTGACCATGCCATTGAATCGTCCGGATTTTTTGCGTAATAAGAACTCTACCCCATAGTTTTTGCCATCTGCATTTAAAACCTCTGTTTCAGTAAATTTATTTAAATAGAGTTCTGCACCATCTTTATAATCTTTGGCATTTTTCACACGCTTCGTATAGGCCTCAACCGATAATTCTGCTAGAGAACCCAAAATGCTGCGGTAATATCCCATTGAAAATTGATCACCAATTTGAGGTTTAAGGTAACGATCGCTAAGTTTCCACGTGTCGGTTGGTGATATCGATGTCGTGTTAGATAATAAATGGATGTATTGGCGTGTTCTGTTGTAACTGGCTTTAAACGAATTGTTATTATTCATGGCATAGTTAATTGAAAATCTTACTTCAGGGCCATGATAAATATTGTTTAATCCTCCTGACGTATTTTGGATTTCTGTTCTATTGAGACTGTTAGGTATACCTCCTTCATATAGAGCTTCTTTTCTTTTTCCCAAATTTCCATATAGAGAATAGCGAAAACCAGCCTCAGCATTAATGAATCCAAACAGGTCAAATTTAGCACCTGCAAATATTGCTGTTTCCAAGCCTTTTTCAATATCAATTTTATTCGTTGTGACGAGTGAAGATTTGGAGTTGGGCTTTAATTCCCCTGGGCTGATTTCATAATATTTTGCAGCAGCTCCAAAGTCAAATTTCGTAAAAACATTTTTTTCATATGTTAGGTGCGATTTAAACCCAATATCTTTTACTTGATGTGTTAGTTTGAATGCACTACTAGGAATGTCATTTGAAGCCATATCGTATGAGAAACTTGTGAAATGGGCACTATTTTTCATTTTCAATTTTTCGCTGAAGCGATATCTCCAGTTAATTGAACTGACAAAATTATTGAAATTGTAAACCGTATCGGAATGTAGTTGAAATTCGTCTTTACTATTGTAGTAACTGAGTTCTATTTGGTTGTTAAAGTTTGGTTTATATAGAATTTTACCATGTAAATCATAGAAATTTGATTTCGAATCTACCAATTCTTTTGAGTCGATCTTTTTGATTATCCAATCTGAATAAGTGAATCTGAATGAGTTCATTATTGAAAGCTTTTTCTTCAATAATGGAAGATTAAGATAGGCTTTGGATGTGATAGGACTAACACCTACTTTGCCATTGATCTCATCTGCTATATTTTCTGAAGAATGAATGTCATAAGTAGACGAAATACGCCCTCCAAACTGAATAGGGATACTTGATTTATAAAGACTCGCATCCTGAATCATATCGTTATTAAAGGCTGAGAAGAAACCAAAAAAGTGAGCAGGGTAGTAGATCGGAGCATTATCAATTAGGATTAAGTTCTGATCAGCAGAACCTCCTCTTACATTAAATCCAATAGCACCTTCTCCAGCACTTTCAACACCAGGAAGCATAGTTGTACTTTTTATAATATCAGGCTCTCCAAGTGCTGAGGGCAAACTTTCAATATCCTTAGATACAAAGTGTTCTATGCCCATAGCTGTTCGCTTAACATTGTTGTCCTTTGCAAAAACCTTGACTTCTTTTATGGCTTGCGCTTCCTTAATCATTTGCACATTTAATCGACCATCACCACGAAGGTTTATTTTTCGTACGGTTTTCTTTAATCCCATATGTTTAAAATTTAAAACATAGGATCCTTGTGTCAGTTCAAGTCCAAAGTAACCGTCTTTGTCAGAGGTAACACCTTTTCTCATATTGGGTAGATAAACCTCAACACCCTTGAGGGGCTGGCCAGTCTCAAACAGAGTGATATTTCCGAAAACTTTGACTTTTTTATGCCCTAGAGCAACTCCAATTTCATGAATAACATATTCTTGTTGTTGGAGGATTGAAAGATCATTCTCTAATATTTCATTTTCCACAACCTGAGGTTGCACGTCGTTAATTTTTCTTTGAAAGTTAAATTCGTGATTTAAATTTTCAAATTGTGTTAAAATTAGACTATTCCCCTTAATTAAAAATTGAATTTTCGTTCCAGATAAAACGTCCGTTATTAGACTCTGAAGATCAATATTTGAGTAGTTTTTTTTCAGCTTAATATCTTTAACCCAGGATTCATAATAAAAGGTCTGAATTTGATATTTACTTTCAAGTTCAAGAGTCAATTCGATAAATGACATTCCTTCATATCCAATATTTAATTCCATTTTATTCTGAGCTGAAATGGAATTGATCAGAAAAAGACTGATGAGTAGGATGAGTGTTTTTTTCATAGCTTTTACAAATCAAATTTTGATAGAAGAACAACTGCATCCATTGGCGTTTTTGCTCCAATTTTTAATTTATTACTTCTGATAAAGCGTTTCATTTCTTTTTTCTTATGAGGGAAAATTTTTAAAATATCACCTTTCCGACTTAGAGGAATTAGCTCATTATTTTTAATTAAAAATAAGCTGTTAGCAACAGCATATTTAAATTTTCCAGATTGATCAGACTTTAATACTTTGTATTTCTTTCGTTTGATGACATATCGAAGATTAGGAAATTTCACAAACTGATAGTAGTTGTCAGGATTTAATTTCGGATGTAATAAATCACCTCTAAGAAAATTAAATTCATAGGGGGTATCTGCCACACTAAATCCTTCGAGGAAGCAGGGGTTTATAATAATGTTCCTTTTTGTTTTGTCTGAAGTTTCTATGGCAGTAATAATTTCCTCTGTTAAGATGTCATAGGCAAAGATGATATTGTCAAATTGAGTTCCTTTAAACAGTAAACTTCCCTTGAGGTCCAACCTTTCAAGAAAAAATTGTTCTCCTAAAGCGATTGATGTTTTAGGGACCCAAGTTCTACCATTAATGATTGTTTTTATATTGCCTTTTGAAAGGGGTTGTCCCAAGAGACAATGATTAGATCCAATAAATATTAGGATTAATAAATTAATGTAAATAAATTTTGTTTTCATATGTTTTAGGATTAGGGCCAAAAGGAAGGTTTTTTTATAGGGTATTTTAGATTGCACTCATAGCAATGTACTCGTCTTACAATAAAGATAAGGGTTACACCTACTACATATTCTTCTAAAATATAGAATTTTGTAGGGTCTGGTCTGTTTTTTGGGTCTTTTACTCGAATGGTTATTTTTTTGCATTCCTCAGGAAAGTCAGAGAAATCTACAGTGAATTCGTTTTTAGAAAATAACTTGTTTTTAGTTTGTACCGAGGATGCTTCAAAGTAGCCTAATACCTCACAATTGTCACTACAAGATGAAATATTCCCTTTGATATTTGCAGGTAAAACATCATAGAGATTGCCATTAGATTGATGAATAGCTTTCATGTTTTCCCAAAATTCATAATTTCCCTGAGTTATGGAGTAAAGACTCATATCCAGAAGATATTGGTGTTCTAATTTTATTTCATGTTGAAGAATTTTTGATGTTAGGAGGTGATTGGTTTCTTTTATTGTGAAATCCGAAAGATCAAAAACATTAATTAAGTTGAAGTCATTAGTTGGATAACAAATCTCAGTTGGGGTATCTGATAGTTTTGTTTGAACTTTAAAGGGAGAATGCCATTCGTAACTTTCCCGGTATTCCCATCTTAGATACTTGCTCGTGTTATCAGGATTTTTTGCATCAAAGAATATACCAACGGCATTTTCTTTTGATCCATCCTCCTTTATCACCTCCAGTTCTTCTCCATATATCGAGCTGATATCGAAAGGAGAATGCATTAATTCAGGAATTGATTCGTAGTTTTCACCATTTAGTGTTTGTATTTCAATCCAGTAGGTCTGTCCTATTTCTCCTTGAATAAGATTTGTGGAATTGTGATAAATACCAGGTTCACTTTCTTTAAGGACTTCGGTTTCTCCTTTATCATTATGCAGAATAACTATTGCATCTCGTTCGGGTTTTAATGAAAAATCTTCAATAAACTTAACTGTTCTAAATAATCGAACTTCGCATGATCCTAATTCATTGGTGATTTTTCCATCTACGACAAGTATAGATGCATTGTCATCGATTTCAGGATAGAATTCTTCTGTGCATGAAAAAGAAGATATCAATAAGGATAATATGATGATTAATCTTAGAGTTGTCATTGTACGTTAGGATTAATATAGGATAGACAGGTTATGGCCAAAAGGAAGGTTTTTTTATAGGGTATTTTAGATTGCACTCAAAACAATGTACCCTCCTTACTATAAAAAATGCTGTATTTCCTATTGAATATTCTTTTAAAATATAGAATTTTGTCGGGTCAGGAAATTGACCTAGTTCGAATTGCATGGTTATTGTCTTGCATTCATCGGGGAAATCTGAAAAATTAAGTGAGAATTCACTTTTGGAAAATAGTTCGTTTTTTGTTCGAATTGAGGATGCTTCAAAGTAACCTAATACTTCACAATCATCTTTACAAGATGAAAGATTCCCTCTTATATTGGCAGGCAAAACATCATAGAGATTACCATTAGATTGATGAATAGCTTTCATACTTTCCCAGAATTCATAATTTTCCTGGGATATAGAGTATAGATTCATATTTAAAAGATATTGGTATTCTAATTTAACTTCATGTTGAAGAATTTTTGATGTTAGGAGGTGATTGGCTTCCTTTACTGAGAAACCTGAAAGATCAAAAAGATTAATTAAGTTAAAGTCATTAGCTGGATAACAAATCTCGGTTGGGGTGTCTGAAAGTTTTGATTGAAGTTTAAAGGGAGAGTGCCATTCGTAACTTTCCCGGTATTCCCATCTTAGATAAGTGCTCGTGTTATCATGATTCTTGGCATCAAAGAATATACCAACAGCATTTTCTTTTGAACCATCCTCCTTTATTACCTCTAGTTCATCTCCGTATATCGAGCTGATTTCGAAAGGAGAATGCATTAATTCAGGAATCGATTCGTAGCTTTCACCATTTAATGTTTGTATTTCAATCCAATAGGTCTGTCCTATTTCTCCTTGAATAAGATTTGTAGAATTGTGATAAATACCCGGTTCGCTTTCTTTAAGGACTTCGGTTTCTCCTTTATCATTATGGAGAATAATCATTGCATCTCGTTCGGGTTTTAATGAAAAATCTTCATAAAACTTAACTGTTCTAAATAATCGGACTTCACATGATCCTAATTCATTGGTGATTTTTCCATCCACAACAAGGATTGATACATCTTCATCAATGTCTGGATAAAATTTTTCCGTACAAGAACTTATTGATATTAATAATATCGAAAAATAAAACAGTTTCACTTTTAGGGGCATTGGGTATAAGAGGTTAGGGTTTGCCTAAAAATAATAAATTAATTTACATATAAATATGATGTTGTTCATTTTCATGGCTTCTGAATTTAATTTATAATAAAAAAGCCATCTCTTTTTTATGAGATGGCTATGTTTCTTTTGATAAGTATGAATTCTGATGGATTTTATCAAAACAATATTTTTTTGACGAATTTCACTTTATGAGTGATTAAAATAAATCATAATGATACTTCTGAGATAATTAATTGACTGTCCTTATAAGCCGTGAGATTAAGATTATTGGTATTCAGATTATCAAGAATTAATAATTCGCCTTGATTTAATATTAGATCGTTTTGTTCAATATCTAAACCTATTTCTCCTGTATAGAGGTAGATAAATATCATTGTATGCATTGAGGGAATT
The DNA here is from genome assembly GCF_004122035.1 of Ancylomarina salipaludis. Classification (GTDB taxonomy): domain Bacteria; phylum Bacteroidota; class Bacteroidia; order Bacteroidales; family Marinifilaceae; genus Ancylomarina; species Ancylomarina salipaludis. The sequence continues at coordinate 125,482 of NZ_SAXA01000009.1, forward strand.
GGGTAATCAGTTGTTTGTCCTTGTAGAATAGATAACGAACTTAATTCTCCTTTGGTTTTCCCTTTAGTCATTAAATTAAAATCCGTACACAGGCCTATTGATGAGGTTTGCCAATCACCTTCGAATGCATCAACATCAAGCTCGTGTAGTATTTTATTATAAAGGTTCTTGTGTGAAATTTCTATTTGGCCATCAAGAACCATAATTTTTCTTGAGACTCCAGGTAGTGAGGTAAAGTCTGATTGTTCGACTTCGACTTTAGCTGTACTTAATCTGAAATCGAAATCTCTCAACTCATATTTCGCTGTTTCTGGGTAAATGTATAGTTGGGTACTGGTTCCACCCGACCAGTTTATGGTCTTAAAATCTTTTGCGGGTATGATTGAAAATGCCATAGGATTTTTAACTCTTAGTTTATAATAATTGTGTTCAAACTTAATAATTTGTTTTTCCATTCACATTCTATTTGGTAAATTAGAAGGTAACAACTCCAAATAAATTTCATGGCGAAAACAACTCGATGGCGGCGCTTTCTGATATGGAGACTCCGTCACATCAACAACCGGACTTTTATTTTAATACTTAGCGTTTTGGTAGGGATTACTTCCGGCATGACAGCTCTTGTGTTAAAAACGGCTGTATACAGAGGGCGGGAATTTCTTTTGGAGGGTATAAACTGGAGTTATCAAAACTACCTGTTTTTTCTTTATCCTATGATAGGAGTGGGCTTGACCCTGTTTTTTAAGAAGTATATCATCCGCGACTTTGTGAAGCATAATATAAGCTCTCTTTTGCATGCTATATCAAAACGTAACAGTATTGTCAAGTTGCATAAGACTTATTCCTCAGTTATAGGATCGATTATAACGGCAGGTTTTGGTGGAAGTATAGGGCTTGAATCACCCATCATATCTTCGGGAGCCGCGATAGGGTCCAATATGGCTCGAAACTTTCATCTAAATTATAAAGAGGTGACCATCATGTTAGCTTGCGGAGCCTCAGGTGCGATTGCAGCTATTTTTAATACCCCCATTGCAGCTATTGTTTTTGCATTGGAAGTTTTGTTGATTGATTTATCCCGATTTTCCCTAATTCCTCTTTTGATGGCATCGGTTAGTGGGGCGATCACAACCAAGTTATTTCTTGATGAAAGTATTTTAATTGAATTCACGATTACGCACCCTTTTGAGATAAAAGATATCCCATTCTATATTCTCTTAGGTATTTTATCTGGTTTGATATCCGTGTATTTTACCAGAATGTTTCTTTGGATTGAAAGGCGTTTTGGACAGATTCGCTTACTTAAAAATAGAATGCTAATTGGCGGATTGAGTTTAGGTGTGCTTATTTTTTATTTTCCTGCTCTTTACGGTGAGGGTTACAATATGGTTAAGGCTTTAATAGTTGGGAATCTAGAGGAGGTATTTCACTCAAGCCTTTTTGAGAATTATACCCATGTTGGTTATATGGTTGTGATTTTTATTGGGGCTATGGTTTTTCTGAAGGTGATTGCAACATCTATTACAATAGGAGCTGGTGGTATTGGAGGTATTTTTGCACCCTCAGTTTTTACAGGTGCCATGCTTGGTTTTCTTTTTGTGTATATCATCAATCATTTTCAATTGGCAGAGTCACTTTCAGCAAGTAATTTTACTTTGGTTGGTATGGCTAGTGTTCTTGGAGGCGTTTTACATGCTCCGCTAACCGGTATTTTTCTGATTGCGGAGATTACCAGTGGTTATGAATTGATTGTTCCCTTAATGCTGTCGACGACGATCTCTTTTATTACAGTAAAGAGTTTTCAAAAAGAGTCGATAATTACTATACAGCTTGCTCAAAAGGGCGAGTTGATTACACACGATAAGGACCAGGCTGTTCTTCGATTTATGCAGCTGTCAATGGTAATCGAAACAGATCTGTTAAGTATCGATGAAGATGCAAACTTGGGCGACTTGATTCATGTGATATCCAAATCGAAAAGAAATATTTATCCGGTACTTACCGAAGAGGGGTTCTTAATAGGCGTTGTTCTTCTCGATCAGGTTCGGGATATCATGTTTAATAAAGAGATGTATACTACGCCTATCAGTAACTTGATGATTATGCCTCCGGCTTCGATCTCTTTTGAAGATTCAATGGAAACAGTTTTGAGAAAATTTACAGAAACCGGAGTTTGGAATTTACCTGTATTAGATAATGGAAAGTATGTTGGTTTTGTTTCGAAAGCTAAGTTATTTTCTGCTTATCGTAAATTGTTGGTTAAAATTACAGCCCAATAGCTTAGGCACGATACATCACAACTTCTTTCACATCAAGGAATGCTTCCTCAAGTATGGTCATATGTTTAAAGAAAAAGTCATAACATTTTTCCCAGTCTTCTTTATTAAAAATCGAAACATCGGGAAGATGATAGTACATCACACTTACTTCTTTAAAATCTTTGATAAAGTAGTGTTTGTTCCAAACTAATTCTTGTCCGCAGGTTTCATCAATTACTGGTTTGTATTTTTCAAAACTTTCGAATACAGATAATCGGTTAGCATCCAGTTTGCTATCAACCTGAAGCATGACAAAAGCACCCTGTTCATTTAAATCGAATTTGAGCTGAACTTCTTTTATTTGTGTTCCCTTCAGCACCCAGGAAGTCATTTTACGTCCCCTTTTTTTTGAGTAACGCTTAAATCCATCCCAAAATCCAATTTTTATAGCTTTAGCTTCTTCTTTTGTATACATCTTGTCTCCTATTATAAATAAACTAATATAAGCGGTTTCATATTGCTTCAACTTGCTTTATGAACTGCAAAATTACGGATTACTTAAGATTATAGGTCTTGGATAAGGATAAAAAATAATATTATCTTTAGGTTTCAAACATTTAGAATATTAATGTCTCGATATAATATATTAAAATACCTGTGCCCACTTTTACTTTTAGTTTCAGTTAAAAGTATGGCTTATTTTGATCCAGATTCGACTAATATTGATTCGCTTAGGGTGCCTAGTTATATTGAGGGACCTCATGTGAAATACAGTGCGCCCAATCGGGTTGAGGCTTTTTATATCAAACACGATAGTTTGAAAAACAAGACCAAAATTATTAGTAGATTTTTTAAATATAAAAACGATACGGTTCGTTTTAAAGGCTTTGCAGGGACAGATAGAGCAGACTACATTATTCCCCGGGATATAAAACCTCAGTCAGGATTGGTTAAATCTGATGGAAAGATTGCTGTTTTTGGAGATATACATGGGGAGTATGAATCTTTAATAGCGATGTTGCGTTACAATAAAATTATTGACGATTATAACAATTGGATTTGGGGAGATGGACAACTTGTGTTTACAGGAGACGTTTTAGATCGTGGCGATAAGGTTACTGAATGTCTTTGGCTCATTTTCCGACTGGAATTACAAGCTCAAAAATGTGGGGGAGATGTTCATATGCTTTTAGGGAATCACGAAATGATGGCTCTTTTATTTGATAATCGTTATGTCGATGATAAGTACCTTCATGCTGCCCATGCTTACAACTACCAATATTCTCATTTTTTTGGAAAACATACTATCTTAGGTAAATGGTTGAGAGCGCGAAATACTGTAATTCGCATCAATAAGCTTATGTTTGTTCATGCTGGTCTTTCACCTAAATTTATGGAGAGGAAGATGAGTATTCAGAAAATTAATGAGGGAATGCGCTATCACATCAATAATTATACAGAACTCGCAGATACGTCAATGGTAGATTTATTCTTATATTCAGAGAGTCCTTTGTGGTATAGAGGCTATCTTTCCAAAACTGAGCAGTATTCGAGAATAAGCCTGAGTGAGGTGATTCAAACTTTAGATTTTTATAATGCCATTGTCATTATATTTGGACATACGCCCGTTGCAAGGATTTATCCTTTCTATTCATTTAAACTGATTGCAATGGATGTCCCTATTGGCGATCCGAATTATGTCGATCAAGGCCTGTTAATAGATAATCAGATGTATTACCGTATCTTTGCACACAAGGAGAAAGAACGAATAAAATAGATAAACTATGGATCTACTTTTAAACTCACCCGATATACCCACAGAAATACTAGGAGGCAATTTTATTGATTTGGTCTTACGTTTTGGAATTAATCTAATTGCAACCATTTTTGTTATCATCTTTGTATATTTTAAAGCAACAGGTAAACGGTCTTATGTGTTTACCTACATTTTAATTTCTACAACCATATTTTTTCTGTGTTTCCTTTTGGGTAGTATTGATCTGCAATTGGGATTCGCTTTAGGTTTATTCGCCATATTTGGCATTATTCGTTATCGAACCGATACCATTCCAATTAAGGAGATGACCTATCTTTTTTTGGTGATTACCCTTTCTGTCATAAATTCTTTAGCTAGTATAGAGGTTAGTTTAAGTACTGTTTTATTTACGAACCTGATTCTGATGGCAACCACCTGGTTGATGGAAAGAGTCTGGATGAAACGGCATTTGGCACGAAGAAGTTTGATATACGACCGTATGGATTTGATTCATCCGGATAAAAAGCAAGAACTAATTGATGATATTTATGGAAGGACAGGTATTGAGGTCATCAGATTTAAATTGGGACAAATCGACCTGTCGAAGGCCAATGTTCGGTTAACTATTTTCTATAAAGAGGAAAGTACACCCAATGTTCTTTCAGATCCGGAAATGTCTGAGAAGGATTATGAATAAGTTCAATTCCTCTATTTTTCAAGGTATGACAACTTTTATAGTATTGAATCTTCAGACTTAAATTTAATTGTAAGCTCCAGATGAAATTGTTATCTAAAACATTAGTTCCAATCGTATTTTTCCTGTTTTCGTCCTTAGGCTTAAGTGCTCAAAATGAGGAATTGGAAAAACAATATGTTGCACCTAATTTATTTGAATCCGATACATTAATAGAGTTATCTATAACGACAAATCTTAAAGAACTCATAAAGGATACCGGAAAGAATAGCAAATACCATCAGGCACGTTTATCTTATCATCAAGGTGATTCTATTATTAGTATGCCGGTTGATTTAAAAACAAGAGGGCGTTACCGAAAAAATAAGAATATTTGTTCTTTCCCTCCTCTACGCATTAAATTTAACCAAGCGAGTGCCAGCTACACTCTTTTTCACGATCAGGATAAATTAAAAATTGTGGGACATTGTCGCAGCAATAGCCCCCGGTTTCAGCAAATGGTTTTTCAAGAATATCTGATTTATAAGGCTTACCAAATTTTAAGTCCGGAAAGTTTCAGAGTTCGTCTGGCAAGGGTGACTTACAAGGACAGTGCTAATGAGATGAAGCCTATAACCGAATATGTCTTTTTTATTGAAGATTTCGAAAAAATGGCCAAACGGAATGGTAAAATACCAATTTATAATGAACGGATACATCAGGAACACACGATGGTATTTGAGATGACTAGAATGGCTGTCTTTCAATTTATGGTGGGTAATACCGATTGGGGAGTGCCAACACTTCATAATATAAAACTGATTGCAAGTACGCCTACATCCCGGCCTGTGACTATTCCTTATGATTTTGACTGGTCTAGTTTGGTGAATGCACCTTATGCTGTTCCAAATGAAAAATTGGATGTTGATAATATTCACCAAAGGCTATATAGAGGTTATAAGCGAACACCTGAGGAGCTGGAGTTTGTGTTTAAGGAGTTCAGAATGAAGAAGGATTCGATTTATTCGCTTTACCAAAACAATGATTTATTGACTGAAAAAGAAAAAAAACGTGTTATAGATTATTTCGACGAATTTTACAAAATCATTGATGATCCCAAGCAAGTTCAACGGTTCTTTATTGATAATGCTCGTCAGTTGAAATATAAATGATCTGATAATAGTGCTATTTTTATTTCCATCAATTTTTAAAAAGCTTTTCTTTGTACCCTCAAAATTAAGAAGCATTAGATATCGATAAAAATGGGATTACTTTTAGCATTTGATAAAGATAAAATTGAGGCTGGTTGCGACGAAGCTGGTCGTGGTTGTTTAGCCGGACCGGTTGTGGCAGCTGCTGTAATTCTCCCTCCAAAGTTTAAGAATACTGTTCTTGATGATTCAAAGAAATTAAGCGAGAAAAAACGTTACGCCCTCAGAGATATTATTGAAAAGGAAGCCTTAGCCTGGGCTGTAGGAATTGTTAGTCCTGAGGAGATTGATAAGATTAATATTTTAAACGCTTCTTTTTTAGCCATGCACAGAGCTGTTGATCAGCTTGGAGTTAAACCGGAACAACTCTTAATCGATGGGAATCGTTTTAATCCTTATCCCAATACACCGCACCATTGTATTATAAAAGGCGATGGTAAATATCTGGCTATTGCTGCAGCATCTGTTTTAGCAAAAACCTATCGTGATGATCTGATGTTGGAAATGCATAGTGAGTTTCCTGTTTATGATTGGGATAGTAATAAAGGCTATCCTACAAAAAAACACCGATTAGCCATTCGTGAATTTGGCATCACGCCGCACCACCGCAAAACCTTTGGTATACAGCCTGACCAATTATGCCTTGATTTGTAAACAAGTTTAAGGTATAATTAGGGTGTTAATCAGTGTATTATGTTCGATTTATTCAATAAATGAGTTGAATGTGACACTGTATACATCGAGAAAATCTGCAAGTTAATCTAAATTAGCTCAAGGCCTCTGTGCGTAAATATCTGTTATATAACCATTTGTAAATTGTCATATTCTCTGTCTCCCGGCTTTGTTATTTCCAAATTCAGGAATAATATTAACTTTGTGTTCTTTGGTATACTTATAATCAACATTCATTAATAGTGGAGTTACTTACCGATTGAAAGTAAGAACTTCAAAATAGATTTTAAATTAAAACAAAATGAGAAAATTAGCATCATTGGTTTTGGTTTTAAGCCTTTTGTTGAGTTTTAGCCCTGCTAAAGCTGACGAAGGAATGTGGCTTTTATCATTACTTAAGAAACAGAATGTAGCAGAAATGCAGAAAATGGGCTTTAAATTAACTGCCCAGGATATTTATGACATTAACAACAACTGCTTGAAAGATGCGATTGTTGGTTTAGGAAAAGCAGGAAGACCTTTCCGTCATTTCTGTACAGGTGAAATTATCTCTGATCAAGGATTATTCCTAACCAATCATCATTGTGGTTTCCCATCTATTCAATCTCACTCTACGACTGAGCACGACTATCTTGCTGATGGTTTCTGGGCTTACGACAAGAGCGAAGAATTAACAAATGAAGGCCTAACAGCTTCTATCTTGGTTCGTATGGAAGACGTAACTAAGAGAGTTTTGTCGACTGTAAATGATGAGATGACAGAAGATGAGCGTTATGCTGCAATCGACAAAGTTGCTAAAGAAATTGAAACTGAAACTGAGAAAGATTCAGAATACAAGGCTAGCGTTAAAAGCATGTTCGAAGGCAATCAGTATTTTCTGTTTGTTTATGAAATTTATCAGGATGTTCGTTTGGTAGGTGCTCCTCCATCATCAATGGGTAAATTTGGTGGCGATACTGACAACTGGATGTGGCCACGTCATACTGCAGATTTCTCTATGTTCCGTATTTATACCGATGCTAACGGAAAATCAGCTACATACTCTCCTGATAATGTACCATTGAAACCTAAGCATCACTTACCAGTTTCAATTAAAGGAGTTCAGGAAAAAGATTTTGCAATGATTATGGGTTTCCCGGGTACAACAAACCGTTACCTAACTTCTTTTGGTTTAGAGGAAACAATGAAAATTACGAATCAGAATCGTTACGATATCAGAACTGTTAAGTTGAATACACTTAAAGAAGATATGGCAGCAGATCAGAAGATTCGTATTCAGTATGCATCAAAATATGCAGGTTCGGCTAACTATTGGAAATATTCAAACGAGCAGAACAAAGCTTTAAAGAGCTTGAATACAATGGCTGCTAAGAAAGAAATTGAAGCCAATTATTTAGCTTGGGTTAATAAAAAAGACAAAAGAGTTGCCAAATATGGCGATGCTTTAAATATGATCGAAAAAGCTTATGCTGATCGTAAGGAGACTCGTAATGCTCTATCATATCTTGGAGAGGCGCTTTTACAAGGTCCTGAAATGTATATGTTTGCAATTAAATCTACAGGTTTAATGAAGCAATTATCAGCTGAGGAGCAAGATAAAGACGCTATCGCTAAAACTATTGAAGGTCTTAAAGGAGCTGCGACAGCTTTTTATAAGGACTACAATATGTCAACTGACCAGAAGCTAATGGTTGCTCTTTTCGCTAAGTATGCTGAAAATATTGAGTTGGAAAAACGTCCGGAGATCTTTAAGGTTATTGCTGAAGAATATAACAATGATTTTGGAAAATTCGCAGAAGACGTTTATTCAAAATCAGTTTTCGCAACTCAGGAATCCTTTGATAAATTTATCGAGAATCCAACTGCAGAGGCAATTTCTAACGACATGGCTTTCAAAGTAGGAAATTCGATAATTGATACTTATAGAGCGATTGCCGGTGAAATGAGCGAGGGTGCTGAGCAACTTCAGAAAGGTAAGCGTTTATTTGTTGACGGTTTGTTACAAATGAACAAGAAGAAGAATATGGCTCCGGATGCAAACTCTACTTTGCGTTTAACTTATGGTACTGTAGGTGGATATTCTCCTAAGGATGCTGTTTATTACAAACATTTCACAACCCTTAAGGGTGTGATGGAGAAGGAAGATGCTACCAATCCAGAGTTTGTTGTTCCTGCTAAATTGAAAGAATTATATAGCAATAAAGATTTCGGTCAATATGCAGATCAGGATGGAAGACTTCACACTTGCTTCTTGACTAACAGTGATATCACTGGTGGTAATTCGGGTTCTCCTGTAATTAATGGTAATGGTGAATTAATTGGTACTGCTTTTGACGGTAACTCTGAAGCCATGTCAGGTGATATCGATTTTGAAGATAACCTTCAAAGATGTATTAACCTTGATGTTCGTTACACACTTTTCATCATTGAGAAATACGCAGGTGCTAAAAACCTAATCGACGAGATGACGATTGTAAAATAATCTCACTTACGATATTATCAGTTTAAAACTGACTCTACAAAATAAAAGGATGTTCGATTGATCGGACATCCTTTTTTGTTATCTTAATATCCACTAAATTTGGGCAAAATATCATATCTGTATCTCGATTAAATCGCAACTTGAATGGGAAGAAAAATTACCATGTATACCGATGGCGCATGTAGTGGCAATCCGGGCCCCGGAGGCTATGGAACAGTCCTGATATCGGGTAAACATCGCAAAGATTTAGCCGAAGGATACAAATTAACAACCAATAATCGAATGGAGCTTCTTGCAGTTATTGTTGGCTTGGAAGCCCTGAAGGAAGAGGGCTGTGAGGTCACGATTTATTCTGATTCGAAGTATGTTGTGGATGCGGTTGAGAAGAAGTGGGTTTTTGGTTGGGAAAAAAAACGTTTTAAAGACAAGAAGAACCCCGATCTCTGGCTACGCTTTTTAAAAATCTATCGCAAACATCAGGTTAAATTTATTTGGGTGAAGGGGCATGCCAACATCCCCGGTAACGAATTGGCTGATAAACTGGCAGTCATGGCATCTCAAAAACCGAATTTACCTGAAGATGTTGGCTATAAAGCTTAATTGCTAGCATATTAAAATTAGACAGGTAATTGTCAGAGGGTATAAGCAAAGAAGAATAATCATCAATATACCAATATAGCGGTAATAGGCTTTCAGTTCCTGAAAAGCATGTCTCAATACATCCTGATCGTTTTGATTTAAGGCCCTTCGGGTATATCTGGCAAAAAGGTAGAGGTAATTCGATGGGAAATACACCAATATGGCCATTGCTAAAAAGAAGAGAGTGATTGCCAGTCTGGGTAGTTTGTAATTGATATGGCACTCGATGTTGGCAGCCACCAAAGGGAAAACAATGGTATAAAGCAACAAAAAGCCAAACTTGATAAAACCTAAAATGGCCAGGAATTTACCCCATTTTGCGATTTCTCTGAGATAGTCTTTTGATTGCTCATCGATACAAATAGCCTTAAAATCTGTAGTTTCTTTCATAACGAAGGAATTTAACACATCCTTTAAGTTACAAATTTTTGGTGAGAAAAAGAGGGTGTCAAATTAGATGACAAGGAGTTTATGTTTGTCAGATTCAAGTATTTCGACTGCTTGTGCAATGTCCAGCTGAGTAGGTTCTGATAGGTAATGGTATTTTTCTCTGATCCCATGCTTGCGTAATTTGATTAATACTTTCCTGACTTCAGGTGAAAGACTCTGCATAAAACCCGAGATTGTTTCAATTTCCTCTTTGCTGTTATTATAGCCGGGAACAAGCACAAGGCGGAGTTCGCTTAATTTGTTTTTACTATCGAGATATCGAATTGAGTTCAGGATTTTTTCATTGGTATGCCCAGTGATTTTTTTGTGCACATCCGACGAATAGGCCTTGATATCGAGCATAAAACCATCGACCCAATCGAGCACTTGATTCCATCTGTTTTCATCAATATTTCCGTTGGAATCGACTAGAATTGATAAATGATTGAGTTCCGGATGTGTTTTAATCGAAATGAATAATTGCTTTAAGAATTCGCTTTGTAACATCACTTCGCCTCCTGAAACCGTAATTCCCGAGATAAAATCTTTCACTTCCTCAATCTCAGAAATCAGATGCTCAACAGTCATTTTTTTATAGAAAGGGCTGCTGTTTTCAGGGCAATTTTTTAGACAGTTGTCGCAATGCGTACAGGTACTTGCGTTGTGAATGATCTGTTTGTTCGAGGCATCAATTTTTAAACTTTGCGTCGGGCAGTTTTGTACACAAAGCCCGCACAAATTGCACAATCCGATGGTATGCGAATTGTGACAATACAGGCAATTGAGGTTACAGGCCTGAAAGAAAATAACCATTCGGTTTCCGGGACCATCAATCACACTCGATTTGATGATGCCACTAATATTGGCCTGCAGTTCGCTCATGTGAATCGATTCTTTTTGCAATACGTTTGTCGACATCGGCATTGTCCATCGAATTGGCAGCAAACAGAGCGCTCCCATATCTCGAACCTTCTTCTCTAAAATCTTTCAGGTCACTTCGGCGAACCAAATAGCCTGTGATTCGAATAAATTCACTATCCGACAGATTAAAGGTGAACATTCGCATTCCCTTTTTAAAAGCCCCTTTGATGATATCTAAAATGGCAGAAGGGTTTCTTTTGATGGTTTCATCAAAGTGGAATATGTCGCTAATGCCACCATTAAACAGGTGATGATGCGGGGCGACCGTGTTGATGTGTGCGTAAATATCAGGCTCTTCACCGATGGGAATTCTGGCCCCGGCTGTCTCCTCAATATCGATATCAATACCAGACTGTGCATGAAAGAAAGCTTTGCCATTGTTGGCCTCGCAATAGGGCAATGGTCTTGAATCAACCTGCTTCTTCATTTCCTCAAGGATTCGATGTGCCAGTTGATTGGCTTCTTCATGTTTACCATAGCAGTAGTTGTGACCACTAGACGCCATCAATTGATTCACACACTCGGCTAGCCCATAGAAACCAAACATAGCCGAGAAGTTTTCAAGTGATATAATGCCTTCTTGTGCCAGGAAATCATTCTGAAAATAGTTTACTGTTTCAACCAAATACTTAATTCTGGCTTCGATAATATCGAGAGTGATCTGACAATATTTAGGAAGCGTTTCTGAAATGAAAGCTTCAGCATTTCCCTGGTGACTATCCGTAATTTTTTTCAGGTTCAGACGAATCAGCGTATGCGAGCCTCCTCCTTGGGGTAGGGAATTATAACAGCTGACAACACCATAATCAGATTTAAAATCGGCAGCAGTCATTTTGTGGTTGGCAATATGAGGCTTTGCAACTTCAAAAACTGTTTGGGCAGCTTCAATCAGAAGGTCGTCAGACGTTATATCTGTGTCGTATTTTAATGTCAGATTCGGAACCACCTGTTTAAGTTCGCGCTCAATCCTCAATATGGTTCGGGCAATCACATTATCCTCTGGGCCAATGTTGGCATGCACAAAAGCGTCAGGTAGGGTTCTGTCGATATATCGCCAAAAGAGTTTTAATTTTTTGGTGATGGCTTCCTCAGACAGATCGCCTGTGAAGGGAAGGAGTAGCTGATCGATATTCCCCAGATAAACCGAATACCCTGTTATTGAAGGCACATGAGCATAAAGAATGGAAAGAAAATTGATGGCTTCATCCAAATCGGTTGGAGGATCAAGCTCAAGATATTTCACGCCTTTTTTTAAAGCCAGTTTATAATCCGGCAGAATGTAGCGGGGGCGATAAGGGGCTGATCCTTCGAACAGGTCACAAATCACCTTTTCATTTAAAGCTGTCATGGCTTCAGCCGACACCTCAGGATAGCTTTGCGTGCTTTCGGCAATATAGGCCAGGTGGTGTTTTTTCTGTTTGTAATCTAAGCTCCCGTCTGTTAAAATGGTGCGAACTCTATTCTTAATTTCTTCCATAATCTGGTTTTCCTTTCGCTCAATATTCGTCATCAAAAATAGTTAAAAGGCAGCTCTATACGAAAAGCTTTGGATAACTAATTTTCTTGTTATAAGATGCCCTTAAATATGGAGATGCCACAGTCGCACATAAAAACAAATTTTACAGGCTACTATCGTTTTATAGCGGATATGTAAAACTTAGATTGCTATTAATTCGTAATCTATTTTTATTTATTCTTGGGTTCTTGTTAAGAATTAAAAATAAATTATCAGTAATTCAATTTATAATGAATACAACAGGTGTTTGAATATCAATATTTAGAAATATAACCTCAACAATCCTTTTACTACTCATAACAATATCTTAAATTAAAGTATTTGTGCTGTTTATTGTATGAGTTTGTCAGTATATTATCATGACAATTCGTATTTATTTGGATTTTTATCTATAAAGATTTTGTAAATTTAGTATGCCTGTGGATTATTACTGTAATCAAATCCTGAGATATGAAAAAATATGCACCTGTAAATGAGTTAATTCTGTTCGAAATGAAGAAGCAAGGGCTCAATACCATTGATTTAGCCCAAAGATTACACCTGAGTAATTCGTCGACCTATTATCTCTTAAGCCGATCAAGCATTCAAATCGACAGGCTTTGGGAAATATGTGAAGTTTTACAAATTAATTTCTTTCAGATTTTATCGAATCAGTTACAAATTGAGAATTCGGATGGGCGCCCTGTGGATGAGGAAAAGGAAGCCTTAAAAGCTGAAAACAAAACCCTGAAAGAGGTGATCAAGTTGTTGGGCAGCGGTAGTTAGTACATGAAATCAAACCTGCTTCCACTTACAGAGGATACTGCTTTGCCGCATCTCTGATACTATCTTCCACACTGATAAATTTAAAATCCAAAGCCTCCTTAATTTTCTGATTGGAGTAATAGGTGCAGTTGTGCGATGATCGGGCAGTGGCACGTGTTAAGCCCGGTTCTTTAAACAGGAAAATCTTTTTCAAATAAGCCAGTCTCCAGGCAATTCCTGTTAAAAAGGGTGAAGCATATTTGTTTGGCTCCGGTAGGTTCAATGCTTTTGCAATGGTTTTGAAGATGAATTCGTAACTGTAATTATCAGAGTTCAGTAAAAAACGCTGGTTTTTAATATCAGAATCCATAAGCAGAACCATGGCTTTGCTGACATCTCTCACATCGACATAACCCGTTATGCCACGGGTGAAATATTTCAGACCTTTAGCCACGGTTGTGAATAGCTGTGACGATCCTTTGTGCCAATGACCTGGCCCTAATATAATAGAGGGGTTGACTATAACAGCATCCAGTCCTTCTTCGATACCCCGCCAAACCTCAAGTTCTGAATTGAATTTACTCATCGAATAGTCTGAACGTTTATCCTCAGGACTCCAGGGGGTTGTTTCGCATACCATTTCCCCTTTTTCCTCGGGGGTACCCAGTGCTGCAACCGAACTAACAAAGCAGAGTTTTTGAATCTTATGATCCAAACAGGTATTAACGAGATTGCGCGTCCCTTCTACATTAATTCGTTTTATTTTCGCCTTGTCAGCTTTTTTGAATGAGACAATAGCGGCACAATGATAGACTTTTGTAACCCCTTCAAAGGCATCTTCCAAAGACTCGATGTCCAGCATATCGCCATCTACCCATTCAATCTTATCAAAGAGTTCGTCAGCAGAATCAGAATAGTAGGAGAAGCACTCACGCACGTGCTGCAAAGAGCTGTTTGCTCTTTTTAGGGCACGAATGTTTTCGCCTTTTTTTGCCAAATCGAAAAGTAAATGTGAACCGACCAAACCGGTACCGCCAGTAACTAGAATCATCTTGTAAAATTAATGAGAAAACGAGAGTAGAGTTAATGAGCCGAAATGAACTCACTAACTCAAAATTCATTCACTATTTAGGCCAAATCATTTTAATGCTTTGTTTCATGTTTGGACTCACACTTAGTGGAACCGGGCTGGTTCCGGCAACTGATTCGATGATTTTCTTTTCTTCGTCAGTATAAGCTTTGTCAGGGAAAATAAATTCCGCAACCACTTCATCAACACGACGAGGATCAGCTGCCATTATTTTGGTGATGTTTAGCTCTGTTCCAACAATGTCGATATTGTTATCGCGAGCCACAATGCCCATGATGGTCATAATGCACGATCCGAATGAGGTTGCCATCAAATCGGTTGGCGAAAAAGCTTCGCCTTTGCCCTGATTGTCAACGGGCGCATCGGTGTAAATTTTATTTCCCGATTGCAAGTGAATATTTTCAGTTCTTAGATCGCCTAAGTAGGTTGTTTTTACTGTTGTCATATTGATTAAAATTAATAGTTGTCAAATCTTATAATTATCCACAAATATAGTCTGTCCACGAATTTCTCAAATTAACACAAATTTTATAGAATAATTTGAATTTGAGAGAATCTGTGAAATTTGTGGATTTTAATTCTAAAAGTAGATAATTACGAACGACATAAATTATCACAAATCTATTTTATAGAATGACTCGTTTGTATTGCAAGCTCTTTGATCCAAAATTAATAAGTAAACCGATCTTCATATCTGTGGCTTTTAAATAATTTAAAAGTTGTGCGTAGTGTGAGTCTTCCAATGTTTTAACTGCTTTAAGTTCTATGATTATTTCACCATAACAGATAAAGTCAGCAATATATTTCTTTTTAAGTTTTTGTCCACGATAACTTACATCAATTTCGACTTCTCTTTTGAAAGGAAGAGATTCTCGATCAAATTCAATTTCCAGAGCTTCTTGATATATTGCTTCAAGAAAGCCAGGTCCCAATTCCGAGTGAACATACATGCAGCAACCAATAATCTCATAACATTCATCTTTATAAATGTAGTTTTTATTTAGTTCCATAATTTGGGTTAATTTGAGAAATTTGTGGACATCAAAACTTTAGGGTTTATTAACGAATCCAAAGCTAAATATATTTATTAATTTCGGATTATAAGTATTTTTCGCTTTGAGCTTAAAATTTGTCCTTTAGCCAGCTCATTTGCATGCTCTTATTCATTTGATTAAGTGTTGAGTATCGTTATCATGTCTTGTATTTTTTCTATATTTGTGAACTTTTGAGAAGAAGTATCCTATTCAGATTGATGTCTGTCAAATTTTGGCCCTTATTTAGTTTAGGCTTTAATTTGTATAGAATCAACTGAATATTTTTTCTTAACCCGTTGATTTACGGGATGATTTGTCAAGTATCAAAATTAAAATATGAGCACAAAATTTCCAGATTACAAGAACTTAGATCTTTCACAGATCAATAAAGATGTCTTAAAAGAATGGGAAGAAAACAAGACTTTCGACAGGAGTTTAGAAACTCGTGAAGGAAATCCATCTTTTGTTTTCTACGAGGGACCCCCATCAGCAAACGGGATGCCTGGTATTCACCACGTGATGGCCCGTGCATTGAAAGATATTGTATGTCGTTATAAAACGCTTAAGGGTTTCAAAGTAGACCGTAAAGCAGGTTGGGATACCCACGGACTTCCGGTTGAGTTGGGTGTTGAGAAGGAATTGGGTATTACCAAAGAGGATATTGGGAAGAAAATTTCTGTTGACGAATATAACGAAGCTTGTAGAACAAACGTGATGAAATATACACGTGAGTGGGAAGATTTGACCTCGAAAATGGGTTACTGGGTGAATATGGATGAGCCATATATCACTTACGATAACCGTTATATTGAAACTTTATGGTGGTTGTTAAAGCAATTATTTGAGAAGGGATTCTTGTATAAGGGCTATACCATTCAGCCATTTTCACCAGCAGCCGGAACCGGATTGTCAACTCACGAGTTGAACCAACCTGGCTGTTATAAAGATGTAAAAGATACAACGGCAGTTGGTCTGTTTAAGATTGAAAAAGATGCTAAGAGTGATTTCCTTTTCGAGGGAATCGACTGTGATGCTTATTTCATGGCCTGGACAACTACGCCCTGGACTTTACCATCGAATACGGCATTGGCTGTTGGTCCTAAGATCACTTATGTGCGTGTGCGTACGTTCAATCCATACACAGGTAAGGATTGTGTTGTTGTTTTAGCTAAAGATTTATTTAACAACTTCTTCGATACCAATTTGAAGGATGTTGAATTAAGCGAATATAAAATCGGGGATAAGAAAATCCCTTACAAGCCACTTTCTGAGTGTGCCGGTACAGATCTTGAAGGTATCCGTTATGAGCAATTATTGCCATGGGTGAAGCCTGAAGGTGATGCTTTCCGTGTGATCTTAGGTGATTTTGTTACGATTGAAGATGGTACAGGTATCGTTCATATTGCACCTACTTTTGGTGCGGATGATGATCGTGTAGCTAAGGCTGCTGGTATTTCACCACTTATTTTCCGCGATAAGGAAGGCAAGATGCAACCTATGGTTGACCGTACAGGTAAATTCTTTAAACTTGATGAATTGGATGAGGAGTTCGTAAAGAACCATGTGAATGTTGAGCTTTACGCACCTTATGCTGGTCGTTATGTGAAGAATGCTTTCGATTCTACTTTAACTGAGAAAGATCCTACTTTGGATGTTGACATCTCAGTAGAGCTGAAAAAGAGCAGTCAGGCATTTAAGGTTGAAAAGCACGTTCACAACTACCCACATTGTTGGAGAACGGATAAGCCTGTCTTGTATTATCCATTGGATTCATGGTTTATCAAGACCACTGCTGTTCGCGATCGTATGATCGAACTCAACAAAACCATCAACTGGAAACCGAAATCAACAGGTGAAGGTCGTTTTGGTAAGTGGTTAGAGAACTTACAGGATTGGAATCTATCCCGTTCTCGTTACTGGGGTACACCTCTGCCTATCTGGGTTAGTGAAGACCGCAGCGAGATGAAATGTATTGGTTCTGTATCTGAGCTTAAAGCTGAGATTGTTAAGTCAATCGAAAAAGGATACATGAGCGAAAACATGCTTGAGAAATATGTTGATGGTGACAACACAAAAGAGAACTACGAGAAGTTCGATCTTCACCGTCCGTATGTTGACGATATTGTATTGGTAAGTGAATCAGGGCAGAAACTTTTCCGTGAGCTTGATCTTATAGATGTTTGGTTTGATTCGGGTGCGATGCCATATGCACAGCAACATTATCCGTTTGAAAACAAAGAGGATTTCGACAAGAAATTCCCTGCCCAATTTATTGCTGAAGGGGTAGACCAAACTCGTGGATGGTTCTTTACGCTTCACGCCATTGCAACCATGTGTTTTGATAGTGTGGCTTTCGAGAATATCATTTCAAACGGATTGGTACTTGATGCGACAGGAAATAAAATGTCGAAACGTTTAGGCAATGCGGTTGATCCATTCTCTACAATCGAGAAGTATGGTTCTGATCCATTACGTTGGTATATGATTACCAATGCTCAGCCATGGGATAACTTGAAATTTGATTTAAATGGTGTTGAAGAAGTTCGTCGTAAATTCTTCGGAACACTTTACAATACTTACAGTTTCTTCCAATTGTATGCTAATGTGGATGGATTTACCTATTCAGAAGCTGATGTGCCAATGGAAAAACGTCCTGAGATTGACCGTTGGATTCTTTCTCTTCTTAACTCATTAGTGAAAGAAGTTGAAGAATGTTATGAGTCTTACGAACCAACTCGTGCGGGTCGTGCTATTCAGGATTTTGTGAATGAAAACCTGTCAAACTGGTACGTTCGTTTATGTCGTAAGCGTTATTGGGGTGGTGATTATTCTACAGATAAGATTTCGGCTTACCAAACACTTTATAAGTGTCTTGAGACGATTTCTATTTTGGGATCACCTATTGCACCATTCTTTATGGATCGTTTATTCTTAGACTTGAATTCAGTGACCAAACGTTACACTGAAAACTCAGTTCATTTGGTAGACTTCCCAACTGCAGATGAGTCAGTTATTGACAAGTCGTTGGAGGAAAGACAGGATATGGCTCAGAAGATTTCGTCTATGGTATTGGGTCTTCGCCGTAAGGTGAAAATTCGTGTGCGTCAGCCATTAAGTAAGATTATGGTGCCTATTCTTGACGAAAGCATGATCCCTCAGTTGGAAGCTGTAAAAGGCATTATTCTTTCTGAGATTAATGTGAAAGAGATGGAATTTATCACCGATACATCAGGTGTATTGATTAAGAAAATCAAGCCTAATTTCAAGACTCTTGGACCTAAGCATGGCAAAATCATGAAGCAAATTGCTGGTGAAATTGCCAAAATGACTCAGGATGATATCGTGAATTTCGAAAAGGCTGCTGAATTTACTATTGTTGTGAATGATGAGACTGTTGTTTTGACGCTTCAGGATGTTGAAATCATTTCGGAAGATATTCCAGGCTGGTTGGTTGCGAATGAAGGTAAGCTAACAGTTGCACTTGACGTGAATATCACTGAAGACTTACGTCAGGAGGGTATTGCTCGTGAGTTTATCAATAGAATTCAAAATCTGCGTAAGGAGAGTGATTTTGATGTGACTGATAAAATTTCATTGGAAATTGTAAAGCACGATGCGATAAATGATGCTGTTTTAACTCATAAAGATTATATAGGAAGTCAAACTCTTGCTGAAACAGTGAGTTTAGTTGAAGAAATTGACGGAACTGATGCAAAAGAAGTAGAAATAGAGGCTGGAATCGAAACATATATTCGAATTAAAAAGCTTAGTGTGTAATACTTTTTTTGTTATCTTTAGGATCAAATCCAAAATTATGACTGAAAAAAAACGCTATACAGACGAAGAATTGCAGGAGTTTAAAGAATTGATTTCTCAGAAACTCGCAAAAGCTAAAAAAGACTATGAAACCTTGAAGGCTGTTATTTCTAATAGCTCAGGAAACGATATTGAAGATACTTCTCCTACTTTTAAAGTTCTTGAAGAAGGAGCTTCAGTTTTGTCGAAAGAAGAGGCTGGAAGATTGGCACAACGTCAAGCCAAGTTCATTAGTCATTTGGAAGCTGCTCTAATTAGAATAGAGAATAAGAACTATGGTATTTGTCGTGAGACTGGTAATTTGATTTCTAAAGAAAGATTGCGTGCTGTTCCTCATGCTACCTTAAGTATAGCTGCGAAGAACAAGCAAGTCTAATAACATTTTAATATACAGAAAATGATTGGGAGAGAAGTCTTCCAATCATTTTTGTTTATATTCGGGGCTGTAAGTTGTATAACTGAAAACAGGCTTCTGGTTTGTAAATAGCGATTTTGTCTTTTCAGATGTCCGGAGCGACTACTAATCAGTTGTATCGCTGAAATATTAACATTAAAACAATAGCATGTCATTAATAAAAAAATCGGCACTCTTTATTGTGGTGCTTTTAATACTCGACCAGGTTTTTAAAATATGGATTAAAACCCACATGATGCTTGGTGAAGAGTTTCCAGTATTCGGTGATTGGTTTATCATTCATTTTATTGAGAATAATGGAATGGCCTTTGGAATGGAGCTGGAAGGTAAGATGGGTAAAATTCTTTTGAGTTTGTTTCGAATTGTGGCAATCTGTGGTATTGGCTGGTATTTGAATGATATTTGTAAGAAGAAAGCGCCCAGAGGTTTGATTTTATCTATTGGATTAATTTTTGCCGGAGCAATGGGTAATATTATTGACAGTGCCTTTTATGGTATGATTTTTAACGATAGCTATTATCAGGTAGCTAGTTTCTTACCTGATGCCGGTGGTTATTCGTCATTCCTTCATGGTAAGGTTGTTGATATGCTTTATTTTCCTTTGATCGATGGTAATTTCCCATCATGGGTTCCATTCTGGGGAGGCGATCATTTCGTTTTTTTCCGTCCTGTATTTAATATTGCAGATTCCTATATTACGATTGGGGTCGCTTTAATCCTTCTCTTTCACAAGAAATACTTTGTACAGGAAATATCTAAGAAATAAACAGAATTTTCTGATAAGCATATACAAAAATAGCCTTGGAATCTCCAAGGCTATTTTTGCGTTAGGCAGCTTAACTCTTAAAGTTTTGAAAATGACCTTCAGTGCAACAGTATATTTAGGAAAGCCATATAATTTTAAGAGTGGGTATAAAATTCTATCCGATTATTTATAGAATCACACATTGTAAATTAGATTAAATAAAAATATGATTATGGATAGTTATTGTCAGTGAAATAATATAATTTTATTTAGAAAGGTTGAGTTGATTTTATGTACAATGGTGGGAAGATGGTATTTGTTATCGTAGATATTTTAGTACAAACACCTGAAAATTATGAGAAACTTTAGTATTCTATTATTGTTATTATTTGCTGTAGGCAGCGCCAGCAGTTTTGCTCAGAAAGACCGTTTCAGATCGGATCTTCTTATAATTGAGGGCAATTGCTGCACGGTTTTAAATCTATTAAATTCAGAGTTTAAAAATGATTCTATAGCCGTATCCTGTTTCATGAGAGATTACATTTTGGTAAATCCATTACCTAAAAAGATACTTAATCAGAAACCCAAGAAGGTTATTGAGTATTATAATAGAATTGAGAATAAAGAATTAAGGTGTATTCATAAAAAGCATTATTATAGCACGGTATTGTTAAATAAGTAGTGCCAAATTAGAAATGAAATAACTTTTTTAACTTCTATCAGTTAAGCTTAAACTTTGATATAAAAAAACACTCTAAATATTAGTTATTTAGAGTGCTTTTTTATTTCGTGTGTCTTATAGTGTTTCGCAAGCAAAATCGATACGGGATAGCGTTTCCTCTTTACCCAATAGCTCGATAATATCGAACATATGTGGTCCTTTCCCTGCGCCTACCATAGCTAAGCGGAATGGGTTCATGATTTTACCAAAGCCAATTTCTTTAGCTGTGATCCATTCTTTAACGATGGCCTCGGTATTAGCTGATGTGAAATCAGAAATACCATTAAGCACTGTTTTAAGTTCCTGCATTAATTCGGGAGCATCATCTTTCCACGATTTCTTAGCAGTTTTAGCATCGAATTCCTGCGGTGCTTCGAAAAAGAAATTCACATGATCCCAAAGCTCAGCGATGAAGTCAACACGATCTTTTACCATAGCACATATACGGTTTACTTTGTCCTGGTCGGCTTCAATTCCTTTTTTTGCAAGGACTTCCTGAGTGAAAAGCTGACCAATTTCATTGTCCGATTTAGCCATTAAGTATTGGCGATTGAACCATTTTGTTTTCTCAGGATCGAATTTTGAGCCTGATTTACCCACACGTTCCAATGAGAATACCTGTGATAATTCTTCCATAGAGAAGATTTCTTTCTCTGTTCCCGGATTCCAACCTAAAAAGGCAAGCATATTAATAAAGGCTTCAGGGAAATAACCATCTTCACGGTAACCCGATGAAATATCCTGTGTTTTGGGGTCTTTCCAAAGCAACGGAAAAACAGGGAAGCCTAATTTGTCGCCATCGCGTTTGCTAAGCTTTCCTTTACCTACAGGTTTTAGAATTAGTGGCAGGTGAGCAAATTTTGGCATCGCAGCTTCCCAACCCAATTTTTTGTATAATAAAACGTGAAGAGGCATAGAGGGTAACCACTCTTCGCCACGAATCACGTGAGAAATCTTCATCAAATAATCATCAACCACATTAGCCAAATGATAAGTCGGCATGCCATCCGATTTAAAAAGAACCTTATCATCAAGAGCAGACGTGTTGAATACAACTTGTTTTCTGATTTCATCTTCAAGATGAAGCTCTTCGTTTACCGGCATTTTAAAACGAACCACATAAGCCTCTCCCGATTCAAGTTTTGCCTGAACTTCTTCAGCACTTAAGGCTAAAGAGTTGTTCAACTGATCACGGGTTTCAGAATTGTAGGTGAATGTTTTCTTTTCGGCTTCATATTCATTACGAATAGCGTCCAATTCTTCAGCTGTATCGAAAGCGTAATAGGCATCCCCTGAAGCGATCAATTTTTCAGCATACTCGCGATACATGGGTTTTCTCTCAGACTGACGGTATGGACCATATTCTCCTCCTACAGTAGCACCTTCATCAATTGTAATGCCACACCATTTTAGGGCTTCAACAATATAATCTTCAGCACCAGGAACATAACGGGTTTGATCGGTATCTTCAATTCGTAATAGGAATTTGCCACCATGTTTACGGGCAAACAGATAGTTGAAAAGGGCTGTTCTCACACCTCCCATATGCAATGGTCCTGTTGGGCTAGGGGCAAATCGAACTCTGACTTTATTATCGCTCATGATTTTATCCTTAAAATATTTTAATTCCTGACGACCAGGTTTGATAATTCAAATTTCGACAAAGATAACAATTATTGTATCATCTGTGTTCGCTAATATAGGGCTTGAATGTTCTACTAAAGAAATATTTGACTTCGGTTTTGTGGAAATAAAAAAGGAGCTCCCTTTTATGGAAACTCCTTAGAAATATTTTAAAATCGATCGGCGTTATTTTTGTAGAACCCAACACGATGCATTGGGATTCTTTTGTAAGACTTTTCTACGGAATCGATCGGCTTCTTTTTTTGAGTTGAACTTGTCTAGAGCAACGGCGTAAAGGTTTTTATTCTTAATGATAGTTGCAGGATACGAGTTGGCTTCAATCACTGTTTTCAGAATTTTAGCATTCTCGATATTAGAGAAACTGCCTGCGATTAAGTAATATTTACCCTTAATCGATTTGTTTTTGATGGCAGCCTTAGGTTTTGCATAAATGATTCGGGGCTCAAAACTAACCAACTCATTTTCGGGTGAGATTCTATCACTCTGCTTAACTAATGTTGTTTTCTGAACGTCTGGCGTACTCTCCATCATACTGAAGGAAGCTGAAGCCTGGTGTTGACTGTTATTCAGATTAACAGGAATAAGTGCCAAACCTAAAAAGAAAGGAATTGTAACGGCAGCATAAACCTTACGTTTTAGACTAACTCGTCCCCAGAAATTTTCTTTAATAATAAGGGAGCGGACCTGAGGGTTTTCCTGAATGATTTGATCAGGAAGTTCAAAGCTTTCCATACCGAACAAATCAGCAAGAAAGTTGATGTTCTTAGCCGGTTCGAATTGTAATTTATGACGTTTGTTGTAAAACAATTCGCCTAATTCACTAAAGTTGACTCTTTCGTTTCTGCGTAAACGGACGCTAATATCTTCGATATAAAGCTCAACAGATTTTTTAGCTTCAGAATATGTTAATCTTTCTTCTTCAGCTAAACAATTTATAAGTAATCCATCATTCTGTTTTAGATTTCGATTAAAACTAACAGCCTTTGATGGAGGAAGCATTTCATTGGTGAGTCGGTTTTCCTGAGCCGGACAATAGTTAGCTACAAAGCCGCCTAAACCTGGAAGAATCACACAGTCATGGATGAATAATAAATCCTTTATATATCTTGATATTTCTAGCATAAAAACAAAGATAAAAATTCTAGACTCTAATTAAAATTGAATGCCAACAGAAATATACTAAAAGCTTAGTAATCAAAAGTAAAAAAATGAAAGTTTTTTTTCGGATAGTTTGATACATAAGTTTAATTCGAATTTTCTGTTGGTGGTTCTGATCATTTCATTTTCAGAGAAGTGGCGTGTTTATTTTTGTTTAGAGATCTTATTGGAGTATACCTTACAGACACTTAGTTGATATAAGAATAGAATTAATAGGAAAAGTTATTGTTTAAAATCTGTTATGAGACTTGTCATATAGTAATATTTCTATAGCTTTGTCTCTCTAAAATTCAAGGTATATGGCAACTTTTCTTTTTGACAAAATCGTTTTTGGGCCGGTAAAGAGCAGGCGTTTGGGTGTTTCTTTGGGAATAAACCTATTGCCTACCGATTGTAAGTTGTGCAGTTTCAATTGCATTTATTGCGAGTGTGGTTGGAATCCGAAGAAAACACATAAGGTTGATTTTCACCCCCGGCATCTTGTAAAAGAAAAGCTTGAACAAAAGCTTAATGAAATGATAAAGCAAGGCGAAACGCCGGATGTAATCACGTTTGCCGGAAACGGAGAACCCTGCATGCATCCTGAATTTGCCGGAATTATTGATGATACCATTGAGCTTCGAAATGCAATATTTCCTAAGGCAAGAATTGCCGTTCTATCCAATTCCACAATGATTCATAAACCTGATGTTTTTGCAGCATTGAATAAGGTTGAGGATAATATTTTAAAATTAGATGGAGGAAAAGAACAAACCATTATCAATTTAGACCAACCAGTAGGAACTTTTAACTTGGAGAAAACAGTTGATCTGTTATCAAAATTTAGAGGTAATCTTACAATTCAGACTTTATTTATAAAAGGTGAATATAATGGTAAGTCGATTGATAATACTTCGCAGGAAGAGATTGATTTATGGTTGCAGCATTTGAAAAAAATTCGGCCCCGTGAAGTCATGATCTATACCATATCCCGAGATACACCTGTTGAAACACTTCAGAAGGTTGATCTTGCAGAATTAGAGAGAATTGCAAACTTGGTTGAACAGGCCGGATTTCCTACACAAATCAGTGGCTAAGTTGTTTAACGATTAGAATCATTCTGTATTTTTTACCAATCGCTAAAAAATACAGATAAGGAATTGAAAAATTGATATAAATGGCTTAGTTTTATTGGATTGAAATTACGAAGCCAATAAATTATTCTACTATGCTCAGATTAAGCATTCGATTGTCGTATTTACTAATATTTTTAAGTTTTAATTTTGTTTCGACGGCTAGTCAAAATAAAACGAAAACGGGTACTCCTAACGTACAGGAATTAGTAGTAAATACCCAAAGTTTAAAGAAGGTCAAGAATATTTTCTATAATGTACCATCACCAGTTGAGGTAACCAACATTATACAGAAAATGAATCTTCCTTACTATCCCGATTTATTGAATCCCAGTACAAATTCAGAAAACTATTTAACTCAGGCTAATAAAGCTTTGAATATGGGGGTTTATGGTGCGGACTTAAGTTATATTCGTATTTACGAACAATACCAGGATGCAGCAAGATTTTTGGTGGTTGTTAAAAAGTTTACCCGTCAACTGGGCATCCCGGAAGAAGGTGAACGAGTTATTGCTAAACGTCTGGAGAAAAATATACAGAATCAGGATTCTTTATTGAATATTATTACTGAGACTTTCACCGATTCGGATAGTTATCTGAAAGAAAATCGTAGAGGAAGTACTGCAGCCCTTATCATTTTTGGTGGTTGGATTGAAACCTTATATCTGGCCACTAATATTATTGATATGAATTCGCCTCAGGATGAAATGACGAAATTGATCGTTGAACAACGTTATTCCGTTAAAAATTTACTGGCTCTTATGAAGCAGTTTTCGGACGAAAAGCGCGTTCAGGATTTTCTACCTGATTTGATATTATTGAATGAAAAATTCAAGGAAATTGGTCAGGTCAAGTCTGGTAAAGCGAAATTGGTTTCAAAAAAGGGAAAGGCTGTAATAGGTAATAAGGTGAAACTTAACCTGCCTCCCCATATATTGAAAGATGTGAAGACTATTAATGATAGAATTCGAACTCGAATTACAGAATTGTAGTGTTGTTTAATGAGTCTTAATGATAAATAATATTCTTAAGGATGAGTAAAATTTACAGATATATAATTTTAATAATAGCATTAACTTGTGTTTCGAGTTTTGCCTTCTCGCAGTGCAATGAATTTACCAAGAAAGATTGTATTCCTTTGTTAAGTCCGTACACTTTTAACGGACAACTTAATAATACAGTTTTGTCAGAAGGAGAAACAGCAGAACTGCAACTTACCTTTTATGCTGATCAGGAATATCGGATTCTGGTAGCGGGTGAAGATCAGTTAGGTCAGATCAGATTTCAATTATTGGATGTGGAATACAATGTTTTATATGACAATAAAGATGAAGACTTTACTAAGCTATGGGATTTTTCAGTAGAGAGTACTGATGATTTTATAGTTAGGGTTATGGTTGATCAGAATATGAACCCTGAAGATACTGAAAGCGGTTGTGTTTCCATGTTAATCGGATTTAGGGCTTTTGGTTCCCGAACGCTTTTTAAATAAGAATGAAACTATAGTAAATTAAGCGGTTTTTTACATTTGAAGAATCCACCTTTTAGGGGTGGATTTTTCTATTTAAAGAACTTTGTAAATATAGATATGACTACTTTTGTGAATGATTTTAATAAAACAGATTGCAATATTTTTAGGCTTATGGCTTTTAGGCGAATTGATATCCTACTATGGTCATTTGCCTCTTTCGGGGAGTATAATTGGCATGTTATTACTTGTGATTGGCATGGAATTAAAGCTGATTAAAACTGAGGATATTAAAGTTGTGGCCAATTTTCTACTCAATAATATGGCCATGTTTTTTATTCCTGCGGGTGTAGGCATTATGTGCCATTATCAGATTTTGAAACAGGAGTGGCTGTCTATTTCAGGGGCCATAGTTATAAGTGCTCTACTGGTTCTTACAGTTGTCGGGTTAATCATGAAAAAACGAATCCGATGAAAGAGCTATTGAATTCTCCTCTCGTGCATGTGAGCTTGACGCTTGCGGTTTATATCTTTTCTAAAAAGATGCAGTTGAGATACAAATCTCCGCTATTGAATCCAATTTTACTCACTATTGCGGTGGTGATTGCTTTCCTTCTTTTTACTGAGGTTGACTATCAGGATTATGAGAGGAATACGCAAGTGATCAGTTTTTGGCTGGCTCCTTCTGTTATTGCTTTAGGCTATGCTTTATATAGTTATCTGGAAGAAATAAAGGCTGATTTTAAGAAGATAATTGCTTCAATGTTAGCAGGGAGTTTGACGGGCATAGTGTCAGTATGTATGATGGCTTATTTTTTAGGCGCCTCAAAGGCAACACTCATTTCTTTAGCGCCAAAATCAGTAACGACTCCAATTGCAATTGAGGTTTCGAAACAAATGGGAGGTATCCCTTCATTAACCGTTGCATTTGTAATTGCAGTCGGTATATTTGGAGCCATATTTGGTCAAATGTATCTGAAGCTATTGGGTGTTAAGGATCCAAAGTCAGTTGGTTTAAGTTTAGGTGCTACGGCTCATGCTTTGGGAACAGCCAGTATTAGTGAACAAGGACCCGATTTTAGTGCTTTTGGCGGTTTAGGTATGGCTCTGAATGGGGTATTGACAGCTATATTAGCACCCTGGGCTATTAAATTATTACTGCTCGTACTTTATTGATCGGAAACATGTAGAAATAAGAATGCCATATCTCCGGATTCTGAGTCCGGAGGTATGGCATTTTTACTTAGTTTGCTTCTGTCTTTTGTTTATTTTAAACTGAAGGATGCATTTCCAATATGAACACCTTCCGAAAAGAGATCTAATGTATATTCACCTTTAACCAAGCTGCCATCATTATCCCAGAAAATCGAGACTTCAAGTTCGTTGCCTTCATATTCGATATCACGTTTAGCAGAATAGGCCATTTGTGTATTCTCATATTCAAACAATAGGTTTTCAGGATTACTTAGGATCACCTCATCAGGACGAGAGATTCTAAGGTAAATTGTTTTTAACCCTGGTGTTATCGTGATGTTTTTTCTTAAGGTAAAGCTTGTTTTAAGTTTGTCAGTCTTAGATATCTTTTTAATTGATCTACCTTTTTTATTGATTGGTTCACATGTAATTTGAGTCGCATCGAGAGCTGAAGCTTTAGAAATAAGCTCTTTCATATTTTTCGTTGTACTTTCCAATTTTTCGTTGCGTTCTTTTACCCACGAAATTTGTTTTTTGACACGAATATTCTCAGCATTGAGTTCCTTATTTTTACTATTCAAAGAATCAATCTGAATCACATAGCTACGAAGCACACCCTTAAGCGTACCAATTTCTTTTTTGTATTTGTTGATTTCGAAGTATGAATTATTTCTGAATACACGCATTCTTTCCAATAATTCATCAATTTTCCCCTTTTCGGTTACCAATAATTGATTTAAGGTATCATTGGAGGTTTGCAAAGAGTCGTAATTTTGAGAAAGTGTCTTTAATTCATTCTCTAAATCGATTTTTTCAATTTTAATTTCAGCTATGTATTGTCTATTCTCTCTATATGTTTTCAAGAATAAGATAGAAACGGTCAGTAGGATAACTCCCAATGAGATTAGAACGATTTTATAAATCTTGTCTTTCTTGGCTGTCTGCAAATCTGTGCTCATCTAAATTATTTTAATCGTTTATGATGGCATCAAATTTAATGGTTTTTACTCTTTTAATGCAAAGGAAGTGTTTTAAAAACAGAAAAAGCCGCCCAATCTTTGATCAAGCGACTTTGGAGTACTACTAAAACCCCAACTATATAATGAAATTAAAATGTGCGTTCTTTTATGAGCTTTCCTTCTTCATCCCAAATTAGCCATGTGCCTGATTTTTCTCCTTCATTATATTCCATTTCATATCTTTTCACGCCATTGGCATCCCAGATGTACCATTTGCCATGTTTCTTGTTTTTTTTGTATCGTGCTTCGGCAATTTTTACGGATTGATTATTCCAGGTTACCCATGTGCCATCCATCAGACCTTTTACGTAGGAACGAACTTCCTGAATTTGTTCATCCTGAAAGAAGAGAGTGATTTTTCCATCTCGTTTCCCTTCAGTCAGATTCATTTCTATTCGCTTGTTCCCATTTTCGTAAAATTCGGTATAGGTTCCCGTATAAAGATCGCCCTCAACGCTGTAATACAAGCCTTCAATTTCTTTTATCGACTGTGAGAATGATTGCATGCAAAGCATACAAATACAGAAACACAGAATTAAGCCTAATCTATTTTTCATCTTCAGTCTTAGTCTTTTTTAAGTACCAAACGAATAACATTTTTAGGACCACTCACATTCACATTTTTCAATTTGTTATCTGAGTACGAGATGTAGTTCGATAAAATATTGTATTTACCGGGAACTACATTGTTAATCTTAAAATTGCCATCAAAGTCGGTGTAAAAAGTTTCGTTTGAGCCTTCGAAACGAATCGCAACACCAGCTAGAGCTTCGCCGGTTTCGTTATCTAAAACAATGCCTGAAAGGCTGGTTGTTGTTAGTGTTGAGATTTCAGTCGTTTCAATGTTCTTGTCTCCCTTAGGTGTTATCACATTTACAGCTTGGCTGCTTAGTCCTGTAATAAGGAATGCTGCGATTAGAAATACAATTTTTTTCATGATTTGTGTATTTAAAGTTTTGTATATAATGCCGGTTTTGTTCGGGCATGGTTGATTTTTACGATGCTTTAATTGCTTTAGTATTACTGCACTTTGTTTTCATGACCAAAAATAAAGGATGCTTTATTTGGAACGATTAAAAGAAACTTACCAATAGGTTAAGGAATAATTAAGTCGCTGTTTTTAGGTCTTCTAATTGGAGTTGGAATAAACGAATGGCCTTTGTTTACAGGATTTGTGTGAGGTTGTGGTAGCTTTGTTTTTTTGAGATTTATGATTTAATAAGCTCAAAAATCAAAGTTTAATTTTTTCATCAATTAAATGATGATAGGATGAATTTACATTCAGAAAATTTCTGTAAGTCGCGGGTTATCTGATCGTCAAGAGCGTTTTAGATTCAGTTTTTGATTTCGTCAGTTAATCTGAATTTTAGCTTTACTTAACAAACCATCTTTCCCTAATATTTACTTAACATGATATTTCAGTTTTGTTGATTTTCGTTTAAAACATATTTAACATGCTTGTCGCCTTTCTTGTCTAAAATCGCATAGTGAATGAAAAATAGAAAGCACGTATAGACTTATTATTAAAGAAATGACAAAGCAAGTATTCTTAGTTTTATTATTGAATATATCTTTTTTAGGGCTGTTTGCACAACAGACAAGTATTACCGGAAATGTGAAAGATGTAAAGATTGGAGAGACCTTAATTGGCGCTTCGATTTATGTGGAGGGGACAACAATTGGAACCGTTACTGATTTTGATGGGAATTACACTTTAAAAAACATTCCGGTTGGCACAATTAATTTAAAATGCTCATTTATTTCATACGAAACTGTTACAAAGAAAAACATCACACTAAGTGAAGGGGATATTCCGGTTATAAATTTCGAGATGGGAACTTCTTCAGTCGAACTGAATGATGTGGTGGTGATAGCAAAAGCTAAGCGAGAATCGGCACTTGTTTTATTGATGGATCAGAAGAAATCAGCTGTGATGAAACAATCTATTGGCGCACAACAATTAGCCACTCAGGGAATTTCTGATGCCGCATCAGCAGCAAGTAAGATAACAGGTGTTTCCAAACAGGAAGGGAATAAGGGTTTAAGTGTTCGTGGCTTGGGCGACCGTTACAATACAAGTAGCTTAAATGGTTTGCCATTACCTTCGAATAATGCCGAGTATAAAAACATCGAACTGGGTTTGTTCTCAACTGATATCATCGAATTTATCGATGTTGAAAAAGTCCCAACGGCCAATTTGTATGGCGACTTTGCGGGTGCAAATATCAATATTGTTTCAAAGGTACATTCCGGGAAAAGTTATTTGAAACTGGGTTTAAAAACCGGATATAATCTCAATTTGGCAGATGCCGATAAATTCTATTTAGGTGATGGTCCGGGAGCTTTGGGTTTTGACAATTTCGATTACCCTCAGGATTTGAGTACTTACGATTTTGAGACCAATTGGAATCCTGAAGAAAAAACGGTTTATCCCAATATAGAATTAAAACTGTCGGGGGGTAAGACTTATAAATTTGAGAATTCAGAACTAAATGCGTTTGCAAGTTTATCCTTCGATAATGAATACAGTTATAGCGATTACCTTGAGCGTAAGGTAAATGGTAGTGATTATGTGAGAGCTGATGTGAGAGGTGAGAAATATAATTACACAACTCAGTCAACAGGCATGTTGAATCTGAACTACAATTGGAAAAAGAATAAATTCTTTTTCAATACGATTTTGCTAAACACTTCCGATCAGATGCTGAGAGAAGTGAGAGGAACTCTTTTTGATTTGGCAGAAGTAGGTGCCTTGGTTCGTCGTTCAGAATATGAAAGAAACACGGTTTGGGTGAATCAGCTTTTAGGGAAGCATGAGTTGAAAGAAAAGATGGATTTGAATTGGGGAATCGCTTTTAATAAGGTGAATAATATTGTTCCGGACAGGAAACACAATACCATGGAAAATGGGACTGATTCCGAAAAATATTTTGCAACCAATGACCAGGCTAACAACAATCGTTATTTCCATGACTTAACTGAAGATGAATTCGCCGCAAATTTAAGTGTCGATTATCAGTTTGGTGAAGGGTTTGCAGATGAAGATTACAAAGGGAAATTGACTTTAGCTTACTCTGGTAAATATAAAACGCGAGCTTTTGAAGCCACACAATTCAATCATAAAATTAAGGAAAATCGTTTGGTGAATGTGGGTGATATAGATTCGTATTTCAATAACGATAATTTGCAAAAAGGGCTATTCGATCTTAAGGTTTTATCAAGCGATTTTGTGATTCTTTCGACTTATGATGGCGAACAGGTGATAAATGCTGGATTTGCTAGCCTGGAATATAATCTGAGTCCACGTTTACTGGCTTTAATTGGTGTTCGCATTGAGCATGTGTTTCAGAAAATTGAATATAAAACAGCGTTGGGCGAGGGTAAAGAAGATTTTAATGAATTGAACGTGTTGCCCAGTCTGTCTTTAAAGTACGCCTTGAATGAAAAATCGAATTTAAGATTTGCTTCGGGGATCACTTATACCCTTCCGCAGTTTAAAGAGTCAGCTTTATTCCTTTTCGAAGGGATTACGGATGTGATAGTGGGGAATCCCTATCTCACGCCTTCAACGAATTATAATGGTGAGATTAAATGGGAATTTTTTCCCAAACCAAGCGAGTTGATTTCAGTCGCAGCATTCGGAAAATACATTGTCGATCCGATCAACAAATTTGTACGTGCATCGGCTGGTAATGAATTTACTTACGCTAACACAGGCGATTGGGCTTATATCTACGGGGTGGAGCTCGAAGCAAAAAAGGATATCCTAACCTTAAGCTCTGATCATTCGACCAAGAAGTTGTATCTGTCAGCGAACCTGACATTGATGGACAGCAAGCAGGAATTGGATCAGGATAAAATTATAGAACAGACCAAAGGGCAGTTTAATGCCAATTTCAATAAAAATGAGGAAAAACTGCAAGGTGCAGCACCGCTGATTGGCAATGCTAATATGACCTATAAATATTCCTGGGCTGGGGGTAAAAAATCAGTGACATCCAGTTTGATCTATACCTATGTATCTGATCGATTGAGTTTGATAGGGTATTCCAGTTTGGGAAATCAGGTTGACAAGGCCAGACAGACTCTTGATTTTGTGATGAGATCGAAAATTAAACAATGGGCATTGAGCCTGTCAGCAAAGAATATTCTGAATCAGGATATAGAGAGAAAACAAGAAAATGCGAGCCGTGACTGGATCGTGAAATCATATAATAAAGGAGTGAAATTAAGTGTGGGTTTATCCTATACATTTTAAATAAAAGAAGCTTCAGAGCTTAATCAATTGTAAATATTATATCCATTTTATAATCTAATTAAAAAGAAAATGAAAAAATTATTTTTAGCCTTATTGGCAGTTTCTGTACTTGGTTTTTCAAGTTGTTCAGACGATGATGATCCTCAGCCAACACCAAATCCTGAGGTGAAATTTGATGTGGAAAATTTTAAAGGCGAAGTCATGGATGGCGAAGCAATCACATTAGATGCTTCAAAAACCTATATGTTATCGGGAGCTTTAATCGTGAAAAAAGGTGGGAGTTTGACGATTCCTGCAGGAACCCGAATTGTAGCTAGTGCGACATCGGCAAACGATGTTGATGTGCGTTATATTGCTGTTGAGCAGGGAGCAAAAATTTATATCAAAGGAACAGCATCAGCTCCGGTTGTTATGACTGCGGAAGTGAAAGAAGCTGAAGCCTGGGGAGGTTTGGTTGTTTGCGGTTATGCGCCAACCAATAAAGCCGATGCCGGTAGTGCTGGCGCCGAAGTATCGGGTTTGGCTTATGGGGGCGATCAACCTAATGATAGCTCAGGTTCTATTGAATATTTGCGATTGGAATACACCGGTTATAAGTATACTAATGAAAAGGAATTTAATGGTCTTTCTATGTTTGGAGTAGGCTCGGGCACAGTTGTTGACTATGTGGTTTCATACAAAGGGGGCGATGATGGAATGGAGTTTTTCGGAGGAACTGTAAATGCGTCTCACCTGGTATCAGTTGATAGTGGTGATGATGGAATTGACTTTGCTGATGGTTGGTCAGGAGTGGGCGAATATTGGTTCTCTTTAAACTCGGCAAAATCAGGTATCGAAGGCTCGAATAATGGTGACAACGGTGCAGCAACACCTATGACTGATGCAACACTTAGAAACATTACTGTTTATGGTATGGGTGAAAAGCCTTTCTTTTTGAAAGAAGGTGCAGGAATGATGAATATTGACAACATTGTAATTGGTGGTTTGAACGCAGATAAAACACAAGCTATTTTTTATGCTTCCTCAGATGATGCAGATGCTGCAGCGCGAATTGCTGCGGGTGATGTTGTTGTAAGCAACGCCAATTTTGTTGACATGAAAGAGGGGCAGACTAAAGCCGTGAGTATTTTAACTGTAGGAGAAAATATTGAGGCTAAAGGAGCTGGTAATGGGATTAATAAACCGGATTGGGTTTCGGATGCTTTAAATATGGTAGATGCCAACAAAACTGTTTTTGGTGATGCTGTTGTGGCCCGAGTTGCTTTTAAAGGTGATATCACTAGCGACATGACACTTGATGCCAACACTATTTATATGTTGAATGGTGCGGTTGTTGTTAAAGAAGGTGCTAGTTTAACGATTCCTGCAGGAACTGTGATTATTGCTTCAGAAGTTAGCGCGAACGATACTGAGGTTCGATATATAGCTGTTGAGCAAGGAGCTAAGATTTTTGTAAACGGAACAGCCGATGCTCCGGTTGTTATGACCTGTGAAAAAACTGAAGCTGAAGCCTGGGGCGGTTTGGTTGTGTGTGGAAAAGCACCAACAAATAAAGCGAATGCAGGAAGTGCTGGTGCTGAAGTGTCAGGTTTATCTTATGGCGGTGATGTGTCAGATGATAATTCCGGAAAAATCTCTTACCTGCGTTTAGAATATACCGGTTATAAATATACCAATGAAAAAGAGTTCAACGGCCTTTCTTTATTCGGAGTAGGTTCGGGAACAGTTGTTGAATATGTGGTATCTTATAAAGGAGGTGATGATGGCATGGAGTTTTTTGGAGGCTCTGTGAATGCATCTTACCTGCTTTCATACGAAAGTGGTGATGATGGAATCGATTTTGCTGACGGCTGGTCGGGTACAGGAACGAATTGGATGTCAGTTAACTCTGCCAAATCAGGAATCGAAGGTTCTAATAATGGCGATAACGGGGCAGCAAGTCCAATGACCCATGCAACTTTGAAAAATTTATCGGTTTTTGGAATGGGTGAGAAGCCATTTTATTTGAAAGAAGGTGCCGGGAAAATGAATATTGATAATATTGTGATAGGTGGTTTAGCTGATAATAAAGCACAGGCTTATTTCTATGTTTCTTCAAGTGATACTGATGCAGCAGATCGAATTGCAGCGGGTGATATCGTGATCACTAATGTGAAATTTGATCAGATGGGAATAGGGAATACAGAGAAAGCTGTTGCTGGTTTATCATTTACTGAAAACGCAAATGCAACGGGAGCTGGTAATGGTTTTGGAAAACCAAGCTGGTTATCTGATGCTTTGAATAAGGCCTACAATGGAGTAGTGATTGTAAATTAAGGTTGGTTTAGGTTTAGTTGAGAAAGGCAGATCCGTTTGAGATCTGCCTTTTGTTTTTTAGTTTTGTTCACTAAATACTCTTTTTAAAATAGAGCTCACACGCTTCATTGGATCTTTTCTGATTTGTAATTCTTCATCTGCAACTTTTAAGAAGAGGGCATCAAGCGCCTTAGTGGTTACATAGTCGTCCAGTTTTGAATTGACCGTTTTAAAGTTTGCAATTTTACCAGCAAAACTTCCGGCAACTTGATTGTAGGTACCTGTTAGCATTTCCCACGATTCGTTGGTTGAAAGATTAGCGATTAATTTCTTATCAAGTGAATTTTTAATTTTTGGCTTAAAGAGAGCTTTCAGTTTTGAGTAGCTTTTATTCTTTAAATATACGGTTGCAGCATCTTTATCACCCTTTAATATACCAAAAGCATCCTGAATGGTCATTTCAGAAATTGCAGAGACAAAAATTGGAGCGGCTTCAACGACGGCATCTTCAGCTGCACGGTTGAGTCTGAGGACAACTTTATCAATCATATCCTGTCCTCCGGGAATCATTTTAACGTGTTTGGTGATGTTTGCAGCTTCTGGTGGTAATAGGATTTTTACAAGTTCATCCTTATAGAATCCATCTTGTGTTGACAGGACTTTTGATGCCTGTTTGCTTCCTAATATCAAGGCTTCTTTTAAGCCTTGCGATACATCAAATGAAGTTAGTGGTTGGTTTTGTTCGATGGCATATTCGTTAACGATGGTTTGCAATTCGGCACATGATGTAAGGTATAGAGCCGATAGAAGGAGTATAGATTTTTTTAACATTTTTTAGATTTAGTTGATTTGTTATGGCTCGCAATTTATAAAAGATATGTGGCTTTTAATTTTAAATAGAGATGGATGTGGAGAATAAAAAAAGCGGAGCAAAACTTTTACATTTTTACTCCGCCGGACTCTAACCGATAGAATCACTAGTTGTTTATAGCAGGTTACCTATCTTTATTCCAAAATGAATGGTACGTGGGTTAAGCGGCCCATAAACCCAACTGGCATCGCGATAAGCGCCTTTGTCGAAATCGTCCTGGAACGAATTGAAAATATTTTTTACACCTAAATCAAATTCCAGTTTTACATCGCCTCCTAAGTCGAAATGGTAAGCAAAGTTGATACCTATATCCATAAATTCACTACTCTTGACAAGTTGATCACCTATGGCTACTCCATTGGCATTTTTTTCTACCCCGAAGTGAATCAGATCCATCGATCCGGAATAGTTCCCTGAAATTGTCGTTGTGAATTCGTGTAGCGGTTTCCAATTCATAGCAAAGTAGCCGTAATGATTGGGCGTTCTCATCATTTTATCGGTTTTGATTTCGGTTAAATCGCCTTGTTCAACCTTTTCTTTATATTCGCTTGATTGCAAAGTCATCCCCATTTGGAAATCGAGTTTGTATGAGGGGGCTACTTTAAATTCGAAATTAACTCCTTTTACGATTGCTCCTTTTGAATTTTTACGATACGCAACCAGATTCCCATTTTCATCATTTGTGCTGTATTCATTTACAAAAGAATCGTTCAAGTCAGTATAGAAACCTTCAGCCAGGAAATAGGTTTGTACTTTCCCAAAACTTTTATCGATATCATACGATAAGGTGTAAGAGTTTGATGATTCCGCTTTTAAGTTTTCTGATAACTTGTGAATCACACGACGTGCAGCTGAGGCTTCAATATGTAAATCCTCATCAAAAATCTGAGGGGCACGAAATCCTCTTGCATAGCTCAAACGCAATTGCATATCCTCATCCAATTTGAAAAGAATATTAGCTCTTGGGCTGATCACCGTGTTGTTGATTTCAGAATGATCAACACTATTTTTGATTTTGTATGCATCCATTCGGGCTCCTAAAAGGAAGCTTGCAAAACCTAAATCCCATTTCGATTGAGCGTAAGCACCTATGGTATTAGAACTTTGGTTGGCAATAATGGTTGTTGGTTCAATGGTTTTTGTGGCGTAATCCATATACGAAAGCTTTTTATCTTTAAGCTTATTATATACATTCTCAAATCCCAGGGTGATATCGGCAGGAGCGAAAAGTAAATTGTCAGAATGGCTGAAGAATTGTACACCTGCAGATATGGCCAGATCCTGAGTCGCACCATAGGCACTGTTATCGAAAATGGGTTGAGGAAGATCAACTCCGGCATCATCTTTCAATTGAGCAGCGCCATAATATGATGATCGGTCAATATGTTGAGCCGATGCATAAACTGAAAGTTTATTCACTCTCTCTTCTGAGAAATACTGATCGAGAGTGATACTACCTGAGTTGATATTGTGCTCAACTTGTTCGGCAATAAGAGACATGTGTGCAGGTAAGTCCAGTTGGTCACCTCCTCTACGGAATTCATCAACAAGATGGTATTCCAAATTTAATTTTGACAAGTCGTTTAAACGATGGAAGGCATTGAAACCGGCACTTAAGTTTTTAAGTTCTACAATGTCGGAGAATCCATCCTGATTGGCATCCCATGCATCTTTGTTGCGTTTCATCCCAAATAGAAAAATACCTGATTGTTTATCTTCCGAAACGATGGAACCATTAAAATCGACAAGGACATCGCCGGCAGGTTTATCACTGGCTTTTACGCCTGTGCCTACACTGCTGTATTTGGCACCGACTTTAAATGAATTGCTAACAGGATCTTTGGTGATGACATTGATGGTTCCCGCTATGGCATTTCCTCCAAAAAGGGCTGAACCACCGCCACGTACAACCTCAATACGTTGAATCATGCTAGGTGGAATGTGCTCAAGGCCATAAACTCCTGCCAGACCGCTAAATATAGGACGTGAATTAATCAGGATTTGCGTATAGGGACCTTCTAGGCCGTTCATTCTAACCTGTGAGAAACCACAGTTGTTACAATCATTTTCGACACGCAAACCAGGTGAAAACATCAGACCATCAGCCATGGTTGAAGCGGCAGTGTTTTCAAGTAATTTGGTTCCAATCGAGTTAACTACAACGGGAGCATCTTTACGTGATATTTGATTACGGTCTGCTGTAACAACAACCTGATCCAGACCAATAAAATCTTCACTCATTTTGAATGTAAGCGTATTGGCTTGACCTAATTTGACATTGAATTCTTGTTTGTCGGCACGGTATCCCACGCAACTTGCGATGACTTGATAATTTCCGGCGGGCACATTTATTATTTCGAATTCTCCCTCAAAATTAGTGACTGCTCCAATCGATGTGCCTTCAAGAGCAACATTGGCAAAGGATACAGGTTCATTGCTTGCAATATCAATAACTTTTCCTTTGATGGTTGTGGTATTATTTTCTGCAATTGAGTAGGGTGAAACGGATGCAATTAATATTAAGCTGAGACAGAGTTTTGTGATAATTCTCATTTTTTATATGTGTTGAATGTGAAATATTGATGTTTGAATACCTGTATACAATTCCAATTAACAGAATTAGAAGAGTCTTGGTATTATTTATTTTGGCTTGTTGGTGTCATGAACTCAGATACGCGCATACCTGAGTTTGATAATTATGAAGCTGTCTGACATTATGATGAGTGTCTGACAGAAATAATTACGTATTTAAAGGATGAGATCATCCAAAATCCGGGAGATTTAGATGAAAGCAGGTGGAGGCCTGTTGTTAAGGGGATTGGCTGTGAATCCAAAATTAGATTCGACAAATTTAGGTTCGATTCGATTATAAACCCGGCTAAAAATGTTACTGAGCGCAAAGACCGACGCAAAAACAAAAAAGAAATTTGTTAATTGTTGTATCGAGGTACAGTCATGACATGTATGGGAGTGTGAATTACCACCGTTATTTGTATTAAAAGGGTGGGCATGCACAAAGATTTTACCATCGGTTTGTTTGTGGATATGAAGGTTGAATATAGCATTTCCTGTCAGTGCGAGCACTGCCGGAATAACTGCTATCAACACAGCAAATTTTATTTTCCTAAAGAATTCCATCAAACATTATATTTCTTAAATCTTTCGACATTGCAAACATATTGTCTTTTCAAATTTCCTACAATACCTATATCATGTGATATTGATTGAAATTGTTTAAAAACATATGCATAGAATTCCGGGTTTGTTTGAATGTTGAATTTTCTGTTTTGTTGATTGCTTAATGGGTTTATTGCTTGATGATTTTAAATTCGATAAAGCAAACCTTATAATTTGTTTAATTTTATAACTTTGCCTTTCGAGTTTTAGCTGATGCTATTGATGTTTCAATCGATCTAAATAACGCAAGTATGAGTGAAGTAAAAGAGAAGAAAGCCATAATAGAGAAACTCCGAAATAAGTACCGTTTAACCATTTCAAACGAAAGCACTTTTGAGGAGGCATTGTCTTTTCGATTGTCTCGATTGAATGTGTTTACTGTGGCAGGAGTTTTTTCAATATTCTTAATTGCGTTTATAACTGTTTTGATTGCTTTTACACCTTTACGAGAATATATTCCCGGTTATCCTGATGGAAAAATGCGTCGAAATATTGAGCAAAATGCCATCTTGGTTGATTCCCTGAGTTTAGAACTTGAGAAAAGAGATCGCTTTTTTAATGGTATCCGGAATGTGATTTCGGGTAACGATTTTGATAATGTAATGCAGGATAAAGCTGACTCTATTGTTGATCCTAAGTATAAAGGCTTGCAGTTTACCCAATCGGAGAACGACTCAATATTTAGAAAAGAACACGAAGCTGAAGAGAAATATAATTTAACTCTTTCAGGTGAAAATAAAGCTCGAGGAATATCAAGCATTCATTTTTTCACACCTATGAAAGGATTGGTATCCAATCCTTATGATGGACAAAAAAGCCATTATGGTGTTGATGTGGTGGGGCCGCTTAACGAAAGAATTTCAGCAGTTATGGATGGTACCGTTATTTTTGCCGAGTGGACATTGAATACGGGTTATGTGATACAAATTCAGCATGGTAAGGATCTGGTATCTATTTATAAACACAATCAGGAATTATTAAAAAAAGCAGGTGAATTTGTCAGGGCAGGTGAAGCAATAGCCATACTAGGAAATTCTGGCGAATTGACTTCCGGACCGCATTTGCATTTCGAATTGTGGCACAATGGGAAGGCACTGAATCCTGAAAGTTATATCAAATTTTAAATTCTACAACAGATATTCGTTGTTGGGAAATCAAAAAAAAAGCAAGGGACTAAATGAGTAAACATATTGCAATCTTAGGATCGACAGGTTCTATCGGAACGCAAACACTTGAGGTAGTAGAATCTAATCCGGATTTATTTGTTGTTGATGTTTTAACAGCCAATAATAATGTGGACTTGTTGATTGCCCAAGCAAAGAAATTTCAGCCTGATGTTGTTGTTATTGCCAATGAGGATAAGTATTCGTATTTGTCTGATGCCTTAAAGGATGAGGACATTAAGGTTTATGCTGGTATTGATGCAATTTGTCAGGTTGTAGGTATGTCGTCGGTGAATATTGTGGTAACGGCTATGGTGGGCTATTC
Organism: Ancylomarina salipaludis; assembly: GCF_004122035.1. GTDB lineage: Bacteria > Bacteroidota > Bacteroidia > Bacteroidales > Marinifilaceae > Ancylomarina > Ancylomarina salipaludis. The sequence continues at coordinate 166,288 of NZ_SAXA01000009.1, forward strand.
AGGCTTGCTACCGACTATAAAAGCTATTGAGGCAAAAAAGAATATTGCTCTTGCTAATAAGGAAACGCTTGTTGTAGCAGGTGAAATTATCCAGAAGTTGGCTTTGGAAAACGGAGTGAGTATTTATCCTGTTGATTCGGAACATTCAGCTATTTTTCAGTGTTTGATCGGCGAATTCGAGAATCCCGTTGAAAAAATATACCTCACAGCTTCAGGAGGTCCTTTCCGTGGAAAGGATCGAAAATTCCTTGAAAGCGTTACGTCTAAACAAGCCCTTAAACACCCCAATTGGGATATGGGAGCAAAGATCACAATTGATTCAGCCAGTATGATGAATAAGGGCTTTGAGGTGATTGAGGCGAAGTGGCTTTTTGATCTGAAACCTGAGCAAATTGATGTGATCGTTCACCCTCAATCCATCGTTCATTCTTTGGTGCAATTCAAGGATTCATCGATGAAAGCTCAAATGGGATTACCCGATATGAAACTCCCGATTCAGTTTGCCCTGACTTACCCTAAGCGTTTGGAAACAAGCTTTGAACGTTTTAATTTTCTCGACTATCCCAATTTGAGTTTTGAGCCTGTTGATACGCATGTATTTCGAAATTTAGCTTTGGCTTATGAAGCGATGAATAAGGGGGGGAATATGCCTTGTATTATCAACGCAGCAAATGAAATCATGGTTGAAGCATTTTTGAGAGATCAGGTTGGCTTCCTTCAGATGAGTGATATTATTGAAACCTGCATGCAAAAAGCGAGTTTTATCGCTCAACCAGTTTACGAAGATTATGTTGCTAGTGATGCTGAAGTTAGAGAATTAGCTACCTCTTTGCTATAAAATTCGTACCTTGTCGTGATTTTTAATTGAACACTCAAGAATGATTGAGGAGGTTCAATTTTTGGATATGATCCTGTTCTTAGTCAGGATACTTAATTTGATAAATGTAATTAAATGGAAATATTAATTAAAGTTTCTCAGTTTCTTCTGAGTTTGTCTATTTTGGTGGTTCTCCATGAAATGGGGCACTTTATATTTGCCAAAATGTTTAAAACACGTGTTGAGAAATTCTATATGTTTTTTAATCCGGGTTTTTCTCTTTTTAAATATAAGAAAGGTGAAACTGAATATGGTATTGGATGGATTCCTTTGGGGGGCTATGTGAAGATATCAGGTATGATTGATGAGTCGATGGATAAGGAGCAAATGGCTTTGCCACCAGAGCCATACGAATTTCGTTCGAAACCAGCCTACCAAAGACTTTTGATTATGGTTGGTGGCGTTTTAGTGAATTTTATTCTTGCCTTCTTCATTTATATTTCGGTACTATTTGCCTGGGGAGATGCATATCTTCCTGCTGAGAATGTGAAATATGGTTACGTATGTGACTCTTTGGCTCAGAGTATTGGTTTGCAGAATGGTGATAAGATTCTTGAATTGGATCATCAAAAACAGGTGAAATATTCGGATATTCTAACCAATATTCTGTTGAATAATCCTAAAACCATGCAAGTTGAACGTGATGGTGAGATGATTGATATTGCTATTCCTCAGACTTTTGTGGCGGATCTGCTTTCCCAAAGTAGCAAAGGGTTTTCAATGTCTCCGGTGATTGAGCCTCGTTTCCCTTTACAACCTTTTGTGATTGGTGGATTTTCCAAGGAATCAGCGGCGAAAGAAGCAGGAATTAAAAAGGGGGATCAAATACTCTTAGTAAATGGAAAGGATATCGAGTTTTTTGATGAATATCTGGCATATCTACAAACTCTAAAGGGTCAAACAGTAGTTCTTACTGTTAAGCGCGATGGTGAAGTTCATGAAATTTCAACAAAATTAAGCGACGAGGCCAAGTTGGGTATCTCACTGAAACCTTACAATCATTTTGAATTTGCAGCAATTGAGTATAGCTTTTTGGAAGCAATTCCTGCTGGAATTAACAAAGGGGTTGATAAGTTACAATCATATTTGAAACAGTTCAAGCTGATTTTTTCGTCCGAAACCAAAGGTTATAAGTCTATTGGTGGATTTGGAACCATTGCGAGTATTTTCCCGGGTGTTTGGGATTGGCATGCCTTTTGGAACCTGACAGCCTTCTTATCAATTATTTTGGCAATAATGAATATTTTACCGATTCCAGCTTTGGATGGAGGGCATGTGATGTTTTTGTTGTACGAAATTATTACCCGACGTAAGCCCGGGGATAAGTTTATGGAGTATGCTCAAATTGGGGGTATGATTATCTTGTTTGGTTTGCTTATTTTCGCCAATGCCAATGATATTATGAAGGCATTTAATTAGCTTTAGAGGGATGAATTTCAGACATCTGTCTTGATACTTTATGCGAAAATGTTATATTTGTGACATAAATACTTAAAAAAAAACTTATGAATCTTTTTGTAATAGCCGGAATGATTGGAGCTCCTCAAATAATATTAATTATTGTTGTTGTATTACTTTTGTTTGGCGGAAGAAAAATCCCGGAGCTAATGAAGGGTATTGGTCAGGGAATGAAAGAGTTTAAGAAGGCTACCGAATCCGAAGACAAGGAAAAAGACAAGGACGAAAAGGAGAAAAAAGATAAATAATAGAGAGGCAGGTTTAAGAACCTGCCTTTTTTATATCATTGACTTTAAAGTATAAATCGTCACTTTTTACGGGCTTTTAAGAATAGATATAATTACCACAATATTACATGTTTTTTGATTTGATGCAAGGATAAAATGCTTATCTTAATTCCGCAAAAATACATACTTAAAATTGAAGTGATTAGTCCCTATGAGATATACAATACCAGCTTTTAAAGCCTTATTAGTTACTGGAGTTATACTAAGTTCTTTTTATACGGGTTTGGCTGCAGATAAGGGGAATTCTTCTTGCCTGGCAAAGACCGATGGTGTAGAATTTATTTATAAGCCAGAAGAAACCAATAGGGAAAATCCGAATGGAAAAACGAGTAACAATAATCTTGTCCCTGTTTTTTCCAATGAAGATTATGCCTGGCGTATTGATAAGTTGAATGAAGCGAGTCCTATTCAACTTGATTTTAATGATATCGTAAAGCGATATATTGATGTCTATTCAGTTCGTCATCGTGATAAAACAGCCCGGATTTTAGGTTTGAGCGAAATTTACTTTCCGATTTTTGAGGAATACCTCGATAAATATGGTTTACCCCTCGAATTAAAATACATTGCCGTTATTGAGTCAGCTTTGAATCCAAAAGCTAAATCTCGTTCAGGTGCGACGGGCTTGTGGCAATTCATGTTTCATGCCAGCCGCATGTTCGATTTGAAAATCAACTCTTATGTTGATGAAAGAATGGATCCGGTAAAATCAACAGATGCGGCTTGTAAATACCTGCAGTATTTGTATCGCATATTTGGGGACTGGCAATTGACAATTGCAGCGTATAACGGAGGACCGGGAGTTGTTCGTGATGCGATTAAAGCATCAGGTGGGAAAACGAACTTTTGGGATATCGCAGCCTTCCTGCCCGAACAAACCCGAAAATACTTACCTGCTTTTATCGCTGTTAACTACGTGATGAATTACAATCAGGAGCACAATATTATACCTGAGCATTTGAAATTTTCTTATCTGAAACTCTCAGATGTTGAAGTTAAAAAGTCCTTGTCCTTGTTGAATGTTTCAAAAGCATTGGACATTTCGATTGATGATTTAAGACGCTTAAATCCAATTTACAAGCTCGATTTTATCCCTCAAAGTGAATTGCCTGCAAGTTTGACTTTACCTGTAGATAAAGTGCCGGCATTTGTTGAAAACGAATCAGAATTGTATGCCGCACCCCAAACAAAAGTGTTGTATCACGATATAGAAAGAAACATGTCGTCTACCCGAGGGAAAAAGTGTATTGTTCATGTGGTGCAAGCTGGCGAATTTTTTCATAAAATAGCGATGAAGTACTCATGCACAAGTGATAATATCAAAACATGGAACAATTTAAGAGGAGATATCCTTCATATTGGGCAGAGACTTAAGGTGTGGGTTCCTGTATCTGAAACCAGTTCGAATGCGATGAAAGATGTAGGTATGTTTGATCTGCCTAATGTATTGATTCAGAATAACAGTGATTTGAAATCGGCGAATAAACATATCAGTATGCTCTCCAATTAAGTTGTTTTAAAGGGGGGTAAATTATAATAAAACAAGAATATTTATTTAAAATATCAGTTATGAAATCGATAATAAAATTTGGTATCATTTGTTTGGTTCTTGTTACAAGTATCAGTTCTTGTAAGAAAACAACAAAGGGATTAATGCCAACAGTTACTGGTCAATCGGGTGAGATTGTAATTTTGAGTAGTATGGCATTATGGGAAGGTGTCGTTGGCGATTCGATAAAAGCAATTTTTAATGATATTCAGGTGGGAATGCCACAGGATGAGGCTGTGATGGATTTGTTCCATTTGAATCAGCAGGCTTTTACCAGTATGTTTAAAACACATAGAAGTATTTTAGAAATAAAGGTTGCGTCATCGGTTAAGAAACCCAGATTGGTTGTGAAAGATAATATGTATGCTCGCACACAGGCTTATATGCGTGTTGAAGCAGCCTCTGTTAACGATATGTTGGAGATTTTGGATAAAAACAGAACAAAGATTTTGGCTTACTTTATACGTGGTGAGCGTAATCGAAAAATTGGTATTATCTCAAAAGCTCCTGTGCAGGATATTTTTGATTATTTAAAAAAGGAAAAGCATTTTACTTTAGCATTTCCATCGGGTTATAAGATTAGAAAAACAGAACCGGACTTTTTTTGGGTAAGTAAGGAAACACCTGAAACAAGCCAGGGGATGTTTATTTATACTTACGATTACCTTACTGAAGATGCTTTTGATAAGGATGCAATTTTGATGTTGAGAAATCAGAAGCTTAGAGATTTGGTTCCCGGACCTTCAAAAGGAAGTTATATGACAACCGAGAACAATTTCCCTATTTCATTTAATCATTTCGAGTTTCAGGGGAATTATGCTGTTGAAATGAGAGGTTTGTGGAAAGTTGAGAATGACTTTATGGGCGGTCCTTTTGTAAATCTCTCATTCCTTGATTCAGTTAATAATCGTGTGATTTGTATGGATGCTTACGTGTATCGCCCAAACCATGATAAGCGCGAGTTGCTGAGAGAGCTTGAGGCGATTATGTACACATACACATCGATTAAAGCTGAGGCTAAATCTAAGTAGGGATTAAGAGTCAGTGAAGTTGGAATTGTGTGGGATAACTAAAAATGGATCAAGTGAATTTACCTGATTATAATCAAATTAAGGTTTCTAAGTATCGCGATAAAGTCGGGATCATAAAACAAGTTGCAGCTCAGATTGAAAAAGATTTTTATCAGTTTGGGTTTGAAGTTCGGTTTTCAGGAAATCCGGATGAGGCTTATGATGAACTTTTTTCTCAGATCATTGAGCACGTGGCTTATATGCTTAGTCAGGATTATCATCGTTTGATTTTGCTTTTGTATCAGATTGATTTGAGCGAAAAAGAGATTTTGAAGAATGAGTTGAAATACCCGAATGTGGATAAGCAGCAGCTTTTGTCCGAATTGATTATTCAGCGTGAGCTTAAAAAAGTACTTATCCGAAATTATTTTAAGGAGAATCCGGATAAATTATAATTGTCTGAACTTGTTAAGCTATGAAATAGAGCGAGATGATTATAATAGATCTTTTCTTTAATCTTATTACTTTTGTGAAAACATGTTTGGATTGCTTTTTACATTCTGGATTAAGAGATTGTATGGAAGAGGTTTCGTTGATGAGAAACTTACATTTTTATAATGGCTGACAATCCAATTGATATATATAAATATACAGACCAATGAAAGATACTAAAATAAAAGTCGGAATAACTCAAGGTGATATTAATGGGATTGGTTACGAGGTGATAATTAAGACCTTGATGGATGCGCGAATTTTGGAAATATGTACACCTATTATTTATGGTTCGCCTAAGGTTGCTGCCTATCACAAAAAAGCCCTTGATATTGAGGATTTCAGTTTGAATAATATTAAAACAGCTCAGGATGCTCATGCAAAAAGAATAAATATTATTAACTGCACGGATGAGAATATTAAAGTTGAGCTGGGGAAATCTACAACTAGTGCCGGAATTGCCGCTTTAGCTTCTTTGGAGGCAGCAGTAAAGGATTTAAATGAAGGTAATATTGATGTTTTACTAACTGCACCAATCAATAAAAAGAATATTCAGTCTAAGGATTTTGTTTTTCCAGGCCATACCGAGTATTTGGAATCCAGAATTAATTCAGGCAAATCATTAATGTTGCTGATTAGTGAAAAACTGAGAGTGGGTGTTGTTACAGGCCATATTCCAATCTCAAAAGTTTCAGAAAGTATTACAGAAGAGAAAATTATTGAGAAGTTAAATATTCTGAACAAATCTTTAATTCAGGACTTTGGTATTCGTAAACCTAAGGTGGCTGTTCTTAGTTTGAATCCTCATGCTGGTGACGATGGCTTAATTGGATCTGAGGAAAAAGATGTGATTATTCCGGCAATCGAGAAAGCGAGAAAGAGTGGTATTATGGCTTTGGGGCCATATCCTGCTGACGGTTTTTTTGGGTCGAATGATTATTCAAAGTTTGATGCCATTCTGTCTATGTATCATGATCAGGGACTAACGGCTTTTAAAGCTTTATCTTTTGATTCCGGGGTTAATTTCACAGCTGGTTTATCTAAGGTGAGAACATCTCCGGCTCATGGTACTGCTTATGCAATTGCAGGTACCAATGTTGCTTCACCTGAATCTTTTCAAAAGGCTCTGTACATGGCTATTGATGTTTACCGAAACAGAATTCAATTTGAAGAGTTGAATAAGGACCCTATGAAGGTTAAAGCGCCGAGTGCCGATTTTCAGAATAAAAGACAATCGGTGAAATAATTGATGTTTTGATCTAACTATACTGTAAGTACACTCATCCAATTTTACCTATATGTTTGAATATATCAAAGGCGATATTAATGAATTAACCCCTACAAATGTGGTTGTTGAGAACCATGGTATGGGTTATATTATTAATATATCATTAAATACATACTCGCAGCTTTCAGGCCATAAATCAACACAACTATATCTGCATCAGGTTATTCGTGATGATGCTCATTTGTTGTTTGGATTTAAAGAATTGAAGGAGAGAGAAATCTTCCGTTTATTAATTTCTGTTTCTGGTGTAGGAGCTAACACTGCCAGAATGATGCTTTCATCATTGACAGCTGATGAAATTAAAAAGGCTATTTTTTCAAATAATTCCAAAACATTGCAGGATGTTAAAGGAATTGGAGCAAAAACAGCACAGCGAATTATTATTGAACTAAAGGATAAGATTGGAAAAGAAGAAGAAATGGGTGCAATCGTATTGCCTCAGGACAATACAATTCGTGAAGAAGCGTTATCTGCTTTAGTGATGCTTGGTTTTGCTAAAAATTCTATTGTCAAAGTACTTGATAAGATTATCAAAGCAAATTCTCCGGCAAGTGTTGAGGAGTTAATTAAATTAGCTCTGAAACAACTCTAATCTAAATCGTAAAAATCCCCCTTCTTGAAAAAACTGGTTCAATACATATTAGCGTTTTTATTTTTATTCACTCTTGGGCTTGCTTCTAATGTTAGTTCTTTGAAGGCAGATGCTTATTCTTTTGAAAGTTTACAACAAGACAGTACACTGATAAAGAGTGCAGAACGTATTATTAACCCCAAATCACCATTTAATAAGGCTAAAAAGAAAAGTGCCAAGGATGAGTCACTGCCTTATTCTTTTGATGATGAGGATAATATAAAGCTCAAAAACAATCAAGTCAAGTCTCCGTTATATTTGAAGGATCCGTCTAATATTGAGACGACAATAGCTTATGATCCTGTTACGGGAAATTATATTCTCAAAAAGCGAATTGGAGGCATGGATTATCGTAATTCAAGCTCAATATCGAAAGCGGAGTTTCAGGCTCAGCAAAATCAGGCAGCTTTACGGGATTATTGGATGGAGCGTATTTCGTCAGACAGATACGTTAGTGGTGCTGATCAGCGTTCATTTTTAGGATCAAAGGTGTTTGGAAAATTGTTTGGTAATACTGCCATTTCAATTAAGCCTCAGGGGGCTGCAGAACTGAGTTTTGGTATCAGTACAACCAAGGTTGATAATCCAACAATACCTGAAGAGCTAAGAAAAACAACCAGCTTCGATTTTGATGAGAAGATTCAGATGAGTGTCTCGGGTAAGATTGGTGATATTTTATCAATGGAGGTGAATTACAACACCGAGGCAACCTTTGATTACGAAAATCAGATGAAACTGGAGTATAATGGTGAAGAAGATAACATCATTAGAAAAGTTGAAGCGGGTAATGTGTCAATGCCAATTTCGAATACTCTGATCACCGGAGGACAGAATCTTTTTGGTGTGAAAACTGAGATGCAGTTTGGTAAACTTTCAGTGGCATCGGTTTTTTCTCAGCAAAAAGGTGAGACTAAGGTCGTGAATATGGAAAATGGCGCTCAAAAGAGCGAATTTGAAGTTTCAGTGGATCAATACGAAGCGAATCGCCACTTCTTTTTATCAAAGTATTTTTATGACACCTATGATCAGGCAATGGCTAAATTGCCGATTGTGAATTCGGCTGTTACAATTAATAAGATTGAGGTCTGGATTACGAATAAGAATTCAAACTTTGAAGATTCAAGAAACTTTGTTGGTTTTGTTGATCTTGGAGAAAACTATACACAAGGTGAATATCCGGATAATGAAAAAGGTTCTGCTAATGAAGTTTTTTATAATGAACTAACAGATGGTCCGTATAAAGATATCAGAGATATAAACCAGGTTACAAATGTTTTAAATGGGCATTTTATTGCTGGTAAAGATTATGAGAAAGTTGAAAATGCCCGATTGTTGTCGGAAAGTGAATATACTCTGAACCGACGTTTGGGTTATATCTCGTTGAATCAATCGTTGAATGCAGATGAAGTTCTGGCCGTGGCCTATCAGTATACCGTAAATGGAGAAGTTTTCCAGGTAGGGGAATTTTCAACAACGGGTGTTAGTGCACCTCAATCTCTTATTCTGAAGTTGATTAAAGGCACAAATCTGAATCCTTCGCTTAAAAGGACTTGGATGTTGATGATGAAAAATATCTATAATATTGGTGCTTACCAGATTAATTCTGAAGATTTCCGTCTGGATGTTTTGTATCAGAATGATCAGGCTGGTTCGCAATTGAATTATATTGATACGGACGGAGCGGGTAAAAATGAGATTTTATTGAGTTTGTTAAATCTGGATAATTTAAATTCACAACTGGATCCCAGTCCTGATGGGATGTTTGACTTTATCGAGGCTCTAACGATTTATCCGAATAAGGGCCGAATTATTTTCCCGGCTAAAGAACCATTCGGTTCTTATCTGCGATCGAAGATCACGAACAATGCTGTTGCTGATAAATATGCTTTTGATGACCTGTATATTAAGACACAAAATGAAGCTCAGCAAATAGCTGAAAAAAATAAATTTGCACTTAAGGGGAGTTACAAGTCGACAGGTGGATCAGAAATCTCGTTAAATGCATTGAATGTTCAACCCGGATCGGTTGAAGTGAAGGCTGGTGGAATTAAGCTCATCGAGAATATTGACTATACTGTTGATTACACATTAGGACGAGTTAAAATTATCAATCAGGCTCTTCTGGAAGCGGGGACCCCTATTTCAATTTCTTCAGAAAGTAATTCTCTCTTTAATATCCAAACGAAAACATTGGTGGGGGTTCAGATGGACTACCAGTTTAATAATGATTTTAATTTGGGTGCAACAGTGATGCATTTATCCGAACAGCCGCTGACTCAGAAAGTGAATATTGGAGATGAACCCATTTCGAATACCATTTGGGGATTGAATGGAAGTTATAGAACGGAGTCCATGTTTTTGACGAATTTGGTTGATAAACTGCCGTTTATCGAGACTAAAGAGCCATCACAAATTTCTGTAGAAGGTGAATTTGCACAGCTGGTTCCAGGACATAATAAGGCAATTGGGAGTTCGGGGACAGCCTATATCGATGATTTTGAGGGAACAGAAACCTCCATTGATATGAAGAATTATAATTCCTGGGTTTTAGCCAGTACACCACAAAATCACCCTGATTTTCCTGAAGGAGATTTGAATAACGATTTGGCATATGGTTATAATCGTGCTAAGTTAGCCTGGTATGTGATCGATCCGCTTTTTAATAGAAATACATCTTCAACCCCAGCACATATTCGGTCGGATAAAGAACAATTATCAAATCATTTTGTACGTGAGGTGTTCGAAGAAGAGATATGGCCTAATAAGGAAACAGCATCTGGTATTCCAACAAATATTTCAGTACTGAATTTAGCTTATTATCCTACTGAAAAGGGGCCTTACAATTACGATGTTGATGGACGGGCTAATATCTCAGAGGGTATGAATACCGATGGAACATTGAAAAATCCTGAAAAACGTTGGGGAGGTATCATGCGTAAGATTGAGACCAATGACTTTGAGGCAGCAAATATTGCTTATGTAGAGTTTTGGATGATGGACCCGTTTGTGTATGATAAAACTCACAAGGGAGGAGATATCTTATTGGATTTGGGTAATATATCGGAAGATGTTTTGAAAGATTCACGTAAAGGTTTTGAAAATGGTTTGCCTACCAGTAGTAAGGTTGTTTTAGTTGATTCTACAGTTTGGGGACGTGTTCCTTTGGTTCAGTCTCTTGTTAATGCATTTGATAATGATAATCAGTCTCGGAAATATCAGGATGTCGGAATGGATGGTTTGGCTACTGAGGATGAGAGAACCTTTTTCGATGAGTATATTTTGAATGTAAGAAATTCAGCAAACTTGGGTGCTGGTTCAAAAGCCTATTCCAATGCGATTACTGATCCATCCAGCGATAACTTTCATTATTTCAGAGGAAGCGACTTTGATGCCAACCAAATGAGTATTCTGGATAGATATAAGGATTTTAACGGTCCTGAAGGTAACTCGTCGACCGCTGATTTATCACCAGAGCCCTATCCAACATCAGCAACCACTTTACCTGATGTTGAGGATATCAATCATGATAATACCTTGAGTGAAACAGAGGCTTATTACGAATATAAGATTCATCTGGCACCTGATGAAATGAAGGTTGGTCAGAATTTTATTGTGAATAAGGTTGAGAGTACGGTTGATCTTGCAAATGGTACAAAGGGAACTGTAAATTGGTTTCAATTTAAGGTGCCGGTTGAGGAATACAACAGTAAGATGGGTAATATTAACGATTTTACTTCGATTCGTTTCATGAGAATGATGATGAAGAATTTCGAAGAAGAAGTGGTCCTTCGTTTTGCAAGTTTGGATTTGGTTCGTGATGATTGGAGAAAATATGATCAGACATTGCGTTCAGATTCACAATTATCCCCGGAAGAAACTCGTTTTGAAATAGCGGCAGTTAATATCGAAGAAAATGCAGAGAAAGAACCGGTTAATTACGTTTTACCTCCGGGTATCGATCGTGTTGTAGACCCAAGTAATCCCCAGCTTTTACAATTGAACGAGCAGGCAATTCAGTTAAAAGTTAGCAATTTGGAAGAGGGTGATGCTAAAGCCGCCTATAAGACTTTAAATATGGATGTTCGTAAGTATGGTACACTTAAAATGGATGTTCATGCCGAAAGAATTGAAAATCTGAATCTTGAAGATGATGATTTGAGAGTCTTTATTCGTATGGGATCTGACTATCAGAATAACTACTACGAATATGAAATACCTTTAAAATTAACCCCCTATGGTCACTATACAAATGATAATTTGGATGACCGATTAATTGTGTGGCCGGATGCTAACCGCTTCGATTTTAAATTGAATTTATTTTCAGGAATAAAACAGAAAAGGAATAGTGAAATGCGTGCGAGTTCTGATGTTGAACTGACAGATATTTTTGAACGACCAGTTAGTGAGCTTGACCGAAATGCCGGACCTCTCGCTGAGAATAACATCATTAGGATTAAAGGGAATCCAAATCTAGCCAATGTACGCACGGTGATGATCGGGGTTCGATATCCACAAGAGGGAATAGTAAATGATGGGGAAAGGCGATCCGTTGAGGTGTGGCTGAATGAGCTTCGCTTGACTGATTTTGACGAAAAGGGCGGTTGGGCTGCCAACCTGAGAGTGACAACCAAACTTGCTGATTTGGGAACATTAACCTGGGCAGGTAGTCGAATGACTGCTGGTTTTGGTGGTATCGAGGATGGTGTAAACAGTAGAAATAAGGAAGATATTTTCCAATATGATTTTTCTGCCAGTCTTGAGCTGGGTAAGTTTTTCCCCGAAAAATCAGGAGTGAGAATACCGATGTATTATGCAATTTCTGAAGAAACATCAAATCCTGAGTACAATCCTCTTGATCCGGATATTCCTCTTGATGTAGCCTTAGATCAAGCAGCAAATAAGAAAGAACGTGATTCAATTAAGCATATTGCACAGGATTATACCAAGCGGAAAAGCTTCAATTTGACAAATGTTCGTGTTGAAAAGCAAGAGGGAAAAGCCAAGTTATTAGATATTTCTAACCTGTCTGCAACCTATTCGTTTAACGAAACGTATTCGCGTAATGTGAATAAGGTTCGTGATTTGGAGAAGAACTATCGTGGGGTATTGAACTACACTTACAGTTCACGACCAAAGAATTATTCCCCATTTATGAAATCTAAATCATTAAGATCGCCTTATCTGCGCTTGTTACGTGATTTTAATTTTTATTTGATGCCAACACAGGTTTCTGTTCGTTCTGATATTCAAAGGTATTACCGTGAGATTGAAACGAGAAATATTGAGCAACCCGATCTATTGATAACACCAACCTACGACAAAAATTTCAATTGGTATCGTTATTATGATTTGAAATATAATCTAACAAAGAATTTAAATTTTGATTTTTCGGCGACCAATACATCACGTATTGATGAGCCAGACGGAATTGTTGATAAGGACAGAAATAGGGATGCCTACAATATCTGGAAAGATTCAATCTGGAATAACATTATGGATGGGGGACGTAATGTGCAGTATCACCATAATTTTAATGTAACCTATAAGGTGCCTATTAATAAGATCCCATTTTTGAATTGGACATCTTTGACAACTCGATATACAGGATCTTACGATTGGAATGCGGGAGCAATTATAGAAGATAAGACGATTGAGCATGGTAATACGGTTCGAAACTCAAATAATATTCAGTTGAATGGACAACTTAATATGGTTAATCTGTATAATAAATCTAAATACCTGAAGAGGGTTGATCAAAAGTATAGTGGTACAAGGCGATATAAAGCCCAAAGTAATAAATACAAAAAAGTTAATTACGAAGGAGAAATAGATGAATTGAAAGCTAATGTTGGTAAATCAGTTTACCATAAATTAGGGACTAAGGATGTTCAGGTGAAGGTTTACGATTTAGAGGGGAAAGAGGTTCGAATTGAATACAAACCTCTTTCAGGTAATCGTGTGCGCGTAATCTCTAAACGATCGTTAAAAAATGCGCGTGTGAGAATAAGCGGTAAGATTGAAGAAAAGGATAATTTACTTGTTAAGGTTGGTGAGAATATTCTTAGACTGGGAATGAGTGTCAGGAATATTTCCTTGGGCTATTCTGAAACTAATTCGACCACTTTACCTGGTTATTTACCACAAACGAATTTCTTTGGTGGTGAAACCTTCAATGGAGTTAATGCGCCCGGGTTTAATTTCTTAATAGGTAATCAGGATAAGAATTTTGCTGCAAATGCCGCTCGCAAGGGATGGATTACAACGGACCCAACATTGAACGCACCCTATGTGATGACGCATACTGAAAATTTCACATTCCGATCAACTATTGAGCCAATAACAGGATTGAAAATTAATTTGAATGCAAATCGCAATTTCTCTAAGAATACGAATGAGTTTTATATTTACAATGAAGCTGAATCAAGTCTGGATCAGCCCGTGTTTGATGCCAAGAATAAGACATTAACGGGGAATTTCAGTATGACTTTCATGAGTATGAAATCAGCTTTCTTTAGTATAGGCAATACGGGTAACTATTCTTCAAAATATTTTGATGAGTTTCTGGAAACACGTAAGGCTGAATCGTTACGTTTGGCTAAGAAACGATGGGGCGAAAATTACAAGGATCACCCTAAAATTATAGAAGTTGATGGAAAAGACGTTATTGTAAAAGATTATTATGAAGGTTATGGTCCTACATCTCAGGAAATTTTAATTCCAGCTTTCCTGAAAGCTTATGGGGGTGGTGGAAGCAAGTATAACAAACTTTTTCCAGGTATTGAGAAGATGATGCCAAACTGGCGGATAAGTTTTGATGGTCTATCGAAGATTCCTCTGGTTAAGCGTTATTTCAAGTCTATCAATATGAATCATTCATATACATCGACCTATAATATTGGATCTTATAATAATAATCTGGATTTTACCGGAGAAGATGGAAATTTTGATTTAGTGAAGAATTTCTTACCAATGTATGAGGCAAATTCGGTTTCTATAAATGAGCAATTTAATCCGCTGATTAATGTTGATATGATGTGGAAAAATAATTTTACAACAAGCTTTGAGATGAAGCGTACTCGTAATCTAATTTTAAGTCTGGCTAATACCCAACTGACAGAAGTAGCCTCGAGTGAATTCATTTTGGGATTAGGTTATCGTTTTGATAATCTGGGTTTGATTATTGGATCAGGATCCGGTCAAAAGAAATTTAATAGTAATTTGAACCTTCGTGGAGATTTATCTATCAGAAAAAATAATACCATTATCCGAAAGATTGTTGATGAAGTTGATCAGTTGACGTCAGGACAAAAGGTTGTGAGTTTGAAAATGTCAGCAGACTATGTTTTAAGTAGCCGATTTAATTTGCGATTGTATTACGATAGAATTGTGAATGAACCCTATGTATCACTATCATACCCAACTACAACAACTGAGTTTGGGGTTAGTGTACGTTTTACCCTGGCTCAATAGTCTTATGTCCAATAACATAAACAAATATTTATTTTGAAATAAGAGTTTATTTAATAGTTCGAAAAAAAATGTAAATTTGGGGCAAATAATGAACCAGATATAAACAAGAATTAATCATGAACGTACCTGAAAATTTAAAGTTTACAAAAGATCACGAATGGATTCGTGTTGAAGGTGATACAGCCTTTATTGGTGTTACTGATTTTGCTCAAGGAGAATTAGGAGATATCGTTTTTATCGAAGTTGAAACTGAAGGAGAGACTTTGGATAGAGAAGAAGTTTTTGGAACAATTGAAGCTGTTAAAACTGTTTCTGATATGTTTATGCCTATTAGTGGTGAAGTATTGGAATTCAATGCAGAATTGGAAGATGCTCCAGATTTAGTAAATTCAGATCCTTATGGAAAAGGATGGATTATTAAAGTTAGTGTAAACGATGCTTCTGAATTAGAAGATCTATTGACTGCTGATCAGTACAAGGAATTACTATAATATAATTTCCTTATAATATACAGAAGCTCCGATTTATCGGGGCTTTTTTTATGCCCTTATATCTCTTCTAAGGCCTTTTTTTAATAGATAAGTATGTATTTACCTTTGGGTATTAGAAACTCTAATACGAGTTTATTTTGTAGTTAAACGAACATCTTTTAAGTTCTTTAGTTTTATAATAGGAGCTTTCTAAAATTTGTGTTTCTCTATTGGGGACAAAAAAAGAGAGGCTGTTTCATGCGAAACAGCCTCTCTTTTTAATATATGTTTTGAGCTATTATTTTAGCTTTTTAGCAACTTCAACTTCCTCGAATGCTTCTACCATATCACCAACTTTAATGTCGTTGTATTTATCGATATTCAATCCACACTCGTAACCTTTAGCTACCTCTTTAACATCATCCTTGAATCGTTTCAATGAACCAAGAGCTCCGGAGTAAATAACAATACCATCGCGAATTAATCGGATTTTAGAGTTACGCTTAATCTTACCTTCACGAACGATACAACCAGCAATAGTTCCAACTTTAGTGATGTTGAACGTTTCAGTAACTTCTACAGTTGCGGTGATTTCTTCCTTAATTTCAGGAGAAAGCATACCTTCCATAGCTGATTTCAGTTCTTCAATCGCATCGTAGATAATTGAGTACAATCTGATATCAATTTCCTCTTTCTCAGCAATTCTTCTGGCTCCAATTGAAGGTCTAACCTGGAAACCAACAATAATCGCATTCGATGCTGTAGCAAGCATTACATCTGATTCAGAGATCTGTCCAACAGCTTTATGAATAACATTTACCTGAATTTCTTCAGTAGATAGCTTGATTAATGAGTCAGAAAGTGCCTCGATAGATCCATCCACATCACCTTTTACAATTACGTTCAGTTCCTGGAAGTTTCCAATAGCGATACGACGACCGATTTCATCAAGAGTAATATGTTTCTGAGTTCTAAGTCCCTGCTCACGCTGTAATTGCTCACGTTTGTTTGCAATACTACGAGCTTCTTTTTCACTCTCCATTACGTTGAAGTTATCACCCGCTTGTGGAGCACCGTTCAATCCAAGAATCAAAGCTGGTTCAGAAGGTCCTACTGATGTAATCTTATTACCACGTTCGTTAAACATCGCTTTAACGTGACCTGTGTAACTTCCGGCTAGAAGAATATCACCAATTTTCAAAGTTCCGGCTTGAACCAATAAAGTTGTAACGTAACCTCTACCTTTATCCAGTGATGATTCAATTACTGAACCAATGGCACGTTTATTTGGATTTGCTTTTAATTCAAGCATTTCAGCTTCAAGCAATACTTTTTCAAGTAATTCTTCGATATTAATACCGTTTTTCGCCGAAATTTCCTGACACTGATATTTACCACCCCAGTCTTCAACCAGGTAGTTCATATTAGCAAGCTCACTTTTAATTCTTTCAGGATCTGCACCTGCTTTATCGATCTTATTAATCGCAAATACAATAGGTACTCCGGCTGCGCTAGCGTGATTGATTGCCTCAATGGTTTGTGGCATTACGTTATCATCAGCCGCAACAATAATAATTGCAATATCGGTTACCTGAGCACCACGAGCACGCATCGCTGTAAAGGCTTCGTGACCTGGTGTATCAAGGAAAGATACACGTCTTCCATCGTCAAGTTTTACATTGTAAGCACCAATATGCTGTGTAATACCCCCTGCTTCACCATCAATTACGTTTGCATGACGAACGTAGTCAAGTAATGAAGTTTTACCGTGGTCAACGTGACCCATTACGGTAACGATAGGAGCTCTAGGAATCAAATCTTCTTCCTTATCAACTTCTTCTTCAATAGATTCTTGGATTTCAACACTTACAAATTCAGCGTCATAACCAAATTCGTCAGCAACAATCGAAATTGTCTCAGCATCCAATCGTTGATTGATTGATACAAAAAGACCAAGTCCCATACAAGTTGCAATAATTTGTGTTGGAGAAACCTCCATCATCGAAGCAAGTTCACTTACTGTTACGAATTCAGTAAGCTTAATTGTATTCTTTTCGGCCTCTTTTCTTTCAGCCATTTCCTGCTGCTTCATGCTGGCCATGTCGCGTTTCTCACGACGGTGTTTAGCTCCTTTTGATTTTCCACCCTTAGATGTCAATCGAGCTAAAGTATCTTTAATTTGCTTCTGAACATCTTCTTCGCTAACCTCTTTTTTAACAGGCGCTTTTTTCTTCAGCTTATTAAATTTAGAATCTTTTGCAGGTCTTCTGTCAGTACCAGTAGTCGCTGTAACACCTGCTTTTGCTGCTCCTGCACCAGTACCTTTAGGTCTGTTTGTACCTTTTTGAGCAGCTACATTTACTTTTTCGCCATCCTTCTTAATACGCTTACGTTTTTTGCGTTGATTTTTGGCTTTATCCTTATCTGCCTGAGATGTTTTCTTTTCAACCGGAAGTTCAATTTTACCGATAACGGTTGGACCAGTTAATTTTTGAGTTGAAAATTTGAAGATTTCTTCTTCTTTCTTTTCAGGCTTAGCAGCTGGTGTTGGTTCTGGTGTTGCAACAGGTTTGCTTTCAATAACTTTTTTAGGTGTAGGAGGAGTAACTGTTTTTTGTTTCTCTTTTCGTTCTACATCCTTTTCTGCTTTTGTTTTCTTAGCAGGACGGGTTCTTTGATTCATTGCATTCAAATCAATTTTCCCGATGACTTTAAATTCGTCTTTTTTGTCAGAAGGTTTTACTTCTGTTTTTGCTTCCTCTTTTTTAGCCGATACCATTTTAACAGATTGTTCTTCGGGACTAGCTTCCGAAGGTTGTTTAGTTTTTTCTTTAGATTCAGCCTTAGGTGTAGCAATTTTTTCTTCAGATACCGGAGTCTCTTCTATCTTCACAGGTTTCTCCTCAACTTTTGATTCCTTGACCTTTGCTTCTTCTTTTTTTATTGGTTTTGATACAGTATCTAAATCGATTTTCCCAACAACTTTTACAGTAGCTTTAGGTTCCTCTATTTTAGCTGTTTTTTCAGTTTTCTCGTGCACCTCAGGTTCAGAACCTTCTAAAAATACAGGGTCCTTTTTCTCACGTGTGCTCTTCAGATTTACTTTCTCGGATTCCTTTTTCAGATTAATATCTGAACTGTATTCTTTTGCAAGAATATCATAAGCCTCTCCGGACACTTTGTTATTAGGATTTGAATCAATTTCAATACCTTTTTTATTTAAGAATTCCACTATAGTCGTAATCCCTACATTGAATTCTCGTGCTAGTTTACTAAGTCTTATATTTTTATTGACTTTTGTCATATTCTGAAGTTAACTGTTAAAATGTCTGTATCTTAAACTAAAAATGTTGAGGATAAAGAATGTTTATTCAAATTCTGAATTTAAGATATTTAAAACTTCTTCAATAGTCTCAATTTCAAGATCTGTTCTTTTTTCTAGTTCCTCTGCTGAAAGTTCCAACACAGAACGGGCAGTGTCGCAACCAATTTTCTTAAATTCTTCGATGATCCAAGCATCGATTTCGTCATTAAACTCTGATAAGTTTACATCCTCCTCGCCTTCAACTTCTGCTTCTACTTTTTCACGATATACGTCAATTTCGTAGCCTGTCAGTTGACCTGCAAGTTTAATATTTAAACCACCTTTACCAATAGCCAATGATACTTCTTCTGGATTCAAGTATACTTCAGCTTTATGTGTTTCTTCGTCGAACTTAACTGAATTAACTTTCGCTGGATTCAGTGCACGGGAAATAAACAATGAGGTGTTGGTTGTATAATTAATTACATCAATATTTTCGTTTCTTAACTCACGAACAATACCGTGAATTCTGGATCCTTTCATACCCACACAAGCTCCTACCGGGTCGATACGCTCATCGTATGATTCAACAGCAACTTTTGCTCTTTCGCCAGGAACACGAACAATATTTTTGATTGTGATTAAACCATCAAATATCTCAGGTACTTCAAGTTCGAATAAACGCTCAAGGAATACAGGAGAAGTTCTGGATATAATAATCAAAGGACTGTTGTTTTTCACTTCAACGCGAACTACAACGGCTCTTAGTGTTTCACCTTTACGGAAATAATCTGAAGGAATTTGTTCCGTTTTTGGCATAATCAACTCGTTACCTTCATCATCGATAACAAGAATTTCTTTTTTCCAAATTTGGTAAACCTCACCTGTGATAATCTCACCAATTCTATCTTTATAGATATTGAAGATATTATCTTTTTCAAGCTCCATAATACGAGCTGATAAGTTCTGGCGAAGTGTCAGAATGGAACGACGTCCAAAATCCAGAAACTTAACTTCATCAGTTACCTCTTCACCCAGTTCATAATCTTCATCAATTTTTTTCGCCTCAGATAATGAAATTTGAAGATTTGCATCTTCAACATCTCCATCTGCAACGACTTCACGATTTCTCCAAATCTCCAAATCACCCTTGTCCGGGTTAATGATGATGTCAAAGTTTTCATCCGTACCGTAATTCTTCAATAATAAGTTTCGGAATACATCTTCCAAAACACTCATCATAGTAGCACGATCGATGTTTTTTAACTCTTTAAATTCTGAAAAAGTTTCAATAAGATTCATATGACTCAGCGATTCACTTGTTAAAAAGTAATTATATCTTTTGTTGATTTTATCTGTTCGAAGTTGAGTTTTAAAGTCTTGGTGATTAGTTGCTTCTTTTTCTTCCCTTCGACCTTTACCAATTCCTCAATCTCTACTTCAATTTCATTTTCTCCAACGACTAATAATTTGCCGTTGAATTTGTTGCCATCCGTTGTAAGGACCTCAACCTCTTTTCCTATGTTTTTATGATATTGTTGTATCACCTGAAAAGTTTGTCCAATACCAGCTGAAGAAACTTGTAATTCAAAATCTTCTATCTCTCTGTCTAATTGACCTTCAATTGCTCGGCTCAATTCGATACACGTACTGATAGGAACACCAGCAAGGCTGTCAATCATCACAGAAATGGTATTGTTTGAGGAGACCTTAGTTTCGACCAAATAAAGATCGGTATTTTCGATCTCTTTTTCAATAATTCCTTGTATTGTTTTTTTGTCAATCATAAAGGAGTTGCTTTCAATAAAATAGGGGACTTTCTTGTCCCCTAAAGCACATGTAAATTGTTACTTTTCGCTGCGAAATTAGATATATTTGTTTTAATATGCAAATTGCTCGTGTCTAAATTATTGTTTTCTAATTGTTAATGAGATTTTTTTCTATTAGATTAATGTGATTTGCTGTTAAATGTGAGGGCTTGTATCTCTTTTTGTTACATTTGCTAATAAGCGATTCAAACTTGTAGGAAACGCTTTTTTGTGGCTTGAAAATGATAGGGCAGGATTTTTGATTGGGAATTCGTTTTCCCATAATTCCCGAAGATAACTTAAACTTTATGATGATGAAGAAAAAAGTACTGAGCGATCCCGTTCATGGGTTTATCCATATTCCTTCAGGTGTTCCTTATGATTTGGTTGAACATCCTTTTTTTCAGCGTCTTCGAAGAATCAAACAGCTGGGGATGACTTATTTGGTTTTCCCTGGGGCTATCCATAATCGTTTTCAGCATGTATTAGGAGCCGCATATCTCACTCAGATGGCTATAGAATCTTTACGGGCAAAGAATGTTGAAATTAGCGAAGAGGAAGAGATTGCAGTAACTGCAGCAATACTTTTGCATGATATTGGACATGGGCCTTTTTCTCACGCATTGGAGTATAGTATTGTTGATGGTATCAAGCACGAGAAATTATCAGAGTTGTTTATGGATCGGTTGAATACTCATTTTGAAGGAGGTTTGGGTATGGCGATTCAAATTTTCAAACATGAATATCATAAGCCATTTTTAAATCAGCTTGTATCCAGTCAGTTGGATATGGATCGCTTGGATTATTTGCGACGAGATAGTTTTTTTACAGGAGTGAGCGAAGGTGCTATTGGCTCCACCCGAATTATTAAAATGCTTGAGGTTGTTAAAGGAAACTTGGCTGTTGAAGACAAAGGGATTTATTCCATAGAAAAGTTTTTGATTGCCCGTCGATTGATGTATTGGCAAGTATACCTTCATAAAACAAGTTTGGCTGCCGAAGAAATGTTGGTTCGAATATTAAAAAGAGCCAAGTATCTAGCTGGTAAAGGGGAGGATTTGTTTGCCACTCCGGCACTTCATTACTTTTTGTACAACAAAGTTGGAATTAGGCAATTCAAGAGTAAGGAAAAGGTTTTAGGCAATAAGGACGCGCTGGAGGTTTTTGCTGATTTGGATGATAATGACATTATGGTTTCGATTAAAGTTTGGGCTGAACATTCGGATAAGGTTCTGTCATATTTGTGCAGATGTATGAAGAATAGGAAGCTTTTTAAAATTGAAATTGGGAAAAAACCATTTTCAAAGGAATATGTTGCTGAAATTAGAAAAAATGTAAAAAATCGCCTGGATTGCTCGAATCATGCTTTAAATTATTTGGTTATAAAAGGGTCCATTACAAATAATGCGTATAATCGTGAAGATGATAGAATTAACATTCTTTTTAAGGACGGGAGCCTTCAGGATATTGGGAAAGCGTCTGATATGTTAAATATTTCAGTTCTCTCCAAAACTGTTAAAAAATATTATTTATGCTACCCCAAGTTTTAATTGTCTCTATATGCCTTATTAGGAGAGTTTAAGGTGACTGTTGTAGACTTGGTTTATTCAGGTGCTAATAGGTTTTTCATGGGTTTGGTAAGGTTTGAATTCGTTATATATAGAGATGAATGTTCACGCTTTATAGACTAAATTTTTATTGCCTTAAAATATTTATTAGATTTGCGTAAATTTTGCCCAGTGAAACCAAGTTGTAGAACTGTCTATAATTCAGGCTTATGTTTCTGATTATTCAGGAAATTTAAACCTGTTATTTAGTGATAATTAAGTTCAGAAACTTCAGTAGTTTTCGTTGCAAATATTCTGAGTTAGTTTGTTTGCGGGGCATTTAGAAAGCAGAAAGATGAATTTTACAGCAAATGATATTGCAGAGTTTCTGAATGGCGAAGTCGATGGTGACGGTTCAGTTTCAGTAAACAATGTGTCAAGAATTGAAGAAGGAAGAGAAGGAACCTTATCATTTTTATCGAATCCTAAGTATATCCATTATATTTATGAGACTAAATCGTCAATAGTTTTAGTTAATAAAGATTTTGTAGCAGATAAGGAAATAGCGGCAACGCTAATTCGTGTTGAGGATGCCTACCAGGCTTTAGCACAATTGCTGGAGATGTACGAGCAAAGTAAGCCTCAACGTGTGGGTATTGAACAGCCTTCATTTGTGAGTAAAACGGCTCAGGTTGGCGAACAAGTTTATATTGGAGCTTTTGCTTACGTTGGAAGTAATGTTAAGATTGGTAAAAATGTAAAGCTTTATCCTCATGTTTATGTGGGTGATAATGTTGTTATTGGCGACAATACTGTTTTGAACTCCGGCGTCAAGGTATACGAGAATTGTATAATTGGAAAGGAATGTATTTTTCATTCAGGCGTTGTAATTGGGGGCGATGGTTTTGGATTTGCTCCTTCGTCGGCTAATGATTATAAAAAAGTTCCTCAGATTGGGAACGTTGTGATTGAAGATCATGTTGAGATTGGCGCAAACACTTGTGTTGACAGGGCTACAATGGGATCTACAATTATTCGTAAGGGTGTGAAGTTGGATAATCTGATTCAAGTTGCTCATAATGTTGAAATTGATGAGCATACTGTGATTGCTGCCCAAACGGGGATTGCCGGATCAAGCAAAGTGGGTAAGAATTGTATGATTGGCGGACAGGTTGGTTTATCAGGACATTTATCAATTGCTAATGAAGTGAAAATTGCCGCTCAATCTGGAATAGGAAGAAATATCAAGCAAGAAGGTGTCGTTCTTCAAGGATCACCTGCTTTTGAATTTGGACCTTACCAGAAATCATATGTGTTATTCAAGAATCTTCCGAAGATGCGTGAGCAAATTATTGCATTGGAGAAGGAATTGAAAGAGTTGAAAAAATAAGAGATTCAAGAGATGACGGGATGAAGTTCATGATTCCCATCAAACTTAGATAAGAACTAGAGGATTGAATAGAAGAATGGCTGATAAACAAAGAACTTTAGCAAAAGAATTTTCTTTAACCGGGAAAGGATTACATACAGGAATTGAAGTATCAATTAAATTTTTACCTGCTGCCGAAAATCACGGCTACCAGTTCAGAAGAGTTGACCTTGAAGGGCAACCAATAATTAAGGCGAGTGCCGAGTATGTTGGGGATACCTCAAGAGGGACTGTTTTGCAAAAAGGAGAATGTAAAGTACAGACAGTAGAGCATGCGCTTTCGGCTTTATATGGTTGTGGTATCGACAACTGTATGATTGAGTTGAGTTCTTCTGAGCCACCAATTTTGGATGGAAGTTCGAAATTCTACGTCGAGGGAATAGAGGAAGTTGGGATCGTAGAGCAAAATGCCAATCGTGAGTATTTTGTAGTGAAGGAAAAAATTGTTTACAAAGACGAAGCTAAAGGGACTGAATTAATCATTCTGCCGGATGATGAATTTAGTGTAAACGCGATGATTTCTTTTGACTCAAAAGTTTTGAGAAATCAGTTTGCAAGCATGAATAGCTTGAGCGAATATAAGAACGAAATTTCGATGTGTCGTACTTTTGTTTTTGTTCGCGAATTAGAATTTCTTTTGAATAATAACCTTGTTAAAGGGGGCGATTTGGATAATGCCATTGTTATTATGGACCAACCGATGGAACAATCCGAGTTGGATCGTATTGCTGCCTTATTTGATCACGAAAGTGTAGAGGTGAAAGAAGGTGTTCTTAGTAATTTAGATTTGTATTTTGATAACGAATGTGCGCGTCATAAGTTGCTTGATGTAATTGGTGATTTAGCACTTTGTGGTAAGTTTATAAAGGGTAGAGTGATTGCAACTTGCCCAGGTCACGGTCCTAATACCGAGATGGCAAAATTATTAATCAATAGAATTAAAAAAGAGATGGGAAAAGATTCAGTTCCGGCTTACGATCCTAATAAAGAGCCTGTTTTAGACATTAATGGGGTAATGAAATTGTTACCGCATCGTCCTCCGTTTTTGTTGGTTGACAAAATTATCGATATTCAGGACGACAGTATTATTGGGGTTAAGAATGTTACAATGAATGAACCATTTTTCGTTGGTCACTTTCCAGGAGAGCCTGTAATGCCAGGTGTTTTAATGGTAGAAGCAATGGCTCAATGTGGTGGTATTTTGGTTTTAAGTCAGGTAGATGACCCGGAAAACTATGGGACTTACTTCTTGACTCAAAACAATATCAAATTCAGAAAGAAAGTTGTGCCGGGTGATACCTTAATTTTTAAATTAGAATTCTTGTCGCCAATTCGTCGTGGAATTGCTAATATGAGAGGCTTGGCTTATGTGGGTGATACCATTGTAGCTGAAGGTGAATTTATGGCTCAGATTGCGAAAAAGCAATAATTTTTTTGCTGGGTATTTTACTAGAATAGAAATTTTCAACTATCGGAAAGAAGAATAAGGCCTTCGGTTTTACTCTTTCGAAGTGTAAATAAAAAATATAAAATGAAGCAACCCTTAGCTTATGTACATCCGGAGGCAAAAATTGCCGACAATGTGGTTATCGAACCTTTCGTTACCATTGACAAGGATGTTGTGATTGAAGAAGGAACACGTATTGGTTCAAATGCAACCATTCTTGAAGGCACGCGTATTGGGAAAAATTGTAATGTTTTTCCGGGTGCCGTAATTGGTGCTGTACCTCAGGATTTAAAATTTCGTGGTGAAAAAACTACTGTTGAAATTGGAAATAATACAACCATTCGTGAATGTGTAACCATTAATCGTGGTACAGCTGCAAAAGGCAAAACCATTGTGGGTGATAATTGTTTGTTGATGGCCTATTCACATATTGCTCACGATTGTGTATTGGGGAATAATATTATTGTAGGTAATGCATCTCAAATTGCAGGGGAAGTTGTGATTGATGATTTTGCCATCTTGAGTGGATTGGTAGCTGTTCATCAGTTTGTACATATTGGTTCTCATGTGATGATTTCCGGTGGGTCTCTTGTTCGTAAGGATGTGCCTCCATTTGTGAAAGCTGCTCGTGAACCTCTTTCTTATGTTGGTGTTAACTCTATTGGTTTGCGTCGTCGTGAATATTCTAATGAGAAAATTCGTGAGATTCAGGATGTGTACCGTTACCTTTACCAAAAAGGGATGAACAATTTTGCAGCCATTGAAGCCATTGAAGCTGAAATGCCTGCCTCACCAGATCGTGATGAAATTATTCTTTTCGTGAAGAATTCAAAACGAGGTATTATGCGTGGGTATTTCCCGGAGTAAAAACGTGTTGATATTATATAGAAAAAGCGCTTGTTTCTTAATTGAAACGAGCGCTTTTTTTTATTGTTTTTTTTAAACTGACGGGTTAAATAATGATTTGTAGAATAAGGTTTATAAGTAAATTCTTTCATTCACTCATCCCCACATTATCACATCACCGCATCAACTCATCATCAAATCTATTCTGTGAAATTAGTCCAGCCTTGTGCTTGTAGCGCAATTTCGGTATTGTCGCGGGCGACCATATATTTCCCTTTGCTTGCGTCGCAGATATGACCAATCACTTTAACGTCAGGTATTTTTTCGATCTTTTCAAATTTATCAAGAGGGACCGTAAAAAGAAGTTCGTAATCCTCTCCGCCATTAAGCGCAAAAATCGAATAGTTCATATTCAATTCTTCAGCCATTTTATGGGTTTCGTAATCGATAGGAATTTTCTCTTCGTAAATTTGGCAGCCAACATTCGATTCTTCACAAATATGGAAGAGTTCAGATGATAAACCATCAGAGATATCAATCATCGATGTCGGAACGATTTTGGCATCCTGTAAGCTCTCGAAGATATCTTTTCTAGCCTCAGGTTTCAACTGACGTTCCAGAATGTAATCATGTCCTGTTAAGTCAGGCTGAATTTCAGGATTGTTCTCAAAAATACGTTTCTCTCTGTCTAAAAGTTGTAGTCCGGCATAAGCAGCTCCAAGATCACCTGTTACGCAAATTAAGTCGTTTACTTGTGCCCCGCTACGGTAAGTAATCTTATCTTCATCAGCTTCACCAATGGCGGTCACCGAAATACAAAGTCCGGTTAATGATGATGTGGTATCGCCACCCACCAAATCGACATTGTACTTCTCACAAGCCATATTAATCCCTTCGTAAATTTCATCAATGGCTTCCAGCGTGAATCGTTTTGAAATTGCTATAGAAACAGTCACCTGCTTAGGTTCTGCATTCATGGCGTAAACATCCGAAACATTTACTACAATTGCTTTATAACCCAAATGGCGAAGAGGTGTATACATTAAATCGAAATGAATGCCCTCAACCAAAAGATCAGTTGTTACAACCGTTTTTTTACCTGACTGATTTAAAACGGCCGCATCGTCACCTATTCCCTTTAGAGTGGATGCCTGCGTTAGTTTTACATTTTTGCTTAGGTGTTTGATCAAACCAAACTCACCCAATGTCGATATATCGGTTCCTTGTGTATTGTTTTCCTGCATAATAAGCTACGTTCTAAATTTAGAATTTGCTTGCAAAGGTAGAGAAAAATTTAAGAATAGGGATTTGTTTATATTCTTGCTATATATTATTGGCGCTTATTGAAATCAAACTCTCACATGGCATAAATTTGGTTTCCCTATCTCAATTTCATAATCGGAGGGTGAAGGGCATAACCATTGATAGATGCAATTATTGCACGGTTCCATATCCCTTATTTTAAACCAAGAAGTTCCTGCGTACATTTCTTTTGTGAGTATTTCTTTTAAGGAATTTTGCAAGTTGCCTAGGGGAGGAATATGCTTGTTTGAGTATATATTACCATCAGATTGAATAATGATTTTTCCAAAGTTATTTGTATTCATTGCCTGATGAGCAAAAACTTCCCGTTTGTCTAAATTCGGATTTGCAAGATCCTCCTTGTTTAGGAAAATGTTTTCTTCAAAAAAAGCTAAGTTTACTCCATTGTATTCAGGTACTATTTCCGTGTTATCTAACTGTTCCTTTTCAATAAATGAAACACAGTTATAGTATTCTGACTCAGAATGAATATTAAATTGCCAACTGATTTTGGATTCAATATGTTTTGTGTTTTTTAGAGCTTTATACATAACTTCTTCGTTACGTGATGCATTGTGGATTATTTTTATTCTCAAGTCATCAGGGATGTTAAATTTATCAGATATATTTTTTAAAAGTGAGGAATCTATTTGCAGAATTATTGAAGAGTTATGATCCTTTAGATTATTGATTAAAGTGTTTATGCCATTAAAAGATGATGCTGAATTTAAAATTATATTGAAACAGATATGTTGATTTGGCGGTATAGGTTTTAAGAATTTAGATAAGTTCTCTATATGCTTTTTTAGGTTAATGTTATTTTGATGGTTAAAATAAATATCAACATGGTTTAGGTATGTTATGACTTTCTCTCCAATGGATCGAGAAGTGTCCTGCTTGAGTTTATCTCTGTCACATTGTAGGTTAAGCAGTGGTGGGAATTGAATTGGTCTTTGTTGATTGTTTGTTATTTCAGACAAAGTACCTGAATTGCTTTTGATAATCCGATCGATAAATTCCTTTACGTTAGATACTGATAATTCTGTTTGATCTATTTGTATGCAATACAAATTTGAGAGACTACTCAATTTTTCAATGATTGAATGCAGTTCTGGTGAATAGTTAAATTCAATGGATATTTTAGTTGCAGAGTTGTATAATAGAATGTTTGATCTGTTTTTCCATACAAAAGTATCAGGATTTAAATTGAACCAGTATTTTTTCATGTTTGCTTTATTAATTAACTAGAACCTTTGTCATAATTTTCTCATACAAATCTGGATTTTCTCTGAGATAGTCAATGATTAAAGAAGTATTTGATTCGAACTGCTTTTTATTAGTGAAATGTTTACATCGCAATTCAGAATCTATTGTGTCGAAGGTAAATATGCATTGTTTGCAGGTGTCAAGATTATAACATGTTGAGCATTGTGATGTTAATGTTCTGAAGTAACTGTTATATGTTTCTGCTATTTTATCGAGATCGAGTTTAATTCCTTGCTTAGATATATTTCCAACGGCATGTTGATGACCTATTCGTTCACATACAAGTATTTTTCCAGTGACGGTGACAAACATTTTTTTATTGAATGGAAGACAGGTTCCGGTTGGAATCCTATCTGTATTTTTTATTGGAGTTGTCGGAATCAATAATTCATTATATGAGAAAAAAACGTTGCCGCTGTGTTTGTGTAGATAAGTTGCAAGGGCATCTGTCTTTGGATTATCTACAAACCAATCTTTTTCAATTATTTTATGATTTTGTGCTTTTAATAAGCTATCTCTTTTTGAATTATACATCTGGTCAAATTCTTTGTGCTTAGTTTCTGGAATTCCCGATGTATTCAATTCACCAACTCTGGTTACTTTATTGAATTCTTTTTTGAAAAATGAATGAATTTCAGCTACACTGTTTTTATTATGAAGTACAGAGTTGAAATTTATTCTATCATTAAAATAATCAGGATAGTGTTCTTGTATTTTTTTAGCATTTGAATAAACTTTATCGAAAGAATTCATCCCTGAATGGTTTACCCTGTATGAATTATTGGCTTTTGTTCCATCCAGACTGATGAGAAGTCTAAAATCCTTTTCTGTTAGGTAATCGATATGCTTATCTAATAAAAGGCCATTGGTTGTCATTGAAAACACAAATTTATTGTGAATGTTGGTGAGAGATTCAATATGTTTAACAATGTTTTTAATGAAGTTCATATTTAACAAAGGTTCTCCACCATAAAAGCTTATATATATATGTCCTCCATATGACTTGTTATTTTTAGATCTCCATAATTCAGCTAAATAATCAATTAATTTAATAGCAGACTCCTGATCAAGATCCCGATCTTCCCTTTTGTCGTAATCATTATATAATTCACCATATCCGCAATATCTACATTTTAGATTACACGAATCTGTTACTTCAAAAGTTAATTGGTTTAGATTAGCTAGTTCCGACTTAATATTTTCGCCTGTTAATTGATAGAATTTTTCCTTACACATAAATAGTTGGTGTTAGACCTTAGGACATTTTCTATGTCCTAAGGTTATGGTGAGCATAATCTTAACGAAGACCACCGTCGGCATTTGCACATGCGTTATCGTTGCTTGATGATCCACCGTTGTCTGCATAACGACAACCGCATCCACAAAGTGGACCTACTATAACAACTGCTTTAAGACCACCTTTCGTATCTGTTAATTGTTTGTTATTTAATTTCTCTTTAGCAAGCTTGTTTAATTTCAAATTTTTCATCTTGTCAAAATTTAAGTGTTAATAATAAAATTTACTTTAATTTTGCCCTTATCTCCTCGAACGAGATTTTAGGCGTTTGAGTTTAAATGCGCAATTGTTTAACTCGGATACTAAATTATGTAAGCTCGCTGATATATATTGTCAGTGAGCTTATTTTTATTAAGTCTAATAGGATTGTGTGAAAAGTTAGATCGTGATGCGTTAGTGTGGTATTTGTATTAGGTTTTATTATATGTTAATTCACATAAGGGATGTTGTAGGTAGATTTTTATTAGGTGAATGATATGGCTTTAATCATTCGTCGATATAATATGATCTTATGGTTCTACAATATCTGAATTCTAAACCATCTGTCCTTAAGCTCTCTAAGAGTCTGTATAGTACTCTTTCTTGAATATTGAATTTAGTTGCAAGTTCTTTAGGTGTTCCTGTTGCTCTTTTTTTTGCAAGCTCAATAAACTGCCTGCGTTTTTCTAAAAAATCAATCTGTTTCATTTCGTTTTAATTTGGGTAGTTGAAAATTGCCATTAGAATTATATCAAAATAGTTATGTGTTTTATATGGCTCATCTCATGTATTTAGTTAATTAGTGGGTTTGTTCCTTTATTCTGTTTTTTCTTAAAAAGTAACCCAGCGGTATTAACTTTTTTACTGACAAATGTTAATTAGAGTCTATTGGTGAGATAAAGGACCTTTTATATGCAGGTTTCAGTAGGTGTTTGGATGTATAAGAAAAATTGTAGAACACTTTTATTGCTTTTGATGGATTTCACTGTTCAAATATATTTATGAATTTCAGCGTCTGGATGTATCTATTTTGCTGCTTTTAGCAATCTATTTTCAATCTCATGTCAAGAAAAAGACTTTCTGGTGTTTTATTGAGTATCTTTACAGACAGATATATAAATACTTTCTTTATATTTGCAGCAAATTTCAAACGGTTTCAGTCGGGCTAAGTGGTTCGGAGAAACAGATTTTCGAAAGTAATCCTTTAGGCTTCGACAAACTGAGGCTGTATTTTATGACATATGATGGTCAAGCTTTCGAATATGGATACTTACAACTTGATACTTTTTTTAAGATATGGCTAAAGAAGAACAAGATAAAATATTGAATGAAGTCACCCAAAGTGATTATAAATATGGCTTTTCGAGTAACATCGAAACAGATTCTATAGCAAAGGGGTTGAGTGAAGATGTGATTCGGTTGATTTCGTCTAAGAAAAACGAGCCGGAGTTCATGTTGGAATTCCGATTGAAGGCTTACCGTCATTGGTTAACGATGAAAATGCCGGAATGGGCACATCTGGAAATTCCTCCAATTGACTATCAGGATATCATTTACTATGCAGCTCCTAAGCAAAAAGCAAAGCTGGAGAGTATGGATGATGTGGACCCCGAAATTCGTGCAACTTTCGATAAGCTGGGCATTCCTTTGGATGAACAGAAAATTTTATCGAATGTAGCTGTTGATGTGGTAATGGACTCTTCATCGGTAAAAACAACATTTAAAGAGGCTTTAGCTGAGAAAGGTATTATTTTCTGTTCCTTTAGCGAGGCCGTTCAGGACCATCCTGATTTAATTCAGGAATATATGGGAACAGTGGTTCCTTATCGCGATAACTTTTTTGCGGCACTGAATTCAGCCGTTTTCTCTGATGGATCTTTCGTTTACATTCCTAAGGGTGTTCGTTGCCCAATGGAACTATCCACTTACTTCCGTATTAATGCTGAGAATACAGGTCAGTTTGAGCGTACCTTAATCGTTTGTGAAGACGATTCTTTCGTGAGTTATCTTGAAGGTTGTACGGCACCAATGCGTGATGAGAACCAGCTGCACGCTGCAATTGTTGAGATTATTGTGAAGGAAAATGCAGAGGTGAAATATTCAACCGTTCAAAACTGGTATCCTGGTAACAAGGAAGGTCTTGGTGGGATTTACAACTTTGTAACCAAACGAGGTATTTGCGAGGGAGCCAATTCAAAATTGATGTGGGCTCAGGTTGAGACCGGATCTGCAGTGACCTGGAAATACCCATCCACCATTTTAAAGGGCGATGGCTCGTCAAGTGAGTTCTACTCAGTGGCTGTAACCAATAATCATCAGCAAGCCGATACCGGAACAAAGATGATTCATATCGGTAATAACACAAAATCGACAATCATTTCGAAAGGTATTTCGGCAGGAAAATCGAACAACTCTTACCGTGGATTGGTAAAAGTGGTGAAGAGCTGCGAAGGTGCTCGAAATTTCTCACAATGTGATTCGCTTCTATTGGGTGATAAATGTGGTGCCCACACTTATCCTTATTTGGAAGTTTATAATAAATCGGCTAAGGTCGAACACGAGGCAACCACCTCGAAAATTGGTGAAGATCAGATCTTTTATTGTAACCAGCGAGGTATCTCAACTGAAGATGCTATTGGCTTAATTGTTAATGGTTACGCTAAAGAGGTGATTAATAAAATGCCTATGGAGTTTGCTGTTGAAGCACAAAAACTATTGGCAATTAGCCTCGAAGGCTCTGTCGGATAATCGACAACAGATAATTGAAACTGATAATCGGAAAAAAGACAACAATGTTAAGTATAAAGAATCTACACGCATCAATCAACGGGAAAGAAATCCTAAAAGGGATTAATCTTGAAATAAAGCCAGGAGAAGTTCATGCTATCATGGGCCCTAATGGCGCAGGTAAAAGTACATTAGCTTCGGTATTGGCAGGACGCGAATTGTTCGACGTTACTGAAGGTGAAGTTGTTTTTGGAGGGAAAGATCTTTTGGATCTGTCTCCGGAAGATCGTGCTAAAGAAGGGATCTTCTTAGGCTTTCAGTATCCAATTGAAATTCCTGGTGTATCAACCGTTAATTTCATGAAGACTGCTGTAAACGAACATCGTAAATATAAAGGTTTGGAGCCTTTGAAAGCGGCAGACTTTTTAAAGTTGATGCGCGATAAAAAAGCGTTGGTTGAGATTGACTCAAAGCTAACCAATCGTTCAGTGAACGAAGGTTTCTCTGGTGGAGAGAAAAAGAAGAATGAAATTTTTCAAATGGCCATGCTTGAGCCTAAGTTAGCCGTATTGGATGAAACTGATTCTGGTTTGGATATTGATGCGCTTCGTATTGTTGCCAATGGTGTGAACAAACTGAAGACTGCTGAAAATTCAACGATTGTAATTACTCACTATCAGCGTTTGCTTGATTATATTGTACCTGACGTGGTTCACGTATTATTCGATGGGCGTATCGTAAAAACAGCCGGCAAAGAGTTAGCGCTTGAGTTGGAAGAAAAAGGATACGACTGGATTAAGGAAGAATTAGTGAAATAGTTAGATTGTTAAATGGCTTAATTGTTAAAATTAACCGTCCGACAATGTAGCAATCTATCAATCTATCAATTTGAAATAATCATGTCAATAGATACTATAAATAATGATTTTGCAGATTTGTTTGAGCAGGGGAAAGCGCTTCTCGACGACAAGTCATCAAAGTTCATGAATACAAAAAGAGAGGAAGCTTTTGAGCAATTTAAAAAGCTTGGCGTTCCAACTCTTGCAAATGAAAATTACAAGTACACGAATCTGGTTCCTGCATTTGATCATCCCTATACTGTGGATCTTCAGTATAGAACAGTGATGGGTGATTTAAATGAATTGTTCTACTGCGATGTGCCTGAGTTGGATACCAACTTGGTATTGCTTTCGAATGGCTGGTATTACAATCAGAATAGAAAACTTGAAATTCCTAAAGGTGTTATTGTTTGCAGTCTGCAGGAAGCAGCCGAAAAGCATAGCGAAATTTTTGAGAAGCATTATGGGAAATATGCCAAGCCAAACGAAGAAGGTTTGGTTGCACTAAACACAGCATTGGCTAAGGATGGCGTCTTTATTTACGTTCCTAAAAATGTAGTGGTTGAGAAACCCATTCAGGTGATCAATCTTTTGCGTTCCGATCGCGATTTAATGGCAACTCAGCGTAACCTGATTGTGATTGAAGAAAATGCTCAGGCAAAACTAATTTTCTGCGATCATACCTTAACACATAACAAATACCTATCGAATACAGTTAGCGAAATTAATGTCGCTAAAAATGCCGTTTTCGATTTATATACCCTTCAAAATCAACATTTGAATGCAACGGTTCTTAATTCGGTATTTATCCGTCAGGAAGCGAATTCAAATGTATTGAGTAATACACTATCCTTATATGGTGGCATGATTCGCAATAACCATTATACTTTATTCGATGGCGAATATTGCGAGAATCACACCTATGGCATGTATTTGATGGACCGTCAGCAGCATGTTGACAACTTTACTTTTGCTGATCATGCTAAGCCAAATTGTGTGAGCAATGAGCACTTTAAAGGGGTGATGGATGATGAAGCTACGGCTGCTTTTACAGGCAAGATTCATGTTCGTCGTGATGCGCAAAAGACTGAGGCTTATCAGAGTAACAACAACTTGTTATTATCCGATACAGCGGTTATCAACTCCAAGCCTCAATTGATTATCGATGCTGATGACGTGAAATGTAGTCATGGTGCAACTGTTGGTCAGATGGATGATGATGCATTGTTTTACCTTCGTGCTCGTGGTATTCATGAGGAAGAAGCGCGTATGATGCTGATGTTTGCTTTTGCTCACGAGATTATTGAAAAGATTAGAGTTGAGGCTCTTAAAGATCGTATCGACGAATTGGTTGAAAAACGATTGAGAGGTGAAATTTCTAAATGTAATACTTGCGCCATAGCTTGTAACCGATAGTAATGTGACAATTAGTGATTAATAATTATCAATCACTAATCATTAATTTTAAAAAATGAGTTTAGATCCACATAAATACCGTCAGGATTTCCCAATTTTATCTGAGAAGGTGTATGGTAAATCACTGGTGTATTTCGATAATGCAGCAACAACACAAACTCCAACTCAGGTAACTGATGTTTTGGTTGAATATTACAACAAGTACAACTCTAATATTCACAGAGGGGTTCATTATTTGAGTAATAAATCGACTGAAGGAGCTGAAAATGCTCGTCTTAAGGTTCAGAAATTTATTAATGCAGCGCATTCGCACGAAGTGATTTTTACTGCCGGGACGACTGAAAGTATAAACTTGGTTGCAAACTCATTTGGCGAATGTTACGTTTCTGAAGGAGATGAGGTGATTGTTTCTGAAATGGAGCATCATTCGAATATTGTTCCCTGGCAAATGCTTTGTCAGCGAAAGAAAGCGACTTTAAAGGTTTTGCCTTTCAACGATAAGGGTGAATTGATGACTGAGAAGTTGGAGGATTTGATTACAGATCGAACAAAAATTTTGGCAGTCAATCATATTTCCAATTCTTTGGGAACGATCAATCCAATAAAAGAGATTATTGATTTTGCTCACTCGAAAAATGTACCTGTCCTTATCGATGCTGCTCAATCGGTTCAGCATAAAAAAATAGATGTCCAGGCTTTAGATGCCGATTTTCTGGTTTTTTCAGGACATAAACTTTACGGCCCGACTGGGGTTGGCGTTTTGTATGGTAAGGAAAAATACCTGAATGAGATGCCGCCTTGGCAAGGTGGGGGTGAGATGATTAAAGAGGTGACGTTTGAGAAAACCACCTATAATGAATTGCCCTTTAAATTCGAAGCGGGAACTCCAAATTATATTGATACAATTGGACTGGGAGCTGCAATTGATTACGTTGAGGCTATTGGTCTTGACGAGATTGATGCTTACGAACAAGAGTTGTTGGCCTACGCTACGGCAAAATTCGAATCGATTCCAAATCTGAGAATTTACGGAACTGCAAAAAATAAGACCTCAGTGATTTCCTTTCTGGTTGAAGGTATTCACTTTTATGATATGGGTATGTTGCTCGATCAGATGGGGATTGCGGTGAGAACCGGAACCCATTGTACAGAGCCGGTTATGCAGCATTTTGGCATTGATGGAACTGTGCGAGCATCTTTTGCTTTTTATAATACGAAAGAGGAAATTGATGCACTTTTCGCAGGAATAGAAAAGGTTTGTAAAATGTTTGCCGTCTAAAATAGTTGGTAAGATCCATTGAGTAGGTTCGTAGAGCTTTTTCAATGAATGAAAATGTTATACCTTTGCAATTGGATTTCAATTTCAGATTGAAAATGAAAGGATAAATGCGGGTTGCGATTGGCCGGCTATTAATGACTGATTACTATTACAAGATGACCATAAACGAAATACAAGAAGGAATTATTGAGGAATTCGCTGGTTTTGAAGACTGGATGGATAAATATGCTTATTTAATTGAGTTGGGGAATGATCTTGAAGGGATGGATGAACAATACCAAACAGATCAAAACCTGATTAAAGGTTGTCAATCAAAGGTGTGGTTCAATGCCAAGCTTGAAGATGGTGTTGTGAAACTCGAAGCCAATAGCGATGCAATTATTGTAAAAGGAATTGCAGCCCTGTTAATTCGTGTTTTCAATAATCAGACTCCCGAAGCGATTATGAATGCTGACCTGAAATTTATCGATGAGATTGGTTTGAAACAGCATTTATCACCAACACGATCAAATGGATTGGTGTCTATGGTGAAGCAAATCAAAATGTATGGTTTGGCTTTTAACCACAAAGTGAACAATTAATAACTTTAGAAAGAAAATTTCGATTTTCAATTCATAAATCTCAACACGATGAGTAAAAAACAAACAGAAGAAATTATCATTGAGATCTTAAAGACTATTTATGATCCTGAAATCCCTGTGAATATTTACGATTTGGGATTGATATATGAAATAGACCTTTACGAAGAGGATGAGGTGAAAGTTTTAATGACCTTAACCGCTCCCAATTGTCCAATGGCTGATCAAATTCTTGAGGAAGTGAACGATAAGATTAAGGCCCTTCCTCAAATCAGCGATGTAACAGTTGTGTTAACATTCGATCCACCTTGGGACAAAGATATGATGACTGAAGAAGCAAAACTCGAATTGGGTTTTCTATAAGATATTAAGGGCTGTTTTTCGGCCCTTTTTTTATGTCCTTTTTTTAAGATGAAGGATTCACCTTTCCCAGACTTTCTTACTTTTATATTATGAATCTAACTTTAGCAGCAAAATCTCAACTTATAAAAGATAAAGCCTTGGAGCTTGGTTTTGATCTTTGCGGAATTGCTGAAGCGAATTTTTTATCAGAAGAAAAAGAGCGCTTCACCGATTGGCTGGATAAGGATTATCATGGCGAGATGGGGTATATGGCTAATAATGTTGAGAAGCGTCTCGATCCGAGGCTTTTGGTGGAAAATACCAAATCGGTTGTCGTTGTGGCACTCAATTATTATCCTGAAAGCAAGCAGGAAGATGCTGAAGCACCCGTTTTGGCAAAGTATGCCTACGGAAAAGATTATCATTTTGTGATAAAGGAAAAGTTGAATGCTTTATTGGCATATATTAACGAAGAGATAGGAGAAACCCAGGGGCGGGCTTTTGTCGATTCGGCTCCCATTTTGGAACATGCTTGGGCACGAAAAGCCGGATTGGGTTGGATTGGGAAAAATTCACTTCTTTTAAATCGAAAGCTGGGCTCTTTTATGTTTTTGGGAGAATTGCTTATCGATATGCCTTTAGAATATAATACTGAAATTTATCCTGATTTTTGTGGTGGTTGTAATCGTTGTATTCGTTCTTGTCCAACCGATGCTATTGTTGCGCCTAAAGTGGTTAATGGGAGTAAATGTATTTCCTATTTTACTATCGAACTAAAAGATGATATTACGGAGGAGATGAAAGGCAAATTTCAAAACAGAGTCTTTGGTTGTGATATCTGTCAGGATGTTTGTCCCTGGAACCGCATGGTGAAACCGCATTCGGTTGAAGATTTTAAGCCCAATCCTAAAATTTTATCTTTATCCAAAGATGAATGGTTTGCCATGAATGCTCACGAATTTGGAGACTTATTCAAGAATTCTGCTGTTAAAAGAACGAAATTTAAAGGATTGAAACGCAATTTAGATTTTCTAACTGAATAATATTTCTCAACTATGACTCATCAAACATCATTAATTAAGACACCCGATGACATTAATTTGTTTTCACAAGTTTGGAAACCTTCCGAACAACCCGATTGTGTGATTTGTTTGGTACATGGTATTGGGGAGCATAGTTCACGATATGAGGCTTGGGCCAAACGATTTACAGAAAAGAATATTGCCGTTTTTGCTTTTGACCAACGCGGACACGGACAGTCTGAGGGGAAAAGAGGTGTGATTCCTTCATATCAATCGCTACTTGATGATATCGATTGGGTTTTGAAAGAGTGTAGAAAGGAATATCCCAATGTTCCGAGAATATTATATGGGCACAGTATGGGAGGCGGTGAGGTTTTGACTCATCTCCTTACCGGGAAAGGCGATTATGATGCTGTGATTGCGACTTCACCCTGGCTGATCGCAAAGCAGTCTCCACCTAAATTGGTTATCCCTTTGATTAGTCTGCTTGAAAAGCTTGTTCCCAATTTTACTTTGAGGACGAAATTGAATGCCGAATTGTTATCTCATGATAAAAATGTGGTTGAGGCATACAAAAATGATAGCTT
This sequence comes from Ancylomarina salipaludis, assembly GCF_004122035.1. Lineage (GTDB taxonomy): Bacteria > Bacteroidota > Bacteroidia > Bacteroidales > Marinifilaceae > Ancylomarina > Ancylomarina salipaludis. The sequence continues at coordinate 204,835 of NZ_SAXA01000009.1, forward strand.
GGTTCATCCATGGGTCTCTTTTCGTCTGTTTTATCAGGCTTATATTGCAGGATATAAACTGTTGAATAATTCAAAGACTTTAAATAAATCACTTTTACTTCTTCATGGGAGTGATGACGAAATTACATCTGCGGAGGCAAGTGCGAAATTTTCGATGAGTGCAGGTGAGTTGTGCCAGTTTCATTTGTTTGAAAATGCATTTCATGAACTTCACAATGATTTTTGTAAAGACGAGGCCTTTGATTTAATTTTGAAATGGATTCGAACATACATAAAGAATACCTAGCTTCGTATTCGTAACTATTATACACTTTCTCGCTATGAATGATGATTTGTTTAGAACGAAAATAGAAATTCCTAAATCGCAATTCGATTTTTCATATAAGCACAAGGCTCTTATGATGGGATCTTGTTTTGTTGAGAATATTGGAGCTAAACTTAAATCTGTTAAATATCAGGTTGATGTTAATCCGTTTGGAGTGATTTATAATCCGGTTAGCGTTTGTAGTAGTTTGAAATTATTGATGGAAGAACATCAGTTTGTTGAAGATGACTTGAACTTTCACAATAATCTTTGGTTCAGTTTTTATCACCATAGTAAATTTTCCAGTACCGATTTAGATAGTTGCCTTTTAAATATTAATGAAGGTATAAGGAAGAGTTCGCAGAATCTAAAGGATGCCGATTTTTTATTTATAACTTTTGGTACGGCTTGGGTGTATGAGTTATTGAGTTCAGGTAAAATTGTTTCAAATTGTCATAAGCTTCCGGCTAAGGATTTTAATCGCTACCGATTAAATGTAGATGAAATAGTATCTATATATAAGGACCTATTGGTTGAACTATTAGTTTTTAATCCGAAAATTAGAATTGTATTTACCGTAAGTCCAATTCGGCATTGGAAAGATGGTGCTAATGGAAATCAATTAAGCAAGGCGACACTATTATTAGCAGTTGAGCAATTAACGGAGTTGTTTGAGCAAGTTTCTTATTTTCCTTCCTATGAAATTGTAATGGACGAGCTCCGCGATTACAGGTTTTATTCAGAAGATATGCTACATATTAGCGAGTCCGCCATTAAGTATATATGGCAACGCTTTTCTGACACATACTTTTCTGAAGAGTCTAAACAGATTCAAAAGCAAGTGGGAAAATTTATTTTGGCTGCCAATCATCGCCCTTTTAATGTGGGCTCTGACTCCCACCAAGCCTTTATTAAGTCAAGCCTAACAAAGATTCATGAGTTTTTAAGAGTACATCCCTTTGTGAAGATGTCTGATGAAATTGATAATTTAGAAAGAAATCTGCTTTAAGGCTATGGATTTTCTCTGATTAATGTTGTAAATTGCTAGTCTGACTCATTTTTTTTAGGATGAGTGCTCTTGATTACTAGCCTGTTAAAAATTAAATGCAGGAAAGTTGATCTTCGCGTTTGGTTTTATGAATTAATAATCTCTATATTTGCACTCGCTTTAAGAGAGGGGCGCAGGTCATTGAAACGTTTGTAGAGCTTGTAAACATTGGGTTGTCCCGATAAAACAAGTTGAAAAATAAACGAAAAAAGATTTGCAGAATTAGAATTAAGTTTCTTATATTTGCAGCCGCTTTCATAGCGAAAGAGTTCTTAAAAAATTTGGCAGGGTAACGATGAAAATCTGAGGTAAAAACGGAAATAAATTTTCTAAAAAAAAACTTCAATTTTTATTTGGTTTTAAAAAACTAAATTTGTTATCTTTGCACCCGCTTTGATGCTGTAATCAGCATCAAAACAGAGAAGAAATTTTGAACGCAAGTTCTTTGAAAATATTGGAAGTAGAATAAAGTTAGGTAAATACAAGAATAATAACCTTGTCAATTAGATTTACGAAATAACTTAGATATTATCCACGAGCAGATTAACTATAAGTTTTTTATACAACGAAGAGTTTGATCCTGGC